>NZ_KB908291.1 GCF_000382425.1 Empedobacter brevis NBRC 14943 = ATCC 43319
GAAAAATCAAGACGCTTCTCTCCTTATACTTATGCGTTAAATAATCCTGTTTATTTTATTGACCCTGATGGGATGGCTGCTGAAGATTGGAAACAAGACAGACTTGGGAATTATGTTTATGATGCTTCATTAACAAAAGAAAATGCTTCTACAAAATTAGCAGAAGATGAAACATATTTAGGACCCTCTGCATCTATAAATGTTGATAACAAGGCTACAGGAGAAACAGGTTCATTAAATCTTAATGAAAATGGTACAGCATCTCTAACAATGGGTAATACAACTCAATCTATAGAAAATACCACAGAAGATTTTGGTTTTGCAAGTGGTCATTTAGTAATGGCTGGTAATCACGGAAAAGGGACGTATTCAGAGATAAACTTTAATTGGGCTGCAATTGGAGGTTTTGGTTTTGCATTTGGGAATGTTACTGACTCATATGGGAAAAGTAGCTGGTACTTTTCAGTAAATGGAAATGCAGGATATGGCGGCGGCGGCGGCTTTGAGTATGGAGGTATTACACCTACAACTCTAGGCGGTAGATTTGAATTAAAAGATTTTCAAGGAGAAGGAAGTCAATATAATTTAAGCATACCTGGATCTCCTATAAGTGTAGGTTCAGGAGGAAGTTATGACACTTCTGTATTTGGTACAGGATTGAATAAAATGGATTATAATAATTTTGGTCAAAATAAAAATGGATATACTACTCAAAGTTTTGGGGGAGGAATTGGACCAGGAACAAAGATTGGAGCAATGTTTAGTAATGGAAAAACGTGGTTAATAAAATGAAAAAAATAAATATATTACTGACATTCATTATTGTTTTACCTTTTATCATATTAACTATAATAGTTTTATATGTCAATCTTAATTCTAAAAATCCTAGAGATATTTTTTTAGATAATCAATCGAATAAATATTTTGAAGGAAAAATAATATTAATAAAAAACAATGAAAATAATCATAATGCTCTGACTATGTATTCAAATGATAAAAACATAATTCTTCCATATTCATGGGATTCTAAAGTTAAAATTAATGACTCCATATCTAAACAAAAAGGAGATTTATTTTTGAAAATATATAGAAATGGAGAATTGTTAGATTCTTTAAATTATAATGATATTAAATGGAGGTAAGCTTATATATAGATATATTGTTATCTCAGACATTCACAATAAAACAAGAGGTAGGCGCAGGTCTACCTTTGGTTATTTTATAAAGAAGAAGTCTATAAATACTTTAAGCGAAACTATTTTCTTAAATTTACCTACGGAAGTTCTTTGGAGGATGGAGTGTGAATAAAATATGTTGTAAACATTGTGAGCGAACGAGCCAGATTGTCGCGGAGGAGATAAGATCAGCTATGCATATGATGCTAGCGGTGTAAAGTTAGCAAAAGTTGTAACAGAGGGAGAAGGCGTAAGGGTAACTACAACTGATTATATAAATGGTTTTCAGTACAAACAAGTAGAATCTCCTACGAGTAAACAAGTTAAAAGACTTGAATTTTTCCCGACAACAGAAGGTTATGTGAGTGTAACTGGAGGCACAACCTTTAATTATGTGTGCAATTACACTGACCATTTTGATTCATGAATGAAAGCTTTGATAAAGCTTTTCATGAAATGACCCGAGGGAAGCGAGTGTACGTCTTAGCTATCAAAAGGAAAGTAATGGCACTCTAAAAGTTTTAGAAGAAAACAATTACTATCCGTTTGGTTTAAAGCATAGTGGGTACAATAATACCAATCTTGCGAATCCTAACTATAAATACAAATACAATGATTATGGAGAAAAAAGTTTAAATAAACTTTTGACGAACATACCGCACGAAGTGCTGAGCTGCAAGACGATTAAACTTAAACTTATACGACTACGGTGCACGAAACTACGATCCTAGTATTGGAAGATGGTTTAATATTGATCCAATGGCTGGTAAATGGAACTCATATTCTCCTTACAATTTTACTTTAAATAATCCAATAAACTTTATAGATCCAGATGGAGAAGATGTATATATACACTTCTTTGTTAAATCGGATAAAAAAGAAGATAACAGTATGTTTTGGAATGCAGCATTAACTCATGCAAGAGATTTGTTAAATTCAGGTGAATTAGGAGAAGGTGATATAGCTGTTTTTAAAGCTGTCTCTGATTTAGAAGAGTTAGATGAAAAGGTTGGAGATATTGTTAGTTCATATAGTTCAGAATATGGAAAAACCAAAGAATTTGGAATATGGTCTCATGCTGGTCTTGATGGTCCTATAGGAAGTAAACCAGCATCAAAAGATGCTTTATATAATAGAGGTGATGATAGAGGTAATGGAAATATCGCAAATAATAATTCTTCTCAATTAAGTATAAAAGGTTGGAGTAATATTGATTTCAATTGGGCACCTGACTCTCGAGCATATTTTATGGGATGTAACACAGGAAATGATAGTAAAAAATATTCTTTTACAAAGAATATTTCAAAGCAATCTAATTTTAATAATGTTGAAATTTGGGGGCAACCAACTTCATCATATCCGTCTAAATTTACAAATGTTCGAGAAACAAATTCCAGAATGAGAGAAGGCGATTTTAATAAACTAAACGTATATATGGTTTCAGGACCTCCATTAGGTTTAACAGGAAGATGGCTTACTAATTATGCCAATCAAATGAATATATACAAAAATGGAAAGAAAGTTGAATCTTCATTTCAGCCTGGTACTCAAAAAAAAAATTAAATGAGAAAAAAAATATTGTTTATAGGCTCTATAATTCTACTTTTAATGTTCTCTTTTTTTAATTCTCATTTTTATTTAGATAATAAAGAATGGAAATATAGTAGAGGTGTAAATATTGGAGATTATATATTATATGAAAATTTCCATAAAGAAAATTTTTATATCTGTTTTGGTCAATACTTAATTATCATTAAAGATTATGATATAGGATTCTATTCAAAAAAATAAATTTGTAATAGTGATTTATGAATGCTTTATAAATCAATGTATTAAATGTAAGAATATTCACAATAACACCAAAGGTAGATGTTTGTCTACCTTTGGTTATTTATAAAGAAGAAGTCTATAAACTTCTGTAAACGGGCCTATTTTCCTAAATTTACCTACGGAAGTTCTTTGGAGGATGGAGTGTGAATAAAATGTTTTGTAAACATTTTTAACGAACGAGCCAGATTGTCGCAGAGGAGATAAGATCAGCTATGCATATGATGCTACCGGTGCAAAATTAGCAAAGTATGTACAGAAGAACCTGCTATCAAATGTTGAGACGACTTATTATATGAATGGTTTTCAGTATTCTCAAGAAGCAGGAAAAGGCTATTATTATAAATATTCTAATCTTCAAAATAGAAAAGATCATCGATAACAACACAAATATGATAACTATGGACGTAGGCACAAAGAAAGACCTGTAAAATAATAAAAATGCATATAAAAGAAGTTGAAAAAGTAATCTCTTTATCTCCTTTTGAAAGGTATCAGTATTTTTTAAAAAGAATTGCAGATAAAGAAAAACTATATACACTAACATTCCCCGATGGTAATTATGCTATATCAACTATTGATAATCATAATTTATTCCCTGTATGGTCAGCAGAAGAATTTGCATTACTAGCAAAAACTAATGGGTGGGATAACTGTAATTTAAAAGAATTAAATTTTGATGACTTAGAAATAGAAATATTTGATTTTATTGATAATAATAATTTGCTTATAAATGTATTTCCTATTGATCGAACTGGATTTGTAGTTTCATTAGAAGAATTTACTCTAGATTTGAAAAATGAATTAGATAATTACTAGAGTTATGGTAGTTTTCCAAACAAATTATTTCAAACCAACATTCACAATACCATAAAAGGTAGACTTGGGGTTCGTTTCTATGGAATTGGACAAGGGTTCGGAATGAGTTCTGGAGTTGCTGAAGCTAGATCTTATAAGTTAAGTAATGGACTTAAAAATGCTTCTCAAGCTATTTCTAATATCAAAAATACTACATCACAAGCATTAACTCCACCTTCTAATTTATTAAGACCAAATTTTTAAAAGAAATGAAAAAAACAATATTATTTATTATGTTAATTTCTACTATTTCATGCGATCAATCTTCAAATTGTGAAGCTTTTTTTTTAAAAAGAAAAAATAGCGAATGTTTTCTCTTAGTAGAGAAAAAAGATTTGGGGACAGGTGGAAATTTAGCAATGGAAGGAATTAATCCTTTCACACAAGAAAAATGTGATTGTAATGAAAAAAACAGATGGTGGGCAATATATAGAAATGAAATAGAAATAGGAGATACCATTATTAAACGAAAAGATGAACTAACGTTCAATATTCACAAAAAAGATACGATTATTTCTCATGAGTGGGAATGTGAAGGTAAAACTTATAATTTAGATGGAACAGTAAAAGAAGTTCTAAAAAAACAATAAAGTAAAAGGCAAACGTAAGTTTGCCTTTTATTATTTTATAAAGAAAAAGTCTATAAATGCTGTAAGTGTAACTATTTTCTTAAAATGAAATTCCCACCGATAATTCTAAATAGGTATTGTAATTTTTGTCAATCGTCGTATTCGTATACCCATACTTGGTATCAATATAAATAGAGTACTGTTCGTTGATTGAGTAATCTTGTCGGTAAGAAAGATTCATATAATAGTTATTGGAAGATAAATAACTAAAATTCTGTTCCATCAATTCTTGAATCGATTGCTTGGTGTAGCTATAATTGGAATTCCAGCTATTGGTCAGGTTCTTAGTTGTTCCTAATTCAAAACCAATGTTGATTAATGATTTTTTACTTATTTGATACAATAAATCAGTCTCAAATCCGACCGTCACTTTTTCAATTTTTTGTTGAATAAAAGGCTCTGTATATCGTTCATTGGATGAAAAATAATTTACAAAAGGAGCTAACGAGAGATTACGTATTTTTTTTGTTTTTATGAGTTCAAAAAGAGAAACTAATCGAATGTTGTTATTGTCATGGTAATAACGTGTTGCTTCCCCTATTTTTTTATAATTGGAAGATGTTTCATTATAGAATATTCCTTCTGTTCCTTTTCTTTTTCTTATTTCCGATGAAATTCTTATGCCTTTAAAAAAAGAAAGATCGGGAGTTGAATAAGACACATTAAATTTATATCGTTTTTCATTTATATTATTAGCAATAATTCCTTGTAAATCGAGCATAATTTTATCGATGGATAAGGACGAAAAACCGGCAGAAGCCATTAATCCTTTTTTAGTTGTATTTAAATAAGCGAGTTGAAATTCACTTCTACTTCCATCGTAATAAGCTCTTTTATTATTGCTTTTGAATAAATTATTATAAATTCCCATTCCTGAAAAATGAATGACTTCCGGATTTCCTAATTGATTAAAAAACTTTAAAACATTTGATTGCGTATACTTATTCAGTGACACATTCAATGAAATCCGCTTATTCTTTGCTATAGCGGATGAAATACCAAGTCCTACATTCAAATCAGAAATCGTATTCTTGGGACGAGGATCACGATTTCTATACTCTAATAATGCACGGTATTCTGCCAGGATTCCAAAATTGAATTGTTTGAGTTTTCGATTGTATCCTCCCTGAACAAAATATTCTTCTGTAGAAAAATTTCCTCCAATAGAATCGGCCATTAAATAAGGATATATTTTATCGTAATCAGAACTTTCATTCCACTTTACATTTTTTCTTTTTCCATTTTTATAATGTACATTTCCCCAAACATAATTCGCAGAATCGATTAAGAAATTTGAGACCACTTTAAAAGAAAGATCAGTTATACCGTCTCCTTTTTGTTTGATTAAATTCTTTTCTAAAGAATGATAAAAATTTCCACTCAATGCGGTATAATTTTCTTTATCGCTTAAAATTTGATCAGCGACTCCTGTATTGATCGAATCAAAGAATGTGTTACTTGGTAAACTGTTTTTTAGGTACCTATCTACAGCATTATTCTGTGCTTGTATAAATAAAAATCCACCAATAAATAAGAAGAAACTGAAAGTGAAACGAAAGTTCATCATATCATTATATGCTATCTAGTTGAATAAAGATGGTTTTATCTGTGGCATAAAATCTAATGTAGAGTTGTTTGTATCCACTAAAATCTTATTACCATTTGTAGAAGTAGATAATGTTTTTCTTCTTACGGCTTTTCCATATCGGCTACTGTCATGATCTGTTGTTCCGCTATATGTCCAACCTGTATCCAGAGAAGGCGCTGTTAAAATCCATTGGAATTGTGTACTTACACTTAAATTAACCGCGTCGATAATCCAGCTGTTTGGAATTCTATAGGCTTCATTACTATATGGGTAAACTTCTCCGTTAAATACAAAATCATATTCGTATTCATATTCGTATTGAGCCATGTATTGGCTAACCGATAGATTTTCCGGTAATCTGGCTAAAGCATAACTTGTAAAACCTCTGTTATGCATAATCATTGTCGAAAAAACAGGAATTGTATTTTTGACAGCAGGATTATCTACATCATCCATTTCATCATAATAAATTTCGAAATTTGCTTTGGTAAGGTCAATCGAATTTGAGTTATATTCCTTGTGATTGATTGCGTCATCTGCTATAATAATGTGTTCTCCCGGTTTTATAGGATATTCTTTTCCGTTTCCAGGTAACATAATAATTGATCCAGCAGCAAAATCTGTCGCCATAATATTAGGTCTGTACTCTTGCTTTTCTACTGTTAAGAATTCTGATTGCACAATTAATAAACCATCTGCATATAATACTTCGTCAGAATTATTATAGATTTTGAAATATTTGTCACCGTTGTATTGCTTTCCTTCCGGTGTCAAAGTTCCTGTAAAAAATAATTCTTCTATAAGCAGGTCTCCTTTTGGAGATTTGATGAATAATTGAATTGTTTTATTTTTATCTTCTGCTGTAATTGCTTCTGCTGCACTGTATCCTACAACATCTTTTGTGAATGAATTTCCTTCAAATTGATAGTTGATTTGTCCTGTAACTGATACTTCATAAGAACCTGTAGGCAGTTGTAGAGTCAATTCTTTTGTTCCGCGAATCGATGCTTCTGTAACTTTACCGGTATTCAATTCTTTGAATGTGTAATTCAGTTCAATAATAGTGGCATCTTGTAGTCCTTCCGGAAGTTTATTTGTAAAAATAAGAGATGAAGGAATTGATTTAAAATCATCGTCATCATTGTTACAAGAAAATAGTAAAAACACAGAGAAGAGCATCAATAAGCTAAATCTGTTAAGTAATTTTTGCATAGTTTATATATTTAAAATTTAATATTAAGTTCCATTCCGAAGTAAGGAGAAGTAAGTCCGGCTCTTCCAATTATTTTTCCATCTACTTCATATTGTTTATAATAATTTAGAAGTCGATTGACAAACATTGATACGCGGAAATTTTCGTAAAAAACTTTTGAGACTTTAAAGTTGACATTCATTTCAAAAGGGGTTGTCATTTTTCGAAACGCATTGTCATTGTATGACAAGTTCAACCATTTTAGATTCGGATCACTTTTATCTGCTTCTTCGTACGAATGCCGAGTGCCACTTTGATCAATGTATGCGATAGGAGTTCCATTTTTAGGCAATGCTTTGGAAGAAGAAAACCACATCACTTGTACAGAAGTAGAAAATTCTAATTTAAGAACAGGAATATAAGTATCTGCCATTAAATTTGTTGTTAGTCTTTCTCCCTGATAACCATCATCATTCAGGTAAACTCCCAGATAAGGTGTCGGTTTTCCATTGATCGTGATTTTATCATTTCTCATGTAAACGGGCAGACTATTTTTATACTGCGTTTTAAACCATGCACCATTCATGGTAATTCTGGTATTGATCATGGAAAATCGTTTTGTACTGAGTTGAAATTCTATTCCTTTTTTATTGAATGAACTTCCATTGGCTTGTTTCGAATATGTTCCCAATTGAGATTCTATTGTAAAAGGTAAATTTTCTACATCAGGAGCTTGATTAATTGTGTTATGATTAATTGCTTCTGTTGAGAATTTTCTGTAAGAAAATAATTTATAATCGCTCATGTTTCTAAAACCTGAACTCATTTGTTCTTCAAAATAGGTAAAGGAAAAATTGATGTTTTTGTATTCTAAATCGGTTCTTATTTCCCATTTCTTATTAACCGCTGCAGCCAGCTCATAATTTGTATTGTCAATGACATATGTTTTCAAATGAATTCTTCTGTAAGCCGGGTTCTCATGGAAATAATTGAGTTGTACAAAATCAACATACTTATTTTCCGGATACAGCATATTTAATGTTGGTAATTTTGTATGTACTCCATATCCTGTGGTTATTTCCAATTTCAATAAATTATTGTTAATATAGAAATGAGGTAATTTCCATTGCAAATTAATACGCGGATCAACATAATATTTACCATGTAAACGATACTTCTTGTCAATCCCGGGAGAAGTGATATTCCTTAATCCTGCTAGAATCTCAACTTGATGTTTTTGAATCTTAAACTTCTTGTTCGTCTCTAAAAAGAAAGAAAGGTCCTGTATTGCAGGAATAGATTTATATGAACGATTTCGGGAAGTCATATTTTCTGACGGAGGACGTAAAGGATCATATACTTGTCCTTCTCCATTATTTTTAGCATATTTCCATTCCACACCGGCTCTTAAATTACTCCATCCCCAATCAAATTTTCCGATTAACTTTAAATAAAGGTCAATTGGTTTACCATCTACTTTAAGATGAGAGATGTACTTAGGTTCCAAAAAAACACCATAAGATTCTCCTTCTGAAGTAGAATTAGGAACAGCTCCTGCAGAGCTCAATTGGACAAGTCTGGTTTGGTTTATTTGATCGAATTGTTGGGCTATAGAGGAATAAAAATTTAATCCTTTTATGAAACTGTTTTGTTTAAATTTCCAGTCGAATACACTTGAAATACTGATGTCATTATATGTCGATTTATAACGATCTATAAGTCCATAAGAATTATCCGGATCTGTTTTCTCATTGTCAATAGAACCTGTATAATCAAGGTTCAGATTCCAATCAATTTCTGATTCTTTCCTCATCCACTTTTTGTATGCGCGAAAAGAGGCTGTAATCCGTTTATAATTTTCGAAATCATTTACAGGATCAGGTTTTGCGTCCAAGAAATCTACTCCGAAATTAAAGTTCAGCTTATTCTTTAATTCAATTCCTTTTCCTACATAAAACATTTTGCTGTAGGCATCTGCTTTGAATCGTCCTTCTAAATTAGACTGCCCTCTTTTTCGAATAATTTTGACCAATCCACTTGTCAAATCTCCATATTCTACAGATGGAATACCTCTTACAATTTCTACACGTTCTATTTGGTCGGTTGATATGGCACGCATGTCTACACCTTTTGCGCTACTATTTCTTTTCTCGTCTGCATATCCCGTACTGTTACCGGAATTAATGACTAAAGATTGTCCTTCTGTGTATTGTAAATTTGCATTTGTATTTTTAGGAATGTTATCAATAATAAAACTAGTTCCCAAAGAAGAAGTAGCATAATTATTTTGAGAATCTGCAATTCCTGTTTCCCGTAATTTTATACTATTTGCTCTATTAAAAACAGGGTCAGCAGAGCGTCTTCCCGGTAATAATTCTAACAAATCTGTAAAACTGGAAGGTTGCAAATGCTGCATGGCTTTTTGATCAATGATAGAAACGCTGGTCAACCCTTTCGACTCTTTTGCTGTTACGACAAGCTCTTCTAATTCGGTTATCTTCGGTGTTATTTGGTATACTTTTTTTGTTGAAGACGATACCGTTAATGATTCGTTGATTGATGAAATTTTTATCGATTCAATGGTAAGTAAATATTTACCTTTTTTCAATTTATTTATTTTGAAAACGCCGTGCTCATCCGAATATCCTGTTATTTTTCCATTTTCTGATGATGCAACAGTAACCTGAATGTTCGAAACTAAAGAGCGATTTTCATTTTCTAATTTAATTTCCAAAGAGTAATCTTGAGCATTGACAGAGATTGTTAAAAATGTCATTAGAAAAGTGTAAAAACAAAATTTCATTTAGATTTTATTAATTTGTGCAAAAGTATATATTATTTTTATTTAATCTAAATAAATGTAATTTTTATTTTTGTTTTACTTTAATAAGAAATGAATTCGTCGTTTTTGTTCATCTTAACGTTTAAGAATGGCCGGCAGATTTCCACTTGAAATAGCTCTATTGGACTAAATGTTGTTGTTTTTGATTCTTACAATATAAGTATTCCCAAAAATATGGCATCGTGTAATCATATATAAAAAATGAAGAGGATAGGAGTAGTGGTTAGGTTTAGATATTAGATAAAAAAAATCAGATTAAAGAAACCTTTAATCTGATTTGTATGTTAAATATAAAATAAAGAATCTTTTAAGACGCTGTAATTTTAAAATCCAAAGTTTAACCCAAAAACAATTCGGCCTGGATCTTCTCCTTTAAAGTATGAAACTGTAGCTGTAACAGATTGAGCTCCGTTTATCCAAAGCCCACCACCCATAGATGAGTGCCATTTGTCTGAATCTTCTCCGCTCAACCAAACTCGTCCATAATCGGCTCCAATAAAAAGCCCCAAGCGTAGTGGTACTACAGCTTTGAATCTTAATGCATCAAATCGTAAATCAGATGTTTGAAGGAAAACTTTATCTCCAGAAAAACGCCCTAAACGGTAACCGCGTAAATCCTGATCTCCACCTAAATTTGCCATTTGGTAAAATTCCATAAAATTGCCCCAAACTGCTTTTCCCTTTAACATTGACGCTACTGTTAAACGTCCATTTGCAGAAATTTTATGTGTAAAACCTAAGTTAATTTCTGTGTAAAAATGATTACGTTCGAAATCAGTTAAATTGGAAATCCATTTTGCATTTGCTAAAAATGACATGCCTAATTTGGGCAAAGATTCGTTGTCATAATTTTTGAATAAGTATTTTGCACCAACTTCACCAAAGTGCTGCCCTTTAAAAACATCTCGGTTAATGAGTGGGAAATCAGCAACAATACGGTCTTGGTTTTCTTCAATTTTTTTATAGCTATAGATCGCAGAAAAATCCAAACGTCCATTGTTGTTCATAATTTTGAATATCGAGGGTCCAATGCTATAACTTTCAAGTCTCACACGGTTATAATCCATTCCAATTTGGGCTTGGTTATTTTCTGTTTCGTTTCCTAATCCAAAGAAGTTTGTACTATAGGTTGGACTCGTATAGGCTGCATTTAAATCTAAATTCCACTTTCCTAAAGCTTTCGTAAATGTTCCTTTGTATTTTGCATCCCAGCCATTTGTTGCAAAATAATAACTCAGTTGTAAATTATGACGTTGGGAATAAGGTTTGCGATCAAAACCATTTACAGTATAGGTTGGAGATAACCCAATTTTAACTCCATCATCCGGGTTGTAACCGATATTAGGCAACATGGTAAAGAAGTTATACATCGGTTGTTTGTAATCGTATGTATTCACTTCATAATCGTTGACAAAATTTTTGGAAGTTAAGAAGGTTGATTCTGAAGCATCACTACCGTTTGCATAATCATAAACTTTTACTCTTGCAGAACGTTTCACTTCGTAATAATCATCATCAATTCCACCAATAATACGAACAAGGATGGCATTACTTGGCTTTCCTTCAACTGTAAATTTATCTTTTCCGTTTAAACCATACAAACGGATTTCTTTTGTTTCTTTTTTATCAAAATCCTGATCTAAAATCAAGGTATGATCTTTTCCTGAATAGATTTTGATGTTTGTTTTACCTTTTGGGAGACGTGTTACAACAAATTCATCGTTTTCATTTGTTCCTTTTAAGATAATTAATTTACGAAGTACTTTATCATATTCTTCAGCAAACTTTTCTAGTTTCGCTTTTCGTGAAATGATATTTTTAATGACTTCATCATCGTAATCTTGTTTGGTTTCGGCCGGAATCAATTCGAATGATTGTCTTATATAGTCATCACTCAAGTTGTCTTGTATATATTGTGCTTCTTTTTTCCATTGTTCAAGATCAGATGATTCTAAAATAGCTAAATCCAGAGGATAAGGTTCACGGTTGAACCATTTTACATTCTTGATATCATCTTTATAATCCTGCATATGTCGCAAAGGAGGAATTCTCATAATCAGACTGAAGAAAAGTCCATCGTATCGAGGAAATGCCTGATCCCTGTCGCGAGGAATAGGTCTGTATACTGTTTTGGTTTCTTCTTTATAAACTCCCCAGCGCCATTGATCTGAATGTCTGTCCCAATCTCCAACCAACATATCAAAAAGTCGGGCACGAATATAGGCTTGCTTATCTACACCAACATCTTTATTTTTATGAATTGCTGCTAGCATGTCTTCTGTGCTTACAATATCACTTGGCTTTCCAAAAAGACCATCTTGGTATCCGGACATTGGACGCTCTTCAATCATATAGAGTTCATCTCCAAAATTTTCATTGTATTCTTTCAATGCTTCTTGCTTCGGAACGTAATACAAATTCGGAGTAGCATGCATAATACCAATTGGTTTCATCAGATTCGCTACCGCTAAAGGATAATAAGGATGATTTGTGGTATAAAAATCCATCAAAAATTTTTCTGTAAAAGAATCTTCAAATTCATCTGCTACATATTTATTTTTGAATGCCACTTGCTGGATGAATTGGGTTGCACTTTTCTTCACAGAACGCATATTGTATTCTTCCCCTTTACTATTCACTAAACGCAAACTTTGCGTTTGATGTCCTCCACCCATTCTGACAGGAGTTAGTCCGCCATTCAATTGACTTAAATTAACGGTATTTGCAGAAATGGTCTGTCCATAAGTTCTGCGATAATGACGACCAAAAAAGAATTTGTATGGGTCAGATTTTCGAGTCTCTTCTAGCGGATAAACACTCGTCTCCATTATTTTGGGCATTTTTTTGTCATCATAAACTTGGGCCAAATACTGCTTTTTCTTTTCTGTAACCTGTTTTGATAATAATAATTCTGCCTGACTGTCTTTGAAACCATAAAAATTGGCTTTAGAAGCTCCATTGTCATATAAATCTAAAATAACAAATCCGTTGTCTCCGTAAGAGAAATCATTTTTTCCAACAGCTTTGGCAGATTCCTTTTTAGATCCTGAACCGCTAATAATTTGTTTTACATTATTTTGTTGAATGTATTGCAAATTATGATCATGCCCCGAAACAACAATTACATTATCTCTGTTCTCAATAAGTGTGGCAATTCGAGAGGCCATTTCTCTGTATTTGAAGTTGTTGACGTCTTGAGGGCTTAATCCTGTTGTACTTCGTAACAGGTTGATAAAAGAACCAATTACAGGTAAAGGAACCTTGAAATCTTCTCCAAAGGGGTAAAGTTGTTTTTTTAAATCAAACTGGCCTCCATGTGTTCCATTCGAATACAACGGATGGTGCATGGTAAGAACTGTTGTCCTGTTTTGATATTTATTCAATTGCGATTCTAATTCCTCAAAAAAAGCTTCGCGCGATTTGATATCACATTTTTCATTTAGCCCGGGATGTTTATCCCAATCCTGTAAATACCATTCAGAATCTATCGCAATAATTCCAATACTGTCATTTACATTAATTTTATCGATAGGACAGGCATCTTTTGGCAAGAATGCTTTTTTATTACCTAATTGTTTTTTGACTAATTTTTCTTGTTCTTTCAACCCTTTTACACCGTTTCGCCAATCATGATTTCCTGGAATAAAAAGAGTTTTACCTTTAAATTGCTTGGCTAGATCGAGTTGAAATTGAAGTTTATTGCGGCTGGTATTATAGGCTGCTTTTGTTGAATCGGTTACGATCCCATTTTCATAAACATTATCACCTAAAAAGAAAAGATAGGAAGAAGAGTCTGCCTTTGCCAATTCATTTTTAAGAATCTCTAAATTCTGTTTATTTTTTGGTTGGTCTAAATCTCCGGCATCACCAATTAAATAAATCGATTGAATTTTATTGCCTTCAACTTTCTGTGTTTTTTCTGTCTTGATATTTTTTCCATATTGTGGATGTTGCGTCGCACAAGAGGTCATATAGAGACACGAACCTACTAAAGCTAAAAAAGGATAATTCAATTTTTTGTTTTTCAGTGTTGGTAATAATTTCATACATTTAAGCGTTAAAAACTTGTGATGAACCAATTGTTATTAAATATAGAAAACTATGTTTTCAATCTGTTCAAAGATAATCTTTCTTTAGATTTTACGTATCATAATTTTATGCACACTGTAAAAGTTGTTGAAGCCATAAAAATGTTGTGTATTGAAGAAGAAGTTTCTGCAGATTTAAAAGAAAAATTATTAATTGCAGGATGGTTTCATGATACAGGTTATACAAAAATGGTGCAAGGCCATGAAAATGAGAGCGCAAATATTGCAAAAGATTATTTGACTGAACTTCTGTATGATGAGGAATACATCAAAGAAGTGGAAGATTATATTCGAATAACAATTATAGGGCGTGTTCCGAAAAATATCGGAGAAGCAATTATAAAAGATGCTGATAATTACCATTTGGGGCAAGCCGAGTATCCTAAAATAGCTGAATTATTACGAGATGAAATTTCGAAAATCTGCCACAAAGAATTCTCGGATTATGAATGGCATATCGAAAACAGGAACTTCTTTTTGAATGTTCATCATTTTTATACAGATGCTGCAAAAAGGCTTTGGCAAAAAGGAAAAGAAGAAAATTTAATTTTTACGCTGAATAAAATCAAAGAGATTGAGTTGATTGGTGATATCCCAAATAAGTATGAGTTAAAGAAAAAGAAAAATGATAAAATTCAACAACCCGAACGTGGAGTAGATACACTTTTTCGTGTGACATTGAATAATCATACTCGTTTGAGTGATATTGCAGATAGCAAAGCAAATATCCTTTTATCTGTTAATGCGATTGTCATTTCTATTGCATTGTCAACATTGGTTCCAAAATTGGGCAGTCCTAAAAATGAGTATTTACTTTTGCCTTCAATCGTGATGCTGTTATCGAGTGTCGTTTCGATCGTATTTGCGATTTTGGCGACAAAACCAAATGTAACGTACGAAAGTTTTAATGACGAAGATGTAAAAAATAAAAAAGTGAATTTGCTTTTCTTTGGAAATTTTTACCAGATGTCACTTGATGCTTACGAAGAAGCAATGCAGGAATTGATGAAAGACCGCGATTATTTGTATAATTCGATGACCAGAGATTTGTATTATTTAGGAAAAGTTTTGGAAAGAAAATATCGTTTGTTGAGCATTACATATACAATCTTTATGATTGGAACAATATTGTCTGTTTTAATGTTTGCGTATGCGACTTTAACAAATGTTTCGCAGTAAACACTATTTTTTCAATTTCTCAAAATCAAATAAAATTTTATTTGAATCATCGTTACTGATTTCTGCCTTTAATTGATTTCCCTCTTTAAAATACGTTATAATTTTGGGAAAGTCATTTTCTTTATTTTCTAATGTAAAAGAGTTTTTTTCGAAATGTATCAATTCGAAATCGGTTGTTTGATTTTCTTTTTTGTTCATTTTTACTTTCAAAAACCATTTGCCATTGGTTTTTGTCAAAGTCGTATGTTCTTGCCAGATGGTATCATTATCCTTGATTGTAAATCCGCAACCTAAAAATGTATTTTGATCCAATTTTTTCCAGTATTCGTAAGTGCTTCGATCTACTTTTTCGTTTGTTCGGATCCATTTTCCAATCAAAAAATTAAAATCAGGCGTATTTATCGAAGCCGTATTCGTTGTGCAAGCACTTATTAAAAAGGAAAAGAGAATTAAGAGAGAAATTTGTTTCATCGTCAAGGGATTTTAATAATTTAGTTGAAAGATCAGGCTTTTTATTGTGCATTTGGGTCAGCTTCAAAAATACCAAAAACATTGTTGTCTGTATCCAAAAAATAACCTTGCCAGGACATTCCGAGAATAGCAAATTTTGGCATGGCAACCACTCCACCATTTTTTGTTATTTTGCTTGCGGTTTTGTCAAAGTTTTCCACCTGCATGGTGCATGTAAAAGCATTTGTACCACAATTGAGAGGGGGTGTGTCAGCTGGACGTTTAAACATTCCACCTTCCATTCCAGAAGCATTGATGCGGTAATATTCAATTGGTAAACCTTCTTGTCTTATAAAACTCCATCCAAAAACATTGCTGTAAAAATCAATGCATTTTTGGATATCATTTGCTTGAATTTCAAAATAAACGATACGATTCATCTGTGGTTTGTTTTTAAATTATACGATTTAAATTTAGTGTAAAATTTGTTTTATGCTTCATTATTCAACTAATTTTTGAAAAGAAATCTTTTGAGAATGATTATTTTTATGCTTTAAAACAAACAAAATGAAAATTGAATTAAATAGAGTAAATCAAGCTTCGCATTATGAAGCTATTGCGCCAAGTTCTTCCGTGAAAGTAAATATAGATGGGCCAGAATCGATAGGAGGAGAGGGAAAAGGTGTTCGTCCAATGGAATTGGTATTAATCGCTTTGGGAAGCTGTAGTGTTTTTGATTTAGGAGAAATTTTGAAGAAACAACGTCAAGAAATTGAGGATATAAAAGTGGAAGTAGAAGGACAGCGTCGTGATGAAATTCCGAATATTTTCACGAATATTCACATTAAATTTTACTTAAAAGGAACTATTGATCTTGATAAAGCAAATAAGGCTGCAGAATTAGCCGTTAAAAAATACTGTAGCGTACATGATATGCTTGCCAATGGCGGAATAGAAATAACATACGAAATAAATGTCAATTAAGTATCTGTGATGATTCCAACAAAAAAACCGGGCTTTTAAGCCCGGTTTTTTTGTTGGAATAAACGTTAAAAAATTAACATTATGATAATGTGTTTCTAAATTTTATGTTAAAAAAATATGACAATATTTGCGAAACGATAAAGACAAAACCATTGAAAGGAATTTTCTTTTTTATATTACTTTTTTTCTTTTTTATACAGAATACTGTTGCTCAGACTTTGAGTAAAGGGGATATTGTTGTGGTAGGAGTGAATTACAATTTTAATACAAATTCAGGTGATCCAGATAAAACAACTGCATGTGCTATAAATAGTTCGGCAAATATTGTTTCAGATGTTATTTATTTAATGCCATTAGTAGATATTAGTCAAGGTACATCATTTGTTATAACTGATAATGGTTTTGAAAGACGTAATGCAGGAAAATTTGGAACAACAGAAGGAGTTATTAAATTTACGTTGAAAAACGGTAATAGTTTTAGTAAAGGTCAGGTAATTGAGTTGAGAATTCCTGTTAATTCTAATAATGCATCTTATTTAAGTAGTGCAAATCCTAAGTGGAATACAAGTATTATGCAATCTGGTATGTCTGTTAATTTTGCTAAACAAGATCAATTGATTATTACTTCTAGTAATTCCTCTTGGAATGGAACATCTCAACACAATGGTAGTTTAACGGGGAATTATCTTTATGCATTCAATGCTATTCATGATTGGGTTAAGTTACCAACTCCCTCAAGTACGGAAACTCAAAACTCTGCTTTACCAGGTTATGATAATGCATCTACAGATTATACAAATATTGATCAAAATGATTTAAGAAGACATCATTTTACACCAAATAAAATTGAAACAAATCCTAAAGAGTTTTCATTTTCATATTATAATGGACCAAGAACTGCAACATCTAAAAATGAATGGCTAATACGATTGTTAAATCCGAATAACTGGAAAAATGAAAGTACTTGTAGCAATTTTCAAAATAATATTAATACTAATAGTATATCAATTATAGATAAACTTGATGAATTTGAAAAATGTGCTGACGAAACAATTCCTTTAAGTGTTGAGTTGGATAATACTTCTAATAGTATACAAATTAATTATGAGTGGTTTAGAGTTGTTACACCTACAAATACGGGAGGAACATCAATAGGTGTAGGTAGAGAGTTAAGTAACTATAAAGAAACAACTGCTGGAACATATTATTACTATTGCAAAATAACGTATCAACTAAAATGGAATAATTGCCAGACGAATAATAACACAAGTAATTGTTCTGAAGCTAGATCTACAAATATTGTTAACTCTGGTTACATAAAAGTAAAAGTAACCCCATTACCTAAAATAGCACCAATAGAAATGAATTAATTCAATAGAAAATCATACAAAAATGAATAAAAATTTTACTCTTAAATGCATGGCTTTATTTGCTTTCACTTTGTTAGGTTTTAAAGCACAAGCACAATATTATGCTGATGGTACAATATTGAATGCTACAAAATCTCTGATTGTAGATACTGATCCTACAAAAGGTTCAGGTAATGAAACATCAATTGGTTCTCCAGGTTCTACATATACTTGGACAGCAACTTCCACTTTTTCTGGAGCAACACCTGATTTTCCTAATACAGAACCAGGAAATACAATTAATGATGATAATATTGCAGTAGTTAAATGGAATCCAGGAGCTTGGCCTGTATCTGGAGGAAACCCAATGGATTTAATCAAAGATTACACTATTACAGTAGTAGAAAATTCAACTTGTCCACCTGCAGTTTCTACAGATAATACTACTAATATAGACGTTAAATTAGTTAAGGCAGATATTTTAAAAATTTCTACAGCAGCAAGTAATGTTTGTTATATAGGGACAACAACTCCTGATGTTCAAATCGATTTAGAAGGTACACCAGAAGCTACAGTTAATTTTACTGTAATTTCAGGAGGAACTCCTACTACAAGTGCAATAACATTTGATGTAAATGGTAAAAAAGAAATTATTATAACTCCTACTGGTGGAGATATAGTTGTAAGAATTGATGATGTAGTTTATACTAAAACTCAACCTTCATTGGCTAATCCTAATTTTCAAACAAAAACTAATGGAACTGATATTGCGTTTAATGCAGGAACTACTGATAATAATATAATTAAAATTGTTGTAGGTTCAGCACCAAAAGTGTCTCCAATTGAATTCTAAATAAATTGATTTTTAATTTCCGAAAATATCATTCAAATAAAATAGTCTTAATAGGCTTACTGCTTCTTTCGGGAAGCAGTCTATTCGGGCAGCAACAATTGTGTCCAAGAGCTAAGCATAGATATAAAGTAGATGAACTCGAAAATTCAGGTAACGGAACTGTTGGTTCTACTTATGTATGGAAAGTTTTAGAAAGTAATTTTTCAGGAAATTATACTTCGCTTACAACATCCGGAAATCAAGTAGAAATTGATTGGCAGAATACACCTTCCGGTAGTTATACGTTACAAGTGACGGAAACCAACAGTTGTGGATCTTCTGTTCAGACGTTGCAGGTTACGGTAAGAGAACAATTAACAGTAGATTTGGCGCCTATACATTATTTTTGTCCAGATTTTAATTCGATGTTAATCAAAGCTCCGAACGGATATGATACATATAAATGGTTTGATGAAAATGATACACTTGTTTCTTCATCTCAAGATTTTATAGCCAGTCAGCCGGGTAAATACAGACTAGAAGTGACGTCAGGTAGTTGCAGAGCAACTAGTGAAACGGAAGTTCAATTAGTTGAGTTTCCATCAATACTGATCAATACTGATTTGGATAATTCGATGATTATTGTCGCAAGTGGAGGAAATACATCTGTTCAATATCAATTAGAAGATGAAAAAGGTAAAATTATTTATCCTTGGCAAGATTCGAATACCTTCAGAAATGTACCTCCGGGAAAATATGATGTTCGTATCAAATCGAAAAATGGGGAATGTTTGACCGAAATTCCTGCTGAAGCATTGGTGATTACAAATGTGATTACGCCAAATAATGATGGAATAAATGATCAATGGGATTTGAGTAAATTTTTAAACAGTTATCCAAATGCTGTGGTAGAGATTTATGATCGTTTCGGGAAAAATGTAAAAACGATTACACAAGCAGATCATTTCATTTGGGATGGAAAAATAGGAGGGAAACCTGTCCCGACAGATAATTATTGGTATGTCATTAAACTGAATGAGAATCAAACCAAATCAGGTTCTATCTTAATAAAAAATAGATAATAGACATACGTCTAAATTTAAGTCAACAAAAAAGTCGTTCATTTTGAACGACTTTTTTGTTGACTTAAATTTTCACTTAAACTTCAACAGCAGCTAAAGCTTTTTGGAACGTATTCACCTGAGTCAATACTTTATTTTTTAATTCTTCGTTTACAATTTCATTGTTTTGGAAATTATCGTTGAAAGAAGGAAACGTAGCACTTGCTACAACTTCTCCACTTGCAAACATTCCAAAATATTTTGTAGCCACTTCCATCACATTTCCTCCTCCATATGCACCTGGAGAAGTACTTAATAACAACAATTTTTTATCTTTTAAATAAGGCATATCAATACGAGAAACCCAATCTAAAATGTTTTTTAAAGCAACAGAAAAGTTTCCGTTGTGTTCAGCCAACGAAATCACTAACCCATCAGCAGCTTGAATTTTTTGATGAAAATCATGCGCTTCTTGAGGAAAACCATTTTCTAATTGGCGGTCAATTGAATAGATAGGCATTTCGAAATCATTGATATCAACTAAATCGATTTCTGCGTTTTCAATTTGATTTAAAGTATAATTTAATAATTGTTTATTGATTGATGTTTTGCTGTTACTACCAGCAAATGCTAAAATTTTCATATTCCTATTGGGTTATTTTATTTTTGATGAAACAAAAGTATTATCGTCTCAATCAAATTTCATTGACCTATGTTAGGAAATGATAAAAAGATTATAATTTATTTTTAAATTCATTTACTTTAATAACGAGCTCTTCGTTTAATTCCTGATTTGTAATTCGACCTTCCACAAAATTATCATTGAATTTAGGTAAAGAGAAATCAACCAGAATTTCACCGCCTAATTTTGTAATCAGTTTAGAACCTACTTCCAACGAATTTTTTCCACCATAACCACCGGGAGAAGTACTCATGACGAAGATTTTTTTTCCTTCAAGAAATTTAGAATTAATTCTTGAACACCAGTCCATATAGCTTTTAAAAACAGCCGTAATACAAGCATTGTGCTCTGCCAATGAAATAAGTAAAACGTTAGCCTCAACAAGTTTGTGGTAAAACCGTTTGACTTCATCAGAGAAACCTTGTGCTTTCTCGATATCAATGTCAAAAGTCGGAATAGTATAATCATCCAGATCTAAAATCTCAATTTGATCCTCATTCAATAAAGAAGAGGCGTAAATCACAAGTTGTTTGTTGATAGAAGTTGAACTGTTACTTCCTGCAAAGGCTATAATTTTCATTTGTTTACTGCTTTTAATGAAGTTGTAATATAATATGTTTTTTTTGTTTTGAACAAAAAAACATATTACGATTTATGACTAATCAGTTGCGCATATTCCGTAGGGCGAATACCGGAAACTTTCTGGAAAATATTGGAAAACGAAGACAATGAATTATAACCAACCATCATGGCGATTTCGTACATGTTGTACTGATTTTCTGCAATTAGTTCTAATGACTTTGTAATGCGTAATGAGCGTAAAAACCGAACATAATTCATTCCCATCGAATCTTTAAACTTTCTTGAAAGTGTTCTTGTACTCAATCCGAAATGTTTTGCAATTTCTTCCAATGTATAATTCTTTTCAATGTTTCGCATTAGAAATCTGGCAATTTCGATTAATTTTTCATCTTTCGGATACGGATGTTGAATCATGATAGGTAATCTATTGGACTCCATTTCCGGTAAAATTGATTTAATCGCTTTCACGAAATCATATTTAGCTGTGTCTTTCTGAGTAACACTTCCGTTCCAGTTTTTTGTATAAAGAATCATTTCTCTCAGTAAATCCCCCGCATAATAAATATTTGTAATGGAGTAAAAATCGTTCTCTTCAGTTTCAGTTCTGAAATAAAAATTGTACAAATCTCCTGACTTACTATTTGTTAAAATAGAGTGTGGTGTATTGGCAGGAATCCACATGAAACATCTTGCCGGAAGATACCAGTGTTTGTCATTTACAAAAATATGCACGATACCACCTTCTGCATATAATAACTGAGCTTTCTTATGTTGGTGAACGCCGGTTCCTATCGTATCTAAATGTGCATGCTGAATATAAAAATGTACAGTTGCTTTGTCTACTTCATTAAAAAAAAACTGATCAAACTTCATCTAACTATTGAGCGTAATGTTAATGGAATGTATTGTAAGAACAAATTAATTCATTTTGGCGTAAATGAGCAAATCTTTTTCTTATTTTATCAATTAGGTTCATTCACTTTGAATGTACATTTGCATCATAAAATCAATAATAGACTTAAGAATTTACTAGAAAATGATATTTAAATCAATTAAATATCAATTGCTTACATTTTTTATAATGTTGAGTGGATGGGGGTATGCGCAAAATGAAATAGAGTATAACCAATTGAAACTAAATGAAGCAATTGAAATTGGACGACAAAACAATAAAAAAATACAAATAAGTGCTTTAAAAACGAATCTTGCCGAATTAAAAGAAAACGATTTAAAAAATGAAAAACTTCCGGATGTCGATTTTCATACAGGTTTTCATGTACTGAGTAATTTGCGTCAATACGAAGATGGTTTTCTGAAACCTTCTACTAAATACAGCACACCACGAGTAAAATATGATTTTACACTTTCTGCAGAGATTCCTGTTTACCTAGGAGGAAGAATTAAAAATGAAGAGAAAAAAGCAACGATAGAAACTGAGATTTCAACATTACAGATGCGTAAAGACGAGCGCGAATTGAGAATGCAGATCATCACAGCTTATTTGCAAGCATTGCATTTGCAGGAACAACAGAAGCTGATTTCTGACAAAATAAGAGAAGATTCGGTTGTGATTAAACAAACAGAAGCATTGAAAAAAAATGGGTTGGTAACATATAATGAAGTGTTGAGAACAGAGTTACAATTGTCCAACCATAGAATGTCTTTTACAGAATTGGAAAATGAAATTTTGATTATTGAACATCAAATCAAAACCATTCTTTCATTGCCGGAGAAGCAAGAAATACATATAGATACCAATGATTTGTTTACCAATGAAACACATTTGGGACTGGTTGATGAAATGATTTTGGAAGCAATCAGCAATAGTGAAAATTTAAAAATTGCACAAGATGATTTGAACCTGAAAGAACTGGATAAGAAAATAACGAAAGCGAATACATTGCCTAAAATAACGGCTGGAGCAGAATATGGTTATAATTATCCCAACTTTATGTTTTTTCCTCCGGAAAAATACTTGAATCGTAACGGGATGATTGGAATCAATGTATCGATTCCTTTAAGTAATTTTTTCAAAAATAAACAAAAATTGCAAATGGCTGATCGTCGTATTTCGATTGCGAAATTGGAAATAGAAGAAAAAGAGGAACGGCTTCGACATGAGGTTTATACAGCAAATAAACGGTTAGAAGAGTCGGTTGACAAGATAAAAATTGCCGAAGAAGCAATTGACCAAGCTAAAGAAAATTATCGTATTGTGCGAACAAAATATGTAAATAAGCTAAGTCTGATTACAGAATTAATCGATGCTGATAATGCTTACCTGGAAGCACAATCGAATTTGATTTCACTGCAAATCAATAAACAATTAAAATACTATCAATTACAATACGTTTTAGGAAACTTATAATATGGGAAAACAACAGACAAAAGGAGAAAAACGAATGAATAGGATGCTTTCTGTGGTCGCTTGGATTTTTATTACCATAGGAATTTTAGCAATCGCATGGTTTTATTTCTTTTCCAGATCGCATGTCAATACAAACGATGCCCAAGTTCGTCAATATATCACACCGGTATCGAGCAAAGTTTCTGGTTTTATAAAAAAAGTAAATTTTGACGAAAATCAATTTGTCCACAAAGGAGATACGCTTATTGTAATTGATGGGCGTGAGTTTCAAAATCAAATCGATATGGCGGAAGCGAATTTAGCATCTACTGCGCAATCTGTTCTGACTTATGAAAAAGCGGTAGAAACCAAAGCGAGTGACATAAGCATAGTAACAGCAAATATAGAAGCCGCTAAAATAGAAGTTTGGAGAACGGAAAAAGATTACAATCGTTTCAAAAATTTAGTTGAAGAAGATGCAGCAACTGTGCAACAATTTGAAGAAATAGAAGCAAAATACAAACAAGCGAAAGCCAATTTAAGTGCTTTGGAACAACAGCGAAACGCTGTCAGTGTAAGTACGTCTGCAGAGCAAACAAAAGTTGCTCCTGTAAGAACGCAAATCCTGCAACGAAAAGCACAGCTGAATAATGCGAAACTGACCATGTCTTATACCTATATTATTGCACCTTATGACGGTTGGGTTGGAACAAGAAATATTCAGCAAGGTCAATTGATAAAAGAAGGCCAGGCACTGGTACAGGTTGTCTCTAAAGAAAAATGGATTATTGCCAATTTTAAAGAAACACAAATTGGTGAAATAGATATGGATAAACCGGTTATAATTAAAGCGGATGCGTATAAAAATCTTGAATTTGAAGGAAAAATAAAATCTCTTTCTCCCGCTTCCGGATCAGAATTTTCTTTGATTAAACCAGATAATGCAACCGGAAATTTTGTGAAAATAGAACAGCGGTTTCCAATAAAAATAATGTTGAAAGATTCAAAAAATAATGAAAAACTACGTTCAGGGATGAATGTTATTGTTTCTACTGAAAAATTGGAAAACTAATTCATCATGGAAAAACAAACTATTTTTAATAAATGGGTGCCCAAAAAGTTAATCATACCGATTTTGGTAATGGCACTGTTTCCACATATGATGTTATTGACCATCTTCAATATGAACAGTACATTTACAGCGTCTTTCTTGGATCTGGAAGTAGATGATTTACAATTTTTATTCTCTTTGGCTTACGCAGCAATTGTGTGTAGTTTATTTGTACATGTACGTTTCTTTCACTTCTTCAATATCAGGAATCTCCTTCTCTTCATGACAAGTCTAAACATCCTGATCTTGTTTGGAATGACATTAACGACAAATACACAATTGATTTTGGTGCTTCGTTTTTTGCAAGGACCATTGACACTTTTAGAAGGAAGTATTTTGGTACCGATTATTATGTCGGCTCTCAATACTAAACATGCAAGAATTATCGCTTATTCGTGTTTATATGGATTTATGCTAACAGGAGATAAATTTGCGACTTCTATGGTGAAATTTGCGATTGAAAATTATGATCACAATATGATGGTATATGTTATTATGTCGTTTCATATGATTGCTCTGGCAATTTATCTTTTTCTATTTAATCAAAATAGAATGTTCCCAAAAATGCCTTTGTATCAATTGAACTTAGGCGGAATATTCTTGATGTTGATTTCTTTGATTTCAGGCGCCTTTTTCTTTGTGTACGGAAAAAAGTTTCTATGGTTCGAATCTCCTTTGATTCTAACAGCATTTTGCTTGATGTTAGTTTTTGGAGGAATGTTTATTCTTCATCAAAGAAGTACGAAACGTCCTTTATTTCATTTTGAGGTTTTCAAATCGAAAAGAGTACTCCTAGGTATTTTCATCTTTTTTGTCTTCTATGTCATGCGATCATGTATGAGCAATCTTTATCAAGTCATGGGTATGGTATGGAAATGGCCATGGGAATATGTTCTACAAATTCAGTATAACAATGTTATAGGAACTATTGCAGGTGTTCTGGTAGCTGCATTTATGCTGATGAAAAAGGTAGATTTTAAAATTATTTTCATAATAGGATTCACCCTACTATCAATCAGTATTTTATGGTTTAGTTATTTATTTTTCCCGGATACATCGACAGAAGCCGTAATCCCGCCTTTATTTTTAGAAGGTGTAGGACAAGGAATTGTGTTTACGCCTTTGGTTTTATTTATGGTAGGTTCAGTACATCCTACTATTTCGGGAAACGTTTCTTTGGTAGGAACAGCAATGCGGTTTTGGTCAACAACAATAGGTTTTTCTATTATGCAGAATGTGCTGCTTTATCTTACAACAAAACATCAATTTTTGATGACAAAAAACTTGGATCAAACAAATCCGATTTTCCAAGAGCAATGGAATAGCTTTTTGAATAAAAATAGTGCATCAAATTTATCGAATGAAGCGGAAATAATTTCGACAACAGTGTTGAAGACAAAGTTATTTAATCAAGCATTATTGGTAAGTAACATAGAAGTTTTTCGAACATTATTTGTTCTTGGAATTTCTTTAGTATTACTTTTTGTAATTTATCGTCCCTTAAAAAATAGACTTTTACATCGTTAATTTTAGCGGTTTTTCATAGAGAAAGGTTAGCCATTAAACTAACCTTTCTTATTTATATGTTTTATTTTTCTTTTATTTCAACCAAAATTTATTTGACTATTGGTCGAATCAAACCTTCTTGCGCTACACTGCAAATCAATTCACCTGAACGATTAAATAAATTGCCTCGCGTAAAACCTCTTGTGTCATTTGCACTAGGCGAATCGACACTTACCAAAATCCAGTCATGCAAATTTGGTTCACGATGAAACCAAATCGAATGATCTAAACTGGCCATTTGTGTATTCCCAAAGTGCGCTTTGGAAGCATGAGGTTTTATAGCAGTGGATAATAAGTTATAATCTGAACTATATGCAATTAATTGATGAATAAGAGGCAATGGTAAATTTGTCGGAACATCATTAAATGTTAACCAAACATTGCTGTTGTTAGGATAATCTTTTTTATCAAAAGGGTTGACAAACTCAACCGGCTTGAAATCTAACGGACGTTCTGCTAAGACAAACCGCATGATTGATTTTGGTAAAACCGAACCAAATTGCTCTGCGACATCATTCCAGCTCATTAATTCTTCAGGCGGGGTAACAACAGGCATTTCATCCTGGTGTTCGTATCCTTCCTGTTTCAATTGAAATGAACATGCCATTACAAAAATAGGAACATTATCCTGTTTAGCTGTAACGACACGTGTGCTAAAACTTCCTCCATCCCGAAGGTTTGCAACGTCAAAATAAATAAGTTTTTCTAAATCTCCCGGTAAAATAAAATAGGAATGAAGGGAATGGCAAAAACGATCTGAAGGAACAGTTTGATAGGCTGCATGCAACGCTTGGCTTACCACTTGTCCTCCGAAAACGTTTGGACTTCCCATAAAAGAACTTTTCCCTTCGAATAGATTTTCTTCTAATTTTTTTAATGAAATCAATTCGATGAGTTCTTGAGTCGTTTTCATTTTTAAGTCTAAAATTTCAAATTATTTAATTTCTGCACATTTTGTTCCAATGCAGTTTTGTATTCTGTTTTCATCCGGGTGATTAACTCTTTCGTAGAAATCACATCATGAATACCTGAAACTCCATGTCCGGCAGACCAGATATCTTTCCATGCTTTATGTCCTTCCCCGCCAATTAATTTTGAAAAATCTTCTTCTTTCTTTTCATCTAAATTTATTCCTGAATGAAGAATACTTGGTTTCAAGAAATTGGCATTAACACCTGAAATTCCATCTGTGTAAAGAACATCTTCGAAAGTAGAGTCGACCAGCATCTTCTTGTACTCTTCATCAGCTGAAGCTTCTTTTGTTGCAATAAAACGCGTTCCGATATAAGCGAAATCAGCTCCCATATTTTCAGCAGCTAGAATATCGTTTCCATTGTTCATTGCACCTGCTAAAATTAAACAACCATCATAAAATGTGCGAATCTCATCAATTAAAGCAAAAGGATTTGCAGTACCTGCATGTCCGCCCGCACCGGAAGCAACGGCAATAATCCCGTCCACACCGGCTTCTGAAGCTTTTTCGGCATGACGTTTTTTAATAACATCATGAAAAACCAGCCCGCCGTAACTATGAACAGCATCTACAACTTGTTTTACTGCGCCAAGTGAAGTAATAACCAGAGGAACTCTATATTTTGCACATAGCGCCAAATCTCCTTCAAGACGAGGATTGGTCTTATTAACAATTAAATTAACACCAAAAGGAGCCGCTTTTTTACCGGTTTCTTCTTCAAATTTTTTCAATTGAGAAGTAATCTCAATTAACATTTGTTCAAAATCTTCTGCGCTTCTTCCGTTGAGAGAAGGGAAAGTTCCGCATACTCCATTTTTACATGATTCTATAACTAACTCAGTTCTAGAAACAAGAAACATAGGAGAAGTAATCAAAGGGAGGTCTAAACTATTTTTAAATTCTTGTAGGGTCATACTAAAATTTTTTAATGTGGTATGTGATGCAATATAGTTATAAATTATTTTTACGGAAATTAAAATTCCTTTATAATTTCTAAATGTAGAAGCAAAACCTTTGATGTATCTTTGCAATTCTAAATTTCTTGACATTGGATTTAAAAGAACACTTAAGACGCAATATTAAACTGGCATTTCCGGTAATGATTACTCAAATGGGACAAATTTCTGTCAACATTATAGATAACATTATGGTTGGTGGTCTAGGAGGAAAATATGATAATGTAGAAGATGAGGTTTTAGGAAAAACAGCTTTGGCTGCTGCATCCTTAGGAAATTCATTGTTTTTTGCAGTTTTGGTATTTGCTTTTGGATTTAGTTTTGCTTTGTCTCCATTAATCGCTGCTGAAGATTCGAAAGGAGATAAAAAAATGGCTGCGAATTATTTTTCTCATAGTCTGGTGTTGAATGTAACCTTATCAATTTGTTTATTCTTACTGATAACATTCTTAAAACCCTTGATGTACTATATGGGACAGCCTGCTGATGTGGTAGAAAAGTGTATCCCATACTTGACAATTATGACATTCTCAATGATTCCATTGATGATTTTTCAAACGTTTCGTCAGTTATCCGAAGGTTTATCATTAACCATTCCGGTTACTATTGCAACAGTTTTAAGTAACATCGTTAACATTACTTTAAATTATGGCTGGATTTATGGGAACTGGGGATTTCCTCGTTTAGAAGTGGCTGGTGCAGCATGGGGAACATTTGTCGCACGTTTGGTGATGATGGTATTCCTTGTTGTAGTGTTAATGAATTTTGAAAAGACGAAGTCGGTTTTAAAAGAAGCGCAATTCAAAGCAAATCATTTTCAAAAAGTTATTTTTAGGAAAATCGCTGGCATAGGAATTCCAACAGCTTTAACATCCTTCTTCGAAATGAGCGCGTTCTCTTTAGCGGCGTTTGTTTGCGGCTATACCTTTACAAATTCTATTGCAGATCAAGAATTGGCAAAAGTTAATTTAGCAGCCCACCAAATTGCAATTAATCTTGCTTCAACGACCTTTATGATGTGTACAGGAATTGGAGTTGCTGCAACGGTTCGAATAGGAAATCAATTAGGGTTGAAAGATTATAAAACATTGCGGGAAGCTGGTTGGTCATGTATTTTAATGGTACTCTCATTTATGATTCTATGTGGAATTCTATTTATTGCATTCCGTTATCAGTTGCCGACTATTTATTTGGACAACCCTGATGTAATTAATCTGGCAGCTCAACTTTTGATTATCGCGTCACTTTTCCAGATGTCAGATGGTATACAATTAGTCTTATTAGGAGCATTGAGAGGAATGACAGATGTAAAAATACCTTCAATTCTTACCTTTATTTCGTATTGGTTGATCGCGATTCCAATCGGTGTTGTGTTGGCAATTGTTTTCGAAATGCGTGCGTTTGGAATGTGGATTGGATTAGGAATTGGATTAACTGCTTCGGCAATATTTTTGATGATCAGATACAATCGTCAAACGAATAAAATGATTAGGGAAAATCCTAATTCTGATATAATTTTAGAAGATAAATTAAAAAATATATAAAATGGAATTACCAAAATTTTTATTGGCAGATAATTCAACAATGCCAGACAAAATCTTTATTTTACACACAGAATATCCACGCTTTTTATTAGATGTAGAAACTGACGATATCGAATGGTTTGAAGATATTTCTGAAGAGGAAGACAACGAAGAGTTTAATACTGAAATGGCCAATTTAATAGAAGACGCATTAGATTTTTATGATCAAGAGATGTCTTTATTAGATGAAGAAGAGTAAGTCTTAAATAAATAAAATCACATGGTTTTATTAGTGTTAAATTTACACTAGAAATAATTTATATGCTTGCATTATAATTTTTTTATTAGTATTTTGCAACTAAAGAAAATTATTCAAAACCATGGAAATAAAACGATTATTTGATTTTCCGCAAAATCAATTAGAAAATAATCCTCGAGAGGATGCTTTAGTGTCTAAAGTGAACGGAACTTGGGTGAAAACATCTACACAAGAATACGTTGGCAAAGCAAATGCATTTAGTCGAGGATTATTACAATTAGGAATCAAGCCACAAGATAAAATTGCAATCGTAACTTCAACTAATCGTACCGAATGGAATATTTGTGACATTGGTATACAGCAAGTTGGTGCAATTTCTGTTCCGTTATATCCCACACTTTCCGAAGATGATTTTGAATATATCTTGAACAATGCCGAATGTAAGTTTATTATTGTTTCTGATAAAGGTCTATATGATACCGTAGCAGCTGTAAAAGATAAGGTTTCTACATTGGTTGGTATTTATAGTTTTGAAGAAATTTCCGGGGTACCTAATTATAAAGAAATCTTAGATTTAGGAGCGGACAATTCAACACAACATGAAGTAGAAAGCATCAAACAAATTATTAAGCCATCGGATATGGCTACCTTAATTTATACATCAGGAACAACAGGTCGTCCAAAAGGAGTTGTTTTGACTCATGAAAATATTGTATCCGACGTTTTGATGTCTGTGGATCGTATTCCAAATTTCCCTGATCAGGCAATCGCATTAAGTTTTCTTCCTATTAATCATGTTTTTGAACGCATGCTGATTTATTTGTATCAACATTTGAATATTGGGATTTGGTATGCAGAAAGCATCGATAAATTGGGAGATAACATGAAAGAGGTTAAACCTCATGTGATGACTGTTGTACCACGTTTAGTTGAAAAAGTTTACGATAAAATTTACAATACAGGAGCTTCTACCGGAGGACTTAAGACTAAAATTTTTATGTGGGCTTTAAGTCTTGTTGAAGATTATGATCCTTTTAATCCGAAAGGTGGATTATTTGGATTAAAACATTCAATAGCGAAAAGTCTGGTCTTCAGTAAATGGAAAGAAGGAGTAGGAGGGAATCTTGTGTGTATGGTTTCAGGATCAGCACCTTTAGCTGCTCGTCTTAATCATATTTTTTGGGGTGCAGGAATTCCTATTTTGGAAGGATATGGATTGACAGAAACATCGCCTGTAATTTCGGTAAACTGTATGAAAAAAGAAGGTTTCGGAATAGGAACTGTTGGTGCGCCATTAAAAGGAATTGAAGTTAAAATTGCTGAAGATGGAGAGATCTTGGTTAAAGGCCCGAATGTAACACAAGGTTACTATAAAGATCCTGAGAAAACGGCTGAAGCATTTACACCGGATGGTTATTTCAAAACAGGAGATATTGGTGTATTAGAAAGAGGTTTATTAAAAATTACGGACCGTAAAAAGGAAATGTTCAAAACTTCCGGAGGTAAATATATCGCACCGCAGATTATAGAAAATAAATTTAAACAATCTCGTTTTATAGAACAAGTAATGGTAGTTGGGGAAGGAGAAAAAATGGCTTGCGCAATCATTCAACCTAATTTCCAAGTATTGAAAGATTACCTGAGAATAAAAGGAATTGAAGAACCGGCTTCTAATTCCGATTTAATCAAAGAACCGGCAATTTTAGATATTATTGGTCGGGAAATTGAAAAAATGAATAAAGGATTAGGTCATTGGGAACAAATAAAGAAATTTGAACTAACTCCTGAAGAATGGACGATTGATGATGGACTATTGACACCTACATTAAAACTGAAACGCAAAAACGTATTAGCAAAATATCAGGATTTGTATAATAAATTATACGACAAGAAATAAAATAAAAAAATCCCTTCAAAATTGAAGGGATTTTTTTATTTTATTTCTATTCTTCTATTCTCTTCGTCCACCCATGGCCATCATGACAAAATAAAGTAATTGGGCCAATGAACCAATTGCTGCTACAACATATGTTCTGGCAGCCCATTTTAAAGAGTCTTTTGCACCTTCATATTCGTTTGGCATCACCATATTATTTCCTTTTAACCAAGCCAAAGCTCTGTTAGAAGCATCATATTCTACCGGTAATGTTACAAAAGCAAAAACAGTTGTTACAGCGAATAAAAAGATACCAATCCATAATAAGGTTGCATTTTTAGAAGTTGCCATTACAACCAAACCTAACATTAAAATCCATTGATTCAATCGAGAAGCGATATTTACCATAGGAACCATTTTCGAACGAAATTGTAACATGCTATATCCTACGGCATGTTGTACTGCATGTCCTACTTCGTGTGCTGCAACTGCGGCCGCCGCTGCATTACGTTCATGGTAAACGACTTCTGATAAATTAACGGTCTTATCTGCCGGATTGTAATGGTCAGTTAATTGGCCTGGAGTAGAAATGACTTGAACATCATGAATATTATTGTCAGAAAGCATTTTTTCTGCAATTTCTCTACCTGACATTCCATTTGCTAAATGTACTTTCGAATAATATTTAAATTTACTTTGCAGTCGGTTGCTGACAAACCAACTAATTAGCATAAATAGTCCAATAATAATGTAATAACCTGTCATCTATTTCTATTTTATTTTTTAATCGTTTTTAATACTACTATTAAATTTCAAAAAGTATTCCAATAAGTGAATAGGGACAAAAATAATAGAATTGTTGGCTTTTTGGCAGAATTCTATATTAAATCATATAACTTATATGCTGAAGAACTGACATTTTTGTTAAAATATTTTCAATTGAAATTGCAAAACTCATTACCTTTGTAGGCTATGAGTATTCATATTAAAGAAGTACAATCAAAACATGATTTGGAGACATTTATTAGGTTTCCAATGAATTTGTATAAGGATAATCAGTATTACGTACCGCCCTTTATTAATGAGGAAAAGGAAACATTAGATGTTTCTAAAAATCCCGTTTTTAAGGATGCAGAGGCACGTTATTTTCTAGCTGAAAAAGAAGGAAAAATAGTCGGACGTGTTGCAGCAATTATCAATTGGCAAGAAGTCAACAATCAGCAAAAGCGCAAGATGCGTTTTGGTTGGTTTGATATGATTGATGACATTGAAGTAACAAAAGCTCTTTTGACGAAAGTTCAAGAAATAGGAAAAGAAAATAAATTAGACTACATTGAAGGTCCTGTTGGTTTTTCGAATTTGGAAAAGGCCGGAATGTTGACCAAAGGATTTGATAAGCTGGCTACAATGGTTGGTTTGTATAATTTTCCATATTATGCACAACATTTAGAGTCGTTAGATTTTGAAATGGCAAATGAATGGGTAGAATATGAATTAATGGCACCAACTGAACTACCTGAAAAGGTGGTGAAATTCAATAAAATTATTCGCGAGCGTTATAAATTGAGAGAATTGAAGTTTACAAAAACTTCAGAAATTCTTCCGTATGTAGATGAAATGTTCGATCTGTTGGATAAAACATATAGTGAATTGGATACCTATGTTCCTATTGCTGATTACCAAATAGAATATTATAAAAAGAAATACATTCCGTTTATCAATCCTGATTTTGTAAATTGTATCATAGATGAAAATGGGAAAATGGTTTCCTTCGCTATTACAATGCCTTCCTATTCGAAAGCAATGCAAAAAGCAAAAGGTAAAATCTTTCCGTTTGGCTGGTGGCATTTGATGAAAGCGAGTAAAAAGAACGATTCAGCTCAGTTTTATCTAATCGGAATTGATCCAAAATACCAAGGTAAAGGTGTGACAGCGTTGATTTTTAGTGCAATGTTCGATACATTTAATAGAAATAATATTGAATTTTTAGAAACGAATCCGGAGTTAGCAGATAATGAAAGTATTCAGGTCTTATGGAAAGCATATTCGCCTGTTAACCACAAACGACGTAAGACATATAGAAAGTCAATTCAATAAGCATAAAAAAATAATAAATGTTTGATATTCATCAACTCGATAGAGAATATTCGACTTTCAGACAAGAAGGTTTTGATTCTAAATGGTTAAATTTTGAAGCCCTAAAAAACTATTTTTCAAAAAAATCTTTACAGAAAGAACAAATCGGAACATCTTTTTTAGGAAACGAAATTTATAAATTAAGTTTTGGAACAGGACAAAAACGGTTATTGATTTGGTCTCAAATGCATGGAAATGAATCTTCAGGTACTCGTGCGATGTTTGATGTAATCAATTTTTTTGAACAAAAATCTGAATTGGTGCAACTCATTTTATCTCATCTTACGATTGATTTTATTCCCATGTTAAATCCTGATGGTGCAAATGTTAATACACGTCGAAATGCAGTTGGGATTGACATTAACCGCGATTTTTTAGCAAAAGAATCAACTGAAATTCATGTTTTACTGCATCAAATTGAGCAAGGGGAATATCAAACATTGTTCAATTTACATGATCAGCGAACAATTTTCAATGTCGGACAGACGGCGAAACCTGCGACATTGTCCTTTTTAGCTCCTTCTTACAATGTAGAAGAAGATGTGAACGATGTTCGTGAAAAAACAATGGGTATTATTCAAGCAATGAATACAGAATTGCAAAAAGTAATTCCTGGACATGTAGGACGTTATACATCAGAATTTTATCCTATGTCAACTGGAGATAATTTCACGAAAATGGGATATCCGTGTGTGTTGTTTGAAGCCGGACATTTTCCAAATGATTACCAACGCAATACAACCAGAAAATACAATGCATTGGCTATTTTAGCTGGTTTGTGGACTTTAGCAACGCAGGAGAATTTTCCATTTGATGAATATTTATCGATTCCTCAAAATGGACAAAAATATTTGGATATTATTGTGCATCATGTTCAAATCAGAAATGGAGAAAATTCTTCTGTTGTGGATTTGGGCATTTATTTTGAAGATGAATACAATGAACAGGCAAATTCGGTGGAGCAAATTGCGAAGATTAGTGAGATCGGGGATTTGAGAAAATTTATTGGCCATCTTGAAATTGATGCAGAAAAGCAGCTGTATAAAGGAATCAATAAAAATTATCCGGTATTGAATCAAATTGCAACATTTGAAATAGGTTCAATTAAGATGAAAAATGGAGAAATCATTGATTAATTATTTATACATTTAAAATCATAAATTAAAAATACAATGAAAAAAATAGTGGCAATTGCAGTTGTTGCAATTTTAGGATTTTCTACACATAGTTTTGCTCAGCAAAAAGTTTTGAATCGTACCATTACAACCGAAAACGGTACGAAAATGTTGACAGGAGAATTCGAGAGAAAAGCATTAGAGAAAGCAGATTTTAAAGAGTGGTACCATACGGAATATGATTCTTACGAAGTAGAGAAAAGTAAATTGAAATCTCTAAAAGGGTTACGTAATTATCGTTTGGAAGTTTTTGTCGGGACTTGGTGTCCCGATTCTCGTCGTGAATTACCGCGTTTGTACAAAATTTTAGATGATATAAAATTTCCTCAAAACAGATTGAAAGTGATTGGGATGAACCGAGAAAAGAAAAGCTTCAATGGAGAAGAAATCAATAAAAATGTGACACACGTTCCAACAATTATCGTTTATAATAATAAAAAAGAAGAAGTTGGAAGAATTGTAGAATCTCCTGTTTCCGGGTATTTAGAAGAAGATTTGGCACAGATTGTGAATGGTACGCCATTGACTCCAAATTATGCAAATGAATAATTTAAAGAAAATAATTCTCGCCGTTGTAGCTTTTGTTTTTGGTGTGATGATGACGTATTTCATCATGGATAAATTTAAAACTGAAAGCTACACGGAACAATCACATGTGATTGCTTATCAGATAGAACGAATGAATAAAATGATTGTAGCTGAACAAACTTATTCAGATTTATACAACCATACTTCCAAAAAATCCTTGCCGGGATTTGCAGATATTTATTCCGCTGATAAAAAAGTAACGCTTTTAGTAAAAGCGAAGGTGCAAGCAACATATGACTTGAAAAAAATGGACATTGAATTGGATTCGGTGAATAAGAAAATCATCATTAAGTCAATTCCTCCGGTTGAAATCAAGGTGTATCCAGATGTTAGTTTTTACGATATGGATCAAAGTGTTTTCAATAAATTTAGTAAAGATGATTTGAACGGAATAAAAAAACGAGCAGTAGAGCACGTAGAGAAAACGGTGGATCAAACTAAACTGAAGCAAGAAGCACATCAACAGCTCATTCAGAACCTTGGAGATTTATATTTTTTAGCCAAAACATATGGCTGGAAGATTGAGGATAAGACAAGTTATGCAAATGAATTGAATAAACTATACGATTAAAACAAAAGAACCTGTTCGAAAGAGTAGGTTTTTTTTTTGTTAAATAAAGAAATGAATACGTTCTTTTCTTAGAATTAAATTTGAAAATAGTATTTTCGCTTAATATTAAAAATAAAAATGAATTGGCGTAGATTTTTACTTCCATTTTCTGGTTTATATTGGATAGGAACTTCGGTTCGAAATCTTTTTTATAATGTAGGAATGATGCGTTCTTCATCATTCAATATACCCATTATTAATGTTGGTAATTTGTCTGTGGGCGGAACAGGGAAGTCTCCTCATATCATGTACTTAATTGATTTATTGAAAGATGAAAAATTGATCAGTACTTTGAGTAGAGGATATGGACGAAAAACAAAAGGTTTTCTGATTGCAAATTATTCTTCAAAAGTATATGATATCGGAGACGAGCCGATGCAATTTTTTCAACGTTTCAAGAACAGAATTTTGATTGCCGTCTGTGAGGACAGGGTTTTTGGCGCACAGAAATTGATTAACCATTACAAAGCAGAAACAATTTTGTTGGATGATGCTTATCAGCATCGTGCGATAAAAGCAGGCTTTAATATAGTACTGACGGATTTCAATAATCCTTATTACAAAGATTTTTTGTTGCCGGCTGGAGATTTAAGAGAGAGTAGAAGTGGGGTTCGTCGTGCTGATATCATTATTGTTACGAAATGTCCTGATCGTATTTCGGAAGAAAAACACAAGGAAATTTCAAATAAAATTAAGTTGAGATCGCATCAGCAATTATTTTTTTCAAAAATTGTTTATGACAATAAATTAATTGGTCGATTAGATAATGTTGAGAAATCTACTTGGAAAAATTTGAATGTTATTTTAGTGACAGGTATTGCAAAAACAGATGATTTGGTAAAATTTGCAGAAGAAAATTTTGCAAATGTTTTACATTTAGAATACCCGGATCATCATAATTTTAGTCAATCAGAAATTGAGTATATTTACAAACGATACGAAGATACAGAAGGAAGAAAGCGTTTTGACAAAATCATCATGACAACAGAGAAAGATTATATGCGTTTGATGGAAGAGTCGATGGTAAAAGACGATTTATATTATATTCCGATCAGTATTGAAATTAACGATAAAGAAAAATTTAATCAAACTATTTTAGAGTATGTTGGAAAGAATTAATGAGGCTGTAAAGTACATCAATAATTTATTGCCAGAGCAACCAGAATTCGTAATTGTGTTAGGATCTGGATTAGGAAAACTAGAAGATGAGGTAGAGAACAAAGTTGTGATCAACTACAAAGAGATTCCGAACTTTCCTCAAGTAACAGTAGAAGGTCATAAAGGTCATTTAGTATATGGAACTATTTTGGGTAAAAAGGTTTTGATGATGGCTGGTCGTTTTCACTATTACGAAGGATATTCGATGGAAGAAGTAACTTTCCCAATGCGTGTATTTAACGGATTAGGAATCAAAAAAGTTATTTTATCAAATGCTTCAGGTGGTGTGAATCCTGATTTCCAGGTAGGAGATATTTTGTTGGTAAAAGATCATATTAATATGATGCCGGAACACCCATTGCGAGGAAAAAATATCGATGAGTTAGGGCCACGTTTTGTTGATATGTCTAAGGCGTATGACAGAGAAATGCTGAATGAAGCGGTAGAATTTGCGAAAGCGAATGATATTTTAGTTCATCAAGGTGTTTATGTCGGTTTACAAGGACCAACTTTTGAGACTCCGTCAGAATACGGATTGGTTCGTTTTATTGGAGGAGATTGCGTCGGGATGAGCACTGTTCCCGAAGTAATTGTCGCTCGACACATGGACATGCGTGTGTTCTGCGTTTCTATTATTACAGATTTAGGCGGACCAGAAATTTCGTTTGATGTTTCGCATGAAGATGTATTGAATGCTGCGAATAATGCCATGCCAAATGTCATTAAAGTGGTAAAAAGCGTCATTGAGAATTGCTAGAAAATAAATTTCAATAAAAAAGAAAAACCAACTGAGAAGTTGGTTTTTTTATTTTATTAAAATCGGTGAATTCGAAGAATAATAAGGTCAAATAACAAGACGAATTCACCGACAAGTTTTGAAGCAGCGATTGATTAGATCTCAACTTCTCGTTCAGAATTTGTGCAATTACTATGAACGATATAATCGATTAGTTTTCCATTTTCAAAACATAACATCAGATCTTCTTCATAAATAGATGTATGTGTTAATTGATTAAAGTTGATTAATTTTCCTTGAGGAATTTTTACAATACCTGAATACCATTTTGCAAAAACGTCTTCTTGTCCGGGAAAAAGATACGCTAAATCAACTTCATTCAAATCATCCAGATATCCTTTGAAATTAATGAGAAATAATTCATCATCTCTCAATTCCCACTTTCCATAATATCCTCTCCAACATGTTGGTGAAGGAGGAGTAAAATAAGGAGGATGGTCTAATTTTTTGAAATAATTATGTAAAGGCTGTTCGGCAATAATATATTGTTGATGATCGATCAATAAAATTTCTCCTATTTGTGCAGTCATTTTTTCTGAATGGTTTATTCAAATGTAGAATAGGCATTCCAATAAATAAAAAATCAACCGAGCTATTTTATCAAACTGGTAAAAATTGACCGACTAAAATAAATATATAAAAATTATTTAGTCTGTAAATGATAAATATATTAAATTTTATTTATTTTAAAATAATTCGTTCGCCTTGTTTTGGAAAAATATAATTGATTTCGTAAGGATTATTTTCTATTAATTCATCTTTAATTTTTGCTTCATGATCTCCTTTTGGCTTTATATGTGTGACGATAATGGTTAAACCTTTCAATTGTTTTTTTCCAACCTCTTTGGCAAGCTCACCTAATTCTTCATTCATAAGTTTAGGAGTTAAATGGCCAAATAATAATTTTTCTGGTTGAGAATTTGGAAAAGAAACTTCTAACATGAATGTTTTTAACTTACCTGATTTAATTTTTGGCGCAATCGCTTTCCAGATTTTATGCAGATTTTTTGTGCCTTCAATTCTATCGGCACCTGTATCTCCGAAATAAAGAACAGCGTTCGAATTATTTTCAACTAAAATAGCAGCACTTTTTAATGGATTTACATGGCTTAACTCGTAAACCGTTCCGGTGAAATTAGTTTCTTCAATGCCAAAAGGAATTCCAATTTCAGCATAGTTGTAACGGTATTTATTTAAGATTGGCGATTCGCCTTCATTTGCAAAATTAGCCCAGGCATCATTCGTAAAGTATTTCTTTTTTAAAACATCAATCATTTCAGAAGTCCCGTAAATCGGTTTGTTCGAATCTTCCGGAGAATTGATAATCAATCCGGAAAGATGATCCAAGTGACCATGAGAAATAAAATATCCTTTGATATAATTCTTTAGGATGTTACGATTTTCCTCTTCAAAAGTCCCTTTTTCTATTGCTTTATTAATCCCGGAATAAATAGTTCCTGCATCCAAAGCCAAATAACTTGTTGTTTTTTCTTCTCCAATCAAATAAGAAGAAAGGTTGCTTTCATTACTTCCTCCGTAAACACCAAGAGGAACAATTTGAATGTTCTGTGCAGAAGCAATCAGAGAGATTCCCAAACCTATACTTAATAGATATTTTTTCATGAAAATAATTTGAACAAAAATACAATCCGTAATTTTATTAAACCAGAAGATGTTCATACTTTGTAAAAACTTTAGTATTTTCACGCTTCTATTAAAATAAACGCATATAATATAGTTAGAATGAAATCGAAATTATCTACTAAAATTTTAAAAAATTATGCGACACAACTGATGACAAAAAAAGCGATGTATGCTATGGCAATTGCTTTATTGGCCACAAATGTTGATGCGCAAAAGAAACCGCTTGATTTAACTGTTTTTGATGAATGGCAATCAATCGGGATGAAAGAATTGTCTCACAATGGATCTTGGGTGGCTTACCAGGTAAATGCACAGGAAAGTGATAATACACTACATTTTTTTGGATTAAAAACGGATAAGGATTTAAGCTTTCATCGTGGAGAACAAAGTGTTTTTACATCCGATTCGAAATTTGCAATTTTTAAGATTAGACCTTTCTATAAGGACTTAAAGCTGGTTCGAATTAAAAAGAAGAAGGAAAATGAAATTGCGAAAGATTCAATTGGAATTTTAAATTTAGCAACCAATAAAGTTGAAAAATTACCAAGCATCAAATCATTTAAAACACCTAAAAAAGGAGGTTCTTTCTTAGCGTATCTATTGGAAAAAGAAGAGTTGAAGAAAGATAAAAAAGATCAAGATTCTGTAAAATCGAAAGATAAATCGGCTAAATCAGAAGGAAAGGACAAGAAAGATACTCCTCTTGAATTGGTTCTAAGAAATTTGATTTCCGGTCAGAAAAAATCATTCAAAAATGTCGTGAATTATGAGTTTAGTGAGAATGGTAAACAATTTATTTTTTCGACAAAACAAGAGAAGAAAGACAGTTTAGATAAAACAAAATACGGCGTTTTCTTGGTGAATACAGCTACTTTCGCTCAAAAACAATTGGTGGATACAATAGGAGATTTTAAACAATTTGTTTTCGATGAGGCAGCGAATAAAATAGCCTTTGTAGGAACTTCTGATGAAGAAAAGAAAGAAAATAAAACCTATTTCCTCTATTATACATCTACAAATAACCCGCAACAAATAAAGAAAACGGAATTATCAGGATTAAAGAAAGATTGGCAGGTTTCAGAAAATCGTCAACCTAAATTCAGTAAAGACGGAAATTCATTGTTTATTGGTTTGATGCCAAAACTAGCGGATAAAGATACAGCGCTAATTGCTGAAGATTATGCTAAAGTAGACATATGGAGTTATAAAGATGATTTTATTCAGCCTCAACAATTAAAGAATCTTGATCGTGAGAAAAAACGTTCTTATTTGGGAGTAATCGATCTGTCAAATCCTCAAAAAGTAACACAGTTGGCTGATTTAGATATGAATCAGGTTGAGATTTTAAATGAAGGTAATTCCAATTTTGCTTTAGGAACTTCTGATAATGCGTATCGTTTGGTTTCAAACTGGGATTTAACAGGGCGAAGAGATTACTATATCGTGAATATAAAAACCGGGCAAAGAGAATTGTTTGCAAAAGGATTGGCAGGAAAAGTTGAAGTATCTCCAAACGGAAAGTTTGTCGTTTTCTATAATGCTGAGAATGGCTTGTGGTCGAGTTATACAATTGAAACGAAGGAAACCAAAGTTTTAAATAAAAAACTGAAAGTGAAGTTTTATGATGAAGAGAATGATTCGCCAACATTAGCAAGTGAATATGGAATAGCGTATTTTACGGATAATGATGAAACTGTCCTGATTAAAGACCGATATGATATTTGGGAATTTGATTTGGCTGGAAATCGTCGTCCTGAAAATATAACAAATGGTTTTGGGCGTAAACATCACATTACATTTGAAATCAATCCATTGAATGAAGATGTAAAAACACTTAACCGTGATGTGTTGGTTTATTTAAGTGCTTTTAATACGCTTAATAAACAATCTGGTGTTTACCAAACGGTGATTTCTAAAGCTAAAAATCCTGAAGAGATTGTCATGTCAAATACCTGGGGTATACAGAAAATGACAAAAGCGTTGAATGGAAACGAATACATTTATACAAAAGAATCTTTCCAAAATTCCCCGGATGTTTATGTGACAACAAATTTTAAAGATGAGAAAAAAGTTTCTTCCATCAATCCTCAACAAAAGGACTATTTATGGGGAAATGGAGAATTGGTGAGTTGGAAAACATATTCAGGTAAAGAGGCGACAGGAGTTGTCTACAAACCGGAGAATTTTGATCCAACTAAAAAATACCCGATGATTGTTTATTTCTATGAGAAACTTTCGGATAATTTGAATCGTTATCAAGCTCCGGCACCTACACCTTCTCGTATAAATCATACCTATTTTGTGAGTAACGATTACATTGTTTTTACACCTGATATCTCATACACGATTGGTCATCCTGGAAAATCAGCAGAAGATTATATCAACTCAGGAGTGGAAGCATTGAAAAAAAATACATGGATAAATGGTGATAAAATTGCTATACAGGGACAGAGTTGGGGTGGATACCAAGTGGCACATTTGATTACGGCGACTAATTTGTATGCCGCAGCCTGGACTGGTGCACCGGTTGTCAATATGACATCTGCTTATGGAGGTATTCGTTGGGGAACAGGAATGAGTCGTCAATTTCAATATGAACAAACCCAAAGTAGAATTGGTAAAACGTTGTGGGAAGCACCGGAATTGTATATTGAAAATTCGCCATTGTTTAATATGCCAAAAGTGACAACACCGGTTGTCATTATGCACAATGATGAAGATGGAGCTGTGCCTTGGTACCAGGGAATTGAAATGTTTATGGCACTGCGTCGTTTAGGAAAACCGGCCTGGTTATTAAATTATAACGGTGACGACCATAATTTGATAAAACGTGCGAATAAAAATGATATTCAACAACGTCAACAACAATTTTTTGATCATTATTTAAAAGATAAACCGGCTCCGAAATGGATGACAGAAGGAGTTCCTGCAATTTCGAAAGGAATTGATTGGGGCTTTGATACGGAGGCTGTAAAAGACTAATCATGAAGTAAAAAAACAGATTTAATATTAACATCACTTTATTCTGGTTCATTATAAATCTGTTTAAAGGAGGTTTTCAAAATAAATACCCCTTAATTCTTGCCTGAAAGAAAGGGGTATTTTTTATTTAAAAGAAATGATTGATTTCTAGTTTAGCTATTTAAGCGAGGAGACTCTTTTCTATGCGAAGAATATTTGTCCGGGAGGTTGCTGTAATAACTTTTTGTATCATTTTAGAATGAATATGTTCGAGTTTAACTGCAGAATATATGGGAACCAGCAGTGAAATGATTAAATCAAAACTTTACCGGAGTTCTTTATAAATAAGATTGAACGAACAGTTTACAACCCTAGAGAAGAAGTTGAATGATATCACGAATACAATCAGACTGTAATTATCCGAAACGACTAATCATTTGGGATAAGTAAAACCGGAATTTCTGTTTTCTTAACAACCAAATCTGCAACACTTCCTATAAGAAATTTATACGCTGCAGAATGTTTGTTTAATCCAATAAAAATCAAATCAACGTCTTCATATTTCGCCACATCCAAAATAACATCTTGCGGATTTCCAAATCGAATGATACGGGCAAAGCTAATTTCTTGTTCTGTTAGCCTTTGCTCCATTTCCAAAATTTTCTTCATGTTTTCATCTCGCATGATGACTTTTTCTTTGTCTTCATGCGAATAAGTATCAAGTGATTTGTTGTCAGAATCCACCAATTCCACATGCAATAAAATGATGTGTGCATCAAAAGCTCTTGCCCATTCAATTGCTGCTTGTACTAATTTATCGCTGTTTTTCCTCAAATCTAATGTTATCAATGCTTTTTTCATTTGTAATTTTTTTTTGTTAAATTCTATTTTCTTAAAAATAAAGCCATTCATTTAAAAAATTACCATAAACAGTTTTAAAATTATCTTAAATTATTTCAAAATCAATTGATTGAATGATAAATACCCCAACAATATAGTTGTTCTAATTTTTGTTGAAAGTTTATTATAAAAGCTTAGGATTTAACTGATGAGAAAACGTTTCTTAATAAATGAAAGTCTCACGTAAAAACAAAAAGACCTCTTTTAAATCGTTTTAAAAGAGGTCTTTCTTTATTTTAGAATTCTGTTTTATTTTATGAGCTTATTTTTTTTCAAAAATAGTTTAATATCACTCAAAACTTCCTGCGTTTTTTGATCTTTTACTCCATGCCATGTTTCTTCATACACTTTGTGGGTAATAAATTGTGGATGTTCCTTTGTGAGTTTTTCATTTTCACTTTTAAAATCAAACCAATCATTGCGACTAATCGGATCAAAAATTAACATCGGTTTATCCAAATTTCGATAAATAATTTTCGGATTCAATTGGTGTGTAGATGCTCCGAAAGCAGTTTTTGAAGTAAAAGGCGTGTACATAATGGCTATATTTTCTTCGGCAGTATTTTCCCCGGTAAGTTTTTCTGCTCCAGGATTTATTTCAAATTTACCCTGTTCATTTTTCTTAATCCTTGCATATGAAGTGAACATCTCTTTTTTCAATTTTTCACCTTGCTTTCCTTTTATACTCCAGTTGTTGTACATGTACCAATAGGCTTCAAACTCAGAATTAAAAACCAATGGTTTTTTAGAACTGTAATATTGTTTTATTTCCTCAATATCTTTTTGTATTTCTGATGCTTTAACATTGTGATCCCATGCAACAGAACCGCCATCTTCTAAAATTAAAGCTTGTACAGATGCTGGATAACTGTCATAAAAAGCGGAGGAAATTGTTCCGCCTCTTGACCATCCGCCAATAATTGCTTGTTTAATTTTTTGCTCATCCATCAAAAATTTGATATCATCTGCAACCTCATAAATGCTGACATTTTTTTTCGGAATTTCTGTAAAACCATGACCATAATAATCTATCGCAATCACATGTAAATTCATTTTTACAAGTTCCTCAGCAATTTCATAGACCTCATACGCATTGCTGTACGTACCATGAATCCAAATTAGCGTAGGATTTTTAGGATTTCCCCATTCCAAATAATGCATTTTGGCATTTTTAGTCTGTATGTATTTTCCATATTGTTGCTCATATTTTTCAAACTCAAGTTTATATGTATTGAAAAGAGTCATCTGATTTAATGAATCTTTTTTGGTTTGCCCATACACAGAAAAAGTGATGAAGAAAATTGCAAAAGCAATAAAAAACTGAGTAGTTGATTTCGTTTTATATCCCATTGAAAGTATAATTAAATTTTAATAAATCTACTTATTTTTCTTGTATAATACGTTTTAAAGTATCGTCTAAATAATATATACTCTAAGATTCTTAAATTTCAAAAAACTATTTCATGTAAAAAGATAATGGTTTGCTGTATTGACGGATAAAGAGGCAGAAACTTTCAATTTTTCACTTCACCCTGCCTATTGCTAATACCATGTTAGCTGCAGTTATTTTTTTCTTCGTAATAATCCAGCCAATTTTTTATTCTTCCAACAAACATTTTAAGATAATTTTCTGTTAGAAATATATTTGACCAATCAAATCTTTGAGCTTGGACACCAAGATAAAATACAAAAATTGAAGCTCCGGATTCAGGGATTAAATCGAGTTCCTTCCCAGATAAGTTTCTTTCTTTTTTATAACCGTTTAAGAAACTTTCAACTTTTGTTTCATATTTGTTTTTATCCGTTTCAATGAAAAATAATTGTTTGCAAAAATAGCCAATATCTAAGATCAAAGAACCATTTCCACAATTATCAAAATCAAAAATTGTAATTTCATTCTCCTTATTTACACTCAAATTATCGTACCAAATATCAAGGTGAACGATGCCTTTTTGATGTTCAGATAAATGGATTTTTTTAAAACGCTTTGCTATTTTTGAAGAGATTTGTTTTAAATAGATCATTTCATCTAAATTTTCCGAAAAAAACAGGTTTAGCTTCTCATAAGCTTTGTATAGAAGAACATCGGAATTATAATTGATTCTGTTGATTTTTTTTGTTGCCGTTACATTATGAATTTTTGCCATCATTGAACCAACTGCAAAGCACGTTTCATTGGTCATAAAACGCATTTTTTCGCCTTCTGCGAATGTGAACAGCACTACATATCGTAAACCTTCTGGAGCAAGAATTTCTTGAATTAAATTTCCATTTTTATCGGGAATCGGGGTTGAAACCGAAAGATTGTATTTTTTAAGTGAATTTAAAAGGTCTAACTCTTCTTGGATTTCAGCTTTTGTTCTCCAGTTGTGACAATAAACTCTAACAACGTATTTTGTATTTACATTGGATAAAAAATACGTATGATTTACTCCGGTTCTAAAAAGTTTACAATTGAAATGGTCCTTTAATTGATACTTTTCATTAATAAATTCTCCTAATTCGGTTTGTGATAATGTTGAAGCTATTACCGGGAAAGTTTTCATTTAAAGATTGAATTTGTTTATAATTGAGACTAATGGTTCGGGGTTTTGCGAGGTTCGAACTTCGTAACCGATTATCTTCTGTTAAAGATAAAAAATCTTGCGAAAAGGAAACATGAGTTTACCATAAAATTTGCAATCTTTCCAATACCATGTTAGCTGTAGTCTAAATAATAGTAAATCCTTTTGGCAATTTCGCAATGTCTAAATCTTTCGGATTAGCGCCTTGAATTAACGATTTTATGATTTCATCTTTTTTTATTTCTTCAAATTCGTCGTAGCTTAAATTAAAAAGAGATTGAAGATTGAGATTTAAAAGTGCTTCTTTTTCATTAACGAAATAGTCTGAATAAATTCTGATAAATTCTTTTTTCAGAATTTCATTCATTTCTAAATTTTTATATTTTTTAAAATCACCTTCTTTAATCTTAAAAATTCTTTTTAGAAAAGTGAAATCTTGTATTTCAGTATCTGAAATTACATTATCTTCTAATATAAAATCTGCATAAGAAATTAGTAGATCTAAAGATTCAAATTTAATATCATTTAGGTTGCCAATTCCGTTTTGATCAACAATTTTATTAAAATAGTTATAATCAAAATTAATTTGAATAGATTCTAATATTTTTAGAAAATATTGAGATTCAGTTTTAGGTTTATAAGATTTTACAAACTCAGAAAAGTATTCAGAAAAAGTGTACATAATTTAATTTCGAAAATTTTTTTAGATTACAGACAATGGATAGGGGATTTGCGAAGTGGCGGAAAATCGAAGATCAAAGTTTCGATTTAGACGACACGGTAAGCAAAACCATTTTTTCTTTTTGCTAAATTACAAAAAAAGCAAAAGAAAAACGGTTTTCGCGGATAGAAAGCACAAATGTTGAATTTTCCACTAAACCCGCATTTCGCCAAATTGTTGTTAGGCGTTCGTTCATTTATTCTGTTCAATTTTTTTTATTACATATTCCATTTGCCTGTCAAATTTTGTTTTCAAATCGGTAGGTTCAATTTGTATTTCAATGTCAGGTTTAATTCCTTTTGTGTCATATTCAAAATTGGGTGTTTTCATTTTGTATTGAAAAGTTGGTATCCAAACTAATGTTTTGGAATAAGGTAAAACAAAAGCTTGTCCACCTGCATTGCTATAGTTATTACCTTGAGAATATTCGCCATAAAATTTCCCTATTTTATATTCTCTCAACAACGCTAATAAATGCCCTGTTGTAGAAAAACATCCGCCATTTATTAATACACTGATATGGCCTTTGTAAGAATTGGATTTGCTTTGCTGTTGTTGAAACCACCAATTTGTACTGTTAGTTTCTGTATAGCAATTGAGACCGTTTTTTAGTTTCGTTTCAGTCAAATTTATTTCCTCAATATTAGTTGGATTTTGTGCATAATGCTTCCAGTCTTTTACAGTGTTGTATTTTGCTCCTTGATAATCAAGGTAATAGAAAGGTTTGTTGGTTAAATAGGAGAAAAGATAACTTGCAATATCAGCAGAACCACCACTATTATCTCTTAAATCAATTATTAAATTTTTAGTTTTTAAACTGTCTAATTGTGTAAAAAAATTATCCAATTGTTTTTCTGCTATTTTTCTGTTAGTTTCATCGTAACCATTTGCAAACGAATGAAATTTTAAAACTGCAAGATTGTTCGTTTTAAATTCTGTTTGTAATGGTGTAATATTTTCAGCAATACTTTTTGTGTACGTTTCAAAAGTAATTCCCTTTAATACTTTCTTTTGTTTACGATTATTTTTGTCTATATATTCAATCTGAAATTTATCAGTTTGATTAAAAATGAAATAGTAAAAAGGGAAATGATTAAAACGAGTATTCAATCCGGTCTCATTTTCGCCTTCAAGATGAGTAAATTTCCGAATTTCCTTGACGATTGAATTGATTTCTTTCCCGTTAATTTTCACGATTTGCAAACCAACATATTCGTTGTTTTCGGAAGTAGATTTATACAAATAATAATTGTTATTGATTTTATAGACACTGAATGGAAATACCAATCGGTCATTTAGCAATTTAATGATTTGGGTTCTGTCAACTGCCGTATGACCATCTTTAATTTTTGCCATTAAAGTGGCGGTTAATTTATAATATTCAACAACTGAAAGGTCAGATTTAATTGAGTTTTTTAAATTCAAATAGGTTTTATCAAATTCATTTTTAGAACAAAACATAAATTGCCCTGGATGAATGGTGTTTGTCAGATTGTACAGTTCTGTAAATTCAGAAATAATACTGTCTTTTTTTAATGTTTTCTCTAATAAAACGTTTTTCACTTCTGCATTTTGTGCAAAAGCAAAATTGATTGTTAGTGTTATAATCGGTATTAGGAATTTTAAATTCATTTTACGCTACGGTTTTCCTGTTTTTCGTTGTTCATATTCACTTAAAAGTCTATTTAGTGTTTCTATTTTTTCATTGTCAACTGGGGCAGTTTGACAAAGCTGGTCAACTATTATCGTTATGTCATAGAATTGATTGTCAGTTGTGATTTTACCTTTTACTATTACTTTATCAACACGCAGGAAATAAGAGTTAAAAATATCAACATCATATTTGGTCTTGTCTTGCAGATACTTGTTGAATTTCAAGTCGCCCGTTTCTACTTGCATTTCTGTCAAATCCCGAAACCATTGTTTTAGTCGTGTTAGTCGACCTTTTTGAAAATTTTCTTCGGTTTGTATCTTAAGTCCTTTATAGTGTTCATCAGAATCAAAGTCAGCGGTCTTGATTTGCATTACTTTGTTTTCCAGGTAATAGTCAAGTGTCGCTAAAACCAAATCACGATACTTTTGAAGTTCTATTTGCTTCTCTTCTTGATTTAGCTTTCGTTCATTCATTTTCGTGCTTGGTCTTTATACTGTTCAACAAATTCCTTAGCGTCTCGAAGATTGTCAGGATACTTTGTATAATTCTGATAGTTCGTTACACCATTTTTATTTTCAACTATTTCGTATATGTACTGATAATAAAATCCATTGTCAATTAGAAACTTAACGACCTCCCATTTTTTGTCTTCTATCTTTTTAGGCGGTCTAAACCTATGAGGCAAAAGTGTCATTGGTTTTCCATAATCAGAGCAATTAGCTTCCTTTCTGTCATTGAAGTCAGTTCCTTGACTAAATGATTTTTTACAATCTAAACAAACTACTTTATGTCCCATTTTCTGTATTGTTATTTAAGCTGGGAGACTTTTGGTAAATTAAAAAAAAGCAAACAGCTTTTGGCGGATAAGGAAACGAAAACTTTCAATTTCGCACTTAACCCCGCATTTCGCCAAACCGATGTTAGTGGCAGTATTTTTATTTCCACAACTTTATAAATTCGTTTATTCCATTTATCAATCCTGAATAATAATCATCGTTCTTAAATTCAGGTAATATTTTTTCATTTAGTACTTTTTCGCATATTTGGTCCGTTAAAATTTTTTCTGTCCCTGTTCCTGTACAAATTCTGATTTTTCTCAAATGCTTACTAAAAACGATTGTTAGTCCATTATTTTTTTCAGCCGTTCCAATTCCCCAATTATTTGATAAATCAAGTGCATATTGATTAAAATTATTTTCGTTCAAGTTTTTAGAAATTGAAATAATTGCTATTTGATTTGTTGTAGTATTTTCATATTCAGTCAAAATTTTTGAAAGTTTATTTAGCTCTTCATTTGTTAAAACTTTTTCATAATCAGAAACATAACCCAATGGTTTTGGGAATTCATTTTTTATTAGAGTCTTTTGGGAATCTGTTTTTTGAGTTTCATTTTGGATTGTTTTACAACCGAAAACAAAAAGTATAACAATAAATATTGGGAAAAATTTCTTCATTTTGATTTGTGCGGAATTTTTGTTCAAATATTTCCACTAACACCCAAATATACGAAAGTTTTTATATGGAGTACCATTTTAATATGTTGTTAAAATCAACGTATATTGTTGTTTTTCAGTATAATTTCAACTGCGTATTCTGTATAGAATTTTCTTTGGTTTCATCTTTTTGGACACAGAATTCTATTTAAAATGTACAAGTTCAACGTGACAAATGTATAAGATTCTTCAGCTAGCTTAGAATGACAAGAAAACGTATTACAGAAAAAAGGATTTTAAAAAATGGACTTAAAACTCTCACGTGAAGAAAATGTTTATGTGGAATGTTAAAAAGGTTTTAGCCGGTAGGTTTTTTTTAAATTTTTAGTGGAATGGAAATGTTTTTTTAATCAAGTAAAAAAGTAATGATGAATAAAAAATGAAACACATTGGGCGGCGAAAAAAGTACAAAAGCTGAATTTAGCACTTAACCCCGCCATTGCGCCAATACGATGTTTGTTGCAGTATTTTTAGACTATAGCTATTCGTGTTAACATTATCAAAATTAATGTGGTTAAAAATATAAAAATTAAGTAAGTCAATACTGTATTTAAAATTCTTGAAAATTTGTTGAGATTATTGAAAAATTGAAAATATGCCCAAAAAGTAAAAATTATCGAAAAAACTACTCTGATTATCTCTGTCTTTGAATTATTTGGAAAAAGTAGAGATAGAGGAATTGTTAGTAAAAATATTAAAGTGACTTGCCCAAATAGAAATGTATTTAACAGTAAATGTTCAAAATAGTTAAATTTTGATTTTCTAAAAGAAATAAATGATGATAAAGAAAAAAATGGAATTAATAAAAGTGCTGTATAAGCATAATTATGAATTAGCCATTCAAAAATCTTAAAACTTTCTTCATTAATATTTCTCCCATTTTTAATTCCATCAACAATTCCCAATAATCCATCTTCAATAAAAGGATTTTTGTTTATTTTGTGCTCCAAAAATAAATATATAATTGACAGAATAATAACATAAGTGACAGGTTTAAAGTGTTTTACTCTTTTTCCATCAATATATTCCCTTATCGAGTTTCCTGGTCTTTTAAATAATTCTTTAATAGTGTAAAATATACCTCCATCAACGTGAAAAATTGAATGTTGAATTTCGTGGATTACAAAATGAAAATTTATTTTGTGAATGTGAGAACTTTGTCCGCAAAAGTTGCAGAAATTACCATTAAAATTATTATTACAATTTTTACAGATATGATTACTATTGGACATTTCTATTTAAAAATAATAGGCCAAAGATATTCAAAAAATATTTTTGCAAGAATAATTCCTGTTGTAATTCCAAGTGCCGTTTTCCAAAATTTGTTTTTATTTTCTTCTTTTTTCACTGTTGTCAACGGCTTTTTGGTTAAAATTACCTACAACGATTCGGGGCTTTGAGAAGAACGGGAGAGAATTTGAACGAAGTTCAAGTTCGTCCGTTCAAGCAAATTGCTCTTTTCGAAAACTAATTTAGTTTATTGTTTTAAGAAAAGCAATTTTGCGAGTGAAAAAAAATGGGCTGAAAGTTTACTTTCAGCCCGCCTGACGCAAAACCCTTGTTATCGGCAGTTAAATTATTTCAGATGGAAAATACTTTTTCAAAATATTTAATTGGTCAGGATTATTTTGGATGAATTTGAAACATCTTTCCGTAAAGTCAGTTATAGCTAAGTGTCTTGATACAATTTTTTTTAATCCTTTATTATTGTAAATTGAAATTGTTTTTTCGTAATTGTTATCTGTGATTATTTTCTCTATTTCAGTTTTTCTTTGTTCATAAAAACTATCAATATTAATAGCGTCTAAAAATATTTGATAGTTTTCTTTAACTTTTTGAATAGTATTTCCTTTAGTCAAATCTGAATCAGTAAATATGTTGTTTATTTTAGTGGAAATATAGTTAGAGATTTGTAATTCTTTTTCTTTTTCTAATTCTTTAATTACATCTATTTTAATAAGTTTGATTTTTTCAGGATCTGTCATTAAATGTGTTGAAAGATTTGTTAGAAATTCTTCATCGAGAAATAGATTTTCAACTTCCGAGACTGAAAAACTATAAATATTTTCTAATTTAATTTTATCTAATCTTTCAACAGAATGATGATCAGAGTCTATAAGTCCAATTGCGGAAGTATTAATATTGTTTAATTTATTAAAAGCTTTTGTGTGATTAATTACATTGAAACAAGAACCAACAGGTGTAATTGTATAATCTGGAAAAAGCATTGAATATATTTTTTCATCATTAGAACCTTTGATTCCTTCACAAAATAAAATATTTTTTCTGCTACCTAAAAGTTCGAAAAGTAGAGCTTGAGGAATTTCCTCTGATTCTATATTTTCGATTTCCCAATAGTTTGGGTATTTATATGATTTTATCCATATTTTTTTTGCTGTATTTCTACTTGTTGCAAAATCTAAATCATGTGTCAAATAAATAAATAGACAGTCATTACGTTTTGATTCTAATATATTCCACAATCTCTTTAAGATTGTTTTGTGTAAATACATTTCTGGCTCATCGATTACAATAAAACCATTCACGGGAGCTAACATTACTTGTGCTATCAGGTATAAAAGAACTTTTTCTCCATCACTCATCTGAATACTTGGATAAGGAGTATCTGTTTCTTTTACATACGTTTTTATATTTATTCCATCTTCACAATCTAAATATCTATGTTCAATTAGTGAATTCCATATTTCGATTGTTGCATCTAAATTTGTGTTTTGTGGAGAGTCAATTGGTTTTTCATTTTTTGTATTTTCAATGGCTTGTTTTCGGTATTTATTTCCGATTGAAATATTTTCTGCTAATAAATGTTTTAGAACGATCTCAAATTCATTTGCAATGTATCTAAAATCGTCAGTATTTTTGTAGGTTTTACCTCTTAATTGTTCTTCTTTAAGTTTGGTAGCAGTAATTTCAGGATTACCAATATTTTCAAATGTTGGTAATTTAAGTATTCTTTGAGCTGAAATTACTACACCATTATTGTTTAGATATTGTTTTAATTTTTCTGATAATGAGGTTTTACCGCTTCCATTAGCTCCAACAATTACAATATTAGAATCAAAATTTCCTATTTTTTCAAAAAAATCAATTTGAAAATTAAACCCATCGGTTAAACCTTTAATTGAATCGTAAATATATTGAGTAAAGCTATTTTTATTTTGTTGCTTCCAATGTTCGTCTTGATGAATTACAAAGTTTGAATTAGCGTGATCTCTGTATTGTAGTTGACTTAAAATTGCTGAGATTTGATTATTATACAGTTGTCTGTATGATGTATCAATATTTTGTTGCAAAAGTTGAGTTTTAATTTTGATAGCTATTTCAACAATTGTGTCAAAAATATTTAATTTCTTTTCATCAATTTCTAATTGATTATAAATTTCTTTATGAAGGGTTGATTCTTTTATTAGATCTTCTAAAAGTTGCTCCATTTCAATTTTGGGTTTTGTTCGTTTTTAATTGCCGATAACGGGCTGCGTATTGGCGATGGGCGGGATTTTTAGCACTAATGCTGATACGAAGAACGAAAGTTGAATTTTGCACTTCCGTTGATACGAAGCTGTTCAGCCCGCATTTTGCCAATACAATGTTAGCCGTAGTTTTTACTTTAAATTTAGTTCGTTATAAAGGATTTGTATCAATTTTTCAACTTCGATATATGCATTAAAGTAAGTTTCCTTCAAATCAATTCTTTCATCTAAAACATTATCTACAAGTTGAATTTCCATGTTGCATAATAAACTCAGATTGTTGATTAAGTTCTCAATTGATAATCTACTTTTCTTGGAAACAAAAATTGAATTTTCTTCATATATTTTTGTAATACTTTTTCTAAACTCAAAAGCTCCAATATCTTCGCTCCAATATGGAGATAATTCATTTCCTTCAAAATATGCAACTCTACCTAAACAGAATATTTTATATTCAATTAATTTCTCATTAATATTTTTAAATGCAGGAATTTTATTTGCATAAAGAATATCAAATTTTTTAGATTTTAGTGTGAAGAAAAATGTTAATCTCGCAGCAATAAATGCTGCAATAAAAGGAGAAATTATTGTGAAAATTTTCAAATAATCAATTTGATCTAAGTTTGTCATAAAATTACGGCTAACACCCAAATATACGAAAGTTTTTATATCGAGTATCATTTTTTAATATTTTGTTAAAATTAGCGTATATTGTTGTTTTTCAGTGTAATTTTAACTGCGTATTCTGTATAGACTTTTCTTTGGTTTCATCTTTTTGGACACAGAATTCTATTTGAAATGGACAAACTCAATGTGACAAATGTATAAGATTCTCCAGCTAGCTCAGAATGACAAGAAAACGTATTATTGAAAAAAGGATTAAAAAAACGGTCTTAAAATTCTCACGTGAAGAAAATGTTTGTGTGGAATGTTAAAAAGGTTTTAGCCCGTAGGTTTTTTTAAATTTTTAGTGGAATGGAAATGTTTTTAGTGATAGAGATTTACAGCCTTGACTTTTTGGTTACTTTTTTAGTCAAGTAAAAAGTAATGATGAATAAAAAATGAAACATTTGAAACGATTTAAAAACATTCAATGACTAAAACTAAATTGAAAATGAATGAAGAAACTCCGACGATTTAGGATTGATGAGCAATTCAACTTTGAATTGTTGGAAGAATAAAAGGTGTAATTCTAAATGAATATATTAACCAGTTTGAATAAATAGTTAAAAGCGATCAAAACGGTTACTTTTTTAATGAAAGAATTTCTTGCAACACGATTATATTGTTAAATTTACAGACCAATTTTGATTAACGTATAGAAAATTTTTAATTTAAAGGTTTAATTAAGCTGAATATGAATACGAATAGCCGACAAATTGTTTATATCCATGGACTAAATAGTTCTGCCAATTCTACTAAATTCAAATCTATTTTAAAAATTCATCCTTCTGCAACCTGTGTAGAATGGAAAGTTGATGATAACATATCAGCTATTTTACTCGAAGCTTATGACCATTTAAAAGGATTGGTTAAGGATTTAACGATTGTCGGAAGTTCTACAGGAGGAAATTTCGGTTGGCAGTTACAACAAAAACTAAAGGAGAATGGAAAATCAAGTGAATTGGTTTTGTTGAATCCTTTGATTGATGTATCTGTGAAACGTGAAGATAATTTTCCTGAAAACCTACATCAATATTTGGTTGATATGAATCGTTTCGAGCATACAAAAGTTTTTCTGTCTGTTCATGATGAAGTGCTAGATTTCGAAAAAATGAAAGAATTTTTTGAAATTCAGCAACATATATTTCCTCAACAAATCAAAATTATAGAAGTGGATGATGATCATCGTATTCGTAATTTCGAGTCATTGTTAACATTAATTTAATTTACTCTTTACAATTATTTAATTTTATTACTTGCATTTTTGCACCAAAATTAAAGCAGTAAGCTATATCATGAAGTATTATTTAATCTTGCCACTTTTTTTAATGTCTTGTAGTCTTTTTGCTCAGAAGAAAGATACGATTAAGACGGAGGAATATAAAAACTTAATGTCACCATATTATAGTTATGGAGATGGGTTAGGAATCACTTCTCCCGATAGTCTTTATCAGGTAAATATTCGATTCAGAATGCAGAATAGGGTAACGTATATTGACAATCAGGATGAAGAAGATAAAATTGACGCACAAATAAGACGTTTACGACTTCGATTAGATGGTTATATAGGGAGTCCTAAATTCGAATATTCGTTGCAGCTTTCTTTCGCATCAGGAGATGTAGGAGAAGCAGAAGAAGGTAAGAATACAAATATTATTCGCGATGCCATGATCTTTTATAATCCGAATAACCGCTGGAGTTTTGGATTTGGTCAAACTAAACTGCCGGGAAATAGACAACGTATCAACTCTTCCGGAGCACTTCAGTTAACAGATCGTTCTATAAATAACGCAGATTTTAATATCGACCGCGATTTCGGGTTCCAGTTTCAACATTCTAAGAAATCGAAAGATCATTTTTCATATACTTTTCGAGGAGCTGTTTCCACAGGAGAGGGGAGAAACTGGACAAAATTTGATGATACAGGTTTAGCATATACAGGAAAAGTAGAATTATTCCCATTCGGAGCTTTTACAAACGACGGAAGTAATTATGAAGGAGATTTATCGCACGAACAAACACCAAAATTGATGCTTTCAGGAGCGTATAGTTACAATAATAATGCACATAAAACGAAAGGACAGCAAGGAGATGAATTGTTTGGGACTGCAAATATTCAATCGTTATTTTTTGATGCGATGTTCAAGTATCGTGGTTGGAGTCTTATGTATGCTTACTTGAATAGGAATTCAGATCAAACGATTTTTTACAATCCGGAAGATCCTGCAGATTTTAATTATGTGTACAATGGTCACGGAATGGATTTCCAGGGATCATATACATTTCCTAAACATTGGGAAGTAATCGGAAGATATTCTATACAAAAAGTGGATAATAAAATTTTTGAATTTGCGCCAAATACCAACGAATATAGTCTGGGATTAACGAAATACATTTGGGAGCATGCTTTTAAATTACAGGCAGAAGTAGCCTATGAGCAGCAAAAATTTTATAATCTGGAAAAGAAAAATAATTGGTATGCCAGGCTACAAATAGAAATTGGGATTTAGGATATTATATTGTGCTTATAACTATTTTACAATAAGATAATAGTATGATATTTGAATTATTTGCATAAATTTGTGGTACAAATACCAACCAATGCCAGCCAATAAAAAGAAAAAAAGCCTAAACAGAAATGTAGAGTTTGGGACAAAAAAAGTACAGTTTAAGGATGTACTTATTGTATCAATCATCATTTTTATCGTAGTATTAATCCTTTTACAGTTTTTAAATTAAGAACAAAGAATAGTATATAAAAAGCCTCTCAATTGAGAGGCTTTTGCTATTTCTTTTGAATTGAAACTAATTTCGAATCTTCTTTGCAAATTTCAAGAACAAAATCATACTCTTTTGAATTGTCTTTGCTTTTGTAATTTGCCAGGTATTCTCTACACGGAACCTGATCTTTTTTAGAGTTGTCGAAGTCAACTTTACTTCTTTTGAATAATTCTTTTTTTAAGAATGTTGAATCTAAATTCTCGGCTTTTAAAAATGCTTGAGCTTCTGGCGAAATCGATAACCTTTTAGAATAAGCTTCATCTAAAACTCTTGCATTTGGAAAATAGTTACATGAGAATGCACGAGGACCGAATGCCATAGCAACGAAAACCATCCCTATTCCAACTCCCAGCAAATATTTCATAAATCTTTGCGTAAACGTCATATGATCAATAAATTAATGTCGTGAAATGGTAAATCAAACCAATCACATAAGTTCTTTTTTACAATTCTTCCTTTGTACAAATATACGCCATTTCTTATAGTTTTATCAGTTTGGACGACATTCGTAAAACCAGATTCTTCAGAAATTTGGAATAAATAAGATAAGAAATAATTACTCAGCGCTTTGGTAGACGTACGTGCTACACGAGAAGTAATATTTGAAACAGCATAATGAATAATATCATGCTTAATCATGATGGGATGATCATGTGTTGTTAATTCAGATGTTTCGAAACAACCACCTTGATCAATGCTGACATCTATAATCACAGCACCGGATTTCATGTTCTGAACCATAGTTTCTGTGACAACACATGGTGTACGGGTTTCTCCACGAAGTGCTCCAATTGCTAAATCACATCTTCGTAAGGCTTTTCCTAGTTCTTTTGGATCTAATGTTGAGGTAGAAACGCGCTGCCCAATATTTTGTTGTAACCTTCTCAGCCTCGTTAATGAGTTATCAAAGACACGGACAGAAGCACCTAAACCGATTGCTGTTCTTGTTGCATTTTCAGCTACAGTTCCCGCTCCCAAGATGACAACTTCTGTAGGTCTTACTCCAGTAACTCCCCCCATTAAAATTCCATTTCCGGCATTTGTCGAAGACATTAATTCACTCGCAACCAAAATTGCAGTTGTTCCGGCAATTTCACTTAACAAACGTACAACAGGCAAATGATTCTGCTCATCGCGGATAAATTCAAAACCAACTGCATTGACACGCTTAGTCATGAGTTTCTGAAAATATTCCCGTTTCAACGTATTTGTCGGAACAGAAGAAATAACCAACGTACCAGGTTTTATCCAATCTATTTCTTCTAAAGTAAGTGGACCGACTTTTAATACAATAGGTTTTTCAAAAACAGCTTGTGTATTGTAACATATTTGCGCACCTGCTTCTGAATATTCTTTGTCTGAATAATTTGCACCTTCTCCTGCGCCTGTTTCTATCGTAACTTGATGGCCGTTGTTGACTAAGATTTCGACAGCATCAGGAGAAAGACAAATTCTTTTTTCTTGATTATTTGTTTCTTTTGGAATTCCAATATCAAAGCGTTCCTTTTTGTGAGGAATCTCTAAACGCTCAGGTTGAGGGATTAGATCTTCCTGTGAAAAAGGCGTAAAAATATTTTTTCCGTCCATAGTAATTAACTAAAATTTAAATGACGAGCACCTTCTATATTTTCAATTGTAATTGTGTGATGCTCATCAGGTATAAAGTTAGCAATTTTATTTGGCCATTCCATTAGACAATATTGATTTGAATACAAATATTCTTCAATACCAAAATCCAGTGCTTCATCTTCATGATTTAGACGATAAAAATCAAAATGATAAACTTTTCCTCTCTCTGTATCATATTCATTGACAATGGAAAAAGTTGGGCTGGAGATTTCATCAGTTGTTCCTAATGCTTTTACAAATTCTTTGATAAAAGTGGTCTTTCCGGCACCCATTTCTCCTTCGAAAGTGATTAATTTATAGTGAAGTTGATCAATTATTTTTTGAGCAACTTCAGGTAATTCGTCTAAATGATTGATGATAAATTTCATTTAATTTTTTGGTGTTAATACAACCATTGGGATAATTATTTCCTCTAAAGAAATACCTCCGTGTTGGTAGGTGTTTTTGTAATAATTAACAAAATGATTGTAATTTTTAGGATACGTTAAAAATAAATTTTCTTTTGCAAAGATATACTTTGACGTTACATTAACCTTAGGTAGAAGAAATTTTTCCGGTTGTTCAACAGCTAACACATCTTTAGGATCATATTGCAATTGTTTTCCTAATTTATAACGCAGGTTTGTACTTGCTTCTTTATCACCAATTACTTTTGTAGGTTCTTTTACGTAAATTGTTCCATGATCAGTTGTGACAATAATTTTCATTTTTTCTTGTGCAGCTTTCTTAACAATCTCCATCAAGTAAGAATTCTCGAACCAATGTTTTGTGATGGAGCGGTATGTTTTATCATCACGAATCATTTCTCCTACAATTCTATTATCCGTTTTGGCATGCGAAAGAATGTCAATAAAATTGTACACAATGACATTTAAGTTATTGTTTTTATAATTATTGAAATCATCTGCGATCTTTTTCTCAAAATCTGAATTTAGAATTTTGAAATAATTGTAAGATAAATCACTTAATCCAAGACGTTTTAGTTGTTCTCCCAGCAACTCTTTTTCGTGCATATTTTTGTTTCCTTCATCTGTGTCATTCAACCAGTATTGTGGATATTTTTTCTCAATTTCTAAAGGCATTAACCCGGAAAAGAAAGCATTTCTGGCATATTGAGTGGCAGAAGGCAAAATACTATAATATAGATTCTCGGCATCCGAATTGTAGTAACGGTTGAAGATAGGTTCGATAACTTTCCATTGATCATAGCGAAGATTATCAACCATAATCAATAAGACGTGTTCATTTTTACCAAGTTGTGGACGAACTAATTGATTGAAAATGGTATGCGATAAAACAGGTCTGTCTTCTTCATCATGTAACCAATCTTCATAATTTCGTTCGATAAATTTGAAGAAAGCTGCATTTGCTTCACTTTTCTGATTTTCTATAATTTGAGTTAAAGCTGTATCTTCAATATTTTCTAGTTCAAGTTCCCAATAAACAATTTTTTTATAAATCTCCTGCCAATCTTCGAAATCACGTGCATTCATCATATCCATTGTGATATTTCTGAATTCTTGTTGATAATTGATTACGGTTTTTTCTGAAATTATTTTAGAAGCGTCCAAAATCTTTTTTAAACTCAATAAAATCTGATTCGGGTTAACCGGTTTTATCAAATAATCTGCAATGTGAGAACCGATAGCATCTTCCATAATATGCTCCTCTTCACTTTTTGTCACCATAATAACAGGAAGATTCGGACGCAGTTCTTTTATTTTAGGTAAAGCTTCTAAACCGCTTAAACCAGGCATGTTTTCATCAATTAAAACAGCAGCAAAATTTTCTTTTTCTATTTCTTCTAATGCATCAGTTGCATTGTTTATCATAGTTGTTTCATATCCTTTTTTCTCCAAGAAAAGTTGATGAGGTTTCAATAAATCGATTTCATCGTCAATCCATAAAATTTTTATAGCCATTCGTAATAATTTATTTTTTATATTGATTTTCTATTTTTAGAATTATTCCAAATATAGTGAGAACAGAAATGTTAAAATCTAAATTGTATGTTAAACAAAAAGTTGTTTTTACTAAAATTTGTGCTGAATAATTAGCATAAATAATTCCAAAAATGATTTTGTGCTAAAAATTTTCGTAAAAACAGTCCATATTATAGACAGGCGGGTTTTGAATGATTAAAAATTCATATCTTTGTGAACAAAATAGTACGTTTGAATCCATTAAACAATAATAAGTTGAAGATAGTAAATGATCCGGTTCATGGGTTTATAACGATTCCAAACGAGCTTATTTATCAAATAATTCAACATCCATATTTTCAGCGTCTTCGTCGAATTTCGCAGACAGGATTAACGGAAATGGTTTATCCTGGAGCCAGACACTCTCGTTTTCATCATGCTTTGGGTTGTATGCATTTAATGCAGAAAACCTTGAATACACTTAAGAGAAAAAATGTTGAAATAACAGCTGAAGAAGAAAATGGCGCTTTGATTGCAATTCTTTTGCATGATTTGGGACATGGTCCTTTCTCTCATTCCCTTGAACACTCAATCATCAATGGTTCTCATCATGAAGAAATTTCACTTCGTTTGATGGAAGAACTGAACCAGATTTTTGATCAACGTTTAGATTTAGCGATTCAGATTTTTAAACGACAACACCCCAAAAAGTTTTTGTCACAATTGGTTTCGAGTCAGTTGGATTGCGATCGAATGGATTATTTAAAACGGGATAGCTTTTATACGGGAGTGGTGGAAGGAAACATCAATCCGGAACGTATTATTTCGATGATGAATGTGGCAAATAATGAATTGGTAATAGAGGCGAAAGGAATTCCATCGGTAGAAAAATTTCTGATGGCGCGTATGTTTATGTATATGCAAGTGTACATGCACAAAAAATCGTTTACAGCAGAAAATTTTTTGATTAGTGTTTTGAGAAGAGCAAAAGAGTTGACTAAAACAGGAGAGCATCTTTTTGCAACTTTTGCTTTTAACTATTTCTTAGAAGAAAATGAAGTTGGGAGTTTATCAAAAAAAGGATTGGAAATATTCACTCGTTTGGATGATAGTGATGTATTATCAGCGATTAAAGAATGGCAGTTTCATGATGATTTGATACTGAGTAAATTATCAAGAAATATTATTCAACGTACTTTGCCAAAATCTTATTTGATGGATAAAAAAAAATCTGACGAAGAAATTTTAGTTGAAAAAAATAGAGTTGAGAAGGTTTTAGAAATAGAGGACGCAAGTTATTTTGTAGAACAAACGACAATAAAAATCGTTCCTTATGAAAAATCTAAAAGTCCGATTAAAGTTTTATATAAAAATGGTGAGGTAAAAGAAATTTCTAATTCGGAGAAAAGTTTATTAACTCAGTTTTTACAGCAAGAAATTACAAAATACCATTATCATAGCTTATAAATAGAGATTGAAAGAATTTGACAAAAAAGTTAAATTACTTAAATAATCATTTTATAAATTTAAGAATAATTATTAGTTTTGCAGACTATGAAATTTAAAGCTGCAGAGATTGCGCAATTATTGCAAGGAACCGTAAAAGGTGATGCAAATGTAGAGGTTTCCACATTGTCGAAGATAGAGGAGGGAAAAGAGGGGTCGATTTCGTTTTTAGCTAATCCGAAATACGAACATTTTATCTATTCAACCAATGCTTCTATTGTGATTGTGAGTAAAGATTTTGTGGCAACAGATTCCATTTCGTCTACATTGATTGTGGTTGATGATGCTTACCAGGCTTTTACACAATTATTGCAATATTATCATACCATCAAAAATAATAAAATAGGGATAGAAGAATATACAAAGGTAAGTTCTACTGCTCAACTAGGGGATAATGTATATATTGGAAGTTTTTCTTATATTGGAGCTAATGTTTCAATTGGGAATAATGTAAAGATATATCCAAATGTGACGATTGGCGATTATGCTAAGATTGGGGATAATACCATTTTGCATTCAGGTGTACAAGTATATGCAGAATGTGAAATAGGTCAGAATTGTATCCTCCATTCGAATGTGGTGATTGGTGCTGATGGTTTTGGTTTTGCGCCAAATCCTGACGGATCTTTTGAAAAAATTCCTCAAATAGGGAATGTCTTGATAGAAGATAATGTAGAAATTGGAGCAGGATCGACGATAGATAGAGCAACGATGGGGTCGACAATTATTCGTAAAGGGGTAAAATTAGATAACCAGATTCAAGTTGCACATAACGTACAAATAGGAGAAAATACTGTAATTGCTTCGCAAAGTGGAGTAGCAGGTTCGACTAAAATTGGACGCAATTGTATGATTGGAGGACAGGTTGGTATTGCTGGACACTTGACAATAGGAGATTTTGTTCAAGTACAAGCTCAAAGTGGTATTAACACAGATGTAGAAAATAAAACGCAATTGTATGGATCACCTGCAATGGACGCATCAAGTTTCAGAAAATCATACGTGCACTTTAGAAAGTTTCCTGAAATTGTGAAACGAATCGATAAATTAGAAAAAGAGAACAAACAAAAGTAGAAGTTAATGTCTGATAAACAAAAAACTTTAGCGAATGAAGCCGTTCTAAAAGGTGTTGGCTTACATACAGGTAAATTTGTTACCTTAACATTTAAACCAGCTGAACCTGATACCGGATTTGTATTTGTAAGAACAGATTTAGAAGGTCAACCTCAAGTAGAAGCTGATGCTCAGTATGTGGTGAGTACGGCTAGAGGAACAACTTTAGAAAAGAAAGGAGTTAAAGTACATACAACAGAGCATGTTTTAGCAGCTTTAGTGGGTATGGATATTGACAATTGTTATATTGAAATTGACAATGCCGAACCACCAATTATGGATGGTTCTTCTCGCTTTTTTGTGGAAGCCATAGAATCAGCTGGTATTGTAGAACAAGATAAAGACAGAGAATATTACAGAATTAAAGAAATTGTGACTTATGTGGATCCTGAAACAGGATCTGAAATTACTGCTATTCCAGCAGATGAATACCAAGTTACAGCGATGGTAGATTTTGGAACGAAAGTTTTAGGAACTCAAAATGCGACATTAACTTCTGTAAAGAATTTCAAACAAGATATATCACAAGCAAGAACTTTTTGTTTTTTGCATGAATTAGAGCAATTATTAGAAGCCGGTTTAGTAAAAGGAGGAGACCTAGACAATGCAATTGTTTATGTTGACAAAGAAATTACACCGGAAACAAAAGAAAAATTATGTAAAGCTTTCAACAGAGATGATGTTTCTATTCGTCCGAATGGAATTTTAGATCACTTGACTTTACATTATCCAAATGAAGCTGCTCGTCATAAATTATTAGATGTAGTAGGAGATTTGGCTTTGGTTGGAAAAAAATTGAAAGCTAAAATTATAGCAACAAAGCCTGGACATCATACCAATACTAATTTTGCGAAGAAATTAAACAAGCAAATAAAATTGGCGCAACGTAACAAGGTACCGGAATTTGATTTGACTGCAGATCCAGTTTATGATATCAATGATATTATGAAATTGTTACCACATCGTCCACCATTTTTACTGATAGACAAAGTGATTTCTAAAACAGCAACAGGTTTAATTGGCGTGAAAAATGTAACAATGAACGAACCTTTCTTTGTTGGTCATTTTCCTAAAGAACCTGTAATGCCTGGAGTTTTACAAATTGAAGCAATGGCACAATTAGGAGGTTTATTAATTTTGGGAGAGTTAGAGAATCCACAAGATTATTCAACCTATTTCATGAAAATTGAAAGTGCTAAATTTAAACGTAAAATAATTCCTGGGGATACAATTGTGTTTAAATTAGAATTGGTTGAACCAATCAGAAGGGGTATTGTTCATATGCAAGGGATAGGATACGTGAACAATCAAATCGCTGTGGAAGCAGAAATGATGGCAGTTATTACAAAAGAATAATAAAAGAAATGGAAGTTATGAATCATCCGATGGCATATGTTCATCCAACTGCAATTATAGGTGAGAATGTTATAATTAGTCCTTTTTCTTCCGTTTATGAAGATGTAGAGATTGGTGAAGGAACATGGATTGGCCCTAATGTAACAATTATGCCAGGATCTCGTATAGGAAAAAATTGTAAAATTTATCCGGGTACTGTAATTTCTGGTGAACCTCAAGATTTGAAGTATGAAGGTGAAAAAACTTTAACATATATTGGTGACAACACAACAATTAGAGAGTGTGTTACTGTAAACAAAGGAACAAACGCCTTGGGCTACACTAAAATTGGTGATAATTGTTTAATTATGGCTACTGCACATATTGCGCATGATTGTGTTGTTGGTAATAATGTCGTTATTGTAAATGCCGTTGGTTTAGCCGGACATATAGAAGTCGGAGATTACGCCTTCATTGGTGGATATAGTGCAGTGCATCAATTTACGAAAATTGGAGAACATGCTTTTGTTGCTGGAGCGACACAAATTCGTAAAGATGTTCCTCCTTATGTAAAAGCGGCAAAAAATCCTGTTGCTTATGCCGGTGTTAATGCAATTGGGTTAAGAAGAAAAGGATTTAGTTCTGAAGAAATTTATGAGATTCAAGGAATTTATCGAATTTTATATCAACAAAAAAATAATGTTTCTCAAGCTGTAGAACAAATTTTAGAAAAATTCCCGGATTCACATTACCGTGAAGTGATTTTGAATTTTATTAATTCAAGTGATCGTGGAATTATGAAAGGGTATAGCTCAGGAGTTTAATCAAAATAACAAAATAGAATACATGGCAACAACTGCTGATATTAGAAAAGGTTTATGTATTGTTTTTAATAACGACACATACAAAATTATCGAATTTTTACACGTTAAACCAGGTAAAGGTCCTGCTTTCGTTCGTACAAAATTAAAATCTTTGACAAATGGAAAAGTATTGGATAATACATTTTCTGCTGGTCATAAAATAGAAGAAGTTCGTGTTGAAACGCGTAATTATCAATACTTGTATGAGGATGATAATGGTTTCCACTTCATGAATAATGACGATTTTTCTCAAGTTTATTTAAATAAAGATTTGATTGATAACGCTCAATTTATGAAAGCCGGTGACGAAATAAAAATTTTATTCCGCGCTTCTGATGAAACAGCTTTAGCTGCTGAGCTACCTAATACAGTAATCATGGAAATTACGTATACTGAGCCAGGACTTAAAGGAGATACAGCTACAAATGCAACAAAACCGGCAACAACTGAAACTGGTGCTGAAATTCGTGTTCCTTTGTTCATTAATGAAGGAGATAAAGTGAAAATCAATACAGAAGACGGTTCTTACGTAGAACGTATTAAAGAATAATTATTTTATTCAATCATATATTAAAACCCTCTATTATAGAGGGTTTTTTTATTTGCTTAATTCACAGTAAGAAGCCAGCTTTCTACGAATAAAAAGCTAGCCCAATTTTAAATAGGTTAAGTTAGGTGGGAGTATTAAATAAAATCCTCTTTTATTTATAGTTTGTATGAATCTATATGAGATACATCTTAGAATAGTTACTTTGCTCGTGCAAGCAATACTTGGCAGGAAATTAGGTTTAACGAAAAAGTAGAATAGTAAGTTGAGAATAAACTAATTAGTCTTTAAATAATGAAATCCTTGTAAAAGAATCAGCTACAAAAGTACAAGAAGTGTCAGATTCAAGGAATAATTGATAACCTCTGTTAGCAGCTAAACTTTCCGGATCCGCAATAGTATAAAAATAAAATGTAAGAACTTTTGGTAAACCACTAGATCCTGCTGGAAGAAGTGAAATAGAATTGATTTCAAATCCGGAATCCGGATTTTTGAATGTCGCTTTCAACGAACCCGACGAATTAGAACCAGCTGTTACAGTAGCGATTAATCGCCATATGTGTACTTGTCCGTTAATTTCATTTTCTCTCCATCTTTGTGCTGCTGCATTAGCTCCGATGTATATATTTGAAGTTACTCCGGGAAAAGGAACAGTCGTTTCCGGCCAACTTGTTGTCGGACTTGGAGCAAAAGTCAATGGAGTGGTATATAGAATCTGATGAGGAGTTCCATATGTATTACCATTAGGTGTTAAGCTAACAGAAGGTTTAGCTCCTCCGGCTCCTCCATTAATTTTTACAACACCATCATTTCCTGCGGTAGAGCTAGTAGGAACAAATAATTGTCTCCAAACTAATCCGTCCCAAAATTCAAAACGGTTATCAGTTAAATTAAAAATAAGTGTACCTGCTGTTAAACTTGTATTTGAGACGCCGTTTGGTGGGATAGTAAGAGGGTCATTGTCAGCTAAAGAAGAGTTTCTTTCAGTGGTTGTCAGTCGTGGAATAAGTATTCCTTTGTTGTTTGAAACTATATCAAGTATAGTTGCATCATTAGGTGTACTTGTGTTAATACCTACCTGCGCATTTGATTGTAAGCATCCGAATACAATCGTAAAAAGGATAAAAATTTTCATATTTAGTTAGTTTAGGATTGTTCATTTTTTTATTTATTTCATTGGGTTATTTTTAATAAAAATATTAATAATTTAATATATTATATATTTTCAATTACAAATGTAGTGAATAATATAATTCAAATATCAAATATTATTTAATATTTTACATCTCGTAAAATCTATTTTAGTCATTGATAAAAAGTAGTCGATTTTGACTATATTTTTTGTTGGGTGAAATCAACTTTAAAATGTAATTTAGCGATAAATCAACAGAATAAATTTTATGAAAATTGGGGCTAAAAACAGATTAAAAAAAACTTTTTTATACGGGGTAATACTCTGTATTTTATGTTTATTATTTACTTTTTTTGCAAATTCTAAAATAGAAAAGTCCACAGAAAATTTTGTGACAGATCAATTAGAGCATCTGCCAAAAACAAAAGTTGCCGTTGTACTTGGAACAGCTCCGAATTTGGTAAACGGTTATCAAAATTACTATTTTACGTATCGTATAGAAGCGGCTGCAAAATTATATAAATCAGGAAAAGTATCGCATTTCATTGTAAGTGGCGATCATGGACGAAAGAACTACAATGAACCTGAAGCAATGAAGTTAGCTTTGATAAAAAATGGTATTCCGGAAAATGTCATTTATTTGGATTATGCGGGATTTAGAACATTAGATTCGATGATACGGGCAAAGGAAATTTTCGGACAGAAAGAATTTATTGTTGTTTCGCAAGAATTTCATAATCAACGGGCGGTTTATATTGCTCGTCAAAACGGAATCAATGCGTATGGTTACAATGCAAAAGATGTCAACAAGCATGCAGGTCTGAAAACCAATATTCGTGAATATTTCGCAAGAGCAAAAGTATTTATCGATAGTTTTTTGGGTGTAGAACTGAAATTTTTGGGAGAGAAGATTGAAGTGACTTAATCTAATCAAACAAAGAGAAACCAAATAAATGATTTCTCTTTTGTTTTAATTTATTTATTTCAAACTACTAAAATATCCTCTTAAAGTAGCATCGTTAGCAGAATTTCGTGTGTCAATTTCTAAAATTTTAGGACGATTGCTTTCTGCATAAAAGTCATTGAAAGAATGTTCCAAGTCAGTTAAATTTGAAACAACCTGGTAGTCAAAATCAAACATTTTTGCCAAGTGTTCAGCTGTAAAATGATGTTTTGTTTCGAAATAATCTTCGACAACATCTGTTTCAGAAGGACCCGGAATAAATTTGAAAATATTTCCACCACCGTTATTGATCAAAATTATTCTAAAATGAGAAGGCATATTTACATTCCACAGAGCATTCGAATCATAGAAAAAAGAAATATCACCTGTAATCATTACTGTATTTTGCTCAGATGCGATGCAAGCACCAATTGCTGTAGAAGTAGATCCGTCAATACCACTTGTTCCACGATTACAGAAAACAGGATTTGAACTTTTGTGGTCAAATAATAAACCATAGCGGATAACGGTAGAGTTTCCGTATTGAATTTGCCAATTCTCAGGATAATTACGAACAATTGAATCAAAAGCTTTCAAATCACAAAAAGGAATCATATTGATGTAATGATTGTGTTTGATGTTATTTGCTTCTCGTATCGAATTCCAAGTGGTGTAATATTCAGATTCTTTTGGGTTGACAAACGGAACAAATTGTTCTAAAAACAATTCCGGTTTTGTTTCAATTTTATCTGTTAATGCCTGAAAAGTATCCGGTTGCCAATATTCATCTAAATGCCAATGTTGTGTTGGTTGTTTTTCCCGTAAGAACTTTTTTATCTTTTTTGACACCACATTTTGCCCGATAGTCAATAAAATATCAGGCTTTAAAGCTTCTAATTCTTCCTCTGAATATGGAAAAATAACTTGGTCTATTTTATTAAAAAATCGTTCATTATGTATATTGGATGTCACTTCTGTTAAAACCACAACCGAGTCGTCTTGTGCCAATTGTTTTAATAAATGGCCAAATTCGGCATCAGGATGATGTAATCCGACCAAAATCATCTTTCGGCTAGAAGCATTCCAACGTTTCATAAAATCAATCACATCAATTTCAGGATAATCTTTAGCAGGAATTGTAATCGTATCAATTTCGATTGAAGACTCAATTACAGATTCATACAAAGGTTCAGAAAAAGGCATATTGATATGAATTGGAGCAGATTTATGTAAACAATCGATCAATGCATATTTTGTTAACAACATATTTCGGGTTAACTCATCTGTTTCTTCACTTTCGGATAGTTGAACATTGTGAACCGAATGTTTTTCGAACAAATTATTCTGACGTATGGTTTGACCATCAAAATTATCGACCAAATGTTCCGGACGATCTGCAGAAAGCACAATAATCGGGATATTTTGAAAAAAGGCTTCTGTGATGGCAGGGTAATAATTTGCTGTAGCAGAGCCGGAGGTGCAACAAACGACAACAGGTTTCTGTATTTGCTGGGCCATTCCCAAGGCTACAAATCCGGCTGAACGTTCATCAATGACACTATATGTTTTGAAGCGTTCGTCATTGGCAAATTGCATGGTCAAAGCCCCATTTCGAGATCCCGGCGATAATATGATATGATCAATTCCAAAAGCCAAAAATGTTTCGGCAATTAATTGAACATTTAATTTATTTGATATTTTTCTCAACGTAGTTGTCTTAAATTAAAAAAGGTTTTGAATAGCAAATTTACTAAACAAAACCTTTCTAAAAGTATGATATTTTTAAGAATTAAGTATGTAAACCTCCGTCTACGCTTAAAACTTGTCCTGTTACATAACTCGATAAATCAGAAGCTAAGAATAAACATGCATTGGCAACATCTTCCGGTTGTCCTCCGCGCTTCAATGGAATTCCATTGCGCCATTCTTCCACTACTTTTTGATCTAAAACTTCAGTCATTTCAGTTTCGATAAAACCTGGTGCGATTGCGTTACAACGAATGTTACGAGAACCTAATTCTAATGCAACAGATTTAGAAAAACCAATTAATCCTGCTTTAGAAGCGGCATAGTTTGCCTGTCCAGCATTTCCTTTAATTCCAACGATAGAAGACATATTTACGATAGAACCGGAACGTTGTTTCATCATCGGTTTGATTACCGCTTTAGTTAAATTGAAAGCTGAATTTAAATTTGTTTGAATTACTTTTTCGAAATCTTCTGCAGACATTCTCATCAACAAATTATCTTTTGTAATTCCGGCATTATTGATCACAATATCAATTTGACCAAATTCAGTAATCACATCTTCCACTAATTTCTGAGCAGCTTCGTAATCAGAAGCATCAGATTGATATCCTTTTACTTTACCGAATTGTCCCAATTCTTCTTCCAACGCTTTTGCCTTTTCTACAGAAGAAGCATAAGTAAAGGCAACGTTAGCGCCATTTTTTACAAAAACTTCAGCAATACTTTTTCCAATACCGCGAGTTGCGCCTGTAACGATTGCTGTTTTACCTTGCAATAAATTCATGTTTATAGGTATTATATATAGCTTCCAAAAATACGAATTTTTGCGAGAGTTTAAAATGTTAAAATTTACTTTGTCGATTTTCTTTTAACATTTTGTGGTATTAAAATTGAAATTATGGATGTTATAACCAATAAAAAAATAAAAAAACATGAAGAATTTATTGAAATTTTTAGCTGTAACATTTTTTGCCTTATTTGTATTTACTGCTTGTAGCGATGATGATGATCCGGCAAATAATGACTTTTTTGCAGGAACATACAAAGGAAGTGTCAGCTATAGAGATGGAGATAATACACTTTCTTCTGATAATGGAAGTGTATTTGTAACAAAGATTGCGAGTGGAACAAAGTATAATTTTGCTTTCTCTAACAGAATTCCGGATTTAAATGGAATTGAGTTTGAGAAAAAAGGAGACAATACATTGGTTAGTGTTGGTGCAGATGAAATGTCTTATATTAGAATTGATAGCAATAAGTTAACAATTTTATATACCAGAGACGGTAAAACTTGGACTGCAAATGCGACAAGATAAATTAATCTAAGTAAATAAAAAGTAGCAAGACGTTCAATCTGAACGTCTTTTTTATGCAATATTTTACGAATTAAAATGTTAAATATATAAAATGTATCTCATGAGAACGATATTACTGTTAATTTTCGGTTTGATAATTTTATTTTCCTGTAACAATGGAGATGATGTTCAAAATACAGTTTATAAGAATGAGTATGGAAGACGGTTTATTATTTTTCAGGATTCTTTAGGGAGTTCGGTCGTAAAAGATAGCGGAACAATAAGAGTTTCGAAGAATAACAACTTATATAAGTTTGATTTTGAATTGATGAATCGAACTAAAATTGACCCGATTGAAAATATTCAAATGGAAATGACAGGTTCTAATTCTTTGCGCAATATAAATTGGACGCCGACAAAATTTATTTTGTTATCGAGAGATAGTATCAATATTTCATATCAGGACGGAAAGAGGTATTGGTTAGTAAATGCAATTAAATAAAAAAACAGAATACTTGATACGGAATAAAATTAGTCCGTGTAAACAAAAAAAATCCACTCATTGAGTGGATTTTAATTTTATATAAAACTCTCTAGATTATAATCCGAAAGCTTCTTTAATTTGATCAACAAAGTCTAATTTTTCCCAAGTGAATAATTCAACTTCAACTTCAACAACGTCTTGTCCATTCGCAGATTCAAAACGTTTGCTAACAGTTTTAGGTTCTCTACCTAAATGCCCGTAAGAAGCAGTTTCTTTGTAAATAGGGTTTCTTAATTTTAATCTTTGTTCAATAGCAAAAGGTTTCATATCAAAGATTTCAGAAACTTTTTTAGAAATTTCACCTTCAGTTAAATTTACTTTTTGAGTTCCAAAAGTATTAACCAATAATGAAACTGGAGCAGCGACTCCAATGGCATAAGATACTTGTACCAAAATTTCTTCTGCAACACCGGCTGCAACTAAGTTTTTCGCAATATGACGAGCTGCATAAGCTGCTGAACGATCCACTTTAGAAGGATCCTTCCCAGAGAAAGCACCACCACCGTGTGCACCTTTACCACCATATGTATCTACAATAATTTTACGACCTGTTAATCCGGTATCTCCATGAGGACCACCGATGACAAACTTTCCTGTAGGATTGATGTGATAAGTAATGTTTTCTGTAAATAAATCACGTAGATGAACAGGTAACTGTGCTTTAACACGTGGAATTAAAATACTGATTAAATCATTTGTAATCTTATCTCTCATTGCTTCTTCGTTCGCGAAGTCATCATGCTGAGTAGAAATTACAATGGTATCAATACGTACAGGTTTATTATCATTATCATATTCAATTGTTACCTGAGATTTTGCATCAGGACGTAGATATGGTAATAAATCTTTTTCGTATTTACGAATATGTGCCAATTCTTTTAATAAACGATGAGATAAATCCAATGCCAATGGCATATAATTTTCTGTTTCGCTTGTCGCATAACCAAACATCATTCCTTGGTCTCCGGCTCCTTGTTCTTCCTCAGAACTTCTATCTACACCTTGGTTGATATCAGGAGATTGTTCGTGAATAGCTGATAAAATTCCACAAGAATTAGAATCGAACATATATTCACTTTTCGTATAACCAATTTCAGAGATCGTTTCTCTGGCAACACGTTGCAAATCAATGTAAGAGTTCGATTTTACTTCTCCTGCTAATACAACTTGTCCGGTTGTTACTAATGTTTCACATGCTACTTTACTTTTTGCATCAAATGCTAAAAAGTGATCTAGAATTGAATCAGAAATTTGATCGGCAATTTTATCTGGATGCCCCTCAGAAACTGATTCTGATGTAAATAAATATGACATTTCTATATTTTTTTGATAAAAGAGGGGAGGAAACAACTGAAGTCCTGTTTTAGCAATTGTTTTATGAGGTTGCAATCAGTCAAATCTTTCCTCTTGATTTTCGAGTCCAAATATACAATGAATAAAATGAATAAAGAAAGAAAATGAGCAAATATTAATCTACTAATTTTATAGAGTATTTAGAAGAGACGAAATAAATAGAATGAATAAAGTTAAATTTAATAAAAAATAAAGTTATTTTCTAACTTCTTTTAATTTTTAATGTGTTTTTAGATTATTATTCAAAATAATAATATTACTTTAGAAAAAAATTAATTATAAGATGAAGTTTGACACTCTCGATCAGCAATTGCTGATGCACCTACAAGAAAATAGTAAAATTACGTACAAAGAGCTATCAGATAAGCTCAATTTATCTTCTACCGCGATTCATGAAAGAATTAAAAAGCTAGAGAAATCAGGAATCATTTCAAAATACGTTGCGCTTGTTAACAGAAGACTGATCAATAAAGAACTCTTGGTTTTTAGTCATATCAAATTACAACAACACTCTGCAGATAATATACGGGTATTTGAAACTGAAATTCAAAATCTAAAAGAAGTACAAGCTTGCTTTCACGTCAGTGGTGATTATGATTATATTGTAAAAATGTCTTTTGAAAATATGGACGAATACCGAGATTTTATGGTTAATAAATTAACAACTATAAATGTAATTGGTAGTACGCACAGTACTTTTGTAATAGGAGATGTCAAAGATGACACAGCTTATCAATTATTATAGAAAAGAGTTCTGGAAAAACGTTTTTTATTTAAATTGCATTAGAAAAATTTAATAGATATGAGTAAGGAAGTAGCTATTCTAGGAGCTGGTTGTTTTTGGTGTGTTGAAGGAATATACAATTCGATAAATGGGGTAGAAAAGGCTGTTTCCGGATTTGCAGGAGGAAATGTTGAACATCCAACTTATCGTCAAGTTTGTGATACAGATACAAATCACGCGGAAGTGGTAGAAATTACTTTTGACAATGAAGTGATTTCATACAAAGAATTATTAGAAATTTTTTGGAACATTCATAATCCTACACAATTAAATAGGCAAGGAAATGATATTGGAACACAATATCGGTCAAGTATTTTTTACACGTCGGATGAACAAAAAAAGCAAGCGGAAGAATCGTTGAAAGAATTTGATAACGGATCATTATATGAGGATAAATTTGTGACAACTATAGAGCCATTGGATAAATTTTGGTCGGCAGAAGATTATCACCAAGGCTATTATAACGAAAATCCGGATCAACCCTATTGTTCGGCTGTTGTCGGACCAAAAATTGCAAAGTTTAAATCAAAGTTCAAACCGATTTTAAAATAAAAAAAGCGCTCTATTTTGAGCGCTTTATATTATTTACCTTTTTTTCTTGCTTTTGCTTTCTGTTTTTGCTGTCCGCGGTTTTTAGGTTTCGATTTTGGTGGCTTACGTTTTGTAGGACCTCCTAGATTCACCTTTTTATTTTTGTCTTTTTTCTCGTGAAATGCCGCTCCTCGTTCTTCAACTTTTACAGTTGTAAGAGCTTTCATTTTGATGACATCTTTTTCAAACTCTCTTTTAACCGGGTTAATTTTCACTTCATTTTCAGGAAAAGGAATTTCTTCAATCTCTTTATTCATTAAAGATTCGATAGCGTCTAAAGATTCAATTTCTTTTTCAGAAAAATAAGAAATAGCTTCACCTTTTTTATCTGCACGACCTGTACGTCCAATTCTGTGAATGTATTGTTCCGGGACTTCAGGAATTTCGAAATTGATAACGTGTGTTACATCCGGAATATCCAAACCACGTGCCATAATATCGGTGGTGATAATTCCGCGATATTCATCTCTGGAAAAGGCTTCCATCGTTCTTAAACGATAATTTTGAGATTTATTCGAGTGAATAACTCCAAATTCATCGGGATAAACTTCATCTAAATGATTGAAAATTAAATCTGCATGTTTTTTATTATTTGCAAAAACCAGAATTTTCTCAAATTTTGCTTTATCTTCTAACTGATGAACAATTAAATTCAATTTTGTATTGAAATTTTCAACAGCAATAGCTGTCTGTGAAATTTTTTCCAATGGCGTTCCGGAACGTGCCAATGAAATTTCAATAGGGTTTTTGAAATATTCGTGCAGCATATCATCTACTTGATCGGTCATCGTAGCCGAAAATAGAATATTTTGACGTTTTTCACTCATCATGGTAAATAAATGAATCAACTGTGGACGAAAACCTAAACTTAACATTTCGTCAAATTCATCAACCACCAGCTTTTTCATTTCTTTAAATGACAATACATTATCAATGGCTAAATCTAGTACACGTCCAGGTGTACCAACAAGAATGTCTAATCCTTCGTAAACCAATAATTTTTGTGTATTGATGTTTACACCACCGTAAATTCCAAGAACTCTGACATTGATAAATTCTGTTAATTGCTCTAAAATATCGGTTACCTGAACAACTAATTCGCGTGTCGGAACCAAGATAACAATCTTTGGTTGATTCGTTTTAGAATATTGATAGGTATTCAACAAAGGCAGTAAATAAGCCATTGTTTTACCAGTACCTGTTTGAGCAATTCCCATTATATCACGTCCGGAAAGAATCGGTTTGAATGATTTTTCTTGAATTGGAGTAGGGGTTGTGATATTCAACTTTTCTAAAGCTGAATTCAATTGTTTTGTTAATTCGAAATCCGCGAATGTAGCTTTCATTTTGCAAAGATAAGTTTTCTTGATGACTTCTTAAAAACTCAATGAGCAATCCGTTTAAATTCGTCTAAACTTTGTACTTTTGCATTTCGATTAAGTAAAAAGGAATAAAATGAGTTTAAAACAATACATCACACAAAATGTTTTAGAAGCGATTCAAAACGTTTATCAAATCACTCTTGAATCTGTTGAAATTCAGTTTACGAGGAAAGAGTTTGAAGGTGATTATACGTTGGTTGTTTTCCCATTAATTAGAACTTTAAAAGGTAAACCAGAAGAAATCGGTACTAAAATCGGTGAAAATTTGGTTGAAAATAATAAAATTACGGCATTTAATGTGGTAAAAGGTTTCTTGAATATGAGCTTAAGTTCGACAGAATTTTTACAAAATTTTGCTAAAAATGCTCAAAACAACGATTTTGGAATTACAAAAGTTGACGAAAATTCGAGAACTGTAATGGTGGAATATTCTTCTCCTAATACAAATAAACCTTTGCATTTGGGACATGTACGTAACAATTTGCTAGGTTTTTCAGTTTCTCAAATTATTGAAGCAGCTGGAAATAATGTCATTAAAACACAAATTATCAACGATCGTGGGATTCACATTTGTAAATCGATGATTGCTTGGGAAAAATTTGGAAATGGAGAAACACCGGCATCTGCTAATATGAAAGGCGACCATTTGGTGGGTAAATATTATGTAGAATTTGACAAACATTATCGCCAGGAAATCAAAGAACTAGAAGCGCAAGGAAAAACAGAAGATGAAGCGAAGAAAGAAGCGCCAATTTTCTTAGAAGCGCAGGAAATGTTGCGTCAATGGGAAGCGCATGATCCGAAGGTAATTGAGCTTTGGCAAAAAATGAACGGTTGGGTATACGATGGTTTTGCAAAAACATATCAACGACTTGGTGTTGCTTTTGACGAATATTTATACGAATCGAATACGTATATTTTAGGAAAAGACATTGTTGAAGAAGGTTTAAATAAAGGTATTTTCTATAAGAGAGAAGATGGTTCTGTTTGGATCGATTTGACAGCAGAGGGATTAGACGAAAAGTTAGTCTTACGTTCAGACGGAACGTCTGTTTACATCACACAAGATTTAGGAACAGCAGTCGAGCGTTTCAAAAATAACCCGACTTTAGAAGAATTAACTTACGTTGTTGGGAATGAACAAGATTATCATTTTAAAGTATTGTTCTTGATTTTGAAAAAATTAGGTTATGCTTGGGCAGATGCTTTACATCATTTATCGTATGGAATGGTTGATTTGCCAAACGGGAAAATGAAATCTCGTGAAGGAACTGTTGTTGATGCTGATGAATTGATGGAAGATGTCTATGCGACAGCCAAAGAAATTTCGGAAGAGTTAGGAAAGTTAGATGGTTTATCAGAAGCAGAGAAATCTAATTTATATGAAACAATTGCGATGGGAGCTTTGAAATACTACATTTTAAAAGTAGATCCTAAAAAGCGTATTTTATTTGATCCGAAAGAATCGGTAGATTTTAATGGTAACACAGGACCATTTATTCAATATACTTTTGCGCGTATTCAATCTTTATTAAGAAAAGAATCTCCAAAAGAATTTGAGATTAATTCAATCGAACTGAATGATGCGGAAAAAGAGATTATTCGTGCATTGTATGATTTTGAAGACACAATTGAAAAGGCTGCAGTAGAAATGAGCCCGGCGTTGATTGCGAATTATGTTTACGAATTGGTGAAATTATTTAATTCGTTCTATCAAAACAATCCGATTTTGAAAAATGAAGATGAAAATGTGAAAAATTTCCGTTTATATTTATCTCAATGGGTTGCCAATACAATTCAGAATTCATTACGTTTATTAGGAATTGGTGTTCCGGAAAGAATGTAATTACCATATTAAACTAAATAAAATGAAAATGCCACATCAAAAAAGATGTGGCATTTTCATTTTATTTAGTTTGTGCTTTAAAATTTGTATGAAACACCCGCATTTAAAATACCGTTGTAACCAAATCCTGCTTCGCAAAACACACCGATGTTTTTACCATAGTAAACACCAATTGGGCTCACTTGATAAGCCAAGCTCCCAAAAGAACTTTTATCGTTATCTGTTTTGTTGTTGTAATTTGCATAACCCAATCCTGCATTTCCATACAATTGAAATTTTTCTTTTGCGATGTAATTGTATTTTCCATTCGCCATCACCCCAAAAACATTCCATGTAGATTTTCCACTCGGATCTTTATAAGTTACCTTACTTTGACTCCAGAAGCCAGATGCTCCAACAGAAAACCGATTGTTAATCATATAGCGGTAAGTTGCATTAATAGCACCGCTTCCACTAATATGATCCGATTTTCTTCCGGCAATTCCCATTAAAACGCCATCATTAATAAGAGTTCCGAATTCCTGAACAGGTGCTATTCCGTATCCTACACTAATTTCGTGTTTAGAAGAAGTTTGTGCAAATACTGAGGTTGTGATGGTAGACATTAAGATAAGTAATGATTTTTTCATGTATAAATAATTTAAAAATTAATAAATTTGCTCTTATTTATCAAAAAGTGTACCAAAAAAAGTCTCAATGTAATTCTTTTAGTCTAGAATAAAAACAGATTACTCGAAAGTTGATTAATCTTTTTCATTAAGGATTCTATTCAACCTCCTTTCAATCGCTATAATTATAGATATCCAAGAGAAGTTGCTGTTTTAGTTCTTTATATGTTATACCTGTATTTTGCTTTTTTAGTTATGATAAGAGTAAACCTTTATCCTGTTTCTTTACATTTTCAAAAACATTAATAAAATTTTAAAAATCTAAAACTTTTTGAGATAGTATTTACCTTTTCTATCATATCCAGTAAACTGAGTTGATTTTTCTGTTACAAGATGTAAATAAATTTAACCGCTTCAGGGATCGCTTACCTCCAGCCATCTTCTTCCTTCAAAACAGGACGGTCGTAACGAATTTTTCCATCTTTAAATAAAATAGAGAAAGAAAAATTGAGATCATAACGACGTGTAGTTTTTCCTATTTCAATGACAGTGTTTTTTTGTTTTATGGTAATGGCATTTTCTACATAAGTTGTAAAAGAAATACTTTCTCCGACGACAACATTTATATTTTCTTGGTTATCCAACCCATATAAATTGACGATTGAAAAAAGCGAAGAGTAGGTTCAAACCCTGCTTCCTCACACAATTCTGAAAGTCGATTTTCTGAAACAGCATGAAGCTCATTTTCTATCCTGTTCAGACGGTAATTTATTTGTTCTTCTTCAATACCATCCGGTAAAAGAAATTTGAGAATATTTAGATTTTGTTTGATTTGTTTTTTATCTCCTGTAATGTCCAATATAATGAATGTTGCTCCCGCAGTTAGTCTGTCAGCAATATCCTTTAATAAGCTTAATTTGTCACCGTTGTCTTCAAGAAAATGTAAAACCAATAAAAGCGTTGCGGCATTGTATTTTTTCTCAAGTTCAAGCTCAGATACGAAACCATCTATTAAAGTGATGTTTTCATAATTTTGAAGTTTGGCATTTGCTTGTTTGATCATTTCGGGAGAAGGATCAATACCTGTTATTTTCCAAGGAGTAGGTGTTTTTACAAACCGTTCTATTTCGTTCCCGGTTCCACAACCAACCACCAATAATTTTTTTTCGTTAGTTTCACTCAGAAGTTGAGGTAAATGGTCTAAGAAGTAATGATAGTTTGGTATCCATGTTTCAACAAACTGGTTGTAACCGGCTGCCCTCTCATTTTCAAATAATTCTAACTTATTCATTTTTATATGATGTTGATTTACAGTGTTTATAAGGATGTGTGCTTTGTGCAAAATTATAAACTAATTTAGTGTATTGTTACTGTAAAAGCAATTTTTGAGAATGAAAAAGAAAATGAGATTCCTCAGTATGCTCAACCTGACAAGAGAGGAAGTGTTCTGAAAGAAGTTGAGAGTGATATAAAGTTGTGTAGTTTTTCAGATGGTAATTTATTTAAAATAATCAAGCACTTCATAATTCCCGTCATCATACTTTTCCAATAATTCTTTTAAATAATATTTATGTTGAACGCCGGTCAAGATAACGATTTTTTTTCCTTTGTATTTATGAGCCGTTTTAATAATATTCAGAGCCATGGTATTATTTCTTAGATCCCAAAAGTTACACCAAAGCTGGTAACCTAAACGGTATGTGATTTTATCACCGTTGGGTTTGGTTACGAATCTTTTTGAGAAAATAACTTCAGAATTTGTGATTTTGGGTAATTCATGATGCTGAATATGTTGACGATATTTGTTTAAGGCTTCAAATTCTATTGAATTTAGACTTTTGAAATCCCGTTTTGAAAAATGTATAAGCGCCTGATTAGCATCCATATATTTTTTATAAATACCGGCATTGTAACTGTCCAATAAATTATTTTGGTAAAGACTATCAATCAAATCAATGGTCAGCTTATCTGTCGGTGTCATCCCGTTTTCTTTTCGATACGAATTTCGTCCTTCAAATTCGAAAGGAAGATTCAAGGTAGTTGGGTATTTCTTGATATACATAAACGAAGCATTTTGCTCGTTAGAATTGGGGCGAATATCTTCGAAATAGGTTGAAATTTGCGCACTATCATTTTCTTGTAATAGAATGTCAGGTTTAATTTCATCCAATAACTCAAAAAGCATCTGAGGATTTAAAATGGCGGAAGATTCATGGACAGTTCCAATAACAAACAATTTAGTTTTTTCTGCATTTTGAGCAGATGAAATTTGATAAACAAATATGAATAAAAAATAAAATATGTACTTCATTTTTATTGTATGAGTGATTAAATGATAAACTTGGGTAATTCACATGAAATTAAACACAAAGGAATCGCTTGTTGTAAATTTAATAAAAAAATAAATTTGAAAAGAGCATTTCATTCATAAGAATGAAATGCTAACGATACGTTTGTTAAGATTATTTTCGAAGATGTATTAAAAAAGGTAAAAAAGTTGTTTATTTGAATTTTGTAAGAATTAGGAATGAGTCAGGAATTAGAAACAATTGCAGATTATTATAATAAGATTAGTGCAGAACAAGCAGAATTAATGAAGTCGGTTTGTTTTGAACAGGATAAAGCGCATTTTAATATTTCGTTGAGAAGATATTGTAGTTTTAGGAGTCCGTATAGCAGAAGAGATTATTATAAAATAAGTTTGTTTATCGGAGAAGGTGTTTTTAAATATGGAAATACGGAGACCTATATTTCAAAACCGATTTTATTTCTTCCGCCTCCGCATTTATCATATACATGGGAATGTAAATCGAGTTTACAAGAAGGATATTTTTGTTTATTTAATCAACAATTTTTCACTGAAAACAAAGAATTTGAAGTATTCAAAAGAACCTCGTTATTCAAAGATTGGGGTTCTCCATTTGTTGAAATTTCAGAAGAAGATTTGCCTGTAGTTATATCGTATTTTGAACAAATGTATCGACTGAATCAATCCAAATATCCTTTGCGCTATCACAGTATTCGCAATCATTTATCGGCTGTTTTTCATTATATTTTAGAACAAAAAGTAGATGAAATTCATTCGGATGAACTCCCGTCAAATATGAGGTTATACAAAAAATTTGATGAACTTTTGAATACGCAATTTCCTTTAGATTCCCCTGCTCATCCATTGTTATTGAAAACTCCGGCCGATTTTTCGCACCAATTAAATGTTCACGTGAACCATTTAAATTCTTCTGTAAAATCTGTGACAAATCAAACAACAACTCAAATTATCAAACAAAAAATTATAGAAGAAGCAAAGAGTTTGTTACGCTATACCGATTGGGATATTGCTGAAGTGGGGTATACCTTGGGCTTTGAAGAACCGGCACATTTTAATAATTTTTTCAAAAAACATACACAAACGTCACCTTTAAAATTTAAACAAAGAAAATAATTGTCTTTGATTTTTGTAATTTTTTATTTGTCTTTTTTAATCACTTATTTTCTCTTCCGGTTTATTTTTGCTCAGTAAAAAAATGATTTATGTTGAGAGAAGCATCTGAAAAAAGGAAAAAAATTGTAAGTATACTCGGTTTTCTGTCGATTCCGATTTCCGGATTTACAACGGATATCTATCTTCCGTCTTTTCCTTCTATGTCAAAAGCTTTGTTAGTGCCGGAAAGCAGCATTCAGTTGACTTTAACGTGCTTTTTATTGAGTTATGGTTTGTCACAATTGTTTATCGGAAGTTTTTTAGATGCCATTGGACGTTATTACCCAAAGCTGATTGCTTTGGCCGTAGTTTTGGGATCAAGTTTAGGAATTGCTCTTACAGAAAGTATTTCATTAATCTGTTTTTTTCGGGTTATACAGGGAATTTCTGTTGCGATTATCGTGATTGCAACACGCGCACTTTTTATTGATATACATGAGCCTGATAAAGCGAGACATTATTTAGGCTATTTTACAATTGTCTGGTCTTGCGGACCTATTCTTGCTCCTTTTTTGGGTGGATATTTGGAAAAATTGTTTAATTGGCATGCTAATTTTTATTTTCTGGCAATTTACGCGGGTGTAATATTAGTTTTGGAACTGATTTTTAGTGGAGAAAGTATTGTAAAGAAAAGTAAACTGAACTTGAAAAATATGCTTGAAACCTATAAAATGATGCTTCAAAATCAGAATTTTATGTTAGGAATTTTGATTCAAGGGATAGCTTATTCCATTGTCATGATTTTTAATATTGTTGGTCCTTTTTTGATTGAGAATACGTATCATTTCAATTCTGTTGCAATTGGATATTCAACTTTAATTCTTGGTTTTTCCTGGATGATCGGAGGTTTTATAGGGAAAAAGAGAATGTATTTAGATTTTAAAGAGAGTATAGGGGTACCGATCGTCGTACAATTAATTTTAATTGTGCTTCTGATTGGGACTGGAGTATTTTTCCAAAATCTATTTATTCTGATCTTTTTTGCTTTTTTCATTCACATTTGTTCCGGAATATTATTCACCTCTTTTTTTACAACGAATATGATGGCTTTTCCTAAAAATGCCGGTGTAGCAGGAGGGTTGATGGGTGGAATGACATATATAATTACTTCGTTGACGAGTTTTATCATTTCCAGTACAGGAAAAGTAGGAACTCAAAATGATTTAGCTTGGCGATACTTCATTTTCTCGTTTGTTCTATTCCTGATTATTTTTACGATGTACCGCTTGAAAAATAAAAACAGTAAAAAAGTAATCGCAGGATAAATTTGAAGTAATGTTTTATATAGTAGAGTCTTGGAGAAAACTGAAAAAAAATCGTTACAATTATAGAAGCTATAAAGAAAACAAACCTCGCTTATAAAGGTTAAGCGAGGTTATTTTATGTCTTTTTATGATTGATAAATCAATAAAGTAGACGACGAATGCTATCTATTATTTAGTGCGCTATTGGTGTGCAAATTTCAATCAAAAATCCATTGTTATCTAAAAGATAACCGACCTTTTGTCCCCAAGGCTTTTCTGTTAAAGGTTCAAATTCTATTGCGCCGGCATCAATAGCTGTTTTAAAATCTGTTTCAATATTTTCTGATGTAAATGCAAGTTCTACTCCAAACGGTTTTGCTGATTTTTCAATTGCTGTAAATCCTTTTTTCAAATTTGAATTTCCAAGTTCAACAGATGCAAAAGCAATTGTTGTTTCGCCTGAAATAAGTTCGCCATAATCATTTTCAGGTGTTATAAATTTAGTCTCAAAAGCAAATGCTTTTGTATAAAATGCGATGGTTTCCGTTACATTTTTAACATATACAATGGTATAGGCGTATTTCATCTTAATTCGTTTTTAATATTCTTTGTTTCGACTATTTAGTAGTTTTTATGCCATTCCTCCGTTTACACCGATGTTTTGCCCTGTAATCCATTGAGATTCGTCACTGCCTAAAAATAGAATGACCGGGATAATGTCTTCAACATTTCCAATTCTGTTAAAGGCGGATAAAGCGGCTATCTTATTGATTAGCTCAGGGGATTTCCCATTTGTAAATAAAGCGGTATTCATTGGACCAGGTAATACGGAATTTACTGTAATACCTTTGCTGCCTATTTCTTTCGCAAAAACTTTTGTCATTTGTTCAACAGCGGATTTTGTAGCAGAATAGATGGCATAAGTTGGCATCATCAATCGGGAAGTGGAACTTGAGATGTTGATAATTCGCCCGTTTTCCTCCAATTTATCTGATGCTTTTTTCATCATCAAAAAAACACTTTTTACATTTGTCGTAAATTGTTTGTCAAATTCTTCTTCCGAGAAATCCTTGAGAAATTTAGTCATCATTATTCCTGCATTGTTTACAACAATATCTACTTTTCCAAAATGTTCAATTGTTTTTTCAAAAAGATGGTTTACGTCTTCATTTTGACTCACATTCGCTTTAACAGCGATAGCTTTTCCTTCATTTAATGTGATCTCCTTAACAGTTGAAAGAGCTTCTGATTCGTTCGAATTATAATTAATCACAACATTTGCTCCTTTTTTTGCAAATTCTATTGCAATTTGTTTACCAAGTCCTCTGGACGAACCTGTAACGATGACGGTTTTATCTTTTAAGTTGATCATACATGTATATTTTTTTATTCGATAAAATTAAACAAGGAAAAAATAAGAACAATGGTGAAGGTTTCAGAACTTAAGGAAGGAGTGAATCACTTTTTTTACGGAATTGAGAAGGCGTTTGACCTGTATGTTTTTTAAAATATTTTGTAAAATTCGTGGGTTCAAAAGTTAATTTATACGCTATTTCAGCGATTGTTAGATCAGAATACTGCAAAAGGTTTTTTGCAATGTCAATCGTTTTTTCATTGCAAATATCGCAAGGAGCTTTTCCTGTCACTTCTTTTATTGTATTGCTAAGATGTGTAGGATGGATATGCATCATATTGGCTAAATCTTGGATTTCCAAATATACATCCGTTTCTCCCTGTACAATTTTTTCCAAATGATTGTCAAGGATTTGATTAAAATCTTTTGTTATTTCTTCGGGTCTCTTATTCACAAAATTCGTATTTCAATTCAACTAAATTACAACTATAAATGAATCGAACAGAAATTATCGGGAATTATTTACCCTGTAGCTTTTTCCATTTTCTTATTCTTCCTCTTGCATTGGTGTAAGGTGATGCAGTGTTGAATTGTATCATTCTTCCAAGCGTCCATTTTTCGTACCAGCTGACTTCGTAAAGTTCTTGATTCGATTTTCTATGTATTAAATCAAGTATTTGATATACAGTTTCGTCCAATTTAATTTTCAAGGTACCAAAATCATCATCTTTATACTCTTTGTAAAATTTTTGTGCGAGCTTCCCGAGTTCGTTCCATTTATATCCGGTTTCAGGAAAATCAACAGGCTCGTTTCTCTCTTTTTTATCGTTCCACTTCAAAACCAATTTTCCCCACCCAATAAGGTAAGAAAGAAGGTTGTTTATACTCATTGTTGTTCCTTTTGCATGCCCTTCCAGATTTTTCAAAGTTGACATGTCGTAAGAAACTGTCGCGAGTTCATTTTTTAATTTTTCGTAATTTGTTTCAATTGCTTTTAGCAATTCTTCTTTATTTGTTGGAACAGCCATAATTATTTATATTACTAAATTAGTATATTGTTTTAAGAAAAGCAATTTTGTGAACAGGAACGAAAATATTTTTAGCAGAGAGATGTACAGTCTTGACTTTTTGGTTACTTTTTAATCAAGTAAAAAGTAATATACCTAAGCTCCACCGGAGCTTCTTCTCTCCATCTCAAATTCTTAATTTCAAACGTTTTTCAGGTTTTCTATTGAGAACAGATGAATAAAAAATGAAAATAAACATGTTTCGAAGCTCAATATGGCAAAAAAATCCTTTATTGAAAAAGGATTAAATGATTAAAAAAGAGGAGGGAATTCCGACGATTTAGAATAGAAATGTTCATCAAATCTAAATTATTTATACAGTTGGCTAGGAGAGATACCGAATTTCTTTTTAAAGGCAGAAGAAAAATGCCGTTGATTTTTGTAACCAATCAAATAAGCTATTTCACTAATTGTGAGATGTTGTTCGGTAAGTAAGGCTTTAGCATATTCCATTTTTTCATTCGCCCAAAAAGAAAATACAGTGGTACCAAAAATTTCTTTAAATCCTTTTTTCAATATAAATTCGTTTGTTCCGGCCTGATGTGCCAAATCGATTAAGGAGTAAGAGCTATTCAGGTTATTGACAATGAAATCTCTTACAACGTATATTTTATCTATATCCTTTCTTTTTAATGTTCCTTTATAAGGAGATGCTGTATGAAATTGTTCTAGTTGAAGCAATAATAACTCAATTACTTTAGCTTCTAAAAACATGCGCTTAAACAACCCTTTCTTCTTGCACTGTATAATTTGTTCTAAAATTTGATACATCTGATGATTGATTTGATGATGTTGTTGATGAAGTAAACTAGAGTTCCCTTTTTCAATTGCATTTTTAAATTTATCAAACAGCTGGCTCTCGTGAGGTAAAAATCGTTTAAAAAACGACTTACTCAGATTAATTTCACAGATTTGAAAATGGTCACTTTCCCATTGCATTTTACCACATAAACCATTTGTGTAGATGATGTTATGGGAGTTTGAGTCAAAACTAATGTTACGATCGAATTTAGTTGTTTGTGCAGTACTTTTTCCTTTTAAAGCGAAATGCATTTCAATAGTCTCGAAGTCTGTTTCAAAACCTAGCAGTAGTTTATGAGGTAAATGCATATCACCAAATCCAATATGGACTCCGTCAAAATAAATTTCTTGGTAAAAACCTTTTCCTATAGAAGAATTTAAATAGGTCGTTGTTTCCTTTAAAGCATTTTTATCAACGTCAAAAAAAGAAGCAGGATATTCCTTTTCTACTAAGGTCTGGTTGTTTTTAACATCATATAATCGTAAAGCCATGGTTCGTGTTTTTTGCGGACTTTTTAATCCTTATTTGAAACATTGTGGTGGAATTATCCCACTACATTTGTCAAATGTATTAATTATTTAGAATTATTCTTAATAGTAAATAATTGTTTTTATTGAAATAAAGTAAAACATAGGAGATAATTCGTAAAAAATAGTAACCACACTTTATACAGGAGAAGAAGATGAATAGACAAAAACAAATCATATTAAACGATAATTTACCAAAGGTGATGTGGGAATTATCTTGGCCGGCAGTAGTGGCAATGGTACTCTATGGCTTGAATAATTTCTTGGACGGAATTTTTGTAGGGCATCTTATCAGTAATACAGCGCTGGCTGCTGTTGGAGTTGCTTATCCATTAGCTCAGTTTGCACAAGGATTTGGAACATTAATAGGAACCGGAATTGGTTCTGCAATTAGTATTTGGATAGGAGCGAAAGACTCTTCCAAACTAGAAAAAGCGTTTGGTACAGTAAACTATTTGACTCTTCTATTTTCTGTACTGATCACAATTCCTTGTTACATTTTTGCAGATAAATTAGTTTACATGATGGGCGGCCGTGAGGAGATTTTAACTTTAGGGGTAGAATATTTTCGCGTAACAATTCTGGGTAGTTTCTTTTGGATTCATGGACTTGCTTTGAACATGATTATTCGTGCAGAAGGACGGATGAAAACAGCAGCCTGGATGATTGCTGTCGGTTTAGTAGTCGATCTGGCGTTAAAGCCTTTATTCATAGACACATTTGGCTGGGGAGTTGCGGGAGCAGCATGGGCTACAAATATTTCAATGATTATATACACGTTGTTGGGAATATGGTATTATGCAGGAGGAAAGTCTTCATTTAAAACAAAGTTCTGGTCGCTGAAGAAAGAGAAAGAAATTATGAAAGAAACACTTTCATTAGGAACACCGGGCTTTATTATGATGATTATGATTGTTATTCAGAATATTGTGGTATTTAATGCGTTGGCAGAATATGGGACTGCTGCAGATATTACATTCTTTACGGCAGTTAATCGCTTTTACATCTTATTAAATACACCTTTATGGGGATTGATGCGCGCATTACAACCGGTTACAGGTATGAACTATGGCGCAAAAAAATATGACAGAAGCATTAAGGCATATCGCTTATTTTCATTCGTTGGCTTAGTCATATTACTCCCTTTTTGGCTTTTTGTCATGTTATTTCCATCCGAAGTTTTAACAATAATGATACCCGATATGAAATTTCTTCCTGGTCAACTCATGGACTTTCGCATTTACATGAGTGTGCTTTTAGCATTGCCCTTTGTTTTTATGGCTATGGTTTGGTTTCCGGCAATAGAAGAAGCTAAACCGGCTACCCTTATAAGTATTCTTCGCCAAATGGTATTTTATATTCCGATTATGCTTATTGTCCCTGGTTTTTATGGGGTAAGCAGCATTTACCTAGCAAGTGCTGTTATTGATTGGGTGATTTTTTTTATCGTGATTTTTACCGTTTGGAAAAGTGTGAAGAAGTTGCAAGCAAAATCGATTGTAACACCATAATCTATTCATAATGAATTAAAAATTTTATACGTCTACATAAATTATTTAAACATGAATTATTCAACTAAAATTAAATGGTCATTTATATCAGCAATTATCGCATCAGTACTTTGGGTGATAGGAGATATTTTGATTGTAGGGTTCGATACAAATCCAGCTGATTACCCTTTATTATCTGAAACATATGCCGAACAACTTGACACAAGCCTGGCAGTATTAATGGTAGAAGGTTCGTCTCAACGTCTAATGTTTGGCGCTTTGATCGCTTCTATGTCTGCTTTTTTATTTTTACCGGGTATCTGGTTGGCGTATCAGTTTTTCAAACAGAAAACAAAACCTCATGCTTGGTTAACACACTTTATTTTAATGATTAGTGTCGTTTTAATGCCCTTAGGACATGCTGTTTTTTATTTTAATGGAGAAGTATTTAAGGCTATTCTGCATACTGACCCGATAGCTCATCCTTATCTGATTAAAATAGCAGCAGATTTTACGAAAGTACTCTATATGACATGGGGAACAGCTATTATGGTATTATTAATTGGATGGTTGTTGTATTCTATTATGGTATTTTTGGGAAAGACCACTTTACCGAGATGGGTTGGATTCATTTCCCCAGTTTTTCTGACATTATATCAAGTGCCAATTAAATTAATGTTACCGGATTCTGTGCTAAAGGCCTGGATAAGTGCTGCCGGATTTAATATTTCTTATTTGATTTTCTTTGTCTTGCTCTTCATACTTTTTAAAAAGTCATTGCTTGAAGAAAAGAAAGAAGAGAGGCAAAGTAATGTTATTTTATTTCGAAAAAATACCCATGTGGGACTTGCTTCAACACTTAACTGATTTTAGTAACAGCCATTTGCACTTTTGAGGTAAATGGCTGTTGTTATGTATATCTAAGATGATAAGAAAACTTAGTGAGGAAGATTGAACGAATTATTTCATCAAATCAAATGTTCCTTCTAAGGTTATGCTGCTTCTCTTACCACGGGGACTTTTATCATCTGCAAATGTTCCGAAAGCAGTTACCTTTCCTTCTTTAACATCAATAACCTGGCTAATAGATAAACCATCTTGCTCTATCCAGTTAAGAAAATATTGATGATTATTCAGTTTTTTGTAAAAGACTTTTTCACTTCCTTCACTTATCTTTCCTTCAGAGGTTGTTGTTTTCCAGTGCAATGTACTGTCAGATAAATAAGATACCTCTGCTTTAAATTCAGGATAGGTTAAAAGGGCCTGTTGACCAATTAAAGGATAATCGTCGGTTGTTTTTTGAGAAACAGGTTTGTTATCGGTTGTGCTTTTTTCGTGTGATGTCTGACAAGAAGACAAGAACGAAATTGTTAGAATTGCTATGATGTTTTTCATTTCTATATTTATTTAATGTGTGATTAATTCTTTTGAGTTTCAATAAACTGTTCGAAATGTACAATTTTAGGATGATGTTCTTTTGATTTGTAGGTTAAAAATTTTATTTAATTGGATTTGTAACGATTAAATTTTTTAATATCATGCTACCTGAATGTTTCCAATTAAAGAGAGAAGAATAGTTTAGTAAAATAGATTTAAAGTCACGACGTTTTGTCTTTTCGTTAATTCGTTCGAAGGTCGCTGAGTGTCAATAATGAAACCCAAACTAAACTACTGAGAAGGAACTCAGAATGAGATTGAAAAACATAGAACAACTAAAAACGGAGAACTGAAAGTTCTCCGTTTAATATTTATTTTATAGTGAGGATCTTTTTAACCTCTGAAATGACCCACCCATTCTTTAAATTTACCGAATTGTTCTAATAGAAATGATTCTTTTTCTTCTTCCTCTTCCGAATGAACATCTGATCCAATTGGTAAAATATGTTCGAAATAAGTTCCTTTCAATACTTTATTTAATAAACCTTCTCCCATAAATGGTTTGTCATCGTTCAAGGTTTTAGTTGCTTTCAGTAAATGGCGAATGTCATATTGCAACGGATTGATATCCGGAACCTGCTTGTTTAAATTCAGTAATTCATACACTGCAATTCGTGCAGTACGAACAGAACTTTCCATTGTAAAGACCACATCATTATTCGTCTCTACAAACTGCCCTACAAGTCCTAAGTTTTTACAATCTTCGGGTACAACCTGAGGACGATCGCCTTTTGCTCTAGGCATAAACATAGACGTGATATAAGGCATGTAAGCAGAACGTGTAATGGTATTTTCGATCACCTGATCAATTTGATCTACAATACCTAAATGATAACACAATTCGGTTAAGATTTCATTTCCAGTACAAGTAGGCATCGTTTTTTTGATGTAGTTACCTTCTTTGTCCATAAACAAGGCGTAAACCCAAAGGACTAAAACATCGTCCGGTTGTGTCGGAAAATGTGGCTGGCGATTACAGGTGAAACTCATCAGCCAATTAGAATCTGTAATTGTAATGATACCACCCGTAACTGTTTTTCCTGAATATGGATCATTGACAGAATATTCTTTTAATTTTTCAACTAATGCTGAAGGTTTACAGGTTAAAGTGACAGATTCCCATGATGATTTTTCAATATTGCTGCAAAATTTTTCCGGATGACCAAAAACAGGAGATTTCGCAGAAAGATTTTTCCATAATTTCCATCCTGCACTTTGCCCACTTGTCGTATTATCGATTGCCAGAATAGGAGCGGTAGTGTTATCTCCATATGCAGTGTCTTCTGTCATAGAACCGGTTGTGACAATAACATAATCATTTGGCGTAACAGGAATAATGATGTCTTTTCCGTCTTGTTCTGTTATAATTCCTTTTACAACTTTTCCTTCTGTATTAACCAGAATATCTAAATCTTTTACCAAAGTATTAAGCTGGATTTTAACTCCTTTTTCCTTTAACCATTTTCCTAATGGTGTCACGAAAGTATCGTATTGATTGTATTTAGGGAAAACCAAAGAGGAAAGATCGTTCAGTCCGTCAATGGCATGTAAAAATCGGTGCATATACAATTTGAGTTCAAGTAAACTATGCCAATTTTCGAAAGCAAACATTGTTCGCCAAAACGTCCAGAAATTACTTTCTAAAAAAGTTTTACTGAAATAATCTTCGATGGTAAGATCATCTAATTCTTCTTTTTTCTTTAGTAAAAGTTTAATGATTGCCAACTGATCTTTTTTGTTCAACCCAAATTTGCTAAAGTCTTTTACTTTTCCTTGTTCATGAATCAGACGGGCAATAGAATAGTTGGAATCGTTATCATTAACGAGTCTGTATTCATCTAAAACACTATAAGGTTCAGGAAGTTCCAAGGCAGGAATGTCTTGGAAAATATCCCATAGATTTTCGTAGGTACAATCCATTTCCCGGCCTCCGCGAATAATGTAACCGTCTTTTGCGTTTCCTGCACCATCTAATGAACCGCCCTCAACATGAAGTTGTTCTATAAAGGTGATGTTTTCAGGTGTAAAATGACCGTCTCGAATAAAATAATAAGCAGTGGCTAAACCTGCAATTCCACTTCCTACAATATAAACTTTGCTGTCTTTGTACGATTTTGTAGGAATCCCTTTGTTACGTTGATAATTTCCAATCTGATCTGAAAAAGGATAGGATTTTTCAGGAGTATTTCTTGGTGTTTCTTTACTTGCATCAGGCTGGTGATCTATATTTCCATAGATGTCAGAATTAGCTAAAACTTTGTCAAACTTTGAAGTAATTTTATCCATAATTTAGATTTTTAAGATTCTTGAATAAAATTACGTATTATTACTGCGTTAAAGTATCCCGAAATTCGCTATTTGTATCCCAAATTTCATTTTATCAAATGTATTGTTGTTTTCTGTACTGTTGCGGAGAAATAGAAGTATATTTTTTAAAAAAACGACCGAAGGAAGAAGAAGAATTAAATCCTAGCTCTAATGCAATTTGAGCAATTGTTTTCTCCGAATATCCCAACAAAACATAAGCCTCTTTTAATAAATATTCATCAATAATAACATGAGGTGTTTTTCTTGTTGCTTTTTTGACAAGCTGAATCAGATATTTATTGGTGATGAATAATTGATCGGCATAAAATTGTACATCCTGATGGGTTATGATATTCTCTTGAACCAATTGTATAAACTTGCAAAATAAGGTGTTGATTTCAGGAGATTCATTCTCTTGATTTTCTGCTCGTTGTTTGCCAATAATAGAAGCACATTCAAGAAGTAAACTGAAAATAATAGAGCGTATTATATCTTCTAAAAATAAGACCTTTCGTTCTCTTTGTTCTTGAAGATAATTGATTAACATCAAAAGATTTTTTGATTCAGTTTCATTGGTTTTGCAAACTGTAAAACTTTGATGAGTAAAAAGATTCAGTTTATCAATAAAAAAGGGATTTGAAATATTTTTGAGAAGAAAATTCTTCTCAAAAAATAATAGTTTCATTCTGAAATCATGGCTTTTATCTAAAATCTTCAAAACAGTGGAAGGAGCTGAAATCAAAAATTCACTTTGGGAAATAGAGTATTGTTGAGAATCTATTTCAACATCAATTTTACCCGATAAACAAATACAAAATGCATAGAAATCAATTCGAAAAGATTTTTCCGGAAATGTAAAAATTGGATTACCGGACGATATATAATATAATTTATTGCAATTTACACCATAAAAAGACAACGTCTCTCTTAGATTTTCATAGTTTTTCATACTTGAAAACAATATTTGGTTGGATTTTTTATGGCAGTAGAGTTGACAAGGCTAAAATAGGAATTGTTTTGGAAGCAGAAAAAAATGAAACTAGTCTTTGTACGAATTAGAATGATAAACAGATAAAATAAATTGTGTTCAAATCATTAAAAAAGCAGAGTTGAAATTTTTCATAGATATGATTATTTTTTTAGTAAAATAATGTATATCAAAAAGTTGTTTTTTAATATTTTGGAATTTTCCTGGTCTGAATAAAATTTGTCTCCTTATTTGTCCCCCTTTCAGGAATTGATTTAAATCACTAAAACTATAATTTTAAAGAATAGAAAAGACTTTGTAAGTTAATTCATGTGATTAACCATTATAGAATGGTAAATCTTATGGTGTGATATAATTAAAATTAAAAATATATAAAAAATATGTACGAAGGAACAATTGGTGAAATTCGGATGTTTGCAGGTCAGTTTGCCCCTAAGAATTGGGCTTTCTGCCATGGACAAATTTTACCTATTAATCAGAATCAGGCTTTATTTAGTGTACTGGGAGTAATGTATGGAGGAAATGGTGTAACGACTTTTGCTTTACCGGATTTTAGAGGCCGAATTCCCGTAGGGTTTTCAAATGAAATTCCTTTAGGGGAAATGGCAGGAGAAGAAGCACATGCTTTAACCTCTACAGAAATACCTGCACATATACATCTTGTAGAAATAAAAGGGAATCATTTTAGGGTAAGTGCGGAGGATGCTACTCAAGCAAGGATTACATCAGGTTCTAGCCTAGCTGCACCTGTCGAATCAAGAGGTCGTATGAAAGTTCCTACACAAGGTTTTGTAGAGACAGAACCGAATGTGGGGTTAAATAGTAACTCCGTTGATTTAGGAGATGTTACGCTGCAACCGCAAGGAGGGAATCAACGACATGAAAACCGTATGCCTTCTTTAGGGATGAATTATGTGATTTGTTTATTTGGAATCTATCCATCAAGAAATTAATTTATGGAACAAACAATAGGAGAAATTAGAATGTTTGCTGGGAATTTTGCCCCTTATGGATGGATGCTTTGTCAGGGACAATTATTGTCTATAAGTGGAAATGAAGCGTTATACTCTATCATAGGAACGTTTTACGGGGGAGATGGTATTTCTACTTTTGCTTTACCAAACCTTGCTAGCCGTGTACCAGTTGGAATGGGACAAGGATTGGGATTAAGAAATATTATTTTGGGTGAAGAAGTAGGAATAGAAAATGTGACACTTACGAATCCACAATTACCTGCTCATACTCATGCTATAGATAAGAATTCAGTACAAGTAACAAATGGAATTGCGAGTAATATGTCATCTACTGCACACGAACCAACAAATGGAAAAAGTTTGGGTGTTGCAACAAATAAAGGAATTTCAACTTTAGGGTATAACCAAGAAGTACCTAATATGACGTTACATGAAACTACATTGAAAAATGAAGATTTAACGAAAACAACTTTACCGGTTGGAGGAAATCAGCCCCATAACAATATGCAACCTTATTTGGGAATTAATTTTATTATAGCAATAGAAGGAATTTATCCTTCAAGAAGTTAGAATTTATGGAAGAAGCTTATATAGGAGAAGTGAGATTATTTGCTGGCAATTTTGATCCAAGAAATTGGGCATTTTGTCATGGTCAATTAATCGCTATTAGACAAAATACGGCCTTGTTTTCAATATTAGGGACAACATACGGAGGAGATGGACGAGTAACTTTTGGCTTACCTGATTTCAGAGATCATGTGGGGATGGGTGTAGGACAAGGACCTGGATTATCTGCAAGAGTATTAGGTGAAACAGGAGGAGAAAAAAATGTAACACTATTGACACATGAAATGCCATCTCATATACATGAAGTTGTGTTGTCAGATGAACCAAAATTAAAAGTTAGCTCGTCACCGGCTACGCAAACGACACCTATTACAGGTTCGTCAATTGCTCAGCCCGGATTTTTGGTAAACGGTTCTTTTGCTCCAACAATGGGGGTGAATTTAGAAGAACCTGCAGTAGAATTAAATGCGAATATAGACATGAAATTGAGAACACAGGTTTCAGGTGGATCAATTGCTCATAACAATATGCAACCTTATATTGGGATGAATTATGTGATTTGTTTATATGGAATTTTTCCTCCCAGATGGTAATTAAATAAGAAAGATATGGAAAGTAATAGACGTTCTTTTCTGAAACATACCGCATCTTTAATGGGAATTGCGATGTTGAATCCTTCGTTGAAAGGGTTGGCAAATGTTTCTAAAAATATACAAGGGTTAGCTGACACATCAAATCTAACCATTTATCAAAGTAATGATGTGGACTTATCATTCAATACATCAATCTATCGCATGATAAAAAAAGAATTGAATGAGCAGGAAACAAAAGGAATTTTAGTGGATGCAGGGAATTTATTTCGATTAGAACAACTCAATCAAGAAACACTTCAATCAATCAATTCTATCGGTTATCATGCAGTTGCGTTAAGTGCAAATTATTTAAAACTAGGAACTCAACCATTTTTAAACTTGGCTAAAGCGTTTAATTTTTCCTTTGTTAATTGCAATTATACTTCAAAGGAAGAGGGGTGGAATGAAGCTGTTTTGCCTTATGTAATATTGCATACCAAAGATTTAAAAATTGGTATAACCGGAGTGGCTGAGAATAGCTTTAATTCTTCGATTAGAGTTGAAAATCCATATAAAGCAGCAACTCGAATGGCAAAAAAACTGAAAACAGAAGACAAATGTGATTTAGTAATTTGTTTATCACAACTGGGAATGGAGAAGAAGAAACTAAACAGTAAAGATCTGGCGTTGAAGAGTGAAAGTATTGATTTTGTTTTGAGTACGACACAAGGACAAAAATTACATTATCCGTTGATATTAAAAAATAAAAAAGAGCAAGAAGTTATTTTGACACAAGGTGGAATGGGTGGTGAATTAGTATGTAAAAATAACATTGGATACGACGAGGAGAAGAATCGGAATGTATTTTCACAAGAGTTTATTATGCCGACGAAATCTTTTGCGAGTTCAACAGAAATTTTTAGCAAAGTGAAACAATTACAAATCGTTTGAGAACCATAAAGTTCTTATAAAAAATAATAGAATGATGAAAAAAACTTTACATTATTATACGTTCACACTAGTATTTCTTCTCGGATTTGTTTTTTCATTTGCGCAAAATTTACCTTATATTGAGGATTTTGAGAATGCAGACAATGGCAGTTATTCTTTTGTAAGTAATGGAAAATTATTTAAAATAGAAAGTTCTCCCTCAGCAGATTATGCACAAGGAACATTCCGTGTACAAGGAAATTATCCCGGTACAGGTTGGAATGGTTTAGCGATAGATAATAAATACATTGATAATGATGGTGCAGCAGAATTTGGAGTTAACCCAAGTTTTAAGATAAAAAGTGAAGGGTTTAATTTTACCTCGCAAAATTTTTATCTTTTTTTAGCTGATTATAATTTACAACAATTTCCTCTCATTATGCCTGCGCCAATTACAATAAATGGAAAAGAGAATGGGACAGTTATTTTTACAACACTTTATATTCCTTTAAATGCTCTTATGACGAATGGATATGTTCAAGTTAATTTGAAAAATATAAATGGAATGAATTATTCAAATTATGAAATCAATGAACTTGAAATTTCTACAAGTAATCCGACAAATTATGTTGGATTAGACGCATTTACCTGGACAGAAGTCACACCGCCTTTACCAACAATTTGGGAAAATGGAGTTTGGAGCGATGGAGAGCCAACAGCTACTAAAGATGCTATTCTACGAGAATCTTATACTCATAATTTGACAGCAAAATCGTTGACATTTGAAGCAAACGTAGTTGTTCCTTCAGGAATTACCTATACTGTTGTAAATAATGTGGATAATCCTTCGAATCAAGTTGTTTTTGAAAATGGAGCTTATTTAATACAACAAAATGATAATGCAATCAATGTAGGAAATATCAGTTTCAAACGTCAATCGAAACCAATTTATCGATTAGAAACCTTGGATTGGTCTTCTCCTGTTTTCGGACAAAATATTTTTGCGTTATCGCCTAAAACCCTTCAAAATCGTTTTTATCGATTTAATGAAAATACGAATGCTTGGGTAGCCGATGTCAATGAAAATGATGTTTTTCAACGAGGAGAATACATCGCCTTCAGAGCTCCAAATAATTTTAATAATTATGGAGAAGGTGTTGCTAAAATATTTGAAGGAACTTTTACAGGGATTCCAAATAATGGATTTGTTTCAAGAATGCTTACAAAAAATAATGTTGGAAATAATGCAGTAGGTAATCCTTATCCATCTCCAATTGATTTGAAGAAATTAATTGCGTTGAATACGAATTTAAACATTTCGAATGTCTTTGTCTGGACACACAGTCAACCAATAGTGAATGGTGAATTCACAGGAAACAATTGGATTATTTATACAGATGAAATGGGATGGAGTGATCCTTCGATTACTTCCACAGTAATAGGTGTAGGTCAGGGATTTATTGTACAAGCAGAAAACAAATTACCGGGTCCGTTACCAATGCAGTTGTTTTTTAATAACAGTATGCGGGTTTCAAATCATGAGGTCGTGTCCTATAAACATAATGAAGACGATAAATTTTGGTTGAGTTTGCAAAAAGATAATCTGTCTTTAAATTCTACTTTGATAGGATATAAAGAAGGTTCTACAAAAATGTATGAGAATAGTTTTGATGCAGAACCAATGCAAATCTATCCAGGAGTTTATTCACTGCTTGATCAGAAAGAAATGTCGATCCAGGGGAGAGGAAGTCAATTTGATTTGAAAGATCGATTTAAACTGGCAATTAAGATTTTAACTCCTGGAAATTATACTATTTCGCTTTCTAAAGCAAATGGAGTTTTTGCCCAAGGACAAGCAGTTTATTTAATAGACAAAGAGACAAAAACGTATACGGATTTATCAAAAGAAAATTACAATTTCATCAGTGACAAGGGGTATTTTACAGATCGATTTGAAATTGTATACGATAGCAGTTTACTTCATGTAAATGAATTAAATGAAAGAAATAAAGTCGATGTTTACACAGAAGGAAAAACAATTTTTGTACAGTCTTCAGAAAAACTAAAATCAATAAAAGTATACAATTTAGAAGCTAAATTAATCAAGACAGTTTCTTCCGTAAATGCTTTGAAAACAAGTGTTGTAATGAATACAAATGCAACTGTACTCATTGTTTGGATAGAATTATATGATGGGACAAAAATTTCGAAAAAAATAATTGTAAAATAAATTGAGATGAATAAACGATTAAAAAATATAATGTGGGGAGGCCTATTTTCAATACTGTCTTTTTCAAACTTGTTTGCTGCAGAAAACCAATCTGATGTTAGTTTCTTTAGTGAGAATAATACCAGTTCAACGAATCCGGGAGGACACGATTCTGATGACGATCCGGTAGATACAACTCCTATAGATTCATACACTGTAGTGTTGTTAATGTTGGCAATTATTGCGGGTTATTATGGAAGAAACAAATTAATAAAAAGTAACCATTAAAGTTTGTAAACGAAAAACGTGATGTTATTTAATTAACCATGCCTGAGATACTTCTCAGGCATTTTTTATTTTACAAAATACTATATGAGCTGATAGGTTGCAACTCTTTTGCTAAACAAGTACTCTTTGTCATTCGCTTTCTTTGTGAAGTTTTTTTTTGAGCCTAGCTATATTGTTGATGGGGTGAAGTGTCTGAATAAAAAATATGAAAATCCCTCTTATATAAGAGGGATTTAGAGGTTTATTTTTAAAATATTAAATGAGTTTAATTTATAGAAATCTAAATTAATTTAGAATAAATAAAAATAAATTAAAAATTTCGATTACATTTGCTTTATTAATTATTAGACTAATTCTAAATAATAAAACAAAGACAAATGAAGAGGCGCTTTTTTCTACTAAGCTTACTTACTACAATTACTCTATACGCACAAGAAAATGATTCTATTTCATCTCAACCTACAATTGATTTGGAGCAGACCGTTATTTCCGGGCAATACAATGCCCAATCGGTTAAGAAATCTATTTACGAAGTAAAAGTGATTTCACAGGAAATGATAGAACGACAAGCAGGAAACACATTGGCTGATGTATTGAATCAAACATTGAACATGAATATTATTCCAAGTTCTTCTACCGGAAAATCTACAGTCAAGATGTTTGGTCTGGATGCTCAATATTTTAAGATTTTAGTGGATAATATTCCATTAATTAATGACGAAGGTTTAGGGAATAATACAGATTTGACACAAATAAACCTGGATGATATTCAACAGATAGAAATTGTAGAAGGAGCAATGGGAGTGGAATATGGCGCAAATTCTATCGCCGGAGTAATCAACATTATCACCAAAAAAGGAGGAAAGAATAAATTTGATATTTCAGCTACTTTACAAGAAGAAACAATTGGTGACGAATACAATTGGAAAAATAAAGGAAGACACATACAATCCTTGAAAATCGGACATAAATTTTCGGATAGAATCTATGCTAATTTAAGTTTTTCACGTAATGATTTTCAGGGATTTTTTGATCAAAAACAAGGCAAGAATTATCCGAATAATAATGGATTAAGAGGTTACGAATGGTTGCCGAAAGAACAAAATGCGACGAAAGCATTTGTACAGTATAAAAAAGATAATTACCGCTTGTTCTATAAATTCGAATATTTCAACGAAGAAACAAAATTTTTTGATCCTAATCCTAAAGAAATAAAGAACACACCAACAGATACATATGATTATTTTGGAAAAGATCGAGTATTTACAACAGACCGTATCTATAATCACTTAAATGCTTCGGGACGATTTAAGAAAGCGATTAATTATGATGTGTCTTTTTCATATCAAGAGCAAAAGAGAAAGGTAAAAGAATATGATTATGAGATTTTAAAAGGGATTGAAGATAATGTCAATAAATTCGAATATGAAAGTCGTAAAGTATACTATTCGAAAGGTATGTTCAGTAATTTTATCAATAAAAATGAATTCTTCGATTTTCAATTTGGTTATGAAATCGACCAAACCAAGGGATTTGCTTCTCCGGCATCAGGGGAATTCATCAAAAACCCAATTGAGAGAAAATTAGGTACCTACGATTTTTTTGCTTCTTCTGAAATTAATTTCAATGATAAACTTTCGTTTCGTCCGGGAGCACGTGTAATGTTTTCGGAGCAGTTTGATACACAATATGTGATGAGTTTGAGTGCAAAATATTTATTTGGTAAAGAGTGGGAGTTACGTGCTATAGTTGGAACCTCACCTCGTTTACCTAACTACGATGAAATGTATTCTTATTTTGTAGATGTGAATCATGATGTACAAGGAAATGAGAATTTGAATCCGGAAAAAGGTGTTTCTGCTTTCTTACACCTTAAAAAGAATTGGAAAATTGAACCTCATACAACGATTGAACAAAAAGTGTCGTTATGGAAAATTAATATGAAAGATAAAATTGGTTTGATTATTATTCAAGAAAGTCCTCAAAAAAATCAATATAGAAATATTGATAACTATGATGTACAGGGTTTTACGTATTTAAATCAATTTAATATAGGTCAATTTTCCGGAGGTGTTGGATTTACGTTAACAGGAATTAAACAAGATATTGATCAAATAGAGAGAGTAAATACAGTTAAAAATAAGTATTTCTATACAGCGCAAGTCAATACAAACATATCATATAGTGTACCAAAAACAAGTACAATTTTCTCTGTTTTTTATAAATACAATGGAGAAGAAGAACAATTTGTTCCGAAAAAAAATCCTTCTAACCCAATAGAGCAGATTTTGGTGAAAGGAAAGCGGGAGGCTTTTCATTGGATGGATGCATCAATAAAACAAAGTTTTTGGAATAAAAAGTTTGATTTGACGATTGGAGCTCGAAATTTATTTGATGTAAAAAGGCTAAACACAAGCTCTTCTAATGATGGAGCACACTCTACAGGATCTACAAGTATTTTATATGGATATGGGCGTTCATATTTTGCAAAACTAACGTTCAATTTAGGAATTAATTAATCAAAAAACATGAAAAAAATATTTATTTATACCTTATTGTTTAGTCTTTCGTTTTTATGGTCGTGTAATGAAGATAGTCATCCTATTGGACAAGATTTTGTGGTGGCTTTTAAACATCCAAGCATTGATTTTAGTAAGATTGATAATGAAGAAACGATTCAATTAATTTATTCTAAAGTTGCAGAGCAGGATGGTCAAATTCATATTAAAATAACCGAAGATAAAGCTACTTATAATGTAGATTATTCTACTTCTGTTGCTGTTACAAATCACGAAATTATTCTTCCGATAAAAAAAGGAGAAACATCAACAAGTTTTACATTTAAAAATTTGATTTATCCATTTGATCGTTCAGATAAATTAATTCAATTTGAGATTACGAAAATCGATTATCCTGAATCGATTATTCAAGGAAATACGTCAACTAAAATTTCTTTTGAAGTTTCAATTGGTGGATCTATGGATCCTGAAATAGGAGGACCTAATCAACCTTATCAAGTTTTTATAGACTTAAGTAAAGATACACAAACAAAAGTAAAAAGAGATTCGTGGGATTTAGGTTTTTATAATGGAACTTATTTTCGTGTAGAATTAAATTCTTCAATTTATATGGCGGTAAAAGCATTGGATGAAACAGATCTATCAAAAGTAACAAAAGCCTCTGTAGGAAATCTAATCAATGAAGTTGCAGTAGGAACATTTGTCGATTCAAATAAAGAGTATATCGATCATCCTGCAGGTGATATTTTGCAAACGGCGATTGCCGAGATAAAAGAAACAGATAATCCTGTTTATCTCCTGAATATGGGATACGAAGTCGGAACAGCAACGCCGGCAGCTGGTTCTGCAGCTGTTGCGGGAAATCCGCGTGGTTGGAAAAAAGTGAAATTTATCAAGAGAGACGAGCATTATGTGATGCAATATGCGAATCTGGATGAAACAACCTATCAGGAGAAAGTGATTTCGAAAAATACGACACATAACTTTGTTCACTTCAGTTTTACGACAAATGATATTGTCAATGTAGAACCTCCAAAATTAGAATGGGACTTAAACTTTACCGTTTTTACGAATCTTATCGAAGGGAATGGATCATATGGTTATTCGGATTTTGTTGTGAATAATTTAAAAGCTGGTGCAAAAGCATATCGTGTTGATGTAACGGATAAAATTACGTACGAAACTTTTAACGAATCAATGATTGATGAATCAAAATTTATGAATGATCAACGTGCAATTGGAGATTCTTGGCGGCAAGTCACAAAACCTCAAAAATTATTTGCAGATCGATTTTATATCATAAAAGACGCAGAAAATAATTACTACAAAATAAAAATGTTGGCTTTTCTTACTGCTTCTGACGTGAGAGGTTATCCAAAATTTGAATATAAACTTATAAAATAAACATACTCATTATTAGTGATTAGAATTTGTCAGTCTGAGAATAAATGGATCAGAATAAAATGTCTCAGATTGACGGTTCTAATTCCAATTAAACAATTAAAAATTATTATATCATGAAAAACAAGTTTACACTTTTAGCAACTATTCTGTTGACTTCTGTCGCTGTTAATGCGCAAACAATAAAAGGTGAAGTCGCAATGGGAGCAGGTTATGCAAATGATGTGTATTACGGATTGGCAAATCAATCTACTCAAGCAGTAAATAGAAGTGATTGGGATATTGCATTTTACCGTAAATCGAATATGTCTACAGGAATTAGGGTAAATGATGGGGCAGGAGTGCAGGTATATGAAGCTTCGAATGATATTTCAACATGGAATGCGGTGAATATTGATCACCTTTCTTCTTGGACACCTTTATACAACTCAGATAAAGATTGGCAAGAAGGTGCTTTTAATAACGGTTCGGCTCCTTATGGTTGGGGAAATTATAATATTGCCAATCATTATGTAAACGGTTCTATTATTTTTGTTTTAGAATATACAACAGGAGAATATGTGAAATTAAAAATAGATAATTTAGCGGCGCCTTTAGGAGAATATAATTTTACCTATTCTAAATTGGTAAATGGCGTATGGTCAGAAGATAAAAAAGTAAATCTTGCACATAAAACCAATCCAAATAATTTATTCAATTATTATAGTTTATTAGCTGATAAAGCTGTAAACCCGGAACCGGAACAAAGCAAATGGGATTTAATATTTACAAAATATATTACACCTATAACAACGAATGATGGTGATGTTGTGATGTATACTGTAACAGGAGTTTTACAAAGCGATTTGGTAAAAGTTGCGAAAACTGATTCAGGAAATCCAGCTGATGATAAAGCTTATACAGCAGATATTAATACCATAGGATATGATTGGAAAGCATATAATTTCGGATCTGGATCTTATACAATAACACCAACGAATCATTTCATCAAAAATACATCTACAAATCAAATTTATAAATTAGTTTTCAAAACATTTGAAGGTACATCAACAGGAAAAATAACGTTTGATTACGAAAATGTAACAGCTAATTTAGGAACAACAGAATTATCAAAAACAAAATTTGAGATTTATACAAATTCTTCTCAACCAAAAACAATCAACTTAGTGTACAATTCGCAAGACGCGAAGTCATCTCCATTGAATATTCAGGTTTATTCGATGAATGGACAATTGGTACACCAGGAAACATATCAACCAACATCTTCATTTACAAATAAATCAATTCAGTTATCTAAACTTCCTGCAGGAATTTACATCGTAAAAGTACAGAATGCAGATAAAGTGGAAACGAAAAAAATAGTTTTGCAATAAAGTTTTGAGTACTTTATTTGTCTCTTTGTGGAGGGTCGTCTTTTTTAGACGACCTTTTTTATTTCAAAAGATTCAACATATAACAAAAATTCCCGATTAATAGAAAGAATTAATCGGGAAGATATTTAGTGTGATATATAAATTGGTTGGATTTTCAGCTTAAAAATATTTAATTTAAACCAGCTACAATCTCGCGCCATTCTTCTAATTCAGGAATGCCGGGCTTTCTTTTTCCAAAGAATTGTACAATGATTTCTCCTTTATCATTAAAAACTTCAATAGCTGTTACAATTCCATCTTCAGTTGGTTTTCTCACGATCCAAGTAGAAGCAATTTTATCCATATCCAAATGCATATTAAAATCCGGATCGAGGATATTGAACCAGTTTTCATGCCACATGGTACGTTTTACTTCACCTGTATGAATTTGTATATTCCCTTTATTACCGGTGAAAACCATAATTGGTGTTTGTGTTTCTGCAGATTTTTCTAACAATTGAACAATTGCTTCTTTAGAAATTTGTTTTGCATGGTAATCTGTAGGAGCTAAACGTAATGCTTGCGTACGTGTTACGCCATATTTGCGTAGCATGGTAAAGAAATTGTGAGTGTCTTTTAAATCGATCCAAGCTTGACGAAATCCTTCTACATCAATTTCTTCGTCCGCCTTTTCTGTTACATTATTCTCAACCATTTCCGTTGTCGGAATTGTTTGTTGATCGTCGTTTTTATATTTCTCCACCAAAGCATCAAATGCATCAACATTACTTTGTGGTACTAAGTATATTTTGTGAATAGCCTCTCCGTCTTTTCCAAAAAACTGCAAACTTTTGCGCTCTCCGTGTTCAGATGGTTCAGTTACTGCAAAAGCCGTTTTCCAATGGTTTAGGAAAATGCGCATATCAATGTCTTCACCAACAAATAACTGAGCGTGAGGAGAAGAAAAATCTCCATTCAGGTAAACCCCTTTTCGTTCGTGTACACATTCGTTATTACGAGTAAGAGCCATCACTTTTCCAAACGATTCAATTTCTTGTAAAATTGCAGCAAATTCAGGTTTTAATCTTGTTACATGATCTCCTAACTGAGTTGCTAAAAGTTCCATTTCGCTTACTCCTAATTCTTTTGCAGCATTGCGAATTCTAATTTTGGGTTGACTTGCTTTCAAGTCGTCCCATTGTTTTTTTAAATCTGTAATAGTATTCATTGTAATTGTTTTTTTACCAAATAAAATAAGTGGTTTCTGGTCGATTGGGTTTTTACAAATTGTACAAGGAAATCGGTAAATTTTGGAAATGATTTCGGGTTGAAAAACTTTTTCCGGGCTATCCTGGTAAACAATCTTTCCCTTGTTCATCAAAATAACTTCATCCGCAAATTGTGATGCCAGATTAAGGTCATGCATAACCAAAATCACTAAATTTCCTTTTTGTTTGAATTCATTTAAAATTTCTAACAAATTAAATTGATGAGAAATGTCTAAATTATTCAAAGGTTCGTCTAATAATAGTAGTTTTCGATTGACTTCATTTTCCAGCTGCGTAAAAACACGGGCCAAATGTACCCGTTGTTTTTCACCACCGGAAAGATGAACGTAATCCCTGTCTTTTAAATGGTTGATATCGGTTTTAGTCATCCAATATTCAACCGAATCGATGTCTTTTTGTTGAGGTGCGTTTTGGAAATAAGGATAACGGCCCATTAAGACCACTTCTTTTACAGATAATGGAATATCTGTCGGTTGATGTTGCGAGAATTTTGCTTTATGTTGAGGCAGATCTTCTTTTTTCCAATTTTTTAATGCAATGTCTTTTAATCGAATCAAATTTTCGTTGGGATCAATTTCATTTGCGATGTAACTCAGTAAAGAAGATTTTCCGGCTCCGTTTGGACCAACGATTGCAATCATCTTACCTGCTTTGGCATCAAATGAAACGGTCTCTAAAATCTTGAATGATTTGTATTGATAATTTATATTTTCTACAGTTAACATTACAATGATTTTTTATAATTCATTAAAATTGAAATAAACACAGGTGCTCCCATTAATGAAGTTAAAATTCCAATTGGAATTTCAGATGGGGAAACCAAAGTACGACTGATTGTATCTGCAACGATAACCAATATTGCGCCTAAGAATGCAGATAGAGGAAGAATAATGACATAATTTGATTTGAAGATTAACCGTAAAATATATGGAACGATTAATCCTACAAAACCAATTGTTCCGGTGAAAGAAACAATCGTTCCTACCAATAAAGCTGAAAAAACAATAATTTGTCTTTTTGTTTTTTCAACATTAATACCCAGATGCTCAGCATCTTTTTCGCCTAACATCATCGCGTTCAATGTTTTTCCTTTTCCGATTAAAAAGAAAAAACTGACGCTGATAACTATTCCCAAAATTAAGATTTTGTCCCAGTTGGCACTTGCAATACTACCTAATGTCCAAAATGTTAAGTTACGTAGTTCTTCTTCTGTTGATAGATAAGTCAAAAGGCCTGTTGCAGAACCACAAAGAGCAGATATTGCAACGCCGGATAACAGTAAAATGGTAATGTTTGTTTTTTGATGGTGTGAAGAAATTCTGTAAACAAAAACAGTTGAACACATTGCACCTACAAATGCCATCAAACTAAGTAATGAGTAATGAATGAGTTCCGGGACAAAATCTTTAATATATCCTCCTAAGACAATTGTAATTGCCGCAAACAAAATACTTCCCGATGTAATTCCAATCAAATCCGGAGATGCCAAAGGATTTTTGAAGATTCCTTGTAAACATGTTCCGGCTACAGCTAAACCAGAGCCAACTAAAATAGACAGAATGATTCGAGGTAATCTCAATTCGAAAAGGACGTAATAATCACTGTCATTGATGGCGGTTCTATTGGTAAAAGCTTTATTGATAATGGAAAGGATGGATTCGTTAAATTGATAAACACCTAAAAATAAAGCCATAATAGCTATACTTAAGATGCTTAAACTTAACACTGAAAGATGTATTCTAATTTGCGGATACATATTATTTTAAGTCTTTATTTTATTTATTGTTGAAGTAGTTGGTTTAATTGTACAGCAGCCTGCCCTACACGAGGCCCAAAACCAGAAACTAGCTGTCCATCCATTGCAATTATTTTTTTGTTTTTACCGGCATTTGTTGACGCAACACCTTCTAATTTTAGGACACCGTCAATTCCTCCCATGCTTTCCAAGCCTTTGTCAAACATTAAAATATAATCAGGATTTCCTTTTACAACTGCTTCAGGAGTTAATGGTTTAAAATCTTCAAATTCCGTTATCGCATTTTGTCCTCCGGCAATTCCAATGATTTTTTCCATCGGTGTATTGGTTCCGGCAACCATTAAGTTTCCTGCTCCTCGGGCATAAATGAATAGAACTTTTGGTTTTGTAGCTAAAGGTTTTAAAGCTTTTAAATCTGTATCAATTTTTGTATTGATTGCTTCAAAATCTTGTTTGTTTAATGAAGTTGCGATTGTTTTTACCAATTCTTTTGTGCCGTCAATAGAATAATCTTGTTTAATAATTTCTGTCTGAATACCTGCATTTTTTAACTGGGCAATTTGTTCCGGATTCAAATCTTTATCTGTTGCATAAACTTTTGTTGGTTTCAAAGCCAATAAAGCTTCAATTGATAAAGAACGCACATGTCCCAAATCTTCTGCTTTTTCTTTTACAGAAGCAGGATAAGTACTTGTTACATCCACACCAACCAGATTGTTTTGTTCTCCCAAATCCGCTAAAACTTCTGTAATTGCGCCATTTAAAGAAACAATTTTTTCATTGGATGTTGTTGATTCAGTTTTTACATCATCTGAGTTTTCAGCTTTTGCGTCCTTATTATTACAACTTGCAAGTAATGCTAAGATTGCAGTAGAAATAAATAGTTTTTTCATTATTATTTGTATTAAGTCTAAATTAAAGCACAAATATTGCGAAAAAGATTCAGTTGAGCAATTTTTATTTAGATTAATTTTAAATAAAATAATGTAGATTTTGATCGAAAGGATTAGAATAGGATAATTCTTTTTTCAATTTTAAAATTGATAATAATCATACCATATTAAAGAAAATCATCTTTCCAACCTTAAGATAAATTTCTAAATTAGTTATTTGATATTTAAACAATCAATGATACAAATAGCTATAATTAGTGACATTCATGGAAATATAGTGGCATTGAATGAGGTGCTTGCAGACATTAAGAAAAAAAATATTTCTCATGTATATTGTTTAGGAGATTTGGTCGATTTTGCACCTTGGAGTAACGAAGTCATTTCATTTTTTCGAAACAATAGAATTCCTTGTATTCTTGGAAATCATGACGAGCGAATCGCATTTGATTTGCCTATAATTCCATTAACTCATCATGATGATGATGAAACGGAAAACCGGATTCAAGCAATCAATCATAGTAAACAGCATGTTATTTCAGAACATAAAGAGTGGTTGTCAACGCTTCCTTATCAGTTAGAATTAGTATACAAGATAGGTAAATCCTATCAAAAAATTTTGTTGGTTCATGCTAGTCTTCACAGCAATGATGAATATGTTTATGAATCTGATGAAAAAAGAGAAATGTATTCGAAATTAAAAGAAAAAGCGATAAATGTTCTGGTGATGGGGCATACGCATCAATCTTACATTCAACAAATTTCGGATGTACTTTTTGTAAATAGCGGCTCTGTGGGAAGAAGTAAAGAAGAGGACAGAAAGGCCACGTATTGTGTTCTGACTTTGAATGAACATAAGGTGAATGCAGAAATTGTTAAGGTAGATTATCCGGTACAAGAAGTTATTTCAGCTATTTACGCAAGTGAAATTCCTGATTTTTATGGTGATTTTTTAGCGAAAGATTTTAATTTATAATGATGAGAAAGGTCATTCTGTAAAAGTTGGTCGTAACGTCATAAGAGAAAGTACTTCCTTACTTGAAGTACGTTCTCTTATTAATTTGATTTATGAATAGATTGTTTAAAAAATATAAGCAAAACCTGCATTTCCATAAATTGAATACATTTTGAATGAAATGGCTTCAAAATTCTTTTTAAATATTTGTTTGTGCCCCATTGTTGCATCTAAAAAAATGCTGAAGTTACTCTTTATTTTGAATTCAGTTCCTAGCTGACTTCCCCATTGAAAAGGACTTAGGTTATCGGAAAAATCATATAATCCTTTTGCTGTGTTTTCGAATGTTGTTGGTTCGCCGATCGGACTGCCTTCTCTAAAAGTACCATCATAAATATAGCCGGAAAACGATTTATCGATCAAACCGGAAAAATAAAATCCTCCATAAAAATTCCAATTGTTAGAGGCATTCCAAACGAATAAAACAGGAACAGAAATATAGGCATTGTCCATTTCTGTAATCACATGTCCTGTAAAGAAACCTTTTGTCTGAGCACCTGTATCGTCTTGTATTTGGGTATAATAGTTTTTTACTTTTGCTTGCGTTTTCATTCCACGGCCTTCCATATATAAGCCAACACGAATTCCATACTTTTGTTTATCGTTGAGCCATTTTGTTGCGTTTATTCCAATTCCCAGTTGTAAAGTCGGATTATAGCTTTCGATTTTTCTAATTTCTGCTGGGATACCTATAGGTGAAGCTCCTCCGATACTAAATTGAGCTCTTGCTTGGTAGTCTACATTCTTTTTAAAAAAGGAAGTTTTATTTTGTTCTAAATTATCTATTTCCTGCGCAAAACTGATGAGAAAAGAATTGAATGTTAAAACAATGATAGTTATTTTTTTATATTTTTTTTTCATGGTTTTAGTTGTAAATTAATTCTAATTTGTCAACGATTAATGTACTTCCGATAGCACCCGTAAAATAAGCTCCATCAATACTTGAAGACATTACAATTGCCAAGACATATTCTTTAGAGGGATCGTATTTTTTGCCTTCAACTAATTTAAAAGGAAAATTGATTTCTCTCCAATTTGAAGTTTCCAAGCGATCAGCTGCGGAAACTCTTGCAATGGCAACATTTCTCGGATCTTTGAAATTGTGATCGCCATATAAATAGTTTTCTTTTGCTTGAGATTCGAAAATAATCGCATAAATATCAAATGTATCGACTGCTCCGGGAATTGGGTTGAAGTCTTGGTTTCTTACTTCTTTACCGGCTTTGTATTTATAGTATGTACGGACAGATTTTGGTAATTCTCCTGAATATGGTAATCCAAATTTTGTTGATTTTAGTGTATTAAACAGATTTGTTTTGAAACTTCCTAAAAATAAATTTCCTGCCGCGATTGGATTTCCGGTTGCTGCTGCAAAACTACTTGTATAAACTGTTTGCATTTTGGCTGCATAACCACCGGATCTTCCTTCTGCAACAGTTGTTGGATATTCGTCAGGTGTTTTATCTCCGGCAACTGTTACATAACCGGAATTTCCAGTTGCCCAATCATATATTTTATCTCCATTAGAACCAATGGTATAAAAACGATAATACCTGTCTTTATCTGTTAATTCAGCTTGATTAAAAGAATAAGACGTACTCAATTCATCAATATTGAAACTTATGGTATATACTTTTTTCCAACGTTTATCCTGAGCTGTTACGACGGCAGTCTGAGTGGTCGTATAATCGCGAAGAGTTCCATTAACCGGATCAATAGTTGCGTTTGGTGATAAAATGAATACAGGAGCTTGATTTTTTAGATCAATATTAGATTTCACTCTGAATTCGATAGAATTATTTGTAATAATTGGATCAGTTTTCAAATATTGAGGAGGAATATAAGCTTCGAGAATGTCTGCATTTGTATCCAATTCTTCTTCTTGTATACAAGAAGAGAGCATAAAAGGTAGAAGGAAAAAAACTAAAATAGTATCCTTTTTTATCATTGTTTTTGAATTGAATAGTTAAAATTAATGAAAAAGAAATTCAATATGTTGATTATTTACTTTCATATAGCCTTGCGTTTTCTCTGTTATCAAACAAATCTATAAAATAGTCAATATATCATATGGTTTTATTAGAAAAATTTTAAGCTTTCGTCGTACCTTGGGAAAATAAACGAACATATTTATGAAAATTAAGTCATTATTAACACTTTTTCTTCTCTCGACCACATTTACTTTTGCACAAACAAAACAAATTTTAATTGAAAATGTTAGAATTTTAGATCATCAAACAAAATCACTTACTTCACCTATGAATGTATTGGTTTCGGGGCAAAAAATTCAGAAAATTAGTACATCTGCTATTTCAACAAATGGACCAGATGTTGTAAAAATTAATGGAGGAGGAAAAACATTGATGCCGGGCTTAATTGATGTGCATGTTCATATGGTATTTGGTTCTTTAACAATGGCGCAAATGATGTCGCCTGAAATGTCTGAAGAATTGTTGATGAGTAAAGTAGGAGAAGCTTCTCAAAAAATGCTGATGCGTGGATTTACAAGTGTTCGCGATGCAGGAGGACCAATTTTTCCTTTGAAATTAGCCATTGATAAAGGTAAAGTTTCCGGGCCACGTATCTGGCCTTCTGGAGCAACAATTAGTCAGACTGCCGGACATGGAGATTTTAGAACACCGGACGAGCGATCTCGTCGTTTTTTTGGAAAACCTTCTCGTGCCGAGTTATTAGGTGCAACTTTCATTGCAGACGGCAGGGATGAGGTATTAACAGCAACAAGAGAAAATTTGCGCTTCGGAGCGAGCCAAATCAAATTGATGGCTGGTGGCGGGACCTCTTCTGCATATGATCCGATTGATGTTACTCAATATACTTTTGATGAAATGAAAGCTGCTGTGGATGCTGCAGAAGATTGGGGAACGTACGTAATGGTGCATGCTTATACACCAAGAGCAGTACAACGTGCTGTAGAAGCCGGTGTAAAGTCAATTGAACATGGTCAGATGCTGGATGAAGAAACGTTGAAATTATTAGCACAGAAAAATGTTTGGTTAAGCTTACAAAACTTAATGGATAATAATGACAATATGGATGCGCAACGTAAAGAAAAGCGTAAACCGGTATTGGATGGTCAGGACAAAGTATGGCCATTGGCGAAAAAATTAGGAGTTAAATTGGCCTGGGGAACGGATTTCCTTTTTGAGCCGGAGCTGAACGATGAACAAAATAGTTATATTTTGCGTCTTCAAAAATGGTTTACAAACGCCGAAATTTTAAAAATGATTACACAAGATAACGGTGAATTGTTACAACTTTCAGGTTTACGTAGCCCATATCCGGGAAAATTGGGAGTAATTGAAGAACAAGCACTGGCAGATTTGTTATTGGTAGATGGAAACCCTTTAAAAGATTTGTCTCTAATTGCAAATCCTGAAAAAAACTTTTTAGTTATTATAAAAGATGGCCAGATTTATAAAAATACAATCAAAACTAAAAAATAAGATTTAGACGATTTAATTTTATCTTTTCTAAATCAATCAATAAAAAAGAGGGACCTTTTTGTTATCCTCTTTTTTATTTCCTACAAGATTTTAGTAGTATTTAATATCGTATGCAAAATTAGGAATGTTAAAATAGAATAGTGCGATGTATTGTAAAACCAACAAAAAAATCTCATTGTGAAGATGATACGAAATAAAGCTTAGAAAACCTCACCTTTACTATGAAGTTTTTTTCAAGCAATACTTTTAAGACTAGTGTTCTTCTATAAATAGAGGCTTTGTGGCATTTTTTCCAAAAAAGGTCATAAGGATGATACATAGGAATAAGAAGTAGAGAGAATAGTTCCATGTTGAATTTACATCATATAGTTTTCCAAAAATAGGAGGGCCAAAAGCAGCAATTAAATAACCGATAGATTGTGCCATCCCCGAAATTTTTATTGTTCCGGCCATCGTCTTACTTCTCAATGAGAAAAATAGAATAGAAAGGCTAAAAGCAAAACCTCCGGCTATTCCAATTAATATGGCACTGATATAGCTGTATTTAGCTTTAAAAAAAATAAACATAGAAATTCCCAGTATGTACAAAACAGAAGTGATGTAAATCATGACTTTGGGATTGTTCATTTTAGTTGCTAAAACAGGACTAAATAACATAGCTGGTAGCATAGCAAGTTGTAAAACTGAAAATACCCAACCGGCCTCTGTTTTTGTCATTCCATAATCAATAAGTAAAGTGGGTAATAAGGCAACCAGGCAATAATAAACTAAGGATTGAATTCCCATAAATATACTAATATTCCAGGCTTGTTTAGAGCGAAATATATTGAATTGAACATGATTTACATGATTTGTTTGAGGTTGTGTAGAAGTTTTGTTCTTTAATGTATCAACTAGGATGATAAAAAGAGCAAGAATTCCACCAATTATCCAGATGCCTAAAGAGCCTTTCCAACCTGCGTTTGACCATTTTCCAATTGCTATACTCAACCCAGAGGCAAAGGCTGCAACTAAACTCATTGATACAGAAAAAAGACCGGTCATGAGACCTATTTTATGAGGAAAAATATCTTTTATATATGCAGGAGTCAATACATTTCCTATGCAGATTCCTAAGCCCATTAATAAGGAGCCGGCATATAAAGTGGTTACATTACCATAAATGCGGATATATAAACCAATGATTAAGATAAGTAATGAATAAATGATTCCGTGTCGAATATTTATTTTTTGTACTGCTTTACTAACCAATATAGAGCAGGCTGCAAAGACGATAAGTGGAATTGATGTAAGTAAACTGGCTTGAAAATTATCTATTTTTAATACTGATTTTATTTCGTCTAAAATAGGGCTTACAGCTGTGATAGGTGCACGTAAATTAGCCGAAATAAATATGATTACTCCTATTCCAATCCATATATTCTTATTGTTTAATTGTTTTTTCTCCATGTTATGATGATTTAATTTCAATAACAAAATTAATCATGTCGTTTTTATTAATTTTGCCAAAAACTATATGTAAAACGACAGTTGAATGTAGAAATATGAAAGAAAAAATTGGAGAATACTCAGACCGCATAGCAACTAACACTTACGTATGGTATGAAAAGAAATGGCAACATGATGAAAAAGAACATTCGCATGATTATTTCCAGTTGAACTATGTAGAGGAAGGTTATCAATACTTCCATATTGAGCAAAAAATATACTTAGTTCCTCAAAACCATGTAATTTGGATTCCTGCAAATAAAAAACACCATACAACATCGGATGCAGAAACAGTTAATCCTATGCTTATTTTGTTTAAAAAAGTTTTGAAACAAGATTTTTTCAATTCAATTCATGTCTTTGTTGCACCGCCTGTGCTTAAAGAAATGATGCTGTATGCGTCCAAATGGAATAAATATTTGGTTGAAGAAAAGGAGCAAAGTGTTTTCTTGAAAGCGATGCTTTGCAGTTTACCTTACTTTTGTGATGAAAATTATAGTTTGCAATTACCAGTTCTTGTTGATACACGATTAATTCCTGTCAGCGAATATATGAACCATCATTATTCTAGTCATTTTAATCTGGATGAATTAGCTGAAAAGGCAAATATGTCTGTCCGAAATTTACAACGTATATTCAAACAGGAAACAGGAATTACACTTCAAAAATATATGCAATTAATCCGAATCTTAAAAAGCATTGAATTAATTGATACCAATCATTTTACATTAAGCGAAATTGCCTATAAAGTGGGATACAAAAGTTTATCTGCTTTTACCGCGTCGTATTTCACAGTTACAAAATCAAAACCTAAGTTGAAAAAGTAAGAAGAAATTTAAATTCTTGGTACATTTACTTACAACCAAAAACACGAGAATGATGGATATACCATACAATATATATTATAAAACGATTGTTCCTGAAGATGAGATTAAAGCGACTTTACTCATCGTGCACGGCATGCAAGAACATTGTGGACGATACGAAGCTTTCGCTGAATATTTAGCGAATAAAGGAATTTTAGTTTTGTTGTATGATCATTTGGGACATGGAAGAACGGCAAAAAATGAAGAGGATTATAGTTTTTTTAGTTTAGAAAATCCAAAAGAAAAATTGATTGAAAATACTAAAATTATGGCAAAATGGGTAGAAGAGCAATATCCTTCAATTCCCCATTTTATTTTAGGACATTCAATGGGTTCATTTGTGACGCGTTGTTTACTTCAAGAAGGTGGAAACCATTTTGATGGTGCAATAATTATGGGAACAGGAGGAAGGGTTCCGGGAATTAAATTATTGGAAAGTTTTTTATGTGTTTTGAACAAAATAGCTCCACATAAACGAAGTAAATTGCTCAATACTATTTTTTCGAAATCAAACAACAGACATTTTAAAGAGGAAGAAAATATTCAAGAAACAAATTGGCTTAGTTTAGATGAATCAAATCGATTCGCTTTTTTAAAGGACCCTCTTTGTGGAATTCCTTTCACTGTAAATGGTTTTTATACATTAATTCATCTGAATATACAAGCAACGAAAAAGAATTGGACAGAAGGTATTCCGAAATCTTTGCCAATTCATTTTGTAAGTGGAGCAGAGGATCCGATAGGAAATTTTGGAACAGGAGTTAAACAGTGTTTCTATGATTTAAAAGAGAATGGATTTCAACATGTGACGATGAAATTATATCCCAATATGAGACATGAAATATTAAACGAATCCATTAAAGATAAAGTATTTGAAGAGATAGCAGATTGGTTGTTTGAAATTATTAATCAGAAAAAGAACTTAATCAAATCATATCATGAATAAGGTGAGATCAAAATAAAACATGCTTCATTTTAAACTTATGAAGCATGTTTTGATTGCTGTTATTCTCCTAAAAGAACACCGGAAACATTCCAGTAACTAAAACTATTTCCTTCTGGTCTTCCTTGTGGAATTTTTACTTGTATCGTATGTTTTCCCGCTTTTAAATCACCCAAATGAATAAAAAATGGAGTGGTAATGGTGCCTGGACACCAATTAGAGCGACTGTAATCTGAAGAAGATAAACCATTGTCAAAATTTCCTGAAGCAGGGTTATAAGTACGGTACGAACCGCAGTCTTGACGCCATGGAATGATATTAAATACGTTTTGTCCGTCAAGGAATATACTATTTTCTTTTGGCACAAATTCGTCACCGTTTTCCCAACCACCATGTCCGGTTGTTATAAAACGTAATTTAGCATTATTGTAATCTTCTTTCAACGAAAATTCTAGTGTAAATCCATTTGGGTTTTCAAACAAAGAAGGATATTCCTGCCCGGCCATTTCCATTACATTTGCAGTATTAAAAACAGGTTGAACTTTTTTACTCGGAATAGTAGTCGAATTTGAAGGATGTACAGAAATATTAGCAGAAATTATATGACCTCCTTGGTCGTAATTTCCAATAAAGAAACCGATTAACACTTCTTGATTTGATAATAAATGTTGGAATTCTGTAATTTCTTGGCGATACTTTGCTTCAGTTTGCCATGTTTGATTTTTTAATTGAATATGATTGAATTTATTGATTCCGAATGGGGTGAAAAATCTCATAAATTCTATCGTTGGTGAATAATTCTCCGTCCAAAAGTAACCTTGGTATTTTTTTCCATTCGAACCTGTATAAACGGGTAATTGATTAATTCCTTTTTGTAAAGCATCCATAAACGTGATTTTAGAATGTTGAGGAATCAAAAATACAGAGCCGGTTCTGTCATAAGCATCTCCATTTGATTGCTGCGTAACATTTAAAAATAATTGGCTCCCTTCTTTTATGTACGGAAGTTTAATTTTTCTGACAACTACAGTTCCGTTTGCAAAACGATAAATCGAATCGTTAGAAGAAAAGTGATTGCTGAAATTAATTTGCTGATTTGATAAAAGAGGAATATCAACGAACTTACTTTTCCAAATGACATCTTTATAGGTCAATAAATCAACAGGTTTTTGTTGTAATTCTTTGCTGATAAATTCACTTGGAACAGGCTCTTTTTGACGTTCAATTTTCGAAGCGCGAACCGTCATATTGTTATTACGCGTAAATTCTAAAACAAATCCTAAATTCATTCCGACCATTGTAGGTGAAGCATTAATATCCATATTGTCGACGAACCAAACATCGATGGTATTCGAATTAATAGTTGTTGTTGCTTTTTTACAGCGTAAACCCAGAATTCGTTTTGTTTCTTTCGAAATTGTAAAAACAGATTTATTAAATGAAACCGAATCATTTGAGATGATCGAATGGATGGAATCGAATTGAGTAATCAATGAAATAACAGACGGATTGGTTTTGGTGTAATAAAACATTTCGTCAGGATAGGTAGCGGTAGCAGCAAAACTTTGCTGTTTTCCAATAATGGTTTCTTTTGTATTTGCAATGACTTGTATAGGATTACTTTCCGCTACTTTTTTCCCATTCGAAAAACGTTCATACGTAATTTTATACGTTTCTTGCGCATTCAAAACAATGGCTTGAATACAAAAAATAAAGAATACAATAGATTTCAATTTCATGTGTGATAAAAATAAATAGGTTTACAAAAGAATTGTAAACCTATAAAATTATCTGATTTTATGAAAAATAATCTTACACAAATGCATTAATTCCCGTTATATCTGCACCAGTTATCAATAAATGAACATCATGCGTTCCCTCGTAAGTGATAACGGACTCTAAATTCGCCGCATGTCTCATCATTGGAAAATCTCCAACAATTCCCATAGCACCAATTATTTGACGGGATTCTCGGGCTATATCCAAGGCCATTTTAACATTATTGCGTTTAGCCATTGAGATTTGTTCAGAAGTTGCTTTGTTTTCATTTTTTAATGTTCCTAATCGCCAACACAACAATTGTGCTTTTGTAATCTCTGTAATAAATTCAGCTAATTTTTTTTGTTGCAATTGATAAGAAGCAATGGGCTTTCCAAATTGTGTACGTTCTAATGAATATTTCAAGGCAGAATCATAACAATCGATTGCAGCACCAATTACCCCCCAAGAAATGCCATAACGAGCAGAATTTAAACAGGATAAAGGACCGCGTAAACTTTTAACTTCCGGTAGAATTTGACTTTCTTCGATTTTTACATTCTCAAAAACCAATTCTCCTGTTTTAGAAGCTCTTAACGACCATTTATTTAATGTCTCTGGTGTAGAGAAGCCTTGCATTTCACGTTCTACGATGACACCTCGTATTTTCCCTTCTTCATCTCTTGCCCAAACAACAGCAATGTCACAAATAGGTGAGTTGGTAATCCACATTTTTGCTCCATTCAACAAATAATGATCACCATTTTTTGTTAAACGTGTTTCCATTCCTCCCGGATTTGATCCGTGATTAGGTTCTGTTAACCCAAAACTTCCAACAAATTCTCCTGTAGCTAATTTGGGTAAATATTTACGCTTTTGCTCTTCAGAACCGAACGTATAAATTGGATACATAACCAATGAAGATTGAACAGAAGCAGCCGAGCGAACAGCAGAATCTCCGCGCTCTAACTCTTGCATAATCAATCCATACGACATTTGGTCTAATCCTGCTCCTCCATATTCTTCAGGAATATAAGGACCTAATGCTCCAATGGCTCCTAATTTTTTCATCAAGCCCGGAATGTCTTTATGATGTTGTGCAGCATCATCTATAACAGGTTTTATTTCGTTGTCCACAAAATCTCGAACAGATTGACGAATTAACTTGTGCTCATCTGTCAATAAATCATCAATCTTAAAATAATCTGTAGTTGAATTCATTTTATGCGGTTTTATTTTATTAAAACTAACGATTATTCATTAAATTAAAAATTATTATGAATAATATTTATTAAAAATTTTAATTTTAGAAACTTTTGACTAATTTAGGTCAACATTAAAACCACAAAATAACACAAAAAATGATAGAAAACGAATTAAACGAGTTAGGTATTTCTTCCGAAAATTTCGGAACATCAACAGGAGATACTTGGTTCGGAAAAGGTGAAGAGTTCTCTTCTTACTCGCCAGTAGACGGTAAATTAATTGGAAAAGTAAAGGCATCAACTAAAGAGGATTACGAAGATGTGATTAAAAAAGCAGAAGTAGCCTTTAAAGAATGGCGTATGATTCCTGCACCTAAGCGTGGTGAAATTATTCGTCAGTTTGGTGATAAACTTAGAGAAAAAAAAGCTGCTTTAGGTAAATTAGTTTCATACGAGATGGGAAAATCGTACCAAGAAGGGCTGGGCGAAGTACAGGAAATGATTGATATCTGCGATTTTGCTGTTGGTTTATCACGTCAGTTATACGGTTCAACAATTCATTCAGAAAGACCTTTGCATCGCATGTACGACCAATATCATCCGTTAGGAATTGTGGGAATAATTTCTGCGTTTAATTTTCCTGTAGCAGTTTGGGCCTGGAACACTTGTTTGGCATTGGTTTGTGGTGATGTAGTCGTTTGGAAACCTAGTGAAAAAACACCACTATGTGCAGTTGCCTGTCAATATATTTTAGCCGAAGTTTTGGCAAAAAATAAGATATCGGAAGGGGTTTCTTCTTTGGTGATGGGAGATAAGTCGATTGGTGAATTAATTGCACAGGATCGCCGTGTGGCATTAGTTTCAGCGACAGGTTCTACTCGAATGGGAATTGAGGTGAATAAAGTTGTGGCTGCCCGATTAGGTAAAACTATTTTAGAATTAGGCGGTAATAATGCCATTATTGTTACGCCGGATGCCGATTTGAAGATTATGTTGACTTCAGCTGTTTTTGGGGCAGTTGGTACAGCCGGACAACGTTGTACGACTACTCGCCGTCTGATTATTCATGAATCGATTTATGATAAAGTAAAAGAGTCGTTAGTCAATGCCTATCAACAAATAAAGATGGGAAATCCTTTGGACGCGGCAAATCATGTAGGGCCATTAATTGATAAGCATGCGGTAGAAATGTACACGAATGCATTAGAAGAAATTAAGAAAGAAGGAGGAAAAATTATTGTTGAAGGAGGAGTTTTGGAAGGTAGTGGTTTCGAAAGTGGCTGTTATGTGAAACCTGTAATTGCTGAGGTTGAAAATCATTTTGATATTGTACAGAAAGAAACATTTGCACCAATTTTATATTTGATAAAATATACTGGTGATGTAGGAAATGCGATAGAGATTCAGAATAATGTTGCACAAGGTTTATCCTCTTCAATTATGACAAATAATCTTCGCGAAGCTGAATTATTTTTAAGTCAGCAAGGTTCTGATTGTGGTATCGCAAATGTGAATATCGGAACTTCAGGAGCGGAAATTGGCGGAGCATTTGGCGGAGAAAAAGAAACCGGAGGAGGTCGTGAATCGGGATCTGATGCATGGAAAGCCTATATGCGACGACAAACCAATACGATAAATTATTCGACAGAAGTGCCATTGGCACAGGGGATTAAGTTTGATTTTTAAAAAGATTTTACAATGAGTACAGTACACGAAAGATTAGCAAAACATATATTGGCAGATGGGTATCCAATCGTAATGGATATGGATAAATCGCATGGTTCTTATGTAGTAGATGAAAATGGGGTGGAATATTTGGATTTATTTTCGATGTTTGCATCGACAGCTATTGGATATAATCACCCACATTTGATGTCAAAAATTGATTTTTTAGGGCGAAATGCGGTCAATAAACCTGCAATGTCAGATATTTATACAAAGGATTATGCCGATTTAATTGATACGTTTGAGCGTGTTGCAATGCCGAAAGAATTACAGTATTTATTCTTCATATCCGGAGGAACATTAGCGGTTGAAAATGCCTTGAAAGCAGCTTTTGATTGGAAAACGAGATTAAATATTTCAAGAGGAATAGAGCAGGAAGCGGGGGAAGTAATTCATTTCAAACAGGCATTTCACGGGCGTTCTGGCTATACTTTATCGTTGACAAATACGAAAGATCCTCGAAAATATGAATATTTTCCAAAGTTTAACTGGCCTCGAATTGATAATCCAAAAATTCAGTATCCTGTTACAGAAGAAAATCTTTCCAAAACAATAGAACATGAGAAACAGGCTATAGAACAAATTGAAAAAACACTTTCTGATCGAAAAAATAAAGTGGCTTGTATTATTATAGAACCAATTCAGGGAGAAGGAGGAGATAATTTCTTTCGGAAAGAATTTTTTCAAACGCTAAGAGCAATCTGCGACAAAGAAGAGATTTTATTGATTTTTGATGAGGTGCAGACAGGAATGGGAATGACTGGTAAAATGTGGGCTTTTCAACATTATGATGTGGTTCCGGATATTATTTCATTTGGAAAGAAAACGCAGGTATGTGGAATTTTAGCCAACAAAGAAAAATTGGATCAAATACCAAACAATGTTTTCAAGGAATCAAGTCGTATCAATTCTACTTTTGGAGGAAACTATATTGATATGTTGCGTTTTAAATTGATTTTAGAAGTCATCGAACAAGAAAATCTGGTTGATAACGCAGCGGAAAAAGGAAAATATATCATCAATAAACTAAATGAGATAGCCAAAGAAACAAAAAAAATACATTCGGTTCGAGGATTAGGACTGTTCATTGCATTTGATTTTGATTCTGATCAGAACCGTTCAGAATTTATCAAAACATGTTTTGATCATCATATGATTATTTTACCGTGTGGTGAAAATTCGGTCCGAATGCGGCCTCATCTTAATATTTCTGAAGAAGATACCAATAAAGCGATAGAAATTATTAAATTAGCATTAAAATAAAACGAAAAAGCAACCAAATTGAGGTTGCTTTTTTAATTTTGAATATAAGATAAACAAGTACATATGATAGATTCTTTTTTCTTCGATTTTGATGGAACATTACAAGGGTTTGAAAACCATGAAATAAGTGATTCTACAATTGAGGCATTGAAATTATTAAAACAAAAAAACAAAAAAATATACATTGCAACAGGACGTAACATGGTGGATATGCCAACACATGTTTTTGAATATGGCTTTGATGGTTACATCAATAACAATGGAGGTATGTGTTCTGATGGAAATCGCGAGACATTTTTTGTCGATTACATTGATCCAAATGACATAGAAGCGTTGTTACGTTACGATGAAGAGTATCCTTTCTCGTTTTCATATATGACAAAAAATGCATTTAGTATTAATAGGATTAATGAAAAAGTGGAAAAATCATTTGCTTATTTTGGAATGGAAGTTCCCGAAGTTGTAGATCCTAGAACTTTACCAAAAGATAATATTATGCAGATGAATTTCTTTGTTGATGAAGAACAAGAAAAATACTTAATGGAAAATGTACTAATCAATAGCATCGGAACCCGCTGGATAGAATATTTTGCAGATATAAACCCTAAAGATATTAGTAAAATGAGAGGGATAGAACGAATGGCGGATCGTGATAATTTAAATTTATCGAAAACGATGTCCTTTGGAGATGGAGGTAATGATATTAGTATGTTGAAAGGCTGTAAAATTGGTGTTGCAATGGGAGATGCAAAAGATAATGTGAGACAAGCGGCTGATCATGTCACAACTTCTGCCGATGATCATGGAATTTGGAATGCATTGAAATATTATGAAATAATTTAAAAAAAAATAACTTCTATTTTTGTAGAATTTAAATATCTTCTTATATTTCTACAAAAATAGAAGTTAAATGAAATACTTGATTGTTTTTGTATTACTTACTGTACAGTTGTTTGCTCAAAAAGGAGTAGAAATAGAATATGAAGAAATATCTATTCCAAAAATTTTTGATCAGAATGGGAAAGAAGAAAAATTGTCTACTGAACTATTGGAAGCTTTTTCTGTACCTAAACTCTATCTTTTACAAATAAAAAACCATGTAAGTGTTTTTACTAAAATAGAAAAGATCAATAACTCCCAAAATGGGAGTTCAGTTCAGTTTTTTGGAGTTTTGCCTTATAACTCTCTTATCGATTTTAATCAGAATCAATTTAAACAAGAATGGTTAATTGAGACCAAGAAATATATTGTTGTAGATTCTGTTTCAACAAACAAAGAATATCAATTGACAAGAGAAAAATCCACTTATCTTGGTTTTAATGTAAAGCAAGCTGTTATCAAAGAAGGTGATTATACAACATATATTTGGTACGCGAGTGATTTGCCTAATCGATTTGGCCCCAGAGATTTTATTAATTTACCGGGATTAGTATTAAAAGTAGAATCATTTCTAAACGACGATCCAGTTCCTCGTTATTCATTGAAAGCCAAATCTATTCATGAAAAGGATAAAATGATCCTTCATCAACTGTTTAAAGCAAAAGAAATTTCGAAAAAGGATTTTGAGAAATTAAAAGCAGAGTATGATAAAAAAATGTTGAATGAACACCAAGGCGTAGATAAGGACTAATACTAATACATTATAAAAAATTAATCATGAGGAAATTATTATTGACATTTTTATTCTCGGGTACCATCTTGTCTGCTCAGGAAAAATTTGCAGTGGAGTATCGACAACAAAATGAAGCCAATCCCGAGAAAGTGAGAGAATTTGAAATAGAAATGAAACAAAAGGGCAGCGGGGGTTCGTTTAAAATAGGAGGGAAAGATCTTTTTTATCAATTAGATTATGCGAATGGAATTTCTGTCTTTTCAAAAATTGAAACAATTAATAATGATCAGTCCTTGAGTGCTGGTAACTCCTCTTTTGCGATTCATATGGGAGGTGAGCATAAAGAGTTGATAGGTAATCAATTGACGGAAAGCTTTAGCCAAGACGTCATATTAGATGGAGAAAATTATCGTGTGAACTATCCTTTTAAAAATTATGAATGGAAGGTGACGACTGAAGAAGCAACAATTCTGGGTTATAAAGTAATCAAAGCCATAGCAGAAAAAGAAGGAATTACGGCTTGGTTTGCTCCTGAAATAAAAGTGAATATAGGACCTAATCAAATCAATGGACTGCCTGGTTTGATATTGAAATCTGAAACTCAATTAAAGAATAAATTTGAAACGAAGATCACGATGCTGGCAGAAAAAATAAATCTTGCTCCTAAAAAAGCTGCTAAATTGAAGAAAAGTAAAGGGAAAGATATAACAAGTGAGGAATTCAAAAAACTTCAAGAAGAATCAAAAGAAAAGTTTAAAAATAGTTTTTCTATCGGGGTGGATAAAAATAAATAGCAGATTCAATTGCTGATAAATGTTAATACAAAAAAAGGATTTCAATTGAAATCCTTTTCTTCTATACGAACTAATTGATAATTTATTTATCTATGGAACCCATTACGCGTTGCATAAAAGTATTGGCAGCCGTACGTTCATCCAGTCCTTCTTCTTCCATCATTTGCTTCATCTCAATTGCTCCGCAAATGTTAGAAATCATTTCTCCGATGACTTCTTGTTCCGGTTCTTTTACAGCTGGAGAATCTGCATAAACTTCCAAAACTTCTAAAGCTGTTTCCATTGCTTCAACAGAAACATTTTTTGCTAAATTCTTAAATACCGGCAGTTTCATTGATCAATTCTTTTACGGCATCAATTTTAGATGCAGTTACTTGTCCTACATTAACTCCTCCTTTGAAAACTGCGAAAGTTGGTAAATTTGGCACTTCAGCCAATTTTCTTGATTCAACTAATTTTTCAGCATCAACGTACAAAAATTCTGCTTGCCCTTCGTATTCGGCTGCTAATTTTTTGAATTTAGGTTTTACTAAACGGCAGTTTCCACACCATCCTGCTCCGTATTGTACAATTACTATATTGTTATCAGCCACTACTTGTGCTAAGTTGTCTTGTTCTAATTCTGCAAACATTTTCTTTACTTTTTAAGCGTTAAAAATTGAATATAAAAAAGGCTGTCTAAGTTATGAGCTTAGTGATTTTTTAGTGAAAATGAATCCTTTTAAAAATCTCCTGTCAATAGTATTAGACAGCCTCTTCGTGAATTTTGGAAATAAAAATTTCCAATTGTATTTTAGTGAGAAGCTAAGTAAGAAGCTACACCATCTTTTGTAGCGTTCATTGCATCTTTTCCTTCTTCCCAGTTTGCTGGACAAACTTCACCGTATTTTTCTACGTGTAAGATTGCATCTAATAAACGTACATATTCATCGATGTTACGACCTAATGGTAAATCGTTAATTGTTTCGTGACGAACAACACCATTTTTGTCGATAATGAAAGTACCACGGTATGCAACTGGAGCTCCTTCAAATTTTAAAGAATCATTTTCCTCGTTGTAGACATATTCACCTGCTAATACACCATAATCCATAGCGATAGTTTTAGCAAAATCTGCAACGATTGGGTAAGTAACTCCTTCGATACCTCCGTTATCTTTTGCAGTGTTTAACCATGCTAAGTGCGTTTCTTCTGAATCTACAGAAGCAGCAATTACAATCGCATCTCTTTTTTCGAATTCAGCTAATTTAGCTTGGAAAGCGTGTAATTCCGTTGGGCATACAAAAGTAAAATCTTTTGGGTAGAAAAATAAAACGATGTTTTTTTCTCCGATTGGCATTGAAAAGTTTTCTACAATTTCATCTCCATCAATTACTGCTGGCGCTGTAAATAAAGGTGCTTTTTTTCCTACTAATGACATAATTTTAATTTTTATATTTTGTTATTTTAATATTAACTAATTTGATAAATAAGCCAGTTTTTAGCTCTTTTACTGATGCAAATTTAGAGTGATATTTTAAACAGACAATAGATTTTTAATTTCAATTATAGATTAAACTATAAATATTTTTTATGACTTATGACGAGCAAAAATGAATAAACCAGGATTCTTCTGATAATCAATGTTATTAAACAATTTTACTATATCATACGCTAATCTACAACGTTTTTATACTATAAAGAATGACATTGCTTATGTTGATGATGATTTAAAATGATTTAAATCTTGTCTCTGTATTAATAGAATTGAAATATGTTAAGATATTTATTTGTATTAGTTCTATTTGTTGGAGTAACAGATGCAACAATTTTTATTTCTATTAAATGAAAAATCTTATACTGTAAAAATAGAATTGCCTGATCAGTCAAAAAAAAGTGATAAAAATGAGGATTGCAAAGAAAGGAATAAATGAAATGAGGTGTATTCTTAAGCAGTGTAAAAAGATTAATAAAAACTATTAATTTATTGGAAATACGCCAAAATCTTATCTTTAACACTGTATTGTTTTAATTGTTGTTTTATTTCGTTTTCAGCTATGTGATTGATTAACAGTATGTAAGATGTTTTTTAATCAATTTTAACATATTTCTATGATTTATATTTTAAAATTCTATTAATTCCATAGACTTTAAAAAAATAGGATTTTTATTCTATTCGCTATTGCTTCCTGATAATTTCATTTGATTAGTTGGATTCCTGTATTGTTTTATAATTTGTTATATTTTCTGTTAAAATTTTACTAATTATTTAATATTTCAACGATTATTAATACAATAATCATTTTTATTAAATAGAAATGTTTTCTAAAAAATAGTATTAAAAATATATTTTATGGTATAATATTCTTTAAATATAGAGATTTGCAGTATAAAAATTTATGAATGAAGAAAGCTCAAAAAAAGTTAAGTCTCATAGGTCTGCTGCTGTTAAGTTCTCTAGCGTATACTCAGATCAAAGGGCAGGTGAATGATGAACTAGGTTTTCCATCACAGGATGTGGAAATAAAAGTGAAAAATCAAGACCAAACATTTTATACAGATGAAAATGGTCATTTTTCAATCGATCTTCCTCTGGGAACAATATTAATCATTAATGGTTTAGAATATAAAGTAGATCACTATGATTTGGGTGTAATTGATTTGAAACCGAAATCAGAAAATGTTGATTTGGATGTCGTTGTTGTGAAAAGTATTTTCGAAGCACCTCAATCAGCAGGTACAACAACCTTGAAAGGTGATGATTTCAAAAACTTAAATCCTTCAACTTCGATAGATCAATTGTTATCGGGTAAAGTTTCAGGACTCTCTTCTCAAGCACAGAATGGTGCGCCGGGGAGTAACGCAAATGTTGTGATAAGGGGAGCTATTGGTTTGAACGGTGGTGTTAAAAATCCACTTTATGTAGTTGATGGAACTTATTTGTCTGCTGCAGATATTGTTGCATTAAACCCTAATGATGTAGAGGAAGTAAAAGTATTAAAAGATGCTTCTCAGGTAGCTATTTATGGTTCTCGAGGCGCAAATGGAGTGATTCTGATCACAACAAAACGTGCTAAAAAAAATGAAGGAATAATCTCTTATTCTTCACGTATCGGATTTGGAGAAAATTTAGGATTTAAGAACATCAACTTAATGAATGGGCGTCAGTTTTTAAATTTTCAGAATGAAATAAGTCAATTAAAAGATCTGGAAACAGGGCGTAGTTTAGGTTTAGGCGTAGCAAGAAGTCAAGAGGAAATTAACCGGTTGTCCCAATATGCTCACAATTGGAAAGATGATATCTTTAAAAGAAGTGTTATTAGTTCACATTATTTGACTTTCAATAAAAATGATGGCGAAACAGCGCAATCTTTTTCATTGGGTTATGATCAGGACAATGGTACTGTAGAGTTTTATAAAGGTTTTGAGCGTATTACTTCTTCCATTAACATTTCATCAAAAATGAAAGATTGGTTACGATATGGTATTGATATCAATGGAGCTTATACAAAAAGAGATTTACCATCGGATGTTTATAATTTTTCTAGTCCTTTTACCAATATCTATTTAAATTATCCATACGCATCTGTTTATGAGCTGGATGAAGCAGGAAATGTGAAATTAGATGAAACAGGCTCTCCTGTATACAATTCAAATGTAAATATTTTACAAAATCCGGTTTTGGATCAAATGAAATATACTGATGCAGAATATAGAAATTTTAGACTTTTCGGTTCTGGATTTTTAGAAGCAGACTTAACTGAAAAGTTAACTTTTAGAACCACTTTTGGAGCGAGATATAACCGAAATCAGTTTGAAAGTTTTGTTTCACCTTTGGCTTTTGTTTCTAAAAATCGTGGAACGGGAGGGAGTAAAGCTGATATAGGAGACGATCGTTTTGCTTACAATTGGAGAAATGAATTCAATTATATAAATAAGTTTGATTTACACACCTTGCGCTTTACATTAGCTTCTGAATATTCAAACGAAAAAAATTATAACATCACTTTACGTAGTGAGGGTTATCCAAGTGGAGATAAAAGTGTTCAATCTTTGGCTAATAGAATTTTGAATTCTTCTTTGACAAACCGATGGGAAGAAGCGCGATTTGGTTATTTAGGAGCTGTTTCTTATGATTACAACAGAAAGTACTTTTTAGATTTTTATTTTAGAAGAGATGGATCTTCATTAGCAGGGCTAGAAAAGCAATATGGCAATTTTTGGGGAGCTTCGGTAACATGGGATGTTACAAGAGAAGATTTTTTGAAAGGGAACCAATATCTAACGGGTCTTAAGTTAAAAGCATCTTATGGAGAAGTAGGAGATGATTCATCTATTGCAAGATACATCAATCAGGCATACATGAGTTTGAATGGAAATTATGGCGGAAATACAGCTGCAATTCCACCAAGGTATGCGATTGATTCTAAAATGACGTGGGAAACCAATCGAAAATTAAATATAGGGACTGAATTTGACTTCTTCAGACACATTCTCACAGGATCTTTTGCCTATTTTAACGACAACAGAAAGAATTTTATTTTCAAGACGTTGCTGCCGATAGAATCAGGAAATTTAAGTAAAACGGTCAATGCAGGAGAAATAACATCCAAAGGAATAGAGTTGGATCTTAATATTGCAGCAATTTCTCAGAAGAATTTTAAATTATCTTTTTATGGAAATTTGACATCAATTAGCTATAAAATTAATGATCTGAATGGAAATGACCAATTATTAATTGGTACAGGTGATGAGATTTCGCCTAGTATGATTCATGTAAAAGGACAATCACCCTATCAGTTTCGTTTGGTGCGCTATGCAGGTATTAACCCTGAAAATGGAAAAAACTTGTATTTAGATAAAGATGGTCATATTACAGAAGAATATAGAGCTGAAGATGCCGTAGCAACAGGAAAGACTCCTCTTCCAAAATTGTATGGAGGATTTGGATTAAATACTCACTTTTACGGTTTTGATATCAGTGCAGATTTTACGTATAGTTTAGGAGCGTATATGTACAATTATACATACAGAGATTTAACAAATGCTCCGATGAATTTTAATCAGGTAGTAGAAGCAAACGATTTTTGGAGAAATCCCGGAGATCATGCAAAGTTTGGTCGACCAACTACTCTAGGCGAACAAGAGTCAACAAAATATCTTGAGAAATCGAACTATGTAATGTTCAGAAATCTTTCTATTGGTTACACATTCACTGAGTTGTTGAAAAATACGTTTATCAAAAATTTGAGGCTTTATGCACAAGTACAAAATTTAGCATTGTGGACAAAATATCATGGAGATCCGGTTTCGGCTACAGGTTCTCAGAGTATGATGAGTGTCGGTGATGCGGGATATGTTTCGGGCTCATATTCGTTGTTTACATATCCACAAGTTCGTACTTACTCACTTGGTTTTAACATTACATTTTAAGAAATTATGAAAAAAAATATAATTCTACTTACAGTTTTAGGACTGTTGACAATATTTAGTTCTTGTGCAGATGATGATATAAAAAAAGAATCACCAAATGATGTATTGGTTGATGGTTTTTACAAGACAGAAGAAGATTTTACAAAAGCAATTTATGGATTGTACCAGGATTTTAAACAAATCGGGTTTTACGGGGGAAGTGGCTATTCCAGAGATTTAGTTGTTGTCGGAGATATTCTATCGGATAATTTATTGTCAAATTATGGAGGTAGGGGATCTAATCGTGCTGCAAATAACTGGACATATGATTCCAGTCAAACGCCTACGGATATTTATGGAGCTGCGTATCGAATGATTTCAGATGCCAACTTTATTCTTTCTAAAATCAATAATTTAAAAGAAGGAGAATTCAAAAATAGAATAAAAGCAGAAGCGATATTGATTCGGGCAATTGCACATTTTGAAATCGCCAGACATTATGCTGAGATTCCAACTCAAAGTGCAACATCAGCTTCTTCGATAGGAATTCCTTATCTAACAACTTATAACCCTGAATTTCAAGCAAGTCGTACAAAAACAATAAAAGAAGTTTACGATAATGTTACTCAAGACGTAGAAAGTATTGTCAATAATTTACCAACTAATTACCAAGACATTAATCGTCTGAATCAATATTCAGCAAGTGGATTTTTGAGTCGTGTATATTTATATAGTGGTGATTATGATAAAGTTATTGAGCATGGACAAAAGGTGGTGAAAGCAATTCAACCGACGTCCAAAAATGAAATTGCGAGTTTCTGGTCGTCAAAAACAAGCCAGGGAAGTTTATTTGAAATTCCTTATTTACAAGCCAATGATCCGTCAATAGGCTCTAATTTTGGTTATGGAACCAATGCAAATAATATGGTGATGGAATTCTCTGCTGATAAAGCTTTGTATGATTTGTATGATACATCAACAGAACCGGAACGAAAAAATACATATTTTAAGATTTATAATTTAGCGGGAGATGCGAATAATGCAAATATTGTTGTCTATAAATATTATCCGGGTCAAATTAAAAATTATATCAATCATGCAAGGTATTTGAGAGTAGAGGAAGTTATTTTTAATTTGGCAGAAGCTTATTATTTGAAAGGTGATTTAGTACAGTCTCTTCAAACATTAAATATAGAAAGAGCACAGCGATATTCTAGTTTTAAAGGAGAGGAAAAAGGAGAAGAATTATTTGACGCGATTATTACAGAAAGAAGAAAGGAGTTAGCCTTTGAGAATGGAGATCGATGGTTTACTTTGAAAAGACTTTTAGGTGTAAAAAATATTCCAACAAAATACAGTAAAGGAATTAAGCGTTCTGGAAATGGATATAGAGCGGATGGAAGCGGAACTGCACCTGTTCAACTAGAATTAAAAGAATCGGATTATAGATGGCAATTGCCAATACCGAAAGAAGCAATAAATAGAAATAGTCATCTAATTCAAAATAAAGGATATTAATTAAAAAAGAACTTCTGTTAAGAAGTTCTTTTTTTAAATTTTATAAACTTCATTGACATTAATCTGTGTTGTAAATAAACCATAATTTACAAAAACGGTATCCTTCTTGATTTTATCAATTGTCCCAACACTTGACGAACCATGAATTTTTACGCGGTCACCAACTTTCAAAGCGTCAATTTTTTTCTTTGTTTCCGCTTTTTCTTTTTGTTCAATTACTTGTTTTTGTTGAGAAATTACCTCTGAATTCTCCTTTAACTCACGCTTAACCTCTTTTTCTACAATTTTTTCAATTTTCTTCAATTGCTGAACTTCCTTTGTTTTTTTTGAATTTTCCATTTCAATCAACTTTAGGAAATTTGAAATCATGAGTTTTTTATTCTTTGTTTTCAAATAAGAATCAGCCATATCCGAAATACGTTCACCAAGCTTCAAACGTTTTTGTTCGCGATCATACAATTGTTGAAAATCATACAGTTTTTGCTGAATTTTTTCATTCGTTTGCTCTAATTTTTCGTTGTGCTCAAGATTTGTTTCACGTAATTCTTCAACATGATCTTTCGTTTTCTGAATTTCAAATTTCTCTTGTTGAAGTTTCAAAATCGTTTTGTCTAAACTTACTTTTTCACGTTCAACTTTTTTCTTTGCACGATTGATCAATCGGAACGGAATTTTATTCTTTTCTGCTACTTCAAATGTAAATGAACTTCCTGCTTGTCCAATTTCCAAGCGATAAAGCGGTTCTAATGTTTTTTTATCAAACAACATACAAGCATTGATGGCTTCCGGTAAACTTTCTGCACTCAATTTGATGTTGGTGTAATGTGTGGTGAAAACACCAAAAGAATTACGTTCATAAAACTCTTCAAAGAAAACTTCAGCCAAAGCCCCGCCTAATTCAGGATCAGATCCTGTTCCAAATTCATCTACTAATAATAATGTTTTATCGTCTGCATTTTTCAAGAAATACGACATTTGTTTTAGTCGATAACTATAAGTAGATAGATGATTTTCAATGGATTGGTTATCCCCAATATCAGTAAAAATCTGACTAAAGAAACCAAATTGACTTTCTTCTTTAACAGGTATTAGAATTCCACTCTGAATCATAAGCTGAAGTAAACCAATTGTTTTTAAGGTAATCGATTTTCCCCCGGCATTTGGCCCGGAAATAATAATGATTCGGCAGTTTTCGTTCATCTCTAAACTTTGCGGAATGGTTTTCTGTTCGCGTCGTTTGTTATTCAAATATAAAACAGGGTGAAAAGCATCAATCAGTTTGATAATTCTATTTTCCGAAAGTTGAGGTAAGATACCGTTGATTAAATAAGCATAATTTGCTTTAGCTTGAGTAAAATCAATGTATTCTAAAAACGTTTGGTATTCTTCAAGATTTGGTTTGTATGCTGCGATCTGAGCAGTTAAATCTAATAAAATCTGAATAATTAAATGTTTTTCTTCTTCTTTCAATTCTTCCCATTCGCGACGAGGATTTTGAACACTTTCAGGCTCAATAAAGGTAATTGACCCGGTTTTTGAAGTCCCTAAAAATTGACCTTTTACTCGTTTTTTTAAAGCTGATTTCACCGCTAAAACACGACGGTTTCCAATCACAGATTCACGAATGTCATCCAAGTAATCTGCATGATAAGTCATCGATTTATTGAATAACTCTGTAATTCTACTATTCAAATGACGTAAACGATCGCGTACAATTTTTAGTTCCGGACTAGCATCGTCCTTTATTTCTCCAAATTTGTTAAATACCTGATCAATTAATTTGACAATGTTTTTTTCATAATGAATGGTTGATGCTTTTTCAAATAACACAGGTGTATATTCCTGAAAAGCGGTCAAGTATTTCAATATTTCTTTTACTTGAAGTGTATTTGCTTTGATTTTGAAAAATTCTTCAGCAGGCAAATAATAATTTTCGATTTCTAGTCGACTTAGGTTTTCGTCTAAAATATAATATTCCGAGAATGGAAAACGGTTTCCGGTTTCGAAAGTTGTTAAATACTCATTTGTTGTTTGAAGATCCTGTAACAAAATTTGGTGATCTTCATAAGGTTTTAGGCGATGAATAAATTCTTCAACCTTTTCTGTAAAAGCAAATTCTGCGATTTCTTTTTGAATCACATTAAATTCTAAATCTTTTAAAGTTTGTTCTGATATTTGCATTAATGCAAAATTACGGATAAATTTTTATAAGAATATAAATGAAGAGATTCTTAAGTAAACAGATTTGATGATAAATTAATTTGCAGAATATATATGGTTCAGTGATAATGTATAAATTGGTAAAATGAAAAGATTAACAGTGTTTTGTGGTTCAAGTAATGGTTCTAACAAAGTTTTTATAAATGAAGCATATAAGTTAGGGAAAAAGTTGGTAGAAAATGAGATAGAACTTGTTTATGGAGGAGCCAATGTTGGATTAATGGGGATTGTAGCAGATTCAGTTCTAGAAAATAAGGGCGTTGCGATTGGTGTATTACCTCATTTTTTAAAGAAAGTTGAAGTGGAGTATAAAGGGTTGAGTGAACTTATATTGGTGGATTCTATGCATGAACGGAAAGCTAAGATGAATCAATTATCAGATGGAGTTATTACTTTACCTGGTGGATTTGGTACGCTTGAAGAATTTTTTGAAATGTTGACGTGGGCACAGTTAGGATTGCATAAAAAACCAATTGCCATTTACAATATAGATGGTTTTTACGATGATCTTTTACTTTTTATTAAAAGTATGGTAACCAAAGGTTTTCTAAAACAAGAAAATTATGATATGTTGATTGTGAGTGATGATTTAGATGATTTGTTTGATCAAATAAAAAATTATAAGGCTCCTACAGTTGGAAAATGGATAAATGAAAATCAGATTTAGCATAAAAATGTACTTTGGTTAGTATAAAAAGAATAATTTTGTTTTCATAAAAGAGAAAATATGGATGTGAAATTGGATGCTTCTTGGAAAGAAGTTTTAAAAAATGAATTTGAGAAGGATTATTTTAAAAACTTAACTGAATTTGTACGTAATGAATACAAAACAAAAATAATTTATCCTCCTGCATCCAAAATATTTTCTGCTTTTGATAATACTCCTTTTGATCAAGTAAAGGTTGTTTTGATTGGTCAAGATCCTTACCATGGAGCAGGCCAGGCAAACGGTTTATCTTTTTCTGTTGCAGATGGGGTTAAATTGCCACCTAGTTTGCGTAATATTTACAAGGAGCTGAATGATGATTTGGGCATAGGAATTTCAACTTCAGGAAATCTTGAGTCATGGGCAAAACAAGGCGTTCTGATGCTAAATGCGACACTTACAGTAGAAGCTTCTAATGCCGGCTCACATCAAAATAGAGGATGGGAAGAGTTTACTGATGCTGCAATTGAAGCGCTTTCGAATCAAAAAGAAAACCTTGTTTTTATTTTATGGGGGGCATATGCACAAAAGAAGGGAGCGAAAATTAATCGTTCAAAACATTTTGTGATAGAATCTGCTCACCCTTCACCATTTGCTGCTCATCGCGGTTTTTTTGAAAGTAAGCCTTTTTCTAAAACCAATGCATTTTTAAAGAGTAAAAATCTGCAGGAAATCAACTGGAAGATATAGGTTACATCGATATGATTTTTTGTAAATATGAATTAAACATTTGAGGGGTATTCACATTAATATAAGGAATTTCTTCTGTTATTTTATTTTTCAAAGGTTCATAACTCGCAACAAAGATCGTCATAGTGGGGTTTAATTTCTTTAATAGAGCAAGATGTTTTGAAACATTTTCATCGTCAAAGTTTTTATTCACATAAATGATTGTATGTGTAATTGAAACATGCTCTAAGCATTCAGTTATTGATTTTAAACTTTGGTTTCCGCCTAAATAAATTCCCTTCTCGTTATTCATTTTTAAAAAAAGATAAGCGTAAAGAAGTTCCAGATCATGCGTTTCATTTTCAGGCAAAAATAGTAACCATTTCCTGTTATGGCCTTCATCATATGGAATGGATTTGATTAAATAAAAAAGATGTTTTCGAATCAAATTTTTAGAAAAAGAAATAATAGACTCCTGAATTTTATATTGATCTAAAACAATGGACATTTTGCTTAGAAAAGGAAAAACAAGGTCTACACAACATTTCTCAATTCCCATTTTGTTGAAGCAAATAGTTAAGATTGAATCAAAAAAGCGGGAATCATAAGAGAAACAAGCGCAAATTAGAAGTTGTGTAAGAGGATGATAATCACTGTTTTTGAGAATGTAATTTTGGATTTCAAACTCAGATAAAACTTGTAATTCGGAGGTTGATTTTTTACTCAATATTTCAACTGTATGTTTTTTATTCGATTCAACAAGAAACGAAACAATAATGAGTCTTTTTAAATGTTTCTGACTAAATAATGATTTATTATCTATTTTTTCTTCACTGAATAGCTTAAACTTTTTGTTCCATAAAATAATCATTTGTTCGTCTAATCTAGAGAACTCTGAAAGGTTTTTCAACGTATAAGTATTCATAAAAAGGGTTCTATATAAGTGTTATTGAAGTTAGTGAAATATTGAAATAAAATCAAAAGAAATATTAATAAGTTATTAATGAATAGTTGTCATTTTATTTAATATGATAATTTAATGATTTAATTTTCGTTCAAAATTGTACTATCTTAGCAAGAGTCATAAAAAATCAAAAACACAAATAAATGTCGCAAATTACTCAAGAAGAAAAGAAAGAAAAATTTGTCCATCCTATTCAAGAAGTCTATCATCCAAAAAATAAAGTTCGTATTGTAACTGCTGCAGCTTTATTTGATGGACATGATGCATCAATTAATATCATGCGTCGGATTATTCAGGCTACAGGATGTGAAGTGATACATTTAGGACACGACAAATCTGTAGAAGATGTTGTAAATACGGCGATTCAAGAAGATGCTAATGCTATAGCCATGACTTCTTATCAAGGAGGACATAACGAATATTTTAAATACATGTACGATTTACTTCAAGAAAAAGGAGCAGGTCATATTCGTATTGTCGGAGGTGGAGGTGGAGTAATTTTACCTTCAGAAATTAAAGAGTTGATGGAATATGGAATTACTCGTTTATATTCCCCGGATGACGGGCGTGAACTTGGTTTGCAAGGAATGATCAACGATATGGTTGAGAAATCTGATTTCCCTACCGGAACTTTAGAATTACCGGAAGGTAAAGATGTGTATCAATCGTTAAAAGATAAGGATATTACAACAATTGCACGCTTAATCTCTTTAGCAGAAAACAGAGAAGATGATTTCTTTAAAGCGTTTGATTACAATAAAGTTGAAAATAAATCAGCACCGGTTTTGGGAATTACCGGAACAGGAGGAGCTGGTAAATCGTCTATGGTTGATGAACTGGTTCGCCGTTTCTTAATAGATTTTCCGGAAAAAACAATCGCGTTGGTTTCGGTCGATCCATCTAAAAAGAAAACAGGAGGTGCTTTATTAGGAGACCGTATTCGAATGAATTCGATCAATAATCCTCGGGTTTATATGCGTTCGTTGGCAACTCGTCAATCGAACTTGGCCCTTTCAAAATATGTTGAAGAAGCAATTCAGGTATTAAAAGCAGCTCAGTACGATTTGATTATTCTGGAAACTTCCGGTATAGGTCAGTCGGATACAGAAATTTTAGACCATTCAGATGCTTCTTTGTATATCATGACACCGGAGTTTGGTGCTGCAACTCAATTAGAGAAAATTGATATGTTAGATTTTGCAGATATTGTTGCCATCAATAAGTTTGACAAACGTGGAGCTTTGGATGCGTTACGTGATGTAAAAAAACAATACCAGCGGAATCATAATCTTTGGGATGTAAATCCTGATGAGATGCCTGTCTTTGGAACAATTGCTTCCCAATTTAATGATCCGGGTACAAATCAATTGTACAAATCAATTATTGATAAAGTGGTAGAAAAAACAGGTGCAGATTTGACATCTACTTTTGAAATTTCAAAAGAGATGTCAGAAAAAATATTTGTTATTCCGCCGTCTCGTACGCGTTATCTTTCAGAAATTGCAGAAAATAACAGAGGATATGATGCAAAAGTCGTGACTCAAAAAGAAGTTGCGCAAAAATTATATGGTTTTTTTAAAACGATAGAAACTCTTTCCGGAAAAATGCCTGCAATTACGTCACATGGAATTGAAATTACAGGAACGGATAACACTGATTTGGTGAAAGTTCTTTTAGCTGAATTTGATAAGCTTAAAATGAATTTAGACCCTTTTAATTGGGAAGTTATCACAACTTGGGATGAAAAGGTAAATAAATATAAAAATCCTGTTTATGCATTTAAGGTTCGTGATAAAGAAATTAAAATTCAGACACATTCTGAATCATTGTCACATTTACAAATTCCTAAAATAGCTCTACCAAAATATGAAGCATGGGGGGATATTTTACGTTGGGCTTTGCAAGAAAATGTACCCGGAGAATTTCCTTTCACTTCGGGATTATACCCTTTCAAACGTGAAGGTGAAGATCCGACACGTATGTTTGCAGGAGAAGGAGGTCCGGAGAGAACAAACCGCCGTTTTCATTATGTATCGAAAGGAATGCCGGCAAAGCGTCTTTCTACCGCATTCGATTCGGTTACGTTATATGGGAATGATCCGGGACATCGTCCTGATATCTATGGGAAAATTGGGAACGCAGGGGTTTCGATCTGCTGTTTAGATGACGCGAAAAAATTATACTCAGGTTTTGATTTGTCACATGCTGCGACATCAGTTTCTATGACAATTAACGGGCCAGCTCCTATGCTATTAGGCTTTTTTATGAATGCAGCAATTGACCAAAATTGTGAGAAATATATTAAAGAAAACGGATTAGAAGCTGAAACAGAAGCAAAAATTAAAGCAATTTATGAAGACAAAGGTTTGGAACGTCCTCGCTATAATGGAGATCTACCTGAAGGAAATGATGGATTAGGTTTGATGCTTTTAGGTGTAACGGGAGACCTTGTTTTGCCAGCTGATATTTATGCTGAAATCAAAAAGAATACATTAGCACAGGTTCGTGGAACGGTTCAGGCAGATATTTTGAAAGAAGATCAAGCACAAAATACATGTATTTTCTCGACTGAATTTGCTTTGCGTTTGATGGGAGATGTTCAAGAATATTTTATCAATCAAAATGTTCGAAATTTCTATTCAGTTTCTATTTCAGGATACCATATTGCGGAAGCAGGAGCAAATCCAATTACGCAATTAGCTTTTACATTAGCAAACGGGTTTACTTATGTGGAGTATTATTTATCTCGTGGAATGGATATCAATGCATTTGGTCCAAATTTATCATTTTTCTTCTCAAATGGTATCGATCCTGAATATGCAGTGATTGGTCGTGTTGCAAGAAGAATTTGGGCAAAAGCTTTGAAAAATAAATACGGTGCAAATGAACGTGCACAGATGTTAAAATACCATATTCAGACTTCCGGTCGTTCGTTGCATGCACAAGAGATTGATTTCAATGATATTCGTACAACTCTACAAGCTTTATACGCGATTTATGATAACTGTAACTCATTGCACACAAATGCTTATGACGAAGCAATTACAACACCTACAGAAGAGTCGGTGCGTAGAGCAATGGCCATTCAGTTGATCATCAATAAAGAATTAGGTTTAGCGAAAAATGAGAATCCGATTCAAGGTTCATTCATTATCGAAGAATTAACAGATTTGGTTGAAGAAGCTGTTTTACAAGAGTTTGATCGAATTACAGAGCGTGGAGGTGTTTTAGGTGCGATGGAAACAATGTATCAACGATCTAAAATCCAGGAAGAATCCTTGTATTATGAAACGTTAAAACATAATGGAACGTTCCCGATTATTGGAGTTAACACGTTTTTGAGTTCTAAAGGTTCACCAACAGTTGTTCCTGCGGAAGTGATTCGTGCAACAGAAGAAGAAAAACAATTTCAGATTAAAACAAAAGAGCATTTACATCATGCAAAAGCTGAAGAAGAAAAAGTGTTACTAGAGAAAGTGCAAGAAATTGCAATTCAGAATGGTAATATTTTCGAAGCTTTGATGGATGTTACAAAAGTTTGTTCACTTGGTCAAATTACGGATGCTTTGTTTAAAGTAGGAGGTCAGTATAGACGTAACATGTAAAATTCATTCATATAAATAGGAGCCTTGTTGAAAGACAAGGCTTTTATTTTTTAATATAAGTTGTAAATTTCACTCATGAAAGATTTCCTGTTAAAAAAAGACATTCAAATTTCGGCAAAACGATATTTTATAGATGCAATGGGGGCAATGGCTTATGGCTTGTTTGCAACTTTGCTTGTGGGGACTATTTTTAAAACGATTGGGGAAGAATTTAATATTTATTTCTTAAAAGATGTTGTTTGGCCGGTAGCAAATCAGGCAACAGGACCTGCAATAGCATTAGCAATTGCTTATAGTTTACGAGCACCTCAATTGGTTTTGTTTTCCTCTGCTGTTGTTGGTATGGCTTCTTATCAATTAGGAGGACCTTTAGGTGTCTTTCTTGCGACAATAATTGCTGTAGAATTTGGTAAAATGGTGGCAGGTGAGACACGGGTGGATATTGTCGTTACACCAATTGTGACAGTTTTAGTTGGTGTTGTGTTGGCGCAAATTATCGGGCCGTCTGTGCAGCAAATAATGAGATGGATCGGAGAAATTATTATGTTGTCAACAAATGAAAACCCATTTGTTATGGGAATTGTAGTCGCTGTAATTGTAGGAATGGTGCTAACTTTACCTATTTCATCAGCAGCTTTATGTTTAATGTTAGAATTGGATGGTCTAGCGGCAGGGGCAGCAACAATAGGTTGCTGTGCACAAATGATAGGGTTTGCAACAATTAGTTTTAGAGATAATGGGTTGAAAGGAGTTTTGGCTCAAGGATTAGGCACAAGTATGTTACAGGTTCCAAACATTTATAAAAATTGGAAAATTTGGATTCCACCGACTTTGGCTTCTGCAGTTATTGGTCCTATAGCCATTATTTATTTTAAGATGGAGAATACAGCCTTAGAATCAGGTATGGGATCTTGTGGATTAGTAGGGCAAATAGGAACGTTCAATGCAATGAAATCAACGTATGGAACTACTTATATTTTAACTTCTATTTTGTTGCTGCAATTTGTAGCACCTGCCGCCATCTCTTATTTAATTTATGCCATTATGAAAAAGAAAAATTGGATAAAGGAAGGTGATCTTAAATTATCTTAACGAAGATATTTTCAGTTTGAGATACAGTTTTATAAAAAAATACATTTATCTGTTTTTTTAATCAAGGATGTACATTTTCTTATTTTTCAAACTTATCCCTATTTTATTACCAAACCAATTAATACTTGTTTTTCCTTCATAAATCAATCCTTCAACAAAAGTGACTTTAGGATCTTTTAAGGTTACAAACTGATTCGCTATTGAAGAAATTGTTCCTTTATAAAATTTCGTTACAATATTTTCATCAAATTCACTTTTCTTTTCGCTTATTTCTAAAGTTGTTTTATCTATTTGTAATGTCTTGATGAATTTATCGCTTATCCAAAAAGAATTGCTTCCAGCTCCGGAATCTAATAAAACTTGAATTGTATAGTTGTCATTTAATGTAATGTATGTGAAGATATCCGTAGCTTTATCTGCATATGTTGTGAGTTGAATGTCAAAAGATATTAACTTTTCATTTTTAGAGAAATCTGTTAATTCGATTTCTTTTTTATTAAAATCAATTATAAAATCAGTTTCTCCAAACATTTGAAGAGAAATTAAACCATCAATCCCTTCTATAGTCATATTGTAAGTGGAATAGGGAACTTTTCTAAAACTTTTTCCTGCAAAATTGACTTCTTCATTTTTAAATAAAGGCGCGTCGATTCGTTCACCCGTTGCCCGATATGCAGTAAGAAAATTATAAGATTCTTTTTGCTTTAAATCTTTGGCAAAATTTTCAAAAAATAGATTAATTCCTCCTCCTGTATCAAAAATGAAGTTTCCTTCTTTTCCGTCTATTGTTGCTTTTGTGATAATATGTCCGGAAGGAAGAAGTTGTATTGGAATTTTTTGAGCAAATAATTGTGTGACTAAAATGATTGAAAATAATGAGACAATTTTTTTCATAAGAGTGTGCTTAAAAAGTTGATTGTAAGTTACAACTTAAATTGGAAAAACAATGTTTAGATTTGTGTCATAATCATTAATCTAAAAAATAAAGAGCGATGAAAACCGCTCTTTATTTAACACTCTAACCTAAAATAACTCTTATACATTAACTATACTATGAATATACTTGTATAAACAAATTCGAAACTTTTAAGTACGAATCACTAATAAGAAGTGTAAAGTTAGGTGTTCTGAAAATGATATAAATTGATGTAGATCAAGAAATAACGTTTTTTATTTTTTTGTAAAATGAAATATTCTCTCATTTTGAATGAGTTTCATTGTAGCCCCGTCTTCTATAAATTCAATTTTGATTTTGGCTGGTTCAAATTCAAACGTTGTGGCCGAAACTGTAGTTAATGGAAAGGCAGGCTGTCCGCTTCCTTGTGCCATAAATGCATCGTTTTCTAAAAAGAATTTGATCGAAATAGGAAGTTCAGTTGATGAATATTCGTTCGTGTATTTTTTCAAAATTTCATCTGAAATCTTAACTGAAACCACTTTTTTCGGATAATCAATTTTCTTTTGATGAGTGGCATTGTATAAATTATTTTTGAGCATTTCCTGTGATATTTCATTTGCATTTTGAACAAAAGCATAACAAAAAGTGGTGTTGTCAAAACAAAATGCGTAGGAACTGAATCCATCAATAATACCGTTGTGTCCTATCCCTTTTTCATTATTTAACTCATCATAAAATAAACCAAAACCAAACTTTTCTGTAATTTCTGTCATGAGTTTTACAGAAGCGGGTGTTATAATTTTTCCGTTTAAAAGTGAATAAAAGAACGTATTTAAATCACTGGGATTCGAAACCATAAAACCGGCTCCAAGCGGGATAGTCATCGAAGATTCGGGTTGTAAATGGTAGGTGTTATTAAAATAATTGTATGACTTGGCTTCGTTTTCATTGGTCAGGATTTTTCCGCCAACTTTTGTATTCTTTAAGTTGAAAGGTTGTATAATAATTGATTCGACTAAATTTTTGTAAGATTTTTTTGAAACATTTTCTAAAATAAGACTCAACAAAATATAATTTGTATTCGAATATTCTTCTTTTGTTCCGGGATCAAAATCTGTTTTTAATGCATAAATTCGTTCCAGTAATTCTTCATTTGTTTGGTCTTGTAAATACCATTTCAAGAAAGTTTCATGATTTGTAATGTTATTAATCCCTGATTTATGTTGTAACAATTGACGGATGGTTATTTGATCTGCATTTTTTACTTTAGGGTAAAATTGAGCAAGTTTTGTGTCAAGAGATAATTGACCATTTTCAATCATTTTCATAACCAAAGTAGCCGTAAAAGTTTTCGAAATTGAACCAATTCTGTACTTTGTGTCTTTGTTATTGACTAAATTATTTTCATTATCTCGATTTCCGAACGAATTGGAATATATTTCTTTTCCATTCTCGAAAATGGAAATACTTCCTGCTCCAATCTTCTGTTCATTTATAAAAGTGAATAAACTATCCAAACCGGATTTGTTCAGATTTTGTGCGGATGCATTTATAGAAATCAAACATCCGAATGTAAATAAAATTTTTTTCATATTTTTTGTGGTATAATTAGGGCTAAAATTGAAGTGAAAATAATTAGGAAGAGAACAACAGCAACAAACGCAATAGTTTGTTGAAGGCTTTTCATATTTGTAACGGTTTTGAAACCGATGTATAAATAGTAGAACATGAGTGCCATAAAAAATATTGCAATAAAAGCTACAATCACCACAATTGTCATTGTAGAGATATCATGTAACATCGAAAAATCGTTTGATAGTACGCCTTCTGCTAGACGATCAATCTTGTGATTGATGAACGGAATAAAGTCTGTGATGAACACGGCGTAGTAAGCAATTCGTGAAATTAAAATAACGTTTATAATGTCGACGAGCCGTGTTTTTGAATTAATTATTTTTCCAAAAATGTAGAAAATAACTACTGCGATAAATACATTTCGTGTGTTTTGATACACAATATCAGGAAAAGAAAATGCTATTTTAACTTTTTGAATACTCAAAAAATCCGGAAAATAAGAACTTGAAATATAGCAGATATAACTAAAAATAAAATGGGCAAAAATTCCTACTATCAATAGAATTTTATCATCGAAATAGGCAAAGGGATTAAGAAGTTTTCTGAACATTTTTTAGTGTGTTTATTGTGTTAATGAATTCATCCGGATGATCGCAGCTAATGAGAAATTTTTCTTCTTTTAGCTCGATTGCGATAAGTTTAGAAGTGTCTTTTATGTTGCATTTATAATTATCTAACGAGCGACCGATTAATCCATAAATACCTCGAGCTCCAATGATCATCAAGTAATTACTTTTAGATTTTCGTGTGATGTTTTTAACCTTATTTATAGGAATAACAGTTGTCTTTATTTTTGATATGATATAAATATTCTTAAAATCGACTTTAACTTTATTCAATGAAAAAAGATAACAACCAGTAATTATAGGAAGAACGATTCCCCAATAAATAAGATTTGGAATCAAACGAGGCTCGTTATAAGTCATCGTTAATCCAGTCAGAATTAATAAAGCGATTAATAGAAACGTGGTTATCTTAAAAAATCGAGACATAGAAACTGAAAAATCTTTATTCATCTGACCTTGTATTTATTTTATGAATCAAATCGTCTACTTTGTTTCTCATTGTAGGATAGCTGACATCCATTTGTTTAGCCATATCTTTTAGACTGCCTGAATTCAAAAAAAACTGCATAATAAAATTTTGTTCTTCTTCAGAAAGTTTTAAGAAGAGAGGTAATTCATAATTTCCTACAACTTGTGTTTGGCAGTTGTTACAAACTAATTTCTCGACTGCGAGCTCTTGCGTGCAACTTGGACATATAACGGGTAATTTTTTCATGGTTATAAATAAAATTAAACTTAATTTTAATAAAGTTAAAAATATATTCAATAAAATCAAACTTTGAAATGATGTTTTTTCAGGATTAATTTTATTAATACATTTGCACCCTAACAATTTAGGAGAATGAATTTTAAAAAATTAGCTCTTGCTGCGCTTGCAATAGGAACAACTGCATATATCGTGAATCACAATAAAAAGAACATTAAATATAAGCCTGTTCAAAAGTTTGATCTAGGTGGTTTTTTAGGGCGTTGGTACGAAATAGCTCGTTTGGATAACAAGGTGCAAAAGAACCAAACAAATGTGACACATCGTTTTAATTTGAATGAAGAAAATGGTTCATTAGAAATTATTGTACGCGGTTATGATACAAAGAAAAAGGGATGGGATAAAATAGAAGGAATAGGAACACAGGATATTGAAAACGTTGGATTGTTTTCAACAACTTTTTTACCCATTTTTGCTAAAAAAATATATGTTATAGATTTTGATAAAGAGTATAACAATGCATTGGTTGCAAGCGAAGATTATAATAAATTATGGATTTTATCACGCAAAAAAGAAATTTCAGATAAAGTAAAAGACCGATTTTTAGATTCGGCGAAGAAAGTAGGATTTGATCCAAGTAAATTAATTTGGCCTTCTCAGATTCCGGTTTCTAAATAAGCTAAAGTTTCGATTATAAAATAAAACAAAAACCCCCGAGAAATTCTCGGGGGTTTTTGTTTTATTTTATGTTTTTCTTTTCCCAGTCAATTGGAAAGTCACAACTTTGATATGCTTTACCAATTTTTATATATGCATCACCAACTTGTCGTTTTACCCAATCCATCAGCATAGTTCGTTCTTTGTCTTGAACAGCAAATTTCTGAATTCTGTAATAATCATCTTCATAGTTGATTTTATGCGCGGGATAGAATTTATTTAATTTTAAAATTCTTAACGCTTTTCTGTTGTCAAAATCGTCTTCAAAAACTTGAGAAATATCACCCTCATTCAACGTTGTAACTGCAGTAAACATTGGTAATGGTAAAGCTATTTTCTCAAAACGATCATCTCCGGAATTTTGATTCATGATATTTCCTGAGTTAAACTTTGTGTATTTGTCATCAGAAAATCTTAATGCAGCATCTTTGAAAGTCATTTTTCCATCGTTAATTAACAATCGAATAGAATCTAATTTGTTGTTTGCTGCTTTTATTTCTTCCTCAGTAGGTTTCAACGTAATTAAGATATGGCGTAAGTCTAACTCTTGACCGCGGCGTTTTTCTAATTTAATAATGTGATATCCAAAATCAGTTTTGAAAGGATCAGAAACTTCACCTTCTTGCAAGTTGAAGGCAACAGCATCAAACTCTTTTACCATTTTTCCACGTGAAACTTTTTTATATTCGCCTCCATTACTGGCAGAACCAGGATCTTCTGAATATAAAATGGCTTTTGTCGCAAAAGAAGCTCCTTCTTCAATTTCTTTCTTGATTTCTTTTAATTGATTAATAATTTTTTGTTGGTTTTCCTCAGAAATCTGTGGATACATTACAATATGGCTAATCGAAACCTCATCTTTTACGTCGGGTAATTCACCTTGGTGTTTTTCAAAAAATAAACGAACTTCTTCCGGTGTTGCATCTGCACCTTTTACAACCATATTTCTTTTCTCACGAGCGTAAATATTATCTTCTACAATATATTTTGTCTCGTTTTTCATTTCCGCCATAGTACGAAATCCAAAATAATCTAAGATTTGTTTTTCGCCACCGGCTTGCGCAATCCATCCTTCAATTTGAGAATTTAACTGACGTGTTACTTCGTCTTGGGTAACTTTAATTAAAGTATCTTGTTTTGCACGGTCAACCAACATTTTGTCCAACATAATGTCGTTTAAGAAATCGCATTTGTCATCAACTTTCATTCCTTGTTGTTTTGACATTAAGTAATCACGATCAACATCAGATTCTAAAACAATCTGATCCCCGACAACAGCAGCGATACCGTCTACTTTAGCAAGACGTTTTGGTGTTGGTTTTGCTGTTTGTGCAAAAGTATTTACCGTAAATAATGCTGCAATTAACAACATCATACTCGATTTAAATTTCATATACTTTAATTTCATTTTAATATTCTAAGCCTGATAATTTACTTATCAATGAGCAAATTTAACTTTTTTTGTTAAAGTCAAGCATATTTTAATTTCCTTTAACAAAAGAATTGATTTTTTAGTTTATTGTTAAGATTAAACCAGCCCAAATGTTCTTAATGAAACATTCCAGGCTGATTCGAAATCAAAAAGATTCAAACCATGTGTTTCTTTGTGTTCGTTTGCGAAGCTAATCAGTTTTTCGGTTGGCATATTTCCTACCATATCACTTTTTGACATGGGGCATCCTCCCAAACCTTTTATTGCTCCATCAAAACGACGGCATCCGTTGTCGTAAGCAGCTTTTACTTTTGTGTGCCAATCGGTATAAACGGTATGAAAATGAGCGCCGAATTCAATTTCAGGATAATGAGGGATTAAGTTTTGAAATAAGTCGACAATCGTTTTTTCATCTGCAACACCTATTGTATCAGAAAGATTGATTGAAGAGATTCCAAGATCAGCCATTTTTTTCGACCACTCTTTTACAATTTCTTCATTCCAGGTTTCTCCATAAGGATTTCCAAACGCCATTGACAAGTAAATCAACATGTGTTTTCCGTTATCTATTGCAATTTTGTTGATTTCTTTGACCATTTCAAATGCTTCTTCCCGGCTTTTATTGGTATTGTATTGCTGAAAACTCTCTGAAATAGAAAAAGGAAAACCAATAATATCTACTTTTTCATGCTCAGCAGCTTTCATTGCACCACTTTTGTTTGCAACAACAACAGATAATTTAGATGTTGAATTTGTTTTATCAATATGATCCAAAACTTCTTTTGTATCTGCCATTTGTGGAATTGCTTTTGGAGAAACAAAGCTTCCGCAATCTATTGCTTCAAAACCGACAGTCAATAAACGATTTAAGTAATCGATTTTTGCGTCAGTTGGTATAAAATCTTTACGTCCCTGCATCGCGTCGCGTGGACACTCAATAATTTTAAAAGTAAGCTTACTCATTTTTTTGGTTTATTTGCGCCTTAAAGGTAGATAATTTACTAATTTTGACAAAAATTAAAACGCAATGCAAACAGAATGGAGAGAAAAGTTGGTAACACGCTTTTTGAAATATGTTAAAACTTATACGGAAAGTGAAGCTTTCTTAGAAAAATTCCCAAGTACAGACCGTCAATGGGATTTAGCAAATTATTTAGTAGAAGAGTTAAAGCAGATCGGTTTAGAAGATGTTTCGATTGACGAGAACGGATATGTTTTCGGGTATATTCCTTCTACAGTAGATCATGAAGTTCCTACAATTGGTTTTGTATCTCACATGGATACATCACCAGATTTTTCAGGAGAAAACGTACAACCTCAAATTTGGGAAAATTATGATGGAGGAGATATAAAATTGAATGACTCAATGATTTTATCACCGAATGAATTTCCCGAATTATTACAATATAAAGGCCAAACAATCATCACAACTGATGGAACAACTTTATTAGGTGCTGATGATAAAGCAGGTGTTGCTGAGATTGTAACAGCAGCAGAATATTTAATTGCTCATCCGGAAATTAAACATGGACGTATTGCTGTAGGATTTACGCCTGATGAAGAAGTTGGTCGTGGTGCTGATTTCTTTAATGTAGAGAAATTTGGTGCAGAGTGGGGCTATACAATGGATGGTTCTGAAATTGGAGAGTTAGAATATGAGAATTTTAATGCAGCGTCAGGAATTGTTACAATTAAAGGAAAATCTGTTCATCCGGGTTACGCGAAGGATAAGATGATTAATGCATCTAATATTGCAATGGAGTTTGCTGCACAATTACCAAATGATGAAGTTCCTGAACTAACAGATGGGCGTGAAGGATTCTTTCACTTGGCAAAAATGAGTGGTAATGTTTCTGAAGCCAAATTGGTTTACATTATCCGTGATCATGATATGGAACAGTATGAAGCGCGTAAAGCGTTATTTTTGCAAATAGCAGAAGACATTCAAGAGCGTTTCGATCATGAAGTGATTAAGGTAGAAGTTTCTGATCAGTATTTTAATATGATTGAGAAAGTGAAAGAAAAATTCCAATCTGTAGAAATTGCTGAACAGGCATTAAAAGATTGTGGTGTAACGCCAAATATTAAACCAATTCGCGGAGGGACAGATGGCGCACGTTTATCTTTTATGGGATTACCTTGTCCAAATATTTTTGCAGGAGGTCATAACTTCCATGGGCCATATGAATATGTTCCGGTTGAATCGATGGAAAAAGCAACAGAAATTATTGTACGCATTGCAGAATTAACTGCTGAAGGAGCAAAATAATCAATACAATATACCCTTAAAAATAAAAAAGTTTTCTATTTTGGTTTGAAATTTGCTTAAATTTTCGAAATCTATAATAGAAAACTTTTTTTATGAAAAATATCGTTTTATGTGCTGTTGCACTATTTGGCTCTTCTTTTGTCTTTGCACAGGAAGAAATTAATGTAGGAGAGTTTAGTATTTTAAAGGTGTATGATAAAATACCGGTAGAATTAATATCATCTAACAAAAATTTAATAGAAGTGGATGGTGTCAATGCTAGTGATATAAAGGTAGAGAATAGCAAAGGCGAATTAAAAATCAAAATGTCGGGAACCAAATTGATGCAAGGAGGAGAGGCAACGGTTAAAGTTTATTATAAATCGCTGTATGAAATTCAAGCAAGTCAAGGTTCTAAAATTTATTCGGATGATGAGATTAAATCACAAGCTTTGAATTTGATTTCGAATGAAGGTTCTTCAATCAAGTTACCGGTTAATTTAGGAAAGTTAGAAGTGAAAATTAATTCCGGAGCGGAAGTTATATTAACAGGAAATACAGAATTTCAGACTGTTGTAGCAAACTCTGGAGGAAAATATTATTCTAAGACATTAAAAGCCGAAAACTCAACCTTAACGACAAATGCAGGTGGTTTTATAGAAACAACCTCTACGAAATCAGTTGAGGCAAAAACAAGAGCCGGTGGAGTGATTGATATTTATGGAAATCCATCTCAGCGTAACCAGAAAAAACTTGCCGGAGGAAAAATTAATTTTAAATAATAGGTTATAACGATTAAATCATAAAAAAAGCTCAGCCAATAATTGGCTGAGCTTTTTTTATGATTTACGGTAAGCTAAAATTTTATCTATCCGATTACCATCTTTGTCTACTATTTCTAAAATCAGATCATCTACTTCAACTTTATCTCCTACATTTGGAATGGTTTCGTATTTATCTAAGAAGATTCCGGCAACGGTAACATATCGGTTCTCAATTTCTTCATCAATATCAATTTCAAAAAATTTTTCGAATTCGTAAATAGAAAATTGCCCGTCAATTAACCATGTTCCATCTTCACGTTCTATGATTTCATAGTCTTCGTCTTGATTTTCAGGTGTGTCACCAACCAACTCATCCAAAATATCATTTATTGTAACAATACCTGCAGTAGTTCCATATTCATCTAAGATTACAGCAAAATGAGCTTGTGAATTTTGAAGCATTTCCAACAAAGGGTAACTAAACGAATTCTCATTTACAAAAATAGGTTTATGAATAAATTTCTTCAAACTAAAATCATCTTTGCTGACTCCGAACATATCTTTCAGCTTCAGAATTCCTACAATTTCATCCAGATTATTATTTTTAGTAACAGGATATGCTGAGTATTTATTTTTCTTTACTTTCGCACGGGCTTTTTCATAATCATCAGAAATATCTAATGAAGCAATTTCTGAACGGTGGGTTGCCAAAGTATTTACACGGCGATCGCCGAGTTCAAAAACACGTTCTAGGATTTCGTGCTCTTTTTCCTGAATTTCACCACCCTCTGTGCTTTCTTTGATAATACTTTTTATCTCCTCTTCTGTTACAACTTCACCACCATGATCTTTTATTCCAAAAAGCTGTAGGAAAAGATTGTTTGTAAAAGTTAGAATCCATACAAAAGGAGAAGTAATAACAGAAAGCCACTTCATAGGCTTTGATACAATTGTAGAAACTGTTTCTGGAAATTTCATTCCTAAACGTTTTGGTAATAGTTCTCCAAAAACAATAGAGAAATAAGTGATAATGATTACCATTATAATAGGAGAAACTGTTTTTGCATAAGGCGCAATAAAAGAAACTTTGGTTAACAGTTCCGTTAAATTTGCAGTTAATTTATCTCCGGAGAAAACCCCTAATAAGATTCCGATTAAGGTAATCCCGATTTGAACTGTTGACAGAAATTTATTTGGATTTTCTGCTAATTCCAAAGCTGTTTTTGCACCAGAACTTCCCTTTTTGATTTGATTTTCTAATTTGAATTTTCTTGACGAAACAAGAGCCATTTCAGACATCGAAAAAATTCCGTTCAATAAAATCAATACAATTATTATAACAATCTCCACTTTTATTTTATAATTTTGATAAAAATAAACCAAAATCTAATACCGATCATAATGTCACAATTTAATATTATGAAATTTTCTTATTTAATTTTACTTGTATTTATGTTGAATGCAGGATGCGCTTTTGGAAGCAGTGATCAAACTCCTTCAGAATCAGATACGATTTCTCCAGTTTTTACAACAGCTGAACTTATAGGAAAAGGAAATCCAATTCTTGTAGGAAAGGAGTACAAATTATTACCGGAAGCAGCAAAACAGTTTGAATTGATGAAAGCTGATGCTTTGAAAGCAGGATTTAAAATACACGTGATTTCGAGTTATAGAAATTATACCTATCAAAACGGAATATGGGAACGTAAATACAAAGCAAATCAAGCTAAAAAAATAAGTGCGAAACAGAATATTGAAAAAATTATAGAATATTCTACAATACCGGGAACTTCTCGCCACCATTGGGGAACGGATTTGGATATTATAGATGGAACAAGAGGTGTGCCGGCAGATCCGTTGAACGAGAAGCATTTTAATGAAGGTGGGTCAATGCATAAGTTTAAACTTTGGTTAGATGAGCATGCATCAAAATATGGTTTTTATTTAGTGTATACAAATCATCCGTCACGAAAAGGATTTAAGTACGAGCCTTGGCATTTTACGTATAAAGCAATTTCAGAACCAATGTTACAGGCGTATAAAAAACTAGATATCAAGAAAGTTTTGCAGGAAAATAAGCTGATGGGAAGCGAAAATTTCACAGATGATTTTATTGAAAAGTATAGAAATGAAAATATACTTGATATAAATCCTGTTATTAAATAGTTAAAGCTCCTTTTTGGAGCTTTTTTTGTGGTATCTTTAGATAAATATTTAAAACTTTTATTTTCGATGAGATTTCTATCTTTCATAACATTATTCTTTAGCATTCATCTGATGGTTTTTGCAAAAGAGACTATTGTGAAAGATTTTGATGGAGACGGAAAGTTTGATAAAGTTTCAATTAATTTCGAAACAAAAAAGATAGACTTTTTGTTATCCGGGTCTAATTATGAGAAACAAAGTAGTTTGACTTTTGATTATTTAGATCAAGATGCTTTTATTGAGGAAACGAAACGAGGGTTTATGATTGTAAATAAAATAGGAGATGTTTTGTTTACTTCTTACTTTAAATACAATCGACAATCTAAAAAGTTGGAATTATCCGCTATAAAACGTACAATTGTTTCTGATGATTTATCAAAAGAAAATGGGGAATCAATTTATTCTGTATCTACAAAAGAATTTGTTGCAAAATGGAGCAGTCTTGACAAGTTGTCGAATAAAGTTATAACTCTACCTATTTTGAAAACAACGATTGATTTAGAATCTATAAGTTTGAATGATTTTAATGATGCATTTCTAAATAAATTGAATCAACAGAGTTTAGTCTTTTATAAAAATGAAATGTCAAAACTTAAGTAGATAACATAGAATCAAATATTCTTTTGGCGAGAAAAATCCATAAATAGAAGGATACATAAATATACAATGATTTATTTCTATGTATTTGATTAAAAATAATTTGGAATATTGAAAATAATTAATATTTTTATCCCAATTGTTAAGATTTGGTTAAATATGGGGAAAGTTTATGTTAAGCATCCAATAGTAGCCTATATTTTTAGTTTGATGCTAGTTACTATTGCAGGATTTATGAAGATTTTGGAAGTTGAATCTGCTGATTTATTGCTAAATGTTACATTTTCAATTTCAATTCTTTCTTTGATTTATGTATTAATTCGTTTAAAAAGAACCAGAAAAAAATACACTGATTTGGCAAATTAATACATAAATTAAAAATAAAAAAGCAACGATTATTTCGTTGCTTTTTTATTTAAATATTGTTCAAATTTTAATCCTTTTATGGTGTAAGGATCAAATCCTTTGTATAAATCCTGTAACAATTGCATAACTTGAAAATAAGTAAATAATGCATAATATGAAGCCTGTTCTTGATATACAGGGATTTCTATTAAAAATAAAAAACGATCATATTTCGAAATTTGAACAGTATTGCCATCTCGATTAACCAAGCCTATATAACTTCCGTCATAATCCGGTAGGTTATGAAAAATCTCGATAGCTTGTGATAAACTACCTTCTAAAGGTAGCTCAGTTTCAACTTGTAAGTCGTCAGCGTAATTTTCAAAGAATATTTTCACATTGCAAAAGTAAGAAATTTTAATCTATTTTAAGGAATTCCTTTTTTTTCGGTCTAGAATGATTAAATTAGCATTTCAAATTATGGAAAAAATGAGTTACGACATTATAGTTATTGGAAGTGGTCCTGGTGGATACGTAGCGGCAATTAGAGCAGCACAATTAGGTAAAAAAGTAGCAATCGTAGAAAAAGCAGAGTTAGGTGGTATTTGTCTTAACTGGGGATGTATTCCTACAAAAGCTTTATTAAAATCTGCACAAGTTTTCAAATACTTAAATCATGCAGAAGATTTTGGAATTAACTTACCTTCAGATATTTCGTTCGAATTTGGAAATGTAGTTTCTCGTAGTAGAGGAGTGGCAGATCGTATGAGTAAAGGAGTTCAATTCTTAATGAAGAAGAACAAAATTGAAGTAATTCAAGGTGAAGCGAAAGTTTTACCAGGTAAAAAAGTTAAAGTTACAGCTGCTGATGGTTCTGTGAATGAATTATCTTCAGAAAACATAATCATTGCAACCGGTGCACGTTCGCGCGAATTACCGGCTTTACCACAGGATGGTAAAAAAGTAATTGGTTATCGTGGTGCTTTGGCAATGGAAAAGCAACCAAAGTCTATGATTGTTGTGGGGTCTGGTGCAATTGGAGTAGAGTTTGCTCACTTCTATAATACATTAGGAACAGAAGTGACGATTGTAGAATATTTACCGCGTATTGTACCAGTAGAAGATGAAGATATTTCAAAACAATTGCAATTGTCTTTAAAAAAATCTGGAATCAATATTTTAACAAATGCAGAAGTAACAGGTGTTGACACTTCAGGAGATTTAGTAAAAGCTACAATCAAAACGGCTAAAGGAGAAGAAATTCTTGAGGCTGAAGTAGTTTTATCTGCAGCAGGTGTTGTTCCAAATACAGAAAATATTGGATTAGAGGAAGTAGGAATCGCAACAGAAAGAGGAAAAATTGTCATCAATGATTTTTGTGAAACGTCTGTAAAAGGATATTATGCTATTGGAGATGTTGTAAAAGGAGCTGATTTAGCACACTTAGCATCTGCTCAAGGTATTTTATGTGTAGAACATATTGCCGGAGAAAAAGTGGAACCGATTGATTATGGAAATATCCCTGGGTGTACATATTGTTCACCAGAAATTGCATCTGTAGGTCTTACTGAGGCAAAAGCAAAAGAAGCAGGTTACGAAGTAAAAGTTGGTAAATTTCCATTTTCTGCAAATGGAAAAGCGGTTGCAAATGGAGCTGCAGACGGATTTGTCAAAGTAGTTTTTGACGCAAAATACGGAGAGTGGCTAGGGTGTCATATGATTGGAGATGGAGTTACAGAAATGATTGCAGAAGCAGTGGTCGCTCGTAAATTAGAAACAACAGCTCATGAAATTATGAAATCTGTACATGCTCATCCAACAATGGCGGAGGCTATTATGGAGGCAGTAGAAGATGCATATGGACATGCAATTCATATTTAAAAAGATAAAAAGATTAATATATAATTGAAAGCAGCCTTGTAAAGGCTGCTTTTTTAGTTTACTAAATGGTTAATTTTTGGCGTAATGTGTATTGATTTAGTTTTTTAACTATATTTACCAAAATAATTATAAAAATAATTTATATGAAAAAATTCTATTCTTTAGTAGCAGTAGCTACTTTATCTGCTTTTAGTGTGGCGCAAGCACAAGAAGTTATTTTGAACCAAACGTTTGATGCTTACACAGGAGCTGGAGGAAATGATGGACAATGGGGAGGAGCATTATCTCAACCTGCTATAAGTGATGGAGTTGATGAAGCAACAGGCTTCGAATATATTAAAGCTTATCAGGCTTCAGGTGCTGTTAAAATAGGAACTGGATCTGCACAAGGGTCTGCTATTACTCCTAAATTAGCGGGATTAAACGGGAATGCGACTTTAACTTTTAGAGCTGGTGCTTGGAGTACTAATAATGAGAAAACAACTTTATTATTAGAAATTTCAGGAGGAGGTACATTAAGTGTATCTGAAGTTGAGTTAACAAAAGGAGCTTTCAAAGAATTTTCTGTAAATATTATTGGAGGAACTTCTGAAACAAGAATTACTTTTAAAGGATTTCAACCGGCAAGTTCTCGTTTCTTCCTAGATGACGTAAAAGTTACAACTGGAAATTTAGGAACAATTGACTATACTGATGCTGCAAAAGCAATTTCTAATACATTATGGACAAATACAGCTTCTTTTAATGTGAAAGATAAAACAGCAGTAGAAGTTTATAACATGAATGGTCAATTGGTAAAATCTTTTGAAGTAAAAGGGAATCAATCAGTTGATGTTTCTTCTTTAGTTAAAGGAGCTTACGTGGTTAAAACAACTGTAAACGGAAAAACTTCTACTCAAAAAGTAGTTAAAAAATAAGTAAGAGTATTTTCTTATTCTAATAGAAAAGCGATTCAATAAAATTGAATCGCTTTTTTTTTATTCCTCTATTTTCTGAATCTTAAAACCTGCATCTGTAACAGCCTCCACGACTTCTTCCTCATCTTCTGTTGTTGTTACTGTCAAAATTTTTCTTTCATCTGACGTATCTACTTTCCAATTATTTTCGCCGACAGCATCATCCAAAAAAGGTTTTACAGATTTGATGCAGCTGTCACAATTTATATTGGTTTTGAATTTTAATTCGCTCATAACTTTACAATTTAGAGTCAAATTTATAAAGATTTCATAAGATTAAAAAAACGTTTAAGTAATATTTGATTTCGAAATTTAAATAAAAATCAATGAAGCGTAATCTTGATGTTGTTGTCATTTCGGATGTGCATTTAGGAACTTTTGGTTGTAAAGCACAAGAATTGTTAGCATATCTGCAGTCAATCAATCCAAAAAAAGTTATTCTGAATGGTGATATTGTAGATATTTGGAATTTTAAGAAAAGCTATTTTCCAGAAGCTCATCTTCAAATTATCAGCTATTTATTGAATCTTTCTGAGCAAGGAATTCCTGTTATTTATATTACTGGTAATCATGACGAATTGTTGCGGAAATTTACGACAATGCGCTTTGGAAATATACTCTTGACTGATAAGTATATGTTAAAACAAGATAAGAAAGTAGCATGGATTTTTCACGGAGATGTTTTTGATGCTTCTATTCAGCATTCAAAATGGATTGCAAAATTAGGAGGTTGGGGATATGATAAATTAATTCAGTTAAACTATTTTATCAATAAGTGTTTAGAGTTTTTTGGAAGAGAGCGTTATTCGCTGTCTCAGAAGATTAAAAATTCAGTCAAAAAAGCAGTCAAACATATTAACGATTTTGAACAAACCGCTGCAGAATTGGCTATTGAAAATGAATACGACTATGTAATCTGTGGGCATATTCATCAACCTCAATTACGAAAAGTAAAAACGGATAAAGGAACTTGTATCTATATGAATTCTGGTGATTGGATTGAAAATTTATCGGCTTTAGAATGTGTAGATGGAAATTGGTCGGTGTTCTATTTTGATGAACATAAACAGGTTTTGATGCAAAATCTGGAAGAGATTGAGTTCAATTATTCGTTGGACGAGTTAATCGTTTCAATACTAAACAAAAGTAAATGAAAATTTTATACGCCCTGCAGGGAACGGGAAATGGACATTTGGCACGTGCACAAAAGATGCTCCCGGTTATCGAAAATTATGGCGATTTAGATGTTTTTATAAGTGGATCTAATTCGCAGTTACAGCTTGAAAATTATCAGTTCAAATACCACAAAGGATTGTCTTTATTTTATAATCAAATGGGAAAGGTATCGTATAAAAGAATTTTTAAGGAGAATAGTTTTAAGTCTTTTTGGAATGAAGTAAATCAATTTCCAATCGAAAAATATGATTTAATTATCAATGACTTTGAACCTATCACAGCGCATTCAGCTCGAAAAAAGAAGAAAAAAATTATAGGACTCAGCCACCAAGCTTCTTTATTATTTGAAGAAACACCAAAGATAAAGAATAAAACAGGCGAGACTATTTTGAAATATTATGCACCGACTTCCAATCGTTATGGATTTCATTTTGAAGAATATCACGATTCCATTTTTTTACCTATTATCAGAGATAAAATCAGAATGCTAAATCCAAAGCAAGGAGATTATAATTTGGTGTATTTACCTAGTTTTCATCCAAATGAAATCGTAGAAGTTTTATCTCTAATCAAGGATTCCAGATGGAAGGTTTTTTCTCCTTTTGTCAAAGAAATGATGAAACAATTTAATGTAGAATTTTATCCGGTTGATGAACGTCTTTTTATCAAAACTTTAGAAAATTGTAAAGGGGTCTTGTGTGGAGCCGGATTTGAATTACCTGCAGAAAGTATCTACCTCAGAAAAAAACTTTTTGTAATTCCAATTAAAGGACAATACGAACAGTTGTGCAACTGTGAAGCTTTAAAACAACTTGGTATCGATTATTCGTATGATCTAAATGTTAATCAACTTCAGAAATGGGTTGATTCGAATAAGATTATAGAAAAAGATTTTCCTGACCAAACTGAAAAAATTATTCAAAAAGTTATTTTAGAAGCAATGATTTAATTATTTTTCCAGAAAGCAGGAGTAAATAAAATTAAGATTGTATAAAGTTCTAAACGTCCTAAAATCATTAAAAAACAACATAATAATTTTGCACTATCCGTTAAAGAATTCATTGAGGTACCCGGACCAAATTCGCCGATTCCCGGACCTACGTTTCCTAAAGTGGAAGCAGTTAATGTTAAAGAAGCCAAAATATCTTGAAAACTCATTGTTATACCATAATTCAAAAGCGCAAACAAAATAGAACTTACAATCCAGGTAAACATAAACATTACAAAGAAAGCCATCACGTGAAAAACAATTGATTGGTTGAGTGAACGATTGTTGTAACGTACCGGAATAATTGCGTTTGGGTGTAAAATTCGTTTGAATTCAATCCAACTATTTTTCAATAAAATGACATGTCGAATCACTGTAATTCCACCTGAAGTAGAACCTGCTGACCCTCCAATGAAGAATAATGCGAAGAAAATCAGCGTGGTTACGGTTAGCCAACTTGTATAATCTTCCATTGCTAAAGCCGTCGTAGAAGCAATAGAAACAACATGAAAAAGAGAACTTCTAAAGGAATGTTCTAAGTTATACCATGAATATGTTTCGACGGAATAATTGGGGTAAATATTAAAAAATAAAACAAGAAATACAATGAAGGTCACCACACCAAGTAAACCAACCCACCATCTAAATTCTTCATTCTTCCATACTTTTTTGAACTGCCCCTTAATCAATAAGTAAATCAATGCAAAATTGGTACCTCCTAAAAACATCATAACGATTAGTACATATTGTATAAAAATATTATTGTTCCAATGCATTAAACTTTCATTTTTTGTAGAAAAACCTGCAGTTGCAATTATACTCATCGAATGATTAGCTGCATCAAATAAATTCATTCCTCCCAAATGAAGTAACAACGCAAAAAAAGCAGTTAGTCCCAAGTAAATTAACCATAGATTTTTAGCGGTTTCAGTAATTCGAGGATGAATTTTATCGGTATGTATTCCCGGAGCTTCTGCCATAAAAAGCTGCCTGCCTCCAATTCCAAGAAAAGGTAAAATGGCAATTGTCAATACAATAATTCCCATTCCGCCAATCCAATTGGTTGTACTCCTCCAAAATAAAATACTTTTCGGAAGACTTTCTACATCATCGTAAATGGAAGTTCCTGTTGCTGTGTAACCTGAAACAGTTTCGTAAACAATATTTACAAGACTAAAATTTTCATTGATAATATGGTCGTTAGGTAATAAGAGTAAAGAAGTGACATAAGGTAAACATCCTGAGAGAATCAAGAAAAGCCAACCAACACAAACCACAATATATCCTTCGCGTTTGTTGATGTGTTTTCTTCTATCGCGTGTAAAATACATCATTGCTATTCCTGCTAACCCTACTAAACTTCCAGAAAGAAGAAAGGAGTAGAGTAAATGATCATTAAAATAAATACTCACACATGTTGCGATGAACATGAAGAGTGCATTCAGTAACAATAGAACACCTGAAAGGTTCAGGATTACTTTGATGTTAAGTGATTTCATTATTTAAAATATTTCGTCACTTTTGGAATTAAATTTGCCTGACAAAAGACAATTACATGGTCTTTGGGCTCGATAATAAAATCTTCGGTAGGAATAAATCCGTCATTTCTGCGAACGATTCCTGTAATAATAGCACCTTCTTTAAATGGAAAGTCAGAAACATGCTTATTTGCAATTTCAGAATTTTCATGAATACGGAATTCCAAAACTTCAGCATCCAAATCTGAAATTCCAGTGACATCCATCACTGAACCTTGGCGAATATAACGGAAAATACTATCAGCAGTTAATAGTTTTTTATTGATAAAGGCATTAATTCCAACCTCTTGACTGAGATGGATATAATCGATATTTTCGACTAAAGCAATCGTTTTTTTTACGCCTTTGGATTTTGCTAAAAGGCAAGACATAATATTTGTTTCTGAACTTCCGGTTACAGCAATAAAGGCATCCGAATCAGAAATACCTTCTTCTAAAAGTAGTTCACCATCTCGACCATCTCCGTTAATAATCAGAATATTATTTAAATCATCAGCCAAATCGAATGCCTTGTTTCGGTTGATTTCTAATAGTTTAACATTGTGTTTGTTGTCTTTTAAAAGTTTGGAAACTTTAACTCCTATGCTTCCTCCTCCGAGAACAATTACATTTTTGAAATACTCTTGTTTTTTTCCAAGAATTTTGTAGATTTCTAAAATTCCGGCTTTTTTGACAATAAAATAAACGTGATCATCAATTTTGAATTCAGTTTCGGCTTCCGGAATAATTGTTTGATATTCTCCACGATCGCTGCTTCGGATAATTGCAAATGGCATCAAAAGGTTATCTTCTCCACCTTTTGTTGTTAAATACATGTCTTTGTATTTCTTATCCAATATTTTACAATCGGCATCCAAAACAGTTCCAACCATGAACAATTGGCCGTTAGCAAACGGATGCATAGCATTAAATGCAGATTGCTGGACTAAAGAATAGATTTCATCTGCTGCTAGTTTTTCCGGGCTAATAAGGGCATCAATTCCCATACCTTGAACCCAAAACTGATTTTCTTTGTGTAAAAATTCAGGATTAGAGATGCGCGCTAACGTACGTTTTGCTCCTAAATCTTTTGCAATCGAAGCGCTCGTAAGGTTTGTGTTTTGAAGATGAGTGACTGATATAAAAATATCAATATCATCTATCCCAACTTCTCGTAGGGCTTTAAAAGAAGTGATATCACCACGATAGGCCATTACATCTAACGTGTTTTCAATCATCAACAATTTGTCTTTGTCCATATCCATGATGACAATGTCATTCATTTCATTGGAAAGTAATTTAGCTAGATGAAAACCAACTTCTCCGGCGCCTCCGATTAATATCTTCATGAAAGAGATTTAGTGTACGATTATTTTGACGTTTCTTTTTGCCCCATTAACATCAGGAACGATTTTAAGAATTCGTCTATATCACCATTCATCACAGCATCTACATTACCTGTTTCCGTGCCTGTTCTGACGTCTTTTACCAATTTATAAGGATGCATTACATAATTACGAATTTGAGAACCCCATTCGATTTTCATCTTATTTGCTTCAATTTCGTTACGGGCAGCCATTTTCTTTTCTAATTCTATTTTGTACAACTCAGATTTTAACATCTCCATTGCACGTTCACGGTTGGCCAATTGAGAACGTTCAATTTGACAAACGACTACTATTCCTGTTGGTTTGTGTGTTAATTGAACTTTGGTTTCTACTTTGTTGACATTTTGCCCTCCAGCCCCACCGGAACGAGAAGTTTGTAACTCAATATCTGCAGGATTGATTTCAATTTCGATGGTGTCATCCACAATTGGAGAGACATAGACTGAAACGAAACTTGTGTGACGTTTAGCATTACTATCAAAAGGTGAGATACGTACCAAACGGTGAACACCATTTTCTCCTTTCAAATAGCCGAATGCAAATTCTCCATCAATTTCTAATGTGACGGTTTTTACACCAGCGACGTCACCTGCTTGGTAGTTCAGTTCTTTTACTTTATAACCATGCTTTTCAGCCCACATGAGGTACATACGCATCAACATAGAAGCCCAGTCACATGATTCTGTTCCTCCGGCTCCAGCAGTGATTTGAAGAACAGCACCAAGATTGTCACCTTCTTCTGATAGCATATTCTTAAATTCAATATCTTCGAGAAGTTTTGCAACAATTTCGTATTGTTCCATCACTTCTTCGTCTGTAACTTCACCTTCACGGTTAAATTCTACTAAGACTTCCACATCGTTTACAGCATTTGCAATGGTCTGGTATTCATCAATCCATTTCTTTTTTCCGCGTAAACCTTTCATAAAAGCTTCCGCTTCTTTCGGATTGTTCCAAAATTCAGGAGAAGCAGCATGTTCTTCTTCATTTTGAACTTCGATTTCTTTCTGCTCAATTTCCAAATATTCGTGCAAATCCTGTGTACGCTTTTGGATATCTTTTAGTAATTCGTTGTTAAACATAAATGCAAATGTATAAAAATAGAAAATTAGGCATTAATGACTTTATCATCTTTTCCGTTCCAAGAAAGAATTTTATAATTAAAACCTTCTTCGGTTTTAATTTCTTGATTTTTCAATATCAAAAATGTATCATCCCAATCGTCCTTTTCATAGCTAATAACCCAAAATAATTCGTTGAATAATAAACCTTCCAGGATATATAGAAGTTCTTCCACTGCGTCTACTTGATACGTTGTAAAAGGATGAGAAGTCTTGATCCATATTTTATCATCATCAGATGTTTGAATGTATAAATCTCCTAGAGCTGATTTGTATTCATTCTCGATATGAAATTCTAATAATTCGGATTCCTTTTTATGAAGCCCTGTTAAGTCGGGCAAAGCCTCAACAATTTCAGTGTATATATTGGTTGAAAAATCGTTCATCTTTCTAAAATTAGCTTGCAAAAATAAACGATATTATCTAATTCTGACACGATATTTATGTTCAATAAATCGAAAGAAGTTAAATAATTTATATTCAAAATCATATCCATAATCAACAGAAGGATCTAAATCTATACTAACCGCATATAAATCAGGATTGTATACGAGTGGTTGCATATGACGTTGATTCCAGATCATGACATATAGACGGTTCATTTGTTCATAATATTGTTTTGAATAAGATTCTTTTGGTAAGGCAATCGATTTTAAATAAACATCATATTGAGGGTCAAATACAACAATATCATAATCACCCTCTTCGTTTGGCTCAAATTTTAAAGAATTATCCTCTTTATTTGGAATCGAATTTTTAGTTGTCTGATTTGTAGAACAGGCAAAAAATAAGAGTGGAAGACTTATAAGTAGGATTAGTTTTTTCATCATTTTTAATTTGATTAAATTTACTAAAAAATACCGATATGTATACGATTTTGCATAATTCTCGCTGCGGGAAAAGCAGAGAAGCGATAAAAGTTTTAGAAGAATCCGGAAAAGATTTTGAAATAAGAGAATATTTGAAAGAACCTTTGAGAAAGGAAGAATTAAAAGATGTTCTAAAAAAACTAAATCTAAAACCGATTGATATTATCAGAACAAATGAAGAAGAGTGGAAATTAAATTTTAAAGGAAAAGAGTTGTCTGAAGATGCTATTTTAGATGCGATGATTGAATTTCCGAAATTGATTCAACGTCCTATTGTAACAGATGAAAGAAGTGGAGTAGTGGGGCGTCCAAAGGAATTGGTTGAAGATTTTATTCGATAAAATTTGGTTTGATAATTGTTATACCTTCTAAATTAAACATCCAAACTATGAGAATTTTAGACGCATTAACAAAAAGTCAAAAAGAAAAAGGAACGAAAATAGGATTATTAACAACAGCAGCGACTACAGGAGTTACTGTTGCGAAATTTTTTGGTAAACGTTCTATTTATGGAATAATTGGAGGAATTGCTGTAACATTGGCTGCTGATTATATTCGAAAAAAATATGAAAAGAAAATTGAGACTGAAAAAGAAGAATCAGTTTTGGAACAATAAAAAAAATCCGCTCATTTGAGCGGATTTTTTTATTGTCTATCTATAAGTTTATTTATTTAAAACTTCCATATCAAAGTACAAGGTAGCGTTTGGTGGAACAACTCCTCCGGCACCTCTTGCTCCATAACCTAATTCAGCAGGAATAATTAAAAATACTTTAGCCCCTCTGTTGAACATTGTTAAAGCTTCCATCCAACCTTGAATTAAACCTGTTACTCCAACTGTTGCATCTAATGGTTGATCACGGTCATAAGAAGAGTCTAATTTTTCTCCGTCATTTAAACGTAAAGTGTAATGAACTTGAATAGCATCTCCTTGAACTGGTTTAACCCCTGTACCTTCTTCTAAAATAACATATTTTAATCCAGACGGAGTTGATTGTGCTTTCGCTTCTAATTCTTTTTGACGAGCAATTTCTGCATCTTTTTCAGCTTTTATTTTAGCTTCAGCTTCAGCTTGTTTTTTTGCATGATTTGCTTTTGCGTCTTCAAATGATTTTGCCCCGTCATATTTAGCATATTTATCACCTTTACGGGCAATTTCTACTTTTTCAATTACAACAGGAACAACAGGTTTATCATCTGGAGTTTTTTCTACATTCGCAATAGAATCGATAACTTCTAAGCCTTCTACAACTTGTCCGAAAACAGTGTGTCGCCCGTCTAACCACGGAGTAGGAACTTCTGTAATAAAAAATTGAGAACCATTTGTTGCCGGTCCTGAATTTGCCATAGATAAAACACCTTTTTTATCGTGTTTTAAAGCTGGATCAAATTCATCTTCAAAATCGTAACCAGGTCCTCCTGTACCTCTTCCATCAGGATCTCCACCTTGAATCATGAAGTCTTTAATTACACGGTGAAAAACGATTCCGTCATAAAAAGGAACTCCTTTTGATTTTGCTTTATTTTCTTTTGTTCCTTCTGCTAATCCAACAAAGTTTGCAACCGTCATTGGAGCCTCTTCTTCGTATAATTTGATTGTCATTGCACCATGATTTGTTGTCATTTTTGCATACAATCCGTCTTCTAAACTTTTAAATTCTTCTTTACTCATCGATTTTGGAATTTTAACGCCACAACTTACCAAGGTAGTAATGACAGTTAAGATTAATAATATTTTTCTCATTTTATTTTAAAGTCTTTGAAATTCTATTTTAGTGTTTTTTTATTTTTAAAACCTTTACATCCATAATAATAGGTGTGTCCGGTGCAATTTTTTTAGTGTCACCATAACCTCCATATGCTAAAAACGAAGGTAATAATAATTTTGCAGATTCACCTTCAGGAATTAGTTGCAATGCTGCTTGTAAGCCTCTTACAATATCAGATTTTCCTAAAATAATTTTCTGAGTTTTATTCTCGTTGTAAGTATATAAAACATTGTTTTCGAGATCCGTTACTTGGTATTCAAATTCAATATAATCTCCATTATTAGCAGTTAGTGATGTATGTTGTCCACTATTTGAAATCCAAAAGCCAGAATTTGTTTTTACAAACTTTAGATCAGATGTTTTCATGTAATCATCAAACCATTGCAATTCTTCTTGGTGTAACAATTTTCCACGCTCTTGCGAACGTTTCATAAAATCATCATTGGAATATGAAACGGGATATTGGATAACTTTCTGGTCACAACTGACCAAAGTAAAGATTCCGAAAGTGAATAAAATAATTTTTTTCATTTAGATGACAATATGGGCCAATTTTTCTTTGTAATCTGTTAGAAGAGATTGGAAGTAAGCAATTGTTTCTTCCATGTTCATATCCGAACGACCACCAGCAGCATTGATGTGACCACCTCCATTAAAATGTTTACGCGAAAATTCATTCACATCAAAATCGCTTTTTGAACGCAATGAAATTTTGATGAAATTATGATGTGTATCTTCAATGAAAATTACAGAAAAAACGAAATTTTCTACGCTCAAACCATAATTAACGAACCCCTCTGTATCACCTTTTTGAAAACCATTTTTTAACAGGTCTTCACGTTTTAAGAACATAAAAGCTGTGCGGTATTCCGGCAAAAAAGTCAGGTTATTTAAAGTTAAGGATAATAATTTCAGGCGACCTTGAGTCTGCGAATCATTGACATATGACGTTACTTTGTCAACTTCTACACCTTTGTCAATTAATTCAGCTACGATACGATGTGTATCAGCTGAAGTATTACGAAAACGGAAACCACCGGTATCAGTCATAATTCCTGTATAGATACATTCAGCAATACCTTTGTCAATTTTATCTAAATCATTCATCGCATTGATAAAATTGTAGACCATTTGACAAGTTGCTGGCATTTCAATATCCGAATACATGAAATCGAATGTATCAGGTTCGCGGTGATGATCGATTAATATTTTTGGAGCTTTTGAACGTTCTACCCAGTTCCCTAAGTCGTCAATTCGTTTTACGGTATTGAAATCTAAAATAAAAATTAACTCGGCTTGATGAATAATAGCTTCGGCAACTTTTGGACGATAATCTGCTATTACAATATCCTTTGCAGAAGGCATCCATTTTAAGAATTTCGGAAAATCATTCGGCGAAACAATGTTACACGTATGCCCTAGTTTGTTCAAGTAATGAAACATTGCCAATGTAGAACCTATCGCATCTCCATCCGGATTTTTATGCGGAAGAATTGCAATTTTTTTTGGCGTTGATTTTAAAAGAGATTTTAACTCTTCGAAATTTGTCATTTGCATAGTTGCAAAGATAAACAAACAACTGTAAAAGTGGAATAGTGCAAAGAAATAAAAACGTAAGAAATAGATTTTTTAGCATTCAATTGATAATTATTCGATTTCATGAAGTAAAGTTGAAATTGTACTTTGATTAATAAAAATGAGATAATCGAAATCATCTGTAATAGATGAATTGACAAATTCATTTTTAGCTTCTACCATTCCTGTCCATCGATATGGTTTTTTATTTAAAATCCATTTAGCTAAATTATTATTTTCTTCTTTTATTTTTTTTAAGTCTAATAGAAAAATAGGAATATTAAGAGAGTTTAAGTAAGCTTCGATGGATGTGCTATTTTCTATTTGAGCTTCAACAACTTTGGTAATGGGAATCTTTTTCATAGTATTTAAAAACACACGATTTTGTCCACTGAAGAAAGTAAAACCGATAGACGTATAATTTTCTTTTAATTTCTTGTCTAAATAAAACCCACTAGCAGGCTTCTTTTGCATGATATGTTGATTATGAGCCCAAATAATAAATTTAGAGTTTGGATATTGGTTTTGAGTCCAAAAGAAATTATCTGCCATAAATGAATCTCGATTAGAGCGATACATTTTATCGAAATATTGTGTAATAATGGTTATATTATGAAGAGCCCAATCTTTATTTTTTTTAGAGTCTTTTGTGTTGCTTATTTCATAAATTATTTGGTTGATGTATTTTTCAAATTGTGTTTTCTGGTTTGTCGTATAATTGGTAATTCGTGTTTGATTCTTTTGCAATTCTACTAGTAAATTCTTGAATTGAATTAAAGTACTAGAATCGATAGAATTATTGGCATAAAATGTTTCTAGAATGGAGATAGAAGGAATATAACTTTGCATATCAATTCCTTTTATATATACTTTTTTATCATGATTCAAGTTATAATCATGTAAAGAGTTAATCATATTTAAGACATCATAATTTTCCCATATTGGAAAATTTAATTGATTTAAGACATTTATGGCATTGGTTTTATTATCAATAATAAACTCGTTAATTTGATTGGTTTCTACTGTAGGAGACTCCATTGTTACAATATCAAATTCTTTATTTTTGATCAAGTAATTAATGATACGATGTTTTAATTGAAAAATTTCTTTAGAACTATGCGTAACTTCGCCTAAAGCGACAGCATTTGAGTTTCCAATTAATTCATTTAAGAACAGTAAATCTTTTTCATCTTCAACCTTAGGATTAGTCGTTGAAATAGGATAAATAAACTTTTTTAGATAGTTTAGTTCTTCATTATTCAAAAATTCTGTTTGAGCGAATAATAAATTAGGAAGAAAAATAAGCAAATGTAAATACTGTTTCATATTTCTAGAATAGACAAAAAAAGGTTTCTTAATTATTTTGTTAAGAAACCTTTTCTAATTTTGAATAAAATCTATAAATCTCTTTTCTTGATGATGAATAAAGATAATCCTAAAAATAAAATGATATAGAAAACATTGATTCCAAGATGTTCCCATTGAATAGCATCTGGTGTGAATAATTTTCCACCCATCAAAGCTTCTTTTATATCCATCGACGGATAATCAATTATTTTTGAATTCGAGTTGAGTGGTAAAAAATTAGTGAATAATTTTATCTCTTCTACATTGGTTGGTGGATTTTTTCCAAAACGAACCAAGAATTCAATCACTTTTAAAACTGATTCTATAATATTTAATACAATTAGAGATAGAATTGCAAAGGCACTTCTCTTTAATAAAAAAGATAAAAACATGGCGAATACAATATAGGCGAAAATTTCGATGAAATAGCCTCCCAAAAATTCGATGCCTTTGATAAATTCAAATTTTTCACTAAAGAAAGAACCTAATCCAAAAACTAAAACAGCAACCAACAAAGTTGATAGAAGTGTAATGATGATATTCATGAGTACCTTTGTATTCAGAAATTCTGTTTTTGATAACCCATCAATTGTATTTTGTTTGAATGTACCGAAAGAATACTCGTTGGTTATATTATTAATCACGATAATCGCTAAAAAGAATTTACCAAAACCAAGTAACCAGGTAATATTGTGCCAGATTGCAGGGAATTCTAAAGCACCAAGTTGAATGAAATCAATTTTTAATCCATTGATATTTGGTTTGATATTCGGTAAAGTAATTCCCATTAACAAAATCATCACAAAATATAAAATGATAAAAATTCGTGTTCCTTTGTTATAAAATAATTTATTCCATTCTATGTTAAATAATCTTTTCATGTTAATTTTGATTTTGAATTAATTGGAAAAATTGTTGCTCTAAAGATTCTCTTCGTTTTACTAAATGGTTGACTATAATTCCATGTTCATATAACGTTTTATTTATTTCTGCTGGATCTTTTTCTTCAGTTAAAACAGCCAAAAGTTTATTATTCTCTTTGGTAACTTTAGAAACAAACGAAAAAGTTTTTAACGTATACTCTAAGCTTTCCATATTAGATGCAGAAACTTCAATGCTACCAAAACTAGAATTCATTTGATCGACAGAACCGGCATACAACATTTTTCCTTGATTAAGAACCACCACATGTGAACATACTTTTTCTACTTCGTCCAATAAATGACTTGCCAAGATAATTGTGGTACCTTGTTCAGCAATCTTAATAATCAATTCGCGAATTTGAATAATTCCTTGTGGATCTAATCCATTGGTTGGTTCATCTAAAATTAAAACTTCAGGATCATTTAGTAGAGCGCCGGCAATAGCTAAACGTTGTTTCATTCCTAATGAGTATTGTTGAAATTTATCTTTTTTGCGGGAAAGCAAACCAACTAATTCAAGTTTTTCATCAATTTTGGAATAATCTGCTTCTTTGATGTCCGCAACTATTTCAAGATTTTTTTGTGCTGATAGGTAAGGGTAGAATTTTGGGCTTTCGATAATTGCACCAATTTTTTTTAGAGAATCGTTGTCAGGTTCCTTTCCAAACCATTTCCATGAGCCAGCTGTAGGATTAATTACGTTAAGAATCATTCCTAACGTTGTAGATTTTCCACTTCCATTTGGTCCAAGTAGTCCATAAACGTTTCCTTTCTCTACTGAAAAGCTGACGTTATTGACAGCGGTAAAACTGCCAAATTTTTTAGTTAGTTGAGTTATTTCAAGAACTTTATTCATCGTAGTTGAATTTGTTTTTTTAATATGTAGAGTTTTTCGTTAATTTGTTACAATTTAGAATTAATTTAAATAACATGAAAACGATTTTATACAGCTTACTTATTATAGCATCTATCCAGCTTAGCGCACAAGAAAAAAAAGTTTATCAAATCTATAATCAAAAGGAAAAGAAGGTTGATTTTGGTAAAATGATAAAAGAACTGGCCGAATATGATGTTGTGCTTTTTGGAGAATATCATAATAACGCAGTCAATCATTGGTTACAATTACAGACGACAAAAGCTTTGTATGAGCTGAAAGGGAATCAACTGAAACTTGGTGCAGAAATGTTTGAACGCCACCAACAAGCAGATTTAACAGCGTATGTAAATGGTAAAACAACAGATGAAGAATTTCAGAAAAATACAAAGCTTTGGAGCAATTATAAAACTGATTACAAACCGTTGGTTGATTTTGCAAAAGAAAAGAAAGTTCCTTTTATAGCGACAAACGTTACACGTAAATATGCGTCCTATATTGCGAAAAATGGTATAGAATCATTGGATACTATTCCAAATAATGAGAAAAATTTGATGGTTAAACTTCCGTTTGTCATTGATTATAACGCGCCAGGATATCCGGAGATGTTAAAAATGATGGGAGATCATGCCGGAGTTAAAGCAAAACAATTTGTTGCAGCTCAAGCAATAAAAGATGCGACTATGGCTGAGTCTATTCTAAATAATATTACAAAAGGAAATCTTTTTCTTCACTACAATGGTGATTTTCATTCTAAAAGTTATGGCGGAATTTACTGGTATTTGAATAATTTTCAGCCTAATCTCAAAGTAGCTGTAATTGAAATACTAGAGGCAGCTGATATAAACGAAAAATTATCTATAATTAAGTCTAAAAACGAAAAAAATACGATTACAGAATTTATTATAGTATTTCCTTTGGATTCGCCTAAAACCTATTAATTTTCTGCTACTATGCGACTGGTTATTGATTTTTTTTTAATATTTTGCAAACGAATACTTGAAAAGAAATCGAAAACAAAAACACATTATGGATAGAAGAAATTTTATTAAATCAACAGCCGCTGCATCTACAGTAGCTTTAGTTTCACCAGGCTCATTGGTTGATTTTTCATCAAAAATAGAGAAAGTAAAAATTGGACTAGTAGCTTGTGGAATGAGGGGGCAAGTACATCTGGACGAATTATTAAAAAGAAATGATGTTGAAGTTGTCGCTATTGCAGAGCCTGACCAGCGAATGATTGACCGATGTAATAAGATTTTTCAAAAACATAACAAGAAACCTGTCGAATACATCAAAGGATTAGACGGGTATAAAAAATTGTACAAGAATAAAACAATTCATGCTGTCATTATTTCTTCACCATGGGAATTTCATGCAGAACAGACAATAGCAGCCATGAATGCCGGTAAAATTGTAGGTTTGGAAGTGTGTGGTGCTATAAATATACAGGAATGCTGGGATTATGTCGACACATACGAAAGAACTAAAGTTCCTGTATTTATGATGGAAAATGTTTGTTACCGTCGTGATATTATGGCCGTCATGAATATGGTTCGTAAAGGGATGTTTGGAGAAATTGTACATGGTCAAGGAGGATATCAACATGATTTAAGAAATGTATTATTTAATGATGGAAAACAACCTTATGGTGGCGGAGTAGAGTTTGGAGAAAAAGGTTTTTCCGAAGCCGCATGGCGAACAGGTCATTATGTGAAACGTAATGCAGAATTGTATCCAACACATGGACTGGGACCAATAGGAACAATGATGGATGTAAATAGAGGAAACAGAATTACACATTTGTCCTCTATGGCTTCTAAACAAGTTGGTTTAACAGACTATATTGTGAAAAACGGAGGAAAAGATCATCCTAATGCAAAAGTAGAATTTAAACAAGGAGATATTGTGCAGACCATGTTGCAATGTGAAAATGGAGAGACAATATTATTGACACATGATACGTCATTACAACGTCCCTATAATTTAGGATTTAGAATTCAGGGAGCAGACGGTATTTGGCAAGATATTGGTTCGGGAGGATTTAATCAAGGGTTTATTTATTTCGAAAATGAGATGCAACATTCTCACAAATGGGCAAATTCCGAAGAATATTTGAAAACGCATGATCACCCAATTTGGAAAAAGTATGAAGCTCAAGCTGAAGGAGCCGGGCATGGAGGAATGGATTTCTTTTTGATTAATGACTTTATAGAATGTATCAAACAAAATAAAGAATTCCCTTTTGATGTTTATGATTTGGCAACTTGGTATGCTGTTACACCTTTAAGTGAAAAATCTATTGAAGGTAATGGAGCGTCTCAGGAGATGCCTGATTTTACAAGAGGAAAATATAAAACTAGAAAACCAGTTTTTGGATTTGAAAACTATGGCTAATAATTTATCATTGGTGATATTGGCAGGAGGAATGGGAAGCCGATATAAGGGGCAGAAACAAGTTGATCCGATTGGACCGGGTAAAGAAGCTTTGATGGAATACTCGATTTTTGATGCTTTTTCTATTGGAATTCATCATTTTGTCTTTATCATCAATCAAGAGTTTGATCTTAAAACAAAAAAATACTTTCAAAATATAGTAGAACGCAATGGCGGTTCTGTCGAGTTTATTCTGCAGACGACTTATACAGCTGTTTCAAGAAGTATATATGATACAATCGAACATCGTAAAAAACCGTGGGGAACAGCTCATGCATTATTGATCGCCAAGAGTCATCTAAGCAATCCTTTTATTGTCATTAATGCGGACGATTTTTATGGTAGAAAAGCATTCCAGAAAGCAAAAGAACTGGTTCAATTGGAATTAATTTTACCAAATCGTTATGGAATGGTTGCCTATAAATTAGAAAATACTTTAAGCGAAAATGGATCCGTATCCAGAGGAATCTGTACTGTTACTGAAGAATTTTTGGATTATGTCGTAGAGCGTACAAATATTTTTGCAGACGAAGAAGGTGTCATTGTATACGAAGAGGAAAGTGTAAACCATATTTTGGATGGCGAATCTCCTGTATCAATGAACTTTTGGATACTTCATCCTTCTATTTTTAGAAATTTAGAAGATAAATTCAGAGCGTTTCTTAAACACAATGCAAATCAGGCAAAAGCTGAATTTTTTCTTCCTAAGGTAATCAATGATATGATAAAAGAAGACCAATTGGAGGTAATTGTAAAAAAATCGGATGACAATTGGTTCGGAATGACATATCCGGAAGATAGAGAAATAGTGGTCAACTCTATTCAAACTTTAACGGACGATCAAAAATATCCAAATCCGCTTTGGTCATAAAAAAAATGGAAAACATCTTAAAACATTATTTTTTAACGATTGATCAAATCAGCATTAATCCAATCAGTTCTGGTTGGATTAATGCTACTTATGAAGTAGATAATCAAGGAAAAAAATACATTTTACAAAAAATAAACACGCAGGTTTTTTCAAAACCGGACATTATTTCGAATACGATCCAACTTGTATCCTCTCATCTAAAATCAAAAAAGTATCCAAAACAAATTATAGAAATTATTCCCGATTTAAAAGGAAATTCTTTAGTGAAAGAGGAAAACGGAATATGGAGATTAACATCTTTTATTCCAAATTCTATATGTTTTGATAAAGTAGAATCTTCTGATCAGGCCTTTGAAGCTGCCAAAACATTGAGTGAATTTCATTCGTACTTATTAGATTTGGCTGTTGATCAAATTCAACCGTCGATTGATGATTTTTTGGATTATCAAAAACGGATGAATGATTTTAATAAAGCATTAGAGAATGCTTCGAAAGAACGTTTACAAGAAACAAAAGAAGAGGTCAACTATATTTTAGATAATCTCTCGAAAGTAAAAGAATATTTAGCCATTGATTTTCCAAAACGTATTGTTCATGCAGATGCTAAATTAAGTAATTTTTTATTTGATCAACTGAATCATTCTAATGCGATTGCTGTGATAGATTGGGACACCATAATGCCTGGTAATATCTTGTGCGATTTTGGGGATATGATTAGAACCTACGCGAATCTGAAGGAAGAAGATGATCCAACTGCGGAGAATTTATTTGAACCTAATTATTACAAAGCGGTTAAAAATGGATTTTTAGAACATTTAAAAGATGATTTACAACCAATAGAGATACAAAATATGGATTTTGTTGCGTATATTGTGATTTATATTCAAGCGGTAAGATTTTTAGGAGATTATTTGAATAACGATGTCTATTATTCAGTTTCTTATCCGAAACAAAATCTTAATCGTACGATTAATCAAATCAATTTACTAAAAGCATTAACTAAATTTCATGAAGAAACTACAATTCGAAAAGTATAAACCTTCAGACTTTAACGAATATTACAAACTTGTTCAGGATGATGACCAAATGAAGTATATTTCCGGTAAAGGTCTAAACGAAGAACAGGCCAATCATAAATTTACTTCCATTATAGAAAAGAGCACTGTTGACGAAAACTTAGGTTACTTTAAAGTGTATGATGAAGATCAAAATTTCTTAGGCGATTGTAAACTGGTCTACAATAAACATCTTGAAAATTCACTGGAAATAGGATATGTGTTGAAAAAAGAATTTTGGAGAAAAGGTTTTGGATCAATGATTTGTGAACATTTACTTTCTGAATCAAAAAATAAATTTCCAAATTTAGATGTAATGGCAGTAATTGACCCAGATAATATAGCTTCGCGAAAGTTATTAGAAAAATTTAATTTTGAATCCTATTGGAAGGGGATCGAACATGATTTGCCAACTGAAAAATTGATTTTGAAAAAAATAAAATGATACACGTAAAAGATATCGCGTCTGCGATGGAAGACATCGCTCCTTTAGCTTATGCAGAGGATTTTGATAATGTAGGATTATTGGTTGGAGATTACAGCGATGAGGTGACAGGAATTTTGGTAACGTTAGATACAACACCGGAAGTAGTAGAAGAAGCGATTGAGAAAAATTGTAATTTAATTGTAAGTTTTCACCCTATTATTTTTTCTGGTTTAAAGAAATTGAATGGGAACACCTATGTGGAAAAAGCCGTGATGAAAGCAATAAAACACGGAATTAACATTTATGCTACACATACAGCGTTAGATAATTCGAAAGTAGGCGTGAATTTTAAAATCTCCGAACAATTAGAATTATTGAATACCAATATATTAATCCCGAAATCTCAAACATTAAAACAGCTCATTACGTATGTTCCAACAGAAAATGCAGAAGCATTAAAAAAAGCTTTGTATGTAGCCGGAGCAGGAAAAATAGGTCATTATGATTCGTGTGGTTTTTCTATAGAAGGCAATGGAAATTTCAGGCCAATTGAAGGAGCTCACCCTTTTATTGGTGAAATAGGGAAATTAGAAACTGTAAATGAAACGCGCATTGAGGTTGTTCTTCCACAACATTTGGAAGGTGAGATTATAGACACGCTGTTAAAAAATCATCCATATGAAGAAGTTGCTTATTCAGTTATTTCTTTGAATAACCAGAATAATTATGTTGGGATCGGAATGATAGGAGAGTTAGCGAATGAAATGGATGAAATGGCTTTTTTCAATTATTTAAAAATCCAGATGAAAACACCTGTTATCCGTCATTCAAAATTATTGAACAAAAAAATTAAGAAAGTTGCTGTGCTTGGAGGTTCTGGCGCATTTGGAATACGGAATGCAATTTCAGCAGAGGCGGACATTTATATTACTGCCGATCTGAAATATCACGATTTCTTTACGGCTGAAAATAAGCTTGTTTTGGCAGATATTGGACATTTCGAGTCAGAACAGTTTACAAAAAACTTAATAACTTCGTATCTTAAAGAAAAATTTACTAATTTTGTGGTCTTTAATTCTGGAATTAATACCAATCCTGTTAATTATTGTTAACTATGTCTGAAACAAAAAATATCAAAGAACTAAGCGTAGAAGAAAAACTTCGCGCATTATACGACTTGCAATTAATTGATTCACGTTTAGATGAAATTAGAAACACTAGAGGTGAATTACCTTTAGAAGTTGAAGATTTAAGCGACGATGTTGCTCAATTAGAAACGAGAATCCAAAAAATAGTTGACGAAACTAAAGGTTTGGATGAAGAAATTAAATTGAAGAAAGAAGCAATTAAAAATGCAGAGGCTTTAATTAAAAAATACACAAAGCAACAAGATAACGTACGTAACAACAGAGAGTTTGATGCTTTAGCAAAAGAAGTAGAATACCAAGGTTTAGAAATTGAATTATCTGAAAAACGTATTCGTGAATTTACAATTAAAATTCAACAAAAAAATACTCAAATTGAAGACTTTAATGCAAAGTTAGTTTCGATGAAAGAGCATTTGGATCATAAAAAAGCGGAATTAGATACAATTGTAAAAGATACCGAAAAAGAAGAAAATACATTATTAAAGTTGTCTACTGAATATTCTGCTAAAATCGAACAAAGATTATTAGATGCTTACAGCCGTATCAGAAGTTCAGTTAAAAACGGTTTAGCTGTTGTTCCTGTACAACGTGGAGCTTCTGCCGGGTCTTTCTTTACAATTCCACCGCAACGACAAATGGATATTGCTCAGCGTAAAAAAATTATTGCTGATGAGCATTCTGGACGTATTTTAGTTGATTTAGAATTGGCTTTAGAAGAACAAGAAAAAATGGAAATCGTTATCAAAGGATAATTTTTTCTAATAAAATATTTGATTTATAATCAAAGTGTTGCATCTATTTGCAACACTTTTTTTATATGAATAATTTTTGTGTTATTATTTTAGCACGCTATTTGTATAGTTGCAACTACGATTAGTTTGAAAAATTAGAGATTATGAAAAAAATTATATTTTTAGCAATGTTAGCTGTTTCATCAGTTACGTTAACATCATGTGTAAACAATGACGATGGATTTTATGAACCTATACCGGAAATTATAAATGTTGGACAGATAAATTATGACGGCGTTTCTTTTCCGCTTAGAAATGCAGTCGTAGCAGATATTGAAAAAACAGCTAATGGTTATTATTATAGTGTAGAGTTGTCTACAAATCCTGTTCCTAAAAATGGAAAATTAAATGGAGCATATTTGTATTTAGAAATCTTTCAGCGTGGAGATTTAAACTTCAATGGAAATTATATTACAGGTTCTAATGATAGAGGGATAGCTTATATTGATTACTATGAAAATCCAACAATGCAGGATTATATACCAATTTTAAATTCAGGAACGTTTGCTTTATTAGATGAAGACTTTACATCTGGTTCTATTAATCTAAGAAATTATTTTGATGGCTATAACAGAAGTTTATTGAATACTAATTTTGCACTAAGAGTGGTAAACGGAAAAACTTTAACAGGAGATTTTGATGGATTATTTGATTTTATTCAATTGTATAATAAATCAGCAACTAAAATGGAAACAAACGCAAAATCCTCTTCAGCAGAAAGAGTTAAGACAGGTGTAAGAAGACCTTCCGTAAGAAAATAAATTATTTTTATAAGATAAAAAAACTTCGCTTTTTAAGCGGAGTTTTTTATTTAAATATACTTCTAACTTTTCTTATCATGATGTTAGGGAAAAGCTTCTAATTCTCTTTTTTAAATGTAAACAAAAATATTTTTACTGGTTAGATTTCTCAAACAAATTAATTTACTTTTTGGCTGAGACAGAATTTGTTCCTTCATTAAGAATATATGAGACGTTTAATTTTATATTCCTTTTTTTAGAAATAAATGATTTCTGATAGCTTAATATTATCAACTTTATAAAAATAGATGTTTATTATAATAAATGATATTTTATTGTGAATAATATAATAATATAATTCGTAAATTGAGAAAAGTATTAGAATTAAAAATATCCTTTATTAATATGTTAAAACTGTTTATTTTGTTATTAGTCATCCTTGCTATTCCCTTTTTACTCATTATGTTTCTTTACGGAAGTACCTTTTTTAAGAAAAATATCAATAATGACTAATAATTTTTTCCATTTACCAAAATAAAAAATCCTTCACAAAAAGTGAAGGATTTTTTATACGTATAATCTTATTTTTTTTACTATTTCATAACAACTCGTTTGTTGATTTCCATTTGTTCTCCAACTACCTTTATGATATAAACACCTGGGTTTTTGAAATGAACTTCAATTTCTTTTTGATTTGTTGAATTTAGAACTTCATCAATCAATTGTCCATTGAAATTAAAAACTGAAACCTTTTGAATTGATTTTGAGTTATTATCTAATTTTACGACAATAGATTTAGCAGTTTTATTGTAAACTGAGACATCATCGCGTTTTTGGTATTCAAAATCACCGGTTCCTAAATTAGAACCCCAAATTTTTTCTGCAAATTCTGGATGATCAACAAAAGGATTTCTATTTCCTTGGTATCTGTAAACCAAATCATTGATATCTTTTTCGCGATCAGAAACAGGATCATTCAAATGCCATGTCATTAATATCTTTAAGAAAGTATCTGTAAAAACTTTGTCTTTTGTCTTATTAAACATTGCATACGACCAACTCTGAATACCATTTTCTTGGTAACGTGTAGCAAAGTAAAAATAAGCACGAGCAACATCTCCCTTAAATTCATCAATTGGTTCGAAAACTATACCTGAGTAACCGGCAGAATAACCCGAATTTTTGTTCTCACCTAATTTTGATCCATTTTTTGAAGTATAAGATGCACTGTTTACAACACCATGCGGATTGTTACTTCTCATTCCATTTACTTTACCATCAGTAGGCCAAATGTGGTAAGGATCCGAAACCATTGGAGAATTTTCTTTAAAAACACTTTGCGGAATCAGATGTTCTCTGTTGTAGCAATCACCTTCATTTTTGTAATTCCCACATTCTTTACTTCCCGGAACAAAGTTATAAGGATCAGTTCCTGTTGGATTTTCAGAATAAATGTCTAAGACAGTATTGTCTTTTTCATAATACTTATCTCGAAAACCATTGTCAGAATCTGTTTGTCTATATAAACCTTTTAAAGCGTCATAACTTTTCGTACTATGACCTTTAATGATATTATACAGTTGAGTTTTTAAGTCAAAACCAGTTCCGGTAGCTGTATTATAATAATTGCTTGGAGCTTGAGCTGAAGCTAAGATTCCTAATGAGCAAAAAGTTAAAGAGTATAAAAATTTTTTCATAAACTATTTTTATTTAAAATGCTGTATTTTTCACAGGCTATATTCTATTCGTAAAATTAAGAAATTAATTCATAGTTATTTATAAATTAATTCACAAGGTAAGTTTGATAAAGTATTAAAGAATCTTGAATTTGTTTGTTTAACAATTTGTATAAATCAGGTTGATTTAAAGAAACACCAGCAATAGATTTTAATCTTTTTTGAAAATTTTTCGAACCCAAAACAAATTTTGCCCGATAAGAGTCTTTGTCCATTACTTTTTTTGATCGAAGTATGTCAAAATCTTTTCTGATTTTTCGGGCATATAATTCAGATAGATCGAATTGTAATTGCATTTCAGTTAAAATCCCTGTATGCTTCATGGATACCCAAGAATTATTTTCATCAAATCTATTGAAGACTTTAAGTTCAGGAATTTCTCCATCAATTTCTGCAATCTGCCAACCAAGTTTAGAATCCAAATAACCTTGTGGAACTTTTGTTTGAGCAGGTTTCTTTTTAAAATTTTCGTAATTTAATTTAAAATCTTTTTTCCACTCAACAACAGATTGCTGCGTCTGCGCAAAAGAAAACGAAGAAAAAAGAAGCAATAGCAAATAGAAAATCGATTTATACATCAGATTATAAGTAAATTAGGATTAAATATTTTCTAATAAATCCAGTCTCATGCCATGAGATCCTTTGATTAATATATTCTGTGTTGTGATAGGGTTTTCTTTTAAATAATTTTCAAAAGAAACACGATCATCAAATTTCTGAACATTTGAATGATGTGTAATTGTTTCTTTAAAATGAAGACCTAAAAGAAAGATTTGATCAAAATTTAAACTTTCAGCCAACTCTAAAATTCGCTGATGTTCTGCTTTTGATTCTTTGCCCAGTTCAAACATATCACCAATGACAATAGTTTTTGTCCCTTCAAATTGCACAAAATTAGTCAAAGAAGCTTCCATACTGCTCGGATTTGCATTGTAAGCGTCCATTACGATTTTGTAATTTTCTTTCGCAATAATCTGAGAACGGCTATTTGAAGGAAAATAATTTTCGATTCCGTTTTGAATTGATTTTAGGGCAACTCCAAAATGTTGTCCGATTGCAATTGCACAGGAAATATTACTAAAGTTGTAATTTCCGGTTAGGTGTGATTGAATGATTAAATCCTGGTATTTAACAGCTAAATATTCTGTTTCATTTTCAATTAATTCAACTTGTACATCAACATTGTTTTGATCAGAGAATGTGATGCGTTTGATGTCAGAAGTTTTTTCAACCTGGATCGGGTCATTAAAATTGACAAAAGCTGTTCTGTGATTTGTTCTAAGAAAGTCATACAATTCAGATTTTCCCTTAATAACACCTTCAATTCCTCCAAAACCTTCTAAATGAGCTTTACCAAAATTTGTGATGTATCCAAAATCAGGTTGCGAAATAGAGGCCAATAATTCGATTTCTTTTTGATGATTGGCACCCATTTCAATAACGGCTATTTCTGCATCTTCTGGAATAGCGAGTATTGTTAAAGGAACACCAATGTGGTTATTCAAATTTCCGAATGTATAATGTGTATTGAACCTTTCTTTTAAAACAGCTGAAATTAATTCCTTTGTAGTGGTCTTTCCATTAGAACCTGTTAAACCAATAAAAGGAATTTTAAGATAATTACGGTAAGTTTTGGCTAAATCTTGTAAAGTTTCTAAGGCATTGTGAACAAAGTAAATATTTTGGTTGATATTTTCATATTCTTTTTCATCTACGATTGCTAGCATTGCGCCTTGATTAATTGCTTCCTGTGCAAATTGATTTCCATTGAAATTAGCACCTTTTAAAGCAAAAAAGATACAATTTTTTGAGATATTACGTGTATCTGTCGTAACATTTTTCGATTTAAGAAATTGTTCGAATATTTCTGTTGTATTCATGTTATCTAAATAAAATAGATGAAATTCTGTTAAAAAAATAGAAAGAAATGACTCTTTTTATTTCGTACAAATATAAAATTTTATGATTCTATTTTTGACATTTAACGAAGTAATTTACGATAATTGCAAATAAATTAGATGAGATTAATCTTGGTAGCACAAGTTTCTCTATTTTATTTATTATATTAAAAAAATATCTCTAGGACTTTGATAAAAGTATGAAAATAAAAGAAATTACCATTAACGAATTAGAAACTGAACGATTGATTCTTGTTCCTTTTACGATTGATATTTGTGAAAACATGTTGTACAATGATTTTAATATGTTGTATGAGAAAGGTTTTGTGAAAAGCAAAGACTGGCCGGATAAAGATATGATGGATACAGTACCCAAAATTATTCAGAAATTATTAATTCATAATTACGTGACAGGTTTCGAGTCCTGGATGATTATAAGAAAGGATACGAAAGAAATAATAGGTGATGTAGGATTTAAAGGGTATAATGCGGAAGAACAAAGTGTAGACATTGGTTATGGAATTATCCGTAAAGAAAGAAGAAAAGGATTTGCAGAAGAGGCGTGTAGAGGACTTATAAAATGGGCATTTTCTCAAGGAATAGTAAAAGAAATAACAGCCAAATCTTTTTCAGATAATGTCAAATCGATTAATTTATTGAAAAAACTTGGTTTTGAAAAGATTTTTGAATACAAAGAATTTGTGTATTGGTCATTGATCCAATCTTGAGAACAACAAGAATTTTCTTAATAAATAAAAACTCGGTACTATGGTACCGAGTTTTTATTTATTAAGAAAGATTTTTATCCTCTACGTTTACGTTTTGATTCGAAACTTCCAGTGTATTCCTGTGCAACTCGGAAACCAATCCAGTTTGTAGCACTTGCTTGGTGCAAGTAACGTCTTTGGCCGGCATCAATCCAATAAATAGGATCTTTCCACGAACCTCCTTTTACAACACGAGTTTCATCAGAGATGTCAGAAGTACGTTTTGTGGTATCTTTTTCTAAAATAACACGTCCTTTTTCATCTACTCTAAATTTACGTTGCGGAGCATTGTACATATCTTCTGTAGCTTGATCTGCAGATTTCCCTTCTTCAATTCTAGGATTTAAAGATGAGTTTGGATCTCCATCACGATAATTTGTTAAATCGTATTGTGTTTGTTTTTTATATGATCCAGGTAAACCTCTGTAAACTAAACGTCCGTTATCTAATGTATCGTATTCAACATTTGTTTCATCATATTTTTCGAAACCACCGGTACCGTTATCAATATTTGTTTTGTAAACATTCCCACGATAGTAGTTGAAATCGTTTGCTTCTTCATCAATAATTGGACGATAAACATCAGAAACCCATTCTGCAACATTTCCTAACATACCGTATAATCCAAAATCATTAGATGGATATTTACGTACATCACTTGTAATTGCCGAACCGTCGTTCCCAAATCCTCCGATACCTGAATAATCTCCACGACCTTGTTTAAAGTTGTCCAGATATTGTCCTCTTTGAGCTCCTTTTAAAGTTCTTAAATTATTTTGTGCGACTTCTTTTCCTTTGTATTCGTTGTATTCACGGTTTCCAGGTAAAGCCAATGCTGCATATTCCCATTCAGCTTCTGTAGGTAAACGGAAAGGTTGTACTTCTAATGAACCTGTAGCACGATTTGCTTTTAAGATACGGGCATTCTGCGTTTTAATTTGATTCGCCTTCATAATTTTAGTCGAATCTATCGCTTCATTTACATTTGTGTCACCTAACTTATACTGCTCAGCATTAAATGTTTTATTTCCGTAATTGTAGTCCTCATTAGCATAGTAATCTTTTGATAAGATTCCTTTGTTTATTAAGGCTTTTTCGTTAGCACGATCTGTTAACCAATCACAGTAGTTCACAGCTTGTAACCAAGAAATACCAACAACAGGGTAGTAGCTGAATTCTGGAGAAAATAAATAATTTTCTGTTGAGAAATCATCTCTTGATAACTGATTGTTAAAGACTGTTTCGTCTGGTAAAGCTCCGTTATAAATATCTTTGTATTGAGTGTCTTCCGGAGGGAAAACAACTTTCAGCCAAGTCAAGTATTCTTTGTATTCGTAGTTTGTAACCTCAGTTTCTCCAATGAAGAAAGATTTCACCTGCATACGAACAGGAGAATTATTCCAGTCATGTAGCACATCATCCTTTGTGATTCCCATCGTAAAAGAGCCACCTTCGATGAAAACCATTCCAGGCCATGCTTTGATGTTTTCTTTCTTTTTACCTGAAAAAAACCAACCTTTACTATCGTTTGGTTTCCAACCTGTACGACTTGTGAAATTTTTTGTTCCACCTCCTTTTTTCTTACCTGAACTACTCGCACAACCTACAAATATACTCATTGTAACGGCTGCAAGTGCAAGAGAAAAAATACGTCCTTTATTCATTTTCATAGAATATTTCTGGTTTTCAAATATTAAATTTTAATGCAAATAAAAGCATTTGACATTAATCTTACAACGAAAAAATGCTTTATTTCTTGTATCAAACGTAAGAATTATTTTTTTATTTTACGATTGAAAATATATTTGCTAAAATAGCGTTTAACAGACATGAAGAAATATTTTATTTTAGTTGCAGTTTTGCTTCAATTTCCTCACATGTTCGGTCAAAATTACAAAATAAATTGGGAGAACAATCAAACAATTTCTTTGACGAATGGAAATAAAGTGAATGTTCCTTATTTTTCGAATAAAGAAAACTATTCTGTTGGAGGTTATTTTCTTCCGGAATTTGTTGTGGAACTAAATTCGAACAATCAAGAAATTGAATTGGTAAATATTCAATACAAAGAAGTTCAGAATGAACTGATCGACTTGAATACTTCTTCTATTTCGGATAAAATAAATGTTGCTTCATACCATATTTCGGATAAAAATGGTCAACAAAAGCTGATTGTAAAAGTTTTACCTTTTGTTCAACAAAATAATAAATTTCTCAGAATAGAATCTTTTTCTATCGTTGCAAAACCAGTTTCATCTCAGAGAAAATCTGAAAGAAGATTAATTGATAATTCGACAACAAGTGTTTTAAAGTCGGGTGATTGGTACAAAATAAAAGTGTCCAAAGATGGTGTTTTTAAATTAGATAAGAACTTCTTCTCGAGAAATGGTATTCCGACCAATTTCAATCCTAAATCCCTTAAAATTTATGGGAATGGAGAAGGACGTTTGATGGAAAATCTGACAGAGGATAGAAAAGGAGCTTTGAATGAAATCCCAATTCAATTCGTTGGCGGTGATGATGGTAGTTTTGATAACAATGATTATGTCTTGTTTTATGCAAAAGGACCACATCAATGGTATAGAAATAATACGACAACGATAAAAGACATAAAGCTTCGTTACAACTTATATGATGAATCGGCGTATTACTTTATAAGTTTTAATGGAGGGGATGGAAAACGAGTAAGAGAGCAATCTCCTATAACAGGAAGTCCTGTCAAGACATTTTCAACTTTTGATAATTTGCAGTTTCATGAAAAAGATTCGATTAATTTAAATAATCTTGGACAAATTTGGGTAGGTGAAAATATAGGTTTGAACGGAGGTTTTAAAAAAACGTTCAAAGCCAATTCTATTGCTAATGGAGGAGAAGCTTATTTACGTTATGCCGTAGTAGGAAAAAACGCCAATAATAACGGTTTTACTTTAAATATTAATGGACAACAATTTACAGGGAATTTAGGGAATAGTGCTTTTTCCAGGATTGCTACAGACCAATCAATTGCTTTGTCTTCCAATACGATTGATGTAACGGTTTCTTCAACCGGGACAAATCCGTCTGGATTGAGTTTTTTAGATTTTTTGCAACTGCGTTTCAAAGATAACTTAGCGTATGCCAATGAGCAGTTTACATTTAGATTTTTAGAAAATATTAATGACAATCGTATGTATGCGTTTTCATTAAATAATTCTTCAAATGTTACAGTTTGGAATGTTTCAGATATTCATGAAATTTCAGCTCTTGTACCTGAAAATAATTTATATAAGTTCCAAACGTCTAATCTTAATCAATTTGTTGCATTTAAAGATGAACATGCGTTTACAGATACAGAGTTTGTAGGGAGAGTTCCCAATCAGGATATTCGAAGTTTAGCGAATATAAACTATGTGGTTGTTACGCATCCAAGATATATTGATCAAGCACAACGTTTAGCGAATTTCAGAAAAGAACACGATAAATTAAATGTTGCGGTTGTAACAACAGAACAAGTTTACAATGATTTTTCCTCTGGAAGCCAAGATCCAATTGCAATTCGGGATTTTTTTAAATTCTTAAAAGACGGACAAAGTCCAAATCTGGAATATGCTGTTCTATTTGGAGCAACGACATATGATCCGAAAAATAGAATTCAGGATTTTACAAACTATCTTCCAACTTTTACAGATGAACCTTCTACGAATATAGATGCTTCAATTGCTACAGACGATTATTTTGCAATGCTGGATAACAATGTTAAGATGTTATCGAATAATGTAGATGGTATTTACAGTTATAATGCAAACTGGTTCACATTAGGAGTAGGTCGAATTGCGGCATCAAATTCTTCTGAAGCGAAAATTTTGGTTGATAAAATTATTTCATATTACGATAAAGTACAAGGAAAGGGAACTTCTTATGGAGATTGGCGAACAAAACTTGTGGCGGTAACCGATAATGATAATAATGTAAATACACCGGCTTTAGATCAATCGATTGATAACGAATTCATCAAGCCGGAAAACCAGATTTATACGTTAAATAAAATATATTCAGGAGCTCACCAACCGGAAAGTACATCGGCTGGAATTCGTTATCCAACAGTAAATCAGGCAATTCTAAATGCGATAGAACTGGGTTCCAATTTTGTTATGTATTATGGTCATGGAGGGCCTCGTAGTTGGGCACAAGAAAGGATTATTACAGCAGAAGAATTAACAGGTTTATCAAATTTTAATGCGGCTTATTCTCGTTTGCCTATTGTCACAACTGTAACGTGTGATTTTACGATTTGGGATTTGCCTCAGTACAATTCTGCAGGAGAAATGATGCTAAAAAATGCAAATGGGGGAGCATTATCTATGATTACGACTAATCGTCCGATTGGTACCGGCTACGGAGATGCTATGAACAAGCATTTGATTGAGCAGTTTTTTAAGAAGGAAGGATTAGAAAATCAACCAATTGGAAAGGCATTAAATAATGCAAAAATTAATTATTCGGCAACTCATTCCAATAATAAAAGTGTTAGTATTCTGGGTGATCCTCTGTTAACGATTCATCGTCCTCAGCAAGATATTGAGATATTGAGCATTAAGAATAAAAAAGATGTCGATGCCTTGGCAGGAGGAAAAATACAAGCATTGGATTTTATTACGATCACAGGAAGAGTTAACCAATTAAGTTCTTCTTCTGTAGACAATGCTTTTAATGGTAAAATTGCTGTAAGTTTATTTGAAAAAGAAGAAACAAAAACACTATTGAGTGAGTCAAGTTGGGCAGGCAAAACGTTTACAACAGAGGATAAAACCATTTATAAAGGAACAGGAAAAGTAGAGAATGGGGAATTTACGATTCAGTTTTATGTCCCGAAAGATATTAATTATGAATTGGGAGATCGTAAAATTAAGTTTTATGCTTGGGATGAAAAAGATGGGAAAGATGCTTCAGCTTATAAAACAGTGATCATTGAAGGAATTAATCCCGATGGTTTGAATGATGATGAGCGCCCGCAAGGAAAATTATATATGAACAATCTTCATTTTGCGAATGGAGGAATTACTGATCGTTCACCTTATTTAGTCGGCTGTTTAACAGATAACACAGGGATTAATGCGACAGGGGCAAGTATTGGACATGATATTGTTGCAACTATTGATGGTAAAGTTCAAGATGCTTATGTGTTAAATGACTATTATGACGGAGGAGACGCAAACCCATGTATCAACAAGAACTTTGAAGATTATCAGAAAGGGCAAGTGATGTATCAATTGAAAAATCTTGAACTTGGACAGCATACGGTAAATTTAAAATTTTGGGACATTAACAATAATTCGAATACTGCGACGTTAGACTTTGTAGTAATGGAAAACGGAACAGGACAATTGCATATCGATAAATTGTTAAATTGGCCAAATCCGTTTACAAAAAACACTTATTTTCATTTTGAACACAATTGTGATTCTGAATTAGAAGTGATGGTACAGATTTTTACAATTTCAGGAAAATTGGTAAAAACGATTCGTCAAACAGTTTCTGCAGAACCATTTCGAGAAGGATATCGTACAGGAAAATATGCGATAGAATGGGATGGATTAGATGATTTCGGAGACAAAATAGGAAAAGGTGTTTATATTTACAAGGTAAATGTAAAAGGAGTCGATAATACAGTTTGTAAAGGATCGGCAGCGGCAGTTGAAAAACTTGTCATTTTGAAATAATTAATTAAAACTAAAATACAATCAATAATAACACGAATGAAAAAAATTATAGCAAGCTTATTGATTTTGGCATCGGCTTTTTCGTATGCTCAAGAAAATGATTATACAAGAAGTAATCCTATTTTAACAGGAGCTCCTTTTTTAAGAATATCACCAGATGCAAGAGCAGGTGGATTAGGAGATCAAGGTGTAGCAACTTCTGCTGATAATTATTCTCAATTCTGGAATGCCGCTAAGTATTCTTTTGCGCAAGATTACTCAGGAGTCGCCTTTTCATATACACCTTATATGAGTTCTTTGACAAGTGATGTGTTTTTGTTAAACGCAACTTATTATACATTTTTAGGTTCTGAAGAACGCAGTACATTAGGAGCTAGTATCTACTATTTTAATATGGGAGATATTGAACTTAACAGTTTAGGTGTGAATAACGAAATCGTTTCGAATGGACGTGCGAAACCTAACGAATTTTCGATTGATTTATCGTATGGATTACGATTAACAGATAATTATTCGATGGCAGTAACAGGTCGATTCATTCGTTCAGATTTATTCAATGGAATTAATGATGCAGGAGTTCAGCCGGCAAATACATTTGCTGTTGATTTAGCCGGTTATTACCAGTCTGAAACCATGAGTACCAATAATTTTGACGGAAAATTACGAGGAGGTTTCCAAATTTCGAATATAGGTCCAAAATTAGATTATTCTAATTCTGAAGACAATGCTTCGTATTTACCAACGACATTGCGTTTGGGAGTTGGTTATGATTTTAAATTCGATGATTACAATAAAGTCGGGATAACAACAGAATTTTCTAAACTGTTAGTGCCTACACCAACTTATGAAAAAGACGCTGATGGAAATCCGATTCCGGGAAGTGGATATATTCCGAATAAAGGAGTAATGGAAGGTATTTTTAGTTCTTTTGGTGATGCTCCGGGAGGAGGAAAAGAAGAGTTGAAAGAAATTATGTATTCAGTAGGTGCTGAATATTCATATAATGATGCTTTATTTATTCGTGCCGGTTACTTCCATGAAAGTCCAATGAAAGGAGATCGTCAACATCTTACTCTAGGTTTAGGACTTAAATACAATGCTTTTGCATTTAACGCCTCTTATTTAATTCCTATGTCCGATACAAATAATGCATTAGAAAATACATTACGTTTCGGTATCGCTTGGAACTTCGGAGGAGAAACTCAAAATAATTACGATTATTAAAAATCGTTAATATAACGTTATAAAAAAGGTTAACCATTGGTTAACCTTTTTTTATTTATTAACTTAAGTCAAGTTTTAAAACGTTTAATAAAACTAAATTTACATAAATAAAAACGCATAACTATGTCTAACGTTGGATTAATTCTAGAAGAAAAAGCAGCAGATATCGGTAACTTTTTAGTAGGAAGATTGTTACCCTTTCGTCAAAAAAGACATGTTGGGCCATTTGTATTTATCGATCATATGGGACCAACAAAACTCAAAGATTATCAAAACCTCGATGTTGGTCCGCACCCACATATTGGTTTGTCAACTTTAACTTATTTGTTTGAAGGTTCGATTATGCATCGGGACAGTCTAGGAACTGAACTAGAGATAAAACCGGGTGCAGTAAACTGGATGACTGCTGGAAAAGGAGTGGTGCATTCGGAACGAACACCGGAATATTTACGGACAACGGACAAAATACTTCATGGGCTACAAATTTGGGTAGCGTTACCAAAGGAATTAGAAAACATGGAACCGAGTTTTGTTCATGTGGAAGAAGATCAATTACCACATTGGTCTGATGAACATGCAGATTATAGATTAATCGCCGGAAAATTTAGAGATTATACATCTGCAGTTCCTGTCTACTCTCCTTTGTACTTTATTGAGATAAAAGCTAAAAATGATTTTAAAGTTTCTTTGGGAAAAGATTTATATGGAGAATCGGCTCTATATGTTTTAGAAGGCTCGATAAAAGATGGAGGTGAAACTTACGGGACAAAACAATTGTTAATCGCAAAAGAAGCTGCTTTGTGTGAATTTGAAATAACAGCTGGTTCTACAGTTTACATTTTTGGAGGGGAAGAGTTACCCGAAGAACATTTCATTTTTTGGAATTTCGTGAGTTCTTCCCGAGAAACAATTGAAAAGGCAAAAGAAGATTGGGTAAATCACCGTTTTCCAAATGTTCCGGGTGATGATGATTATGTTCCAATGCCTCAAGCACAAATTAATTCAAAAATAAAAGGAAACTAAAAATAGAATAAAAAATGAGTGATATAAATGTAACGTCGACATCGACGGGCAAGAATTATATTTCGAATATAAAAGCAGGAAAACATGAGTTTATTGTGGATGAACCAATTGATAAAGGAGGCTTGGATACGGCAGCAAAACCAAGCGAATTGTTAGGAGCAGCATTGGCTTCATGCACATCGATTACATTACAAATGTACATGAACCATAAAGAATTTCCGTATAAAAAAGTGGAGGTAGATGTTAATTTTGATATGATTACAACTCAACCCATAGTTTTTTTGCGTCACGTAATTATTGAAGGTGATTTTGATGAGAAACAACAAACAAGATTATTGAAAGTAGCAAATTCCTGCCCTGTCCATAAAGTAGTAGAAAAAGGACATGAAGTCAAAACGACGATAGAATTTATCTAAAAAATAAAACCACTCAATTTGAGTGGTCTTATTTTTTATTTTATCTAGCTTATCCTGGTCGGATACCCTGAAATACCTTCAATTACAATTTTAGGATTCTTTTTAAGTAAGACAATTAATTGTCTTAATTTTTCAGCATTCAAATCAGAATTAAACATATCATCGTGCATTAAAATAACCAAATGGTTTTTTTCAAACGTTTTATTTTGATCTAAGCGATGAAGAATTCCTTCATAGATGTTTTCCGGAGCTGTTAATCCATTTTTATTCCGGTTCCATTCATAATCCCAACCATAAATATAATATTGATTTTTGGCTAGTAAATCAGCTGCAGGAACAGCATTTTTTACAGGGTCATCTTTTTTACGTTTATTCAAACGCCATGTATTACGAGCCGGTAAACGCACCCAGCGAGAATGTATATCTAAAACAACTTCATTTTTGCGAATATCTTCGTAGACATTTTCAGGTGTACTGTAAAAAGCTTTGTATTTATTACGGGCATGAGAAAACGTATGATTTGCAATTTCTACATTCGGATTTGCTTTGTAATCTTCTACATTTTGTTTCAGATCTTTAGTAAAGGCATTAAAACCAACCAAGAAAACAGTTCCTTTTACATTTTCTTCTGTTAAAATTTTATTGATGTTTTTACTTCCTTTATACGGGCCATCATCAAAAGTCAAATACACATATTGCTTTGTTGAGTCGATGGGATTTTGCTTTTCAGCTTTTACAATCGTATCTTGATGCAAAGCAGAAGAGTCTATTTTGACCGTGTAAATAGAGTCTACATTATTTTGTAAAATCTCTTTGGGTTCTGTTATTGTAGCTTGGTTTTGAATTGGATGACTTTCATTTTTACAAGAAAAAATGAGAAGTAAAGAACCAAATACAAAACCGGTTTTTAGGTGTTTGTTGATTGCGAACATTGGGTATTTAGGTTTTGTGCGAAATTAGTAAATTTTATATTATTTGTATGTTAATATCAGTATGTTATTTATAAGGTTATTAAATATTTACAGTTTTTTGCTGTAAATAGTGCTTAATAATCTGAATGACACCATCTTCATCATTTGAAGGAGCCATAAAATTGGCAATATTTTTTACATTTGGATGCGCATTTTCCATAGCAAAACTATATTTAGCCAAATTTAACATCTCCAAATCATTCATAAAATCCCCAAAAACAATGATTTCTTCTGATGAAATATCCAATTTGTTCATTAAAGCTTGTAAGGCTACTCCTTTGTTCGATTTTTCGTTCATTACATCCAACCAAACTTCTCCGGATACAACAACTTTTAATCCATATTTTTCGAAATCAACTAATTTAGGAAAAACATTGTATTCCGTTCCGCCAACATGGTTAACAGCAATTTTGATAAATTGTTCACCTTCAATCTTCGTTAAATCATCAACCCAGACACTTTTATTGTAATAGTTTTTAAAATAATCTAAAAAGGTTTCATCTTTAGACTCTACATAAGCCGCATTTTTACCCGCTAAAACAATATTTGCACCCTCTATTTTTCGTGTTTCTTCAATGATTTCTTTCACTACAGACCAGTTCAATTCATCTACAAAAACTTCTTGTCCTTTATAGGTCACATATGTTCCGTTTTCTGCAATAATGGCCAATTCATCTTTTATATTTTCAAAATAATTGATAATACTATAATATTGGCGACCGCTTGCAGGTACAAATGTGATGTTATTTTCTTTTAACTCTTGGTATATTTTATTGAATTCAGGGCTTAATGAATGATCAGAACGTAATAAGGTTCCGTCCATATCCGTCACAATTAATTTTATATTTTGCATTGATTTTTTGATTATAAAAAAAGACCTCATAATTGAGGCCTTAAAGTTAGTTATAAATTTTTGTTTTGTTCTGCTGCATCGCCAACCATATTTCGAATGACGCCGGGGTTTGAATGTTTTTTCTTCATTCTTAAGTTTAAAAACTCAACTAAAACAGAGAATCCCATTGCAAAATAAATATACCCTTTCGAAATGTGTTGATCAAATCCTTCTGCTAATAATGAAACACCAATCAATAATAGGAAAGACAATGCTAACATCTTAACAGTAGGATGGTCGTTCACAAATTTAGAAACAGCACTTGCTGAAAGCATCATAACAGCAACAGCTATGATAACGGCTACTATCATTACTTCGATATGCTCTGCCATACCAACAGCTGTAATAACAGAATCTAATGAGAAGACAATATCCAAAATTAAAATTTGAACAATAGTTCCTGCGAAAGAATGTACTTTAATTTTTCCGTTACTCTCTTCAACTCCCTCAATTTTATGGTGAATTTCTACTGTAGACTTATAGATTAAAAATAAACCTCCGATTAATAAAATTAAATCTCGTCCGGAAATTGCTAATTTTTCAAGCCATTCTGTAGAAGTTATTCCGATCCATTCTCCTATATTAAATAAAGGAGTGGTTAAACTCATCACCCAACTTAAAGAAAATAAAAGCAATACACGTGTAAACATGGCTAAAAACAAACCGAGTTGTTGTGCTTTCTTTTGTTGATGTACAGGGAGTTTCCCTGATAAAATAGAGATAAAAACAATATTGTCAATTCCTAAAACGATTTCCAACATTGTCAAAGTAAACAACGCAATTAATGCATCTGGCTGTAAAAAAATACTAAAATCCATTGATAAATTTTGATGCCCGAAAATACAACGAAGAATAATAATTAAACTTCACGAAATAATTATTTAATGTTAATTTAATATTAACTATTATTGAACTTCATTTGTTGACGAATAAATCATTTAAAAACTTTATCATAATCTAGAATTAAACTCTATTTTTGCGAAAAAGGTTTCATGATTTCAAAGGTTCAACTTCGGTTGCAGTTTCTCGTACTACTTTGGGGATTTACGGGTGTTTTTGGAAAATTAGTAACAATGAGTGCATTGCCAATGGTTTGGTACCGTGTACTAATTGCTGCGGTGGTAGTTTTCTTCTATATGAAATTTAGAAAAATGGATTTCGGTGTATCGAAGAATGAATTGATGAAATTACTTGCAATTGGAGGAATTGTAGGAATACATTGGTTTACATTTTATTTATCCATCAAACTTTCTAATATTTCCATTGCATTAAGTACGTTATCTATGGGAGCGCTCTTTAGTGCTGTTTTGGAACCTATTTTTTTTAAAAGAAGAATAAATCTCCTCGAAATTATTTTAGCAATTATTGTTTCAGCTTGTGTTGCAGTTATTTTTAATGCATCGCCGGAAGATTATAAATTGGGAATTATTATAGGAATTTTATGTAGTTTTTTATCCGCTTTATTTGCTGTTCTGAATTCGACGCTTCCTAAAACAATTAAGCCGACCAAAGTAACGTTATTTGAAATGATAGGTGGTTTTATCACACTTTCTTTGATTATGGTTGTTTTTCAGCCCGAAGCAATTTCCGAAGTTATTCATATAAGTTGGTCAAACCTAGGGTGGTTAACTTTACTTGGTGTAATTTTTACGGCTTTTGCTCAAATTGAATCGGTTGATTTACTCAAACATGTAAGTGCTTTTACACTGATGTTGAATGTAAATTTAGAACCTGTATATGGCATCATTTTGGCAAGTCTTATTTTTGGAGATTCAGAACATATGACTCCTGTTTTTTATATTGCTACAGGCGTAATGTTACTTTCAATCATTATGAATGGAATCTTAAAAACACGATTTTCTAAATAATTTGATGTCAAAAAGACGTATTTGTTTTAAGAAACCGTTATCATTTAATATCTTTGCTTCGATTGAAAAGTAAACCATAATCACATGATTCACTCTATAATTACAGGGGTTGGGCATTATGTTCCCGAAAGAGTTGTAACAAACTTTGATTTAGCTGAGGTAATGGATACCAACGACGAATGGATTCAGGAACGAACAGGTATTGTTGAAAGAAGACATATCGAACCAGATTCTAAAATTTCGTCTACAGATTTAGGTGTCATTGCGGCTAGAAATGCGTTAGAAGATGCAGGAATCACTGCTCAAGATATCGATTTTATATTATTTGCAACATTATCTCCTGATTATTATTTTCCGGGAAATGGTGTATTGGTTCAAAAAGAATTAGGCTGCCGTACTATTGGAGCAATGGATATTCGTAACCAATGTTCTGGTTTTGTATATGCAATGTCTACTGCAGATGCTTTTATCAAAGCAGGTATTTACAAAAACATTTTGGTCATTGGAGCAGAAGTGCATTCTTTTGGATTAGATATGTCTGATGAAGGACGTGGTGTTTCTGTTATTTTTGGTGATGGAGCAGGTGCGGTCATTGTTTCGGCATCTGAAGAAGAAGGTAGGGGGATACTATCAACCAACTTACATTCGGAAGGAGAATATGCAGAAGAATTGGCGGTTACTTTCCCTGGAACAAAAAAAGGTTGGTCAGATGAATTATTGAAAGAAGGGAATACGTTAACAAAGAAAGAAATTTACCCTTACATGAATGGAAATTATGTTTTCAAACATGCGGTGACTCGTTTTCCTGAATCTATAGTTGAAGCTTTAACTGCTGCAAATAAAAAACCGGAAGATTTGGATTTATTTATTCCACATCAAGCAAACTTGCGTATTTCTCAATTTGTTCAAAAACAATTGGGATTACCAGATGAAAAAGTGTATAATAATATCATGCGTTATGGAAATACAACTGCAGCATCTATTCCTATTGCTTTGAGTGAAGCAAAAAAAGAAGGGAAAATTAAAAAAGGAGATTTAGTTTTGATGACTGCTTTTGGAGCAGGGTTTACATGGGGGTCAGTTTTAATGAACTGGTAAAGTGAGATTAGAACCAGTTGAATCATTTTTTAAAAGAGGAATTTTTATTTAATAGATAAAATACATAAGCAAAAGCCTGATGAAATTTCATCAGGCTTTTGCTTTTAGATATTATATATTGTTATTTTTTAAATTCTTCTGCGGTCTTACGAATAACGGCTAAACATTCGTGTAACTGTTCTTCGTTCATAACAAGAGGAGGAGCAAATCGGATAATATTTCCGTGTGTAGGTTTTGCTAATAAACCATTGTCTTTCATGGCAACACAGAAATCCCAGGCAGTTTTAGAGTCTGGTGTATCGTTAATTAAAATTGCATTTAATAAACCTTTTCCTCGAACAGATTTAAATAAAGGAAATTCTTCGGCCATTTTTGTGATTTCAGCTCTGAAAATTTGCCCCAATCTTTCAGCATTATCAGCTAACTTTTCATCCAATACGACTTGTAAAGCTTCCATGGCAACAGCAGCAGCTAATGGATTTCCTCCATAAGTAGAACCGTGCTGACCAGGCTTTATCACATTCATAACGTCATCATTAGCTAAAACAGCTGACACAGGATAAACTCCTCCGGAAACTGCTTTCCCTAAGATCAATAGATCTGCATCAATATTTTCGTGATCAATAGCTAACATTTTTCCTGTACGTGCAATACCGGTTTGAATTTCGTCGGCTATAAACAAAACATTATGTTGTTTACACAATTCTTCACAAGCTTTTAAGTAACCATCAGAAGGTACATTAACGCCAGCTTCTCCTTGAATTGGCTCTACTAAGAATCCACAAATCTTATCTGCCTTTTCTTCCAGAATTTGTTTTAAAGCTTCAACATCGTTGTAATCTACCGCAACGAATCCGCTTGTATAAGGATTGAAATTCTTACGGGCATCTTCATCGTTAGAGAAAGAAATAATTGTTGTCGTTCTCCCATGGAAATTATCTTTACAAACGACAATTATTGCTTCTCCAGCAGGAATACCTTTCTTTTCGTATCCCCATTTACGTGCAATTTTTAAAGCCGTTTCTACTGCTTCGGCTCCTGTATTCATCGGTAAGATCTTATCAAAACCAAATAATTCAGTGATAAATTTTTCAAATTTTCCTAATTCGGCATTGTAAAACGCTCGAGAAGTCAATGTTAACTTTTCTGCCTGTTCTTTTAGTTTGTTAATGATACGAGGATGGCAATGTCCTTGATTAACAGCTGAATAAGCTGATAAGAAATCATAATATTTTTTACCATCAACGTCCCAAACATAGATACCTTCACCTTTTTCCAAGACAACCGGAAGTGGATGATAATTATGTGCTCCGTACTTTTCTTCTAATGCGATTAATTCTGCTGATTTTTCCATGTAATGATTTATTTTGCTTGTTTGTATTCTATTTTCATAAAAAAACCGACAAATGAGGTCGGTTATATATTTTTAATAATCTAAACTTTTTTCAATTAATTGAATATCTTTTCCAAAGAATTTTTTTGCAACTTTTATAATATTGTCTGTATTGACAGATATAAAAAAAGTGTATTGCGGATTTGCATCTTTAGAGGCCAGTTTACCTTCTTTAGCCAATTGGTAGATAACTTGATTCACAACAATTAAAGGAGAATTGACAATATCTACTTTGCCCTCAAATAGTTGATTGATTTCCTTTTCGAGATGTGTATAATGTGTACATCCTAAAATAATTGAATCAATTCCTTCTAATTTTTTGTTCAATAAATACGTTTCTAAAACGGCTTTCGAAATGATTGAATTTGTAAAACCTTCTTCAATAACAGGAACCAAAAGCGGTGTCGCCATTTCGACAACATGAATATGTTTATTTCTACGGCGAATGGCTTTTTTATAAGCACTCGAATTAACCGTTGCTTTGGTTGCTATTATACCAATTTTTTCACGTAATTCAAACGAAACTTTTTCTGCAACAGGAGAAATGACATCAATAACAGGAATGTCTTTCCCTGCAGCTTCTCTAATCTCTTTCAACGAATTAGCAGTTGCAGAATTGCAAGCAACCAGAATTGCTTTGCAGTTATTTTCTTTCAAAAAATGTGTAATGCTTACCGAAAATTGTGTAATTTCTTCTTTCGATTTTTCTCCGTAAGGTAAATTTTGAGTATCACCAAAATAGATTAAACTTTCAGTTGGAAGCAGACGTTTTATTTCTTTAGCAAACATCAAACCGCCAACACCAGAGTCAAAAACACCAATTGGTCTGTTATCATTCATATCACAAATTTAACAAATTAATCGACGTAAAATAATCTTGAAGCAATTCCGTCTGCGAAAAATTTTGCTTCAGGTTTCAAAATAATTTTATTTTTTCGTTTTTCAATAAGGTTTTCATTTAATAAATGATTGATTTCTAAGTAAAACGAATCAATTAATGGTTGAGAAAATTCGGAATTTATTCGATTTAAATCTATTCCATAAATTGTTCTTAAACCTATCATTATCATCTCATTAAATTGCTCTACTTCATTTAATAGTTCAATTTCTTGCGGTAAACTATTTTGTTGAATAGATTGTATGTATTTCGAATTATTTGCAATATTCCAAGCGCGAGATTTTCCATTGTAAGAATGAGCAGATGGACCAATTCCTAAATAAGGAATTCCTTTCCAATAATTGGAATTATGAAGTGAAAAATAATTTTGTTTCCCAAAATTTGAAATTTCATATTGGATAAAATGATTCGCTGTTAATGTATCCACCAAAAGTTGAAACTGCTCACTTTGACGTTCTTCATCAATTGGTTTTGTCATCCCTTTTTTGATCTGATGATCTAAAGCTGTTTTTTCTTCGACTGTTAAAGCATAAGAAGAAATGTGTGGAATATTTAAATCAATGGCTTTTTGAAGGTTTTTGATCCACATTTCATTTGTTGTCGTTGTAGAACCGTAAATTAAATCAATGGTAATATTTTCGAATCCGAAATCTTGTACCATTTTGATTGAGCTTTCAGCTTCTTTTGCATTATGAGCTCTGTTCATTAAACGTAAATCTTCTTCAAAAAAAGATTGAATTCCAATGGAAAACCGGTTTATAGGAGTAGATTTTAAGAAATGTAGTTTTTCTTGATCTAAATCATCGGGATTTGCTTCAAGTGTAACCTCTCTTAAATGCTGTGTTGAATAATATTTCTCTATGGTTTCAAAAATACTTTCCAATTCACTTTTAGATAGGATAGAAGGTGTTCCACCTCCAAAATATAAGGTTTCAAGAGGCTGAGAAATTTCATCTTTTCTCATCTCAAGCTCTTTATTAATAGCTTCTACCAGTTTTGATTTGGAGTGAAGATTTGTCGAAAAGTGAAAATCACAATAACTACATTTTTGTTTGCAGTAAGGGATATGAATATAAATTCCTACCAAAATTTTTAATTATAAGGCAAAATTAGGCGGAATAACTAATCTAAAAAAATTGAATTTTAAAAAAATAAAAATTAATAGAAGATCGTATTGGATTTGTAAATAATTCTTATATCTTTATATCGAAAATAAAATACTATGAATAAAGGAACTGTAAAATTCTTTAATGAAGAAAAAGGATACGGATTTATTAAAGAAGATGAAACAGGAAAAGAGTACTTCGTACACGTTTCTGGTTTGACAGACAAAGTAGCTCAAAATGATAAAGTATCATTTGACTTAGAACAAGGAAAAAAAGGCATTAATGCCGTTAATGTGAAAGTAATCTAATTAATATATTATCTCAACATATTTCTTGTAAGCGACCAAATTCGGTCGCTTTTTTTAATTGTAATATTCGTATAAATAATCAATTACCCGGTCTTTATGCGATGCATCTTTTGGTTTATAGACGATTCTAATAATTCGATTATTTTCATCAAAATGATAATGAGTATCTGCTTCATAACCCGTTTCGATGTATAATTTATCATTTATTCTTTTGATTTCTCCGTTGATATCATCTCTAATTTTTACTTTAATTGGGAAAAATTGTTTTTCAGAATTAAAATTGTAAATACGATCGTTCATATGATCATTTTCAATAAAACTATAAGTCGTATTGTTTAGAAAAGTTTGGTTGACTGTAAAATAATATTTTTCTTGATCATAGAAGTAATCCTCAGAAATAAGAAATAGATTCTTATTTAATTTGTAGGTTTTTATAGAATAAGAATCGTATACATATAAGGTATCGTCTTGGTAAAAAACAGGCGATTCGGTGTGGTAATCATTGGTCGATTTTCCGATGATATTTCTTATCAAATCTTTTTCATATTCAAAAACAGATTCATAGCGGTAGTTTTTATCATTTAAATCATCAAAAACGACTTTGGTTGGTCGGCCTTTTTCATCAAAAAGGATTTCTTTTAACCGGTCATTATCAATATCAAAATTTGTTTTGTAAGTCACCCGTTTTACATTTTTGAAATTAAGGTTAAAGAAAATACTTTCTTCCTGTAAGTGATATAAAATTTGTGTAATGACATTCTGAACAAAACGATTTGAAACCGGAAGAGAATTTTCTGTTGGGGTATCGATAAAATCAGTTGTAAAAGAGGCTAGCTTTTGATTAAACTCTTCAATGTAAGATGACCGAACATCTAGATTTAATATATCCGAAAAATACGCTGAAGATTGAAGGATATGCTCATAAATAATTGGTTTTTCTTCAAATTTACCACTCCAGTAAATCACTTTCTGCGGAGAGTCTTCATACGAATATTTGAGAACAGTTTTAAATCGGTTCAAAAACTTAATTTCTGTTGTTTGGGTTATACAATCAACATGTATATTAAAATTATTCTTCAACTCTTCCTGCTCTCTTTTTGCAAGAAAATCATCATTTGGAATTGAGGCTTGAATATTTAGGACAATAAAAACAGGGCGTCCTGCTTTGTATGTATATCCTTTATTGGTCAATTTATCAGTTTGCTCTTTTTTGTTAATCGTTTCATAAAAAACAACATTGTTGTTATCCTCAATTTTTTTTTGCGCAAAAGAAACGGAAACATAAATGGTGAAAAGTAAGGTTGTAATTTTTTTCATAGTACTTTTAAAATCGGTTTACTCAAATTCTTTTGTTTCATAAAACTGAGCATCATTAAGTAAACTATTGACAAAATGATACAATCTTCCCAATTGAAATTTCGCTAAATGATGTCCAAACAAACTTGCCGAATAGGTACCTAATGCTAATAATAGCGCAAATGGAATACTCCAAACCCATGAACTTTCTCCTTGTACAATGTATTCAGAAATTGCATAACAGCCTAGTGTTAAAATAACCGCTCCACTCAATCCATACAGAAAAGCAAAGAATGTCCAGATACTTGGCTTAGGCCCAATAATTCCTCTTACAACTAAATAATCCGGATGATCTTCATCTTCTTCAATACGAATTTGTAACTGCGGATGCCAATATTTGTCTTTGTCTTTTCGAACACGAATCATAGCCACTTCTTCATTTGCATATCCGCCATATTCATGCGAATTATCGATCAAATGCTTTTTAATCAAATCAATAAACTCTTGTTTTGACAGGAGAGTGTAAACCTTGAAACGAGGTCGGCTTAGAAGAGATTTAATTGGAACTTTTTGGCTCATATTCTATAACTTTCTTTAAATTTACAATAAATGTTTAGATTATGACAAAAATCATTTCTGATACCTATCAGAAGATCTACGATATTGTTCGGGAAATTCCGGAAGGTAGAGTTTCTACTTATGGATTAATCGCAAAATATATAGGAGAAAAATTTTCTGCTCGCGTTGTAGGTTATGCTATGAATCATGCACATAGTCAAGAAGATATTCCTGCACATCGAGTGGTTAATAGAAACGGTTTGTTGACAGGGAAACATCATTTTAATCCATCTAGTTTGATGCAGCAATTATTAGAAAATGAAGGAGTGGAAGTAAAGGATGACAAAGTGGTAAACTTTAAGAAAATTGTCTGGGATCCGAACGAATCTCATTAAAAACTGTAACGAAATCTACTTTCTTCTTACTAATTTTACAAATCAAATGATATAGAAATGGAATTTTTATTACAAGCCGAAGGTTTAACACGAAAATATAAAGATAAAGTTGCACTGAATAATTTTAGTATCAACATTCCTCAAGGTTCAATTTACGGGCTTTTAGGACCTAATGGTGCAGGAAAAACAACATTTATCCGTATTGTGAACCAAATTACAGCTCCTGACAGTGGTACGATTTTACTAAATGGAGAACCTTTGACAAAAAAATCAATTGGCCAGGTTGGTTATATGCCGGAAGAAAGAGGTTTATACAAAAATATGAAAGTTGGCGAACAAGCACTTTATTTCGCTAAACTGAAAGGGCTTTCTTCTGCTGAAGCAAAAAAACGGACCGAATATTGGTTTGAAAAGCTTGGAATGATGTCTTGGTGGAACAAGAAATTGAGCGAATTGTCGAAAGGTATGGGACAAAAAGTTCAGTTTGTCATTACTGTTATTCATAATCCTTCTTTGTTGATTTTTGATGAGCCTTTTAGTGGTTTTGATCCTGTAAATGCGCAAATAATTGCCAATGAAATTTTGGAATTGCGAGAAAAGGGAACAACAATTATTTTTTCTACACACCGAATGGAATCAGTTGAAGAAATGTGTGATCATGTCGCATTGATAAATCAAGCCAATAAAGTGTTAGACGGAACAATAGAAGAAGTAAGAAATCAATTCAAAACAGGTAAATTTTCTATTCAATTGGATGAAATTCCTGCCGATAATCTTCAGATTTTGACAAATGAATTTGAAATTTCTGATGTTAGAAATTTTAATCAAAGAACCGAATTTAATCTATTATACAATAAGGATACTCCAACCAATGATATTTTACAGAAATTAATGCGAGTTGGTCAAGTTCATCAGTTTAGAGAGGTTATTCCGTCAATGAATGATGTGTTCTTAGAAGCTGTTAAACAAAGTTCAATACCTAATTTTTAAGCGAATTAAATGAAAAATATATTTTTAGTTGCCCAAAGAGAGTTTTTCTCTCAAGTAAAAAATAAAGCATTTATTGTCATGACTTTTCTTTCTCCTTTGTTGATTGTCGGAGCGGGAGCGGTGATTTTTTTCCTGAGTTCGGCAAATAATTCTGAAGTGAAAAATATTGCAATTGTGGATGAGAGTTCAGAGTTCGTGACATCGTTTAAGTCTAGTAAACAAATGATGTTTAGTATTTATACACCTCAAGAATTAAAATCAATTAAGGATACATTAAAAGGAAGCGAATACCTGAATGCGATTCTTCATATTCCAAAAAATACAGACGGAAAGTATGAAAATATTGAGAAAAATACAGAATTAATTACCAATGGAAATCTTGGAATTACAGACCGTGAGAAACTTTCGAGAATTATTAGTGATAAAATAGAGAAAGAAAAACAAACGAAATCAGGGATTGATAAAACAGCGTTAGAAGCATCCAAATCTCGAGTAAATCTGAATGTATTTAATGTTTCGGATGGAAAAGAAGATAAAGGAATGGAACTTAAAATAGCGTTGTCAATGTTCTTAACGTACATCATTTTTATGTTTGTAATGATATATGGTGTGAAAGTAATGCGCTCTGTTGTTGAAGAAAAAAATAACCGTGTTGTTGAGATTATTATCTCTTCTGTAAAACCATTCGAGTTGATGATGGGGAAAATTTTAGGAACAACAATGGTTGCAGTAACGCAATTTGCGATTTGGATTGCAATGACAATGGGATTATTGATTTTGTTTCCTGTAATTGCAGCATCAAGAATGGATATGTCTCAACAAATGATGAATCAAGCTCAAATGGCTGAATCTAATCCGGATATGATGCAAAAAGTAACCGAGATCAGTGAAGTTTTATTGACATTCAATTACCCTCTTATTATTTTTGTATTTGTAGCCTATTTCATTTTAGGATATTTATTCTACAGTTCTGTTTTTGCTGCAATTGGATCAGCAGTAGATAACGATACAGATACACAGCAATTTACTTATTTTCCTTTGGTTCCAATGATGATTGGTCTTTATGGAAGTATGACAACGTTTGAAAATCCTGATGGACCAGTTGCTTTTTGGTTATCAATGATTCCATTAACATCACCCATCTCTATGATAACGAGAGTGCCGTTCGATGTTCCGGTATGGCAGCTGGCATTGTCTCTGTTTCTACTTTTAATCAGCACAATTTTTATGGTATATATTGCAGGAAAAATATATCGAATAGGAATTTTGATTTATGGTAAAAAACCAACAGTAAAAGAAATGATTAAATGGATTAGTTATAAAAATTAAAGACAAAAAAACGAATGAGAGATCATTCGTTTTTTTGTGATTTTAAACTTACTTTTGATGTAAAATATGACAATATGATTAATTCGAATGATAGACTATTAGTGATTAGTACAAGTACAATTCACGGTTATAGTTTTTTAGAATATATAAAAGACGAAATCAAAGAATTTATAAATTCTGATGAGATTGTCTTTGTGCCTTATGCACGACCTTCAGGAATTTCATATAATGACTATACACAGCATGTACAAGATGCCTTACAAGATGTTGGAATTTCAGTGAAGGGATTACATACTTTTGAGAATAAAAAAGAAGCAATTCTACATGCAAAAGCTATTTTTATTGGAGGTGGAAATACATTCTTATTACTTAAAACTTTGTATGAACAAGGTTTAGTAGAAGAATTGAGAAAGGCTGTACACCATGGAGTTCCATATATTGGAACAAGTGCAGGAAGTAATTTAACAGGTTTAACGATTGGAACGACGAATGATATGCCTATCGTTTATCCACCAAGTTTTGACGCTTTACAATTTTTGCCTTTTAATATCAATCCACATTATTTAGATCCTGATCCTGATTCAACTCATAAAGGAGAGACAAGAGAAACCCGAATCAATGAGTTTCATCAATTCAATCATCAAGCTGTGATTGGTCTAAGAGAAGGAAGTTGGTTAAGAGTGGAAAATGGAGTAGTGGAATTGAAAGGAGAATTATCGGCCCGAGTTTTCAGAAGAAATGAAGCCCCGTTAGAAGTTAGTTCCGGAATTTTGAAAGAAGATCTTTACAGTTTATAAAAAAATCCTCACCATTGGTGAGGATTTTTAGTTTTATTAGATTGAAATTGATTACAACCATTCATCATCATCTTCCGAATCTTCTAATTCGGCATCGATGAATTGAATGTAAAATGCTACAATTTCTCCTTTTTCATTGTATCCGAAATAAGCAGGGTAGATTCCTTCTCCAAATCCGGCTTGAAAAATTGGTGATTTGAATTCTGTGTTTGGAATAGTCCAATTGATCCAATCTCCCTCTTCTGATTGATATTTTGGATTATTTTTTGCATTTTCTACAAATAAAGCATTGAAGTAATCGTCATATAAATTAACATCAGCTTTGCTTTCAAAATCATCAATGAATTTGACAAAAGATTCTTTTGCTTCAGCATCTACAATAGTTGCTAAACCACTTTCAATAGAAAAACCAAAATATTCCCCTTCTTGTAATTCCTCAATTAACTCGATTCCTTTCATTGCCTCTTCATAACGAATAGGTGTTTCGCCAGTAAATGCAACTTTGATACATCCGATCAAGTTTTCAACTTCACCGTCATCTTCAAATTTTACAATGCTTGCGGTTACAGGAAAATTACCTTTTGGTGTTTCAAGAAAGTAAGGGTCTTTGTCCATAGATAAATATTCTCCCAAAGGATCATTCACAAAGATTTTTCCTGAAGGCAAAGAAACTTCTCCCATTTCAATTTGGTCAATCTCAACACCACCAATTTCTTTCTCAGTAAAATATTTTTCTAAATCGTTAGGAGCTAATGTAAACTCACGTTTAGATTCCCATGTTTTTAACCATTCTGCTGTTGGTTGCATATCTTATTGTTTTAAAGTGCTACAAAATTACATTAAATAATGATAGCGTGTTAACTTTTGTATGTTAGTGATAGATTAAATTATTTCAATTTCTTTTTCAATTCGTTCTTGTCGATGTCATATTCCAGATGCAAAATCGAAATCAAATCTTCCTGAGAAAGTAAATTGTTTTTGTAATAATGAATTAAAATAGATTCAATCTTTGAAAACTCATGCAATGAATTTTGTTTAAAATGAGCTTCAATGAATTGATTATCTTTTGTTTTTAATGTGATCAAATTGCTGATACCATGCGATCCGTTCGGGTTTTCAAATTCTCCAAACTCTTTCACAGCCTTCCCCTGATAATCTTTGTTCTCAATAATAATTGAATATAAATTTTTGATGGGATAAAATTGATCTTTCACTGAAATCCCATCATTTGTAAACGTTAATTTTCCGGCAAAATTTCCTTTTAGTTCAGAAGAAGGTTTCTTAAAATAACCATTTAAATAAGCGACAACAGTTGCTAAAACACCAATAAAAATGTAATAATAAGTTTGATTTTTGAAGATGTTTAATTCCAGGAAAACAAAACTTATAACAGTAACAGCAACAAAAGATAAGATGACTTTTATAATTTTCTTTTTATCTTTTTTAGGCTTTTCGGGTACAAAAATGTCAAAACTATAACTATCCATGTGCAATTTCTTTACGAACTCTACTTAGACTTTCCGGAGTAATTCCTAAATAAGAGGCAATCATCCATTGAGGTATACGAGAAAGTTGATTTGGATAAAGACGCATAAATTCCAAATAACGTGTTTTAGCAGAAGCACCAAGAAGCAGATTGATACGGTCTTGCAGACTGCGAACATGATTTTGAATTAATTTGTTTTGAGCAACTAAATAATTGGGATTTAAACCTGAAATTAAATTGTTTAATTTTTCATTCAATAAAATAACAGTTGAATCTTCTATTGCTTGGATATAAAATTTTGATTGTTGCTTACAGAAAGCACTATTTCGATCGCTTACAATCCAGTTTTCAGTACCAAATTGTAAAACATGTTCTTTTCCGTTTTCATCAATTGTATACGAGCGAATAACACCCGATTCTACAAAAAAGTAGTCTTCAGTGTATTCTCCGGGAACTAAAATGAATTCATTTTTTTTGACGTGTTTTTCAACCAAAACATGTTCAATTTTAGTCCATTGTTCTTCGCTAAGATCAATAATGTTTAATAAATGTTTTTTATAATTTTCCATACATATAGCAGTGTTCAACAAATTTAAAAGAAATTAACGAATAAAAATGTATCAATATTTGTTACAATTAAAAATTTAATTTATATTTGCATCATTAAATCATAAAAATGAATAATTTAAGATTTGCAACAGCCATTCATATTTTAGTTTTAACAGAAAAATTTCAGGGTCAGTTAATTACTTCAGATTTTATTGCGGGAAGTATTAATGTAAATCCTGTTGTTGTTCGCCGTGAAATAAAATTTTTGAAAGAAGCAGGTTTTATCGATTCAAAAAAAGGAAAAGAGGGGGGGTGTTTTTTGGTAAAGAATCCGAATGAGATTCTACTTGGAGATGTATATAAAATTATGAACCAAGAAAATGTCTTTGGTCGTATGAATCAAACGAATCCGGAATGTCCGGTTGGTAAACAAATGAATGCGAATCTTGAAATTTTATTTCATCATGCAGAAACTGATTTAATTAAAACTTTAAATCATAAAACTTTAAAAGAATTTTCTGATGAATTTCAGTAAAATTTTTTACCTTTAAATGTAACAAAATTAATTACAATATATAAATCAAAAATTAATTAAAATGAGAGTAGCAGTAATTGGAGCAACAGGTTTTGTAGGCTCACATATCGTAGAAGAATTGGTGAATAGAAATCAATCGATCAAAGCATTTGCACGTCATACAGATACAATTCCTGATCATAAGAATGTAGCGAAAGTAGCGTTGGATGTGAATGATGTACAAGCTTTAGCAATAGATTTGAAAGGTGCTGATGTAGTGGTAAGTGCGTTTAATGCAGGTTGGGCAAATCCGACGATTTATGAGGATTATATAAAAGGAGCAAAAGCAATTGAAGAAGCAACAAAATTAGCAGGAGTAAAGCGTTTAATTGTAATTGGAGGAGCAGGAAGTTTATACGTGAATGATCAAAAAGAATTGCAAATTGTAGACACCCCTGATTTTCCTGAGGAAATAAAACAAGGGGCTTTGGCAGCACGGGATTATTACAATCTATTAAGACAAGATAACGATTTGGATTGGACGATGTTTTCTCCTGCGCCGGAAATGCATCAGGGAACCTCAGGAGAACGAAAAGGGACCTATCGATTAGGTCAGGATGTTCCTGTATTTGATGAGAATGGCCGTAGTATTTTGTCGGTAGAAGATGTTGCCGTTGTGATTGCCGATGAAGTGGAAAATGCTGAACATATAAAAGCAAGGTTTACAGCAGCTTACTAAAGTTATAATAAAATTTAAATAATGTTATTTTTTTAAGACAAATTCATTGTTTTTGGTATGATTTGTGAAAAATACAAATCAAATGCAAGAAAAAATGAAGTTGTTGATAGCTATAGGATGTTTAACCTTGAGTTTAGGTTTCGTCTTGTTATGCTCCTTTTTAAATCTTGAAATATTTTTTAATCAGCTTTTAGGCGTAGTTTTTCTATTCTGTAGTTTGTTAACCGGGTATTTAGGATTTAATTATTTGTTTGATTACCTGAATTATACCAGATTAATCAACAAAGGAGTAAAAGTTAAAGCTCATATAATAGAAATAAAAAGAAGTTTATTAGGAGAAAATCACTTACCGGATTATATTATCGAAGTCTTTTATAAACATCCTAATAATGAAAAAATTTACTATACAGAGTTTGAATATTTTGGAGATATAAATGCAAACAAAATACTGCAAAAAGGAAAAGATGTCGATATTCTAATCGATCCTCAAAATCCAGAAAATATATATTTCAAGAATGTCATATAAAAGGAACAAATTATTGTTCCTTTTCTTATTTTGTCAACTTAGTCAAAAAAAAGCGGTTCATTTTTGAACCGCTTTTTTAAGCTAAATTTATCTTTAAAATTATTTTAATTTTTTAGCAATATATATTTTTTCTGCTAACTGAACAGCTTTGTAGGCGTCAACAACTCCACCGGTTACTGAAATATCAGCTAAAGAAGGATTTTTGTTAACAGAATCCATTAAAATTTGTTTAATATCTATAGCTGTTAATTTTGGATAATGTGCCCAAACCAATGCTGCTACACCCGCTACAACCGGAGAAGCCATAGAGGTCCCGTCTTCATTTTTGTATTCACCATCTTTATTCGGAACAGTTGAGTAAATCGCTTGACCAGGGGCAAAGACATCGACAGATTTTTTACCAAAGTTTGAAAAGCTTGCTTTCAAGTTGGTATGATCCATTGTATTAGCACCAACAGTAATTACATTTTTTGAAATTTCGTTTCCTTTCTCATCAAATAATGTTGGATAATGAATTTCATCATCAATGTTTACGTTATCATTTCCGGCAGCTTTGATTAATAAAACACCTTTTTTCTCGGCATATTTAAATGCATCCCAAACGATTTGTTTGTCAGGAGAGTAGGCTTTACCAAATGACATGTTCAGAATTTTAGCTCCATTATCAGTTGCATATCGAATAGCATTTGCAACATCTTTATCACGTTCATCTCCATTAGGAACTGTGCGAACAGACATAATTTTTACATAACCATTTCCTGCAATACCATCCATACCGATACCATTTCCTGATTTTGCTGCGATAATTCCGGAAACGTGTGTTCCGTGTAAAGAATCTGGACCATCAACATCATTATTTCCATAATTGCGTTCAGATTTATCTGCATAATTGTCACCAACAATAGGGCGAGGGTCTAACTCGGTATTTAAGTTGATTTCCACTTGTTCTTTGTAGTATTTTGCACCACCAGAAATTTCGTCTCCAATTTCTTTGGTGAAATCCTTCATAGATTTACCTTCCCAAGCTTCTTTTGGTACTAATCCAAAAATCATCATCCCTTGCTGAGCCTCTTTAGATTTTGGTTGAAAGGCTACCATATTTTTTTCGTTCAACTCTTTGTCTCCCCACTCACTGTTTAGCGCAGGGAAAGCAATTTTAAACACCTCGTCCATTTGTCCGTATTGCGCGGCACCCTGTTTTGCTTCGGCTAATTTATTTTCGAATTCAGTTTTTATTTTCTGATAATCTTCAAATTCTTTTGGGTATTTAGTTTTGTTAGAAGCTGCATCTGCACTTTTTTCAAACAAATCACGGTATTTTACAAAAAGACGTGTTAATTCCAGTGTATCACCATCAACATTTTTCCCGTCTTTTCCTCCGATAAAATTCCAGCCGTGAATGTCATCTACATAACCATTTTTATCATCATCTTTGCCATTATTTGCAATTTCTTTTGCATTTGTCCAAATATTATCTTTTAAATCGGGGTGAGTAATTTCTACACCAGAATCTAAAACACCAACTATCAATTGCGATGGTTTACGTTTTTTAGATTCCAAAAACTGAATTGCTTTTTGTGTGTTAACACCGTATACTCCAGTTTCTTCCAGTGATTCATGCTGCCAAAATTTTTGATCAACTTTAGGTAAAGGTAATGCAGTTGTCGTTTCTTGTGCAAAAGATGCTACACCAAGAAACATTGCAACAGATATACTTAATAAGAACTTTTTCATAATCAATTTTGTCTATTTGTCGTGTAATGAATACGATTGTTACACGTTGATTTTTTTCTGTTTCCAAAATACAAAAAAGGCTCCAAAATTTGAAGCCTTTTTATAATGTTGTGTTAAAATTATTTTAATTTACGTTGTTTGTAAATTTCTTCAGCTTTTTGAACAGCTTTGTAAGAATCTACAACACCTCCTGTAACTGAAATATCTTTCAACTGATCGTTTTTATTCACTGTTTCCATTAAGATAATACGGATATCTTCGGCAGTTAGTTTCGGATAATGTGACCAAACTAAGGCAGCAACACCGGCAACAGCAGGAGAGGCCATAGAAGTTCCGTTTAAGAAACGATATTGATCAACACCCGGATAAGTTGCATAAATTTCTTGACCCGGTCCAAAAACATCAACAGATTTTTTACCATAATTAGAGAAACGAGCTTTTAAAGCGTTTGGATCTTTTGTAGATGCACCAACAGTTAAAACTGATTTAGAAACAGGCTGATTATTTTTGAAATTTGTAGGATAATGAACATGTACATCAATGTCTTCGTTACTGTTTCCAGCAGCTTTTACGATTAAAACACCTTTATCAGAAGCATATTTGAAAGCATCCCAAACTAGATTAGCGTCCGGAGAATATGGTTTCCCGAAAGACATGTTTAAGATTTTAGCTCCATTATCAACTGCATAATAAATTGCATTGGCAACATCTTTATCGCGCTCATCTCCATTTGGAACTGTACGAACAGACATAATTTTTACATTATTTCCTCCGATTGTTCCTTCAGAACCGATATTATTTCCTCTTACAGCTCCGATAATTCCTGCAACGTGCGTTCCGTGAGAAGATTCCGGTCCGTTAGAGTCTCCATTTCCATAAAAACGTTCTGTTTTATCAGCTGGATTGTCAACATTTTTGCGGTCAACCAAATCCAAATTTAAGTGAGAAGATAATGCGTCACCTTTAGCAGCACGGCGGGCAGATCCCAAGTAAGTATTCGAAACTTCTTTCATCGTTTTTCCTACCCATTGTTCTTCTTTTAACTCACCAAAAATCCACAAGGCTTCTAAGATTTGAGAATCTGTTGGCTGATAATTTTTTAAAATATCTTTTGATAATTTAGTTTCACCAAATTCAAGTACCATTTTATTTATACCACCTTCAACTGCGTTCAATTTTGATTGTGCAACTTGTTGGTTGTATTTTGCTTTTCCGACAGCACTTAAATATTCTTTTTCAATTTTTTGAAATTCTGCATATTCAGTTGGATTTTTTTTAATCGCATCCTGATTCTTTTTCTGATCATAAGTTGCATATTTACCTGATAGAGCTTTGTAAATACGCGTTAGCTCAGTCGTATCATCGTTATAATTGATTCCTTTTGCAGTTCCTAAAAAAGACCAACCATGCACGTCGTCGATGTAACCATTTTTGTCATCATCAATTCCGTTTCCAGGAATTTCTTTTGGATTTGACCACATATTTGCTTTCAAATCTTCGTGAAAATTCTCAACACCGCTGTCCAAAACACCTACAACAATTGTATTTGCTTTTCTTTTTTTGTCTTTTAAAAATTGTAATGCTTGATCTGTATTTACACCGTAAACACCAGTTTGTTCAATCCCTGCATGGTACCATTTTTCTTTTGGTACTTCTGTTGTTTGTGCTTGAGCAAACCCTAATGTAAAGGCAAATCCTAAAGCAATAAATAATTTTCTCATGTTGTTATTTTATTAAGTTTTTTAAATATACTGCGGCGCTTGGCCCTTCGCTAAAAAGTAAATCTAAGATACTCAAACCTTCTATAAACTCAAATTTATCATCAAAAACTTGCGCATATTCCGGTAAGTTGTATTGAGGAGCTTTTTTAGCAGAAAATTGATTTCTGAAATCATTTTCAGGAGTTATATTCTGATAAGTTTCGGTTTTAGAAATCTCTAAATCCAAGTTTAATTTTTTATTGATGAAATCAATGGTTTTTAGATTAAAATCTAATAAAAATTTTTCTTTTTGCGCTAAAATTGGAATAACTTCATCTTCATAATATTCGAAATATGGAGAACTTTGATAAGCCGATTTCAATGATTTGATGTGTTCCTTTTGCCAATCGTATTCATAAGAAGGTTGCAAATCTTTGAACAAACGTGTTCCGTTGTGTAAGATTGGAATATTCAACATCAATTTACCGTTTGCGCCTAAAATATACATGCGGTTACGGTAAGTTTGTTTTTGAAAATTTTCTTGAACTTCGATGGCTAAAGTTTGGCTTTTTACCATTTCTGCATAGTAATCAATCGGTCCAAAATAAAAAGCTGCAAACGTATTTTTCATTCTATTATTTTATATGGAAATGTGCATTACAAGTAACTTATAATGCACATTTATATTGTTTTTAATTTTATTATTCAGCGTATTTTAACCGCTCTTTTGACTAATATTTGTTCTTCTTTTTCTCTTTACGAGCTTTTACAACATCATATCCAATCCAACCAATTAACGCAATTAAAACATAAATTCCGTACGAAGTTTTGTCCGGGTTATCATTATTGATTGAAGTAAAGAAACGATTCCAAATAAATTTCTTAGGCGCAGCAGGTTCAAACATTCCGTTCATGTTTGCCCAAATCATAATTGGACGACCAATGATATGATCTTCTCCAACATATCCAAAGAAACGCGCATCTAACGATTGGTTTCTATTGTCTCCCATCATGAAGTAATAGTTTTGTTTAATTTCGTATTTATTTGTTTGTTGGTCATTGATAAATACATCAAACTTCCCATTTGCAGAATCGACACGTAAATTGTTGTGTTCGTATTTACGAATGATATTGATAAATTGTGGCAATGTTTCCTTTGTAATATCGACAACATCACCTTTTTTCGGAATGTATAACGGTCCGTATTGATCTGTATTCCAGTTTTTGTTTACAGGGAAAATGGTATTTGTACTATCAATTTTACCATTTACAATATGTTCTGTTTTTTCACCTATTGGTTGTAAAATTGGTTCTACCGAAACGACATTTGTATTTGATTTCATTGCTGTAACATGAGCATCAGTCAGGGCTGCAAATTGATAGATAAACGTTCCGTCAGCTTGTTTTGCAGCTTGATAATCTGTACTAATTATTCCAAAATTATCATACAACAACTTATCACTGAAAGGTGTTTTTACAACAACCATGTAAGAGTGCTGAACTTGCGCATCTTTCTTTGGAATGAATTTTTTATCGTTTACATATAAAACACCATTGCGAATTTGCACGGTTTCTCCCGGTAAGCCAACCAGACGTTTTACGTAAGCATCTTTCCGATCAATTGCCGTGTAAATAGAATCTGTAGGATAGTTGAAGACAACGATATCGTTTGATTTTAACTCTCTCCAACCAGGAATACGCATGTAAGGTAATCGTGCTTTATCAATGAAACCATCGCGGTAAATGAATTCAGAAAAAGGAATTCCAATAGGAGTCATTGGAACACGTGCTCCATGACTTACTTTTTCTACAAACAACGCATCACCAATTTTAATGGTATTTTCCATTGACCCTGTAGGAACAATCATTGGTTGAATAAACCAGTTATGAACCAATGTTGCTAGAACTAATGCGAAGATTAAGGAAGATACGAAGGTCGGTTTACGTTTCTCCGGACCTAAATATTTTGGATGATCTGAATAGTTAACCGCAAAAATATATAAACCTAAAGTCAAAACCATAATGACTTTGTCTTTCGTTTCAATTTTTCCGTAAGAATCCCCTAAATCGACGAAGAATACTAACCAAAAAATAGGTCCGACAATTGGCAAATAGAATAATATAATCCACCATTTCGGGCGGTGAATAATTTCTAAACCTTTCCAGATATTTAGAAAAGGAACATAAGCTTGAATAGCTTGCTTTCCGGCATTTTTATATAATTTCCAAGTTGCAGCTCCAAAGATTAAATTAGCAATTATAAAACCAATTAACCAGTAAATTAGTACATGCATAAGTTTTTGATATTTAGTATTTTAATTTAGTTCAGTTCAAGTACATCTTTCATTGTGAAAACACCATGTTTATTCCAAATCCATTCAGCTGCGATAACAGCACCTAAAGCAAATCCTTTACGAGAATGGGCGATATGTGAAATTTCGATGGTATCCACTTCAGAAGTGTATTGTACAATATGTGTTCCGGGAACATCTTCAATTCTTTTTGCTTCTACAGGAATAACATCACTGGCTTTTTCTTCCATCGACCAAGAATTATACGTAGAATTATCAATAATTCCTTCCGCAATTGTAATGGCTGTTCCTGATGGAGCGTCAAGTTTTTGCGTATGATGAATTTCTTCCAAATTTATTTGATATTCATTGCGGTATTTATTCATCATTCGAGCTAAGATAGAATTTAATTCAAAAAATAAATTAACCCCCAGACTAAAATTTGATGCGTATAAGAAAGCAGTATGATTCGCAATTGCGAGTTGATTTACTTCATTTTGTTTATCTAGCCATCCAGTTGTACCACAGATTGTTGCTACTTTATTTTCAAGTAATACTTTAAGGTTGTCATAAGCGTATTCCGGTCTCGAAAATTCGATTGCAACTTCAACTTCTGTTAATTCTTCCGGAAGAGGAGTACGAGATATTTTAAGCACAACTTCGTGTCCACGTTGAACTAAAATTTCTTCAATGGTTTTTCCCATTTTACCGTATCCTATTAATGCAATTTTCATTTTTATGTTCTAAAATTTTAAGTTAAATGCCAATCCTAAAACCGGCTCTAATGTCATTTCGTCTTGAATAATAGTGGGCTTGAATGACATTTCAGTATCATTACGAACTGTAAATAAATGTGCATCTACAGTTGCATCAACAATGTTTAATAAATACGCTAAAGCGGTCAAAGCAATACTATAATCACGTTTACGTTTGTAATCATCTTGAATCACAGCCAATTGATCCGGAGATAGAATTTCAGAAAATTCGTTTTGTGTACCTTCTCTGACTTCAATGTAAGCTTTTCGGTATTTTTTGTACAAATTATTATAATAAATTGTAAAACCGGTACCTGTTCCGACTAAACCAAGAGCTACCGGTGCTTTCCACCATTTTTTGTTGTACAGTTGTCCTGCACCTGGTAGAATAGCTGAATACAAAGATGCTCTGATTGGACTTTTTTCCATCAAAACTTCTTTACTCATACCTATGGTGTCTTTGGCAATGACTTTGTTCTCTACAACAACTAAAGAATCTATTTGAACCTGACCAAAAGAAAAAGTTGAAGAAACGATCAACCCCAGTAAAAATAATTTAATCTTCATTTAAGAATTTTCTTAATCGTTCAAATTCATCATCAGAAGTAAAATTTAAAATAATTTTACCTTTTCCATTATTTGCACGTTTTATCTCAACTTTCGTTTTTAATGAATTTGAAATAGAACTTAATGCTTCTTTATACTGAGAAGGGAGCTCAGTAGATTTTTTCTCCGGTTTACCTTCTTTTATTGATTTGATTAATCGTTCTGTATCCCGAACAGATAAATTGTTTTTGACAATTTTTTCGTAAATATCAAATTGTAAATCTGAATCATCAATCGCCATTAACGCACGCCCGTGTCCCATTGAAATCATTCCGTCACGAATTCCCGTTTGGATGATAGGATCTAGTTTCAATAAACGGAGATAATTTGTAATGGATGTCCTGTCTTTTCCAACGCGTTTACTTAATTCTTCTTGTGTTAACTTGATCTCATCAATTAATTGTTGGTAAGAAAGTGCAATTTCAATTGCATCTAAGTCTTGACGCTGAATATTTTCGACCAATGCCATTTCCAGCATTTCCTGATCGTTTGCTAATCGAACATAAGCCGGAATTGTTTTTTTACCCGCTAATTGAGAAGCACGAAAACGTCTTTCACCCGAAATCAATTCATATTCACCAGTTGGTTTTTTCCGAATTGTGATGGGTTGAATAACGCCTAATGTTTGTATTGACGATACCAATTCCTCTAAAGCTTTTTTATCGAAATTCGTTCGTGGTTGCCAGGGATTTGCGGTTATTTTTTCTAAATCTATTTCTAAGATATTTCCAACCAATTTCTTCGCACCTTCATCTTGTGCCGTTTTTACAGTTGGCTCGTCTTTTAATAGAGCAGATAATCCACGTCCTAAGCGATTATTTTTATTTGGCTTTGCCATTTTATTTAAACTGTATCGTTGTTGTTAATTAAAAATTCACGCGCTAAATTTAAGTAATTTTCTGCACCTTTACTTGCTGCATCGTACTGAATAATTGTTTCACCAAAACTTGGTGCTTCAGACAAACGTACATTTCGTGTGATAATCGTTTTAAAAACCATTTGCGGAAAATGATTATTCACCTCATCTAAAACCTGATTAGAAAGGCGTAGACGCGAATCGTACATCGTTAACAATAAACCTTCAATATCCAGTTCTTTGTTGTGATGTTGTTGAATTCCTTTTATAGTATTTAATAATTTTCCTAAACCTTCTAATGCAAAATATTCGCACTGAATAGGAATAATCACAGAATCTGCCGCTGTAAGAGCATTTAAAGTAATCAATCCTAGAGAAGGCGCACAATCTATAATAATATAATCATATTGATCTTTGATTTCCGACAATGCATTTTTTAACATATACTCGCGGTTGTCGTAATCTACAATTTCAATTTCGGCAGCAACTAAATCCAAATGAGCGGGCATTAAGTCTAGGTTTGGCGATTCTGATTGTAAAATAGCTTTGCTCGCAAGTACTTCATTCTCCAAAACTTCATACGTTCCAGCTTCAATTTCATCCAAATCAAAACCTAAACCAGATGTTGCATTTGCTTGCGGATCTGCGTCAATTAATAAAACTCTCTTTTCTAAAACACCTAATGAAGCGGCTAGGTTTAACGATGTTGTCGTTTTTCCTACACCACCTTTTTGGTTGGCAATAGCAATAATTTTACCCATAATTTACGTTCAAAACGATTTCAAAAATACAATATTTAACCTTGTTAAACCTTAAAGAAAAAATAAATTTTTGAACAATTGTTGAATGATTAAAAGATTTAATAAAATAGATACAATAAAAACTATAAGTTGAAAGCTTTGCCAACAAAATTTTTATTTTGGGTGTAATTGAAAGTCTTTGGCTATCATAAACTGATTATTTATAATAATTAATTTATGCCTAGCGTATCTTCTTTCGCCAAAAACTTTAATTTTAACTTGATGTTTTATACAGATTTTTTCAATACTTTCGACAATAGAAATAGGAGCATTTAACAGTTTTCCATTCCCGTCTTTAATATTTTGTTTAAATGTTTCAAGATGAATACCAGAATTTATTTCAATATACTCTTTCCAACTTCTCCAACCTTTAATTATAAAATTGATTGCGTGCTCAATTTCATATATAAAAGTGCTTATATCAGCAGGACTTGAATTTATATAAACTTCGAGAGTACTTTCATTATGATTAATCAATAATGGATGCTCGGAATAATATTTTAAAATGCCATCATCCTTTTGTTTTAGGAAAACTTCTTTTTTCTCTATGTAATTCAATCGATAGCTGTTATTCTCTACATTTAAAACGACAAATGTTGTTTTAAAATCTTCAATTTTTACATTTTGATGGTTTATACTTTCAATTTGTATTTCGTTCAATGGATCATATTTTTCTGAAATATAGTAAAACTAATTGTCATTATTTTCTAAGACAATGACTAAATAGATGACAGATTTTAAAATATTTCTTGATAAAAATTAGTATAATTTTATCTTTTTAACAGAATTAAAAAACTTATATTTGCGAGAAGCATTTTTATAATTTTTTTAATAAAAAAAGTTGATGAGTTTTAACCTTTTATTCGAAAGCGTTGAAAATAGAAAAAGTCTCAACGCATTACTTTTAATGAACAGAAACGAGTATAAGAATTATTCTTTCCCTTTGTTGCTACGCAATGTCTATTATGCGATACGTTTGTAATACCCTAATTTTTGACACCAAAAATTTTTAGAATTATTAAACACACGTAACATTTATAAAGCATAATGAAAACTAAATACATAGATTTAATCACGCAGTCATTTGACTTTCCTCAAGATGAATTTGAATTAGACGGAGAGTACTTAAAATTTAACGGAATCGACTTAAAAGCATTGGTCGAAGAGCACGGAACGCCATTAAAATTTACTTATTTACCAAAAATTTCGCAAAATATCCAAAAAGCAAAAGGCTGGTTTGAGAAAGCGCGTGAAGAATTAAACTATGAAGGAACGTACAATTATTGTTATTGTACAAAAAGTTCTCACTTTCGTCACATTTTAGGCGAAGCATTGAAAAATGACATTCACATCGAGACATCTTCTGCATTTGATATTAATATTGTAGAAAGTCTGATAGAAGAAGGATTAATTACAGATGATAAATATGTTGTTTGTAATGGATTTAAACGAGAAGAATATGTAGAAAATATTGCTCGTTTGGTCAATAACGGACACCGTAAAACAATCACAGTAATAGATAATTACGAGGAAGTCGATTTGTTTTCAGAAGCAATTGAAGGTGATTTTGAAATTGGAATTCGTATCGCTTCTGAAGAAGAACCTAAATTTGAATTTTATACGTCTCGTTTGGGAATTGGTTACAAGGATATTGTACCGTTTTATCAAACTATGGTAAAACCAAATGAACGCATTAAATTGAAAATGCTTCATTTCTTCATCAACACAGGAATTAAAGATAATTCTTATTATTGGAACGAGTTGACAAAATGTTTGAGAGTTTATGTGAACCTTAAGAAAGTTTGTCCTGAGTTAGATAGTTTGAATATAGGAGGAGGATTCCCAATTAAAAATTCATTGAATTTTGAATACGATTACGAATATATGGCAAAGGAAATTTTGTTGCAAATAAAAATGATTTGTGATGAAGAAGGTATTCCTGTTCCAAATATTTTTACAGAATTCGGTTCGTATACAGTAGGAGAAAGTGGAGGAGTAATCTACAAAATTCTATATCAAAAGAAACAAAATGATAAGGAGTATTGGGACATGATTGATTCTTCTTTTATGACGACTTTACCTGATGCCTGGGCAATTTCGAAACGATTTGTCATGTTACCAGTTAACCGTTGGTATGATAAATACGAACGTGTATTGTTAGGAGGTTTAACATGTGATTCGGATGATTATTATAACTCTGAACAACATGTAAATGCGATTTATCTTCCGAAATACGATCAGGCAAAACCATTGTACATCGGTTTCTTTAATACAGGAGCCTACCAGGATAATATCAGTGGATTTGGCGGAATTAACCATTGTTTAATTCCTCAGCCTAAATATATTTTGATCGACGAGAATTATACGGCAAAGGTATATTCTGAAGAACAAACCCATCAGGATGTGTTAAATACATTAGGGTATAAATAATTGAATTTTAAATAAATAAAAAATAAATAAAATGAGCAAAGGACCAATCAGTCAGTTTATAGAGCATAATTACAGACACTTTAATGCAGCAGCATTAGTTGATGCTGCAAAAGGATATGAAAAGCACCTATTAGAAGGAGGCAAAATGTTAATTTCTTTAGGTGGGGCAATGTCTACTGCTGAATTAGGAGTTTCGTTAGCAGAGATGATTCGTCAGGATAAAGTACATGTTATTTCTTGTACAGGTGCAAATCTGGAAGAGGATGTGATGAACTTAGTTGCGCATTCTCATTATAAAAGAATTCCAAACTGGAGAGATTTAACACCGGAGCAAGAACGCGAATTGTTAGACAATCATTACAATAGAGTAACAGATACTTGTATTCCGGAAGAAGAAGCGTTTCGTCGTTTACAACAACATTTAGAAGATGTTTGGCATGCAGCTGAAGAGAAAGGTGAGCGTTATTTACCACACGAGTTCTTGTATCAAGTTGTGAATTCAGGAGTTTTAGAGCAATACTATGAAATTGATCCGAAAGATTCTTGGATTGTAGCTGCAGCTGAGAAAAATTTACCTATCGTTTGTCCGGGTTGGGAAGATTCAACAACAGGAAACATTTTTGCGTCTAACGTTATCAAAGGTAATTTAAAAGCTTCTACAGTAAAATCTGGAATTGAGTATATGATTTACTTAACAGAATGGTACCGTGCAAATTCAGCTGGCAAAGGTGTAGGTTTCTTCCAAATTGCAGGTGGTATTTCTGGAGATTTCCCAATTTGTGTTGTGCCAATGATGTACCAGGATTTAGAATGGACTGATGTTCCTTTCTGGGCATATTTCTGTCAAATCTCTGATTCTACAACATCTTACGGTTCTTATTCCGGAGCTGTTCCGAATGAAAAGATTACGTGGGGTAAATTAGATGTTGATACACCTTCATTTATTATTGAATCTGATGCGACAATCGTGGCGCCATTGGTTTTCAACTATATTTTAGGAAACTAGTTGGAATAATTTCAAAAAACATAAAAAAAACCACTTCATTTGAAGTGGTTTTTTGTTTTATATGTAGGTATTAAGCTTTCATTGCTTCACCAGCTTTTCTATGTGTAAATTTGCCATAAATGTGTCTTCTTGCAAAACGGCTAGGAGAGTCGGAGTTAACCATTTTGATGTACGTGTTTTTTGGTATTCCGAAATACTCGTAATGATTTCCATCCAAATGCTCAATTTTCAAAACGTGTTCATCCATATAAAAATCATGGATGTTAGATTTTGTTGTGGTTTCAGTATATTCAACCTTATTTTTTTCGTGTGTTTCGGGGTTAATACTCACTAAAAAATGATACGCTTCGATTACCAATTTACTTTTTTCCTCTGCTTCCAATTTTCCTGCTTCATTATTCACAAATTTATCAGGATGCGCATCTTTCATCGTATTTCTGTAAATTGTTTTTAACTCTTTTAAAGTCGCGGTTTTGTCAACTCCAAGTAATTTTCTGTGCTCTACAACGTTTTTCATAATTTCGATCCTTATTTTCGATTTGCAAAAGTAAGGATTATTCATCATGAAAAAAGAACGAATTGATTTTTAATGCCCATAACGTTCATTTAGCTGGTGGTAAACAATCTTCTTTTTATTAAGAATTTGATATTCAATTCCAATACTATCTCTATTTACAGCGACTAATTCTGCTTGTTGTATAGGTGAATTTTTCAATGTATATAAATTGTCGTTTTCTTCGCTTATATCTAAAACTTTACTTAAAACTTCTAAGTAATCAGGTCGACATAAATTTTCTGATTTTTCTAAAATCACCATTTTTGGAGTGGTTCTATAAATGTACACACGCTCTTTTGAAAGAATTTGTTTGTTTAGTTCAATTCTATAATCATCATCAATTTTAAGATGTTGCAGGGAATTACTTCCGATTAGAAAACTAATTATTGCAAAAAAAGGAAGTGCCATCGGTAAGATACTTAAACCGATTAAAGCCACTAAAATAATAGTGTAGATTTTGATTAATTTCTTTTTCCAATAGACAATAATAAAGAGTATGGTGGTGAAAATCCATAGCCACGCAAGAATTCTGTAGGTATTGATTCCTCTGAAATGCAAGTTGAATTGATTCAAGATGATTTCCAAGAGAATAAACAGAATGGTTGTTCCGAAATAATATTTAAGGGTTTTATTCAAGGTATACGGTTTGCAAACAAATATATTAATATTATTGAATATCGTGTGTTGATTGTTAATTTATAGAATAATTGTAATTTTAGAGAAGCAACAACAAATAAAAAATATATGAATCTGAAGGACGTTCCCGAATTGAAAATTGCTATTTTAGATTTGCCGTCTAAAGAAAAAGATAAGCTTCTTTTACGTCTTGTAAATAAGGATGAAGCGTTGGTAGAGCATTTGCATTTTCAATTGTTAGAAGATGAAAAGGATTTAGTAAATCGAGTAAATATAATCTATGAAAAGATTGATTTACAATATAAAAAGTCACATCACTTAATCAATCAGATTAATATAAGTCGCAGCCACCGACAATTGCTTTTGACGCTTAAGACGTTAAGCGGAATTGTTAATTATCACGTCCAAATAACAAAAGATAAAGTGTCAGAATTCGAGTTGAGAAAATATATCTTACAAGAATCTTTTACTCGTTATTCCTATCTGTTTAATAAATATACAATAGGGGATAATGCAGAAAAACTATACAAGTATCAGTTAGGAAGGTTAAAACTGATTAGCTCCCTTTTTGAGAAATTTCACGAAGATTTAAAATATGATTACGAAACTGACATTGTCCAAATTAACAGTTTTTTAAAAGATACACCTATTAGTTTTCGTATTGGATGAATAAAAGAGAGTATTTTTTGTTGTGAAAAATTTTCATTAAGAATGATTTAAAGCGTTTATTTTAAGTAAATTGGTCTGTTTTTTGTTGATGCTAAATCCAAAGAGTTAACAAACTATTAATTTAATTTATTGTTAAATATTTGAAAAAAGAATAGTTAGTTCTGTGTAAACAGAACTAACTATTCTATATTTGCAAAGTTTTTAGATTAAACACATTATGAATACAGAAAACAATGCTTGTAATATGGATCTTTTTTGCAGTTTTAGTGCATTTTTGGAGAAAACATATAAGTTTCCTCCTTTAACAGCTAAACTACAAGCATATATGGTTTTGGAATCTAATGAAGAAGGATTTACATTCGAAGAGCTTTTGGAGGTCTTTAATGTCAGTAAAAGTTCTTTATCAAATTCGATTAACTATCTATTGTCAATGAAGCATATCGAATACATCAATAAAATTAATTCTCGTAAAAGATACTTTAGATTAAATTTTAATTACCTGACAGAGAAATTGGATTTTTTATTCGAAATGATTTCACAGGATATTGTTTTTACAAATCGTATAAAAGAGCATAAGACAGCTAATAATACACTTTCTAAAAATGAAAAGAATAGAGTAATAGATATTTATTTAGATCACCTCAATCAAACCAAAGAATTATTAGATGAAACTATCCAAAAAATTAATAAAATTCAACTAGAAAATAAGTAAAAGTAATATGAAAAACGTTAACGTTATAATGGTTGGTGCTTTAGCAATGGCATTGAGTTCTTGTGGAAAGAAAGACAATGCTGCTCAACAAGCACAAGGTCCAACACCCTATCCGGTAGTTGATGTGCCTACAAAAGTTGTGACTAGTTATGATGAATACCCTACAAATATTGAAGGTATTGTGAATAATGAGGTTCGTGCTAAAATACAAGGTTACATTACAGAAGTTTATGTAGATGAAGGACAATATGTACAAGCCGGACAACCTTTGTTCAAATTGGAAACAAATGTATTAACTCAAAATGCTGATGCTTTAAGATCAGGAGTTGGTGCTGCCCAAGCGAGTGTGAAAGCAGCTCAGGCAAATGTAAGTGCTGCCCAAGCTGCTGTAAATGCTGCTCAGGTTGAAGTGAATAAACTAACTCCATTGGTTCAAAAGAATATTATTAGTAATGTACAATTAGAAACGGCAAAAGCTAATTTGGCTCAGGCGCAAGCAGGACATAACCAAGCGGTAGCTGCCTTAGCTCAAGCAAAATCTGGTGTAACACAAGCACAAGCGAATTACAAAGGAGCACAAGCGAATGTAGACTATTCTGTTGTAAGAGCACCTGTTAGTGGTGTTGTTGGTTCTATTAATTCTCGTCAAGGTACCTTGGTTGGTCCAACAGACCAAACAGCTATTACCGTAGTTTCTAATACAGCTAAGGTTTATGCATATTTTTCAATGAATGAAAAAGAGTATTTAAACTTTATTTCAAAATCTGAAGGAGCTACTTTAAAAGATAAATTAAATAAAATTCCACCAGTAGAATTGGTTTTAGCGAATGGAGATATTTATCCAGAGAAAGGAAAAATCCAAACAGTTACAGGGCAAATTAACCCAACTACTGGAACAATAGATTTCCGTGTAACATTTAACAATGCAGCTAAACTTTTAGCTAATGGAAACTCTGGACGTATTCGTGTTCCAAAAACATATGTTGATGCATTGGTTGTTCCTGCTGCCGCTACATTTGAACAACAAGGAATGACTTATGTTTACAAAGTTAAAAATGATTCTGCGATTGCAACACCAATTACTGTTGTGGATAATACAGGTAACATTGTTGTTGTAAAAGAAGGCGTTAAGAAAGGAGATAAAGTAGTAGCACAAGGTGTTGGAAAATTAAGAGATAAAACACCTATAAAACCTACACCTTCAAATTTTGATCAAATCGTAGAATCTACAAAACCAGTTTTCTAAAAAACGCAATTGTATGTTAAAAAACTTTATTGAAAGACCCGTTCTATCAACGGTAATTTCTATTATTATATTGATATTGGGTGTATTGGGATTGATTATCATTCCAGTTACTCAGTATCCGGACATTGCTCCCGCAACTGTTCAGATAACTGCTTCATACCCTGGAGCAAATGCTAAAACAGTAATGGAGTCTGTCGTTATTCCTATAGAGGAACAAGTAAATGGTGTTGAAGGAATGGATTACATTCAATCAACAGCATCTAACAATGGTTCTGCAACAACAACGGTTGTTTTTAAACCTGGTGTTGACGGAGATATTGCTCAGGTAAACGTACAGAACCGTGTAGCTCGTGCTACACCGTTATTACCTTCAGAGGTTACACGTTCTGGAGTTGTTACGCAAAAGCAACAAACATCTGCATTGATGTTTACATCAGTAAGTTCTACGAACCCAAAGTATGATCAAACTTATATTCAGAATTATTTGAATATCAATGTTATACCAGCTTTAAAAAGGGTAAGTGGAGTAGGTGATGCTACAGTTTTTGGTGCGATGACATATTCTATGCGTATATGGTTAAATCCATCTCGTATGGCTAGTTACGGATTGGTACCTTCTGATGTTTCTACAGCTTTAGCACAGGAGTCTTTAGAGGCTGCTGCTGGTGCTTTAGGTCAGAATGCGGGTAAATCTTTTGAGTATACAATTACTTATTCAGGGCGATATAAAACAGAAGATCAGTACCGCAACATTGTTATAAAATCATTAGGTAATGGTCAAGTTTTAAGATTAAAAGATGTTGCTGATGTTGAATTCGGTGCTCAAACATATTCAAGTACTTCAGAGATGAATGGTAATCCTTCGGCTGTATTTGCTGTTTACCAAACACCGGGATCTAATGCACAGGATATCATCAACAATTTAAGAGTAGAGCTTGAAAAAGCTTCAAAACAATTTCCAGAGGGGATTACGTATACAATCTTAATGGATACAAATACATTCTTGGACGCATCTATTGAGAAAGTAGTGCATACAATGATTGAAGCATTTATATTAGTATTTATTGTAGTGTATATCTTCTTACAAGATTTTCGCTCTACATTGGTACCTTTAATTGCAGTACCTGTTTCTATTATTGGAACATTCTTCTTCTTAAATTTAGCAGGTTTCTCATTAAACTTGTTAACGTTGTTTGCCTTAGTTCTCGCCATTGGTATTGTGGTGGATGATGCCATCGTTGTGGTGGAAGCCGTTCATGCCAGAATGGAATCTCATCATGAAACACCATTGGATGCTACTAAAAATGCCATGGACGAAATATCCGGAGCCATCATCTCTATTACATTGGTAATGTGTGCTGTGTTTGTTCCTGTAACATTTATATCTGGGCCAACGGGAGTTTTCTACAAGCAGTTTGGTATTACATTAATCGTTTCGATTTTAATTTCTGCCTTAAACGCCTTGACTTTATCACCAGCTTTATGTGCGTTATTTTTAAAACCACATCAAGAGGGAGAGCAAAAACGTAACTTTGTACAGCGTTTCTTTGATGCATTCAATGCAGCGTTTAATACAATGACACATAAATATGGTCATTCATTTAAATTCTTATTTAAACATAAATGGGTTTCATTCTTAATTATCATAGCTTCTGCTTTTGGTATTTATGGAATCGGAAAAATGATGCCATCTGGATTTGTTCCTACAGAGGATAACGGATTTATTATTGGTAATATCGAATTACCTGCAGGTGCTTCTATGGACCGTGTTTATGAAGTTGAAAAACAATTTCAGCAAAAAATAAAAGATATACCTGGAGTTGATAAAGCGACTATTATTTCTGGTAACTCTATCATCAATGGTGCTGGTTCTAACTATGGTATGATGTTCGTAAAATTAAAACCTTTCGAAGAACGTACAACAGAAGATTTACAGGTAACAACTATTATTGGTAAATTATTCGGTGCAGCTGCTCAAATTCCTGATGCCCAAATGATTTTCTTCCAACCACCTGCAATTCCTGGATTCGGAATGTCGTCTGGTTTTGAGTTGAAGTTAATGGATAAAACAGGAGGGAATATTAATGACTTTAATAAATTCGCTAACGAATACATCGGAGCATTAATGCAACGACCAGAAATTTTATATGCTCAGTCTTCTTTAAATACAAATTACGCTCAATACGAAATTGATGTTAATATTGAAAGAGCTAAACAATCAGGAGTTTCTGTAAGTTCAATATTCTCTACATTACAAGGATATATTGGAGGGTTATATGCAGCAGATTTTACACGTTTTGGTAAACAATACCGTGTATATATTCAAGCATTACCAGAAGATCGTATCAATGAAATGAGTTTAAACAAAATGTTTGTTAAAACTGCAGATGGAGCAATGACGCCTGTATCTCAATTTGTTTCTTTAAAAAGAGTATATGGTCCTAACTCTGTAAACCGTTTCAACTTATTTACCAATACAAATATTAGTGGAGCAGTAAAACCGGGATATTCAACAGGTGATGCAATTAACGCTATTAACCAAGTTAATGAGCAAACATTATCTCCTAGTTATGGAACAGATTTTACAGGTTTAACTCGTGAAGAGGTAAGTTCTGGTTCTCAAACAGTATTAATTTTTGCATTATGTATTGTATTCGTGTATTTCATCTTATCTGCACAGTACGAATCTTATGTATTACCATTAGCTGTATTATTATCTGTACCATGTGGTATTATGGGAGCATATTTATCTCAATGGCTTGCTGGCTTAGAAAATAATATTTATTTCCAAATCGCCTTAATCATGTTGGTTGGTTTATTAGCTAAAAACGCGATTTTGATTGTAGAGTTTGCTTTACAAAGACGTGGACATGGAATGAGTATTGTACAATCGGCTATAGATGGGGCAAAAGCCCGTTTACGTCCAATTTTAATGACATCTTTTGCCTTTATTTTAGGTTTAATGCCATTGGTATTTGCAACAGGAGTTTCTTCTGCAGGTAACCGTTCTGTGGGTACAGGTGCAGCATTTGGATTATTAATCGGTACGGTATTAGGAGTATTTGTGATTCCGGTATTGTTTGTTATTTTCCAAACAATTCAAGAGAAAATCAAACCAATTAAGTTTGATCGTCCACAAGAAGAAATTGAACATCATAATTCAATCTAAAAATGAAAAAGTACAGAATTTTTAATATTACTTTAATCGCAGCTGGATTGTTTGCTGTTCAATCTTGTTTCGTAGCAAAAGACTATAAACGTCCTGAAGCTGTTGTTAATGAAGCAAACTTCAGAACTGATGTTATTGCTAAAGATAGTGCGAATGTAGCAACTGTTTCTTGGAAACAAATCTTTACAGATACACAATTACAAGCTTTGATTAATCAAGGTTTACAAAATAATTTAGACATACGTTCGGCACTGCAAAATATTGCAGTTGCTGAAGCGTATGCAAAACAAGGAAAAGCAGGGTATTTACCAACATTATCTGTCGGTCCAAAATATACATTTACAGAAAATTCACTTAATACACAATTTGGTGCATTAATTCAAAAAAGAGGTCAAAGTCAATATGAAGTTTCTGGTAATTTAAGTTGGGAAGCAGATATTTGGGGGAAGATCAGAAGTAATCAACGTGCTTCTGCTGCAACTTATTTACAAACTGTAGAGGCTCATAAAGCGGTTAAAACTCAAATTGTAGCTTCTATCGCGAATGCTTATTACAATTTATTAGCGTTAGATGAGCAAAAAAGAATTTTAGATAAAACTCTAATTAATCGCGAACAAAGTTTAGAAACTACGAAGGCTTTAAAAGAAGCGGGTAGTGTTACGGAAGTTGCTGTTAATCAGACTGAAGCTCAGTTGTTCAATGTGAAATCATTATTGGTTGATGTTGAAAATGGCATCAAATTGAACGAAAATGTCATGAGTGTTTTGTTGGGAACAAATCCTCAGTCGATTCATCGTACCAATCTTGCTTCTCAGGCTGTAAACCAAAAATTATCAGTAGGTGTACCGGCCCAATTGTTAGAGAATCGTCCTGATATCAAAGCAGCTGAATATGGATTGGTGAATGCATTTGAAAATGTAAATATTGCAAATGCAAGTTTCTATCCGTCTTTAACGATTTCTGCTACAGGAGGTGTACAAGGAATTGACATTGATAAATTATTCAGTGCACAGTCTTTGTTTGCTAATGTTATCGGTGGTTTAACTCAGCCTTTGTTACAACAGCGTAAATTGCGTACGCAAAAAGAAGTTGCTTTGGCAAATCAGGAAAATGCGTTGATTAATTATAAAAGTAAAATCTTGAATGCGAGTAAAGAGGTTTCTGACGCCTTGTATACATACGATGCTGCAACTAAAAAGGCAGAATACAAACAAAAAGAATATCAATTATATAATCAGGCAATTACATATTCTGAAGAATTGTTAAACTACGGTATGGCAAATTATTTGGAAGTAATTACAGCAAGAGATAATGGCTTGAATGCTGAACTGAATGTAGTTGATGCTAAGTTGTCTTCGTTATCTTCTATGGTCGAGCTATATCGCGCGGTCGGAGGAGGATGGCAATAAGCTTATTTATCTGATCTAATAAAAAAACCACTCAATTTGAGTGGTTTTTTTATTAGATTCATTATCATTATAAATAATGGACTATCTCGTTATTCTCATCCGTCTTATTTATACTCAGTTAAAATTTTTCTTCAATATGAATCAAATTAAAATCCGCATATCTAAAATAAACATAGGTTTACTTAAGAAAACTTACTTCAAATGATCCAATAACATTTCGGCTGTAGCCGGATTTGTTGCTAAAGGAATATTGTGTACATCACACAGTCTCAATAACATATTTACATCCGGTTCGTGAGGATGTTTTCCCATAGGATCTCTAAAAAAGAAAACCATATCAGTTTTACCTTCCACTACACGAGCCGCAATTTGCGCGTCACCACCAAGAGGACCAGACAGATAACGGGTAACTTTTAATCCTGTTTGTTCAGCGTACTTCCCGGTTGTTCCTGTTGCGATAAATGTGATATTATTTTTGTTTAAAGCTTCTTTATGTTTCATTAAAAAGTTAACCATTTCGGCTTTTTTACCGTCATGAGCAATCAATGCTATTTCCATATATTTTTTCTATTTAATCTAAAATCTTACTTTTGTACAAATTTAATAGAACAATCTTAAATATCGATTTGTTTTAAGAATTATAAATAGTAGAACGACTATGAAATTTAATTTATTAACGGTAAAAGAAATTGTAAAATTGACAGCTGATGCTGTTCAAATTACATTTGACGTACCAGAAGATTTACAAGATCAGTACGATTTTTTACCTGGACAATATATCACGCTGAATATAAATGGAGAACGAAGAGATTACTCTTTATGTGTTTCTCCTCATGACAAAAAATGGAGTATAGGTGTTAAAGCTCAACCAAACGGTAAAGTCTCAAATTATCTTTTCAATGAATTGAAAGTTGGGGATCAGCTTGAAGTTTCAACTCCTAGCGGACGTTTTACAATTCCTACAAAACCAAACGAAAAACGTACTTTATTAGCTTTTACAGCTGGTAGCGGAATTACGCCGATTATGAGTATGTTAGAATTTACATTGCAGACAGAAGAGTGGGTTAATTTTCATATTTTTTATGTAAATAGAGATGAAAACTCGATTATGTTCAAAGAGCGTTTAACTGAATTGAAACAAAAATATCCCAATAATGTTTTTATTCATCATTTCTATACAAGACAGGATCAGGAGAATTTCATTTATAATGGACGAATTGATGAAAAGAAATTCGATTTGATTTTAAATCAAATTATTGATATCAATGAAGTTGACGAAGCAATGATTTGCGGTCCTGAGGAGATGATTTTAACTTTAGCGAAGAAAATAAACGAAGCTGGAATTATAGAGAAACATATTCATTTCGAAATGTTCAATCCTTCTATTAAGACGGAAGATATCTTCACAAAACATGATGAAGGACCACAAACCGTTCAAGTTACAGTGACATTAGACGGAGAAACTTCTGAAGTGACTTGGGACAGAGGAAAAAATTTGATTGATACCATGTTGGATGCTGGTATTGATGCGCCTTATTCGTGCAAAGGAGGAGTTTGTTCTTCTTGTATGTGTAAAGTAACAGAAGGAGAGGTGCACATTGGAGATAATTATGTGTTGACAGATTCTGATTATGAAGAAGGAATGACGTTGGCCTGTATTTCTCGCCCTAAATCTGCTACATTATCAATTGATTTTGACGAAATTTAATCAACTTATATTTACATTAAAAAAGGCGAGCAGTGCTCGCCTTTTTTTAGATGTTATTTATTCTCTTCATTAAACATTTCTTTAAACGAAATAGATTCCCTTCCCGGGAGAATAAGATTTAAAGCGACTCCAATTATTGAAGCTAAAGCCATTCCTTCTAATGAAAATAAATCTCCAATATGAATGGCAGCACCTCCGATTCCTATGATAAGAATAACGGAAGAAATAATAAGATTGCGTTTAATTTTAAAATCAACGTTATTTTCGATTAACATTCTCAAACCACTTGATGCAATTATTCCAAATAATAAAATCGAAACACCACCCATAACAGGTGTTGGAATTGTACTTAATAAAGCCGAAATCTTTCCACAAAATCCAAATAATATGGCAAAACAAGCCGCTCCGATAAAAACATAAATACTAAACGCTCTTGTGATTGCCAGAACACCAATATTTTCACCGTATGTTGTGTTTGGAGGACCACCTAAACAAGCCGCAATCATTGTGGCAACACCATCACCTAACATTGATCGGTCCAATCCGGGATCATCAATCAAATCTTTGTTGACAACTTTACTTAAAACCAATTGATGACCTATATGTTCAGCTATTGGAACAATTGCGACAGGAATCATTAAGAAAATAACATACCATGATAATGTTGGTGTATAATGAATGAAAGGAACAGTAAAATCAGGAATCATAAACCATTTTGCTTGTAGAACAGGAGCTAAGTCAACAACTCCCATTGCGATAGAAAATAGATACCCCCCTATAATACCGACTAAAACAGGAATAACACTTAAAAAACCTTTACTAAAAATAGCTGTTACAATTGTGATAATCAGGGTGATAAAACCAATTGTTACATAAGTGAGGTCATATTCTCCTGACGGATTATTCGTCACCATTTTTATTGCTGTAGATGCGAGACCTAATCCAATAACCATAATGACAGGACCTACAACAATAGGTGGTAATAGTTCCATTAACCATTTTGTACCTGCTTTTGCAATAAATAAAGCGACCAATGAATACGTAACACCGACTAAAAAACTGCCGACTAAGAAACTTCCTATAGCAATTCCGCTTTCCGGATTAGCCTCTAAAGCTTTCATTGCAATAATAGGATTAATAAATGCAAAAGAGGAACCAAGATATGAAGGCACTTTTCCTTTCGTAATTAAAATAAAAACGAGTGTTCCGATTCCGCTCGAAATTAATGCGATTGCTGGTGACATTCCTGTTAAAGCAGGAACCAAAACAGTTGCACCAAACATAGCAAACAGATGTTGAATACTCAAAAGTATACCTTGTCCAAGTTTTGGCTTTTGATCAATAGCTAAGACAATTTTTTGGTCATGATGTTGACTCATCTTAAAAGAAATTGTAATTTATTTGTTTGAATGCAAAAGTAGGTGAAAACGTTTAATAAGTAGAGAAATGATATAAGTATTTCAGCTAATCATGTAAATAGTTTTGAATGATTTCTTTTGAAATTTGTAAGACAAAATTAAAGAATATGGAAACAAAAGAATTAAAATTCAAAACAAATATAAATTGTAGCGGCTGTGTCAGCAAAGTAAAACCTTTTTTAGACGAATTAGAAGGTGTAGCATCTTGGGAAGTTGATACAGAAAATGAAGATAAAGTTTTGTCTGTCATAATAACTCAAGCAACAGACGAAGAAATTATTGATACAGTCGAAGAGGTTGGCTTTGAAGCTGAATTGATAAAAGAGTAAAATATTTTTTTAGGTAGTATGACTTATTTTTGTGATAATTTGAGTCAATCGATCCCAAATCAATCTTGTATTGAATTGGGATTTTTTAATACTTACTGAAGGTTCTTTTTGTTTTTTTGAAATTGTAAAAAAAAAAGAATTCCCATGATCAATTGTAAAACAAATAATAAGATGACCCATGTATTGATTTGAGCAGCAAACTCGGATAGTTGATTGTAAAGCATATTCTCTTTTTCGATAGAGTTTTCAGCAATGCCTTTTATTTGCTGTATATTCTTCGATTTTTCAATTATCATAATTTGTTCACTTTTGTAACTTGCATTTTTGTTTGGAACAACTTCAATTTGTTTTGCACTCACGACAAATAAAAAAATACTAATTATTGCAGAAAAAACAAGAAGTATATAATTGATGTATTTCATATATTGAAAAGAATATTTGAACAAAGATAGTTTAACTTTTTTTGGCATTGATAATATGTGCTAAATGATGACGGCAATGCCAATCATACATCGCTAAATTTGTTTTTAAGTCAATGAATTGATTCGTTTCAGGGTGACAAAATTGTTTCTCCCAATCAGCATCGGTCAAAGAACTTAATAACACAACCCATCGTTGATGGAGTGCCTGCAATAAATGGATAGAAATTGTAATATCTAATTTTTTTGAATCTTCTAATTCAGCCCAACGGCTTTCTTCGTAAGGTTTTATGGTTGGAATTTCCTCTGTTAAAGCTAATTTGAAGCGAATAAAACTATTCATGTGACTATCTGCACAATGATGAATAACTTGTCTAATTGTCCAGCCTTCGGGACGATATTGTTTTTCTAATGCCGTTTCTGATAAGTTGAAAACTTCATTTTTAACTTGTTCAGGGAAATCCTGAATTGTTTGGATACAATTGTTGATGATCTCTTTGTTAAAAGAAAGAGGTAATTTAAATCGGCCTATTGGATATTTTAAATTTTCCATTATATTTTTCATTTTGCATTAATTTATACGATTTAATTCTTTTTGAATTGATTTCTCAAGTTGATTAATTTCATCAATTGTTTCTTTGTAGTATGAATCGCTTTTAAACTTAGTCGATGCATCAGTTAAAAGTAACTAAAATCCTTTTATTGTAAGAATAAAAAAATAGGATGGTGCATTATTAATAAAAAATATTGTATTTTTTTAGAATGAGTCATTAACTTTGCAGTTTTAAATGAAAAAGTGCAAAGCAAACGCGTCATAAAATTTATTACAATACTGGTTATCTTCGTCATTCAATTTTTGTTTTTATTTGCAATAATAAATGAACGGATAGAGCATTATCTTGTTCCATATATAGTGGTTGCGATTTGTTTCTTATTATTACTTGTTTACCGAAAATTTCCATTGCATCACCATGAATTTTCTTTTGATCGAAAAACGCTTGTTTTATGGATTCCGGTTGCAGCGATTATTACGTATTTGATTAATAATAAGCTGGGATTAGGAGGTGTTTTTTCGGCTGGAATAATAGGTACATTAGGTTCATTTCTTACGAAATTAAATCCTCGTTCTGAATATTTAAAGCAAGTAGCTGGTCCTATCTATTGCGGTGCTTTCATTGGAATGACATCGCTTAACTTTCAATATGTATACTGGATGATTATCACAGCAGGTGTTTTTACTGCTTTGTTATTTTTTGCAACAAAATCTTTATTTGTAGGAGTCGGAGGGAAATTAGGAACCTTGGCTTTTATCGGTGTTCTATTGAGTATGTTGTTGTTTAAATTATTTATAGGTTAAATGATAATTGAATTTCTTATTTTGATGATGTGTTCAATCGTTGCTTCACTCACAACGTATGAACTGAATATTAGATTTAGACAAGGTCCTGTTCGAGCTTCGGCATTGATCGCTTTATTTGTAGGAGGGTTTTTCCATTTCTTTCCTACGATTTTGCCTGAATTTTACACGAAAAATATTCCACTTTATGTCATTGGAGGAACATTCATCGGCATGGTTTCATCCACGATAAATATTAGTTATTTTTCATTGGTATTTTCGCCAATTTTATTTGCCGTTTTATTGCATTATACAAGCAAAATTTTTAATGGCTACGGAGGAGCATTAGGAACAACAGCATGCATTGCTTTGATGTGTACAATGGCATTTCCGATTATTACTAAAAATAAGAAAATTACATATGGATATCGGTTAATAAGAATTATCTTCAAGAAAAGAAAGCGTAAAAAAATAATTAAACAAAAAGTTTAATCAAAACAGTTAAAAATAATCTCGCCCAATACTTTACTCTTCCAATATTTAATCTGTTTTAATTCTGTTTCGCCTAACAATTCTAAATCTGGAGCATCCATTCTTTTGTTTAATTCTTTTGGGTTTAGAAGAATTAGACTTGAGTTGACCTGAGCTTTTAATTGGGTAATCAAATCGATAGGAAATTCAATAAAATTAAGATCAAAACACCTGTTTTTTTCAACGCAAGCAAATATCAAATAGGTTGAGTTTACAAGTAAGAAAAACTCTTGTTTTGTTTTGTCCTGTTTAATTTTTATTTGGTAAAAATTAGATGAATCATTTGGTTTTAAAACGGCTTCATTTTTCGAATAGGGGGATTTTATTCCGTTCAAAATTTCTTTTAAATCATCTATTGTATAACTTGGTGTTGCATCAAATCCGGTAACTCCTTTTTGTAATTTCATAAGGTTAGTTGTGTTAAATAAGAATTAAATTAAGACAAATTATTCAAAAAACCAACGGTCAAACTTTAGGAAATTGTTAAATAATCTTCCTTCAAACAAAGTGATATAATTTACATACTTATCCTCCATTTATATCAATATTATTGATTTATTCAATCGATTAATCGAATTGGAATTTAGGTTTTTGATCATTTGATTCTTCTACTTTTGAAAAAATATGAACTACGATGAAGAAAGGAAATCATTACAAAATTACATTGGAGCAAACGAAATTATTAGATGAAAAAGCGCCATTACAAACCCCGATTGTTTTAGAATTTATGAATCATGACGAGATTTTTAAAATTATTGAAATGATAAAATCTAAAAATCCATTCGATGATGAAAACCAGTCAGTTGAATTTGCCTTAGGTTTAAAATTATTTTTGGAAGTTGTGATGAAAAACAAAGAACATCCATTATTTGAGGAATTAATTCCGGCGATAAAAACATTTATGCCTAAATTGAAAGGATCTTTAAAATAAGAAGAAGATGACTTGGCAAAATGACTTAACAGATTTATTTGGAGTGAAATATCCAGTGATTCAAGCACCGATGTTTGGTGTTACAACACCACAAATGGTTGCTGGAGCGAGTCGTATTGGTTGTTTAGGCTCTTTGCCGATTGCTGATTTAGATGCTGAAGATGCGTTGAAAAAAATTCATGAAACTAAAAAGATTACTGATAAACCCTTTGCGGTTAATATTTTTGTGAATGATGTTCCCGAAATTACTTTGGAATTAAAACAAAAGTATAATAAAGTAAGAAAGCATCTTAAAGAAATCGCTTTTAATCAAAACTTTGAAGTTGATTTTCCTGAGATTGAAACGGTGAAACCGAAAGCGTATAAAGAGAAGATTGACCTGATAATACAGGAAAAATGTAGGATATTGAGCTTTATATTTGGTATTTTAGATAAAGATTCTATTGAAAAATTAAAGGAAAATAGTGTTTGTTTAGTCGGAACTTGTACAACTGTGGAAGAAGCGATTCAACTTGAAAAAGCAGGGATTGATGTCATTTGCGTACAAGGAATAGAGGCAGGAGGACACCGAGGAACTTTTGATCCCAATGAATTACCACAAATTGGAGGTTTTTCATTATTGCCTCATGTCAGAGATGTGGTCAAAACGCCACTTATTTATGCCGGAGGTATTTACAATGCACAAACTCTTTTAGCAGCCAGAACACTAGGTGCAGATGGGTTTCAAGTGGGGAGTTTGTTGTTGTGTTCACAAGAAAGTGCTTTGAGACGATTTGAAAAAGACAGATTGGAGAATGTCAGGGAAGATGAAATTACTCTGACAAAAAGTTTTTCAGGACGATACGCAAGAGGAATTCGAAATGAATTTATTGATTTAATCGAAAATACTGATTTTATTCTGCCATATCCATACCAGAATAAATTGACCAATTTCTTGAGAAAAGCATCGAAGATGAAAGAGAATGCTGAATTTACTAATTTATGGTTAGGGCAGTCCTATCATCATTTTGAAGAAGATTCAACTACAAATCTTCTTCAAAACTTAATTCATTCAGTAGAAAAATTGTAGCTACTATTTTACCATTTTTTCGATTCTTCGGTCGGGAATCAACCAAATTAGAGCAATAATAGCGTAAATAATTACACCAATTATAGGTTCTAAAAACGATAAAGAAAATCCAAGAATGTAACCTAAGCTTGAACCAATTTCTTTTATATTTCGGCTAACAGACTTTGCGATGATTGATTCTCTACCTTCTTGTTTTACGGCAGCTTTTTCAATCATCATAAAAGCAATGCTACTCATAAAAAGAACAAACCCATAAAAAGCTACAGGAAAAGTTGAATGAAAATTTTCTCCCATCCAACCTGTAGAAACGGGTAATAAAGACAGCCAGAAAAGTAAATGCAAATTGCTCCATAAGATACTACCATTTACTTTTTCTATCGCTTGAAAAAGATGATGGTGATTATTCCAGTAAATCCCAATGTAAATAAAACTGAACAAATAGTTCAAGAATTTAGGTAAATAAGGTTTTAAACTTATCAAACTATCTCCAAGAGGTACTTTTAAATCCAATACCATAATGGTTATAATGATGGCAAGAACTCCATCACTGAATGCTTCTAATCGATTGGTTGTCATTTTTTATGAATTATTAATAAACATGTAAACGCATTAAATTTATGAATTATTAGGAGTTGAAAATTAATTTTAGATTGATTATTTAATATCCTATTAAACTCTTTTTATTTCTTGTAAGCTTTTGAATTTTTTTTATATGGTTTATCTTATATTTAATTCATAAATTCGAATAGTTTTCATCAAAAGGAAATACGTTATGAATACTTTTATTGCAATTTTAAGAGGTATAAATGTAAGTGGGAAGAAAATCATCAAAATGGATGTTTTGACCAGGCTTTTAGAAGAATTGTCCTTTGAGAATGTGACAACCTACGTTCAAAGTGGAAATGCTGTGTTTTCATCAGGTTTAACTGATATTAAAGAAATATCGGACTTAATTCACGATAAGATAGTTGAATCTCTAACTTTTGAAGTCCCTGTTTTAATTCTTACAATAGAAAAACTTCGAAGTATTATAGAAAATAACCCCTTCTTAAAAGAGTTGCATTTTGATAAAGAGTTTCTGTATTATACTTTCTTGTCAAATAAACCAACTGGAGTCAACTTTGAAAAAATAGATGCATATAAAGCGGAAGATGAGCAATATTTTATGACAGCAGATGTTGTTTATTTATACTGTCCGTCTGGCTATGGTAAAACAAAATTGACCAATAACTTTTTGGAAAATAAATTAAATGTAAGTGCTACAACACGAAATCATAATACTTCGATAGCTTTGTTACAACTTGCTCTTATGAGAGAAAGAGAATAAAGTACATCCAATTATTCGCTTAAAACAAGATTGATTGTTGCAAAATTTTAAGATCTTTATAATTTAGCATATCTGCCAATGATATAATAGGTGCCAAGTTAGTAATGTTGAGTTGAAAAAAGACAATCAAAATAATATAAAAAAATGTCATTAACTATAAGTTAATGACATTTTTGTTTGTTGTAATGCATTTATTCTGCAAGTAATTTGTCTAATAAATCATTAATTTCTTTATCATTCCAATCTCTTGTTTTTGTTTCTTTTAAGACAACATCTCCCTTTTTATTTAAAATATATGTTGTGGGGAAAACTTTTGGTAACATATTATTTGAGATAGGGCTATTGGGTTCGTAAACCGGCATAGTATAGTTGTTCTTTTGTAAAAAAGGATTAAAAACCGTTGGTTTATCTTGAATTGTAATTAATACAAATTTTACTTTTTGACCTTTTGCTTCATATAGCTTTTGAATCGTTGGCATTTCAGCTACACAAGGAGGGCACCAGCTTCCCCAAAAATTAAGAAAGATCACTTCCCCGCTTTTCTTAAAATCAATTAGGTTAGTATTTGTGGCTCCATTGTATCCAATTAAATCGATGTCATAATCGCTTTCCGTTAACTCTACATCAGCTCCTGCAATATGACTGTTATCTTCCATTTTACTTTTGAAAAAAGTTCCAATTGGTGTAAACATTATAGCAACTAAACCTATAATGACGATTGTAGCAAAAATAATTTGCTTATTTTTTTTCATGTCTTTCTCTCAATAAAATCTTATACAAAGATGCAAACAAAAAGCTAGTTCTACAAATGATAAAAAATAGTTATTTTCCTAGATATATAAATATATTTGTTGCCAAATATTTAGGTGTTATATTTAAAGGTGTATCACTTCCTCCAGAATTTAATGTAAATGTATGTGTATGAGCTCCATCAGTACTAGTTGTTCTGGTAGTTGTATTGTTGTCATCTAATACATTTGTAACACTTGATTCTCCACTTACTAAAGTTCCTACACCTCTGTCCAAGAATGGATGATTATGCGTCCCTGCAGAGTTAACATTTGCAGTATAGGATTCATTGGGTAAATTATCTTTAATTAATGTTACCATATTATTACTTACAATAGATCCAAGAGTTTCTGACGTGTCTTTACTTTTTAAGAAAGTATCTGCAGTATTAGGTAAAATACCTGATAACCCTAGATTAGTCGCATTTAATTGAGCATTACTACTTAAAGAGCTGAGTTGTCTACCGTCTAATAAATACCAGCCTTCGTGGTCAGAACTAATGTTAGCGTATTTTATATCACCAAAACTAGGTAAATTGGCGTCCATTTTATACCAAGCTGTCCCATCATTATAATATATACCAGGAGTAACAGCAGTTAAAGAACTGGTAGAAGATGTTGCTGTGTTATAAACAATCATTCCTTCAAAGTGTGAAGGTAGAGGGCTTGATATATTTGTAGCTGTTAAACCTACTTTAGGTAAAAGCAATCCTTTTGCATTGGTTTGTGTTCTTAACTCGAGCATTGCATCAGAATTTATTGCTGCAGGATTGGCTTCATCGCTAATTAAGACCTGAGCATTTAGATTATTACAAAGAATAACTAAAAAGAGAATTTTAAAAGTTGAAAATTTCATAGGTTTTTATTTTCCAAGGAATATATAATATTGAGTAGTTGTATTTTTGGGATAATTACTTATAGGCGTATTCGTTCCTCCTATATTTACAGAAATGGTATGAGAATGGTTTCCACTACTAGAAGTTGTTCTTGTTTCAGTTTCCAGAAAACGATAAGTTGGAGAACTACCCGCTACATAATGCCATAAATTAGCTCCTGTTGTTGTAATGCTGTGATTATGAGCTCCATCTGAAGCAGTAGTTCCTTGAATGGTATAATTCGGTAAATTTGGTTGGGTTATATTAATAGAATTATTACCTCCAATTGCTGCTAAATTTTCTGAAATAGATTTACCTTTTAACATTCTATCTGCTGAATTAGGTAAGGAAGTTGTAAAACCAATCAATATTGCGTTTTGACTGGCAACACTAGAGGTAATTGTATTTATTGGTCTTCCATCTAGCTTATACCACCCTTCATGATCATTTGTAAGTACGCTTGGTTTTATATCACCAATCTGAGGTGAAGATTCACCAATTGTCATTAGTATCCATTTTGTCCCATCATTGTAATACATACCTGGCACAACATTATTTGGGTAAGTTCCTGCACTAGCAATATTATAAATCCACATTCCTTGTTGATGATTGGCTAAAGGACTTGGAGAAGTTATGTTTTGTAATGAAACTTTATTAAATAAAACGCCTTTATTAGAACTTGAAACTTCTAAAATTGAAGATGTTGAAGGAGTGTTTGTCCCGATTCCTACTTGGGAATACGAATGTGTAAAATTTACTAATAGGGATAAAGTAATTAAATATTTTTTCATATTATTGTCCAAGATAGATAAAAGTGTTAGTAATTAAGCTTTTAGGTTTTGAATTAACAGGGGTATTATTTCCGCCTAATGCAAACGTAATGCTGTGCGTGTGATTTCCTGCATTAGCAGTTGTCTTAGAAGTTTCATTATGTGCAGCAATAGGATTATTTGTTCCTGTCGCTACGTTTATTGTAGTTGCTGGATTATCGAGATAAGTGTGAGTATGAGCACCGGTAGCATCAGTAGTACCTGTATAATTTATATTTGGTAAATTTGCTTTTAAAATAGTAAAGGTATTGCTACCACCATTCGTATTAACAGTTTCCCCTCCGTTGATACCTTTTAAAATACGATCAGTTGAATTTGGTAAATTTCCTGCTAATCCTATGCTAGAAGCAATCGCCCGAGCATTACTGTTTAAACTGGTTAACGATCTTCCATCTAACAAATACCAGCCATTATGATCCGTTTGTTGTAAGCTATTTTTTATATCTCCAAACTGATTTTTACTCTTCGAAAGTTTTATCCACTTAGTTCCATCGTTAAAATATAGTCCAGGTGTTACATAGTTAGCTCCAGTTGTCGTTGCTGTGTTGTAAATAACCATGCCATTGACATGAGCAGTTAAGGGCTGTGGAAGAATAGTGGATTGAAGAGGTAATCTTGAAATTAATAACCCTTTATCATTGTCTTTTGATTCCAGATGAAGAATAGCATCAGCATTTGGAGTTTGATCAGTTGCATTTGTTACCTTAATTTGAGCATATGATGTAGCACAAATTAAAGACAACATGACTAATTTAAAATTCATACGTTTTAGATTTGATAACCAAAGGTATAAATAAAAAATATAATAAAAAAAGCTTCAGAAATACTGAAGCTTTTTTTAACTTTTAATCTATAGTTTCATTAATCAAATTTTCATCAATCAAGTCTAAAATTTCGTTTACAATATCTTCGCCTTTATTTTCATTGTAGTAACGTTGAAGGTCTTCATGAAAATCATCTGCTGAGTAAATATCAGGGTTATTTTTAAAACGTGCTAACATCTCCATTCCGGCTTTAGGGCGAGGACCAAAACGGAAAATTTCTTCGTTACGTTCATTCACACCGATAATAATAGGAATGGATAACGCTCCGTTTGTTTTGTATTTTTCCATCAACTCCATATTCTCGTCACGTAAAATATAATGAGTCGAACTATTTAAAGCATTTGCTAATTTTTCTACAACTGGTAGAATTTGAGAGGCATCACCACACCAACCTTCTGTGATGATTAGAAATTTTAAATTATTGGCTGTTGATTGAATACGTTTCTCTTGTATGGGACTTAACTTGAATGTTTTGAAAATTCTATTCATTCGTTGTAATCCTAAAGCATAATATTGTACATATTCTTTTGGATCATCATTCTCGATTTCGTTTTCCAAATCATCTTCCACTCTCACAATGTAGTTCTCGTATGTTAATCCTTTGTTGATGTATTCTACTAAATTCATTTGTTTCTTAATTTTTATACAAATATAAAGCAATTTTGTTAGCGTATTTTGTAACAATGATGACGTTGTTTGTCGTTAAAAAATGGTAAATTGCAACTTTTTAAATCAGGAAAATGTATCAAAATCCATTAAAAAAAACGATAGAATATTTGAAAGGAGCTGGACCAGAGCGGGCTAAAATACTACAGAGTGAGTTCAGAATTTTTAGATATGAAGATTTGATACAGCATTTTCCATTTCGTTATGTCGATAAATCAAAATTCTATAAAATCTCCGAAATTTCTTCTACTGCAGCTGAAATACAGTTAAAAGGAAAGATTGTACAATTAGAAGAAATAAATCAAGGAAAAGTAAAACGATTGATTGGAAAGTTTCAGGATGGAACAGGAACGTTAGAGTTGGTTTGGTTTAAAGTGTCTTCTTGGCAGAAAGAAAAATTAAGAAATGATCTTTTCAAAGATGTTGTCATTTATGGTAAACCAAATTTGTTTAATTCTAATTTTAGTATTACTCATCCGGAAATAGAATTACTGGAGGATGCGAAGAATATTCCACGAGGTTTGTTTCCTGTTTATCCAAGTACAGAAAAATTAACGAAGAAAGGAATTACAAATCGTGTTCTTCAGAAAATGATGATGAATCTTTTTGCTGAAAAATTTGATATTCCCGAAAATTTACCTCTAAATGTTCTTGATCATTATCAATTAGTAGGAAGAAATGAAGCCCTAAAAACCATTCATTTTCCTAAAGATTTAACAGAACTAAATGCCGCTGTTCGCCGTTTAAAATTTGAAGAATTTTTCTTTTTAAACCTTGCCAATTTGTCTCAAAAAGCAGTCAATAAGCAAAAAAACAGAAGTAATCCTTTTCCAGAAATTGGACATTATTTCAATACGTTTTATAGCGAATATTTACCTTTTGAATTGACAAATGCACAGAAGCGGGTAATTAAAGAGATTCGTTCAGATTTAAGGCAACCGGCACAAATGAATCGTTTATTACAAGGGGATGTAGGTTCAGGAAAAACGATGGTTGCTTTGTTAACGATGCTGATTGCAGTTGATAATGGTTTTCAGGCGGCTTTGATTGCGCCAACCGAAATTCTGGCACAACAACATTACGAAAGTATTACTGAATTATTAAATAATTTGGATGTTTCAGTTGAATTGTTAACCGGTTCAGTGACCAAGAAAAAACGTCAACCAATTTTAGAGAACTTGGAAAATGGAAATCTAAAAATGATCATTGGAACACATGCTTTACTAGAAGATAATGTCATCTTTAAAAACTTAGGTTTAACTATTATTGATGAACAACACCGTTTTGGAGTTGCTCAACGTGCTAAATTTTGGAGAAAAGCTAAATTTCCTCCTCATATTTTAGTGATGACGGCAACACCAATTCCACGAACCCTTTCTATGACCATGTATGGAGATTTGGATGTTTCTATTATAGATGAATTGCCAAAAGGTAGAAAACCGATCAAAACGATTCATAAAACGGATGCTCATCGTTTAAGTGTTTTTAAATTTATGAAAGATGAAATCGCAAAAGGGCGTCAAGTTTATGTGGTATATCCTTTAATCGAAGAATCTGCAAAATTGGAATTAAAGGATTTGATGGATGGATATGAAAGTATTTCTCGCGCTTTTCCGTTGCCTGAATATGGAATTAGTATTGTTCATGGACGCCAAAAACCTGCGGACAAAGAATTTGAAATGAATCGTTTTAAAAACAATGAAACGCAAATTTTAGTGGCAACGACGGTAATTGAAGTAGGAGTGAATGTTCCGAATGCTTCTGTCATGATTATTGAAAATTCAGAACGATTCGGGTTATCCCAACTTCATCAGCTTCGTGGTCGTGTTGGACGAGGAGCTGAACAATCGTATTGTATTTTAATGACCGGAGGTAAATTGAATGACGTTTCTAAGCGCCGTATTCAGACCATGTGCCAAACCAATGACGGTTTTCAGGTTGCTGAAGTTGATTTAGAGTTGCGTGGCCCTGGAGATATGATGGGAACGCAGCAAAGTGGTGTGCTGAATCTTAAAATTGCCGATTTAGCAAAAGATAAGGAAGTATTGTATGCGGCTAGAAAATGTGTTGAAACAATTCTTGCTCAAGATCCTTCACTTTCTTTACCTGTTTATGAATCAACAAAAAAATATTTTATTGATAATCATAAAGATAAAGTAGGTTGGAGCCAAATTTCCTAATATTTAACATTAAGAAAAGATTTTGATAATAATTTGGTATAATTTGTGATATTTTAAAATTAAATCAAAAACAAAGATTATTATTAGAAACTTTTAATTTTATTAGATGTGTTAAAATTTTTTAACGCTGAAATTTATTTTTAACAAAACATTAGGTCAACCCCAAAAATTATCGATTATGATGTACACAAATTTAGAACTTATCAGAACTCCGCAGGGAATAGAGGTTGAAGGAAACTCATTATGGAAGTTTAATCAACATTTGAATTTAATGGTCTTGATTACTAATGAATCGGTAAAAATAAAACCTTCAGTATCGTTTCAACGATTCAGATAAAATTAAATTAATATCATATAAAAACCACTTAATAAGTGGTTTTTTTATTTCTAAACTTCTTTATCATTTTTATTTATTCATTTATTGCGAAATAATATATCGTCTTATTCTTCCTTCTAAATAATTGAATTGTAATTATTATAAAAATTAATTATATCTCATAGATTTTATAGATTTGATTTATAGTTGTGTCCGATTTAGTTTTGCTCTGTCTTAAAATGATAAATAAAGAATAAAACTATAATTATGATCAAAAGAAGTTTAGTATTAAGTTTAGCATTCCTTTCTACGATTGGATTTGCGCAACAATTAACAACAAACACAGGTGCTCCAGTTGGAGATAATCAAAATTCTAAAACAATTGGAAACAATGGACAAGTTTTGTTGGAAGACATTCATTTAATTGAAAAATTAGCAGCGTTTGATCGCGAACGTATTCCAGAACGTGTTGTTCATGCACGTGGAGCTGGAGCTTTCGGAGAATTTGTAGCTGATAAAGATTTTTCTGATGTAACGATGGCTGATTTCTTGTCTACAGCTGGTAAAAAAACGCCATTATTTGTACGCTTCTCTACTGTAACACATCAACAAGGTTCGCCAGAAACTTATCGTGATCCACGTGGATTTGCAGTTAAATTTTACACAGAACAAGGAAATTACGATTTAGTAGGAAACAATTTACCTGTTTTCTTTATTCGCGATGCGATCAAATTTCCTGATATGGTACATGCTTTCAAGCCATCTCCTGTGACAAATGGCGCATCTGATCCAAATCGTGTATTTGATTTCTTCTCTAATTTGCCAGAATCTACGCATATGTTAACGTGGTTGTTTTCAGATTACGGAATTCCAGCAAATTTTCGTCAAATGGAAGGAAATGGAGTACATGCTTACAAATGGGTAAATGCAAAAGGTGAAGTAACTTATGTGAAATACAAATGGGTTCCTCAACAAGAAACGAAAAATTTAACGCAAGAAGAAGCGGATAAAATTCAATCGACTGCAATAGAACATGCAACGTTAGATTTGCGTAATGAAATTGAAAAAGGAAATTTTCCGAAATGGGATTTATATGTTCAATTATTGAAACGTGAAGATTTTGATAAATTAGACTTCAATCCTGTTGATGTAACAAAAATTTGGCCAGAATCTGTTGCAAAATTAGTTAAAGTAGGAACAATGACATTGAATGAAAATCCAACGAATTATTTTCAACAAGTGGAACAAGCAGCATTTGCTCCAGCTACTTTGGTTCCAGGAATCGAAGCTTCTGAAGATAGATTGTTACAAGGTCGTTTGTTCTCTTATTTTGACACCCAACGTCACCGTTTAACGGGTAATTTTCAACAAATTCCTGTAAATGCTCCAAAAAACAATGTAAAAACATACAATCAAGATGGTTATATGTCGATCCGAGAGCAAAAAGGTGATGTAAATTATCAACCTTCAACTAATCTTCCTGAGGTTGTAGATAATGCAAAATTCAAGTATTCAAAATCTGTTTTTCCTGCGGGAGCAACAACAACTCAGCACGTCATTGATAAAGAAAATAACTTTGTGCAAGCTGGAGATTTGTACAAATCATTCTCTAAAAAAGATCAAGATAACTTAATCAAAAATTTATCAGGAGCTTTGAATGCGGTTAAAAATAAAGTAATTGTTCATAAAATGATTGCACATTTTTACCAAGCAAATACAGAATATGGAACACGTTTGATGAAGGCTACAAATATTTCTATGAACGATGTAAAACAATATTTACCAAAATAATTTCTATTGGATTGGAGTCGATTGAGTTCGACTCTATGACTTTCATAAAATCAATATTATCATGAAAAAGTATATATATTTTGCCTTATTTCTATTCAGTTTTTCTTCAATTTATGCGCAAGATTTGTTTAGTGCGGCGAGAGAAAATAATGTGAGGCAAATAGAAAAATTAGTTTCGAATGGAAAGCATGTAGATGAAGCAAATCAACGCGGATTCACACCTTTAATTTTAGCGATTTATAACAATAGTTCAGACGCTGCGAAAGTATTATTATCAAAAGGGGCAAATCCTAATGCGCAAGATTTATCTGGAAATAATGCGTTGATGGGCGCAGCTTTTAGAGGATTTCCTGAAATGGCAAATTTACTAATTGCGAATAAAGCTGATGTTAACCAAGTGAATTTTAATGGCGCTTCTGCTTTAATTTTTGCAGCAACATTTGGTCAAAATGAAATTGCAAAAAGATTGATTGAAGCTGGCGCGGATTTAAGCATTAAAGATAATAATAATAAAACGGCTTTAGATCATGCTATTTTACAAGAGAATAAAGAAATGATTGAGTTATTATCACATAAATAAATTTATATTTTTAATCTAATCAAGAAGTCATTCAGAAAATACCTGAATGGCTTTTACTATTTTGCAATAAAGACCGGAATATTAACGCGGTGTCGGAGTTTATTGATTGTTTCACCAAAAATAAAATCCATAAATCCACGGTGACCATGAGAACCGACAATAATCAAATCGGCTTGGTGTTTTTTACAAATTTCGGCGATGGTATGAACACGATTGTTATAACCTAATTCAATTTTAGTTTCGTGGAAAAGAGGACGTAGAATTTCGGCATATTGTTCCAAACGTTTCAAATCCGATTGCGATTCTTCATCATTTGTCCGTTCACCGGTATACTTTACCGAAGCACTTTCCACGACATGCACCAAGATTAAAGAAGATTCTGGTGTTGCTAGTTGAGTTGCATAATTGATTACTTTTCTGTCCGTTTTAGAAAAATCTAAGGCCACCACAATATGTTTGAAATGTTGTTGAGAAATTTCTTCTAATGTAAATTTTTGGAAAGGCTCGTGTATTTCTTTCTGATTTTCTTCATTCTTTTTTAAAAAGACCGGAATGAAAAAAGTTAAGAGTAATAAAATTAACAAGCCCACTTCCAATCCGACTAAAAATATATTTAAGGTATAAGATTCACTTTCTATGATCCATTTATTGAACTCTTCATACACCAATTGAGCATTTAGAAACGAAATAATGAAGGCAATAGTCCATGCAAAAAATTTGGTTGTCGTATTGATGGCGAAATTTCCCATTTTTCCTTTATCGCTTACAAAATGTATAAGTGGAATCACAGCAAAAGCTAATTGCATACTCAAAATAACCTGACTAAAAATAAGCAAAGATCCAACTTCATTTTCTCCAAAAACTAAAATAACAACAACTGCAGGAACAACAGCTATGAGACGGGTTAGAATTCGTCTTAAAACAGGATTAATCCGTAAATGCAGGTAACCTTCCATGACAATTTGTCCAGCCAATGTTCCTGTAACAGTTGAGCTTTGCCCGGCTAAAATTAACGCAACAGCAAATAATTTTGGTGCTAAATCTGTACCTAAGGTTGTGCCCAAAAGATGATAGGCATCGCTAAGTTCGGCAACTTCATGGAAACCATTTTTATGAAAAACAGAAGAGGCCAAAATTAAAATAGCTGCATTGACAAAAAAAGCTAAATTGAGGGCAATAGCGCTGTCCCAAAAATTATATTTCAAGGCTTTTTTAATTGAAAAGTCATCACGTTTTATTTGCCGTGTCTGAACGAGGGCTGAATGTAAGTATAGGTTATGAGGCATTACTGTAGCACCGATAATCCCAATACTAATATACAAAGCAGCACTATTTGGAATAGATGGAATAAACCCTTTTGCGACTTCTGTAAAATCAGGTTTTGCTAAAAACATTTCGGTTAAGAAACATAAGCCAATCATTGTAATTAATCCGACAATAAACAATTCCATTTTTCGCATACCTAATTTTTGCAAATAAAGTAGGAGGAAAGTGTCTAGAAAACTGATTAAAACACCGTATATTAAATCTATTCCAAAAAGTAAATTTAATCCAATTGCCATTCCGAGAATCTCAGCTAAATCGCATGCAGCAATGGCTATTTCGGCTAAAATGTATAAAACGAAATTCATCCCTTTCGGATAAGTTTCACGGTTACATTGGGCCAAATCTTTTCGACGAACAATCCCTAATCGTGTGCATAAGCTTTGTAACAACAATGCCATAATGTTACTCATTAGCAATACCCAAATTAAAGTATATCCAAATTGACTGCCTCCGGCCAAATCAGTCGCCCAGTTTCCGGGATCCATATACCCGACACTTATTAAATAAGCTGGACCAAAAAAGCTTAATATTTTTCTAAACTTTCCTTTCTTGATTTGTACACTTTCGTGGACATCCTCTAATGATTTTGTGTGAGATTGATCTGACATGAATAAATTTCTATATCAAATTTAGTGTAAAATTGAATAAAAAAAGCAGTAATCCTGGAATTACTGCTTTTAAGAATAGTGTATGGAAAAAATAAATTTACAGTTATGGAGAAACAAGGCTAAGCCTATATTTTTTGGTGTAAATTCATGAATTTATGATGGCAATGTATGAGTCTAAAGTTTGTAATTCATTTATTGCGTTATGTCTTATTTGTTTTGTCAATTTACAGATTGTTTTGATTTAATAAATAGTATTTAATTAATTATTTCAAGTCAAGATGTATATTTGTGATTTATATAATAATTGTTTTTCTTTTATGAGAAAATGACAATTAATAGGAGATAATTACGATTTAAATTATTAAATTGATAGTGTAAACTGTAGGTGATTCATACAAGATGATTCTAATTAATCATTTATAAGTTTATAAATCTTGACTATAAATATCATTTTCATGAATAGAAAAAATTGTATATTTATTTCCTGAAAGAAAGCGTATGAACAAAGGAGTGAATAGCTTTTAACTAGTACCAAAAATTACAACAAATGACACCTCACGTTATAACAAACGAACAACTAGAGAAAGAGAACATCGAGATAACAAGACGTTATAAAGAGATGCTTCAGAATACATATGTAACCTTATCTGACGATGATAAAAAGTTGGTTCGTAAAGCTTTTGATTTAGCTGTTGATGCACATAAAGATCAGCGAAGAAAAACAGGTGAACCTTATATTTATCATCCAATAGCTGTTGCAAAAATAGTTGCGGATGAAATTGGACTTGGAGCGACTTCAATTGCTGCTGCTTTAATGCATGATGTTGTAGAAGATACGGAGTACACATTAGAAGACATAGAAAAGCTTTTTGGTAAAAAGATTGCAAAAATTATTGATGGATTGACAAAAATAGCTGTTTTAAATAAACAGGATGTTTCCATTCAATCCGAGAATTATAAAAAGCTTTTGCTGACTTTATCAGAAGATGTTCGTGTAATTTTGATTAAAATAGCTGACCGTCTTCATAACATGCGTACGCTAGAAAGTATGCGTGAAGATAAACAATTGAAAATTGCTTCAGAAACCATTTTCATTTATGCTCCTTTAGCGCACAGAATGGGATTGTATAATATTAAATCTGAGTTAGAAGATTTAAGTTTGAAATACACGAAACCTGATGCCTATTTCAATATTGAACATAAACTGACGGAAACCAAATCGGAAAGAGAAAAATATATCAATGATTTTTGTAAAACAATTTCTGAAAAACTGCGGGCAGAAGGATTAGAGTTTGAGATTAAAGGGCGCTCAAAATCAATCAATTCAATTTATAGAAAAACTGTTAATCAGGGAATTCCTTTCGAAGAAGTGTTTGATTTATTTGCTATTCGTATCATTTACCGTTCAGATAAAAAGAATGAAAAATTCTTAGCTTGGAAAATTTATTCGTTGGTAACAGATTTATTTATTCCAAACCCGAAACGTATGCGTGATTGGATTTCTCAACCCAAAACAACGGGGTATGAATCTCTTCATGTTACGGTAATGGGACCACAGGCTCGTTGGGTAGAAATTCAAATTCGTTCAGAAAGAATGGATGAAGTAGCCGAAATGGGTATTGCTGCGCATTATAAATACAAGGAAAATGTAACGGACGATGAAACGAAAGTAGATGAATGGATTCATCAGGTTCGTGAAATGTTAGAGCAGGAGGACACAAAGGATGCAATTGAGTTTATGGATAATTTCAAATTCAATTTGTATTCAAAAGAAATTTATGTTTTTACGCCAAAAGGAGATTTACATTCTTTACCTAAAGGAGCAAGTTCATTAGATTTTGCCTACTCAATACATACCAATGTCGGAGACCACTGTTTGGGCGCAAAAGTAAATGGAAAATTGTATCCTTTGTCACATCAATTGCAAAGCGGTGATCAAGTAGAAATTATTACTTCAACTCAACAAAAACCTAAATTAGAGTGGTTAGATTATGTTGTGACAAGTAAAGCGAGAAGTAAAATTAAAGCGTCTTTAAATTCTGATAAACGTAAAGTTGCAGAAGAAGGAAAAGAAATTATTCAACGAAAATTAAGACACTTAAAAGTTGATTTTAGTGAAAATACAGTTAATCAATTGCAGCAATACTTTAAGTTAAGTTCTAGTCAGGATTTGTTCTACAATGTGGCAATGGGAATCATTGATAACAATGATTTACGGAAATTTGCAGAGCGAAACACAGGTTTTACAGGTTTAATCAATCGCTTTAGAAAATCAACATTCAATACGACGAAGAAAGAAGATCTTCCGGTTGATAAAACAAAATTGGATAGTCTTGTTTTTGGAAATGACGAAGAACGTTTAGATTATGAATTAGCTAGTTGTTGTAACCCTATTGCCGGAGATAAAGTATATGGGTTTATTACGGTTTCTAAAGGAATAAAGGTTCATAAAGTAGATTGTCCTAATTCGGTTTCTTTGCAGGCAAATTATGCTTATCGAATTATAAAAGCAAAATGGATTGATTCTTCTCAGCAAGAGTTTAAAGCATTGATTGAGTTACAAGGTTTAGATCGTTCGGGAATGGTGAGTGATATTACATTGGTTATTTCAAAAAACAATTCATTGAACATGCATAGTATCAATTTGTCTGAAGATGCCGGTATTTTTGATGGAAAAATAACAGTTTCTGTGAAAAATAAAGCTGAATTAGAAAAAATAATGATGGAACTTAAGAATATTGAAGGAATTCAATCCGTAAAAAGAACCTATAAAAATTAATTTTTTTAAGTTGATTGACTCTGTTAAATCAATATAAGAATGATTCAAAATATCCAAATGGTAAAATAGAACTCGCTTCTAGAATATAGAAACAAAAAAACTCAACCATGTTGAGCTTTTTTTGTTAGATGAGGTTACTAACAAAGGCACAAAGTTACACAAATCTTTTTGATAATATGGCTTCATTTCTGTTGAATAATCTTGTTAATTTTACATCCCGAAAACAAACAAACTCGCGATGAACAGACAAAACTATAATCCAATCGAAGAAGTACTTGAAAAAATCAAAGAAAAAGGAGGTTGGGTTAACACACATTCACATTTAGACAGAGCTTATTCATTGACTTCGGACACTTTTGCATTATCCAATTCATACTTAAAAGAAAAATGGCATTTGGTTGATGATATGAAACGTAATTCATCGGTTGATGACATTTATTTCCGTATGGAAAAAGCAATTAATTTTATGTTAGAGCAAGGTTGTCAAGCAATTGGTTCTTTTATTGATGCGGATGAAGTGATTGAGGATCGTAGTATACAAGCAGCTCAACGCTTAAAAGATAACTATGGAAAAGATATCGAAATGCGATTTGCCAATCAGGTTTTGAAAGGGGTTATCGATCCTAAAGCTCGCGAATGGTTTGATATGTCCTCAGATTTTGTTGATATTATCGGAGGATTGCCTGCAAAAGATTTTGGAAGAGAAGAAGAACATTTAGACATCTTATTATCAACTGCGAAAGCAAAAAATAAATTGGTTCATGTTCATGTGGATCAGTTTAATACAGATGAAGAAAAAGAAACGGAACAATTGGCATTGAAAACAATTGAACATGGGATGCAGGGAAAAGTTTCTGCAGTTCACTCTATTTCAGTAGCAGCCCACCCTAGAAAATACCGCTATGAATTATACGATTTGATTAAAAAAGCAGATATGCACATTGTTTCTTGCCCAACTGCTTGGATTGATCATAACCGAACAGAACGTTTGGCGCCTTCGCACAATTCTGTAACGCCAGTTGACGAAATGATTCCAAGAGGAATTAATGTAGCTTTTGGAACAGATAATATCAATGATATTTACAAACCTTTTTCTGACGGACATTTGTTGACTGAATTGCGTGTAATGTTAGAGTCATGTCACTTCTATGATGTGGAACAACTTTCGAATATTGCAACAGTAAATGGCTTGAAAGCTTTAGGAATTAAAAAATAAAATGTATATTTATACAAAATTAAATCTCGCAATTGCGAGATTTTTTTTGGAAAACAAAATTAAAAATCACAATAAACTATGCGATTAAATGTACAGAACGAAACGGCTCAACTACAGACTGTAGTCTTGGGTCGAGCAGAGTCTAACGGGGCTAATCCTACACTTGATCAGACTTTTGATGCAAAATCTTATGAATCTGTCAAGAATAACGATTACCCGGAAGAAAAAGATTTACTTGCTGAAATGTCAGAATTTGAACAAGTTCTGAAGAAATATGATGTAGAAGTTTTACGTCCAACTTTAATAGAAGATTGTAATCAGGTTTTTTCTCGCGATGTCGGTTTTGTAATTGAAGACGAGTTTTTTATAGCGAACATTATTCCGGATCGTTTAGAAGAATTACAAGCGTACCGTGAAATTAAACATAGATTTAAAGGGAATAAAATCAATGCGTTGCCAGAAGAAGTTTACGTAGAAGGAGGTGATGTGATTCTATATAACGATTATATTTTTGTCGGAACATATAAGCAGCCCGATTTTAAAACGTTTAAAACAGGACGTACAAATGTTGAATTTGTCAATTATATTAAAGACAGATTTCCAAATAAAAAGGTCTTGGATTTTGAATTGAAAAAAAATGACCAGGATCCGTATGAAGGAATTTTACATTTAGATTGTACGTTTAATCCTGTTGGAAATGACAAAGCAATTATTTACAAAGACGGATTTTTATTTGAACACGAATATCAACAGATTGTAGATATCTTTGGAAAAGAAAATTTATTTGAAGTAACGAAGGAAGAAATGTTTTGGATGAATCCAAATGTATTTTCAATTTCTCCTGAAGTGGTTGTTTCGGAAAAGAATTTTACTCGTTTGAATGATCATTTAGAAAATGTCTGGAATATAAAAGTGGAAGCCATCAATTACCGAAATGTGTCTAAGATGGGAGGATTATTAAGATGTTCAACAATGCCATTAATCAGAAAATAACATGAAACAAAAACAATATACATCAACTATTTTAATGGTTGAACCTACAGCGTTTTATTACAATCCGGAAACGGCTGTTAACAATTATTTTCAAACTGAAACAACAGCTTCTCAAGAAGAGATCCAAAAAGAAGCTTTAGCAGAATTTCAGGGAATGGTTTCTGCGTTACGTTCAAAAGGGGTTAATGTAATTACGATAAAAGATACTGCTTCTCCTCATACACCGGATTCTATTTTTCCAAATAACTGGATTTCTTTTCATGATAACGGTAATGTGGTATTGTATCCTATGTTTGCTAAAAACAGAAGGGAGGAACGTCGGGAAGAAGATGTGTTAAGTTTATTGGAAGAAAAAGGTTTTCACATTGATGATATAATTGATTTTTCTTCTGCAGAAGAAGACGAGATTTTTTTAGAAGGAACAGGAAGTATTATTCTTGATCGTGAAAATGAATTGGCCTATGCTTGTATTTCTCAACGTACCGATGAAGATTTACTGATTGAGTTTTGTGAAGAATTAGAATATACACCGGTTATTTTTCATGCCAATCAGACGGTAAATGATGAACGAAAACCAATTTACCATACAAATGTAATGATGTGTATTGCAGATCAATACGCGATTATTTGTTTGGATTCGATTGATGATAAAAAAGAAAAGAAAGCAGTTTGTGAATATTTGAAGGAAACAAACAAAGAAATCATCACAATAACAGAAGCTCAAATGCATCAATTTGCTGGTAATATGTTGCAAGTTGGTGGTTTAGGACAACCTTATTTGGTGATGTCTCAAACAGCCTATAATTCATTAACAGAAGAACAAATTTCGAAGATTGAAAATCATAATCCAATTTTACCTGTTAAAATTGATTTGATTGAAAAACTTGGAGGAGGAAGTGCTCGCTGTATGATGGCAGAAGTCTTTTTACCAACAAAATAATCTATAAACTAACGATAAATCCGGGGAAACTCGGATTTATTTTTTATCAAATTTAACGTGATTTCATACGGACTTTTTGTAGATTTTAATGAGAGTAGCCAGCCGATGTAGCTTAAGATAAAAACATCTTGATCATGAGTTGCGAATAATTGATTTAATTTTTCTTGGAATAAATCGGTTTCTAAAATTTCAGGTTTATTCAAATATTTCTCAACTAAATTGATATAATCCAATACTCTTTCTTCGTTTACATTCTCCAAATATACTCGGTATCTACGCTTGAAACTTTTGATTCTATTTAAAGCAAAATCTATATTTTCAAATTGAGCGTGAATCAAAATTTCCATTAGATTTTTGCGAATTGTCCATAAAATTCCTATTTTTTTCTCATACCAATTATCTGTATGCATTAACTTACTAAGAGACTTTAGTGCAGACACCTGTTCTTTTTGTCCTAAAAACATAATGTAGGTTGCTTGTAAATCATTTACAATTGATAAAGATGCTTTCTTTATTGAATGGATTAAGACGTTTTCGATGATCTCGATCGCTTTTATCGATTGATTTGTAAAATGATAGTTTAAAGCTAAAATTAATTGATGTTGAGGATAAAAAACGGAATAATACAATTTATGCTGTCTTTCCATTAAATTTTCCATTTCATTTAGATAAATGAAACTCTGCTCAAACTTTAAATTTCTAAAGCTGAAATTTGCTAAATAATACAAGATTTGAATATGATAATATAAATGATGTTCAGAATTTTGTTTTTGGTTTTCAAGAAACTCATAACTCGACTTGATATAAGATTCGATTAATCTAAAATCTTGATGGATGGATGCATATTCATTTGCAATGTATAAAATTTGCACCAACGATTTATACGTCATGATTTCATTTAATGAAACCTTATAATGAGTCATTGTTGATTGAATCAAAACCTTCAAATCAATAATCTTTCCTTGATTGTTGATTTTCTCTAATTCTCTTCTCAAATAAGCATAAGCTAAATTTAGTTTCACTTCATGATTGATTTGTTCGAGGTTTGATTGGAGCTTTAAAGCTAATTCATTAAAATTTTCTTTTTTGTTGAGATGAATATAATGTAATCGTGTCGCGTATATTTCATTCAACAAACTAAATTGTTCAAGTTTTTTTGCTTTGACTTCTGCTTTTAAGAGACATTTGTAAGCTACTTTTTCTAAATTGTTTTCGTATAAAAACCGCCCAACGACTAATAATTTTAACGCTTCGTTGGCTTCATTTGAATTATCTTCAAATGTTTTATTCGATAAAAAAAATAATAAACTATCGTGTAATCTTTTTCTCAAAGCATGGTAAGCATCATTATTCTGTTTGTTATGGTATATTTTTTTGAAATTATTTATATCGTCAGTTTTTAACGATTCTAACAGTTGAATATTTTTGACGTCATTTCGCTTATTGTTTTGCTTTAAATAATTAATAAACTCTTTTATGTCTTTATCATTAAGTAATGATATTAATTCAGATAAACTATCCATGACGTCTTTTTTTAGAAAATAAATATAAAAATATATCGTCAGTTTATGTTAATTATTTGTTTGTTTTAAGAGGAAGTTTAAATGAATTTTGTAACAGAAATTAATTATAAAACGAATGTATCATGGAAACAGTAGAAAACAATAACAACTTAAATGAAAAAACGTCAAAAAGAAATAAATCGCTGACAAATCCTTACAAACCTACACCTGCATTTGTTGGGGCATCTTGGACAGCATTATTAGCAGGAACAGTTGGTTATTGCGTTGGATTATGGAATGCAGCCATGCAACTGAATGAAAAAGGATATTATTTTACCATTTTACTATTTGGTTTGTTTGCGGTGATTTCTGTTCAAAAAAGTGTACGAGACAAGTCTGAAGGATTGGCCGTTACAGAACTTTATTACGGACTTAGCTGGTTTGCTACAATTGCAGCAATTGTTTTGTTGGTTATTGGATTATGGAATGCAGATTTACTTCTTAGTGAAAAAGGATTTTACGGAATGTCTTTCGCTTTGAGTGTTTTTTCTGCAATTGCAGTTCAGAAAAATACACGCGATGCGAAGTTGGCAGAATCAAAATAAATTTGTTGAATAGGTTACGTAGAAATCGTAACCTATTTTTATTTATATTCTGTCAATAATTTCCAAAACCGTTTGGGCATCAGCTGAATTTGTAATCTTGAATTTTTTCTTGCAGCAATTGTCGTCGAATTAAAATATGATTTCCATAATTCCTGGTACAAGTTCTCATCTACATCAAGATAAGTTGATGGAACAGTAGACGATTTCGGAGTGAAATTTAATTGTATCTGCTGAACCTGGTTCAATTCTTTGTCATAAAAAATCCCATATTTCCGAATGCTGTCGTAAATAATCCAATTCTGATCAGCATAACGCTTTCTAAAATGAGTTGTAATTAATGGTAAAACATTGTATTTGGGTTCTGTTTTTGCAAAAAATAAATCCTGGTTAATTTTTTCAAAACGAATAAATGCTTCATGGTGATGCTTTTCACGATGAACAGATCGGTACATTTTCATGACGTACAAAACAAATTCATTCCCATAATTTAATTGTATAGCAGAAGACTCGTTAATGATTAAGCGGCTATAATAAAAAAGTTTTTCATATGCCTCAGCTTCTTCAGATAAAAATGTCGCCTGAAATGCCTTATAACTTGTCGAATTTAATTTTCCTTTTAACGTTTTATGCACTCTTTTTGCTTTCATATCATCTGTCGTCACGGTATAAATATCGTCAAACATAGAAGGTAAAAAATATTTTTCTGCAACAACTTTTATTTGCTTAGGCTTACGGACGTAATAATCAAAAATGAGTGTCAAAAATCCTTCAAAACTATTATCAAAAACATAGATTTCCATTAATCAAAAAGGTTGAGTTGATTGGGTTGATTTTTGAGATATTTACTTTTACTAAAGCTTAAAATTCGTTGTTTGATTTGTGGTGCAATTAAATCTTTTTGTTGGTATTGATCATCTGCACATGTCATAAAAAATTTTGCCCTGTTATAGGCTATTCCCAAACGTTTCAATTGATAAGAATAAATTTTTCCAAATTTTCGGGCAACAACGATTTTTTTTGCAGATTGCACGCCAATTCCCGGAATTCTTAAAATTAAATGATAATCTGCGGTATTAATATCTATTGGATAAAGATGTAAATTTCTCAACGCATAACTTAATTTTGGATCAATATCAGTATCCAAATGTGGATTTTGTTGATTCAATATTTCATGCACATCAAATTGATAAAAACGCATCAGCCAATCGGTTTGATAAAGTCGGTTTTCTCTCAATAAAGGAGGCTGGGTTCCAATAGAAGGTAACATTTTATCCTGATGGTTAATTGGAATAAATCCGGAATAATACACACGTTTCAATTTAAAATCATTGTAATATTGATTGGCCGTGTACATAATCTGCATATCGTTTTCGGGAGTTGCCCCAATCACCATTTGTGTCGATTGTCCTGCAGGAACAAATGTGGGAGTAGATTTGATTAATTTTCGTTCCGCATTAAATTCTTTCATTTGCTGCTGAATAACTCCCAACGGCTTTTTTACATCTTCATGCGATTTTTCAGGCGCAACCATTTTCAGTCCTTGTTCTGTTGGTATTTCTAAATTTATGGACATTCTGTCGGCATACAAACCAGCTTCTTTCAATAATTCATCGCTTGCTCCCGGAATAGTTTTGAGGTGGATGTAACCGTTAAAATTCTCTTCTAAACGCAGTTTTTTTGCAATCAAAAGCAATCGTTCCATTGTAAAATCAGCATTTTTGAAGATGCCGGAACTTAGAAATAAACCTTCAATATAATTCCGACGATAAAAATTAATGGTTAAATCAACAACTTCTTGAACGGTAAAAGCGGCACGTTTTACATCGTTACTTCTGCGGGAAACACAGAAAGCACAATCGTAAATGCAATGATTGGTTAATAAGATTTTGAGCAATGAAACACATCGGCCGTCTTCTGTAAACGAATGACAGATACCGGACATAGCAGCATTTCCAAGTCCTTTGTTGGTGTTTTTTCTTTTACTCCCACTTGAAGAACATGAGACATCATATTTAGCTGCATCAGCTAAGATGTTCAATTTTTCATTTATCCTATCAAAATTCATTCTGCTTCGCTTTGTGCAAAAAGAATTGGTTAGAAAGCCATAAGGTGTCGTCAGAAAAAGATTAACACAAAAAGTTTAATCGTATTCCAAATTAATTAACAATTCTGTTTTGAGGCGACTGATAAAATTACAATCCAGTTCAGCCAATAGAATATCGATAAGTTGAGACAAGAAATCACGGTGAATAAAGTTGAAGATGAATGTCTGATTTTTTGTTAAAAAGTAAAAATCATAATGATTGAAATACCCGGATATAGATTTAATTTCAAGAGTTGCAAGTTCCTCCGATTTAAAATAATCGCTTAGCTTAGCCCGATAATCGTGTATTTTTTTTAACGTATCAGTAGTAGAATCAATATATTCTAATGTAAGTTCTTCAATTTCATCGGTAAAAAATTGCAAAGCAAATTCGTTCTTAGGATAATCATTAATGTACAAATTGAAACGATTATCCTTCTGATACAATTGAAAAAGTCGGTTAAATTCTTGCACATTTTTTATCATAATAGCAATAGATAAATGATTGATTAGACTAAAATTAAGAACATTTACTTAAATAATCAAATAAAAAAGAGCCAAATTAAGCGGCTCTTTCAAATTTTAATAACGTATAGTTCTTGTTGTATTGGAAATTGGCTGATCAAAGTGTTTCACATATTGTGTGCGTTTTGTCCAATTTTTATGCTCGTCGTATTGATACTTAATCGTCGAAACATTTTTTATTTTTCCGGTTTCATCAAGTGTTGTCTCCTCAATAATATTATTGTTGTCATCAAATTTTCGTAGGTATTTATTGACTTGTTTGTTGTCTTTACTTGTGTATACTTCCTCTAGTGGATTGCCTTTCGCATCATTTTTATAATCTAAAGTGTACGAACCCTGGTTATATTTTACCAGTGTTTTAATCAAAAAACCATTTTGATACTGATAATTTTTTTCAATAAAAACATCCGTATCTTCTAATAAATTCGTTTCTCTTTCATAGGTTACATTTTGATGCGTGTCCAATTTGTATGCTGTTTTCAAAACATTTACATCATTCTCACTTTTTATCACAATATAGCCATCAGTTGTATATTCATAATCAAATATAAAAACAAGGCTTCCGTCTTCATTTTTTAATTCTCTGGAAATTAATTTATTTGATTCGTTGTAATGAAATGATTCAGAAAAAGTAGTATTTCCTGCTTCGTCAAAATAGTCCCGTTTTACTGGATTCCCGTCTTTGTTATAAGTAGATTTTGTATAATACTCTAAATCATATCCTTCGATATGCATAACACGAATTCGCGCTTTTTGCATCGATTCTTCAATATAATTAGGATGTCCGATAATATCATTTTGTTCTAATTCTGATTTCTGAGCAAAAGCAAATCCGGAAATAAGTAAAGGAATTAAGGTTATTTTTTTTAACATACGTTGTATTTTTTATTCTTTTATTGAACGATTAGTCAAAATTAATTGAAAAATCTTGATTTCTTGACTTATTTAAATGTGAACGTAAAAACTTGCACTTATATTTGGAAAAAATTAAAAAAAATGAGCACAAAATTTAAATTATTGGGAAGCCAACCTGCGTGTATAGATTTGTCTTTATTGTTAATCCGTTTAGCTGCTGGTGGATTTATGTTTACGCATGGTTTTGGAAAATTGCAAAAATTAGTAAATGGTAACTTCGAATTTGGTGACCCAATTGGGCTTGGACCTGAAATTTCGTTAGGATTGACTGTTTTTGCAGAAATTTTGTGTGCCTTCTTAGTTTTAGTCGGAATCTTTACTCGACTTGCTGCAATTCCTTTAATTATTACAATGCTTGTAGCGGTTTTTATTGTGCATGGAGGGGATGATTTTGGTAAAAAAGAGTTGGGATTATTCTATTTAATTAATTATTTCGTTCTATTTTTATCAGGTGCAGGAAAATATTCATTGGACCGATTAATTCTTAAAAAATGATAAAAAAAATAACGTTCGGTTTATTGATTTGTTCAACCACATTATTTGCTCAATCTAAAGATATGAAGAACAAAATATATAAGCCTTTATCAAAATCTGAAGTTAGTTTAATAAAACAAAAGAAAGCTTACGAACCTTTTCGCGTTTTATTAACTACTGCTGAAGCTGATCTTAAAATTTTAAAATCTCAATCAATAGACATTGATCCCAAAGATCCGGCTATTAAATTGTTAGCAGATCGTATGTATGCAACTGTACAAGATGAAGCGAGCAAAGGAGTAGGGATTGCTGCTCCACAAATTGGAATAAATAGAAATGCTGTTTGGGTTCAACGATTTGATAAAGAAGGGGAACCTTTTGAATTTATTATTAATCCCAAAATTTCATGGTATTCTGAAATTGTTCGTCATGGAAGAGAAGGCTGCTTATCTATTCCTGATATTTTTGGGAAAGTTTACAGAAGTTTGGTTCTTCGATTAGAGTATTATGATTTGGAAGGTCATTTTCATGATGAAACTGTTGAAGGTTTTACCGCTGTGATTTTTCAGCATGAATATGATCATTTAATCGGAATGTTGTTTACAGATCGTATCAAAGAACAAGAAAAACGAAATTATGTGAAAGCAGAGGTGATGAATGATGTGTTCTATTTGAAACAAACAAATACGGCTATTGATGACGAAGAAGATGACGATTAAAAATATCTTAAAATTTTAGAAAGTATTATGCTTGGCATAGTTTTTAGTTTATTTTTGCATCACTAATTCTTGTAAATTGTTAGCACACACAACATATACTCATCCCACAAGTACAGAATGGGTAACTTTTGTTCATGGAGCAGGAGGAAGCTCGACAATTTGGTTCAAACAAATTCGGGAATTCCGTAAGCATTTTAATATTCTTTTATTGGATTTGAGAGGACATGGGCGATCTAAAAACAACTTAAAGTCGTTGTTCGAAAAACGTTACACGTTCAAATCAGTAGCAAAAGATGTTATTGAGGTTCTTGATCATTTAAAGATTAAGCAAACCCATTTTGTTGGAATGTCTTTGGGGACAATTGTGATTCGACAATTGGCAGAAGATTATTCGGATCGTTTTCGATCGATGGTTATGGGAGGCGCAATTATGAAAATGAATTACCAAAGTCGTTTCTTAATGACAGTTGGTAACCTATTCAAACACATGATTCCATATCTTGTTTTGTATCGAATTTTTGCATTTGCAATTATGCCGAGAAGTGCTCATAAAGAATCACGTAACTTATTCATTAATGAAGCAAAGAAACTGTATCAAAAAGAGTTTTTAAAATGGTTTAAACTAACTGCTGATATCAATCCATTATTAAAATGGTTCAGAGAAGTTGAATTAAATATTCCGACGCTTTATGTAATGGGAGCTGAAGATCATATGTTTTTACCATCAATTCAGCAATTGATAAAAACACATAAAACATATTCTGAATTAATTGTAATTGATGATTGCGGGCATGTCGTAAATGTTGATCAACCTCAACTATTTAATGATAAAGTAATTGCTTATATCAATAGAATAAAGTAAAATCTAATTGAGATATCGCTTAAAAAAATTATAACCCAAATCATAGTATTTGGGTTTGTTGTTTCTAATGATATAATCGGAATCCTAATTTCAAACCAAGATTCGCATGTTTATTAAATAAAGCATGTACAAGTTCTTCTTCGTCAGCTATATCTTTGGCCAAGCAAAAATAATATTGATCCAGAATCGTACTAAGAATAGGCGATGGATTAATGTAGCCGGACAGGGCTTTTGCACCCGTCACATCGATAAAATACTGAAAACTTTCATCTTCTAAATCCAACTTCATTGTATTGGCAAAATGTACAATTTTGTCGGTTAATTTTCCTTGAAACATTTCTGCAATTTCTTCTAAACTGTAGTAATAATCACCAATTTGAAGTTGATTTTCATATCCTTCAAATACCAGATAAATGATTTTGTAATCTTTAAAGTGTTTGTCATGGTAAAGCAAATTATTCAAACTTTCTTCGAATCCTTCAAAACTATCCGTTGTTTTATAAACATTTGTAATTTGAAATTCCCGTGTCAAATGTGTTAAAAATTCTAATAACTGTGAGTTATCTTGTCTCTCTACATCTTCTACACATTCCAAACAAAATAATTTGAAATCATCTTCATTTCTATAATGTTCAAGTTCCATTTGATGATAAATTTTGTCTAATTTACAATTCATTCTATTATTTACAATGGCTATAAATTCTATTTTTTCATTAAAGAAAGCCGTTTTTCTTTTCAAAAACCGATAAATAGTCGAAATTTGTATCCTTATTTCAAGAGAATGAAACAACCACAAAGAGTATTCGATTTACCCCGATTTCAAGAGAAAAACACCCCTGATATTTCAATTTTCAATTACAAAGAAAAAGACGAATGGAAAGGGATTTCGACAACTGATTTTATTAATCGGGTAAATAATATCTCGAAAGGTCTCATCGCAAACGGAATTCAACCAAATGATAAAGTGGCTCTGATTAGTGAAAATCGTTTGGAATGGAATCTAGTTGATTTTGCGATTCAACAAATCGGAGCTGTTGTGGTTGCAATTTATCCAAATATTTCGGATAATGATTATGAGTTTATTCTAAACGATGCGGAGATTAAACTCTGTTTCGTAAGCAATGATCTCCTTTATCAACGGTTATTAGGAATAAAAGATACTGTTCCAAAACTTGAACAAGTTTATACATTTAACACTTATCCGCATACACCAAATTGGATAGAGCTCGTTTCGAAAGGAATTTCAATTTCAGACGAAACATTACAAACGATGATGGATAAAGTTAAATCTACAGATTTAGCAACTCTAATTTATACTTCCGGAACAACCGGAAACCCAAAAGGAGTAATGCTCTCACACGAAAATTTATTGGCTGATGTTAACAGTTCAGAATATTCTTTTCCGGTGAAAGCTTATGACAAAGCATTGTCTTTTCTTCCTGCTTGTCATGCATACGAACGTGTTTTCCAATATGTTTATATCAAAATGGGATTACCGGTTTATTTTGCACAATCGATGGATACAATCGGACAAGACATGAAAGAAGTACAACCGCATATTTTTTCAGCAGTTCCCCGTGTTTTAGAGAAAGTGTATGATAAAATTATGGCAACCGGTGAGCAATTGACCGGAATTAAAAGGGCTTTATTTTTCTGGGCAATTTCATTGGGCGAACAATATGATTTGGATGAATCGAAACTTTCTGTTTGGTACAAATTTCAACTAGGAATTGCACGTAAACTTATTTTTTCAAAATGGAAAGAAGCGCTTGGAGGAAATGTAAAAGGAATTGCATCCGGAAGTGCGACTTTACAAACGCGATTGTTAAAACTGTATTTAGCTGCCGGAATTCCAATCTACGAAGGTTACGGTTTAACAGAAGCCGGTCCTTGCCTGTCTGTAAATTGTATCAAAAGAGGAATGAAGATAGGGACCGTAGGTATTCCTTTAATTGATATTGAAATAAAATTGGCTGAAGACGGAGAGATTTTGGCCAAAGGAAAAAATATCATGAAAGGATATTACAAAAATCCTGAAGCAACGGCTGAAGTCCTAAAAGATGATTGGTTGTATACAGGTGATATTGGTGAATGGGTGGACGAAAAATTCTTAAAGATTATTGACCGTAAGAAAGAAATGTTTAAAACTTCCGGAGGAAAATACATTGTACCGCAGCAAATTGAAAAGATTTTATCAGAGTCTAGTTATATTGAACAAATAATGGTTGTTGGAGAAGGACAAAAATTTCCTGCAGCCTTGGTAGTTCCTTCGTACGCAAACTGCTTGGATTGGGCAAAAATAAATGAAACAGCTTTAATTAACTTATCTCGAGAAGAGTTTTTATCGCATCCTAAAATTTATGAATTAATTGGAAATGATATCAATACGTTGAATATTAATTTTGGAAATTGGGAGAAAATTAAAAAGTTTGTTCTTATTCCGTATGAATTTACCATTGAAGGTGGAGAATTAACACCAACATTAAAAATGAAGCGTAAAATCATAACAGAAAAATATAAAAATCAAATAAACGAACTATACCAATAAGACAAGTTAATTTCAGAAAAAAAGAATATAGTATACATGAATTTGAAGTAATCCTTCTCTCATATAATCCTTCTATTTTAAAAAAATGGAGGGATTTTTATGGAGTCATGGTTCCGTTTGAATATCCTTGGAGTATCTTATAATTTTCCTTTTTTATATTATCTATAAAACGTGAATTATCAGTATAAATAATGAAATCTACTTTATCTTTAACAACTCCATATGTTTTAAAGCCTTCATACAAACTATTTACTTGCAATTTATCATTGCTCTCTTTTATATAAATACTAAAAAAATGGTCATTAGTATCTCCAATAGGAACAAAATAATTTTTTGGTAAGTTTTTACAATCACAATTTTCTAAACTTAAGTAATATTTATTATTACATTGTAGTTCATATAATCTAAATTTTCCAACATCTTGGTACTTTTTAAAATCAGAATTACAAGAATATAATAAAAGAAATAAAAAAACTATATATCTCATTGTTTAAATAATTCTACCAACGAAGATAAATGTTTTAAAAGAAAATAAATATTTGAAGTTTTCACCATTTTACGTTACTTTCGACGAATTCTTTTCAAAATTACAAAACTATAAGTACGCTATGGAAGCAACCAGAATTTTTGATTTACCAAAACGTCAGCTGGAAAAGTTTCCCGATTTGCCTATGTTTGTTTCCAAACAAAATGGTGAATGGAAACCAATGAAAACCAATACTTTTTTGGAGCATGTCAACGAGATCTCAAAAGGATTAATTGCCTGCGGAGTTCAACCGGGTGAAAAAGTGGGGTTAATCTCAGAAAATCGTGTTGAATGGAATATGATAGATTATGCTATACAGCAAATCGGAGCTGTTGTGGTTGCAATTTATCCTAATATTTCAGATAACGATTATGAATATATTTTTAATGATTCGTCAATAAAAGTATGTTTTACAAGTAATTTAGATTTATACACCCGTATCAATCACTTAAAAACAAAGTTACCATCATTAGAGCAGTTGTATTCAATTGATGCATTTGACCAGACAGAAAGTTGGAATGTTTTAATCGAAAAAGGGAAAATAATCGGGCAAGAGGAAATCGACAAACGTTCTGCAAACGTTCGTCATGAAGATTTAGCTTTCTTGATTTATACATCCGGTACAACCGGAAATCCAAAAGGAGTGATGTTGTCTCATAAAAATATCATTGCCGATGTGATCGCATGTGAATATTCGACACCACTTATTCCTTATGACAGGGCTTTGACTTTTTTACCTGCTTGTCACGCCTACGAGCGTACAATTCAGTATTTATATGTGTACATGGGAATCTCGATTTATTTTGCAGAATCAATGGATAAGATTGGTGATAATCTAAAAGAAATTAAGCCTCATATGATAACCGCTGTACCTCGTGTAATAGAGAAAGTATATGAGAAGATTATGCAAACAGGGGGGCAGTTAACAGGTGTTAAACATAAAATATTTGATTGGGCAGTAAAAGTAGGAGATGAATTTGTTTTGGAAGAAGAACAACGTTCAATATACTATAATCTCAAATTAACACTTGCCCGAAAACTAGTACTGAAGAAATGGTACGAAGGTCTTGGAGGAGAGTTAAAAGCAATTGTTACCGGAAGTGCAGCGATTCAACAACGAATCGTACGCGTATTTCTAGCAGCTGAAATTCCAATTTACGAAGGTTACGGCTTAACAGAAGCTTCTCCGGTAATTGCTGTAAATTGCTACCGTAGAGGAAAAAAGATTGGGACAGTCGGTCCGCCTTTAAATGGTGTTGAAGTTAAATTAGCTGAAGACGGTGAAATTCTGGTGAAAGGAGATATTGTGATGATGGGGTATCATAATTTACCTGAAAAAACAGAGGAAGTAATTAAAGACGGTTGGTTATATACCGGAGATATTGGAGAATGGGTTGAAGATAAATTCCTGAAAATTGTTGACCGAAAAAAGGAAATGTACAAAACTTCCGGAGGAAAATATATTGTTCCACAACAAATTGAAATGAAAATGATAGAGTCTCCGTTTATTGAACAATTAATGGTCGTTGGTGAAGGAGAGAAATTTCCCGGAGCTTTTGTTGTTCCAAGTTTTTCTAATTTAAAGAAGTGGGCGAAACAAAATGCACCTGAAATAGATAACTTATCGCACGACGATTTTCAAAATAGTGAAGTGGTAAGAAAGAAATTGGAGGAGGAAATTAATCAACTCAATATACATTTTGGTCATTGGGAACAAATCAAGAAAATAGCCATTATTCCAAATGAAATGACTGTGGAAGGAGGAGAATTAACACCAACATTAAAGTTTAAAAGAAAAATTATTTTGGAAAAATACAAGAAGCAATACCAGGAGATTTTTAATCAATAGTATAAAAAGAGCTTTCATCTGAAAGCTCTTTTTAATTTCCTTATTTTTGCAAAAACAAACTAGATTGAATACAATTAAAATATACGCAAAACAAACGAGCAATTGGGGATTATTAATAGGAAGTTTCTTATTTTTTATGTGTTCAATTTATCTATTTATAAATGCTGATCGGGTGAATTCGCCTCTGACTGCACAAATTATAAGCGGTATTCTATTCATTCCGAGTTTATTACTCATCTATATTTCCATTAAAAAATTAAAGAAAAAACAATTGGTTTTATTGATAGATAAGAAAGGGATTGTCTACAAACCTTCTGAGAATCTTAATTACATGGAATGGGGAAAGATCTTGGAAATTGAAGAATTGAAATTACCTCGTCAACGGGTAATTAATATAAAAGTGGTTGATGCGGAAAATTTTATATCAAAGGAATCGCAAAAGCTTTTACAAACCCGCATGAAATTCTGGCAACAAATGTATGGAGCAGTAGTCTCATTCGATGCCAATACATTAGATCAAAATCATTTCGAGATTATGAATCATTTTGATGAATTTATGGAAGATTATAAGACTAATTTAACAGAAGATCTTTAATACTTTCGTGATAAATTGATAATTTCTTTTAAAAATATTCGAAGATGAAAAACAATCAACCAACCACAGAATGGCTAAAACTGTACAACGAAAAGAAAAGTAACTTACAATCCCAAAGTGATTTAAATCTTTATTTTTCTGCAGATGAAATTTGTGGAAAAAGATTGTTTCATTTAGATTTAGGAAATTATTCCTTTCCAACCGGCGAAATTCTCGTAAGAGATCCTTTGGTTTACTTGACAAAAGAGGAAAATCCTTATTTTATTTCAATTCCAACCGGTGTTTTTCCAATTACTGTTCTCGTTGTTCAATTTGAAGAAGATCATTATCGTTATGTAGGATTTAGATTGAAAACAAAAGATACGAAAGCTGTTCTATACACAGAAGCTTTGCTTGGTAATGAAGAATTACAGGATGTAGAAGATGGAGAATATTTTGGTTTTAGCGTAGATGCCGGTTTGGCGACTATTGTTGATGTGGCCACGCGGGATGCTTATGCTGCTTTTGAACAAGAATGGCAGAAGAATCATCCTGACGGAAATATTTATGATGATTATTTTGCAGCACTTTTTTCCCAAAGTTATCAGGATAAACCAGATTTTCAACGAGAAGGAGGCGATTGGATACGGTTTGATATTCCCAATACAAATTTAAGTATTCCTATGATTCAAAGTGGTTTTGGTGATGGGGTATATCCTGTTTATTTTGGATTTGATGATCACAATGAAATCTGTGAAGTGGTTGTTCAATTTATTGATATTGAATTAACAACGGAAGCGGAAGAAGAAGAAGAAGATTAATTTAAATCTGATGTTCAAATATTATCGAATTGTCACTATTTTTGCATTATGCAAATCGATTTACTTTATAAAAATTTAGGCATTAAAGAAATGAATGCAATGCAACGCTCTGCATTCAAAATGTCCGAAAATCAACGGGATTTAATTCTATTATCACCTACAGGTTCTGGAAAAACATTGGCGTTTTTATTTCCTGTTTTACGAGATTTAAAACATGAAGCAAAAGGTGTTCAAACATTAATTTTGGTTCCTGCACGCGAATTAGCGTTGCAAATAGAAACGGTTTTCAAAACTATGAAATCCGAGTATAAAGTAACATGTTGCTATGGTGGTCATAACACAAGAGTTGAACAAAATAATTTGTTAGAAGCTCCGGCAGTTTTGATAGGAACGCCCGGAAGAATAGCTTATCATTTACGCAACGAGAATTTTGATCCTTCGACTATTCAGACATTAGTATTAGATGAATTTGATAAAGCGTTGGAATTAGGTTTTCAAGAAGATATGAGTTTTATTGTTGATCAACTTTCAGGTTTACAACAACGTATTTTAACTTCTGCTACAGAGATGGAAAATATTCCTGAATTTGTAGGATTGAAAGAAGAGAAAATTGTTAGTTATTTAAAAAGTATTGAGGTAAAACCTGATTTACAGATGAAGTTGGTCAATACGATTTCTGAAGAAAAACTGGATACATTATTCAATTTGATTTGCAAGATAGGGAGTAAGCGAATGTTGATTTTCTGTAATCATCGTGATGCTGTAGATAGAATCAGTAATTTGTTACATGAGAAAGGAATTGCCCGTGAAAGTTTTCATGGCGGAATGGAACAAGATGAGCGTGAACGTGCTTTATTGAAATTCCGTAACGATTCGGTTCGTGTTTTAATTACGACAGATTTAGCAGCCCGCGGATTGGATATTCCGGAAGTAGATTCAATTATTCATTACCAGTTACCAGCAAAAGAAGCGGCTTTCATTCATAGAAATGGGCGTACTGCAAGAATGAATGCGAAAGGTTTTGTGTATTTAATTATCAGTAATGAAGAGCATTTCCCTTTTGTTAAAGAAAATTTACCTGTCGAAAATGTAGGAGGAACTTATAAAATTCCTGAGCGTACACCTTTTCAAACGATTTACATTTCTGCCGGAAAAAAAGATAAAGTAAACAAGGTTGATATCGTGGGATTTTTATTTAAAAAAGGAAACCTAGAAAAAAATGATGTCGGAATTATCGAAGTAAAAGATACGACTTCTTATGTTGCAATTAACCGAAAAAAAGTTCCTGATTTATTAAAGAAACTAAACGGACAGAAAGTAAAAAATAAGAAAGTAAAAATGCAAATCGCATATTAATCAATAACTTATAAAATATAATTTTATGCTAGCTCACCATGTGTTTTTTTGGTTGAAAGATGATGTAACAAAAGAAGAAATGAATACATTTCACCAAGCTTTGAAAGATTTAAAACCAATTGCTGAATCAACTTTTTTTCATGTAGGAACACCTGCAAATATTGAAAGAGATGTGATAGATGCTTCTTATTCATTCTCGTTGTTCTTAGCTTTTGAAACAATGGAGCAATTTGAAGCTTATCAAAAACATCCGCAACATCTCGAATTTTTGAATGGACCAAATAAATTAGCAAAGAGAGTTTTAATCTATGATGCAGATTAAAAGCTCTTTTTGAAATGATTTAGAGAATAATTCGTGAAAACATGATTTTTCTCTTAACTTTTATTGTTTAGAAGTTTTCTTAGAAAGAAATCCGTAAAGGAGAAAAAAACTAAATTTTTCATTTTTTTTTGTAGTTTGCAACTCAAAATTGATGGGATAAAATTATCAATTTGTTTTGTTAATGAACTAAACTCTTTATTATGAAAAACCTGCCTTTTAAATATGCGATTATTCTTTCTGTAGTTGCTTCGTTCGAATGTGTTAATGCTCAAGTCGGAATAGGAACGGATAACCCCAATCCTTCTTCATCTTTAGATATTTCCAGCCAAAATACAGGTGTTTTAATTCCTAGAATTAATTTGACTGCCACCGATTTATCGACTCCTATAAATAATCCTGAAAATTCTTTGTTAATTTTCAATACAGCTCAAAATGGTTCTGGAAAAAATGCTGTATTTCCAGGATATTATTATTGGTTGAAAAAAGATGGACAAACGGGAGAATGGATTAGATTAAGTCTAAGTCAAGAAGAGCCTTGGCGTATACAAAATACCACCAATGTTGCAACTGCCAATGACCAGAATATTTACCAACAAGGTAAGGTAGCAGTCGGTTTTACAGAAACGGATGCTGTTTCTGGTAAGCAAATGGAGATAAAAGGAGATTTTAAGACAGCTTATGAACGAGTGGCGCAAAGTGTAGGAATCGAAACATCTGGTGCAGTATCAGGTTCCCAATCTGTAAATTTATATAATAGAAATACTCAGGTATCGGGGCGTGGAACAACTCTTGACATGACCACAAGTAATATTACGCTGAGAAGTGGACGCAGTTCTGTTTTGGGCTCTTCTATAAGTATTTTGGATAATCGCCTCAATGTAGGAGCCCGTAATGATGTAGCAAGTCCGTTGAGATCACTTCTGAATATTGATTTTAATCCATCCAGTAAGGAAATGACATTATATTCGATTGCTTCAAGTTCTCCAATCCTGACCGGAAATCATTTTAAATCAGAAATCATTTTAGATGGAGCAAGAGGTATTAAATTTAATTTTAATACAAATGGAGCAACGGGTAATGAAGTGAATACAGACAGTTATATGTTTCCTCGTACAGTTGGAACAAAAGGTCAAGTACTTGTTGTAGGTGATATCCCATCTGGTGCTTCATACACCCAGTTAGAATGGAAAAATATAGCGGAGTTAAAAAGTGACAGTCACAATAGAATAAATTATTCGAATCAACTTCAAGATACAGGAAGAAAATGGATGAATGGAGCATCGATTAAAGAACTAACAACTGAAATTACGTTGGACAACTCTAAGAATAGTATTGTTCTTCCAAAAGAGCTTGAGCTATCACCTGTTACAAAAATAATTAATGTCCGATTAATTCACCAAGAAAGTACACGCATAACAAACAATGTTTTAAGTTATAATATGAATTCTCGTGAGTTGATTATGGAAGGAGAAATTCTTCCGAAAGGAAAATATTACCTTATACTTGAATTTTTTGAAAATATATAAAATACTACAATAGGAAGCAAATATTACTTTTTTATATAATCTCAGATTTAATAGTAATTTTTCAATTGATTTAAACGCTTTCGTTAGGTGAAAAATTATTCGTTTATCCTGTTTTTACTATCATCGTAAAATTCAATCCGAACTCTTTTCAAATCTATTCAAAGAAATTGTACTTTTGCATACGATTTCAGAGTTTTGAGATCAATAGAATATAAGCAATGATTATAGAGACAGAAGAAGAGTTAATCGGAATGAAAAAAGTCAGCGAAGCTGTAGCGGTAACTCTGAAAGAGATGAAAGATTATGTGAAACCAGGAATGTCAACCAAAGAATTGGATGATTTTGGAGCGGCAATCATGAAGAAATTTGGATGTAAATCTGCACCGTATGAGTCGTATCAATTTCCGGGATATACTTGCTTAAGTGTCAATGAAGAAATTTGTCACGGAATTCCAAGTGCTGATAAAATCTTAAAAGACGGGGATGTAATCAATATTGATGTTTCCGGAGAATTAGGTGGGTTTTGGGCAGATAACGGAGGTTCTATCGTTGTAGGAGAAGATGTAAATGGTCATCAAAAAATTGTTGACGCGTCTATTTCTGCTTTACAGAAAGCTATAGGAGCAGTAAAATCAGGTGTAAAAATCGCTGATATTGGTGGAATCATTGAAAAAGAAGCGAAAAAACATCATTACCATGTCATCGAGAATTTAACAGGACATGGAGTAGGGCGTTCCTTACACGAAGAACCATTAGATTTATTGAACTACAGAGATGTGTATGATAAACGTCGTTTTCGAAAAAATTCGGTTATTGCTTTAGAAACTTTTATTTCAGAGAATTCTCATGAAGCAATTGAACAAGCTGATGGATGGACAATGATAGGAAATAATCCCGGTGTATTTGCACAACATGAACATACTGTTCTGGTAACTTCTGAAGGTCCTATGATTTTAACCCACATGAATGGTAATTGGTAAAATTATATGAAAAAAAACGAATATATTAAAGTTGACCGCGAAGTGGTCAAAAAAATGAGTGAAGACATTCAGGCTTATTTAGTAGAAAATAACCTTGAGCGTGTTAAAACGAAAGACATGATGCCTTTTTTGATCGAGAAAGGGTATTTTCCGCACGATCGTAAAAAAGGATATCCCTTGCGCCAGATTCTTACTGATCTTAAAAAATCGGAGGAATTAAATTTACTGCCACAAGCCTTCCCGGAGTACCTGGAAGTTGAAAATAAAAAAACATCTACTTATTGGTATTTTAGCCCAATAAAATAATTTAAAAGCACTTTTTACGAAGTGCTTTTTTATTGTTATTAAATTGTTTAGTCTACTTTTTTGGAATATTAATTGATACGATTTTTCTTAGAATTTTAATTGTAACAAAAGAAATTTCATTTATTGATTTACATCAATGGCAATCATTCTTTGAGCATCTAACTTTGTGTCATCAATAAGTAATAAAAGATTAAATTAAACAAGATGAAAAAATTATTATTCACTTTAATATTATCAGCAGCATCATTATCTGCATTTGCTCAAAATTATACAAATGATAAAGCGCATTCAAAATTAGGATTCTCTGTTTCTCACATGACAATTTCTGATATTGAGGGACAATTTCAAAATTTTGAAGTTCACTTAAACTTAACAAAAGAAGATTTAAGCGATGCTAAATTTCATGTAGTTGCTGATGTTAATTCGATTAACACAGGAATTGAAGCACGTGATAATCATTTAAAATCTCCTGACTTCTTCAATACTGCAAAAAATTCTAAATTAGAATTTTCTTCAAAAGGTATTACTCGTGTTAAAGGGAATCAATTTAAAATGATTGGAGATTTAACATTAAATGGCGTAACAAAACCAGTTACATTAAAATTGGTTTATAACGGAAATATTAATAACAATGGTGTTAAAACATATGGGTTTACTGTGAAAGGTGATGTAAAAAGAAGTGATTTCAACATTGGAGGAAACTTCCCGGAAGCTGTTGTAGGAGATGTTGTAACCTTAACATCAAACTTAGAATTTGCTGCGCCTAAAGCAAAATAATAAATAAAATTATTAATCATAAAATAGTGGATTATACTACTTTAAAAGCGATAACTTCAAGTTTTTCTGCAACAGAAAAAATGCCTGTTTTATTTCTAGGACACGGCTCACCGATGAATGCAATCGAAGAAAATATTTTTGTAGAAGGTTGGAGAAATATTGGAAAAACGATTCCTAAAGCAAATGCCATAATTTGTATTTCGGCACATTGGGAAACTAAAGGTACGAAGGTTACGGCTTTACAGCAACCAAAAACGATTCACGATTTTTATGGTTTTCCTCAGGCTTTATTCGATGTTCAATATCCGGCTCCCGGAAGTCCGGAATTGGCAGAAGAGGTCAAACATTTAATTAAAACGACAACGATTGATCTGGATAAAATGTGGGGTTTTGATCACGGTTCATGGAGTGTCATTAAATTTTTGTATCCAGATGCTGATGTTCCAATGATAGAGTTGAGTTTGGATGTTTTTAAAACACCAAAAGAACATTATGAGCTGGCAAAAGAATTAGATGCTTTACGTCATAGAGGGGTATTAATTGTAGGAAGCGGAAATGTTGTTCATAATTTAAGAGCATTAAATTGGAACGAGCCAAACGCAGGATACGATTGGGCTTACGAAGTAAATGATAGCTTCAAAAACATTGTGCAATCCGGGAATCATGATGAGTTATTCAATTTTGTACAAAAAGGAAACGCATTTAATCTGGCCATTCCTTCTATGGAGCATTATTTACCTGCTGTTTATGCATTGGCATTACAAGGAAAAAAAGAAGAGGTGACAATTTTTAATGACAAGCTTATTTACGGCTCATTGGGAATGTTATCATTTAAAATAGGATAAATTAAACAATTTAAATCACAATAAAAACAAATCATTATGGCAACAAAATGGAATTTAGACCCTTCTCATTCAGAGGTTCAATTTAAAGTAAAACACATGGTAATTTCTACAGTGACAGGAAATTTTGATAATTTCAGTGCTGATGTAGAAAGCAATAGCGACGATTTTTCGAATGCAAAATTTGAATTTGATGCGAAAATTGATTCAATCAATACAAAAAATGCAGATCGCGATGGTCATTTAAAATCAGCTGATTTCTTTGCAGCTGATCAATTTCCAGAATTAAAATTTGAAAGTACTTCAGGAATTAAAAATGGAAAAATAGAAGGAACACTAGAAATTCGTGGAGAGAAAAAACCAATTACATTAGAAGCTGATTTTGGCGGTGTAATAAAAGATCCTTACGGATTAACAAGAGCCGGTTTTGAGTTTTCTGGCGATATCAATCGTAAAGATTTTGGTTTAGGGTGGAGCCAAGTAACAGAAGCCGGAGGTTTAGTTGTTTCTGATAAAGTAAAATTATTGGTAAATTTAGAGTTTACTCAAGCCCAATAATCTATAATTTTTAATAGCGAAAAAAGCCACTCTTGAAGTGGCTTTTTTATGTTATTTGTTTTTATTTTCCCAGAAAGTGGCATTTTTAATTCCGATCTCTTTAGGATTAAAGCCGGGGTTTTTAATTCCCTTTTTGCGCTTTTCCTTGTAATCTTTCCAGACTTTAAGACCAACTCCGCTTAACAGTAAAATTGCGATGACATTTACCCAAGCCATTAAGCCGACACCAATATCACCGATTGCCCAAGCAGTTTCAGCTGTTTTGATGGTTCCATAATAAGTCGCTCCTAAAAAGCAAATTCTTAAAATCCATACATAAACCTTTCTGTTTCCTTTTTTGAAAATGTAGGTAATATTCGTTTCTGCATAATAGTAATACGCCATAATTGTTGTGAAAGCAAAAAAGAATAAGGCAATCGCAACAAAGCTATTTCCGAAAGATGGAAAATGATAAGAAACAGCTGCTTGAGTAAAACCTGTGTAGTCAATTCCCGGAATATTTTGTGTGATAAAACTACCCGCTTTTTCAGGATGACTAACGTTATATTTACCGGTAAACAATATCATAAAAGCAGTAGCTGTACAAACAAATAAAGTATCAATGTAAACTGAAAATGCTTGTACCAAACCTTGTTGTGCAGGGTGATTAACTTCCGCAGCAGCAGCAGCATGTGGAGCCGTCCCTTGTCCTGCCTCGTTCGAGTAAATACCACGTTTTATTCCCCATGCGATTGCAGATCCAAATACACCGCTATATAGAGATTCTTGGTTAAATGCTGACGAAAGGATTAATTTTAAAACAGAAGGAATTTGATGAAAGTTCATCCCAATAATAATAAATGCCATCAAAATATAAGCACCTGCCATAAATGGAACGATAAATTCAGAAGCTTGTCCTAAACGTTTTACACCTCCAAAAATAATTAAAGCCAATAATCCGATGATGATAAAACCGACAATGTTGATTGGAATACCAACGAAGTGATAGAGAGGAACATCAAAAGCATTATTCAAAGCAGAAGAAATACTGTTCGATTGTACTCCGGGTAATAGAAGCCCACAACTGATAATTGTGATGATTGCAAATAATATAGCATACCATTTAATTCCTAATCCTTTTTCGATGTAGTAGGATGGGCCACCTCTGTATTCGCCATCAATTTCTTGTTTATAAACCTGCCCCAAAGTTGATTCTATAAAAGCTGAGGCACTTCCTAAAAAAGCAATGAACCACATCCAGAAAATAGCTCCGGGACCTCCCATCGCAATGGCTGTTGCTACACCTACAATGTTTCCGGTTCCAACCCGACCGGAAATGGCCAAAGAAAAAGCTTGAAAAGGTGTAATTCCTTTAGCAGATTTTTTCCCGCTAAAAAGAAGGCGTACCATATCTTTTATGTAGACAATTTGTAAAAATCCTGTTCGGATAGAGAAGTAGATTCCTGTTAAGGCGCAAAGTCCAATTAAAGCATACGACCATACGTAGCTACTTATGATATTGATGATATCATCCATTTGAGTATAAAATTTTTTGTTCTTGTGTTTATTTGTTCTGCTAAAATGCTAAAAAAATCTTAATAATGATATTTATTATGTCTATTTATTCAAAAAAAGAGAAAATCTAAATGTATGTAGAATTTATTTTAATTTTAATACTATTTAAATGAACTATTTAATTAGTGTGATATAAAATGTTTAAAATCAATAAAAAAGGCTGCATTAATTATGCAGCCTTTTTTATTGATTTGATGTTAACGAATAACTTTAAGTTTTGCGAAATTTAAAAGTAATTTCTTTTCTCCGGCATTATCAAAATGAATAATTGCTTTCATATCTGAAGGCTCTCCTTGCAGATCTTTTACAACTCCACGTCCGAAACGATCATGAACAACAACCTGGCCAATTTGTAAACCCTGTGAGTTGCTTGCTACTGATCCGGTGTTTTTAGTTTGATTAACCGGTTTAAAATTTGCTTTTGGTTGAGCCGGTTCTACACGTGCTCTAGGATTTGGTCTTGCGACAGATTTTTCCCGTTGTTGATAATGTTGAGGAGTTGGTTCATCACCAAATAAATCTGCAGATAAACCACTATTATTACTTGCTCTGGCAGAAATATTCAGATTTTTCCATTCTAAGAAATCATCATCGATTTCTTCTAGAAAACGGGAAGGTTCACAATCGATAATTTTCCCCCAACGAAAGCGAGAAACAGAATACGTCATATAAGCTACTTTTTCGGCACGTGTTAAAGCAACATAAAATAAACGACGCTCTTCTTCTAATTCAGCACGAGTATTGACACTCATCATCGAAGGAAAAAGATTTTCTTCTAAACCAGCAATAAATACAACCGGAAATTCAAGCCCCTTTGCTAAATGGACAGTCATCAAATTAACTTTGTTATTATCGTCTTCTTCGTTATCTGCGTCTGTAGCTAAAGCAATATTTTCTAAGAAACCGGCCAAAGAAGCGTCTCCTTCATCCAATTGTTGTTGTTCTTCTACATAACCCTGAATTGAATTTAATAATTCTTGTACATTTTCCAAACGAGAAACTCCTTCCGGAGTAGAATCTTCTTTCAACGCATTCAACAATTGTGTTGTTTTTGCCATTTCCATTGTTACTTCATAGACGTCATGCGACTTTAACATCACCTGGAAACGCTTAATCATCAAGACAAAATCATTTAATTTGTTAGCAGTTCCTGCGTTAATCCCAATTGTTGGCGCGTACATTGCGATATTTTCTATCAATGAGAATAAACTGATTTGATGCTGGTCTGCAGCGACCAAAAGTTTTGAAATAGTTGTTTGCCCAATTCCACGTGCAGGATAATTGATTGTACGCAATAAAGCTTCTTCATCATTTTGATTAATCAATAAGCGCATATAACCGACCATGTCTTTGATCTCTTTTCGCTGATAAAAAGATGTTCCTCCATAAACACGGTACTGAATTCCTCTTTTTCTTAAGGCTTCCTCTAATGCACGTGATTGCGCATTTGTCCGATAAAGAATGGCAAAATCTTTTGGTTGAAGATGTTCATTCATCTGTCTTTCCCAAATTTGCGTTGCAATATAACGGGCCTCATCAGCGTCAGAAAGTCCACGATAAACAGCTATTTTTTCACCGGTTTCATTAGCTGTCCAAACGTTTTTTTCTAATTGATCCTGATTCTGTTTGATAATCTGATTTGCTGCTTCAACAATCATTTGTGTTGAACGGTAATTTTGTTCAAGTGGATATAATTTAGCATCTGGGTAGTCTGATTTAAACGATAAGATATTTCGAATATTTGCACCACGGAACGCATAAATAGATTGTGCATCATCACCAACCACACAAAGGTTTTCATAACGAGAAGCTAATGCTTTTACGATCAGGTACTGCGAATGATTGGTATCCTGATACTCATCTACCATAATGTATTTGAAACGTTCCTGGTATTTTGCTAAAACTTCCGGAAAACGGGTCAAAATTTCGTTGGTGCGCAACAATAAGTCATCAAAATCCATTGCACCGGATTTGAAACAACGGTCCACATAAGCTCTGTAAATGTCCCCCATACGAGGTTTCATGGCTTCATTATCAGCTTCAATTAACGCTTGATTATTGTGGTAAGCACGAACAGTAATCAAATTGTTTTTATATTGTGAAATACGACCTAAAACTTGTTTCGGCTTATAAATATCTTTATCCAAATGCATTTCGTTGATAATCTTTGTCATAACGGAAACAGCATCTTGTTGATCATAAATTGTAAAATCTGATGGGTATCCCAATAAAGGAGCTTCTACTCGAAGAATTCGTGCAAAAACAGAGTGAAAAGTACCCATCCAAAGAGCTTTAGCATTTGATTCGCCAACAACTTGTCCAATACGTTCTTTCATTTCACGTGCAGCTTTGTTTGTGAAGGTTAATGACAAAATGTTAAAAGCATCAACTCCTTTGTTTAGTAAATGAGCAATTCGATAGGTTAAAACTCTTGTTTTCCCCGAACCGGCACCAGCAATTACCATAACAGGACCTTCGGTGGCTTCTACAGCTAATCGCTGTGGTTCGTTCAGTTTTTCTAAATAATTTTCTTCCATCATTTGCAAAGTTAACCTTTGTGTTGAAAAGGATAAAATAAATTTAAAAGATTATCTGTCTTTCAGAATAGGAGTATTGATAAAATGGCGTAATTATAAAATTATATTATAAACAGATAGAAAATTCATACCAATTGAAGAACGTATCGTTATTTTAATATAGAAATAATCTGTATATTTACACAAATTTTTTATATGACAAATGAATCAGTAAAATCAAGTAATTACGAAGTAGTAAAGCAAGTGTTTACGAATTTCTTGGAAGAACATGGCCACCGTAAAACACCTGAGCGCTATGCTATTTTAGAAGAAATATATTTTACAGATGATCATTTTGATATTGATATGTTGTATATCAAAATGAAAAATAAGAAATATCGCGTTAGTCGTGCTACATTATACAATACGATAGAATTGTTGATGGATGCTAAATTGGTACGTAAACACCAATTTGGAGATCAGCAGGCACATTACGAAAAATCATATTTTGATAAAAATCATGATCATATCATTTTGTCTGACACAGGAGAGGTATTGGAATTCTGTGATCCTAGAATTCAATCGATCAAACAAACCATAGAAGAAGTTTTTGATATCAAAATAGACAATCATTCGTTGTATTTTTATGGTACACGAAATAAAAAATAATAAAAAAACCTTTTACTCTCAGTAAAAGGTTTTTTTATTGGGATTAATTGGATAGTTCATCTAATAAATCAAAAGAAGGAACAAAAAATAGAGTTCCGGTTTTAGCTTCGCTGAAATCTAAAATACGGTCGTAGTTCCCAGCAGGCTCTCCAATAAACATACGCTCTAACATTTCTTCAACAATACTAAATTTTCTTGCATAAGCGATAAAATATGTTCCCATTTCATTGGTAGACATATTGCCAAAAGGCATATTATCGCGAACAATTTTTTTATCATCACCAACATTCGCTAAGGCTGAATGCGAGTTAGAAGGTTTCTCTTCATCGTCCATTTCGATGTCATCTGTTTTTGTTCGCCCAATGACTTTTTCTTGCTCCGAAACAGCTAAGTTTTTCCAGGCTTGCATATTATGAATATATTTTTGAACGAATAAATAACTTCCGTCTTGATAGTTGATGTCTTCTTCTCCAATTAAACCAAAAGCTATTCTTTCTTCACCTTGCGGATTTTCAGTTCCATCTACAAAACCTAGAATACTGCGCCCATCCCAATACCTAAAGCCATGAATTTCTTCTTGGCAAATAGCAACATCGTTTAATAAATCGGTTAAATTAGAAACAATATCAATGCAATAACTTTTATGAGTAGAGCGTATATGAAAGTGAATATCTGCTTTTGTAGAAATTGCTTGGTGTTTTTCTCCTTTAATTGTCTGAAAAGGTTTTAATTCTTTTGGTAATGGTTGAGGGAGATCAAGTTTAAGCCATGCGTCGTAACTAATTCCTAAAATGACACTAGATTGTGTTCCGGGAAATCGTGTATTGGCAGTGTGGTTTAGATTGATAACCAATGAACAAAGGTCTTTAAAGATAGCTTTATAGTTGGTGTTTTCTTTGAAATTCCAAACCATAAAAACAGTGTTGGTATTAGGAGAATCTAATACATTTTGATGTTTAGGCATTTTACTTTATTTAATCTTGTATGAAGTTAATGATTTTAAAGCGGAATGAAAGAAACAATGCGCATTTTTTTAATTGAATTTTGGTTGAAAATACTAAATGATAGAAGTATTTATTTTAGGAAAATTTTAAGTATAACAGCCATGTTTTAACTGTATAAATAATTTTTAGGACTAAAAAAATAATACTAATTTTGGCTAGCACTTTTTACAAGTGTAATAATGATCAAATAAAAAAATAAGTAATTGTTAATTAATTATATAAATAGTCAGAAAACAAAGATGAGAGTGACCTTATTACTTTCATGTTTTATGACATTAAGTATTTTTGCTCAGCAAAAACCTAAAAAAGCAAAAGTTGTTCTGAAACATGCTGATTTAGTTGAACGCTATCCCGATCGTTTTGAAGGAAATCAGTTCTTAACAGGAAATGTTGTACTTGAGTATAAAGGAGATTTGGTTCAGGCGGACAGTGCAGTTTTGTACCAAGATAAAAATTTGGCGGTTGTTTGGTCCAATGCTAAATTGGTGAGTAAAGACAAAACAATTTCTGCAGACAAAATGGAATATGATGGAAATACAACCATTGCAAAAGCATTTAAAAATGTGGTATTGACAGATCCAACTTCTCGTATTACAGCAGATTATATGGATTATAATCGGACAACAGAAATTGCAACAGGAATTGGGAAAGTAGAGGTGAAAACGCCAACACAGCAAATCAGTTCCGAAAAAATGATTTATGAACGATTGACAGGAAATATCATTGTGAATGATACGTACAAGACAATTGGTTCGGACGGAACTTTAGTTGAAGGACGGAATGTGGTGTACAATGTAAAATCTAAATCGGCAAATTTTGGTTCAGAAGTTTTTATCACGAATAAAGACTATACCATTTATTCGAGAAAGATGACAACGAATGATATCACCGGAATCACAACATTTCGTGATTATTCAAAAATTACACGCCGCAACGATCCTACACAATATATTATCACTTCTGATGGGGACTTTAATAAAAAAACAGGAGAAGCTTGGCTAAGAAGCAATTCAAAAGTCTACTATCAGAATAAAACCCTAACAGCTAAGAATCTTTATTTTAATGACAAAACCGGGTTTGGAAAAGGAGAAGGAGATGTTTTTTTAGATGACCCACTTGAAAAAAGATTCTTGAAAGGAGATTATGGAGAAGCATTCAAATATTTAGATTCTGCTTTTGTTACAAAAAATGCATATGCTGTAAAAGCATTTGATAAAGATTCCCTATACATTAGTGCTGATACATTATTAGCTGTAAAACGTCACGATGTAGATTCAACTTCTCTTGTAAAAGCATTTCATAAAGCTCGTTTTTATAAATCGAATGCAAATGGTAAAGCAGATTCTTTGATTTATAATCAAACGAAAGGACTGATGCAGTTTTACAAAGATCCTATTCTTTGGTCCGGAGATAATCAGGTTACAGGCGATTTTATTGAAGCTTATACAAATGCCAAAACGGAAAAAATAGATTCGATGAAAGTTTTCAATAATGCATTTGTGATTGCAAAAGTAGATTCACTTGCTGAGAACGAATTTCATCAAATCAAAGGAAAATATTTAACGGTTTTGTTTCAGGATGATAAAATAGATTTTATTAATGTGGAAGAAAATGCAGTCGCTTTGACCTATATGGATGATACAGATCAAAAAACGAAAGTAAAAGAACGATATGGAGTTAACATTTCGTATTGTGGTATTATAGAAGTTGATGTGGTAGGAAAAGATGTTGAAATGGTGGGATGTCGTATAAAATCGGATGGAAAAATGTATCCTTTGTCTAAATTTCCTGAAGAAATGCGTTATTTACCTGATTTTAAGTGGAGAATTTCTGAACGTTTAAACAAATGGCGGGATATTTTTATCGAAGCGAAATAATCTTTTCATAAATTAATCGTTTAATTTTTAAAACTATTCATGAAAACAACATCTATCATATTATCTCTTTTATTATTGTCAAGCTGTTATACGTATAAAGTATTTGATCCTGAAGAATATGCAGCTGAATTAGCGAAAAAAAATGAGCAAACGACTAATTTAAAAGAAAGAAGTCGTTCTAAATCTGATATCGCAGAATTAAGAAGAGAACGTATGAATTCCAATCAAAATGCAAGTAGATCTTCTGCTACTGCAATAGATGAGGAAGGAGGGCCTGTTGTTCAAAAAACTAAAGAAGATACAGAAAAGCCTATCATAGATCCTTCTACAATTAAAATTACGGATATAATTAAACCGGATCAGTTTTATAAAGTTGATTCACAAGGTAAAGAGTATACGATAGAGGCAAAGCAATGGAAAGCTGATACCTTGTATGCGGTTGTAAAAGGAACAGCAAAAGAGTTGAAGTTTCACAAAGACGATATTTCTACATTCAAAATAAGAAAATTTTCAAAAGGTAAATCAGATGCTTTAACTGTTGCTGCCTATGCAATGGGCGGAGCAGCTGTACTTTTATTATTAAAATAAAAATGGGAACATTAAAAGAAGAATTTTTCAAATACCAGGCACAAACCACAAATTTTGCATCCGGTTTTGAAGTTGATTATGCAAAAGGCTCTTATATCTATGGAAAGGATGGAAGAGCCTATCTTGATTTTGTAGCTGGTGTTTCAGTGAATACACTTGGACATAGCCATCCTCGAATTAATGAGGCAATTATAGAACAAGTTAACAAATATATGCATGTTGCAGTTTACGGTGAATATGCACAAGAAAAACCCGTAGAATTATGCAAGCGTTTAGTTGATTCTACGCCAGAAGGTTTAGATCAGGTATATCTTGTAAACTCAGGAACTGAAGCTATTGAAGCTTCTCTTAAATTAGCCAAACGTTTTACTGGCCGTCGTCAGTTGATTTCTTTTCGAAATGCTTATCATGGTAATACACATGGTTCATTGAGCGTATCGGGAGACGAACGAAAAAAATCTGCTTTCAGACCATTATTGCCTGAGGTTTATTTTATAGATTTTAACAACGAAGAAGATTTACAAAAAATTACAAAAGAAACTGCAGGAGTTATTGTTGAAAGTATTCGTGGAGCATCAGGTTTCCGTTTGCCGGAGAACAACTTTTTTATGAAGTTGAAGAAACGTTGCGAAGAAGTTGGAGCTTTATTGATTATGGATGAAATTCAACCGGGATTTGGACGTACCGGAAAACTTTTTGGGTTTGAGCATTTTGGTATTGTTCCTGATATCGTTGCAATGGGAAAAGGAATGGCAAGTGGTTTACCTGTTGGGGCATTTATGACCTCTGATAAGATTATGAGTTCGTTGAAACAAAATCCGCAGTTAGGGCATATTACAACATTTGGAGGGAATCCTGTAATTGCAGCTGCTGCTTTAGAACTATTAAATGTTTTAGAAGATGAAAAGTTAATGGAGGATATTGACCGCAAAGAACAATTGTTCAGAGAGCATCTTCAACATCCAAAAATTAAAAAAATTCATGGAAAAGGTTTGATGTTAGCACCAGAAGTGAAAGATGTGGATTATGCATTGCGTGTTGCGGCAGAATGCATGAATCGTGGATTAATTATTTTTTGGTTAATGTACAGCATCGAAACATTACGCATCACACCTCCAATTAATATTTCTGATGAAGATATCGTAAAAGGTTGTGAGATTTTGAAATCTGTTTTAGATGACTTAGATTAGATAAAAAATAAAAAGAGCATCATTTAAATGATGCTCTTTTTATTTTTTATACTTTTTTACCATACAATAAAATTCGTTTGAATGGATAAATGGCAGGGAAAGTTGTGAAATACTTCTTTATTCGGGATTGATACTCAGTTGTAAACAGTTCCTGTTGTTCCGGTGTCAAACGTTCCATATAAGGAATTAAAGCTGAACCGGAAATGAATCGATAAAAATCGATTTCATTATTACCATAAATAGGATAAATTCTTACACTGATATTTAAATCGTTCAATCCTTCATCAAACATAATTTTTGCATAATCATCTATGGTTAGCAAAGGAGAGTCGCTGTAAAAACCATTTAAGAAATCAGAATAAGGTTTTTCTTTAACTAAATCACGTAACAAAACATTCAAAATATTATCTTTCTGACAAGGCATTTGCACAGCAAACTGTCCTTTTTTATTCAGTTTTGAAATTAACTTAGGAAATAATTTCTGATGGTCATCAGACCATTGCAAGGCAGCATTGCTAAAAATTAAATCCCATTTTGTATCAGAATCTGCAAATTCTTCGATTGTTTGTTGTTTGAAATGAAGATTTGATAAATCAAATTCTTTTGATTTTTCCAGCATCTCTTTTGATGAATCAATTCCTAAGAATTGAGCTTGTTCAAATTTATTTGCAAGAATAGCTGTTTGTTCTCCGGTTCCACATCCCACATCAATACAATTTTTGAGATGTTCAGCCGAAATGAGATGTGACAAATCATAAAATGGCTGATAGCGAATATCTTTAAAATGATTGTATATTTCAGGATTCCAAGGCATAATTTAAAATAGTATGAAACATTTAAAAAGAGTAGGGGAGTTATAATAATTTAGAGAAATCTTTTGAATCCAATAGCTCCTCGAAAAAATTATTGGTAAATTCAGTTACTTTATGATGAACTTTATTTCCACTCGAAATTCGGTGTACGCCCAGCTCACTTATTGTTTTATATGAATTTAATGTAGGTGTGATAAAAATATTTAAGGGTAAACCAACTTCATTGATAACTTTTTCAATTTCCATTTTATCTTCAATTAAAGGAACAAAAATTCCATCAGCACCTGCCTCTTTATACAACTTTCCTCTTCGTATTGTTTCGTCCAATGTGTTTTCGGATTTTGTTGTATAAGTATCTATACGGGCATTGATAAAAATATCTTTGCCTTTAGATTTTAAGTCATCTTTGATTGATTTTATTTTGGTTTCTAAAACAAGCTGATTGGATAGTTTTCTTTTTTCTTCATCAGTATTTCCATCTTCCAAATTGATTCCGACAACTCCAACATCTACGAGTTTCTCTATATAATCGTTTAATGCTTCTAAATCTTCAGTAAAACCACTTTCGATATCGGCAGAAACAAGAAGAGACGTAGACTTGGAAATCCGTTCAATGATATATAACATTTCGTAGAAAGAAATATTCTGACCGTCTTCATAACCTAACATATTCGCAATGGCATGACTAGAAGTTCCAACAGCTAAAAAACCTGCTTTTTCGGCAGCTTTGGTACTTATTGCATCCCAAACATTTGCAATAACAAGTGGGTAATCCTGATTATGTAATTCCCTGAAATTTTGTACAGACATAATTATTTTTTTGTGTTTAAATGTTTGTAGCAATAACCATTCAATTTATCATTTGTAAATATTTGTAAACGTTTGTAAGTATTTAAAAATGTTTAAAATATTAAATATAAGTTGTTTATACTTTTATCTTCAATGAATTAAAAATGCTTAAGTATAATAATGGATAAAAATAATCACTTTAACAAGTACAACTGTGCACAAACTTTAGCATCAGACAATGCCTCGTGATGATTAAGTTGAAGATTAAATTTTCGTGCACAATCAGATAATTTTGTAGGAATGATCCCTTTTTGCTTGAAAATTTTATAGGTACATTCCCAACGTTCAGAAAGATTAAGTTGAGAATAATTTAGACCGTAAAATTCCATTGTATGTTTTAAAACAGAACGGTCAAAAGCTTCATTATGTGCTACAACAACCTGGTTTTGTAATCGGTGTTTTATTTCGAAATAAACATCATCAAAAGTAGGTGCATCAATTGTATCTTCAGGACGAATTCCATGAACCAAAATATTGTGATAATTGTATTGATTACGAGGAGGCTGAATTAGTGTGTAATACTCGTCTGTAATGATATGGTCTGTTACTGTAACTATTCCGACAGCACATGCAGAATTACGGTAATTATTTGCTGTTTCAAAATCTATTGCGACAAAATTTTCCATTCTTTATAATGCAGTATCTATAAAATTGATAATCGATTCTTTTTCGAAGGGAGAAAACCAATTCACTTTTTTATCTTTTTTAAACCAAGTCATTTGACGTTTCGCAAATCGTCTGGTATTCTTTTTGATTTCTTCAACGGCAAAATCTAGTGGAATATTTCCTTCAAAATAATCAAATAATTCTCTGTAGCCAACAGTTTGTAAAGCATTTAATTCTTTTAAATGAAATAAAGAATTGGCTTCTTCTACTAAACCTTCATTCATCATCATGTCAACTCTTCGATTGATACGATCATACATTTCTTCACGTGGAAGTTCTAACCCTATCTTTATTATGTTAAATGGACGTTTGTTCAAGTCTTGATTTCTGAAATGAGAGAAAGGTAAGCCCGAAGATCTGTAAATCTCTAGAGCACGAATTACACGTTGTTTGTTATGGACATCAACTTCTTCATAATAGTTAAGATCAACATTTTTCAATTCTTCTTGGAGTTTCTCTATTCCAAATTCTTCAAGCTCTCGATTAAGTTGCTCTCTGATTGAAGAATCTACATCTGGAAATTCATCAAAACCAACTGTGATTGCTTTTTCGTATAAACCCGAACCGCCTACCATTACACCAATGTGATTTGTTTTGAAATATTCCTCCAAAAAGGTTAATCCATCTCGTTCAAAATCTCCAACTGAATATTTTTCGTGGATTGAAATATTTTGAATAAAGTGATGTTTTACTTGATTCAATTCATCATTAGAAGGTACAGCGGTACCAATTTTCATTTCTTTAAAAAATTGCCTGCTGTCACAAGAAATAATTTCTGAATGATAATGTTTCGCTATTTCTATTGCCAGGTTTGTTTTTCCAATTGCAGTTGGGCCAACGATAGAAATCAACGTGTTGTTTTGTTGAATTTTTTGCATGTTTTATAAAATCGGGTGCAAGATACTTCGATATTTTGTGAAAAAGAAAAAAGCTTCTATTGGAAATAGAAGCTTTGTAGAATGCTATTATATAATTATAATTAATCGTTGAAATGATACAAGAAAACGACATCTGCAGTATATGCAGGTTTTGGATTGTCCTTGATTTCTAGGTTAGCTTCAATAACAACTTTCGCAATTCCTCTTAAATTCGTAATGGATTTTAATTTTGCTGTTAGTCGAACTTCACTATCAACTAAAACAGCTTGGCCAAATTTTAGATTTTCAATACCATAATTGATTAACATCTTGATGTTTCGAACTTCTGCAATTTGCTCCCATAAATAAGGAATCAAAGAAAGAGTCAAATACCCATGAGCAATTGTTTTCTTGAAAGGACCTTCAGAAGCTGCTTTTTCAGGATCTGTATGTATCCATTGATGATCTAACGTTGCATCAGCAAAGCGATTTATTTGTTCTTGATTAATTGTATGCCAATCTGACTTTCCGATTTCTTTTCCTTCAAAAGCTTTATACTCTTCAAAATTATGAATAATTACCATTTTCGGGTGTTTTAGTTTTAGTAATGTTATTTGCTCAAATCTAATGAATAATCAGCAGATAAATAAATTTTATTTATACTTATAAAACGATAGATGCATTTAAATACAAAAAAATCCGATTGAATTGTTCAATCGGATTTCTGTTACTTATTTAATTTGTTGTTATTCAATAATCTTAGCATCCTCTATATTCGTATATGCTTTTTGCATATCTTTCCAAGCCAAATATTTTATGACTTCTTTATTAAAATATTTCATTCCAAAAAGTAAAATACCAAAGTCATCAATCAATCCGAAAGGACCAAACAATGCTTCGGGAATGATATCAATTGGAGAAATAATATACAAAGCTGCTACAAATCCAATAAACAAATTCATATTGTCAGGTTTATAACTTCCATTTTTGTAATCACCTAACATTCTGAAAAATGCTTTTACCTTTTCAAAAAAAGATTTGTCTTTCTGAGCAGCCATAGCTGCAGCTCCCGCTACTTTAAAGAATTTTGATTTTTTCATTTTACCAAATATGTTTAAAAACGTATTAGGTAATACAAAGTACATGCCAATATTATAAGTGTCAGTTATTGTTGTAATTCTTGCTCAATTGAAAAAATCCATTCAAATTTTTGATTTTCAAGCTTTTCTTCTGCTAATAAATATAAAGCTTTCTGCGTTTCTTCATATTTTACTTTGTCCATCGTTTCAGGATTGAAAGCGGGTAATTGTTCAATGGCAACAGTAAATTTTTTCGTGTGTCCTTTATAATTAATTTCTTTCGAAATCTCCTCTTTATTCATGATGATTGTCTTTACGTTGTAAAATTACAAAATAAAGGTTTTCTAATGTCTTCTTGTAAGATAATATTATCTTTGTTTAATATAATATTAGGTATCAATGAATGATTTACACGATCAATTAAAAAACTTATTTCCTGATCATGTATCAGAACCGGAAGAAAATCAAGAGGTTGAAAATGAATTGTGGATGCAAGAAGATCCGTTAATTTGTAAATACGAAAAACGTAAAGGAAAGCCAACAACGGTAATTGAAGGGTACACAGGAGCAGATGAAGATTTCAAACAATTGGCAAAAGAAATTAAAGTATTTTTAGGTGTAGGAGGAAGCTTTAAAGATGAATCTATCATTATTCAAGGAGATTACCGTGATAAGATCATGACTTTTCTGAAAGATAAAGGATTTAAAGTGAAAAGAGTAGGTGGTTAATAATTTCTTTGCCATTTTTACAAATAAACATTGTATATTGTTCCCTTATTTTTAATTATAAAATCATGAGTAAAGCAGCATCAGAATTAGTTTTAAATGCAGACGGAAGCATTTACCATTGTAATATAAAACCAGAACATTTAGCAGATACTGTAATAACAGTTGGAGATCCTAATCGTGTCGAAAAAGTTTCGAGACATTTTGACTCTATCGAGCATAAAGCTTCTAAACGAGAAATTGTAACCCATACAGGAACGTTGAACGGAAAGCGTTTAACGGTAATTTCTACAGGAATGGGAACAGATAATATTGATATTGTTTTCTCAGAATTAGATGCGTTGGCAAATATTAATTTAGAAACCGGAGAGATTAAAAAAGATTTCAGAAAATTATCATTTGTACGTTTAGGTACTTCAGGAGCTTTGCAGGCAGATATTCCGGTTGATAGTTTTGTGATCGGTTCTCACGGTTTAGGGTTAGATGGTCTTTTACATTATTATGTTGGCAGTGAAGCCGTGATGAATAAAGAAATAGAAGATGCTTTTATCCAGCATGTTGAGTGGTCTGTAAATAAATCTCGCCCCTATTTAGTAAAAGGATCTGAATCGTTATTGAATACATTAGCATCAGAAAAAACGATTGAAGGAATTACAGCGACTGCATGTGGTTTTTATGGACCTCAAGGACGTTTTTTAAGATTGCAACCAAATCCTGCAGACATTAATGAACGTTTAACATCTTTTAATTATGATGGATTGAGAATTTCAAATTTTGAAATGGAAACTTCGGCAATCTATGGTTTAGCTGCCATGATGGGACACGAGGCTTTATCTGTAAATGCAATTGTTGCGAATAGAATTTTAGGTGAATTTAGTGCAGATTCTTATAAAGCAGTTGATGCAATGATTGAATATTCTTTGGAGAAATTAACAAAGTAAATTGATTTTCATTATAACATAAAAAGTGCGAGAATTTCTCGCACTTTTTTATTTATATTTCATTCAAGTTCATCAATTCTTTCGCCTGACTGATAGCAGCATCTGTTAACTCAGATCCGGAAATCATTTGGGCAATTTCTTCTAAACGTTCTTGTTGAGATAATTCAATAACATTTGTTTGTGTTGTTTCCTCAACGACTTCTTTATAAACTTTTAATTGATGATTTCCTTTTGAAGCAACCTGAGGTAAATGCGTAATCACTAAAAGCTGCATATTATCTGCCATAGATTGCATAACTTTCCCTGTTTCGTTGGCTACTTTTCCGGAAATACCAGTATCGATCTCATCTAAAATTAGAGTAGGCAAATGTTGATGCGTTGCCAATAATTTTTTAATTGCGAGCATCAATCGTGAGCGCTCTCCTCCGGAAACAGATTTTTCGAAAATACGAGGTTCCATTCCTTTGTTTGCAGAAAATAAAAATAAAACGTCGTCTTTACCGGTAGGTGTAAAATCTGATGTTTCGTTCAATTGAATCGTTAATTGTGAATTTTCCATCCCCAATTGAGATAAGGTATTCAAAATGTTTTTTCGAATAATTTCAAGAGTAGAGGTTCTGTTTTTTCTGATTTTTAGAGCTTGTTTTTCAAGTTTTTCAGAAATAGAATTCAATTCTTTATTCAAATGAATAATCAAATCACTTAGATTATCAAAACCAGAAGTTTGGGATTCTAATTCATCTCGTTTTACAATCAATTCGTCAACCGTCAGTACATTATGTTTGCGCAATAATCGATGAATCAAATCATAACGATCTGTAATTTCCTGTAAACGTTCAGGGTTAATCTCTGTAGATTCGATCAAATGACTCATTTCTCCCGAAATATCCTGAAGTTCAATTTTAGACGAAATTAGCCGTTCGTAAATTGAGTTATAATGTGAATTGTAATCTGAAATTTTATTCAATTTATTACTTGCCTCGTTCAATTGAGAAATAATTCCCATCTCAGGATGTTCTAAAAATTGATAGGTTTCATTTAATGTAGAAATGATTTCTTCCACATTTGACAATGATTTAATTTCGAATTCTAATTCCTCTAATTCCTCATTTTTAAGAGAAGCATTGTTCAATTCTTCCCATAAATGTAATTTATATTCTAAATCTTGCGATTGGTTTTCAAGGGAATTCTGGGCTTCTTTAATTTTCTTTTTAATCGAAAGATAGTGGTCAAAAGACTTTCTGTAATCCTTTACTAATTCTTTATTTTCTCCATAAATATCCAACATAGACAATTGAAAATCAGCTTCAAAAATTTTAGGGGTATTAAATTGAGAATGAATATCAATTAAAAGTTCAGATAATTCTTGTAGAATAGAAACTTTGACAGGTGTATCATTGATAAAAGCACGAGATTTACCCGATGGCAACAACTCTCTTCGAAGAATAGATTCATCTTCATAATCTAAATCATATTCTTTAAAAAAATGATTTAATTCAAGATCTTTAATGTTGAAAACAGCTTCAATAATGCATTTTTCATTGGCATTTTTCAAGGCCTTTAAGTCTGCACGTTCTCCTAAAACTAATTTCAAAGCTCCTAATAGAATCGATTTTCCAGCACCGGTTTCACCAGTGATGGTAGTCATACCTTGATGAAAATCAATCTCTAACTGATCGATAATTGCAAAATTATTAACGCGAAGAGTTCGTAACATTTACTTTTTTAATTTGTTCCAATAACTATCCCCATATTTCGGTGCGATAGAATTTAAAATTTCTTTTAATTTTTCAATATTTACTGTAGACGTTTGTCCTCCAGAAAACACTTGACTAATTTCGCTATTTTTTGCAGTTAAGAAAAGTTCCAATGGATAAAATTGAGAAAAATTTCCTCTTTGATAAAACTCTAGTTGTAATAAAGTATTTCCAATAGCATTTTTTCCTCTCAATTCATTTTCAGCCATAATATCTAAGCCATTTCGGTGGTATTGATAACTGATATTGCGTAAGGTCGAATTATCTGCTTTTATGATATTATTAATTAAAGATGTGCGGGATTTTAAACCATCCATTTCACTCCATCCCGAAAAATTATTGTTTGCCTGTCCAAAATCTGCAATTTTCTTAGCCATTTTAAAATATTCAGTTCCGCCTTCTTTTGAAAACGTATCCGCGTCATACCCCAAAACGAGATAAACATAATAAGTGATTACATCTGTCAGGTTTTTTCCGCTGAATTTGCGGTCATTAAAAATCAATTCTTCAAATTCCTGGTACTGAAATGTAAAATTGTCATCCGACAAATTTAAGATAGGAGTATAATAGGTTGAATTAAACACCGGGCGACGAGATTGTACTAAAATGGAACCTTTTAATCTATTTCCTTCTCTCTCCTTAATATTAATGACAAAACTGGCTTCAACTCTTTCATAGGTTTTCAATCTGTCGTTTGTCCATTTTGTCGAATTGATAAATGTAGTCAATGATTTTTGCAAAGTTTGATAAATTTGGGTATTGGAACCTTGAACCATTGAATAATCAACTTTCACATCTGCGATAAGATTCTGTGAAAAAGCTGAAACAGCTAAACATGTTGAAAAGAAAATTGAGGCTAATTTCTTCATTTGTTGTTATAATTTATTTAAGATAACATTCAAGATATCTTTTGCAACATCCGCTTTTGATTTAGCTTCAAATTGTTGCATGGATAAATCTTTGTCGATAATTGTAATTTTATTTGTGTTCTTCTGAAAACCGGCTTCTTTGTCTTGCATTGAATTTAGAACAATAAAATCCAGATTTTTTTTGGCTAATTTTTTCTTTGCATATTCTTCTTCGTTATTTGTTTCCAACGCAAATCCAACCAATAGTTGGTGCGTTTTGATTTCCCCCAACGATTTTAGAATATCAGGATTTTTCACCAATTCGATGATTAAATTATCATCATTCTCTTTTTTTATTTTCTGTTCAGCTGTTTCTTTTGGACGATAATCTGCTACGGCTGCTGACATCACCACAACATTTGCATCTGCAAAATTAGCATGCATTGCATTGTACATATCACGTGCAGAAACAACATCAATTCGTTCAATCGGATAGCCCATTACAGATTCATGACTTGGACCACTCACCAAGGTAACTTTTGCACCTAAATCCGCTGCAGCTTTTGCAATCTCAAACCCCATTTTTCCCGAAGAATAATTACCTATAAAACGTACAGGATCTAAGTTTTCGTATGTAGGACCTGCAGAAACCACTACTTTTTTTCCATAAAGTGGAAGAGTCGCTGCAATTGTACGTTCTAAAAAATCAATAATGTTTTCAGGTTCAGCCATTCTGCCTTCTCCCACTAATCCACTTGCCAACTCTCCAGCTTCGGCAGGAATACAAATATTCCCGAATGATTCTAGTTTTGAAATATTTTCAAGTGTTGAAGGATGTTTATACATATCCAGGTCCATTGCAGGAGCAAAATAAACCGGGCATTTTGCAGAAAGGTAGGTTGCTAAAACTAAATTATCACATGTACCGTCGGCCATGTGAGAAAGTGTATTTGCTGTGCAGGGTGCAACAAGCATATAATCTGCCCAAAGTGCATATTCGACGTGATTATTCCAATCTCCTTTGTCTCCGAAAAATTCCCATTCAACAGGATTTTTGGAAAGGGTAGAAAGTGTAAGTGGAGTAACAAAGTTTTGAGCTTCCGGCGTCATAATTACTTTGACCTCAGCTCCTTTTTTGATAAGTCCTCTAACAAGAAAAGCGGCTTTGTAGGCCGCTATTCCGGCAGAAACTGCCAAAAGAATTTTTTTACTATGTAAAACAGACATTATTTATCCTCATTTGGATTTCTGTAATATACGTCATTGTCTAACCATTCCTTAACCGCAATAGAAGTCGGTTTTGGTAATCTTTCGTAGAATTTTGAAACTTCGATTTGCTCTCTGTTTTCAAAAACTTCTTCTAAAGAATCTGTGTGTGCAGCAAATTCATCCAATTTCTGAATTAATTCAGTTTTCATTTCTTGGTTGATTTGTTCTGCTCTTTTTCCCATAATTACAATCGATTCGTATAAGTTTCCTGTTTTCTCATCGATTTTATTACGATCATAAGTTTGTGTTGTTGGTGCTGCACCGATATCCTTGAAATTCATAATGAAAGAATTATATTTATTTTATTATTAATTTTTGCTTTTTGCAGTTTCGACAGCACTTTCTGCCTCAACTTTTTTACGGGCTTCTTCTAAACTAGCCAATGCTTTTTTAGTTTCAGCCATATCTTTATCTATTTTTTCCATTAACTTATCCGCTTCGCTTTTAAATTTAGTTTCCGGATAATATCTTGTTAACAATAGATATTGAGTTCTGGCGTCTTGAAGACGTAAATCTTTATTTTCTAAACGTGAAAAGTTTAAAGCTAATTCAGTTTTAGAGCGCAATGAATACATCATTGCCTCTTCACGGAATTTAGAATCCGGATATTCATCAATCATATTATCGAAAGCGACACCGGAAGCCTTATATTTCATTGTTTTGTAATAAACTTTTGCAATTTCGAAAGACTTTTTTTCTAATTTCTGTCTAAGCTCTGTAATGTAATTATTTGCATCAGTAACATGAGTCGATTCAGGATACGCATTGATAAATCCTTGCAATTCACTAATCGCTGTATATGTACTTGTTTGATCCAAGTCATATTTTGGTGAATCGTTGTAATATGAAAAAGCAGATTTAAACAAAGCTTCTTCTGCACGAGCATCCATTGGATATGCTCCTGCGAAACTCTTAAATTGATGGCCAGCTAAACGATAACTTTTTTCGTTGAAATTACCTTCTGCCATATTATAGGCAATATCAGCTGCTTTTTCCGTTCCTACGAAAGAGGTTGAAATTTTTTCATATAACTCGTTTGCCAAGTCATATTTACCATCTTGGTATAACTGAGTTGCCAATACAAAGATCTCATCCTTATCCGTACTTTTCATCGCTTTGTTGTAGGTCTTGTTACAAGAGACTAATGAAGCGCCAATTAAAACTAGTAAGCTTAGTTTTTTAAACATTCTGCAAATTTAATAAAATTTGGGGACTAAAGTATAAAAAAATATTTTCTTATCCTCTTAATAAAATCTCAAAGTTTTGATTTATTCTGCTGTTGCGTCTGTGCTTAATGTAACGACATCACGATCAAACAGATATAGTCCTCCTTTATCAGAACCAATCATTTCTAATTTATCTAAGATATTTCGTGCTAATTTTTCTTCTTCAATTTGCTCAGAGACATACCATTGTAAGAAATTGTGCGTAGAATAATCTTTTTCTTCTAATGTTAATCCGACAATTTCATTAATTGAATCAGAAACAAAACATTCATGTTTTAGAATTGCAGTAAAAACATCTTTCAATGTAGAAAAATCTTGTTTTGGTTCTTCAATTTGTGGGACAAATGCTTTTCCACCTCTTTCGTTGATAAATTTAATTAATTTTAACATATGCATGCGTTCCTCGTCAGCATGAGAGTATAAGAAGTTTGCAGTTCCTTCTAAACCTTTCACTTCTGCCCAAGAAGCCATTGCTAAATATAATTGAGAAGAATCTCCTTCTAATTTTATTTGTTTATTCAGTGCGTTTAATACGGTATCTTTTATCATAGTTTTATTTTTTTAGATGTTTGATAATAATTGATTAATCTTGGTTGTTAAATTTTCTGAAGCAGGAACTAAAGGTAATCTTGTGAATGGTTGACAAACCCCTTTGTTATTTAAAACTGCTTTAATTCCACATGGATTTCCTTCTTCAAAAATAGCACGTGTAATTTCTACGACTTTGTAATGAGCGCTGTAAGCAGCATCTGCTTCTTTGTTTAATGCTTTACGAATCATATCTGTAAAAATTACAGGAATTCCTTGTCCAATTACAGAAATTACACCAGAACCTCCGGCTAAAGTCATTGGTAATGCAAATTCATCATCTCCGGAAATGATATGAAAATCTTCGCGCGTATTCATGCGAATAATATCTGTTGACTGTAAGAAGTTCGGAGAAGCTTCTTTAATCGCTATAATGTTCTTGAACTCATTCGCTAAGCGAATAGTTGTTTCCGGCGCAATATTAGAGCCCGTTCTGCCAGGAACATTGTATAGCACAATGTTAGCATCTGTACTTTCTGCAATTGCTTTGTAATGTTGATAGATTCCTTCCTGGTTTGGTTTGTTATAATAAGGAGAAACAGTAAGAATAGCCATATAATCACTTAAATCTGTTTCTTGGTATTCTTTAATAACTTCAGCAGTATTGTTTCCACCAATACCCAATATCATCGGAACACGGTTGGCATTTGCTTTCTTTATTGTTTCGATTACTTGTTTCTTCTCATCATTTGTAAGTGTTGCTGCTTCAGCAGTAGTTCCTAAAATAACTAAATACTCAACACCGCCTTCGATACTGTAGTTTACTAATTTTTCTAAAGCAATATAATCTACTGTACCATCTTGTTGAAAAGGTGTAACCAAAGCAACTCCTGTCCCAATTAATTGTTTCATCTTCTATAAATGTTATTAAATCTAATAATAGGTTAAAATTCGGAATTATATCTTGAATAATCAAATTATACCATTAATCTATAATTGGTCTTAGAAAAATTCAAAATATAATCATTCATTATTCAAAAATAACGATTAATTGACAGGAATAAAATTAATTTATACTCCGATTTTATGATATTACTTATAAAAAAACCACTCATTCGAGTGGTTTTTTCTTTTTCTATTATTGATTAGTTAAAAGTGTATTTAAATCCTAAAGAAAAACGACCGGCTTCAAAGTTAGAATCGTTTGTTAAGTTCCACCACGGTTTCCAATCAAAATGTAAAGCCAATGGAGCTGACGGAATCTTGTATTCTAAACCGGCTTGCGGACGAATAGCAAAATATGTTTTATCTTCAAATTTACCTCCGTCAACAAAAGATAATTGCGGTCCTACACCAACATACCATCCCAATCCATTTGTTCCGGAAAAAGGTTGATTATACGTATAATCTGCACCTAAAACCGTGATATGATCTCCAAACATCACTTGTATATTACCCGCATTTTTTCCATCAAAAGAGTGTTTGAATTGTGGACCTACAAGGGTTTCTCCATCTCCTAAATCTACGACAACACCTAAAGCATTTCTATAGTTTTGAGCATTTACTTGAGAAATTCCTAATGCCATTACAGCAACTAATAATACTTTTTTCATCTTATATTTTTTTAGTTCTATTACGTTATGCCATGAATTTTACAAAAAGTATGCAAATGTTACTTTAATGTTAAATTTTAACATTTAGAATAAACATTAAATCAGATGTATTGAATTTGTTTACAGTGATATAAGTAGTTTGTTTATAATTGTTCTAAAAAATAAATTCCATTTCTAATCGAATAAAAACTTGATTACGAATTTGTTTTCAAGAAAAAATCAATTGAAAAAAATATGTGAAATCGTAAATTATTATTTTATTGACTAAAGTTTAAATTACGCATATCTTGTAATAATAATCCTTTAAAATCAATATGAAAAGGAATGAGTGTAATCACTAATCTGTCTTTTGACCTCCATTCTCTTTGATTGATAGCAAATGCAAGCGGAGTGTCTAGAAACATATTATAAAGTGAGTTACTTCTTTTTGTTTTTGGCGTTAAACATTCAGGAAAAAAAGTATCTAAAGACCGTAGGTTATTGATAAAATCATAATCGATGGTGAAATGATTATTGAATTCATCAATTAAATTAGAATTACCAAAAACATTGTAATAAGTAGGTAGAAATGTAACTAAATCATCATCTCCCAGGTATTTTTTTATTCCCAAGCAAAAAACTTCAACTTCTATTTTCATCGTAGACATTTTAATATATTATTTCCATCATAAAAATGAACGGATAATTCAAAGTGTTTATAATTTAAATGAGTAATAGGAGCTTTTATAAATATAAATAAAATTTTAACTGATGTTTGAATTTTTTACGTTTTTACACTATTTTATTTTTTCTTATTTTGTTGAAAAGAAACAAAGAGAAAACTTGGCGAAACTTAGAGAAGTTTTCACATGTTTTGTGTTTTATAAAACTTTCTATAATATTGCAAAAACATTGCAAGTACTACCTTAAAATAAGTATACTTCCTTAAAATATCTATTAAAAATAAATTATGATTAAAACGGTAATATTTGATATGGATGGTGTAATTGTAGACACAGAACCTGTGCACAAATATGCTTATTTTGAACATTATAAAGAATTGAATATTCCTGTCACGGAAGAGCTTTTTGCTACATTTACGGGGCAATCCACAAAAAATGTTTACCAGATTCTGAAGAATAAATTTGATTTGAGAGAAGAAGTAAATGACTTAGTTTTAAGAAAACGTACCATTTTTAATGAAGCATTTGATACAAAGCCCGATTTATACTTAATCGAAGGAGTAGAAAATTTAATCAACGATTTATATGAAAATGGAATAGAATTAATTTTAGCTTCTTCTGCTTCGAAAAGTACAATAGATCGTGTTTTTAATCGCTTTGGACTGAACCGATATTTTACACATAAAATTTCCGGAGAAAATTTTCCGAAATCTAAACCTGATCCTGCAATCTTTATTCATGCAGCAGATTTAGCGAAATCTGATTATTCGGAATGTATAGTTATCGAAGACAGTACAAATGGAGTGGAAGCAGCTTATGGTGCGGGGTTGTATTGTTTGGGTTATAAAAGTAAAAATTCAAAACAACAAAATTTAGACAAAGCGGATGCAATTGTTGACGATTTTAATTCGATTGATGCAACTTATATAATCGGTTTGCAGTAAATTGTTTTGAATTAATCGATAATTTTATAGTGTTTCATCAAGAAAATGGCATTCATTATTTTAGTTGTACCTTTTCTTAGTTTATAATCAGAATAATAGTTATTATCGATATTTTTTAATTCAAAACAATAATTGATAATATGATTCGGATTTTCGCTTTCCATTTTGGTTAATTCTAAATCATGAGTCGCAATAAATCCGACCAATTTTGTAGGAGAAAGGATTAATTTCTCTAAAAATTTTTGCGAACCAATCAATTTGTCTTCGGAATTTGTGCCTTTTAAAATTTCATCTAAAATGATAATTTGAGGTTGATTATTTTCTAAACGTTCGACCAATATTTTCAATTTATTGATTTCATTTTTAAAATACGAATCACCGGAAGATAAGTTATCTACCGTTCGAATACTTGTGAATAAATCCATAGGATAAAATGACATTTTTTCTGCACTTACTTTTGCACCATTCATTGCTAAAACTAAATTGGTTCCAATTGTTCTAAGAAAAGTACTTTTTCCGGCCATATTTGCGCCCGTAATTATGGCAATATTGTTTGGGCGATTTGTTTCGAAATTATTTTTTACAACAATTTCTTCATTTAATAAAGGATGAAATCCATTCATTATTTTCAATTCGTAAGGTTCGTTTACAATTTCAGGAAAAGTAAAAGATGTGTACTTATCATTAAACACAGCAAATGATACAAAAGCTTCTAAAACTGCAAGTTGATCTAGCCAAGGTTTAATTTGATGAACAGTTTTTTGAACTTCATGTTCAAATTTTATCGAATAATACAATCGCCACAAGAAAAATGTATTTAGTATAAATCCTACAATCGGAAAATTTGCAGCATCTAAAGTTTCTTTTGTAGAAGAAATTGTTTTGATTAAAGTAGAGGCTTTCGATGGAATTTGAAACGTAGCTTGTATTTCTGAATTGAGTTTCGATTCAAAGTTTTCATCCTCAATATGCAGACAAACTTCATATAAATTATCCAGTTCTTCGGCTTTCATTGTAGTATATGCCGCAACTCGTTTTAGTTGTCGTTTATAAAAAAACGTGAGTGTACTCGACACAAATACAGCAGCTAAAATCCAATAAAAGACCAAACCTTTAGGGAATCCAATTATTGAAAAATAGATAAAACAAGCAATGTTGATGATTGAAACAGCAATTGGAATAATCTTTATCGAGGTACTGTTGAATACCCTTTTTTCAAAAACGAAAATAGAAGATTGATTCATTTTTAATCGTTTTGTAAAAGTTAAGAACGTTACAATCCAATCCCTCTTTTGTGTTAATTCAGAAAAAGCTTTTTGTCTTTCAATAATTTCAGCTCTATTTACGATCAAATTAGACAAAAAGTGCTTTAATTGTAAACTACCAATGCGAGTTTGTGTTTTATTGATGCGATTAAAAATGGAGTTTCCTTCTAGAATATCTAAATCCTTGTTGTAGATATTAGTAAACAATTGATTGTCTTCAGGAAATTGATCGAGCGTGTCATCTGATTTTATTTGTGAAATAATTTCTAAGGCTTGGGCAGAATAAGTAAGTTGGGCAGAAATTTTAGATGTTTTGATTACTAAAATGATAAAAACCAGAAATAATACGGTAGAAATAATTAAATAATAATTATTACTTGATGTCACATAAAGCAAGAAAAATAGAGTAGAAATGATAAAAAAAACAAGTCTGACATTACTTATTTTGTTCTTTTTGGATTTTAAAACAATAAAATCATGATTTACTTTTTCTTCAATTTTTAGGTATTCTTCCATTCTTGATTTTATTTCGGTTTAAAGTTGGTTTATAAACTGATAAAAGAGCGAAAAATACGCTCTTTTATCTTATTATTCTTCATTAATTTGATACATGAAGAATATAGGGGTTATAAAACTTTTATTTCAAAAACTTTTTCTTCATTCAAATAACCTTCTAACGTATCTTTTGAATTGATTTTAGAAACGCCTGCCGGTGTTCCGGTAAAAATTAAATCACCTTTTTTCAGCGTAAAATATTTAGAACATTCGGCAATCAATGTATTGATATGAAAAATCATATCTTTTGAATTTCCTGTTTGTGCATTCTCCCCATTTCGATCAAGCTTGAAGGTTAAATTTTCTAAATCAAAATTCTCTTTAGGATAAAAATCTGAAGCAAATGCAGAGCCATCAAATGCTTTGGCGATTTCCCAGGGAAAACGTTTTTCTTTTAGTTCCTGTTGAACATCACGTGCTGTAAAATCTATTCCTAATCCTATTTCGGAAAAATAACGATCTGCAAATTGCGGTTGAATCATTTTACCAACCCGGTCAATTTTGATGACGATTTCCGTTTCAAAATGAACTTCTTTTGTAAAATTTGGAATCACAAAAGGAAATCCTTTTCTAAGAATAGCAGAATCTGGTTTCATAAAGAACATTGGAACATCCGGAATAGGGTTGTTCAATTCTTTCGCATGTTCAATGTAATTACGTCCGACACAAATTATTTTCATTGCTTAAAAACCGTTTTGTAATTTGATTCGTGTAAAAACTTTTTTGGTATACAATGGAAAATCTGCATTCTGTAACCAGGCATAATATCCGGGATCTTTTGCGAAAACATCAGAAACAATTTGTCCTTTGTATTTTCCAAAAGATATAATTTCCTGGTCTTTATCATTGTATTGGATAAATCCGGCCAAATCAGCAGTTTTGCGTTGAGAAGAAAATTCACTTAAGAATTTATTATCATTCTCAAGCTCATCATATTTTTCAATTTGTGCCATCAATACTTCGTAAGTGGCTATTGTATCAGCTTCTGCAGAATGTGCATCAACCAATTCTTTATCGCAATAATATTTGTATGCGGCACTTAAATTACGTGGTTCCATTTTATGATAAATGACCTGTACGTCAATTGGGCGGTGTTTTGATAAATCAAAATCAAACCCATTGCGTAATAATTCTTCAGCCAAAAGTGGAATATCAAAACGATTTGAATTGTATCCAGCTAAATCAGCATCTTTCATCATTTCCATAATTGAAGGTGCTAATTCTTTGAAAGAAGGTGCATCTTTTACATCTTCGTCAGAAATGCCATGAATTAAAGTAGTTTCCGGAGGAATAGGAATTCCAGGATTTACTTTCCATGTTTTCACTTCTTTTGAACCATCTGTAAAGGCTTTAACAATTGAGATTTCAACGATTCGGTCCTTTGAAACATTTGTTCCTGTTGTTTCTAAATCAAAGAAACAGATATTTTTAGTTAATTTCATTTTGTAATTTCTTTTCTGAAAATGATTGAGATGATGATATACAATAAAATAATTAATGGAATGGCAGCCACTTGCAGCCAAATGACTAATCCTATTGCAAGGAGTAAGAAAATGTATTTATAATAGTTTTCTGCCCAACCCAATCCTTTAAATTTTAAGGCAAATAATGGTAAATCGATGATTAATAATATGCTAAATACAATAGAGACGGCGATTAATACATAGGGATCAATTTCTGGATTAATGATTTGCCCTTTGTTGTAATAAATCGAAAATAATGAGAAAATAAATAACGTATTAGATGGAGTTGCCAACCCTTTGAAATATGTTGTTTGATCTTCATCTAAATTAAATTTAGCTAAACGTAAAGCTGAAAAAGCCGGAACTAAAAAAGCAAATAATGATAGAGCAGAAATTTTAAGATTTTCATTTTCGTAAATGAAATCAGTTGAAAAATGATTAAAAATAGAAAACAGCATCAATCCCGGAACAACTCCGAAAGAAATACAATCGGCTAAAGAGTCCAACTCTTTACCAATTGGACTGCCTATTTTCATTAATCGTGCAACCATTCCATCCAAGAAGTCTGCCACCAACGAAATTAACATCAAAACCATGACAATTGTAACTGTGTTGCTTGTAATTTGAGCATTACTCGAAATCATAAAAATGGCTGATAGCACACCACATGAAAGATTGAGAAGTGTAAGAAAGTTTGGAATTGTAAATAATTTCATAGATGAATTTTTCAAGACAAAAGTACAAACAAAAATTAATCTGAATCCTCTTTACACACAATAAAACCACTATTTTTGAGTTTTTATATTCGTAATTCATCAATTTTGAAAAAAACATTCCTCATATTATCTGTTCTTGCAAGTCAAGTTGCTTTTTCTCAAACTGCTCGTAAATATTCGAACGAGTTTTTAAATATTGGTGCAGATGCGCGTTCATTTGCAATGGGTAATGCGGTTGTAGCAAATATAGGTAATGCGAATGCAGCATATTGGAATCCTGCAGGATTAACAGAAATCACATACGACTGGGAAGCTTCTGCAATGCATGCCGAATATTTTCAGTCGATTGCCAAGTTTGATTACGCTGCAGTGGCCATTCCGCTAAGAGAAAGTAATTCGACCATCGCATTTTCATTGATGCGTTTTGGGGTAGATGATATTTTGAATACGACGGAATTGATTGATAATCAAGGAAACATTAATTACGATAAAATATCTAAGTTTTCTACTGCCGATTACGCACTTACAATGTCTTATGCTGGTAATGTTTTCAATAACAAGAATATTCAATTTGGTGCAAATGCGAAATTGGTCTATCGGCATATTGGTAAATTTGCACAAGGATTTGGTTTTGGAATTGATTTAGGGTTACAATATCGCACTGACAACAAAATGTATTTTGGTTTAATGGCTCGAGATATTACCACGACATTTAATGCATGGAGTATTAACAAAGAAAAGGTTAAAGAAATTTCTGTAGATGAACCTAGTAATGAAGGAGGACCTACAATTTTGAATGATTTGCCGGGGGAGAACATCGAATTGACAATGCCTAAATTACAATTCGGTATAGGAAAACGATTCGATTTCAATGATCGTTGGTCTTTGTTAGGGGAAGTTGATATGAACATTGAATTTCAACAAACGAATGCAGCAATTTCCGGAAAAGGTTTTTCCATTTCACCCCAAGTCGGCATGGAATTAGGTTATGAAGACATGGTTTTTGTTCGTGGCGGCTTAAATAATCTGCAAAAAATAGAACAATTTGACGGAAAACAAAAAACGCAAATTCAACCAAATGTTGGAGTTGGTTTCAAATACAAAGGAATTTCAATTGATTATGCTTTAACAAATTTCGGAGACAGTGGTTTGGGTTTATATTCGAATATATTTTCTGTACGATTTGAAATGGATAAATGGAGGTAGTAAATCTCTTTGGATTTGATTTTTAGATAAACAAAAAAGACTGCGATATGCAGTCTTTTTTTGTATTCATTTGTTTACAATCTGGATTTTATTGTACTATTTGCTTCGTCAATTTGTCTTGATTTTTTCAGTTTTTGGTTTCCAAATTTGTAAGATAAACTAATAGAAAATTCTCTATTGTAGCTTTGTTGCCATACATTGTTAAAATTTCCATTTTCTTGTTTTCCGTTAATCGTTGTAATATTCGTATTGAATAAATCATACGCCTCAAACATCAAAGTCCAGTTGTTCCATATTTTCTTGATATTCACATCAAAACTATGTTGTTTTCCAAGTTTTCCAAGTTCAATTTCAAAAGGTGATAAATACCAATAATTAATTCCTAAAAACCAATCTTTTTTCGAAGAAAGTCGTAAGGTATTATCTAATTTGAAATAAATATTTGAGGATTGACGGTCCACGACATAAGTCGAAAGATTTTCTTCAAAGCCTGGTTTTGGTATATATGTCGGATCACTATTGATTGTTCCTCTATACGTTTGGTACATATAAACTAAGATGTAATTTGTAGACCAAATTCCGTCATAAAAACTTTTATTCATTCCAACCGAAAGATTTAATGACTTTTTGTTTCCATAATTCATTCTTATGTAGCGTAAAAACTCTGTTGTTTCTCCTGTTTCAAGATTTTTGACTGTTCCTTGTAAAGGTAATTGACTTGTTGCATCATCAATATATTCGAACTCTGCATTGAAGAAATAAGCGTTTTTATACAAATAATTGAACTCTTGTTTATAATATTTTGAACTCATCATAAACGGATTATTCTGAATATAATTTGTTTGAGTAAGATAGACTCGCGATGGATTTAATTCCCAAAAAGCAGGTCTACGAACACGACTTGAGAAAGAATAGCTTAAATTATGATTTTGATGAACCGCATAATTCAAAGATAAATAAGGTAAAATGTTGTTGTAATTATTTTTGAATGAATTATTCTTGTCAAGAATATCACCATCTGTTTTAGTGATTTCGAATCGTGTTCCAATTTTTCCTGAAAATTTTTCCGAAACTTGTTTTTCAAAAGTTAAATACAAGCCGGCAATATTTTCTTTGTATAAAAAATGATTACTCAATGTTTCATCTGTGATAAAATTTTCGTTTACAAAATTTTCCTGTTTGGTATCATTATCTGTTTTTGTAAACGTATAACTCCCTCCAAATAACCATGTGTTTTCGTTCTTTGTTTTTAAAGTATAATCTGCATTTGCACTAAAATTATTGATAATTTGAGGTACATTTTGTCTGAAAATTTCGATGTTTTCATTGTCTGCAGGAATTGTCGTATTTGTACTTCTCATTTCTCGTTTATAATTAAGAAAAGAAGCGTTTGTCACCAATTTACTTCCCAAACTATCTATTCTTACTTCATGATTTAGGTTAAATGAATGATTTCTTGTTTGGGCATTTTCAAGGTTAATGGTTTGGTTTTTAAATTCGTGATTGTAATAATTATCTAGTTTAAATTTAGAACCAAAACTTTTATTGTATCTGAAATTATAGGTTAAACCAATATTTTGGTTTTTAGCTAATTCATAATCAAACCCAATATTTCCACCAATATTTGTGTTCGGGTCATCTACAATTCCTCTTGATTCGTTGATAAAATGATCATTTCCATTCGATAAAATATTCTTTTCTCGCGATTTGTTATTTCCTGTATAAATTCCCGAATTAATTGCCAATTTATCTTTTCTATAATTCAATCCGGCATTTAACCTTTGACTATTAAAATAGGCTTGTTGATCTACAAATCTTACATTTCCATTCAAACCGTTTGTGGTAGCTGTTTTCATCACAATATTAATGACTCCTGTATTTGCTTCAACAGAAAATTCACTTCCTGGAGTGGTAATAACTTCTATTTTCTGGATATTTTCCGAAGGTGTATTTTTCAACATCTCTATCACGGCTTCGTTATCCATGTTAGATTTTCGACCATTGATATAAATAATAACGTCTGATTTATTCAGAATCTTAAGATTTTTTCCATCAGTAGAAGAAACCAAAGGTGTTTGCTTAAGAAGATTAAATGCATCATTTCCTTTTGCAACAGGGGAATTTGAAACATCAAAAACAAAACGATCTGCTTTTTTTTGAAAAACTTTTTTAGCAATCACCACTTCTTTCAAGTCAATATTTGGCATATTGACTTTGAATGATTTTGTTAAATCTGCATTGATTTGAATTTTTTCTTTATAAATCGTGTCAAAATTTACCAAAATAGCGAAATCATAATTTCCAGTTTCTACATTCTCGAAAAGAAAATTTCCTTGTTCATCAGTTACATTTGATATTTCAGATTTATCATTCAATAAAACAATTTCAGCTAACGAAATTGGATTACTATCTTTTCCATTTAAGACTTTACCCGAAAATTTTGTCTGAGCCATAACGATGCCACTCAAACATAATGCAGATATATAAATTAGGTGTTTCATAGTGTTAATTTTATTATAGACGTTAATTTCAGTGAATAGTTACACTACTAAAGTGATATTTTTATCAATACGTTACTATTTTATAGTAGTATAACTTATACAAATCTATATAAAAAATACTACTATGCAAAACAAAGTACTAAATTTATAATAATTCCTATTTTTCATTTTGAACAAAAAAATAAATATTCACCAAAAATGATGTTTATAGCTTTTAAAAACGATATAACCTAAATTTGTTATTGTGAAGAATTAGATAAAAATATTGCAAAAGCAGCCGCAAAACTAATTCCTATCGAATCTATACATTTAATTATTAGCCAAAATTTTTACCGCTTATTTACGAAACCGATATGTTAGGAGGGAGGACTTATGATGTTTTAATGAAGAGATTATCAATCGAAAAATTGCATTAAAATTAGATTTAGTTCATTTTTTATGTCCTCAAAGTAAAACGTTGAATAACTTTAGAGCCAGTAATCAACTGATTCAAATTGAAAATATGGTTTTAATCCGAACAAAATTATTACACCTCATTTTGAATTGGTGAGCTTATTTTCGCATAAAACGGAACAGTTAAATTGGAATTAAAAAAAATCAGAAATCAAAAAAAATGTTGAGGATTATCATTATAAAATAATGATTTAATTTCTAACTATTTTTCTCTATAGGTAAATTTTCATTTGCTCCCCATTCTGACCAAGATCCGTCATATACTTTTACATTTTTATATCCTGCAACAGTTGATGCAAGAGCCAGGATAGAAGCAGTAATTCCTGATCCACATGAAAAAATATTTTCTTGATTTTCTTTTGTCAGTTTTTCAAAAATTGATTTTAAATCTTCTTTTGATTTATATGTTGTATCATCCAAAACATTTTCGAAAAATAGATGCTTAGAATTGGGTAGATGACCACTTCTAAGACCTTTCCTTGGTTCTGGAGAAGAGCCATTGAAACGGCCTTCTGAGCGTGCATCTATAATTGTTTTTGACTGATCGTGTATGGCATTTAACATAATTTGTGTATCAGCAAACCAATCTTTTTGGAAATGAGCAATAAAGTCTCCGTTTTTTAACGGTTGAGAATAATCGGAAGCTATTTCAAAATGATTCTTTTTCCATTCCGGTAAACCTCCATCTAATACATAAACCTCATTATGGCCCATTGTTTTGAACATCCACCACACGCGAGGGCTGGAATAAATTCCCCAACGATCATAACAAATCAATATAGAATTTTTATTAATTCCTAATTGTTTCGCTTCCTGTGTAAATGTATTTTCATCAATCATTGTATGCGGTAAATTGCTTGAATGATCAGAAAATTTGCCTTCCAAATCAAAAAAAAGAGAAGTTGGAATTAATTGTAGCTCTTCTTCTTTCAAAGATTGACCAACTTTATCAATGGTACAATCCAGAAGAATAAAATCAGGTTGATGAATATGTTGTTGTAATTCTTGCGCGGTTATAAGTGGACGATTAAATTTCATTTCAAAAAAAGTTATGTATAAAAATAAAAAAACGCCATCAAATTTGATCACGCTTTTTATTTATTTTTTCTTTACATCGAAAAATTTTATTATAAGTTGAATCCAACTTTTACCATTGGTCCAAACATATCCATGTCATAAACAAAATTAGCATTGCTATTTCCTTTCTCATAATCCATACTGATGATTTGATAACCTCCCATGACATAGAAAAGATCAGAAAATTGATAGCCGGCTAAACCTTCTAATTGCCATGCTAACTTAGAACCAATTCCAAATCCACCAATTTCTCCGGTAAGTGTGTATAGAAATTTTTTGTCGGGTAAGTTTTTAGTTCTTGCAACCAACATAGGGTCAACCCACGTTTTTGAAACGCTACGGTCCAAGTGGAGAGGCTGTCCGGTTTTAGGATTAATCAGATTTACATCAAACCCTGATTTAAGATTCACAAGGTTTACACTAATTCCGGCTTCTAACCATGGTGTAAATTTTCGTAATAACCCAGCTTCAAACGAAAATTGTTTAGCGGTTAATTTTCCGTTTAAAACCAGAGGATCTTTCTTTACATGAGCAGCTAATGAAGCGTAAATCAAATCGGATGTAATCACCCAATCTTTATTAGAAGCTTCAAAAGTTAACATTCCTGCGAATTTTAAATGATTGAAAAAATCGGAAGGAGATTGACTTACATGTATGTTAGGAAGAGAGGAAACACTTGCTTTTCCTTTCATATGAGGCAACATCAGATTTGGTTCTACTTTGTAACTCCAGGAATGGTCAGTTTTGATTGAATCCTGAGCAAAAGTTTGAATACTTGATGCCAATAAAATTAAACATATGTTTTTTTGAAAAAAGTTAAACATCATCCGTTTTGTGTTAGAATTAAATATTATTTTATAATGTACAGAGTTAGTAAAAAGTAAAAAAGATGAGGTTAGTTTGGGTGATTTATAGACTAAGTTTTTTATTGAATTGTTTTGATAAATCTATTTTCATTCCAAGAGTAAAGACACTTTGCTCTTTATTTCCTAAATAATTTCTTCCGAAAGAAATTCGTTGTTCTGTGTATAATTGAACGTATTTCATCGGATAATATTCTAGTCCGGTAATCCAGTCACTTCTTCTAAAGTTCTTATCAATCATCACTTTTTCAGGTAGTCTTTTCGTTTCAGGTAAGTATAAATTATAACCTGTTAAAATAGAAAATTGGTTTAGTTTATATTTTAAAGAAGCTTCGATTCCTTTGGCGTCAAAAACATATGATGGGTTCAATAGATTTTCTGATTGAAAAGAAATTGGTGTAAAATCTCCATTTTGTTGTAAAACACCAATTATACTAAAATCAACTTGTTTACCGGTATACTTTGAACCCAAAGTGTAATAGGTTGGATGCCCTGATAAACCAAGAATTTTATCACTTTTAATTAAATTATCACTCAAAAAAGCCCTATTATAGGCAGCCCCTAGAATTAGATTTTCATTTAATTCCAATTGAGCCGAAAATCCAAAACCATCTATAATTTTTTGACTACTTCCTCCTTTTGTCTGAATTTGAGCGCCAAAATGGAATGTTTTAAACTTATTCCGGTATATAATGGATTGATCTGCGCGTCCGGTTCCGACTTCACCACCATCAGTACCGCCAGTAAATGTTGCAGAAGCTCTTGCTCCAAAAACGTTGAAACGGTCAGTATAAGCTGTTACATCCCGATAAACACTCCATTGCTTTCCGATAGTTAGTTTACCGTATTTGTTAAAATCTAATCCCAAATAACCTAAACGGCTTCCAAAAACTTGTTGTTTTTGCTCTGATACAATAGTAAGTAAATCACTTCCTAAATTACCATCAACGTTAAAAGCAGAATTTCCTTTGAACATATTTACCTGGATTTCCAAACCGGCAATAAAAGCAATCTTTCCTTTTTTTAAATTAACTTCAAGTCCTGCTCGAGAAGCATTTTCTTGTAATTCCATCACGTTATCATGAACAGCAAGATGACCTCTTAAACTTGTGTAAGGTTTGAATGAAATGTTGATGGAATCATTTGAATCTTGTGCTTGAATCATTACTGAGTTGAAAAGAAATAAGGCAATTAATAACTGATTTTTCCTAGCTATCATGGTGTATTTGGAATGTTTAGAATCAGCTGAACGATGAATCAATTCATCTGATAAAAGTTATCTATAAAATAAAATTTAACTATATTCCTACAAAAGTAAATGGTTTGGTTGCTGTGAAAAGCTGAGATGTTTCGCCTGCATAAGTTTCATTTTTACTTACACTTAATCTTTTTGTATTTGCACCTTTACTAAAATCTATTTTTTTAAGATCAACCCAAAATGTATTTGGTGTTTTAGTCGTTTCAAAATAGTAAACCAAGTTTTTATGATCTGAAACAGATCTCCATCTTGTAGACGAAATATTAGGTTCTGTTTCTGACGAGATACCTAATGGAACAGATACATTTCGAATGACACTAAATGTACTTGCAATAGAAATTCGTGTATCTGTCGTTTGCGGAATAGCATTAATATAATATGAAGCTCTTACATAGCGGTCTGCGGCTCTATTTGTTCCTGGCAGCATAATTGTTCCCGGAATTCCTTTCCAATATTGATTTATAGCTAATTGCTCCTCAAATAGGGGAGAATTTGTCATTACGGTATATGAAGGGTCGTGATGAATGTTTAATTTACCATTGACGTATTCGAAGATAGCGTTATCACCTTTAGAATCAGAAATTGAAAGATGCAAAGTTGTAAATTTTTGAGTTCCCGGAATATAATCGGAAACAATTACAAATTTCTCTTTTCTCAAATCATCAACAGCTTCTTTTACAGTTGCATAATTATCTAAAACATATTGTGCCCAAGCTGCAATTGTTACACCAGGTTTTGCTCCTTTAGGATCAAATTTTGGGTATTGACTTTCTACTAACCACAAAACATTTGCGACTAATCCTTTTTCGTTTATTCCATCTGTTGTCGCAATATCCCATGCGCTTGTAATGACACTTCCGTACTTTGAAGTCCATTTAACGGAATTATCTCCCACATTTCCTGTACGATCCAAACCTCTTGGAAATACCCAAATATTCGCATCTATTTCGTCTTTCCAATCCATAGAACGAGCGGTTATGACTGTATTGTCCGGACCTTTGTAGACAACTCTTGTACAAGCATCAAGTTTCGGAGACAATAAAAAAAGTAGGTTGGTAGAGAATAATGTTAAAGTCAATTTACTTAAAAAAATCTTTTTCATTATTACGGGATTATTTGTTTGCATAAATTTAAGTATTATAATTGTTTTGTAACATACTATTTTAGCAATATTCATTTTTTTGTAATCCAATAAAAATAATAAAAAGACTATTGCTCATTAACCGCTCTATTTTAAAATCGTTTGCTTATGGTTAATTCAACTCAATGAAAAGATGATAAAAATGGATTTTGCTTGATTTTCATAAAATAAAAAAACGCTCCCAATTTGGGAGCGTTTTAGAAATATATTTGTGAGAAGATTACTTTTGATTGACTACTTCAGAAATAGGTTCTCCTATGTTTCCGTTTGGTTCTTCAATATGCAACAAAGCAGCTAAAGTAGGAGCGATGTCTGTCATGAAAACACGGTTATTGTTTTTTCCATGTTTAATTCCCCATCCCATTAAAACAAATGGAATATGCGCATCATAAGATCCCCATGTTCCGTGTGTTGTTCCGCCAGAATTTTGTTTTCCTCCATACCACTGAGGTTCCAAAATATATGTTATTGCACCACTGCGTTTGCGATTAAAACCATTAATCATGCGTTCTTTGATAGTTGCAGGAATAGAAGCTTCTCCTATTTTGTCCATATCAGCGACAAAAGAAACACCATCTGTTTTTTGCATAAACTTAACAACTTCTTCTTTGATATTCTCTTCATCTAATTTATTTTGTTCGATAATTTGATAATTCAAATGAACTTGATAGTTTGATAATGAACGGACAATATCGGCTGATTTAAATTTTTCCTGCAGTTTAGAATTCAATGCTTTTTTTACTTCTCCTGTAGGAAAATACCCGGCATTTCCTTTTTTATCTTGAAAATATTTAGGATTGTGAGCGCCTCCATGATCCGCAGTTAAAAAAACTAAATATTGCCCTTTTCCAACTTTTTGATCCAGATGATTAAATAATTCTTCTAAATCTTTATCTAAACGTAAATAAGTATCCTCTGTCTCGATAGTGTTTGGTGAAAATTGGTGCCCGACATAATCTGTAGAAGAAAAACTGACAGCTAGAAAATCTGTAATTCCTTTCTCATTTTGACCTAATTTTTCCTGATCAATAATTTCTATTGCGATATCTTTTGTCAAAGAATTTCCGAAAGGAGTAGAGCGAATTAAACCTAAACCATTCGTTTTCTTTAATGCTTTCAAATCATAAGGAAATTGCATTTTATCCAATCCTTTATAATTTTCGCGGTAGGAATTTCCGTCTTTTTCACTTTGTACATAGGTATCAATTGGATAAAGTGTATTCCATTTATCTAAATATTTTTCAGCAACTTTTTTATCATTGAATTTTTGTAACCATTTTGGCAATTCATTCATATAAAAAGTACTTGAAATCCAATTTCCGGATTCTCCGTCAAACCAAAAAGCAGCATCAGCAAAATGACCAGCAGGTAAGATTCCTCCACGATCTTTTAAAGAAACACCAAAAACCTTTGAGCGGAAATTAGTTGCTAATTTTAATTGGTCTGTTACGGTAGATGTCAATAAATTTTTTGGTGACATTTTTCCGGCTTTAGAAGTTGTTCCTACACCATTTACAGCGTCGTCTTGTGTACAATACATTTCTTGGCCAGTTGCTTGAATGATAAAATCATTTCCCGCGATTCCATGAACAGCAGGAACAGAACCTGTATATATAGTACTGTGGCCTATTGCTGTATAAGTAGGAATATATGGAATATATGTATTTTCGTTACTAAAACCTTCGTTTAACATACGGTTAAAACCTCCCTGAGAATACCGCTCTTGATAACGGTACAAATAATCCCAACGCATTTGATCGACAACAACACCAACTACTAATTTAGGACGATTAACTTCTTGTTGTGCATAAAGCGACAAGCCTGCAAAAAGTCCTAAGACACTTAAAAAAGTCTTATTAAATCTCATGTTTAAAATTTTACAACAACAAATGTAATGATAAATTTTTGGCACAATTTTAAATAATAATTAAAAAAATTAGTAAATTAAACAAAATCATAAAAAATAAAAGTATGAGTGCAAAACCTGTAGAAATAATTGAGATTTTTGATACTTCAATAGATAAAGTTTGGACTGCCTTAACGACAAAATCTGCTTTTGATAAATGGTATTTCGATATTGAAACATTTGTCCCTGAAGTTGGTTTTGATTTCGAATTTTATGGAGGATCATATTTACATCATTGTAAAATTGTAGAAATAGAGCCAACTAAAAAGCTAGTTTACACATGGAAATATCCTGTTTATGAAGGAAATTCTATTGTGACGTTTAGATTAGAGGAATTGACAGATGAAATTGGTCCGCAAACAAAATTGACGTTAATTCATGAAGGAATTGAAACCTTTCCACCGGATGATAAGAATTTCTCTCGTGAGAGTTTTGAAGCCGGTTGGACAGAAATTATTCGGATTAGTTTGAAAAATTATTTGGAAGGAAATTCAGAAGAAGATTCGAAAGTAGAGTAAATAAAAAAAGGAACTTCGTCAAGTTCCTTTTATTTTTTCTATAATAACATATTATTTTTTGAATAATACTGTGATTCCTTCCTGATTTGGTAAAATCGGACGAGGATCTTCTGCTGTTATTATTCCTGCTTTTTCTTTTCTTAAATTCGCAACCCAAAATGGAATCCAAGAGATAGCCATCGTTGCAAAGAAGATGATACCCCAGAATCCGCATAAAGCGATTGTTAAGAATAATAAGAAACCTAAAAATTGAATCATGATTTTATTTTTATGTGATACAAACTTACTAAATAAAAATTATAGAAATACTAACATTAATCACTTTTCTTTCATGAAACGATTTCTTAAATTTGTGAGATAAGTTAACAATTATAAATAACAAAATACAAAATGGAATACAGAATTGAGAAAGACACCATGGGGGAAGTAAAAGTTCCTGCTGACAAGTATTGGGGTGCTCAAACAGAACGTTCTCGTAACAACTTTAAAATTGGCCCTGCTGCTTCTATGCCTCATGAGATTATAGAAGGGTTTGCTTATCTTAAAAAAGCTGCAGCATACGCAAATGCAGAATTAGGTGTTTTACCGGTTGAGAAAAGAGATGCTATTGCTGCTGTATGTGATGAAATCTTAGCTGGAAAATTAGATGATCAATTTCCATTAGTGATTTGGCAAACTGGTTCAGGAACACAATCTAATATGAATGTGAATGAAGTTGTTGCTAACCGTGCTCAAGTGTTAGCCGGATTTAAAATTGGAGAAGGTGAACCGGTACTTAAAGCAAACGATGACGTAAATAAATCTCAATCTTCTAATGATACTTTTCCAACAGGTATGCACATTGCAGCATACAAAGCTGTTGTTGAGGTTACAATTCCGGGTGTTGAACAATTGCGTGATACTTTAGCTAAAAAGGCAGAAGAGTTTAAAAATGTAGTAAAAATCGGCCGTACTCATTTAATGGATGCAACTCCATTAACTTTAGGACAAGAAATTTCCGGATATGTTGCTCAATTAAATTATGGTTTAAAAGCCTTAAGAAATACATTAGCTCATTTATCAGAAGTCGCTTTAGGGGGAACTGCTGTAGGAACAGGTTTAAATACTCCTGATGGCTATGATGTCGTTGTTGCGAAATATATTGCTGAATTTACAGGTCACCCATTTGTAACAGCTGAGAATAAGTTTGAAGCTTTAGCTGCTCACGATGCTATTGTAGAAACTCACGGTGCATTAAAACAATTGGCTGTTTCTTTAAACAAAATTGCAAATGATATTCGTATGTTAGCTTCTGGTCCTCGTTCAGGTATTGGAGAAATCCACATACCAGAGAATGAACCAGGTTCTTCTATCATGCCAGGAAAAGTAAATCCTACACAATGTGAGGCTTTAACAATGGTTGCTGCTCAAGTTATGGGGAACGATGTTGCAATTACAATTGGTGGTACTCAAGGACATTATGAATTGAATGTTTTCAAACCGGTTATGGCTGCTAACTTCTTACAATCTGCAAGATTAATAGGAGATGCTTGTGTTTCTTTCGACGAGCATTGTGCACAAGGTATCGAGCCAAACTATACGCGTATCAAAGAATTGGTTGACAACTCATTGATGTTGGTAACAGCTCTTAATACAAAGATTGGTTATTATAAAGCTGCTGAGATTGCTCAAACAGCACACAAAAATAACTCGACGTTAAAGGAAACTGCAATTTCATTAGGATATGTAACTGCTGAAGAATTTGATGAATGGGTAAAACCGGAAGAAATGGTAGGTTCTTTAAAATAAGAATTCTTTTATATAATGAATTAAAAGAGGTTGCTTTAGCAATCTCTTTTTTTGTTTTTTTATAGATTACATTTAAAATAATTAAGAAAAAATTCCTTTATTAGGTGGAAAAAATGTAACTTTAGTAAAAGTTTAAAATTATGGCAACAATAAAACTAAAAAATTACAAGCAAATAATTGATGAAATTCCTGAAGTAAACGATTTTACAAACGTTTATTTCTATGTCAATCGCTATAATATTGACCAAAAATACATCAAGTATTTGGATGATTTATCTGGTTTGAAAGATGAAATTATTTCAAATTGGCTAAATATCACCACGCGTACATACCGAAATTATAAAACAAAAGATGTTTCGTTAAAAGACAATACAAAAGAACATATCGTTTTATTACTTTCATTGTATAAGCATGGAATAGAGGTTTTTGAGACGAAAGAAGAATTCGAAAAGTGGCTAACTGCTCCAAATATTTTATTGGATAAAAAAGCACCAATGGATTTTTTAGATACTGTTTCCGGTCTAAAATTCATTGACAATCGTTTAACGGCTATGGAATACGGAGAAAACGTCTAAGAATGTTTGTCTACAATATTCGTAAAGCTAAATATGCAAAATCATTACAAGCTTCTGGAGTTGCCAACAGATGGAATAAAAATGATGAATTTGTTATATATACAGGTAGTTCGAGAGCGTTATCAACATTAGAATTAGTGGTGCATAGAAGCGCAATTCGTATCGATAATTCATATAAATTATTAGTTATTGAAATAGACTGTAAAGAAGATGAGGTTTTTGAAGTTAAAAAAAACAAATTACCTAAAAACTGGCAGTCGGTAGAAGCTTATCCAAGATTACAGGAAATAGGCTCTGACTGGTACCAAGAGTTGAAGTATTTGGTGATGAAAGTACCCTCATCAATTATTCCAAAAGAGTTTAATTATTTAATTAATACCAAACACCCGGACTTTACAACAAAAGTAAAAATTAAAGAAGTTGAAGTTTATCAGTGGGATGACAGATTATTATAAAGCCAAAAAATCGACTAAACATTAGTCGATTTTTTGGCTTTATCTATAAAAATTAAATCTTTTTATACTTCAATAATAAACTATTGGTTACAACACTCACGCTGCTCAAAGCCATTGCTGCTCCTGCAACCATAGGATCTAATAAAAATCCGTTGATAGGGTAAAGGGCACCTGCGGCAATCGGAATTCCAATTATATTGTAGATAAATGCCCAAAATAAATTTTGATGAATTGTTTTCACAGTTTGAATGGAAAGATTAATCGCATGATCAATTTTTGTTAAATCTCCTCCGATCAAAGTTACTTCTGCCACATCAATTGCAATATCAGAACCATTTCCCATTGCAATTGAAACATCAGCTTGCGCCAGAGCTGCACTGTCATTAATACCATCACCAACCATCGCAACAATTTTACCTTTTTGTTGCAAATCTTTGATGATATTCATTTTGTCATTCGGCAAAGCATTGGCAACGACTTGATCAATTCCTACTTGTTTAGCTATGGCATTGGCAGAGAATTCATTGTCGCCTGTAACCATCCAAACCTCAATTCCTTTTTCATGAAACGCTTTAATCGCTTCAACAGAAGTCGCTTTTATTTCGTCAGAAATACCAATTAACCCTAAGACTTTTTCATCATTACCAAAGAAAGACGTTGTATAATTTTTGTTTGAAAAATCTTGAATAGCTCGATTGACATCTTCATCAATTTGAAGGTTCAATTCATTGATCCAAGTTGTTTTTCCAACATAATAAGATTTATTTAATAGATTAGATTTCAGACCTTTTCCAGAAACATCTTCAACTTTTAATTCAGGTAAAATGTCTTGTTTTCCAATATGTTCTGTAATTGCTTTTGCCAATGGGTGTTGTGAATTACTTTCGATGGTATAAAGGATGTTTTTTACTGAATCATCAAACCAAATTAGTTCCTGAACTTTAGGTTTTCCCTCAGTAATCGTCCCTGTTTTATCCAGAATAATTGTATCAATTTTCTTTGCTAATTCCAGACTCTCAGCATTTTTTATTAAAATCCCTTGTTCAGCACCTTTTCCCATTCCAACCATAATTGCAGTTGGTGTAGCTAACCCAAGCGCACAAGGACATGCAATCACTAAAACTGTAATCATTGATAAAAGTGCCATTGTAAATGCATTTTCTTGTCCTAAAATTAACCATGTAACAAATGTTAGAATTGCAATAATAATGACAATAGGAACAAAAATTCCAGCTATTTTATCAACCAGTTGTTGGACAGGAGCTTTACTACCTTGTGCATTTTTTACCGATTGAATAATTTGCGCTAACAGAGTGTCATTTCCAACTTTTAAAGCTTTGTATTGAAGAGGAGAGTTTTGATTTAATGTACCGGAAAAAACATTTTCATTGATGCTTTTTTCGACTGGAATGGGTTCACCTGTTAATGAACTTTCATCGATAAAAGATTCTCCAGAAACGATAATTCCATCAACAGCAATTTTATCTCCGGGTTTTGCCAAGATCAAATCTCCAATCTGAACATCTTCAATCTTAGTTTCAATTTGATTTCCATCTTTTAAAATCAGAACAGTGTTAGGTTGTAAACCAATTAGTTTTTTGATGGCTTCGGAAGTATTGCCTTTAGCGCGCTCTTCCATCAATTTTCCAATTAAAATGAAAACAATGATTAATCCGGCAGCCTCAAAATAAGGATGAGCATGTAATCCTTTACTGTGCCAATATTGAGGAAACAGAGTATTAAACACACTAAAAATATACGCCACACCAGTACTTAGTGCTACCAAAGTATCCATATTAGCCGATTTGTTTTTCAATTGTTTCCAAGCACCAACGAAAAACTGTTGACCAAAAATGAATAGAATAGGGGTAGAAAGTGCCCACATAATATAATTACCATACGGCATATTCATAAAAAACATTCCGATGATAAAAAGGGGAACACCAAAAATTAAAGACCAAATTACTTTATTCTTTAGAGATTTATATTTTTCTTCATGAAGTTGCTCAATTTCTTTGTCTTGGTTTTTAGACTCATCAATAACCAAATCATAGCCCACTTCTATTAATGCATTTTTCAAATTCTCTGGGGTAGTCAGAGTAGGGATATATTCAATTTTTCCCATTCCATTCCCATAATTTACTTCCGCATTTACGACGCCGGGCTGACGTTTCAAATTGGCCTGTGAACTACTTGCACATGAAGCGCATGTCATATTAAGAACCGGATATGATTTTTCAATAGAATCAATTTTGAAATTATTTTGCTTTAAAATTTCATAGACCTTGCCAATCGCTTTAGGCATTTTTTTTGCCGTAACTGAAACTGTTTTATTTTTTAAATCCACGAAGAAATCATCAATATTTTCAATTTCAGAAATCAATTGATTTAATTTAGCGACTTGTTGTTCAGTCTCTAAATTAAGGACAGGAATATAAAGTGTTTGTGCATTCATAACAGTAATTTTATAAGACAAATTTCAGAAGATTAGGGCAAGAAAGTATTATATAATTTGAGGTTAAAGTTACACCTTTTACTTGACTCATTTTTACCAATGATTACGTTAGAATAATATTAAATCTTTTTACGTCTTTATCTTGTTGATAATATAGATAACCTTTATGTGCTTCGATAATATTTTTAGAAAGTGTCAGGCCGATCCCTGCACCATCTTTTCGAGTTGTATAAAAGGGTAAAAATATTTTCGGCAAAATAGCTTCATCAATTAAATGACCGGAATCCTGAATGATTATCTGCAAGCGATTTTCTGTTTGTTTGCAGAAGATTTCTATTAATTTTGTTTCTACATTTTCTACCGAATAAATGGCATTTTTTATCAGGTTAATCATCACTTGTTCAAATTGAATTCGATCGACATTTACCTTGACATTTGTTGAAATATGATTTTCAAATAGAACTTGTTTTTGATGAAATTCAGGAGAAAAAGATTGTTCAATACTTTGAATAATTTCATTTAGATAATAAGTAGATTTAATCGGAGTTGGTAACATGGTCAATTGTCGGTATTGTTCTACAAATGTTTGCAAGTGCTGACTTCGATTCATAATTGTCTCTAAACTCAATCGGATATCATCATAATCGCTTTTATCCAAATTCTCATTTTCGAAATACATTTTTGTTGTATTTGCAAGCGAATGAATAGGCGTTAACGAATTAATAATTTCGTGTGCGATAACCTTCATCACATTCATCCAAGCTTCTTTTTCAGTAGAATCTATCACACGTTGTATAGAATCTAAAAAGATAATATCATACTCATCATTTGTGATTTGAGCTTTTGTATTCTGAATTAAATAGGTTTGTCGTTCTTCTCCGTCAATTTGAATATCAATTGTTGTTTTTATATCCTCAAATTCTTTCTCTTCTAACGTTTCACAAAATTGCGGAATAAATTTTTTTAAATAATTCCAGGAGCTTGATTTTGGAACACCAAAGATTTCTTGAAAATAGGCGTTCATAAATAAAATTTTTCGATCATCTGCTTCTCTTTTTAAAATTAGAAAACCGGATGAAACAGCATTTAACAGGTGATGATATAAAATTTCTTTTGATGAATTTAATGTGTGTTCCTCTTTTATTTTGTAATATAATTTAAGCGTCGAATTGTCTTTTTTAAATTGATTTTTTGAAATATTTAAGCTAAAGTCATTGTGTAATAAAGCATTTATAATTTTGTGATTTTTAGTGAGATAATTTTTAATAAATTGAATAATCTCAAAAAGAGAACCCATGCATACAATACATATAAAAGTTACAGAAAACCAATATTGTTTGATGGTAAATAAAGCGAGTAAAAATAAGGAGAATGCTAAAAAAACAATCCTGTATACCAATGAAAAATAGAAACTGTTTTGCTTCATAATTCTTAATTTGAAATGTTATACTTCTCTAATTTTCGATACAGAGCGGCACGGGAAACACCTAAATCTTCGGCTGTTTTACTAATATTTCCATCAAAAAAATGTAGACGTTCTATGATTTTAGTTTTTTCAATTTCATTCAAATTGTGGCTTTTTTCTGTCGTTTTTTTAGGGATAAAATTCTCAAATCCTAGGTTTTCAATAGAAATTTGATTGTTTTCGGTTAGGATAACGGCTCGTTCAATTCTATTTTGAAGCTCTCGGATATTGCCATTCCATTTATAGTGTTCTAATTGATTCACAATTGTTTCATCAATTGTTGGAATCTCCATTTCATACTTTTCGGCATAAACACTCAAAAAATAATGAATGAATGGTTGTATGTCTTCTTTTCTGTCATTTAAATTTGGCATGGTCACCGAAATAGTATTAATACGGTAATACAAATCTTCTCTAAAGCGACCTTGATGGACAGCTTCTTCTAAATTTGTATTCGTTGCGACGATTATTCGAACATTTATTTGGCGGGGTTTAATTTCTCCTAATCGGATAATTTCTTTGTTTTGAATAACTTGCAATAGCTTAGCTTGTAAATGAAGGGGGAGATTTCCAATTTCATCTAGAAAAATTGTTCCATTATTTGCGGCTTCAAAACGACCGACGGTATCTTCTTTAGCATCTGTAAATGCTCCTTTTTTATAACCAAATAATTCACTTTCAAATAGGTTTTCATTTAAAGAGCCTAAATCTACATGAACAAAATTTGCTGTATTTCGATTTGAATTTTGATGAATAGATTTTGCCAAAATAGATTTTCCGGTTCCATTTTCACCTAAAATTAAAATGGTCGCATCAGTCTTTGCAATACGATTGGTTACTTTATATACTTTTTCAATGGCAGGAGAATTCCCTAAAAATAATGGTCTTTCCTTTGTCTCAGAAGTTTGTATTGCTTTTCTGTGTTGTTTGATGGCTTCTTTTATCAGTTCAACCAGCTTTTCGTTATCCCACGGTTTTAATAAATAGTCTACTGCACCCAATTTCAATCCTTCTACAGCAGTTTCTATACTTCCATATGAAGTCATCAAAATCACTTTCGTTTTGGGTTGTAAATGTTGAATTTCTTTTAACCAGAAAATACCTTCTTTTCCGTCTTCATAACCTGTTCTAAAATTCATGTCCATAAGCACCACATCAATTTTATTTTCTACTAGAATTTGAGGAATTTTTTTTGGATCAGAACTGGTAATAATTGTTTCAAATTGACGTTTCAAAAGCAATTTACTTGCGATTAAAATTTCTTCTTGATCGTCTAATATTAAAATTGTCGCTTGCGTCTTCTTCATATTTTGTTTGTTCATGTGTTCAATCCTGAACAATTAAGTGTTCATTATCGGACAATTGATTGTTAAATCTATTTTCTAAGGCAATTCGTTTCAGTCTTTTAGAAAATAATAAATTTCAGGCACGTTTATTACGTATTGATAATTAGTGAAATACAATAAAACACCTCGCTGTTTTGGTAAATTTAAGAAATAATGGATACGAAAATCAAGCATAAAAATAAAAAATATAAACGCTTCGGATTATTGGTTGCAACGGTCGTCGTTCTCGGCGCGTCGAGTATTTATCTGATGAAACGACCTCGGACGTTAACCGTTAATATAAATGAATTGAGGATTAAAAATGTTTCGGAAGAAAATTTCGAAGATTTTGTGATTTTTCAGGCGCAAATAGAACCTATTAATTCAATCTTAATTAATGTGATTGAAGGTGGGTCTGTTCAGGAAATCTTTGTTGAGAATGGTGAAATGGTCACAAAAGGTTTACCTATCGCACGTTTATATAATCCAAATACAGAATTGAATTATTTGACACAGGAAACTGCTATTATTGAACAAATGAATCAATTGAATGTATCGAAATTATCCATTCGAAATCAAGAATTGGATTTATCGAAAGATTTTGTCGCAATTGAGCACGATTACAATCAATCGAAGCTAGATTTTGAATTGAATAAAAAATTATATGATCGAGAGGTTCTGGCAAAGAATGAATGGGAAAACACACAAGAAAAAATACGTTACCAGCAGGAAAGAAAAGCGATTATTCAGAAAAGTCTGATAAAAGAGCGTGAATCAAATACTATACAATTAAAGCAAATCAATGAAGCATTGGGGATTATGCAAAAAAGCCTGAAAACGCTTCGTCAAAATAAAAAGAATTTTTTGGTTTTAGCTCCTGAAACTGGTCGTTTAAGTTCTTTTGAAGCAAATTTAGGTCAATCATTAGAAGCCGGGAAAAGTATTGGTAAAGTAGATATTTTGAGTGGTTATAAACTGGTTGCAATGGTAGATGAATATTATTTGGATCGAATTCAGGAAAATCAATACGGACAGATAGAGATGAAAGGAAAAACCATTAAGGTTAAAGTCACTAAAATATCTCCGGAAATTAAGAATGGAAAATTTAAAGCGGAATTGGAATTTATTGACCAACTTCCTGAAAATTTGCAAGAAGGTTTATCCGTTGGTGTAAAACTGATATTATCGGAGAAAGAAAAGAAACTGGTTGTTCCGAAAGGTTCTTTTTATGCCACAACACAAGGGAAATGGATTTTTGTTGTGAAAAATGATAAAGCTATAAGACGAAAGATTGAGTTAGGACGAGAGAATCCAACTGTTTATGAAGTCCTTTCGGGATTAAAAACAAATGAAAAAGTAATTATTTCCAATTACGAAGACTATAAAGAGGTACAAGAATTAACGATAAAAAATAATAACAATGATTAAAATAGAAAATCTATCAAAAATATTTGTCACAGAAGACATTCAAACACGAGCATTAAATGGAATTAATATGAATATTAATTCAGGAGAATTTGTATCGATAATGGGACCATCCGGTTGTGGAAAGTCAACACTCTTAAATATTATTGGTTTACTGGATTCTTTTAATGAAGGAAGCTATGAGATTAATAATCAAGAAATGTCAACTGCCAATGAATCAAAACGTAGCGTCGTCCGTAAAGAAAACATTGGATTTATTTTTCAAAATTTCAATTTAATTGATGAGTTATCAGTTTATGATAACATCGAGTTACCACTAATTTATGCTAAAATAGCTGGGACTGAGCGTAAAAAACGTGTACAGGAAATTGCAGAGAAACTAAATATTGTTCATCGTTTGCAGCATTATCCGCAGCAACTTTCAGGAGGACAACAACAACGTGTCGCTGTTGCACGTGCTTTGGTGATGAATCCTAAAATTATTTTAGCCGATGAACCGACAGGAAATTTGGATAGTACAAATGGAAACGAAGTAATGGAATTGTTGATGGATTTGCATGCGCAGGGTTCTACAATTTTAATGGTGACACATTCTGCTCATGATGCGGCTTATTCTGAGAAAATCATTACGATGAAAGATGGAGAAATTCTTTCTGAGAAAATGAATCAAAAAAATGTAAATGTTTTTGAAAAGACTGAATTGTAAACTTTAAATCTAAAAAAAATCATGAAAAATTATATGTTTCTATTGTTCAGTTTGGTAACCATTTTATTAAACGCTCAAATTACGGAATCGCGAAATGTTTCAACTTTCAATGAAATTATTGGAAAATCAGGTGTTAACATTATTTATTATAATTCCGATTCTCCAAAAGTCATTGTCGAAACAGATAAAAGAGAGAACTTGAACTACATTATCACTGCTATAAAAAATAATACTTTGGAAATAGCTGTTGATACTAAAAATCAACAGGATATAACGATTGCTAAAATTGACATTAAAGTTTATGGCCCGTCGTTGACTAAAGTTTCTATGAGTGCCGGTGCCAGAATTTCTTTTGAAGATAAAATGAAGACTGATCAACTTGAGATTAAGCAAACTTCGGGTGCTCAGGTTGTTTTTAAAGATATAAAAGCAAATGGAATAGAAATTAATTTGTCGTCAGGTGCTCAATTGAACGGAAATTTTTCTTCTACTACTATTTCATCTAAAATGAGTTCAGGTGCTGTTTGGAATTCAAAAATAAATTCGGAATATACAGCGATTAACATTTCAAGCGGAGCAAAAGCTACCTTAAAAGGAGAAACGGAACAATTGGCAATAAAAGCGACAAGCGGTTCTCATTCAGATTTAAAAAACGTGAAAACAACAGAAGCAAACTTAGTGGCAAGTAATGCTTCTTCAATTGCAAGCTGGGTGTCTCAAAAACTTTTAGTAGATGCGAATACAGCGAGCAACGTTACGATAAAAGGGTTACCAACTGATTTGACAGTTCAACGGGATAAGTTGTCGAAGGTTTTGAATGAAAATGGGGACGTTTATTAATTTGAAAAATATCTAAATTATGCTAAAAAATTGGTTCAAAATATATGTACACAACGCCATCAAAAACAAAGGATTTACTTTTTTAACTATTCTTGGTTTAGCAATCGGAATTGCAGGTGTTATTTTCTCAACATTATACTGGAAAAATGAAACCAGTTATAATGAATGGAACTCTAATAAGGACCGTATTTTTGAAACGTTAACTGGATTTCCTGTAGCAGGAGAAGTGTGGCCTACGAGTGTAGAACCATTGCCTCGTTACCTGAAGGAAAAATCGGATAAAATAGAAAGTTTCTGCTGGTTTGAAGGATGGTATGGACAGGAAACTTTTCATATAGGACAAAAGAAGGTTTATGTTGAAGGAATTGTGAGTACAGATCAAAAATTCTTTGATTTTATTCCATTTAAATTCACAAAAGGAAATGTAGCTGATTTTCGAAAAAATCAATATGGTGTTGCAATAGAGGAGAGTGAAGCAATCAAAATCTTTGGCAAAGAAAACCCTGTAGGGAAAATCTTGACAACATATGATGGAAGAAAGATGCCGGTTTATGGTGTTTTTAAAGCAGAAAAATACACAAGCTTTCAACCTAAAATGGTTATTTCTAATATTTATTCACGTTTGGAGGATATTAAGGATAACTGGGGAAATTATGGTTCAGGAGTATTTATAAAGCTTAAAAATCCTGCAGACAAACTAGAAGTAGAGAAGCTGGCTACACAATTATTTTATGAGAATAATACAGTTAAAAATGCGCAACGAGAAGGAGTTTCAGTAGAAGAATTTTCAAAGATATACGAACCTGTTAAAGTACAATTACAGCCTTTAAAAGATTCGAGGTTAAATGCCAAAGTTTCAAGACTTCCGGAAGGAATGGGAAATAAACTGTTTTTACAGATTAACCTGGGATTATCCTATTTGATTTTAATTTTATCCATCATCAATTATATTAACCTTTCCACTGCACAAGCAATTAGAAGAGCGAAAGAAGTAGGAATCAGAAAAGTGGTTGGAGCAACCAAACGAAATATTGTTGTCCAATTTATTGTAGAAACAACCATCACAACTGTTTTGGCATTTTTGGTTGCTTTGGCTTTGGTTGAAGTAGGTTTGCCCGGTTATAATCAGCTGATTGATAAAAACCTGGAAATAGAAATTATCCCGTTTATCCCATATCTTGTTGCGATTTTCATTGTAGTTGTGATGATTGCCGGAATTTTTCCTGCCATTTATGTGTCAAATTTTAAAGAGCTGAACGTTTTAAAAGGGAATTTTTCAAGAAGTAAGAATGGAATTTGGTTACGAAACGCTATGTTGATTTTACAATTTTCAATTGCTACTTTTTTCATTGTAGGTGGAACTATTGTGATACAACAAATGCAATATTTAGGAAATAAAGATTTGGGATTTTCAGGAGATCAGGTGATTAGTATTCCGTTTAGAAGACAGGATTTAGGAGAAAATAAGTTCAATTTTTACAAAAGTTTCCAGCAAGATTTAGCAAAAATTAAAGGCGTACAAGGCATTAATGCAACGGCATTTAAGTTTGGTTCAGGAGGGGCATTATCCAACACAAGTTTTAGAGTAAAAGATAAACAATTGGTAACGGATAATATGGCGATTGACTTTGGCTTTCTAAACATGATGAAAATTGAAGTAAAAGAAGGACGGGATTTAGATACTAAAATCTCATCTGATACAATTTCCAGTGTTCTTATTAATGAAACGGCAAAAAAACATTTTGGGGAAACATTAAAGTTAAATGACGAGTTCGATTGGAATAATCAAAAATTAAAACTGGTTGGAGTAACAAAAGATTTTAATTTGGGAGAGCCACAGGCTAAGATTAGACCAATGATGTTTTTTCATTTTAAAGTTGTACAGTGGATGCCTTCCAATCTTCAAAATATCCTGATTAAAGTAGACACGGAGCATACAAAAGAAACAATAGATAACATTGAAACGTTTTGGAAAGCAAAAGTTGATAATGATTACCCGTTTGAATATGAATTTGTTGACAAGCAATTTGCCCGTTCGTATGAGAATTATACCAAACAAGAAAAAATGTTTAAGATTCTGAATGCAATTGTCATTACAATTGCTCTGTTTGGATTGTTTGCACTTTCATCTTATACCATCGAGCGTAAATACAAAGAAATTGCGATTCGCAAAGTGTTGGGAGCTGAAACATCTTCTTTACTTAAAATCTTATCGAAACAATATGTTTATTTTGCAATTATCGGGTTTGTACTCGCTGTGGTTCCGAGTTATTTTTTCGTACAAAAATGGTTGGAAAACTTTGTTTATCGGATTGATATCTCGATCTGGGTTTACATTTTCGCCTTTGTATTACTACTTTGCTTAACGCTGATTGTTGTTTTGTTAAAAGCATATGCTGCTACACGGATTAACATTCTGAATTATTTAAAATACGAGTAAATTTTTTTCAAAAATGGTTTCAAAATATATTTTAATAATGGTTGTGTTTTTCTCTTTTTTGGGAAAAGCACAACAATTAACCCTTGGAAATTGTTTAGAATCAGGAAGGGAGAACCAACCTGATTTTAAAATTCAGTCAATAAAAATTGAACAAAAAAATAAAGTGAAACGCTCATTCGGAGCACAATTTTTACCGAATGTTGATGCTTCAATTTCACATGCGTATAGTTTTGGATCTTCAATTGATCCTTCAACAAATACAAGAGAACCATCTAATATTCAGTCAGATAATTTATCAATTAATGCACAGGTCAGCTTGTTTGACTTTTCGAAATGGAATCAAACAAAGATTCAAAATTTGGATATCGAACTTGAAAAAACGGAGTTAGAAACCATTCAAAATCAATTTGATTTATTGGTTTTAGGAAAATTCATGGCAGCTTTAGCTTTACAAGAATGGCAAAGAGTTTTGAAAAATCAGTTGGAGAATGCCCAAAGTCAATTGACAAGAATTTCGAAAGAAGTAGAAGAGGGGAAACGTCCGAAAAGTGATTTTTATGACATTCAGGTAATTTTTTTGCAAGAACAAAATGATTTAGAAAAATCAAAAAATGAAGAAATTATTGCCAAAACAGAATTGATTCAATTACTCAATATAAAAGTAGGTCAACCGGAGAATATTGAGCTGCAGCAACCGTTGTCAATAGAAATGACGGAAGATGAGTTCATTTATTCAAATTATCCTTCTCTTGTTAAATATGATATCAACGAAGAAAAACTGAATGAAGAATATAAACAATTGTACGGAAGGTATTTGCCAAATCTAATTTTAAATTATTCGTATGGAACATTTTATGCACAGAAAATTAAAAGTTTAGCCGATACAAATTTTCAATTTGAAAATCAATTAAAAGACAATAAAAGCCAATACGTTGGTTTAAATCTTTCTATTCCGATTTATTCAAAAGGAAACAATATGCAGGAACGAGCATTAAAAAAAATAGAGTTAAAACTGAATGCAGAATATAAGAACAAAGAAGAGAAGCGTTTGAAAGATTTAGTTGAAATGGAATTAAAAAAAATGAATTTGCTGCAAAATTTGACAGAATCCCTTCGAGAAATTGTTAAAGTATCCCAACAATCTTTCGAAACAACAGAAACAAAATACAAATTTGATAGAGTAGATGCTTCGGTTTATAAACTGGCTAAAAATCAAGTTTTGCAGGCAAATTATAATGAACTTAATAATACTTTAAGCCAACTTTTTATACAAAATCAATTGAAGCTATTGGCAAATGAATAATTTACCATTTTTCCTTCAATAACTTCTCTAACTGATCAATTTCTTCCTGGTACATAGTTTTCTTGCGTGTACCGAAATAAAGTGTATTTTCTACAGGATTTTGACCTTCCCAAACGATTTTAATTTTTTTATTAGCCAAAGCATCAGAACATAAAAAATCCGGAACAATAGAAAACCCTGTATTATCACTTAAACATCGGATAATTGAACTAATATTAGGAACAATATAATTTGGGCTAAAATCAGGATGCTCTCCGAAGTTTTTAGTCCAAAAGTTTCTTAAATGATCCATATCAGCAGCGGTACTGTACCATAATTGCTGCTTCAATAAATCAGCAGCTTCCGAGATTTGAGCCTTTTTCATTAGTTTTTCAAGTTCGGAAGTATCTGTTTTATTTCCTGCAATCAAAACAATTCGTTCTTTAGAGAATGGTTCGTACAAAATATTTTGCTGATTTCCTTTTTGTGGTGTAATAATCAAATCCAGCAATCCGTTGTCCAAATCGTGCTGCATTTGTGGATATTCGCCAAATTTTATAATCAGATTAAATGGTAGTTCTGCAATATGTTCTTCTAATGTGTACTGGAAAGTTTCAAAACACATTCCGACACTTATTGTGACACGTTCATCTTGTGAACGTTTATGAAAATGCTGTTCACCGTTTTCTAGTTTTGTTAACGGATCAATGATAAAATTATAAAATATTTTCCCTTTTTCTGTTGGTACCATTTTACGTGCTGAACGATCAAATAATTTGGATCCTGTATAGGCTTCCAAAGAATTAAGATGTAGGCTAACACCTGGTTGAGAAATAAATAATTCTTGAGCCGCAGCCGATAATGTTCCGGTTTCGTATATTGCTTTAAAAGTTCGAAGCCATTCTAAATTCCAGTGCATATTCTATTTATATTTAAGTGTAAAATGTAGAGTTATATTTCATCATATGGTAAGTCATCAGGGTGTACACCAATATAATCCGGTTCTGGAAGCACTGGTAAGTGATATGCCTGAATAGACGTCAAACCTTCTAAAAGTGCTTTGACTACCCGGTGCATGCCATCCACTAATTTTCCGTCCGGACAAATAATAATGGGATAAACAAGATCAGCTTTGTTGACCAGTCGCATATGTTCTGAAATCGATCGACAAGTAGGAACATCTTTGTCATCATTGTACCAATATGATTCATCTAGTTCTCCGAATATCATTTAAATTAATTTCTTGTGGAGGAATATTTTGTGTAAGTAAAATCAGTTTATCAACATCCCACGCACACAATTGATGATTAATCAACCGAAAATGATACTGTTTTCTCATTCTATAATTATTATGATACAAATATACAATTTAAATTATTTTTATAATTAAATATTATGATAGAAATTTGTACTGTCAATAATTAAAATAATACAAAATGAAAATATTTATTATCAATGGTGGTCAAAAATTTGCACATTCCGGTGGAGCTTTCAATAATATGCTGAACAATTGGACAACAGATTTTTTGAAAGAAAAAGGAGTAGAATTTCGTGTAACGAATATTAACGATGAATTTGACGCTTTTGATGAAGTCGAAAACTTTAAATGGGCGGATACCATTATTTATCACTTTCCTGTTTGGTGGTTTCAGGTTCCGAATCGATTAAAGTATTACATCGATGAAGTTTTTACAGCCGGACATAACAACGGCGTTTATAAAAATGATGGACGTTCCCATACAAATCCTGATATAAATTATGGAACGGGAGGGTTGATGCACGGAAAAAAATATATGGTAAATACAACTTGGAATGCTCCGGAAACAGCTTTTACAATGGAAGGAGAATTCTTTGATCAACATTCGGTAGATGAAGGTATTTTATTTGGGTTTCATAAAATGAATCAATTTGCAGCTTTAGAAAGAATAGATGGTTTTCATTTTCATGATTTAGAAAAAAATGCGACACACGAAAGAATAGATGCCTATGAAAAAATATACAAAGCACATTTAGAGCGTGTTATAGGATAAATATTAAAAATTTAAACAATGCATATTTACATTACAGCAATTATTAAGTCAAAACCGGTACATCAGGAAGAAGTTTATTCGGTTTTACAAAATATGGTTCGGGAAACCAGAAAAGAACAAGCCTGTTTGTTGTATGATTTACATCAAGATTTAAAAGATAAGAATCAATTTATTTTCTATGAGATATGGGAAAATGAGGAAGGTCTATATCTTCACAATCAACAAAATTATATCAAGGAATTTGGATATATAGTTTCAGAAAAATTACAGGAAACACCCCAAATTTATTTAACTAGAAAAATGCCTTATAATTAAGGCATTTTTTATTATTAATGTTTTTCTGTATCATATCTGGTGCAAACCTATTTCCGTTTTAATTTTCCAATAAGGGAGAGCAGGGCTTTCCGGTTTTTGGCCTCGTGGTAAAACTTTGGCAGTTTTTCCAGCAGTGTAAAATGCGTTCGGTCTTTATGTTCGCGTAATGTCGCTCCGACATAGGCTTCGAGATAATCGAGGTGTTCACCGTTATAGGCAAAAAATACGTCATTTTTAAACGGATGCTGCAACCACAGTTCGGCTCCGAAATAGCCGTGTGCTGCCATTTGCCAGTGCCCTTTTACCCCGAATACCGAAGTTTCGGTCGAGGTTTGTTTGTTATACCCGCAGCTGTCACAATACAGACGTGCCTGTTTTTCCTCGTAATGGACTTTCGCGATGGCTTTTTTAGCACAGGCAGGACACACCACCCAGACTTCTGTATAGAAATAGGAAAGGGTTTTATTCTGATCGGTGAAGCGTTGGTTCATTCAGCACATATTTTTTACCAGTCAACCGTTATGCCGCCAATACGTCTAACCGCATCAACCCGCACATTATTATCCATTTTTCGCACATAAAGATAAAGATAGTCTTCATTTTTTCTGTAATCTTTATATTTGTTTCTGGAACGATATACTTTTTGTTTTTCGTTTGATTCTTCGGGAAGTGATACATAATGTTCTTCCATTATCCGTATTATTTCATCGTACTGATTCCCGTCGAGCAGCAATTTTTCCATCGAAAGAAACTGGTTGTAATAAACCGTGAAGTGGACATAGTCATGGTTCTTTATTTTACTGCAATTGTAGCGGAAATATAGCGCCAACATATCATTGTACTTGGGTATAGAATTATCTTTTTCCGTACACCCCAGTTCGCGGAGTATTTTGTCGCCGTCTTCAATTGTACTGTAGGGGACTTCTAAAATTTTCAGAAAATCTTTTTTATTTATTTTTTGTGCATTCGCTGTTCCCAATCCAAGGAATAGAGCGAGTAGTATAAGGAATTGTTTCATGATTTTTATTTTTTAGGATTAACGAATTTAAAATCGAAATCAGAGCCGGTAAAAAGTATTTTTTTATCTTTTTGATATTTTGCTGTATATGCCAGCTCTTCTTCTCTGTCCAGCTCTACTGAACGTAGCCAAACTTCTCCTCTCCCAAATGTTGCCACGCCATCGATTCCCATTTTCTTTTTTACGTAATCTTTTAGATATGCTGTGAATTGATTGTGTATCTCATGACGTACTTCCGAGTTATCCGCATTTTCAACTTGTATGGTAACAATAGGGGTGAATACGGCTGTTTTCGCATCCGAAGTATTGATAAAATTGTAGATGTAAAAGGTATTAAATTTTTCATTCTGCGCATTCGCCATTCCCAATCCAAGAAATAAGACGAGTAGTGTGAGTAGTTTTTTCATGGTTTTTAGTTATTGCTTTTGTAAAGTACTTGTATTACTGCTACCATTGTTAAATGAAACATTTATACCGATACCAAGCCATCCTTTACCTTGGTATTTCCATTTATAATTATTCTGGTCGTTTTGACTAATATTATCAAAACCATACGTTAAGGCAAGATTTATGTTTCCTGTTAGGTGGATTAATAACCCTGTATTAATCGTAAATGCACTTACATTTGTTGATTCTTGTGTAATACTATTAGAGTCGTCTAATTTTATACTTGCAAGTCCAAAACCTAGAATAGGTTCTAAAGCAAAGCCATTTTCGATTTTTCTATTCCATCGAATTTTTGCCCCTAAATTAGCCCCAAGGTTTACATTGGCATCAAATGAAAAACTACTAAATCTAAGTTTAAAAGGAATTGTATAAACACCAACTCTATATTCTATCCTGTTATAAAGAATTGAAACATTAGTACTAAAAACATCTTTTGGTAATGAATACTGTATGTTTTTAATTTTTTGCCTTTTATTAGATGGATTAGAAGAGTCATTAGATTTAACGTGTGCACTATCTATTTCTTTAAGTTGGTGATTATTTATTAGGCGTTCTTCATCTTCTTTCTTGAATAGTCCGAAAGTAAAAAAAACAGTATCATTTTCAATTTTATTTACTTTTATATAATAAGAAGTTCCCTCCAATAAATAGGCTATCTTTTCTTTAAGTGAAGCATTATATGATTCAGCATTACTGTTCAATTTTTTGGTAACATTCGTAGAAATATTATTAAAATAGTAATTTCCTTTTTCTTTTATCTCTACTTGTTCCTGTCCCCAAGCCACTCCTGTACATAACAAAAGGGGCAATACTAAATGGTGTAAAAGTGTTCTCATAGCTTTAATTTTTATAGGTTATTATGTTTTATCGTATTCTAATGCGCATTCCAGACAGTTTGGGGAATTACATCGGTACAAGGGCAGGTAGACGGATCTTCTAAAAACGATTTAAGCGTTACAATCACACTTGCTACATATTCGTTGGCGCCCTGTTCGTTATACGTACATTTTACAAGTGCTGCTGCACCGCAGAATGTCCATACCTGTGCATTGAGCTCGTCTTCTCCCGAAAGCGTAAGGTATTTGGTATACAACGGGCAATTTGCTATGCTGTCCGCAAGTACTTCATCCGTACTATTCCCGGAATAGGTAAACTGGTATTCTGTCCCGCCTTTTTTACCCGTATAATATTCTTGCGCACCCGTTACTTTCAGGTAATAATCGGCATATTTGGGTTCGGTATGATAGTACATATTACCGCCCGAACTACGGTATAGGTTCACTTTATTGGGTTCTGTCAGCGTGATGTCGTTTCCTTCCTGGCTTACCGAAACGGTATAATAGCCATCGGCAGAGGTATAAAGTCCGGCGGTTAAGGTCTGGGCATTTACCATAAAAGCTGCCCACAACAGGAAATAAAAAAGAAATAGTTTTTTCATGGTTAAGGGGTTTAGGTTCATCCTTCCGGACTTTACAGAACTGTTTTGTATAAAGTTCCCTATTTTGGAACGATTAAAAAATACCTCAATCGTAGTATTTTTAAGATTATTTTAACTATTTTTAAGATTCAAAACAATGGTTTATGAAGCCCGTAAAACATATTCTGAATGCTATATGGGACCAGTACCCGGATGCGATTGCAGACCGTTACCAGGCCGTAAAAGTTCCCAATATGGAACGGCTGTTTGGTGATATTTTTGTGCCCGGCAGTTATTATTATTACGTATTGGATATCGTAAACAGTACGCTGAGTCATTTTCATCCGCAGCTACTTGCACTGCACGGTCTCGAAAGTTACCCCCTGCATTTAAAAGAAATTATTGATTTGATTCACCCCGATGACCTCGCCTTTGTAACAGAAGCCGAAGCCTGGTCATTTAAAAAAATAAACGAAATAGGAACAGAACACCTGCTGAATCTGAAATCGGGCTACTGTTTCCGGATGAAAACGGCAGACGACAGCTACCAGTTGTTCCACCACCAGGCTATACATACGGCACATGACGATAACGGCAAGCTGGTGCAGGCCGTAAACATCCATACCAATATTCACCATATCACGGAAAAAAATAATTATACGGTGACGGTAACCGGGATTAACCAGCGGACAGATTTTTACCAGGAAACGCTTAAACCGGCGTTGCTTCCCGATAACGTGGGAGAGCGCCTGACCAAACGCGAACTCGAAATCTTTATGCTGCTGCTGAAAGGGTATTCTGATAAAGAAATTGCGTCGCTCTTATTCCTGTCGTACCATACTGTTCGGACGCATCACAAAAATATCCTGAAAAAAACACGGTCGAAAAGCAGTTTCGATCTGCTGAAACGCAGCCTGGAAAACGGGTATTTGTAAGCCCACGATTTAAATCGTGGGCGAATGTTTAAATCGGGAGATATTAGATTTTTTGATGTTCTTCGCCCCATTTTTCCAGTTCTTTAATGACAGGTTTTAAGGCATAGCCAATAGCCGTCAGCTCATATTCCACACGAGGCGGTACTTCTGCATAAACAGTGCGTTTAACTATTTTGTTTTCTTCTAATTTTCTGAGTTGAAGTGTCAGCATTCTTTCCGTTATTGTTGGAAGCTTCTTTCTGAGTTCTCCAAATCGTAGTTTTCCGTTTAACAGATAACAACAAATTCCCAATGTCCATTGTCCGCCAATAATATTCGCAGCATATACTTCCGGACATTCCTCTGTCAACGCCAGCTTATTGGCATAATTTGTTGATGTTTTCTTTATTTTTGACATTACTTACATTTTTTATAGTACCATACAATAGGTAGCTTACCTACAAAAATAAGGTATAATGAAGTACTTTTGTTTTGTTATTCTTTTTTTGATACAATATGAACACATTAGTCATTGTTATTCACCCCGATATTGAAAATTCAGCAATTAATAAACGATGGATTGCAGTGCTGAATAAATACCCTGAAAAATTTTATGTGCATCAATTGCATAAAGTTTATCCCGATGAAAAGATTGATGTTTCCGCCGAACAAAAATTGATAGAAGCCTATGACAAGATCGTGTTTCAGTTTCCTTTTTATTGGTTCAATTGCCCTCCGTTTTTCAAAAAATGGTTAGATGAAGTCCTGACGTATGGCTGGGCTTACGGAAGTGGAAGTGGTTACAAGGTTTCCAATAAGAAAATTGCTTTGGCAATCTCGGTCGGAATTGATGAAAAGGAATATGGACAGGCAGGTAAATACAACTATTCTTTAGCGCAGTTAACAGCGCCTTTTGAACTTACTTTTGAATATATAAAAGCAGATTACCGTCCGTTTTTTGCGTACTACGGGATAGAGCTGAACGCATCAGAGGAGTGGATTGAAAAAAGTGTTCCCAAATACCTTGACTTTTTGAATGCGTTGTAGTTTTTGTCTGTTTATTTTTACCTGAAATAACCCACAGAAAGTACAAATTATCACGTGTTTTTTCGGTCTCTGTGTACATTATTTTCTCCCGCTGATGCCACTGATCTTCGCTGATGTTTTTATTTTACAATTTTTTCTGCGTTTATTTGCGTGATCTGCGGGCTATTATTTTTCTCCCTCTGATAGCGCAAATTTTCGCTGATTAGAAATAGCGCACGTTTCGGATTTTCTGTCATAGCCTGTATTCCAATCTTTGCAATAGAATTTTAAAACAAAAAACCATGCAAAGATTTAAAGACAAGTACGCGCTTATCACAGGCGGTACAAACGGAATGGGGTTTGCTACTGCCCGGCAATTCATCCATGAAGGCGGAAAAGTAATCATCACGGGGCGAAGTGCCGAAACGGTAAACAACGCTGTATACCGCTTAGGAACAAATGCGTCCGGTATCGTATCCAATGCAGGAAATATGAAAGATGTACTGCTTTTGCAGGAACAGGTAAAGCAATACTCCGATAGCATTGATGTGCTGTTTGTGAATGCGGGTTACGGAAAGTTTGCATCGGTTGAAGCTACGGATGAAGCCCTTTTTGACGAGCTGTTTAACACGTTGGTAAAAGGTCCCTTTTTCACCGTTCAGCAAATCCTGCCGCTGATGAAAAAAGGAAGTACAATTGTATTCAATACCTCGATGGTAACGGGAATGGGCATGCAAAATTTCGCGGTTTATTCTGCCGCAAAATCAGCCGTTCAATCCTTCATTAAAACGTTTGCTGCGGAGTTTACCGAAAAAGGCATTCTCGGGTAAATGGTATTAATCCGGGACACATCAAAACCAATATTTTCAACAATACAGGGTTGAATGCGGAACAAATAGAAGGAGCTATTCAAAACATTATTCCTACTATTCCGTTCAAACGATTGGGTGAACCTGCCGAAATAGCCCATGCGGTTTTATTTCTGGCATCGCAGGAGGCGTCATACATTCATGGAACCGAATTAACAGTGGACGCGGGAATTTCAGTAATCAGATGTTAAGACAAAAAGGACAAACTACGGATTGGAAAATCCCCGGTTTTGAAATTCCTACTGGGAATGAAGACTCGAGAAAATATTTATTTTTTTATTATTTCTTTGGGAATTGAATTATCTTAGGGATTGTCAATTATCAGGCATATCAACCTGACCAATTCATACCGGAGTATATGAAAAAGTTTGCATTAATGGGGTTTTTAGTGATTTCTTGTGCGGTCTACAGCCAGACGCCAAAGACGGATATAAAAACCGAAAAGGAAAATACGGAACCTTATTTTGATTACTACCGCGATTTTCAAAACTATGCTACCAATAAAAGTAGCAGGTACCGCGAATTGTACGATAAGTATACGGTAGTAGATTCGGTCTCTGTCTATCACAAGATGCTCCGGAAACCCGAAGAATATCCGTCGCCTTGTTACGAGGTTGCAGGGGATGGGACGGCCAGAATGGGAATGGCGTATCATTATACGTTTCTGTTACAATTGTTTTATAAGCGGCTGAGCTGCCTGAAAGACGGAAGTAAGCTAGACCCTGATTTTATGAAATATGAGGCCTACGATGCTTTTCGGAACGAGACCACCAGGGAGGCTATTGAACTGCTAGAGCTTTATGAAAAGAAGCGGATAGGGGATGATGAGCTGGACGCTTTATTTGAGCGCGCCAAAACGTATTTTAAAGACGGATTTTATACGCATTCAAATGCGCTATTCAGTTTTTTGGCAACTGTAGATGAATCCTACCGTGAAGCGGCTATAAACAATGTGGGTTTGTCTTTTTACCACAAAAAAGCGTACAAAAAAGCGCTGAATTATTTTGAGTATGCGATTACCTTATACCCGGAAAGTTATCTGGGGTATTTAAATGCAGGTGCCGCTAAAAGTCATCTTCCGGTCGATTTGGGTGATGAAAACCAAAGTATTTACTACTTTAAAAAAGCGTATGAGCTGGCGCCGGATAATCCGAATGTGATAAACAATTACAAAAATGCCTTAAAGGGGCGGTTGACGCCATAACATCTTGCCCACGATTTAAATCGTGGGCAAGATGTTTGCGTGAGGGATAGCAACGGCATCCTTTTGTGAAACGGAGTGAAGTAAAAGATACAGTATAACCAAATAGCGAACAACTAAATGTTGTTTGATATGAAGGTTACGAACGAAGTTCTGCCGGCCCGCAGGGACACGCCCTAAGGTTGATTATTTACTTGCTTTTTTAGTTAATAATGCGATTTCCATTACTCGTTTATAGAAGTCTTCATACGCTTCTTTTTTATATGCTGTCCGCATTGCTCTGAGAACGTCTGAAGCGTTAAATCCGCACCATTCCCAGAGCATGGTGTCAAAGTTGTATTTGAGCATTTGCGTTTCGACTTCTGTTCGTAAAGATTTTATTTGGTCAGCTGTCAACCCGTAATTCTCTAAAATTTTTGTCAACTTATGGTCTGTTTCCGGTGTAAATTCGGTGTCTAAAAACGGCTCAAGTATCCATTCCCAAATCATGGGGCGCTCAACAGTTTTTATGTTGTGTTTCGACGCAAATTCTTTAAGTTCCGTTTTCTTTTCAGCAGGCAGAAAAATCAACTCGTTACCAAGTCTGCATGTCGGCGGATAGGAGGTGTAGTCGATGTCTTCGATTTGATTTGTTTTAAAAATGGATTGCTGATACGCGACAGAAGGCTCGAAAGGGTAGTTGTCGATTTTTAAAAAGGTATCTCCAATGGTAAGTTGTCCCATAGAAACAAATAATTCGGCCGCTTCTGATTTTGAAGTGCTAAATAACCGCCAGCTATTGCCCGGCTTGTTGTTTCTACTGAAAAGTAGTTTTATAAATTTCATGTTTCTTTGCCTGCTTATGCTGTTTTATTTCTCAGGAACGGTAGCGATGATAATATTCCGTCACCAGGGTTTGCATGTCCTGAAAACTGATGTCGAGTTCGTCGGCGTTCAGTGGAAAACCGTTTTCTATGATAATTTTGCGGGACTGTGGATTGGTCACTTTAGCCGCATAGCGCTGCGGATCGGTGAATGTCATCAGCAGCTGGTTGGTGTTGTATACTTTTGCGGGCTGAATGGATTGTATGTCCTGCCATTGAACGCGGCCCAGTTTACGGCCAAGCGGAGTACCGAGGAAAAGCAGTCCGTTGTTATCCAATTCGAGTCCTGTGCGGTTTTTGCTCATCATGTTCAGAATTCCGGCGATAAGCAGAACAATCCCGGCAAGCAGTAGTCCGCTAAACAGGACGGCATAGGTGACTTTTACCGGGTTGGTAAGCAGGATAATCGTGAGCATACCACCTGAAAACAGGGTTAAGAGGATGGCTCTCAACAGGAGTTTCAACCTTTTTTTTGGATTGAAAAGAACGGTTTTTTTCATGATGGTGTTTTATTTCATTGGCTTTAGCCCATGGTTTAAACCATGGACTAAAGGTTTAAACCGTGGGCCAGATGTATTACACGTTTTTCTTTTTATCGATATAGGCGTCGTGATACAGCTTGTTGGGTTTCATGTAAATGACATTGTTTTGAAAATCGAAAAAGGTATTGAACCGTTTTAAAACTTCATTGCCGAGAATATGAATATTAACGCCTTTCATGGGTTTGTGGGAAGTTACCTGCTGAACAGGGACATTTTCCAGTTCATAATCCCCGATTTTCAACCGTTCAAGGTTAGAAGTAATCACAGGTATTTCATTGCCCTGCGCGCCTTTCATGATGACTTTTTTGATTTCTTCCATTTGTTCGAAAGGAAAATTGCCTTCTTTCATCAAATCATCATCCAGCATAGCTGTCCGCTGATAACCGGTATCGAACAAAAACGAACTTTTGACTTCAACTCCGTTTTGAATAAGGGTACTTTCTACCGAGAAAACATTGTTAAAAAAGTGGATATTGAGCTTTGTATATGTAGGGTCGTTTACGACATCATCCGGCATTTTATCGCCCACCACCAGTATGTTTTTATCGTAATTGAGCTCAACAATCTGGCCGTTAAAGAAATCCCAGCCAAATCTACCGTCTGTCCCGTGTCCCGCTAACTGCGCATCGTACACTTTTGTTTGGTAATCACTTTTACCAATGTTCAGGTTATACAGCGTATGGTATAGTTTGGGTGCTGCTTTCAGTTTGTTTTTCAGGGTTTCATTGGTCAGCACCAATTCAGATGTCCCCGTATCAAAGTTAAGATTCAGTGTATCCAGCTTATTAAAAACCGCTTTAACATAAATGGTATTGTGTTCGTTAATAACCAGCGGAATGGTATCGTTTACCGTATTTTGTGCAAAAGCGCTACCCGCTGCAAGCGTGGAAAGAAGAAGTAAAAAAGTTTGTTTTCTCATTATTTTTTTGGGTTAAAAAGTTATTTCATATCGTGTAATTCTTTTGGCATGAAACATCTTTAGTCCAAGGTTTAAACCATGGGTTAAAGATGTTCCTGTCAATTAAAATCCAATGACCAATTTACAATTATTTTGAATATCTCGTTTTATAAATGCGATGCTAGAACCCGTTTTTCTTTTTGGCGGTCAGCACGGTATGTAGTTCAAATGCTGTTTCTGAGGTTTTATACGTCACGCTGAATGTTTTGATATCGTCGAAGTTTGTTTTGATAAGTTGTGTTTTCAAATCATTCAGGTCATGGTAGTTAAAATAAACTCTTCCGGCGACACCCGTTTTAAAATCAGACTGTTCCGGGCTGCCTGCTACAAAACTCAGGTACAGCAAACCATTGTCGTATAACAGGTTGTAAGCATCGGCAATCAGTTTGTTACTTTCTGTTTGCGACAAATAGGGCAGGCAAAATCCGCCTATAATACTGTCATATTTAGTATCAAGTGTATGTATATTCCGGCTGTCCATAACCGCAAAATGCGCTGTAGGGTTATTTCGCCTGGCAAGTTCAATCATATTGGGCGCAATGTCAATTCCGAAAATATCAAAGTCAGGACGTTGTGACAACAGGTATTTTGTAATGTTGCCGGGACCGCAGCCGATTTCCAGTAATTTTGCTTTTTGTTTGTGAACAGAAGTACAGATATAATCGTAAGTGTCGTTATACAAATCCATGTCCATGAATTTGTTTTGGTAGACTGAAGCAATTTTGTTCCAGGTATCAAATGTTTCTTTGTTTTTGTCCATTTGCCCACGATTTAAATCGTGGGTTAAAGATTCAATTTTATATTTCACGGCAGGTTGTCCGTCCAGCTCAATATCCTTTTCATATGCGAGCCCTATTTTTTCCAAAACATGTATAGAAGCAGTATTTTCTTTCATGGCGCGTCCCACAATTTGTTTCAGATGAAGCGTTTCAAAACCATAAGCCAAACACGCCTGTGCGCTTTCAGTCGCATAACCCTTGTTCCATTCTTCCTCGAAAAAGCGGAATCCGATATCAGTTTCATTTTCCATTTCGTCATATTTCAGTCCGCACCAGCCCACAAATTGCATCGATTCTTTTACCATAACAGCCCATCTTCCGTAACCGTTTCGTTTGTAATCCTCATAATCTTCAAGGAATTTACGGGTTTCCTTTATGCTTTCAAAAGCCACATTTCCCGTATATTTTATGACATTCGGATTCAGGTTTAGCCTATAAAAGTCTTCCGCATCATCCGGATGCAGTTCCCTCAAAAAAAGCCGGTTGGTTTCTGTAATTTTCTTCATCTTAAATGGTTAGATAAATTTAATGCTGCTAATTTACCAAAACCTCTTTTAACCCAAGGTTTAAACATTCGCCCACGGTTTAAACCGTGGGCTATGGTTAAATATTTTTTGCGTAAATTTGGGATAAGCCTGAAAATAATGTCACATTCTTTTCATAAAATATTGATTCACGCCATCTGGTCGACAAAAAACCGGGCGGCCTTCATTTGGCCCGAAATAGAAGCAACGGTTTATCAGTTTATGAAAGAACAGTTCACGAATCAGGACTGTCTGCCACTCATTATCAACGGAATTCCCGACCACGTGCATTGTTTGTTTTTTCTGAACCCCGCGAAAAGCATTGCAGAAGTCATTAAACAGGTAAAAGGAAGTACATCGCACTATATCAATCAGCAAAATTTTATGACTGAAAAATTTTCATGGCAAACAGGGTACGCAGCATTCTCGGTAAGTGAATCGGTGAAAAACAAAATATTTGAATACATCAAAAACCAGAAAGCACACCACAGAAAAATAACCTTTGAACAGGAATACCAGGATTTTTTAGCGTTTTATAAACCCACGATTTAAATATTAACGGACAATTTTAGCCCATGGTTTAAATATCTTGCCCATGGTTTAAACCGTGGGCAAGATATTTATTTCGGTTGCTGCTGCGTGACACAATGCACCATTCCGCCATTTTCATACAGGTTGCGGACATCTATTCCTACAACCGTTCTGTCAGGATACAATGTTTGAATCATCGCATTAGCCACCGCATCATTCGGGTCGTTGTAATTCGGCACCAGTACTTTCGTATTCGCGATATAATAGTTGATATACGATCCTTTATAACCCAAATTCGTTCCGTCCGTCTTTTTCACATTGTTTTGTGTCAACGGGATTTTTAAAAAAGTGTAAGGCATACCGTTTTTATTTTTTGCGGCATAAAGTTTATCTATATCACTGTCCGGCACCTGCCATTCCGCCAGGTCATCGTCGTTCATCGTAACAATAGTAGTCGGGTTGGCAAACCGTGCAAAACCATCAATGTGCATATCCGTAATATCAAGTCCGGCTTTGCCGTCCAGCCAGATAAAATGCGTAACACCTAAGTATTTCGTAAATATTTTTTCAGCTTCCGCCTGTGTCATTCCCGGGTTCCGGTTAGCATTCAGAATAGAGCTTTTACACGCCATTAACGTCCCGTTACCGTCAATTTCGACACTTCCGCCTTCGTTAATCATGGTTTCGTTCAGGTTGATAACCGTTCTGTTCTGGTCAGCTCCGATTTTTGCCGGAATCAGGTCACAGTTTTCAAACCCGATAGGATAACCCGAATCGTCATCCGTTTTTTCGCCCCAGCCGTTAAAGCCCCAGTCCTGGATCACCAGGTTACCGCTCGCATCTTTTGTATAAATCGGGCCATTGTCCCGTATCCAGACATCATCCGTTTTATAAATTTTAAAATCAACATTCGTCAATGCAACACCTGCCTGATTTAATAACTTCACAATACGCTGTTTTTCCGTTTCGTTGTAGGCGATAATATGCACCTTTTCACTTGTCACCAGTTCCTTTGTCATGGCCACCCATGTCGGGTCCAGACTGTTGCGGTAAGCCGTTCCGTACTGGTACTGATGCGGCCATTGCAGCCATGTACCTTCGTGCGGTGCCGATTCTTCGAGCATGGTGTAAACAATGGTGTTGGGTTGAATGGTATCGGTACCATCCGTTAGGTCCGTTGGCGTACACGAACATAAAATAGCAGGGATTAATAAGGACATCATCATTTTCTTTTTTTGCATGATTCATTTGTTTTTTGACAGGACAAAAGTAGCCCGTCAAATTTTTGTAAAGTTGTCCGGAATTGACAACTTACTGCAAAGGCAGCAAAATATACGTGAGCTGCGTTTCCAGTTCACTACTATTGGCAGCATACTTTTCATACTGTTCAATAATAGGAGCAGGGGAGAACTCTAAATCCGAATCAAAAATCCAGCGGGAGTAAATCTTTGCATACGTAGTATCTATGGTTTCATAACTCCCTTTATGCGTAAAACGGGCATACCGCCCGCCCAGTATCGTTTTCGACGGCAGTTTTTTATGCCGTGCCTGCATCGTCGCACAAGCATCGTACCGGCAGTTGATAGCCGTTTTAATCAGCGGCTCATCGGCTATCACACCAAAATACGCTACATTGGAACCGGGAAAATCATACTGCATAAACCGTTCCCATAATACTTCAATAGCTTCATTTTCATAATCCGCCTGAATACTTTGATAATACACTTCAACAGGTTCAAGATAAACAATTTCGGGTTGTAGCAAGCTTTCGGAAGTTGTCGGAACGAGTTCAGGTCCGCACAGCAATTGCGCTTTATGGGCGCGGGCTTCTTTGGGCGAAATACCAAAATGCTGTTTAAACGCTTTGGAAAAAGAAGCAATAGAAGCAAAGCCCACCTCAAGACCGATAGACGTAAGGTTTTCTTTAGTATAAAGAATCCGTTTATAAGCGTTTTCCACCTTTAGCCGTTGCTGAAAAGCACCAATAGTTTCGCCGCAGCTGTATTTAAAAATACGCTGAATATTCCGGTACGAATAATGGGAAATAGCTTCCAGATCCTTTACCGCAATAGGCTGATCATAATGTTTTTCCACAAAATGAATCACCCTGTAAATACAATTCAGCTGGTCTTCCATACCATGCGATTTTCAGTTTCCTGTTTAGATTAACTAAAATACGATTTTTCTGTGGACATTCGGGAGAAAAAGAAGTCCCGCAGATAAACGCAGAAATAAAGTCCCTCTTTAGCCCACGATTTAAATCGTGGGCTAAAGAGGGGCGCGGGTGAAAAAACACCATCAGAAAATAAAACACAAAAAATTTTTGCATCTCCAGTTAATATCGTAATATTGCGATGTTAAATACAAACGCTATGGGACTTACAAAATCAGAAATATTCACAGCAGAGCAAAATACACTGGCATCGTTATTTAAGGTTTTGGGACATCCGGCCCGAATAGCCATTCTGCAATATATTATCAATCAGAAAACCTGTATCTGCAACGATTTGGTTGATGAATTAGGCTTGGCACAGGCCACCATTTCGCAACACCTGAAAGAATTAAAAAACACCGGTATCATACAGGGAACCATTGAAGGAAAATCCGTTTGTTACTGTATCGACGAAAAAAAATGGAACGAAATACAAACCCTCTTCAATACATTCTTTGAGCAGGAAGTAAACGTAAAAAAATGTTGTTAAACACATTTTTTATACCCTTTAATATCGTTATATCGCAATATATCAATACAAAATAATCATATGAAACTATCAGAAATTAAAGCCATCCTGCCAACTACAGACCGTGTAGATTTCCAGTTCGAAAACGGAACATTCGTACCGGAACACTTTCACGTGACAGAAGTAGGACAAATAACCAAACATTTTATCGACTGCGGCGGCGTAATCCGTACCGAAAAAGTAGTGAACTTCCAGTTGTGGAATGCCGACGATTTCGAACACCGCTTAAAACCCGGCAAATTGTTAAACATCATCAGGCTGTCTGAAGAAAAATTAGGCGTAGAAGATGCAGAGATAGAAGTAGAGTACCAGGGCGAAACAATCGGGAAATACGATTTGGAATTTAACGGGAAACATTTTCTGCTGAAAAACAAGCAAACCGCCTGCCTGGCACAAGATGCCTGCGGTATTCCTGCCGCTAAACAAAAAGTGAAATTATCTGAACTGAACAATACGTGCTGCACACCGGATTCCGGATGTTGTTAACCTAAAACAGAAGACAAAATGGAACATTTTAACCGAAAAGCCCACTGGGAAAACATTTACGAAAACAAACCGCTGGAAACCGTAAGCTGGTACCAGCCCAACCCGGAAACGTCACTGAATTTTGTAAAACAGTTGGCACTACCGAAAGATGCTAAAATTATTGATATCGGTGGGGGCGATAGCCTTTTTGCGGATTACCTGCTTGATATGGGCTATGAAAATATTACCGTATTGGATATTTCCGAAGCCGCTATTGAACGGGCAAAGAAAAGACTGGAACATAACGCCGGTAAAATAAAATGGGTGGTAACCGATGTGATGGATTTCCAGCCAGCAGAACAGTATGATTTCTGGCACGACAGGGCGGCATTTCACTTTCTGACCGCTGCGGAGGAAATAACGCATTATACCGCTGTCACGGCTAAAGCAGTTGCCCAAAACGGTATCATGGTTGTCGGGACTTTTTCGGAACAGGGACCGGTAAAATGCAGCGGTATTGACATTAAACAATATTCAGCAGCCACCTTAACCCGTTTATTTCAGGACACTTTTGATAAAATAAACTGTTTCACTGTTCAACACACCACACCATTCGACACCATTCAGGATTTTGTGTTTTGCAGTTTCCGAAAAAAATAACCACCAAAATATGTACCCTCTTATCTCGGCAACCATTGCACAATTAAAATTGCAGTCCGTCAGCGAAACACGTAAAAAGACCCTGCAACCGCTTATTGATATTATACAGGAAAAAGTAAACCGTCAGGACACCATCAACCTTACTTTTATCTGTACCCATAATTCCCGCAGAAGCCATCTGGCACAGGTTTGGGCGCAGACAGCCGCAGCCTGTTTCAATATTCCGCGTGTCTGCTGTTATTCAGGCGGCACAGAAGAAACCGCATTATTTCCAAAAGTAGCGGAAACATTAAGCCGCCAGGGATTTACAATTTCCGGAATAGCAGATACACATAATCCCGTATACGCCATCAAATATGGCGATAACACATTGCCTGTCATAGGTTTTTCCAAAAAGTACGACCATTCTTTCAATCCCGTAGCCGCATTTATAGCAGTAATGACCTGTTCGCAGGCCGACGACGGCTGTCCTTTTATTGCCGGAGCAGAGAAGAGGATACCCATTACGTATGACGACCCGAAAATGTCAGACCATACACCCGAACAAACAAAAGTATATGAAGAACGAAGTTTACAGATAGCAGCAGAAATGATATACGTCTTTTCACAAATAAACCCTAAACCATGCAGCCCAAATTAAAATTTCCCGATAATTACCTTACCCTGTGGATATTCCTTGCCATGGCAGTAGGAGTGGCATTAGGACATTTCTTTCCGGGTATTTCAAAAATAACCAATAGCTTATCTGTCGGTACAACAAACATTCCGCTGGCTGCCGGGCTTATCCTGATGATGTACCCGCCCCTGGCAAAAGTAGAGTACAGCTTATTGCCTAAAGCATTAAAAGATAAAAAAGTCATCGGCATTTCGCTGCTGCTCAACTGGATAATCGGCACACTGCTGATGTTCGGGTTAGCCGTTTTATTTTTGCGTAACGAACCCGGCTATATGAGCGGGTTAATCCTGATAGGACTGGCGCGGTGCATTGCCATGGTTATAGTGTGGAGCGACCTTGCAAAAGGAAATCGGGAATACACCGCCTTACTCGTGGCGCTGAACAGCATCTTTCAGGTTATCAGTTACAGCTTTTTCGTCTGGCTCTTCATCAACGTCATTCCCGCTAAATTAGGCCTGCCCGGGTTTAATGTCAGCGTATCGATAAAAAACGTAGCACAAAGCGTTGCCATCTACCTTGGAATTCCCTTTTTAGCAGGCTTTCTGAGCCGTTACCTGCTGGTAAAACGAAAAGGCTTAGATTGGTACAACCGCAAATTTATACCCCGTATAGCTCCCGTTACACTATACGCATTATTGTTTACCATTGTACTGATGTTCAGCCTGAAAGGCGACAAAATCTTAGAACTGCCCATGGATGTTCTAAAAGTAGCCATTCCCCTGATCATCTATTTTATACTGATGTTTTTGGTAAGCTTCTTTATCAATAAATCCATGAAAGTACCGTACGATAAAAATGCATCCATCGCTTTTACCGCCACAGGAAACAATTTCGAACTGGCTATTGCCGTATTCGGACTCCATTCACAACAGGCATTTATCGGTGTAATCGGGCCATTGGTAGAAGTACCCGTACTAATCCTTTTAGTCAGAGTAAGTTTGTGGTTAAAAAAGAAATACTACAGCTAAAAATAGAATTGCTAAAACCGGTAAACCTTTCGTCCATAGCCCACGGTTTAAACCGTGGGCTTATATATTTTTCAAACCCCGGTTCAGGCTGCGTACCGAAACCCCAAGATAAGCCGCCATATCCTCTTTCGATAGTTTAATCGACTGCTTCGTTTGCAAATCCAGAAGTTTAGTCAGGCTGTGTTCAATTGTGTACAGCTGTTGGTACGATGCACGGCTAGACGTATTCACAATACGTTCCGCAAAAACATTCAGCAAAATACCGTTAAGTCCAATATCTCTTTTCAGAAGCGACTCAAAATAAGACACCGAAAACGCATACACCGTTACATCCGTCATGGCCTCAATCGTACACAGACAGGGAATATTCCGGATAAATTCAATTTCGCCGATAATTTCACCCTTGCCCAGAAACTCCAGTATATACTCCTTTTCATTTCCCTCCGTAAAAAAACATTTCGTAATTCCTTCCTTAACAAGCATTACTTTAGACGCCGCCTCATCCTGGTTCAGCAATCGCTGTCCTTTGGCATACTGCTTCATAACAATTGCTTCTTTGCGTTCCTGCTGCTCGTAAAGCATTTCCGCATAAGCTAAAAATGACTGATTCGTTCGTAACATATTCTCCCGGGACAAATGTCCTTTTTTAACGTATTTCTCTTGCCGAAATTTACACAAAAAAACAGAAGAAACACCAAATAATTAGCAAGATGAAAACAAAAATCACAACCATAGCCTTTGATGCAGACGACACCCTGTGGGTAAACGAACCCTATTTCCAGCAAGCCGAAAAACAATTCTGTCATTTACTCGAAGATTACCTGCCGCAGCATACCATATCACAAGAACTGTTTAAAACCGAAATGAACAACCTGCACCTTTACGGTTACGGAATAAAAGGCTTTGTATTGTGCATGATAGAAACCGCAAGCCGCATTTCAAACCAAACCCTGACACTGGAATTTGCCGACAACATCATTGCCATCGGGCACGAACTCCTTCAGAAACCCATCGAACTGCTTCCCGGTGTAGAAAAAACATTAGAACAACTCAAAGGAAAATACAACCTCATTGTAGCCACAAAAGGCGATTTACTCGACCAGGAACGAAAATTAAAAAACTCCGGACTCGAAAATTATTTCCATCATATCGAAATCATGAGCGATAAAAAACCGGGCGATTATCAGAAACTACTGAAACACCTCGATTGCCGGCCGGAACATTTCCTGATGCTCGGAAACTCCATCAAATCAGACATCCTGCCCATTCTCGAACTCGGCGGTTTTGGCGGACACATTCCCTACCACGTAACATGGACACACGAACAACACGAACCCAAGCTACAGCACGACCGTTTCCTGGAACTAAAAAGCATCGACCATATTATCCATTATTTAAAATAAAACTTTTCGCCCACATAGCCCGCGGTTTAAACCGTGGGCTATGTGGGCGAAAAGTAAAATGTATCCGTTTTTCATTAAAATGTTTCTATCTTTAAAAAAACAAAGCCCCTATTTTTGTAGCAGCATAATACACCCAAAATGGCCCATAAAATATTCAGCATACGAGAATTTGCCGCCTACCTTAACGTTCCGGCACCCGCAAACGAAGACCTGCTTATCATCAGTTATGAAGACTATAACGACATCCGCCTGCAGTCCGATACCGTTACCATAGACTTTTACCTGCTCGCCATAAAACCACCGTTAGAACGAAAATTCAAAACCACCCAATTTCTCGAAGACCAGGCCAAATCCTATATGTATGTCGACTGCCCGCAGAACAACCTCAACTGGGACATCAACACCCCCGATGCCGGTTACAACATCCTCGTCAGTTCCCGTTACGTCAACAAACTCGCCAAAGACTATAACTTTGTCCACTACAACAACCACGAAGCCCTTTTTCTCACACACGAAGAAGAAGCCATCCTGTGGGATTTGTACCAAAAAGCCTATAACGAATTCCGGAAAAACCAGTATTCAAAAGACATCATCATATCGTACATCGCGCTCATCCTGTCCTACACACAAGTATTCTACGACCGCCAGTTCGATACCAGAACCGGCATGTACAACACCGTTATCGATAATTTCTACACCGCCCTGAAAAACTATTTCGACAAAAAAGAAAACGTTACCGGAATCCCTTCCGTGGCCTATTTTGCCGGAAAAGCCAACCTGTCGCCCAACTATTTCGGCGACCTCATCAAACACTTCACCGGCGAATCACCCATCGAACACATCCACAACTATATCCTCAAACAGGCAAAAGACAAACTAAAAAACACCACACTATCCATCAGCGAAATCTCCTACAGCCTAGGGTTCGACTACCCCAACTATTTCGCCCGTTTCTTCCGCAAAAAAACAGGCATGTCGCCAAAAACATTCAGAGGACTATAAATCACTCATAGTAGGGCGTGTCCCTTTGCACGTCAGCACCTGCACAACAACCCGTTCCCCAAAAGCAAAGGGCCGGGCTATCCGCTATATCTTTTGCTCCGCAGCGCTTCACAAAAGGATGCCGCTGCTATCCCTCACGCAACACCTTTAACCCTTTTAACCCACGGTTTCAACCGTGGGCGAAAGAAAAAAAACTTCAGCAAACCGGAATAACGGACTTCACAACAAAACAATTTGAACTTCACAACAAAGTAAAGCACCGGTAAAATGTATAAATTTGTATACAGGCAAAACAACAGAAAAATGAGTACACAGCAAGACGCACCCTTACAAACCATCAGCTATTCCGATATATTCCTTTCGTGTTTTTCCGAAAGCGGTACACACTGCGTGCATTCCAAACCAGAACACGTTTTACTATATTTGTACTCGGGCGAACAAGTAATAGTAGATCAAAACAAAAAAATAACGATAAAAGCAGGAGAATGCGCCTTTATCCGCCGCGACCACCATCTGAAAATGTACAAAAACAGTAAAGGACAAGCATTGTACAAAGGCATTTCATTGGTTTTTCAACGAAACATATTACGGGAATTTTACAGTAAAATGAACAAATCGGAAATTCCGGGCAACGTAAAAATTTCCGATAAAAGCGTTTTCAGGTTACAGCCAACCCCCGCGATAGAAAGCTTGTTTCAATCACTAACTCCCTATTTTAACAGCAATATAAAACCAACAGAAGCAGTCACACAACTAAAATTATTAGAAGGCATTCACGCCCTGCTAAACAACAATGAACAACTCTACCCGGTACTGTTCGACTTTACCGACCCTTGGAAAATAGACATTTTAGAGTTTCTGAATAATAACTATACAGACGACCTTACAATGACACAAATTGCATCCTTCACAGGACGAAGCTTAGCCACATTCAAACGAGATTTCAAAAAAATAAGCAGCCTCACACCTCAAAAATGGGTCATAAAAAAGCGCCTTGAAATGGCATATATCAAGCTAAAAGAAGATAACAAAAAAGTACAGGACGTTTGCTCAGAAGTCGGCTTTAAAAACCTTTCACATTTCTCTGTCGCATTCAAAAAGCAATACGGTATTTCCCCTGCAGATATTTAATACTGATCCTTACAGCAAAACAATTTGAGCCTCACAACAAAACCGTTTTGAAGCTTTGTCTTTAATTTTACAACGTAAATGTAAATAAACAAGACAATGCAGACAACCTCTATTTTTAAACGGTTACAAAACGGTGAAACCATTTCACCAAACGACCCCGAAGCCTATAAAATGCGCGAAGCCGCTTTTGCTACAAAACAACTACTTGTTCAGATGAACAATACAGCCGACCCTTACGAAATAAGAAATATAATAAGCAGAATTACAGGTTCAGAAATTGATGAAAGCGTTACCTTGTTTACACCCTTCTACATCAATTACGGAAAACATACCAAAATAGGCAAAAACGTCTTCATCAATTTTGACTGCACATTTTTAGATTTGGGTGGTATTACCATAGAAGACAATGTACTCATAGCTCCAAAAGTAAGCCTGCTATCCGAAGGACATCCCACAAACCCCGAAAACAGGCACGCACTTGTTCCAAAACCTATCCACATTAAAAAAAATGCCTGGATTGGAGCAGGAGCAACTATTCTACAAGGTGTAACCATAGGCGAAAATGCCATAGTAGCTGCTGGTGCTGTTGTTTCAAAAGACGTTCCCGATAATACCATTGTTGGTGGTATTCCTGCAAAAAACATTAAAACCATCGCCCGTTAATCATCGCAAATTACGAGTAAAAATTCGCGATAATCCGAAACATCAGCAAAAAAATAACAACACAAACACATTAAAAAAATGAAAAAACTAGGCATATTAACCATCGCAATCCTGCTGTTTACAGGACAGTCTTATGCACAAAACAAAAATACAGAAAACATGAACAGCACCACAAAAACAGAGCACTATACATTTGAGTTGAGTAATAAAGTAACACGTCAAAAAGTAACTTTCAAAAATCGTTACGGAATTACATTGACGGCAGATTTATACCTTCCGAAAAAACAAAATAATGAACCTTTACCGGCACTTGCCATCAGTGGCCCTTTCGGAGCCGTAAAAGAACAGTCATCAGGTTTGTATGCTAATCAAATGGCCGAACGAGGTTTTATAACATTGGCATTTGACCCGTCTTATACCGGCGAAAGCGGAGGAGAACCGCGTAACGTTGCATCGCCCGACATCAACACCGAAGATTTTAGTGCAGCAGTTGACTTTCTGGGCACACAGAAAAACGTTGACCGAAACAAAATTGGTATCATCGGTATCTGTGGTTGGGGAGGTTTTGCCCTGAATACCACAGCCATTGACAAACGTATAAAAGCAGTAGCCACAACAAGTATGTACGATATGACACGCGTTATGTCAAAAGGTTATAACGATACCACAACATTAGAACAACGTACCGAAATGTTAGTACAATTAGGTCAACAACGATGGAAAGATGCTGAAGCAGAAACATTCCACGCAGGACAGCTATTAAATCCGGAAAAACTAAAAGGCGACGAACCACAATTTGTAAAAGACTATCACGATTATTACCGTACACCAAGAGGATTCCACGAAAGCTCATTAAATTCAACAGGCGCTTGGAATGCAACCAATCCATTGTCATTTATGAATATGCCCATTTTAACCTATATTAAAGAGATTTTACCTCGACCAATATTAATTATTGCAGGAGAAAATGCACATTCCCGCTATTTCAGTGAAGACGCTTACAAAATGGCTTCCGAACCAAAAGAGCTCATGATTATTCCCGGAGCTGTTCACGTAGACTTATACGATAAAGTAACTAGTATTCCGTTCAGCAAATTAGAAACATTCTTTACAACACATTTAAAATAACAACAAAATAATCTGAACCATAAAAATAGACATCCGTAAAATCTGCCAGATAGAAATCAGCAAAAAATTTTCGTTGAAAAAATAGTAAATACATTAAAAAAAGCAGCTCAAAAAGCTGCTTTTTTATTTCCTGTAACGCTATCCGTAAAATGTCTCTTTTATAGGGTAAAATGTCTCCTTTTCAGGAAGAAGCTCCACACTACCTTTGACCTATCAAAAAAAAGTAATAACTTAATAACAAGAGAAATAAGAAAGTAGTCACCACAAAAAAGAAAACAATGGAAAATCAAATCAATTTGGCAGGAATGGAACATCAGCCAACTGCTACCGCAAGAATGTCTAAAGAACTACTGGAAACAGCCAAAAAACAAATGGACGAAATTTCAGAAGAAGATTACGCCAAAATTATGGGCATGGTCAATGTCTGCAAAAGAGAATGGCGCAGCATCCTGCACAAAACACCCGACGATTACGGCATGACAGGGTGGGAAGATATATATTTCCCGGCAGACGATGGCGTACCCCTTAGCGGCTGGTATATTCCGGCAAAAGGAGGCGAAAGCGACAAACTGATTATTTTCAACCACGCCCTGCCAATGTCACGTGCCGGTTTCCAGGGACACCTAGGCTTACCATGGAGCAGCTTTACAGATATCGAAATCGACTTCGTCTATCAAATGAAAATCCTGACAGATACCGGTTATAACGTATTAGCCTACGATTTACGAAACCACGGCCAGAGTGGTGCAGCCAACGGAGGTATGAGCGGTATCGGCCAGCTCGAATGGCGTGACTGCGTAGGCGTAAAAAAATATGTCGACCAGCACCCGAGATTAAGCAAAATGAAAGTAGCATTATTCAACCAGTGCTTAGGAGCCATTTCACAATGGGTAGCCTTAGACAAACATCCCGAACTGTTCAAAAACGTAAAATGCTTCTGCAGTCCGTTAGTACCGAATATGGCAGCCATTTTTCAGGCCTTCACAGAACCGTTAGGCGTATCACAATACATGGAACTGCTTGATTTCGAATTATTAAAAGCAGGTGGTTTTTCACGCGAAGAAATGGATCCTAAAAAATACGTGAAAAATGTAACCATGCCCCTTCTAATGTGGCAGGTAGAACACGACACATGGACAAAAAACCCGGAAACAGACCAGGCCACATTCGACGCCATTCCCGGAAAAGACAAAGAACTCATTTGGATAGACAGCACACTGCGTTTCAAAGACGGGTACAATTACTTCGGAAGAACACCCGAAAAAGCATTGGCTTTCTTAAACAAACACATGAGCTGATTGCCATAAAACACCTTTCGCCCACGGTTTAAACCTTTTCTTTTCGCCCATGGTTTAAACCATGGGCTTTTGTTTCAATACATCAGAAAGAGATTCACCCCCTTTAATCCCAAAATCTAACGTTCGGATAGGGAACGGAATCATAATAGTATTGGCATCATAAGCCGATTTAATATATTTAATCGCGTCACTTACCGCCTTAAGATACGTCGGTTGGTCAGTAGCCGTAATCCAGAAATAAATCGTATAATCAATAGAACTGTCGCCAAAAGCATTATAAAAAAGATGGATAGGTTCATTGGCATCTAACGTGCTGACCTTTTCAATAGCATTTTTGGTAATCGCCTCCACCTGTTCCAGATCCTCACCGTACGAAATGCCCACCTGCAAATCAATCCGTCGCCGGCCCAGAGTCGTATAGTTAATCAGCGTATTCTGAAAAATTTCTTTATTAGGAATAATCACCATTTGCCCCTGGAAAGTACGAATAATCGTATTCCGAATATTAATCATCATAACAACCCCCATCTGGTTATTACTTTGAATAATATCACCAACTTTCAAAGGCCGGTTAAAAGTCAGAAATATACCGGAAACAAAATTAGCCGCAATATCCTGAAAAGCAAACGCAAACCCCAAACTCAAAATACCCGCACCGGCAAGCAGAGAAGTAACCGCTTTTTGAAGATTAAGAATATTTAACGTAATAAAAAGAACAATACCGACATAAAAAACATACAAAACAGACGTAAACAAATTCGCCACACTCGGATAACGGATTATTTTGCCCATCAGCTTTTCCGTCAGTTTTTTAAGATGAGCCGTCAGCCAGAGACCAATAACCAGCACAACAGCCGCAAGCAAAATATTAGGAAGCATCCCAATCAAATCCTGTAGCCAGAGATTCAGTTTATCCGTAACAATATCATAAGCCTTTTCAAAATCCATGAGTATCTGTTTAATTCATAATTATTTATATAACTACAATATATGAAAATTATCACAATAAAATGAGGTACCCCGTAGCAAATCACGCAGATAAACACCGTGAAAAAAATAAGTCCCGCAGATTACGCAGATAAACGCAGACTTAATCGTTTCTGTGAACATCCGTGGAATCTGTAAGCAAAAAAACATCAGCGAGAATCAGTGGGAGAAAAATAAACCCCGCAGATTACGCAGATAAGCGCAGACTTAATCATTTCCGTGTACATCCGTGAAATCTGTAAGCAAAAAAACATCAGCGAAAATCCGCGACATCAGCGGGAGAAAATAAGTCCCGCAAATCACGCAGATAAGCACAGAAAAGACTGCTGAATATATCTGTAGAATCCGTTAGAAAATAAATCAGCGAGAATCAGCGCTATCCGCGGGAGAAAAAGAAGTCCCGCAGATTACGCAGATAAGCGCAGACTTAATCATTTCCGTGTACATTCGTGAAATCTGTGAGAGAAAAAAAAAAAAAATCAGCGAGAATCAGCGGCATCAGCGGGAGAATATTTTCCGTAAACACCCGTAAAACATTTGAAAAAAAAGAGATATACAATTGATTATAAATCATTATTAAAAAATATTTTTTTATTTTTAATAGATAAAACCCGATACATGAAATCAACCCTTAAAGTAATCATCACAGGCGCAACCGGAATGGTAGGCGAGGGCATATTACAAGAATGCCTGACCAACCCTGAAGTAGAAAAAATCCTGCTGATTAACCGTAAACCAAGCGGGTATTCCCATCCGAAGATAGAAGAAATCATCCATCCCGATTTAAGCGACATTTCGTCCCTTTCCGAAAAAGTAACCGGGTACGATGCCTGCTATTTCTGCGCAGGCGTCTCCTCAGTCGGCATGAACGAAGAACAATACACAAAAGTAACCTACGACCTCACATTGGGGTTTGCGAAAACACTTGCAGCACTCAACCCGCAGATGACCTTTTGCTATGTATCCGGTGCCAGTACAGACAGCACCGAAAAAGGCAAACAAATGTGGGCGCGCGTAAAAGGAAAAACAGAAAACGATTTGATGCAACTGCCCTTTAAAGCCGTTTATAATTTCCGCCCCGCCTTTATGAAACCCTCCAAAGGAGCAAAAAACGTCAAAGGACTTTTCAAAGTCATCAACACACTATATCCCGTTTTCAGATTATTCAGTACCACCTATTTTCTGACACTGGAAGAAGTCGGAAAAGCCATGATAAAAGCAACAACAAACGGGTATTCTAAACCCGTTCTGGAAGTAAAAGACATTGCAGCATTATCAAAATAAAAGAAAATCCATGATAAAAGCCCGGCAGATAACTAATGCACAATATTAGCCTATGGTTTAAACCATGGGCTGTGAGAGGAAAAAAATAAAAACTAAAAAACCAACACACCTATGCATACCGGAAAACGATACACCCCCTGGCAGTTCATGAAATGGACACTTCAAGATACCATCTGGCTGCTGCTCATTGCAGCCGTGCCAACCGTATTGTATTATTTTGGCTGGACATTTCTTTCCCTGCCGTGGCAGCCTGTCGCAATATTAGGAACCGCATTGGCCTTTATCGTCGGGTTCAAAAACAACGCCAGCTACGGCAGATTATGGGAAGCAAGACAAATATACGGCGCCGTGATTAACGACAGCCGCAGCTTTGCCTTTACACTTCGCGATGCCATAGGCGGCAAAGAAAACAAAACCGTCCGCAAAATGTTTTACCGTCATTTCGCATGGCTTACAGCCCTTCGTTTCCAGCTGAGAGAAGCACGTTCGTGGGAAAATACCAACCGAAGACAAAACCGGAAATTTAAAAAAGGCCGGTACAGCATTCCCGAATGGGAAACCAAGCTGGACGACGAACTCAAAAAATACCTGTCAGACGACGAATTACAATACATTTTATCCAAAAAAAACAGAGCAACCCAGCTTATTGCCCTGCAATCCGAAAACATTGCCGGATTAAAAAGAGACGGCATCATCAGCGATATACAATGGATGGAATTGCAGCAATGCATTACACGACTGATAGACGATCAGGGAAAAGCAGAACGCATCAAAAATTTTCCCTATCCCCGCAATTTTGCATCCATAGCCACCTATCTGATGTTTGTCTTCGTTTTCCTGTTGCCATTCGGACTCCTGAAAGAATACAGCGCACTCGGAAACGGAACCTTTCTTGAAGGATACACCATTTGGCTCAATATCCCATTCTCCGCAATGATAACGTGGGGATTCCATACATTAGATACCGTAGGCGAAAGTTCCGTAAACCCGTTTGAAGGCAGCGCCAATGACATTCCCGTGACACAAATCAGCCGGATGCTCGAAATCGAGATGAAAGAAATGTTAGATGAAAAAGAACTCCCCGAACCCATCGTAGCAGAACACAATATTTTAATGTAGGTGCTGTCACAAGGTCACGTAACAAGAGAAAAAATAGCCCGCAAATCACGCAGATAAACGCAATCGTTAGCCCATGGTTTAAACCATGGACTCCGGGAAAAAAAATAAAAACAGTAAAAAAATATGGTAGAACATTTCATATTCTATTTAGCATTAGTACTCGTCATTATCGGAGCAATAATGTTAGCCAACAAACTAAAAATAGCCTATCCCATTTTACTGGTAGTCGCCGGATTACTTATCAGCTTTATACCCGGTATTCCCGCTATAAAAATTGAACCCGAACTCATTTTCATCATATTCCTGCCGCCACTTTTGTATGAAGCCGCCTTTGCCGTTTCGTGGAAAGAAATGTGGAAACTACGGCGTATCATCACCAATTTTGCCTTCGTTGTTGTATTCCTTACCGCCCTGTCCGTCGCCTTTGTAGCCAATTCCTTTATCCCGGGCTTTTCGCTCGCACTTGGTTTTGTACTCGGAGGCATTGTATCACCGCCAGATGCTGTAAGCGCCGGAGCCATTCTGAAATTCGTCAAAGTACCCAAAAACCTCGCGACACTATTAGAAGGCGAAAGCCTTTTCAACGACGCTTCCTCCCTTATTATTTTCCGTTTCGCAATGGTCGCCGTTGCCACAGGACAATTCATCTGGCTGGATGCTGCACTTAGTTTCGGCTGGATGCTCGTTGGAGGAATAGGTTTAGGGGTCCTTATCGCCATTATTTTCCTGAAAGTCCATAAAACCTTTCCCACCGATGTCAACATGGATACCGTACTCAGCCTTGTGGCACCTTATATCATGTACATTGCAGCAGAAGAAGTACACGCTTCGGGCGTACTGGCCGTGGTAAGCGGCGGATTATTCCTGTCCGTAAGACGACACGAATTCCTGCGGAGCTCCGAATCGCGGTTAAGAGGAGCCAACGTATGGCAAAGCTTTGCTTTCCTGATTAACGGAATCGTCTTCCTGCTTATCGGACTCGATTTACCCGAAATTATGAAAGGATTAAGCAACGAAGGTATCAGCCTGTCACAAGCCATCGGTTATGGCCTACTTGTAACCGCTATATTGATTTTAGTCCGTTTTCTCGCTGCTTTTGCCGCCGTATTTGTGACCCTGGTCATGCGGAATTTCATCAACGTAGCCGATGCCAATCCCGGAATGAAAGCCCCGTTATTATTAGGCTGGACAGGAATGCGGGGTGTGGTTTCATTAGCAGCAGCCTTATCCATTCCCGTAACCATGGACAACGGCCAGGCATTTCCGCACCGCGACCTCATACTCTTTATCACCTTTGTCGTTATCTTAGTCACCCTGATTGTACAGGGACTGACATTGCCCGCATTAATTAAAAAATTAAAATTTTCCACACACAGCAACAACCATCTGTCTGAAGAAGAAACAGAAAACCTGCTGAGAAGAGGAATACGTCATGCCGCATTTACCCATCTGGATACCCATCATACCCATAGAAAAGAAGAAAATGAATATTTCCGCAAACTGATGGACCGCCTGGAACAAGAAGACAAAGACGATTCAGTACATAAACTGTCGGACGAAGCCAAAGAAATCTATTTCGAAACACTCGAAGAACAACGAAAATGGCTACGCGAAGAAAACCGTAACAATCCGAAAATAGACGAAGAAATCGTACGGCATTACCTTCTGAAACTAGACCTGGAAGAAGAACGGTTGCGAATAGGGTAGTGTGCGCAATAAACCCGCATCCACACAGAGAATTGTTTACATGAACATCAGCGAGAATCCGCGGGAGAGAAATAACAGCCCGCACACGAAATCCTGAGACCAATCTATTTTGTACATTTGACCCGAGCATAAAACAAGAACATGGCCGATAACGATACCAAACGACTTTCCAGGTTAACCGCAATCTTAACCCAATTGCAGACAAAACGACTTTTGACAGCCGCCGAATTAGCCGAACGCTTCTCCGTCAGCAAACGAACAATATACCGCGACATCAAAGCACTGGAACAAGCCGGAGTTCCCGTATTGACAGAAGAAGGCAAAGGCTACACCCTGATGGATGGTTACCGCATTCCGGCCGTTATGTTTACCGAAAGCGAAGCCAATGCCCTGATTACCGCAGAGCAGCTGGTCGTAAAAAACAAAGATGCCTCTTTTGTACAAGCCTATACCGATGCCATCAGCAAAATAAAATCCGTATTGCGCCACAACACCAAAGACAAAGCCAATTTACTGTCGAGCCGTATCCTGTCGAGACAAAATACAGCCAACCAGACCACGAGCAATAACCTCTCGACCCTTCAGCTGGCCCTGACCAATTTCAATCTCGTCAAACTCCATTATTATTCCCCGGACAACAACCAAACCACAGAACGTACCGTAGAACCTTTTGCCATTTATACTACACAGGAAAACTGGCTGCTCATTGCATTCTGCAGGCTCAGAAACGATTACAGAGCATTCCGGTTAGACCGTATTCAGAATTTATCCGTACTCCACCAGACATTTGAACCACATACCATCACTTTCGAAGACTATATTGCACGCGTCAGCAAAAATTGCTGATACCCTTGCCATAGGGTTGTCTTTTGCCGGGTCTATTTTTGCATCAGAACAAATAAAAAAAGTAAAAAATGATTCGAAAAAGTCACCGGAGCGCAAAAGCCATGGAGTTTACACACTTCAGAAAAAAAGAAACCGTCACAGACGATGCGCTATTATTTGCCGCGTTAGCATTTGAAACCGCGATAACCGCGCAAAGCGGGTTGATTTTTCACTGCCTGGTTCGAAATTACGACAATGAATACGCCAACGTCCTGTTTGGTGAGTCACTGCAAGACCTTAAAAACCTTGCGAATACGTTTGGACATCTGCCCGAAGTTACCCGGTTTTTTGAGCTGATAGACCCGCAAAGTGTTCATATAGAATACCACGAAATACAACAAGACAATTTTAAAGTTCCGGAAGGGTTTTCATGTATCGAAAAAGGAACCTTTACGCTGGTAAAAGAAGAAGACGCTGACAGTTTGCCGCGCCTATCAGAAAATATCGAAAAAGAATACCTTAATAAATTCCATAACACAAAAGCCCATTTTACAGGCAGAGTAGGCGATAAGCTCTTTTCAGAAATCACCATAGGGCAGACACTTGCCCAAACCAAACAAATCTGTATGGGGTATTTCGACAACCCGTTTTGTATGGAACTGCTGAACAAAGCCGATAAAGAGACCATGAACCTTGATTTCTGGTACGTGATGGCATAAAAATTATATCAGATATGACCGAAGAACGACTACTGACAGACAAAACAGCTGTACTGGAAAAATTCAGGGGAAAAGGAGGGTGGACTTTTGTACGTCTTCCCGAAATCGCGCCGAAAAAAAACAGTCCTTTTGGCTGGGTAAGAGTCCGCGGTACCATTGACCATTACAAAATCAGGAGCTACCATTTACAGTCGATGGGAAACGGAATGTTATTCCTTCCCGTTAAAGCCGGCATCCGCAATACCCTCAAAAAACAGGCAGGCGATATTGTCCGTATCATCCTGTATGAAGACAACACACCGACCGAAATACCGGAAGAGCTAAAACATTGCCTGCAGGATGTTCCCGGTGTTTACGAAGCTTTTTTGTCGTATTCCAACGGTGAAAAAAAGACCCTCATCAACTGGATTTATACGGCAAAAACAGACAAAACCAAAGTAGAGCGAATTGTAAAAACAATCAACGAAATTCATCAAAAAATAAAATAGAAAACATGAACACCATCACCATCAAAACACAGCACATCGTCGGTATTTCCGTACGAACAACCAATGAAAACGGACAGGCAGCCAAAGATATTGAGGCCTTATGGCAACAATTCCGGAGCGAAGACATTCAGCACCAGATTCCAAACAAAATCAGCGACGATATCTATGCCGTGTACACCGATTATGAAAGCGATTTCACCCGGCCGTATACCACCCTTATCGGACTACCGGTAAGCACACTGGACAACATTCCCCAAGGCATGACCGGCATAACCATTGAAACCGATGTTTACCAGCAATTTACATCCAAAGGCAAAATGCCGGAAGCCGTTGTAAACACCTGGCTCGACATATGGAGCGATAAAGCATTTAACCAAAAACGCGCCTATCATGCCGATTTTACCGTACACGGCAAAAAATACCACGACGGCGACCAGGCTGAAGTAGAAACCTTTATTTCCCTAAAAAGAACATAATTTTTTCCACCCGCGGGTGAAACCGTGGGTGGAAAATGTACCGGTGCTGAATAGCTTGATAAGCGAAGAACAGCTAACAAATGACTAGAGCTCTGATATATTTTCTTAATAAATAACCTTATTATAGAGTCTACAAACGATTTGTTTTTACCCGTCTTTTTTAGTATATTAGTCATTGACAGAGAAATATGGACAACCCTATTTTATATGAATTGTATTGTTTTTTCTGTCATCATATCCATGACTTAGTAATAAATTTTAAAACCAGATAAAAAATGAATACTAAATTAAAAGAACTCAAAAACATCACTTCAAATTGTTGCGTTACGATTATCTTACATACACATCGGACAAGACCGGATAACAATAAAGATCCGCTTTTGCTTAAAAATCTGGTAAAAGAGGCAGAAGAACGGCTATTCGCTCAGCAAAATAAAAAAGAGGCAGAACTAATCATTCGTCGTATCCATGAATTAACGGATACGATTGACCACAATCACAACCAGGAAAGTCTGATTCTTTTTGTAAACGAAACGATTGCTGAATACATAAGATTACCTGTCGAAGTAGAAGATCAAGTCGTAATTGACACGACCTTTGCTACCAGAAATCTGTTAAGATCGTTGCAAATGGATACTTCTTATTTCGTCTTATTAATCAGTCAGCAAAAATCTCGCTTAATTGAAGCATTTAATGATAAAGTAGTAGCGGAAGAGAGTAATTCGTTCCCGATAGAAAACGATCAGTTTTACCCTGTCAGCAAGGCCGAAAAATCTAATGCCAACCGACAAACCAATCTGATAGCAGAATTTTACAACCGTATAGACAAAATTGTTAACGACATTCGAAAAACAGCACCTTACCCTGTATTAATTTGCGCCGAAGAAGCCCAATATTATGAATATCTTAAAATTGCGGATGAAAAGCAAAGTATCTTTTCTACTTTTCTGAATGGAAACAGGTTAGATCAAAAAGCGCACGCGATCGTATCAGATGCTTGGAAAATTGTGAAGCAAGATAAAACAGATAGCAATAATGCACGTTTGGATGAATTAGAAAAAGCGGTGGACAGTGGTAACTTCTTAAGTGATACAAATGATATTTGGCAAGCCATTAAACAAGGGCGAGTACAAACTATTTTTGTAGAACAAGGGAAATTTCAACCGGCAGTATTAGAAAATGATTTGATTACTTATGTAAACGGAGAACGTCTCACAGATGCGAATGTAATAGACGATATTTATGGTGAATTGATTGATGCTAATATGAACTATGGTGGTGATGTTGTATTCTTACCTAAAGGAAAATTGGATCAATTTAATGGTCTTGGTGTGATTACAAGGTATTAAAGAAAATAATTTCAACAAAAATTAAAATTTTAATTAACTTATTAAAAAGCAGATGTCTCAAAATTATTCAATCAAATGAGCGAAATTCTAAAAGAACAATTTCTAAAAATCATCCGGATATCAGATGAAGAGTTTGATTATATTTTGGGACATTTTAGTTACAAAAAATTCAGGAAGCATCAGTTTTTGGTGCAGGACGGGCAAGATGTTATGTTTGATTATTTTTTGCTTTCAGGCTGTGTGAAATCGTATTACAGTGATGAAAACGGGAAAATACATATTTTACTATTTGCAGTAAAAGATTGGTGGATTACGGATTACGAAGGCTACTATAACCAAAAAAAGGCGATCGTCAATATTGATTGTATAGAAGATACAGAAGTGTTATGTCTGAGCAACGACAACAGGGAAAAACTGTGCCGTGAGTTTCACCAGATCGAACATTTTTTCAGAAAGAAAACCAATCGCCGGAACGTCGCTTTACAAAACCGTATCCTTTCTTTACTTAGTAGCAATGCCAAAGAACGGTATGAAAAATTTATCCGAGAGTATCCGTCCCTTACACAGAAACTACCAAAACACATTTTAGCGTCTTATCTGGGCGTTACCCGCGAAACACTTAGTCGGCTTTATTCCCCCAAGTAATTTGATCTGCATCACATTTTTTTTGTGCGGTAAGTCCTTACTTTTCGGTGTTAATATGTAGAATTTTGACTTGTACAACATTAAAAACAAAAGACAATGACAACATTCAATATTCAGCCAGCGAGCAGTACCGTCAATTGGACGGGCAAAAAGATCTTAGGACTACACACAGGAACAATTAATATCAAAAACGGATTTCTTCTTTTTGAGAATAATCTGTTGAATGACGGTGAAATTGTGATTGATATGACAAGCATCATCATTACAGATATTGCAGATAAATCTGTTTACAAAGAGTTTTTCGACCATTTGAACAACGATGATTTTTTTGCCGTTGATCAATTTAAAACCGCTTCGCTAAAAATTACAAATAGTGAAAAAATAAACGAACAGTATAAAATTTTCGGAGATCTGACCATAAAAGACATTACACATCCCGTCAAATTTGTGGCTACCATCGAAATATTTACCGATTTTGTCCATGCTTTGGGTGAAATCAAAATCGACAGAACATTGTACAATATAAAGTACGGATCGGGAAAATTTATTTCTAATCTGGGAGATAAATTAATTTACGATGAGTTTGTGTTACAATTCAAATTAGTGGGTCAAAAATAAAACGGAATAACGATGTGGACAAATACAAAATTTACACGACTTTCAGGCATTGATCTGCCAATTGTTCAAGGGCCTTTTGGTGGAAAAATTTCTGCTGTCAAATTGACTTCCATTGTTTCCAATTCTGGAGGATTAGGTTCTTATGGTTGTCAGCCTTTTTATGCCAATGAAATGGTTGATATTTCAAAAGAAATACGAAAAAATACGGACAAACCTTTCAATCTCAATCTTTGGGTAAAAGATCAGGATGATGATGTCGAAGACTTTGATGAAAATGCTTTCCGGGAAGTCATGCAAATCTTTCAACCGTATTTTGATGAAACAGGTGCAGAAGCTCCAACATTTCCTTTACCGGAGAGCCCTTCCTTTGAAAATCAGATCGAAGCTATTTTTGAGATAAAACCGGCTGTTTTTAGTTTTGTGTACGGGATTCCTTCTTCTGATATTTTAGAGAAATGCCGGAAACTGAACATTAAAACTGTGGGTACGGCAACTACTTTGGATGAAGCCATTGCGATTGAAAATGCAGGTGTAGATATGGTAATTGCGACGGGATTTGACGCAGGAGGTCATCGCGTTTCATTTTTAGAAGATCCCGAGGAGAGTCTGATCGGTATATTTTCACTGATCCCGCAGGTTGCCGATCATGTGAAGATACCCATTATAGCCGCAGGTGGTATTGCAGATGCACGAGGCGTGAAGGCTTCATTTGCATTGGGAGCCGACGCCGTACAGATAGGAACTGCATTTTTGGCTACGCAAGAATCCGGCACAAGCCATATTCACCGGGAAAAATTATTTTCCAAAGAAGCGCGTTACACCACATTGACCAAAGTCTTTACAGGCAGATTGTCGCGCGGAATCAAGAATAGATTGACAGAAGAATTGAAAGAGTTCCAAAATAAATTTGCTCCGTATCCATTACAAGGGAAAATCGTAGGGCAATTGGGCGCATATCCTGCAAATACGGTGTCTAATCCGGAACTAAAATCATTTTGGTCAGGTCAAATTGCGCCGATATTAAAATATCATCATGCAAAAGAATTGATAGAAAGTATTGTCAACGAAATGAACAAATTCTGATCATTCAACCTTTTGTAGCAAATCGATCTTAAAAGTAATTTTATCAAATCGTTCAGCATAAAAAATCCAGCTTTAAGCTGGATTTTATTATTTATTTAAAACAGGAATTTCGATAAACGAATCATGGTAAATTCGCTGTGTTTGTCTCAGGAAATCTTTTGCTGTGGCTTCATACACATTCATAAATTGTTGCGGATTCCGATCAGCCAAAGGAAACCAGGTATTCTGCACCTGAATCATAATACGATGTCCTTTTTTAAACGTGTGACCAACATCAGGCATTGTATACGTTACACTTATTTTCTGATTTGGAATCATGGCTTCCGGTTTTTCAAAACTGTTACGGTATTTCCCGCGCATAATCTCGGCGCGAATCAAATTTTGATAACCAGCCATTAACTTTTCATTAAACTTCGGAGTATCTTCCGGATAAACATCAATCAATTTTACAACATAATCTACATCAGTTCCTGTTGATGATACAAATAAATGGTTAATAACAGGACCGGTAACTGTGATATCTTCAGTTAAAACATCTGTTTGGTAAACCATGACATCAGGGCGTGTAGATGCAAAGCGTTGATCATCTACCATATATTCTCTCGAACGTGTTTCTAAGACTCCTTCTTGATAGGGAACGGGATGATTTGGATCAGAAACATATTCATCAAAAGTAGCTGTATTTGCTTGATTAAAAGTTATTTTACCATTGCTCTGCAAAAACATTTTCTTTGTTGAACTATTTTTTGGAGGCCATGTTTCAAATTGTTTCCATTCGTTAGACCCTGTGATAAATATCCGGGCTTCTGTTGGTTTAAAATCTCCTTTGTCTTTTAAATAATAATTAAAAAAAGGTAATTCTATTTGTTGTTGATAGTATTCTCCTGTCGCAGAACCAAATTGCATATCACCAAAGGTATCTCCTTTTGCACGAACCCAACCACCATGAAACCATGGTCCTGCAACCAAGATATTTGTAGCATTAGGATTCTGCTTCTCAATTGCTTTATACGTTTCGAACGCTCCGTAAGCATCTTCTGCATCAAAGAAACCTCCAACTGTCATTACAGCAGGTTTCACATATTTAAGATGAGGCAACGGATTTCGATCTTGCCAGAATTGATCATAATCCGGATGAGCAAATAAATCGTTATAAAATTTTATGTTATCCTGAAAATAAGTGTTTTTTAATTCCTTAACAGAACCTCCTTCCAAATAAAAACGATAATTGTCTTTTATCGGATACTCAAAAGATTTTGGTCCTTTATCCGGTGTAATTGGCTGCGGACGTTTAACACCAAATGAAGACATAAATTTGAAAGAATCATTCAAAAATAATACACCATTGTGATGGAAATCATCGCCTAAATACCAATTCGTAACCGGAGCTTGGGGAGAAACTGCTTTTAATGTAGGATGTGAATTAATTAAACTCATTGTCGAATAAAAACCCGGATAAGAAATTCCATAAATCCCTGCTTTTTGATTGTAATTTTTCATATTTTTTGACAACCATTCCAACGTATCATAGGTGTCAGTCGCTTCGTCAATTGCCTTTTTACTTTTTGATTTATTTACAGGCCGTACATCTTCAAATTCTCCTTCACTCATCCATCTTCCCCGAACATCCTGGTAAACAAAAATGAACCCTTCGCGCATTTCAGCAGGGAAATTTCCGAGTGATTTTTTATATGCATCGGCACCATATGGTGCAACAGTATAAGGTGTACGGTTTAATAGGACCGGGTAGTTCTTCAATTTATCCTTTGGCATATAGATGGCTGTAAATAATTTTGTTCCATCCCGCATCGGAATCAATTGCTCGATTTTGTCATAATGCTGTCTCACATAGAGAGAATCTGCTTTTACATCTTGTGCAAAGCTCAATCCACTCATCAAAACAAAACTTAGCAGCGTTAATTTTGGGGTAATTTTCTTCACGTGTTATTCAATTTTACAATGTTATAAATGTAAGAAGTTTTCCGTTTTTATAAATAAATAACGCTTTTTTCTTAAGAAGATTTATCAATCGACAAACTTTTGATGATTATTTTGAATGAAATAAAAAATCTAACCATTTTTTTGATTAAATTAGTTAGCCAAAATCATAACCACATGAAGCTAACCGCAAAAGCTGCTATTCAAATTCAAAAACCGCGAAGCGAAGTTTTTGAAGCAATCATTAATCCTTCTCAAATGAATCAATATTTTATTGCATCTTCTTCCGGGAGGATTGAAACGGGTAAAAGTATTGAATGGAAATTTCCTGAATTTGATGATATTTTTCCTGTCACGGGAGGAGAGATCAAACAAGACGAATACATTTCGTTTGATTGGAGTGGAGGCATTGATGATATGCTGGTTGAAATATTTCTGGAGAAAGGAGAAAACGACTCAACCATTGTCAAAGTTATTGAACATGAGATGAATGATGATGAAGCCGGAATAAAACAAACCACGGGACAAACAGAAGGTTGGGCAAATTTTTTAGCTTGTTTAAAAGCTTACCTCGAATATGGAATCAATTTACGCAAAGGAGCATTTGATTTTATGAATTCTTAATAACTAACCACTAAAAATGATAAGAATGATCACAATCGAAACAAGTATAAACGCACCTATAGATAAAGTTTGGCAGGCATTCAATTCTCCTGAAGATATTGTAAAATGGAATCAAGCTTCGGATGATTGGCATTGCCCAAAAGCAGAAAATAATCTGGCAGTTGGAGGAAATCTGAAGAGTACAATGGCTGCTAAGGACGGAAGTTTTCAATTTGAATTTGAAGCTAAATATGACGAAATTATTCCAAATCAATTTATTCGCTACTACATTGCAGATGGACGTAAAGTCGAAATTAATTTTCATGAAGAAAATAATTTGACAAAAATCACAGAAAAGTTTGAACCGGAAAATCAAAATTCAATAGAGATGCAACAGCAAGGCTGGCAGGCTATTTTGGATAACTTCAAACGCTATGTAGAATCAAAAGCGCTAAAAAAATAGAAAAATGGAAGAAAGTAAAACAAAAATTGGTCAGGTTGTCTGGGCTGATCTGACCGTTGAAAATTCAGATGAATTAAAAGATTTTTACAAAGAAGTCATTGGTTGGGAGGTGAAAAATGTAGCAATGAAAGATGGTGAGGACGAATACAATGATTATGCAATGATGTCATCGCAGGATGAAGCTGCCGGCGGAGTATGTACAAAACGAGGTGTCAACAAAGGAATTCCTTCGCAATGGATTATGTATATCAGTGTAAAAAATGTGTCGGAAAGTTTGGAAAAAGCCTTAGAATTGGGAGGGAAATCTGTTCATGAAATCAAGAATAAAGAAGGGAAATTACAATTTGTAATTGTAGAAGATCCTGCAGGAGCTGTTTTTGGATTAGCAAATACCTAAAATTATGAAAAAATTATCGTTCACAGAGATTATTTATGCACAGCCAAAATATGTGCATAAAGTCATGTTAGCTCCGGATTCATATAGAATTTGGACAAAACCTTTTAGTGAAACTTCAGATTATAAAGGAGATTGGTCGGAGGGATCAACTGTTTATTTTACATCAGAAAATGAACATGGAACTTCCGGAATTATTTCAGAAATTGAAGAAAATAAAATAGGAGAGTCCATCAAAATGCGCCATATCGGAATGCTAAAAAATGGACGGGAAATTTATGAAGGTCCTGAAATTGATTCATGGAAGAACGCAGAAGAGAGTTATAAATTTGACAATGTTGAAGGGCATACTCGACTAACATGTTCGGTACAAATTGATGAAAATATTGATTCAGAAACCGAAATGAGACACATGTGGTTGAATGCATTGCGAAGTTTAAAAGAAATTTGTGAGGATTAATTTAGTGAAAATTTATGTCAGAAAACGTTGCAACCATTGATGAATATATTGCCGGATTTGAAAAGGATCAACAACAAATTTTAAAAAATGTCCGAAAAATTATCCATCAAACAGCTCCCGAAGCACACGAAACAATTAATTATAAAATGCCAACATTTCGTTTGAATGGGAATCTGATTCATTTTGCACTATTTAAAAATCATTTAGGAATCTATCCCGGAGCCGAAGCAATAGAACATTTTAAACATGATTTAATCGGTTATAAAACCTCAAAAGGAGCCATCCAATTTCCTTTAAATAAAGTTTTACCAGAAAAATTACTAAAGGAAATTGTACTGTATAAAGTCGATTTGATGAAAAATCAAAAAGCCGGAGAATGGACAAAATACAATGGAAATTGGACAGAAGCCAACGAGAAAATTCAACAAATTGTCAATGAAACTGAATTGGTAAAAGAATTTAAATGGGGTGGAGATGTCTACACCTTCAACAAGAAAAATGTTTTGGCTTTCAGTGGATTTAAACATCATTTTGCCTTATGGTTTCATAATGGTGTCTTATTAACGGATTCCTACAATGTGTTGGTGAATGCGAATGAAGCAAAAACGAAAGCTTTGCGTCAATGGCGTTTCAATTCTGCAGAAGATATCGATGTCAAAAAAGTAAAAGAATATGTACTGGAAGCTATTCGGTTAGTGAAAGAAGGGAAAGAAATTAAACCTGAAAAATCAGCTCCAAAAGAAGTGAGTGGCATTTTGAAAGATACTTTAGATCAAGACATTAAACTATTTACTTCATTCAAAACTTTAACTCCCGGAAAACAAAAAGAATACATCGAATACATTGAAGAAGCCAAACAAGAAAAAACAAAAATTTCTCGGATAGAAAAAATAAAACCCTTAATTTTAGAAGGAAAAGGGTTGAATGATAAATACAGAAAATAATGCAATACGATGTACCAAATTTAGAAGAATATTTTGAACATATTCCTGAAGATCGAAAGGAAACAATGCAGAAATTGTATGAAACATTGAAAACAAATTTGCCAAAAGGGTTTCAAGAAGAAATTAGTTACGGTCATATTGGTTTTGTTGTTCCTCATTCGCTCTATCCAAATGGTTATCATTGTGACCCAAAGTTACCTTTACCTTTTATCAACCTTGCTTCACAAAAGAATTTCATTGCATTATATCATATGGGAATTTACATGGATAATCAATTATTAAATTGGTTTATTGAAGAATATCCAAAACATTCGAAACGAAAATTGGATATGGGAAAAAGCTGTATTCGCTTCAAAAAGACGGATAAAATTCCGTTCGATTTAATTGGTGAATTAGCAACAAAAGTTACCCCGCAGCAATGGATAGATAATTACGAAAAAGTATTACTTACCCGAAAAAAATAAAGCATGTCAGAAATAGTGAAATTTCTAAAAAAATTACAGAAAAATAATAACCGTGAATGGTTTACAGCACATAAACCTGAATTTGATACAGCTAAGGCTGAAGCAGATTTAATTTTTAATAAAATTTATCAGGAATTAAGTAAAAAGGAAGAACTAGAACCTTTAAAAATTTACAGAATTTACAGAGATGTTCGTTTCTCTCATGATAAAACACCATATAAATCACATTTTTCTGCCCAAACAGGGCGCAAAAAACCTCATCATAGAGGCGGATATTATTTTCATATTCAACCCGATCATTGTTTTATTGGTATTGGTTTTTGGGGACCGGAGCGAGATGACTTATTAAGAATTAGAAAAGACATTGAAGCTTCGGATGAATTGGAAAAAATTCTGCAATCAAAATCAATACAAAAAGAATTTGGAGAGATGCAAGGAGAAGAAGTAAAATCCGCTCCAAAAGGTTTTTCTAAAGAGCATGAACGCATCGAATTATTAAGAAAAAAGCAATATTTATTCATCAAAAATTTTACTGATGATGAAGTTTTAGCACATGATTTTCCTCAAAAAGTTGTTAAATCAATTCAGGTTCTTCAACCCTTTTTAGATTATATGACCGAAGTGCTAACCACAGATGAAAATGGTCAACCATTATATTAAAACTATCAATCACAAAAATTACAAGTTATGGCTAAAGTACACGCTTATTTAAATTTTAACGGAGATTGCGAACAAGCATTCAAGTTTTACGAAACCGTTTTTGATACACAAAATACCGGGGTGCATAGAATGGGTGATATACCACCTAGTCCAGATTTTCAAGTACCTGAAAGTGCAAAAGAAAAGGTAATGCATACTGCTTTATTTATCAATGAATCGACAATGATTATGGGATCTGATGTTGTTGAAGAATTTGGGCAAAAATATGTGCAGGGAAATAATGTTTATGTTATGCTGGATACTGGCTCTGCAGAAGAAGCAAAAAAATTATTCGATCGATTATCTGTCAATGCCAAAGTAATGGAAATGCCTTTAGGTGAACAGTTTTTTGCTGAATTGTTTTCATCTTTTGTGGATCAATTTGGTATTCCATGGATGATTCATTTCGAAGGAAATAAAGCGCAACCGATGTAATCGTATGAAAAATAAAAAAAGCTTCAATTTTTTGAAGCTTTTTTTATTTTAATCTTTTTTCTAACAAATCTGGTCGGCGCTCTTTTGTTCGTTCAACCGCTTGTTCGTGTAACCATTCTTCAATTTTAGGAAAATTACCAGACAGCAAAACTTCGGGTACTTTATGGCCTTTATACTCTGCCGGGCGTGTATAAATGGGTGGCGCTAATAAATCATCCTGAAACGAATCAGAAAGAGCAGAAGTCTCATCTCCAATAACACCGGGAATCAAACGGATAATAGAATCGGCTAAAATAATTGCTCCAAATTCTCCTCCGGAAAGTACATAATCGCCAATGGAAATTTCGCGTGTTACATACATATCACGAATACGTTGATCAATCCCTTTGTAATGTCCGCAAATCATCATTAAATTACCTTTCAATGATAAATCATTTGCAATCGTTTGATTAAGCGTTTCTCCATCAGGTGTCAAATAAATAATTTCATCATATTCATGTTCCTCTTTTAATTTTGAAATCATTTTGTCTAAAGGCTCGCACATGATAACCATTCCGGATGTTCCTCCATAAGGATAATCGTCAACATGTCTGTAACGGCCTTTGCCAAATTCTCTCAAATCATGTACATGAATTTCAGCCAAACCTTTTTCTTGCGCTCGTTTCATAATTGAGGCTGAAAAAGGGCTCACCAATAATTCTGGTAAAACTGTGATAATATCTATTCGCATCTTGCAAAGATATTTGTTTAGCTACGTTTGCGCAAATTTGTATTTATTTTTTAAAAACGATAGATAAAAAAAAAATGCAATTTAGAAGATCAATACCACATTAAATAAATGAAATAGAATTGATATTATTCATTAGACTAAATCAAATGAAAACAAGTAAATTTGTAGTAAAATTTTATAAAAAATGTTTATATATAACAGACATAGAAGACTTCGTAAGAATGAATCTATTCGTAGTATGGTTCGTGAAAATCATTTATCACCAAACGATTTTATTTTACCAATTTTTGTGGCTGAAGGTGAGGGTGTGAAAGAAGAAATTGCTGCAATGCCTGGTATTTACCGCCATTCTATTGATAATACAGTAAAGGAGGTAAAAGAGATTTGGGATTTAGGAATTAAATCTGTTAATGTATATTGTAAAGTTAGCGATCATTTAAAAGATAACACTGGGAAAGAAGCGTGGAATCCGAATGGACTGATGCAGAATACCATCAAAGCCATTAAAGATGCGGTTCCTGAAATGATTGTAATGCCTGACGTTGCATTGGATCCTTTTTCAATTTATGGGCATGACGGAATCATCAAAAACGGAGAAATTGTCAATGATGAAACAGTTGAGGCGTTGGTAAAAATGACCTTGTCTCATGCTGAAGCCGGAGCTGACTTTGTTGCACCATCAGATATGATGGACGGACGAATAGGAGCGATGCGTATGGCTTTAGAAGAAAATGGTTACCATAATGTTGGAATTATGACGTATGCAGCAAAATATGCATCCTCTTTTTATGGACCATTCCGTACTGCTTTAGATTCTGCACCTGTTGATACACAAGATATCCCAAAAGATAAAAAAACGTATCAAATGGATTTTCATAATTCAGAGGAAGCCTTACGTGAAGCAATTGCTGATGTAGAAGAGGGCGCTGATATTTTGATGGTAAAACCGGGTATGGCTTATTTAGATATCGTAAAACTAATAAAAGATAATTTACAAGTTCCTGTATCTGTTTATCAGGTTTCCGGAGAATATGCCATGATAAAGGCTGCTGCAGAAAAAGGGTGGATTGATCACGATAAAATAATGTTAGAGACATTGACATGCTTTAAAAGAGCAGGAGCTAATTTGATTTCAACTTATTTTGCAAAAGATGCTGCACGACTATTAAATGAATAATAATAAAGAAAAAAGAACCACTTTGAAAGTGGTTCTTTTTTTAAAGCGTATAGCTAATCATTTTTGTTCTAAACTGCTGTTTTTCTAACGTAGAAAGCAAATATTTTTGCTCGGCTAAAGCTTGCTCTTTTTTGTGGTAATTTTTCTCATACCCCGTCTGAATCTCTTTTAAAGACGAGATCGAACCGTTCTTTAACAAGTAATTCTGGAATGTTGTATACCTATCCGCCAACTTTCCATAAATCTCCTTACTTTCGAGATCTGCTTCATAAATATCCGTTACAAAAACTTCATTATTTTGTCCATAAGCAATGGAAAAAAAATAATACGTTTGATTATTCTTTGTTTGACTGAAAACCACCCCAGCAACAAAGAATAGAAATAATACTAAACCTTTTTTCATTCAACCAAAATTTGAGTGCACAATTTAATTATAAAAATTTAATTAAGAGCCTTATTGTGTAATTTTATATAATTCGGTATAAATTTTTTATATTTGCGGTATAAAATTGACTCAAAATGTTTCAAAATCTTCAGGATAAATTAGATAAGGCACTACATACTTTAAAAGGAAAAGGACAAATTACTGAAATTAATGTTGCAGAAACAGTAAAAGAAGTGCGTAGAGCACTTGTTGATGCCGATGTTAGTTATAAAGTTGCTAAAGATTTTACAAATACGGTAAAAGAAAAGGCTTTAGGAGAAAACGTAATCACATCTCTGAATCCTGGACAATTAATGGTAAAAATTGTTCACGATGAATTAGCAAAATTAATGGGAGGTGAGGTAGTAGAACTTCAAATAGAAGCGAATCCTACAATTATTTTGATTGCTGGTTTACAAGGTTCCGGTAAAACAACTTTTTCCGGAAAATTAGCTAATTTCCTTAAAACGAAGAAAAATAAAAAAGTATTGCTAGTTGCAGGTGACGTTTATCGCCCGGCCGCTATCAATCAATTGCAGGTTTTAGGAGAGCAAATTGGTGTTGATGTATATGCTGATTTAGAAAATAAAAATCCTGTTGAAATTGCTCAAGCAGCGATTGCTCAAGCAAAACAAAATGGAAACAATGTCATTATAGTCGATACTGCTGGTCGTTTAGCAATTGATGAGCAAATGATGGATGAAATTCGCCGCGTTCATCAAACTGTCAACCCAACCGAAACTTTGTTTGTTGTCGATTCTATGACTGGGCAAGATGCGGTAAATACTGCAAAAGCATTCAACGAAGTTTTAAATTACAATGGGGTTGTACTTACAAAATTAGATGGAGATACTCGTGGTGGAGCTGCTTTAACGATTAGAACTGTTGTCGATAAACCAATTAAGTTTATCTCGACTGGTGAAAAGATGGAAGCTTTAGATGTTTTCTATCCAGAGCGTATGGCGGATCGTATTTTGGGAATGGGAGACGTTGTTTCGTTAGTAGAACGCGCTCAGGAACAATTTGACGAAGAGGAAGCAAAACGTTTACAAAAGAAAATTGCGAAAAACAGTTTTGATTTTGACGATTTCCTAAAACAAATCCAGCAAATTAAACGTATGGGTAATATGAAGGATTTGGTTGGAATGATTCCAGGTGCCGGAAAAGCATTAAAAGATGTAGAAATTGATGACAATGCTTTTAAAGGTGTTGAAGCAATTATACATTCTATGACCAAAAAAGAACGTCAGAATCCAACGATTATCGATAATTCTCGTAAGAAAAGAATTGCTGCCGGTTCTGGGACTTCTTTACAGGAAGTCAACCAGCTATTGAAACAATTCTCTGAGATGGGAAAAATGATGAAATTTATGAATTCTTCTAATGGTAAAAAGATGATGGAAACCATGTCTAAAAATATGCCTGCCGGAGGATTCCCCGGAATGCCAAAGATGTAAAAAATTTAATATTATCATAAAAAAAGCTCCCACTAGTGGGAGCTTTTTTTATGATAATATTTTTTTAAATTCCAGAGAAGAGCAAAATTTCTACGTGCATTATTTTTCTTATTAAAAGAAAATGAGTATATTAGAAATAATTAACACTTAACAATATGAAGAAAGCTCTACTTCCGGTTTTCTCCTTATTTTCCATTTACGCTATTGCACAGCATGATATTGTATGGGAAAAATCTATTGGAGGAGAACAGGCAGAATATCTGTATAACGCCATCCAAACACCTGATTATGGTTTCATCATTTTAGGGAGTTCGGGTTCTGACCTATCAAATACTCAGAATAATTCATCCAAAGGAGATTTAGATTATTTTATCTCAAAAATTGATGAAAACGGAAAACAGGAATGGCAACACACTTTTGGTGGCTCAGGAAATGATTTTCTTTATGCTGCTGTTTCCACACCAGATGGAGGAATATTATTAGCAGGATCTTCAGATTCCGGCAAAGGACGAGATAAAACGGAAAATTCTAAAGGACTTCACGATTATTGGGTCATTAAATTAGATGCAGGAAAACACCTGCAATGGCAAAAAACATTAGGCGGTTCGGGAAATGATTTTTTACGTCAAGTTATAAAAACCCAAGACGGCGGCTATCTTTTGGCAGGAGAATCAAATTCCGGTAAAAGTAGCGATAAACAAGATGATGGTTTCGGCGGTTTTGATTATTGGCTGATTAAATTAGACTCGAAAGGAAATGTCTTATGGGAAAAAACGATTGGTGGAAATCTAAATGAAGAAGTAAAATACATCAAAGAAATAAAAGGTGGCTATCTTTTATTAGGCAATACCAATTCAATCGATGAAACAGTTACAAAACAAGACAAGGGATTTGATGTTGAAATGGTTTTACTTTCTCAGCAAGGAGACGTCCAAACCAAAAAACGACTTGTCTCTACAGAAGAAGATGATTTACTCCATGCTGTTGATGTGAATGACGAACAACACTTCAATCTTTTAATTTCAAGTATAGAGAATGAACAACGTATGTTGCACATTTTAACGGTTGACGAAAAAGGCAATACTCATACAGAAATAAAAAAAGAATTAAAGAATAATCTTCTGCTTAATCACATTTTTGAACAAAAAGGCAGAAGCTTTTTAATTGCCGGAAGTGAACAAGGATTTAAAAAAGACAGGAATATTGAACCAACTTCTTTTTTTACGGTATTTACACTGAATGAAAATGGCTCTGAAAATTGGAAAAAAGAACTGAAAGAATCCGGATTTAATGATTTACAATTTGCTATTCAAACACGAGACGAATCAATTATTTTAATTGGGAACTCTAATTCAAAGAATTCCTCAACATCCTTTAACCAAGACTTTAGAATGATTAAATTAGGAAATAAAGAAAGCAAAGCACCGCGTGAATTGGTTGAAATTTATCCCAATCCAACCTCTGATTATGTCAATTTACTCATTCAACAGGAATTTGAACCATCGAAAGGAGCAGTTTATACTCTTGCAGGACAAAAATTACAAGATTTTAAACTGACGACCCGTACAACCGCAATAGATTTAAGAAATTACCCGAGTGGTGTTTATATTCTTCAATTTGTTGTGAATAACCAAACGCACGCGATAAAAGTTCTTAAAAAGTAAGCCATGAAAAAAATATACTTCCAATTATTGTGTTTATCCTTAAGCGGCCCTACTTTCGCACAAACGAATCCGACTGAATTAAGTAACACATCTTCGTTAACTCCTGACATGTTTCCCAAAACGCCGGAAGCAAACGGGCTAAGCAAATTTGTCGATATACCTTCGGGAAATTATACCGGTGTCGCTACTTTTACAATTCCACTTTATGAAATCGATTTAAACGGAACGAAAATTCCAATCCAACTAAGCTATTCAACAAAAGGAGTCACGGTAGGCGAAATTGCAACAAGAACAGGTTTAGGATGGAGTTTAGACACAGGAGCTTCACTTTCGCAGCAAGTAATTGGAACACCGGATTTTATACGAACAGGAACCCGGCCTGTTATAGATCACCTAACATTTGATCCTATTCACAATGAGAATGACAAACAGTTGGCAAGAGAGGTCTTGGATATTATGCAGGGAAGCACCAAACCGCAAGATTTGCAACCGGATGTTTATTCGTATAATATTGTAGGGAGTGGCGGGCATTTTATTGTTCGTTCAAATGGAATTGATGGCGTTCCCATACCTATGAATCAAGATAAAATAAGGAGATCATGGGACTATATGAAAATTTACAATGACAAAGGAGTTCTTCACAATTTTACAACAGATCAATTGGTTCAAAGTTTTAATTCGTGCAATACAAACGCTGGGTTTGAATACAATGATCCCAATTATAAAATAGGACAAATCATTACACCAACTCAGCATAAAGTGACGTATCACTACAATGAATACGTGAATTCAACGTACGTGACCTCTGTTTCTAGTTCAAAAACGATTTCCACTCATAGAAGTGGACCTTTACCAAATAATTTTGGACAAGCTCCAGAAACTTGTCACAATTATTCTGTGAACAAGGAATCTATTTTAACAAAAATAGATTTTCCAAACGGATACATTGAATTTACTTATGTTACTACCTTAAACAAAGGAGACACAGATAGAAAGGATTTACCCGGAGATAAAATATTAAAAACAATTCGTGTTAAAAATAATGCAGGAGCTCTTCTTCGAAATTATGAATTGAATTATAAATACGTCCAAGCTACAGAAACATATCCAATTGACCGAAATTATCTAAAAGGAATTGACTATCGTTTATTTTTGACTTCTGTAGAAGAAAAAAATAGTAAAGGAGTATACAAGTTAGACTATTATGAAGGATCCAAGAACCCCACACGAATTTCAAATGATCAGGATTATTGGGGAATTTACAATGGAAAAGGAAATACGACAGCTATTCCTACTGTACGCAACATTGTGGGATTAGAAGGTTTTTTGTTTAATTTTTCCGGCGCAAATAAACAGCCAGATCTTACTTATGGAGTGATTGGGAATTTGAAAAGAATCACTTATCCTACGAAAGGATTTACTGAAATAAAATACGAAAATGATGAGTTCTTTAAAGATTTTACTTTGCCTGAAGATTATGAAATAATCGATTATCCCGGGTATGTGAGTACAGATTCTAATTTGAATTATGATTTTGATATCACCCACTATTTCGAGAAAAAAATAAGCGGAACCTTTAACGTAATAGGAAGACAAAACGAGCCAAGTGCACATGGAGGATGTAAAATCCAGATTAAAAATCTATCCAATAATTCGATTATTTTTGAATCTGATAAATATGGGAATTGGTCAACTGATGTAAATGACGGAAGCTATAGAATAGCTATTTTTCCTGCTACCATGTATAATTATGAGTGCGAAGCTGAATTCACAACAATCGAAAAAATACCAAAAGAAACTTCAGATACCGGAATTATCGGAACATTAAGAGTTCAGCGTATACAATCTGAGGATGCAAAAGGACATACCATCACAAGAGAATTCACGTATAAAAATCCTGTTACCCGTAAATCTTCGGGAAAAAATTTTGGAGAAAGTTATTTTGATCCTGTTCTTTATGATGAAATTCCTTTTAAACCGGATGAAGCAACCCTTTACACGTCTTATTTACAGAAGCTTTCTATCACCAATAATCCGGGGTGGCAGACTTCTACAGTTCGTGGAAAATCTATTGGGTACGAATATGTGCAGGAAATTTATAAGGGCGATGGAATATCGTTCAAAAAACAATACCGTTTTGATAATGAACATGACAATGGTTATGGATACCGCCCCCGACATGTTATTCAACTTTTTTGGCCAATGGATGGTTTTCAAAGAGGAGAGTTAAAAGAAACGATTGAGTATGATGCATCCGGTGAATGGGTGAAAAAAGAAATTTATGAACCTGATTACAGCACAGAACTAAACAAAGGTTTATTGAATAATAATGGTGGAGAAGCCATAGATGTCGGAATTGTACTTAAATATGGGTCAAAGGTAGATGAACGTCCCTTTATTTTTGATGTATTTTCAGTTAAAAACTATTGGATTAAACCTTTGAAGAAAACGACAATCGAAAAATTAAATGGTCAGGAGATTGTAAAAGAAGAAACATACGAGTATAAATCTCCTCCAAAACATACTTATCCGTGGAAAATCAGTTCATTGAACAGTAGAAATGAAAAAATAGTTCAGGAAACAACTTATCCGTTGGATGACCCGAGTGAAACGAATATGTCGGATTTGATTGAGATGAATATTCATTCGGCGCCTGTTAGAAAGAAAACGACCAATATCACCAAAAATATAAAGCTAGAAGAAACAAAAAGTACGTATGGTAAATTCACCACAAAAAATTTCGTTTTACCTCAATTTGTTTATGTCAACAAAGGAAATCAGCCAATTGACACATCAATAGATAAGGAAATAACATTTGACGCTTACGATACGTATGGGAATTTGACACAGTATACGGTAAAAGATGTCACAACAAGTGTTATTTGGGGATACAAAGGAACGTATCCGGTTGCGAAGATAGAAGGTGCAAGGATTTCTGATTTCTCAGCAACTGACATCAAAGCAATTGAAGATGCTGTAGATAATGCCACATTGGTAACGAAATTAAAAAGTCTGATTAGCACGACTTCGGCAGCCATGATAACCGGTTATGTGTACGAGCCATTGAAGGGTGTTCAGCAAATGATCAACCCTAACGGAACCTCTGTTTATTACAATTATGATGCGTATGGCCGATTATTAAATGTCATGAAAGAAGACGTCAACGGTGTGAAAACGACGGTGAAATCGAATGAGTATAATTATAAAAATTAATCCGATGAGAAAGTTACTTTTACTATTTAGTTTATTTTCCGTCAACGCATTCGCTCAAACGAAAACGGAAAATTATACGATGGAAACCGTTTGTTTAAATGGCAATTGTACAGAAAAAATACAAACCATAAAATACTTAGATGGATTAGGACGGGAAATACAATCCATTTCCAACTCATTTAATCCAAATCTCAAGGCATTGGTTAACCTGACCGAATATGATTCGCTGGGAAGACAAGCAAGAGAATATTTACCAATGGCGGTTTCTTCAACACTTGAATTTCAACCGGGGTTGAATGAATCTGCTGTAAAAGGGTATTACAACGGACTGAATTTATATGGTACGGATGCAAATTATGTGTATGCTGAAACAAAATTTGAAAACAATCCTTTGCAACGCAAAATTAAAACTTCTGCACCAGGCGAAAGCTGGAAAATGGATGGTGGTCATGAAATCCGTTATGAGTATGCCTTCAATTCGGCAGCAGATCATGTAAAGAAATTTGATTTATCGACAACTTATCATACAACAGAAAAAATATACATCAATAGCTTAACCGCAACACCAACTGTGTATCCGCAAAATATGTTGTACAAGACTATTATTCGCAACGAAAATTGGCAGTCATCAGACGGCAATACCAATAACCTGACAGAAAAATACACCGATAAGGAAGGGCAGGTGGTGTTGGAACGAAAATTCAACCAGGGTACCGCTTTAAATACCTATTATATTTACGATGTCTATGGAAACTTAGCCTATGTTTTGCCGCCTCTTTTAAGTGAAAAAGGAACGATAAGCACCACTTTATTAAACAATTTGGGGTATCAGTACCGCTATGATTCCAGAAACCGGCTGGTTCAAAAAATGGAACCGGGAAAATTGTGGGAATCTATTGTATACGACAAGAACGATAGAGTAGTGTACACACAATCGGCCAACCAAACCAACCAAGAGTGGAGTTTTATAAAATACGATAAATACGGGCGTGTCGTTTATTCAGGTTTGCATACCTCATCCGCAACGCGACTTGCTTTACAAAATGAATTGAATGGTTCTACAGTTAATTTTGAAGAGAAATCAACAGGTAGTTTTCAGAACAATGGGCTAAACAATATTTACTACACCAATGCTGCATTTCCCAAAACCAATATGACGGTATTGATTGTCAATTATTATGACACGTACGAAAATACAGGAGTTACATTTCCAACAGCTGCTTACCATACCATTGTAAATGATCCGTCTTCAAAAAAACTGAAAGGATTGGGGACAACGAGTTTCGTGAATATATTGGGGACAACGACATGGAATAAAACCTATAATTTTTATGAGCAGGATTACCTGCGTTCGGTTGCAACAGAAATTCATTACCCTGGAAACGGGTATACAAAAAGTTTTTTTAAGCTGAACTATGTCGATCAGCCGACTGACAGTAAAGTTGTTCACAAACGTCCAAATTCATCGGAAGCCGAAAGAATAATAGAAGAACATTTTGATTATGATGATTTATTGCGTCTGACTAAACATACACACCGGGTTAACAGTGGAAAACTGGAAACATTGGCCGTTAATAGGTACGATGATTTAGGCCGATTAACGTCTAAAAAAGTAGGAAATACAGAAGTTAATCCATTGCAAACCATTGATTATAAATACAACATCCGGGGATGGATGACAGATCTGAACAATGTGGATGCTTCCTTATCGGATGCAACCAGGCTTTTTGCTTTCAAAATAAGTTATGACCAATTGAAGTACGGACCAAGACGGGCTGCAACTGCAACCGGTTTATACAATGGGAACATCAGCCAGACTTTTTGGAAATCCTCTTCCAATAATACGTTAAGAAGCTATGATTACAGCTATGATGGAATAAATCAATTGACAGATGCTATTTTCTACAAAGGAACAGGGATTTATGCAAAAAATTACTACAACGAAAATATCACCTATGATCATAACGGGAACATCACAACATTGCAGCGTAACGGAGATACCGAAAGCGGCTCTACACCTGTTGTTATTGATAATCTACGTTATACTTATAGTTCAAATACCAACAAACTTTCTGCTCTTACAGACTCATCCGCTCATCCGTCCGGATTTAGTTCTAACAAAACAGGGGTTTTATACGAATATGATGCTGCCGGAAATCTGAAAAAAGACCACAGTAAAGATATTATAGAAATCAAATACAATCACCTGAATTTAGCGACAGAAGTTATTTGGTTAAATGGCAGTACCATAACATTTGTGTACGATGCAACAGGGAAGAAGGTACAAAAAAAAGTTTCTAAAACCAACCCGGGAAGTAATCCTGTTCCTGTTCGGACAGATTATTTAAATGGTTTTCAGTATAAAAACGGAAGTTTACAGTTTTTTCCTACCGCAGAAGGTTATGTCAATGTTATTGTAAAAGACAATAACGAAAAACTAAGTTACGTTTACAATTATAAAGACCATTTGGGAAATACACGTGTCAGTTATGCGTGGGACGAACATGAAAATAAATTAAAAACGATTGAGGAGAACCATTATTATCCTTACGGTTTGCAACACAACGGCTACCAAGGAGGAAGAGTTATAGGGGATTTAGATGAAGGAGAAATTTCTTATCCAAAAACCGCGGCATTGCCGGGTATTGATATTGGTACAGAACGTATGAGTTATTCGGGTAGCGAAAGTTATGCGTACCACTATAACGGTAACGAGTTTCAAAGTGAGTTGGGGATGAATTGGTACGATATGAATCTGCGAATGTACGATCCTGCTCTTGCGCGTTGGATGGTGCAAGATCCTGTTATTCATTATACCAAATCGACCTACAACGCTTTTGATAACAATCCTGTATATTTTGCAGATCCTAGCGGAGCTACTGCAGAAGGCAGTAATGAGAGTAGCAATAGTAGTACACAAATTAGTTCCGGAGTAGGAGGAATTACGTTTGATTTAGCCACTCATCCCGGAGCAATTGGATATCAAAGTTATTCTGAAGGGTATACTTCAGTAACCCGTAGATTAGAAAGAGTTGATGATCCTGAATTAAAAAATGCTGGAAATCTTTATTTAGATAGTAGTGATGATTTAGATGCTGAAATTGATGGGTATCTTCTTATTAATAGAGTTTATACAACTTATCATCCAGGAAGTGTAGTAGGACTAAATACACCTAGTTGGATAGGAAATTTAAATGATGGTATAGGAGGTTTTGGAGGAGGTCTTTCATATAATGGTAGAAACGGAAATAGATTATTTGTAGGAACAGCCCGTCCAGGTAAGCCTGTTAATTTAGGGATTACAAAATTCTATGGAAATGGAAAAACTTATATAAAACCTGTTTATATGAATAGAGCCGGAAGTGTTCTAGGAAAAGGAAGTGCAGTAACTACAGTTGTTCTTGGTAGTATTAGTATTGCTGATGGTATTGAGGAAGACGGAGGTACATTTGGTCAAAATGCTGCAGTAGCTACTGGAGGAGTGGCTGGAGGAGCTGCTGGAGCTTGGGGAGGAGCTGTATTAGGAGCTGAAATAGGAGCTGGAGTTGGTGTTTGGTTTGGTGGTGTAGGAGCAGCACCTGGGGCTCTTATTGGAGGTATTGTAGGTGGAATCGTGGGAGGTATAATAGGAACAGAAGCTGGAGAAACAGCAGTTAAAGCCGCTTATTAAGAAATAAATAAAAAGTAATGGAAACAAAAATAATTAAGTTCAGTAATAAAAAAGTCGTATTATGGATACTAGGAGGAGGGATACTGGGAGTTTTAGGTATTCTTTTTACAATTTTCCCCTACAAATTTACTACAATTTTAGTAAAGAATATCCTATTGATAAGACTTATCGGTATTATAGCAGCACTATTTTTTGGTTTTGTATTAATTACCTTGATTAGAAAAGTTTTATTTGATAAAAATTTAGGAATTATAATAAATGAAAAAGGAATTTTTGATAATTCTAGTTTTGTAGCAGTAGGTTTAATTAAGTGGGAAGATATAATTTCAATAAAGAAAAGTAACGTTGGAAAAACAAGTTTTTTACTTATAGATGTTAAAAATCCAGAAAATTATATTAAGACATCAAATAAAATAAAATCAAACTTACTTAAAGCAAATTATAGATCTTATGGGACTCCTATATCAATATCTTCTAATTTTATAAATTGTGATTTTGATCAATTGGAAGAGTATATTTTAGATGGATTTAAACTGCACAAAACTAGTTATGATTCAAAGTATTAGAATTATTTGTAGTATTATACACTATCAATGGTTTAAATTTGAACTGTAATCATCTGACATTATGCAAATACAACTGTACATGGCAAAATTAAATTTCAAAAACCCTAAAAACTCTAATCTTATTTAATTGACAAGGAGTTCTTCAATGCATTTATAGGACTTGTCATGTTTTGTATATTATTTTTAGGAGGTGCATATCTATTGGATTTATTAGGATTATTATAACCTGCTTTGAGGTCCATTGATATTGGTACAGAACGTATGAGTTATTCGGGTAGCGAAAGTTATGCTTACCATTATAATGATTATGGAGAAAAAAGTTTAAATAAACTTTTGACGAACATACCGCACGAAGTGCTGAGTTTCAAAGTGAGTTGGGGATGAATTGGTACGATATGAATCTGCGGATGTACGATCCTGCTCTTGCCCGTTGGATGGTGCAAGATCCTGTTATTCATTATACCAAATCGACCTATAACGCTTTTGATAACAACCCTGTATTTTTTGCAGATCCTAGTGGAGCTGACGCAGAAGGAGGGGAAACACCTGATCCTAAATTGGCTTTTGGTGTTCCACTAAGCAGTGTCATGAGAACGAGCTCGGTAGAAACAACTATACAAGGAAAAAGTACAAATAATGCTATTATTAATTTTAGATATAAAGAAGATTCAGGAAAGTTTAATGTAAAAGATTTTAAAAAAGCAGGTTGGGATATCATAAATGTAGATACAACAGAAGAAGCTGTTGACAAAATTGGAAACAGAAAATTCAATAATTTAATGCTCTTTACCCATGGAGGTATATGGAGATTCGATGATGGTACTTCAGAATCTGGTATTTTCTTAAATTCTATTAATGACGAAAATACATGGGCTGATAGATTAAATTGGGTAACAGATAGTGATATAACAAAATACCAATTAAATGTCTTAACAAATTTTATAGCAAAATATGAAATTCAAAATTTAATTAGATTAGGTAAATCTGTAAATAATGGCAAAAATTTTATATTTATGGCTTGCGATATGGCTTATTCTAATACTGTAAATGCAGCTTTCTTTTCGCAAAGTATAGGAAATAATGTTGACGTATTTATGAATAGAGATAAATATTCAAGTAGCTATACCACATATTTAGATACAGGTTCAATAAGTGTAGAAATCAAAAGTTTTTTTAATAAAAATATGACCTTATCTGAACATTATGAAAAAGGTTGGTTAAAAGCAAATTCCGGAAATGTAACAAATATAAAAAACATACAAATCAATGAAAATGGCGTTAAAGTTATTAAGTAGAATAGTTAAGATTAGCTTATTGTTGTTAATCATTAATGGATGTACAGTTAAACATAGAATCGAATTGGAAGGTTGTCCTAAAAATTTTAATTTTTCTTCTGAAGAAAGATTAAAAAACTATCCTTTTAACAATTCTGAGAACATTGTATTCATTTCTTATACACAGAAACAACCAGGGCTTATAGGAACGGAATTGTCTAAGTATTTATCAAAATTATATAAAAAAACTAAAAAATTTGAACCAGAAGATGTTAACGAGGCCTATTATCTTGGTAAAGAAGATATTAATGAATTAACAGATGTGTTTTATAATTACGGCTATAATAAAGGAAATATAACCGTTTCTTCGTCTGGATGTTATATGCCCAAAAATGCTATTCTATTTTTAGATAGTGAAGATTATCTTAGTGATTATATTGAAATCTGTTTTGAATGTGGTGTCGTGAAATTTAGTAATGAAAAAATGAATTTAGGTTATAATTGCTCAGATAAATTAGGACTGATAAAAAAGCTATTTGAGAAGTATAATATTAAGTACTTAAAACTTGAAGATCAAAGATCTACAAATTAATAAAAATGGAGGAATTAAAGTGGTTAAATAAAATTAAATTTTGTGTAGCAGTATATCTTTTATCATTTTCAACACATGCTCAAGAATCTGACTATACATCTATCTACAACGATTCTATTCCTAATAAAATGGAATTTGATGTAAAAGAAGTTATTTTAGAAAAAAACAATGAATTATATAAAATTAAAGAAAATAAAGGATATACAATTTATCTGATGGGTTCTCATAAAGAGTATTCTAAGTGGAAAGACAAAACAGGTTCTGGTGAATTATTGAGAGTATTAATTGTTTCTCATTCGTCAGATATTAAAATAGCATTTGTTATAGATGATCGTTATTATATAGAAAGACAAAAAAATAAAATAACAATAAAAAAAGTTTTTAAACTTAATGGAGCAAGAAATCCTTTTCTGTTGGATTCTAATCTAAAAATAAAAGAGATAACCCGATTTTCTATTAAAAAAGGTGAATTATATTTTCAGAATGTGCATAAACCTTGTGAAATAAAAATTCGAAAGAAGGTAAATGATTTAACTATCGAAGAAATTTTTGTATTATTTACGGACCCTAATTTTGAAGTAAAGGCAAGTGATTGCAAATTACTTTTAATTTATCAACCGTTTTCCGATTGGAAAATAAATCAACCATTGGATAAATAAACATATCAATCAAAATGGCGTTAAAGTGGTTAAATAAAATTAAATTTTGTGTAGCAGTATATCTCTTATCATTTTCAATACATGCTCAAGAATCTGACTATACATCTATCTACAACGATTCTATTCCTAATAAAATGGAATTCGATGTAAAGGAAATGATTAAAGTAGACGGATATGAATATTATAAAATAAAAGAAGATGATGAATATATCTTCAAATTTCTAGTCCAAAAAAGGTTTCTTACAAATTTACCTGAACGGTATTTATATACAATTCCGGCACGTATTATTATAGAATCTAAAAAGGACAATAGAAAAATTGCTTTTATTCTGAATGATTATTATGCAATCATAAAAAGAAAGAATATAATTTATATAAATAATGCAGGGCCTTTAACAACAACAAAAGTTTTGAATCCCTTATTATTAAAGCAAGATTATAAAATTAAAGAAATAACAAGCATTTACATGGATAAAGAAATTATTTTTCAAGATGTCGATAAACCTTGTGAATTAAAAATACGTGAGAAACCTGAAAATCTAACGATAGAAAGTTTCTTTAATTTATTTGAAGATTCAAATTTTAAAGTGAAAGCAAGTAATTGTAAGCTACTTTTTATGTATAGTCCATTTTCTGACTGGGAAACGGGACATCCGTTGGATAAATAAATTTGAAAAACATTAAAAATTAATCTTGTCTAGGAGGAGGTATAGAAAGTGTACAACTTGGATTTGGAGTTACTCTTGCAAATGTAGCAGGTGTTGGTGCAATAGAATCTACCGCTGCTCCGGGATATGGAGGAAATACTAGCACTAGTAATCCAACTCCTAAAGATAAAAAAGAGGATGATAAAAATTCACAAAATGGAGATCCTAAGAAAATAAGAGAACAAATTGTAAAAAATGTAAAAGATAATGAGAACTCCACAGCGTATAACTATGATGTTTTAAAAGATGAATTTGGTGTCAACACTAATAAATGTAATAAATTCGTATATGATGTACTTAAAAAATCAGGAATCAATGTTCCTAATATGGGTGGATTAAAAGGTATTCTTGAGTTGGGAGGGCCTCCAACAGCTGGTCAATGGGGAGATCCAGATGTAACTATAAGAGGTTGGGAGGTTGTTTCAAAGCCTCAAGCTGGTGATATAGTTGCATATAAATATGGATATTCTGATGCAACTGGCCATGTAGCTATAATGATCTCTCAAACACATTCTATAGGAACCAGTGGTACATATAATAAAGTTTCAGTGACAGATTTTGGTTCTAATAAAAATCATCTTCCAGACGGTTCTACATATGTTTATAGAAGATATGTTGGATCAGTGTTTTCTACAAAATCAGGAAATAACCCTTGGAGAGCATATCCTTAAAAACTAATTTATTATTATGAAAAAAATTGTGTATATATGTTTTAGTATATTATTACTAATAATTCTGTTTTTATTGCAGCAATATTATTTTCCAAATGCTCGTAGTTTTGAGCAAATGGAAACGTATAAGGTAGTTAATGAGAAAAATGAAATTATTCCTTGTAAACTATACAAAGAAAAAGATGAGATGCTTTATATTATTATATTCGATGATTACTACAAAAGGAGATTACATATAAATCTTGAAAAAAATCTAATTGGATTTCCAGAATATGGATATAAGAATTATAGAGTAACAGATGGAGGAAAAACATTGTATTTATTTAAAGAGAATTTATTCTATAACGATGGAGTATTATTTCATCCTTTTTCACCTATTGAACTTAATCAAATCGTGTTATCTCAAACTAAAAATAGGTTAGAGCTTTCAACAAAGTATCTACATGCTCTTAAGGAGTATGGAGATAAAATAATAGTAATATATCAGAACTAAAATTCCAAATCTCTTAGATTTGGGCGAGTGAAAGATACATATGGGAAATCAGCTTTCTTCTTCTCATTTAATGGAAACATTGGATGGGGAGGAGGTCTAGGTTTTGATGCTGGAACTATTGAGACAACAAGTGGTAATGCATTTAGTATAAATGATATGGAAGGAGAAGGTTCTGCATACAATATAGGACTTACAACTCCAATTGGTGGAGCAGGTTATAATTATGGAGGAAGTATTGGAAAAGGAACACTTCCAAAAGATAAAGCTTTTTCTCCATCAAAATGGGGAACTAATGATAGAGGTTATATACAAAAATCAGTAAGTGTAGGACCAAGCGGAAAATTTGAAGTAGGAGTTATGTACCAAAACAGTCATACATATTTATTAAAATAAAAATTAAGTCATATGAAAAAGGAATGGTGGATATTAATTATAATAATACTTTTCCCTATGGGATTAATAATAGGAATAGGAACATTCAATTATTTAACAGAAACAAGAACAAGAAAACAAATCTATTTGGATAATGTTAAAAAATTAGCTTTTCACAATAGTATAAATAACATTTATAAAGAGAAGAGGGATCATAATGTATTAATTATAAAAGGAAAAAGAAATGATGAAAAATATAAAATTTATTCAAATTGGGAGCATAAGTTTTTGATAGGCGATTCAGTATCTAAAGATTCTGGTAGTTTAAAATTGGAACATTATAGAGATGGAAAGTTGTTAGAAGTATTAGATTACAATGATATTTATATAAGAGAAGGATGGTGAATATGAAAAAAGAATGGTGGACATTATTAGCAGTAATATTATTGCCTCTATTAAGTTTATTTAGCTATATAGGGTATATAACCTTTTCAGATAAACGAACCAATAAAGAAGTATTTTTAGATATGGTTATTTTAGATAAATTTCATGAAAAAATTGATTCTATATACAGAGTCAAAAAACAACATAACGGATTAATTATTTCTGGTAATAATAAATCAATTGGTTGTCCTTTTGTTAATTGCGAGGAAAAATTATCAGTTGGCGATTCAGTATCTAAAGATTCTGGTAGTTTAAAGTTAGAACACTACAGAGATGGAAAGTTGTTAGAAGTATTAGATTACAATGACATTTATATAAGAGAAGGATGGTGAATATCAAAAATTATTTAGATTACTTAACATTTATAAAACGATGAAATAAACTTGAAGATAAGGTTTGAAATAATTCTAAACTAAAAAGATATGCAAAGAATTAGAGTTTTTGTTTATACTATCTTTACGATAGTAATCATATCGTGTAAAATAAATAATGATCAATTAGAGAACATTCATGTTTCCCTATATCATCAAGAATTATTATATGATTCGATAAATAGGGGTGATAAGAAGTTTGAGGTTAATTTAATTACGACATTGATCTTTGAAAATAAGAGTAATAAGGAAATATCAATACATAATAAATTATACAGTAAATTTTATCTAATAAATCTAAAAGATACGATAGAATTAGTATCTAGACATCTACCAGAAGAAATTATTCCCGAAAAATCAACTTTAAAAATAGAATATAATAGTTCTACAAATTTTATTGAAAAAAATTATCCATCTCTTGAATTACAGAGCAAAATCAAAAATTCAATAATAAAGAATTATAATGGTGCTATTATCAAAAAACATCCTAATTATGAAATTGTATCCTTAATACGTTTGTGGAATGCACCCCCAGATCCCAAATCAATTGAATAAGATAAGCTATTTCAACCTTAAATAAATACCTATGATATTTAAAAAAAGTTTTGTTATACTTGCGTTAGTTTTTACTTTTTTAAATTGTAAAAACAAAGAAGAATTAATCATTTCTCAAATTGAAATTTCTATAGAGGAAAGTACTATCTTCACAGATTCAATACAATCAATGTTATGCATATATGCCAAACCTCTTAACGAAGATATATTTTTTCCAAGTCATTTAATCTTTGAAGATAATACAAAGGAGCAAAGGGCTTATTTAAACAAATATGACCATGAGAATTTCTTAAATTCAAATTCAAATTTATTTTATTATATAAAATATAATAAAATAAAAAGCGAAAAGGATTTTGAAAAACTAAAATCCCAAGTTATCCAATTGGAATTTTATCTACCTGATGGACGAAAGTTAAAAAAAGACGACAATTTTCAAATCAAAAAAAGTAGTTTTAAATATATAGATACCCGTTTAGATATGTAAAATTTTAAAAAAATGAGAATAGTATATCTTTTAGGTTTAATAATATCCTTTCTATTCATTATACCAACATTATGGCAATATAATTTTAATCACAACTTTGTATTAATTTGTTTAGTTTGTATTCTGATTGTGTGTTTCAATAAAATTATAACAAAAGAAATTAAAATTAATTTTTTTACAGTTATCGTAAATATTATATTAATATTCACGATAAGTATCGTTATTAATCTTAACAAATTAAAAGTTTTTACTATACAGAAATTAGATAATGATTATACAATAATTGTGTATTCAACTAATAGGTTTCCTAATTTATTAGGTAAAATAAAAAATGATTTCTACCTAAGAGAAAAAAAGAATTTTTTATACAGTAAAGATTACGCTACAGATTATAAAAAAATCAATAAAAATGTAGATATTCTATGTACAACTAATAATGATTGCCTAAAAGAGAATGATGTAAAAATGATTTATAAATTCTCTAATAATTTAAGCGTATTATATAGTTATAGAACTAAAACTTTTATAAAGCTTAAAAATTAGTTTTCAACTTATGTAACCTTTAAAATCTTAAAAATGGAAGTACTATTTGAAATAATTTTCATGCGATTGATTATAAGGTTTTTAGGGGTAAACACCAGATATTATTTCTTAAAAATTTTTAATAAACGCTTAACAAAAGAAGATTTAACCGGAACAAACGAGGACAGCAATATTGTACAAGACATTTACAATGCATTTATAGGACTTGTCATGTTTTGTATATTATTTTTAGGAGGCGCATATCTATTGGATTTATTAGGATTATTATAACCTGCTTTGAGGTCCATTGATATTGGTACAGAACGTATGAGTTATTCGGGTATCGAAAGTTATGCCTACCATTATAATGATTATGAAGAAAAAAGTTTAAATAAACTTTTGACGAACATACCGCACGAAGTGCTGAGTTTCAAAGTGAGTTGGGAATGAATTGGTACGATATGAATATGCGGATGTACGATCCTGCTCTTGCCCGTTGGATGGTGCAAGATCCTGTTATTCATTATACCAAATCGACCTACAACGCTTTTGATAACAACCCTGTATATTTTGCAGATCCCAGCGGAGCTGACGCAGAAGGAGGGGAAACACCTGATCCTAAATTGGCTTTTGGTGTTCCGTATAGTAGCATTGCCCGTACAAGTGCTATTGAAACAACTATACAAGGAAAAAGTACAAATAACACGATTATTAATTTCTTACATAAAGAAGAAGTTGGAGATTTTGATAAAGCTGATTTAAAGAAAAATGGGTGGGAGGTAATTGATGTAAACAATACAGATGAGGCTAATGCAGCTACAAAAGGAAAATCATTTAACAATTTGATGGTTCTAGCACATGGAGGTACTCTGACTATTGATAAAGAACCTACAGGGCAATACGGAATATTTCTTAGTTCAGACAAAAATGATGAAAGTATGACAAATTGGGTTTGGGATTCTGATATTACAGCCTATCAATTAAAAACATTAACTAATAATGTTACAAAAAATAATATTGAAAATCTGGTTTCTATGGGAAAAACTGTAAACAATGGGAAAAATTATATTTTCATGACATGTAATATGGCTTGGGGAGGTAATACAATTGCTGATTTTTTATCTACAAGTATTGGAAATAATGTCGATATTTTTATGAATAGAGATCGAAGTTACATGAGTACTTCTAATAAAAAAGTTACTGCATCTTCCGCACTTAATACAAATTTTACTACTCCTGAGCTTTATAATAGCGGATGGATAAAATCTAACTCAGGAATAACAAAGGAAATTAAAAACATACAAATCAATCAAAATGGCGTTAAAGTGGTTAAATAAAATTAAATTTTGTGTAGCAGTATATCTCTTATCATTTATTTGTTGATGGTTATTTTATTTTTAAGCTTTTATTGAAATCAAATAATTATCAAAAAAATATTCTTTCGTTTACAGCGATATCTTATTTTATTATGGAGCATAGATAATTTCTTATTTAACATAATATATATTATAGAATTAATATTTTACAAAAATATTAATGCAAATAATCTTTATTATGTTAAATAGATATTATTAAAAATATCTATTTTGAAAATACAATGTTAGTGGCTGTCATAATTTGATTTGATAGTTTCAAGTCTTTCAATTGCGTCTTCACAATGTTAACTGTGGTTTTTTATTCAATTAATTTTCCGTCTTTATAATTTTGGATTGTTTTTTCTTTTCCATTTTCGTTATACATTTCCCATTTTCCGTCATATACTCCGTTTTTCCAATTACCAATTCCTCTTAATTGTCCATTTTCATACCAATATTTATGAGTGCCGTTTGGTTTCCCTTCAACAAATTTTCCTTCACGTGCTTTTGTTCCGTTAGAATGCCAATATTCCCAAAATCCATTTTCTTTAAAATTTTTAATTAAGCCTTTAGAATAAATATTTCCGTTAAAATAATAAGATATTTTATTTCCGTTAGATATTGGTTTGAATTCAAGTTTTTCTGCTTTTTCAGGCGGTAAATTTTGTCCATTTTTGATAAAGTCAGATTTTGCAATTAACGTATCGCCTACATAAATCTCATATTCATCTAAATTTATTTCTTGAGAAAATAAATTTCCAAAAGCTAAAATTGAAAAAGTTAATGTCAGTAATATTCTTTTCATCGGGTTTTGTTTAAAATCACAGCTAGCACCTAAATATACGAAAGTTTTTAAATCGAGTACTATTTTGTTAAAATTAGCGTATATTCTTGTTTTTCAGCGTGATTTTAACGACGTATTTTGTATAAACTCTGGAAACGTTCATTTACCTGAAATGTGAGAAAATAATCCACCTCAAACTGTTTTTTTTTGTAAGATTGTGTGGGCATGAACAGGAAGTAAGTATTTGATTTTCATGATTTATTTTAATATATTTATAAGTATTAACATTAAAAAATATGGATTATGAAAAAAATATTATATTTTATTCCATTATTACTGCTATTTATATCCTGTCAAACGACTGAATATATTACCAATAGCATTAATACTGATGAGCCTTTAAAAAATAGTTTTGTTTCTAAATTAAATCCTAATAAAAGTATTTCTGGAGATGACATTATTAATAAGATAAAAAAAGAGGCCGGACTTAATAATGAAGAGGAATTAAAGAATATTACTTTAAGAAAACTGACAAATATTGAAAAGTCGAAAGAAGATAGTTTAAAAGTTCTTTATGTCTTACACGCTAAAACAGATAAAGGTGTAAGTCTTGCTCATATTTTTTCTACAAATTCTGATAATACTTCATTAATTAGCGAAGACAGAACATGTAAATGTACTTCTACCAATTGTTCTCACGGCTGTAATGCTGAAATATTTGGAGGAAATTGTAGTTGTTCTCATTGTTCTCAAGAGTGTAAAAAAGAATCGATAGTTTCAGAAGAATTTGAATTGTAATAAACCCACGGTTTAAACCGTGGGCAAAAAAAGGAACTCGGTAAACGAATTGTTGAGCTTCGTGAGAAAAAAGGCTGGAGTCAGTCTGACTTGGCAAGAGCCTGTCATAAGGACCGTCAAGCTATGGAAAAACTCGAAAGCGGAAAAGTTAATCCGACACTTTATACGTTGCTGGAAATTGCAAATGCCTTGGAGGTTTCTTTGTCTAAGTTAGTTGATTTGGCTTAATCGGTTCAAAATCTTCTTGAAGTTGTAGTGATCTTGTTGGTCTTACAATTAAATTCCTGTATAGACACAAGCGAGGCGCTCGCAACGGGAATTATTTTATCTCCCACTGTTTTTGTCTCATGGATTCCACAGATGTTTTCTTTCCCGCTGATGCTTTATAGCGAAAGAGATTGCGTGAGGGATAGCAGTGAAAAGCCCACAACGTAGTGAGGACTTGTAATGGATAGCCCGACCCGCAGGGGCACGCCCTCCAATTCTTATCCATACATACCCTCTATTTTAATTGAATCGCATTTCGGATGGATAAAAAATTCATTTTATCTTTGGGTCTGATGCTAAATTTTTCCGGGATGGATGAACTTGTGACCCTTTTATGCGATAAATATGCTGTTTCTGAATCGGCAATGGCTTTTTTGCTTTCTAAAATGAGCAAACGGACGTTTGCCAATCAGGAGGTGATTGTGGATGCGCATCATGCAAAACAGAATTATTATATTATTTCGAGTGGTATCTGGCGGGCGTTCCGGCTGGAGGATACGACGGAGATTACGCTTTGGTTTGAGCGGTACGGCGATGTGATGTACAGTGAGGTTTTTCCGAATTATTGTATTGAGTCGGTCGGGGTTAGCGAGGCGTATGTTATTCCGAAAACGGAACTGGACCGGTTGTGCCTGGAATCGCACGAGATTTCGAACCTGATTCGCATTATCGTTGAAAAGTTTTATTTTGATGTGACGCATTCGTCTGTGGATTTGTCGAGCCAGATGGCGAAAGAGCGCTACCTGGCCATGTTAGAGAAGGACCCGGAGTTGTTTCAGCTGGTTCCGCAGAAATATATTGCTTCTTTTCTGGGGCTTACACCTCAGTCGCTGAGCCGTATCCGCAAGGATATTTTCTCGAAATAGCTGAAGTTACCATTTGGTAACCGCTCCCGGATGGGGATGCCTTAGTATTGCACAAAATTTAAACGGATTATTGTGGCAATGTCAACGGGTACGGATTTAAGGGATTGGAGAAAGAAATTTGCGGTGATATGGTCGGGGCAGCTGTTTTCGATTCTGACGAGTTCTATTGCGCAGTTTGCTTTTGTGCTTTGGATTGGTATGGAAACAGGCTCGGCAAAGGTGTTGGCTTATGCAACCATTGCGGGTTTGCTGCCCCAAATTCTTTTGGGGCCTTTTGCCGGGGTGTTTGTGGACAGGTGGAGCAAAAAGGCGACGATGATTGCCGCGGATAGTTTTGTGGCATTGTGTTCGGGGATTATTGCCCTGCTTTTTTACTGGAATCTTTTGGAATTGTGGTCCATTTACGTGTTGCTGGCGCTGCGTTCGGTTGGCGGTGCTTTTCATTCGCCGGCCATGAAATCGGCTATTCCGTTGCTGGCGCCTAAGAATCAGCTGGTGCGGATAGCGGGTATTAACGAGATTATTCAGTCGGTTTCGCTGATTTGCGGCCCGGCGCTGGGGGCGTATTTTTTGCTGACGTATAACATGAGTGTGATTATGCTGCTTGATGTGTTCGGGGCTTTTCTGGCGTGTGTGGCACTGGCTTTTGTGCATATTCCGAAAGCGGAAAAAACGGAGCTGTCTACAGCTTCTGTTTTTAAGGATATGGTCGATGGCGGACGAATTATGCTGCGTAACAAACCGATGTCGTGGATTATGCTGTCGGAGATTATAGCACGCTTTTTTATTTTTCCGGTTATTGCGGTTACGCCGCTTCTGACGCTTAACTATTACAAGGGGACGCCTTACCAGGTGAGCCTGGTCGAGATTATTTTCGGGATTGGTTTACTCGCTGGCGGAGGTTTACTGGCACTGCTGAATCAGCGTTTCCGAAAAATTTCGCTTACCATTGCGGGCTATATCGGACTTGGGGTGACGTTGATGGTCTGCGGGTTGCTCCCTCCGAGTTTTTTTACGCTTTTTGCGGCCTTAACGGTTTTTCAGGGTATTGCAGTTCCGCTGTACGAGGGGTCTATCACGGCATTGATTCAGACGCAGTTTGAAACGCGGCATCTCGGCCGTGTATTTGGTTTAATGGGAAGCATCTGCCAGGTTCCGGCTATCATCGGCCTTCTGTTTACGGCGGAACTTGCAGATAAACTCGGCGTGCAGAATGTGTATATTGCAGGTGGTGCGGCGCTTTGTTTTTGTGCTGTGCTGGTGGTTTGTATCCCGAGTGTCCGAAATCTGGAACGATAATTTTTATATTTATATTATATTGTTAATCAATAGTTAAATTAAAATGACTTCGTGTATTACTTTAATCTAAATATTGTGATTTTCTCTTTCGCCCATGGGTTAAAATATGGGGGAAAGAAGTTTATAATTTCGAATATTTATTTGGGCGTGCCCCTGCGGGTCGGGCTATCCATTACAAGTCCTCGCTCCCGTTGCACTCCGCTGTGGGCTTTCCACTGCTATCCCTCACGCAAACCAATAACATTTTTCTTTCACCCACGGTTTAATCATTCGCCCACGGTTTAAACCGTGGGCTTCGGATAACATTACATTCCTTTCAATTCTCAATGATATTCGGGCTCGGGTAAATGGAAATAATCGCCTTGTGTTTGGTCTAATGCATCAGACAGCATGTTGAAATTTTCATGTGTTGGTTTCAGGTTGATGTACTTGTCTACAATGCTTCTGTGTTTGTAAATGATAAAGGTATTTTGTACATCGGGATTGATTTTATTCAGGTCGGCTTCGGTTGCTTTATCCGAAAAGGACGGCACAAACGTCAGGGCTGTGTTTTTGATGTTGAGCTCCTTTCCTATTTGCTCCAATTCTTTTTGCCTTGCCTTTTTACTGTACTTGCTCTCATTTTTGGGATAATTCGGAATGTTTAAACCCAGCACGATGTCGTGCTCGGCAATCTGCAGGCTGTCTTGCAGCAAGATGCGTACAATACCGCTTCCGCCCCTGTTTTCGAGCTTGTTTTTCTTTTTATACGGAATGAGTAATTTATCATCATCAAAATGGATTTCGTCGGTATAATATTCGTTGGCTATACCAGGTTCTTTGACGGACAGGTGAATATGCGCCGGAGAGTCCTCATCCGGATAAGGCGCGGGACGTATGGTTTTTATGGTATACTTTCCGTTTACACCGGTTTTTACCCAACCGCGGATATAGCCGTGTCGTTTGGTTCTTTCATCCATTTCGGGTTTCGGTGTATAGTAACCGCCGGCATCGGTTTGCCAGTAATAGAGGATAACATTTGGCGCGGGTGTTTTGCCATCGGGTTGAAAAACGGTTCCGGTAACGATTAGTTTTTGTCCTTTTTCATTCCATCCGGGACTTGTGCTAACAGAAGAAATTTCTTCAGGCATGCCAATATACATCAGTTCGCAGCCATCACAGCCGCCTCCTACAAGGACTGTCGTTTCTTTTTGTCCTTTTTCACTGGTCTGCCCGTTGCAGCTTACAAACAACAGGCACAGCAACAGGATGTTGCAACGCATTATTTTTTTCATATGTATCATATTTGTGGGTGTATTTACTTTCACAGATTTCACAGATGTCTACAGAAATTTTCTTTCCCGCTGATGGCGCTGATATTCGCTGATCTTTTTTCTGCGTTGATCTGTGTGATCTGCGGGACATTTTTTCCCTCACAGAGATTGCACGGATGTCCACAGAAATTTTCTTTCCCACTGATGGCGCTGATATTCGCTGATCTTTTTTCCGCGTTGATCTGTGTGATCTGCGGGACATTTTTTCCCTCACAGAACAAATATGAAGATAAAACCACCTGATATTCAAATGAAATGTGGTAAACGGAGTCTATTTTGATGTAAGCTGATGGTATTCTGAAAACCTGGATTTGAAGTTTTTTGCATAATTCCGGCTTACTCTTAAAAGGGTATCGTTGGAAAGGGTGATATCGTAATCGCCGTTTTGTCGTGATTGCAGTGAAACGATTGTGGAAATGTTGACGATATGCGATTTGTGAATGCGGACAAACTGCTTGTTATCCAATTGATTTTCCAGTGATTTCAATGTTGTGGTATACACATATTTTCGGGAAAGGTGGTAAATATTTACATAAGGTGAATTGGCCGAAAAATAAAAGATGTCTGTGACAGCGATGAGTGTTTTTCTGTTGTGACGGTCTGTAACCGGAAGGGTTGTGATACCCACAGACTGTTTAGTCTTTTCTTCTTTTTTAATTACGGGAATCACAGGTTGAGCGATTGTCTTTTTGACGGCTAACAATGTCAGACTATACAGGATAAGCGTTTGCAGAAAATAAGCCGATAATCCAAAGCTAAAGGTTTGTCCGTATGGAAATGTATGTTCGTAAAACATACCGGATAAAGCCCAGATTAATGCAGGATATACTGCCAAATGCATGCTGATAATGCATCCCGTAAAAATAAATTTCAGCCCGGAGTGCTTTGTATTGTCCACCAGCTTTAGCTGTAAAGGCAGCAACGGTAGAAACAAAAACCAATAGGCAGTACTGAACAGTAAGGATTCTGAAATGTAAAAGGCAGAGTTCCGAAAAAGGGTAAAGATATAATCCAACGCAACATTCGCCGTAAGCAGTACCAGCAGACAGGCACCGAAAATGACTTTCCGCTTTTGGCTGTGCTGTAAAGATTGATATGGTATCGGGTAAAGGCTCACGGTACTTTAATGCTATTAATGATTGTTTTTTATATATGCGTTGCAAACTGCTACATCCTGCTGTAAAACGTTTGTTTTGTTGAAGATACGAAAAATATCCATAGCCCACGATTTAAATCGTGGGCTATGAATTTATTCATCGTAATTGATTCCCATAAAGCTGCTGGCGCTTCTCGGGTCGTACACCGACCATACACTGCCCCATGAAAAACGAAATGAACAGCTTGGGTAAGGTGTTTTCTTTTTTCGTGTTGGCGGTATTCCCAGTATGTGCGATAAGAAGGTAGTATTTCGGTGAAAGACGTTCATTTCTTTTTGTTCTGTCCAGTCGTCCCATGTTTTTGCATCGGATTCTCCGTGGGTATTCATAAAAATCCGGTCCAGCTGGTTTCCCAAAAAGCATAGATCAAGGGTCAGCTGATACCCATCTACGTTAATCGCTTTAAAATAATACCAGAAATAGCCTGTCTTCACATCGCGCATGCCGTTAGTATACTTTTTATAAAATTCGGTTTGCTGAAGGTCTTCCAGAAACATTCCTTTTCGGAACTTCAGGTTGTATTTTTTTAGTGTGACGATTCCGCTATCTGCATTAATTTCCATTGCTTGCTGTTGTGTACCAGAGCGTAAATATAATGGATTTGGCTGTGATTTATTTTACAACTTTTCAGCAAACGCGATGATATGTCCGTCCGGATCGGCAACATAACCTGCTCTATCGCCCCAATCCCTGTCTTCCACCGGGCTGATACACCATGCTCCTGCTTTTACGGCGTTTTCAAATTCAAATTCGACGTTGTCTACATAAAAATAAAGTTCACATCGCGGAATACCGTTTCCTTCGTCCGGATGTGGTGTTTTATCGGACAGGATTTTAGCAATACCTTTATTGGGCATTATTCCCAGTTTACAGTTTTCGGCCAGTTTAAATTCCGTCATGCCGGGTACATCCAGGTCCGGTGGCTGGCGGAACAGCCGGGCATAAAAGTCCGTACTCGCCTGCTGGTCGTTTACATACAAGATGGTTTGGATTTGTTGAATGTGTTTCATGGGTTGGGTGTTTCACTGTAATGAAGTTCCTGTAGTTTTGGCAAGGGCCTGATAAAAACGGTTCGTTCTCTTTTGTTTACTATTTCTCCTGAACCTGACAGTGTATCCGTTTCGGTTCTGATTCCCGGCACTAAATCAATTTCTATTTCTGTAAAGGTAGTACTTTCTTCAATATAGCCTTTGGTTGCATTATTTGTAAGCACATGTACGCGAACTAATTCAAAATTCCCGTTTTGATAGTTAAAATCATACGTGGTATTTCCGCCTTTTGTTTCCCGCCACATACGCAAAATACCGTCTTCAATAAAAAAACTCGGTATCTGGTAACCGTTGAATTTTCCTTGTTTTTCAACAGGATATTGCGGTTCAATCAGCTGAGTAGTGGCTACAGCTAAGGTTACTTCTCCGTTGGGCTGCGAAAGGTATACTTCCAGTTTTAGCGGACGTGTGTCGTTCAGGGTATCCATCAGCACGATTATTTTATCCATTTTACCATCGTTATTCAAATCGCCTTCCTCCTCTCTTATCGGAACGGTATAGTGTTCTGGATTTGCCTTCTGCTGAGCGAATACGTTCGTACAAATAATCAGCGTAACAAAAAAAGTAAAAAAATGGTTCATTGTCTGGATTTGAGATGCACTAAAATACAAAATAAATGACTATGTTGTTTTCGCGGTATTTATCGGGCGTGCCCCTGCGGGTCGGGCTTTCCGTTGCAATCTTTTTATGCGTCCCTCACAAAAAGGATTTTCACTACAATCCCTCACGCAAACCCCTTCACCCACGATTTGCCCATGGTTTAAACCATGGGCTTGGGTATTATTTTCTTTTGACCAACGGATGATTTAAAGCACCTACCTGATTTCGGATAACCTCGTATTCGTCCAGGTTTTCAAATAATTTGGACAGGGAGGCAAAGTTATAGGTCCGCGTATCAAAACTGGGATCTATTTTTCTAATATTTCCCCCGACTGTCGAAATGTAGGCGATTTCAGTATCGTCAGTTGAAATATCAAAGGCTTTTGAGATGGTGTCATTGTCCTTTTCTGTTAAAAAACTTTTCTTTTTAGGCGTTCTTTTAACCGTTTTTTCGGTTTTACTAAGTGTTGCTCTGCGCCTGCTTGCCGTTTTCTGTTCGGGTTCTTTTGGTTCTTTTTCTTCGATTATTTTAGGGGTGATATTCTCGGTATACGTAAAGATATCGCAGGACTGAACAAAAGATTCTGGTGTTTTCTTTTCGCCGATTCCCATGACAAACAGCCCTTCTTCCCTGATTCGTTTTGCCAGGCCGGTATAATCGCTGTCGCTGGAAACAATGCAGAATCCTTCTACATTTTTACTGTGTAAAATGTCCATGGCATCAATGATTAACGCACTATCGGTCGAATTTTTCCCAGACGTATAAGAGAACTTTTGAATCGGGTTAATTGAATGCTGATTGATTAAGGTTTTCCACGAATTCATCACCGGCGAAGTCCAGTCGCCATATATTCTCCTGATGGTAGCTTTTCCGTATTTGGAAACTTCCGCAATGGTTTCTTTTAATAGTTTTGCCTGTGCATTGTCGCCATCGATTAAAATGGCTATGTTGAATTTATTTTCACTCATTATGTTATGTTTTTTAGGTTCGGTTAATGGTTAAAAGGTTGATGAATTCTGACGGAACCCAAGCAGACGTTTGCACCAACGGCAAAGCTTTTGCTATTTTGATACATATATTCCTGTGTTTGATGTTACCGGGTCTTTTATATGCAAACGTTTGTCTCCTGAGAGTATTCTTGTTTCTATATTTACGAGAATCGCTTTAGGGATATCGTTTTGATAAATCGTGTCTTTGTTAAGACGATTCAGCGGTTTGTTAAAGTCGAGTACATCTCCTATGTAAAATCCGTCGGAATATTTCCAGAAGCCTCCTTCCTGAAGTTGATTTTCCCGGTTTTGGCAAGAGGACATCACGCATAAAACCACAGCTCCTGAAATGATTGCCTGTTTAGTTTTCACTGGTTTGTAACTCATTTTTCAGGATATTAAAATTGTCTTCATCAAAACTTACGAGAATTATTTCTTCGATCGGGCTTTCCGACTGCAGGAAGTGACGGATGGCCTGCAGGGCAACCTGTGCTGCCTTTTCTTTTGGAAATTTATAGATTCCGGTGCTGATACTTGGAAATGCAATGGTTTTGCAATTGGTTTCAGCAGCTAAGCTAAGCGCGTTTAAATAGCAGTTTCTAAGCAGTTCATTTTCATTTTTTGTACCGCCGTTCCAAACGGGCCCTACTGTATGAATCACATAGTTAGCGTTGAGTTTTCCTGCTGTTGTTATGACGGCTTTCCCTACTTTACAGCCTCCTTGCCTTGCAATGATTTTCCGGCAATCCTCCAGTATTTCGCTACCGCCGGCACGATGTATGGCACCGTCTACTCCGCCTCCGCCAAGAAGCGAGGTATTTGCGGCATTTACAATGGCGTCGGCTTCCAGTTTTGTGATGTCGCCTTTTTTGATGGTGATGTTGCTCATGGCTGCTTTTTGGGTTTAACTATTCCGGACGTAGCTATGGCAGCAGAAATTTAAACGTTTTGTTTTGTACTCCCTAACCTAAGTCCTCTACTAATTTACAAAAAAAATATAAACGGCTTTTGCGACAGGGTATGTTATCGTGTTTTAATAATTGTTTAGATAGTTGGTTTTATAGGTTTTTGGTGAGTGTGATTATTCAATAAGCACGAGCGAGGGGGATATAATCTTTCAATTATTAATTTGTGATTAGATAGTAATAAGTGTTATTCCGTCAATAAGTATTCTCTTCCTCCTACAATATAGCTTATTACCTTTGTAACATAATATTTAGTAATTCTTATTTGTCCTCCTTCATCAATTTTTCTAGAATGATTTAAAATTACTTTTAATTTTACATTGTTATTATGAATTATTGAACCATCAAATACAAGCTTTTTAAACTTTTGGTCTTCCATTACAAAATTAATTATCTGGCCATTTAAAAAACCTCTCCATCTAAAATTACCTTGTTTTAATACAGATGAAATCAAATCTATAGTTACTTCATTATCTTTAATATCAGGAATATCTTCATTAAATAAAATAAATTGTTCGTAATCACCTAATCTTAATTCAGATTCTTTAGTAGTAGGTGTAAAATTGTATAATTTTCTTATAGATATTTTCTTAATTTGTTTATTTAATGTAAGTTTTTTGAAAAAATTTGACCTTCTCCAAACTATCTTATAATTCTTTAGAAGAAAATCTATAATTTTTTTGAAAGTATTTTCATCAATATTGCCCTTATAGCTTATCCCAAGTTTTTTTAATTCTTCTTTTTTTAGTAAATTATCTAATTCTAAATTTTCAATTTGAGCCTTATCTAATCTTTTATCTTTAATAGGATATCTAGATAAAATTAGTGTTACTACACTTACAATAAGATTTATTATTTCGTTATTTTCATTGACAAATTTCCAAATTTCAATAAATCCACCTTCTTTTGGTGGTGAAGATTCGATTCTTACACGTAAATCTAAATCATTAATAATTTCTTGAAAAAGTATTAAAAGTTCTTTCTCACTTTCATTTCTAAAAAAAGCATCAATTTCATGCGATTCATCATGGAAGTAATAGTGTAGTTCAATTTGATTCGAAAATATCTTCATAGCAGATGGAAAATTTAAGTATGTAATAAAAGGTTATTCAATTGATTGAATAATTTAGCATTAAGTTTGTGTGTTTAGTAATTCTTTTAGTTCATCAATTGTTAAAAATTTTCCATCAAATTGTTTATGTAACATTCTATGACAATTTGAACATACTAAACTTAAATCATCCAAACTTGTCTCTGTTACCCCTGATTCTGAAATTGGAGTATTATGGTGACACTCTATAAATTCAACCCCATATTTATCAATAAATGAAAATTCACAAATTTCACATTTTAAATTTTGTTTCTGAATAGCTAATTGTTTTTTAGCCTTAATAATATTTCTGTCCCTTTCTCTTGCAAAATGAGTTACTAGTCTCAATCTTCCTTCAATAACAGATAATGATGTATCACTATTATCAATTTCAATTTCTACACTTCTTGTAAAAATTGGAGAAGTTTCAAATTCTTTTCTAAAAAATGGTATAAACTGATCCCAAATATTTTTTAGTAAAATGTCATAGTTTTCTACATTAGAAATATTTGCTATTTCACAAGCGTTTCCTTGGCTTATTCCTTGAAAATTCACATTACTCCAAAATGTAGATGAAACAGGAATGGCATTTGAAGCATCTGTTTTAGCAATTAATTTTACTTTTCTTCCGTATTTATAATTTTCTCTATCTTCTTCTCTTCTAATATTGTCAATAGGAGTTACTAAATGAGTAAAAACTTTTTTCTTATTTATGTTTTGATGAAGAAGAATTATTTCTCCAATTTTAGGACTCAAGACATTCCCTTTATGATGAGTTGGAAAGTGTAAAGTAAATTCTTCGTCTTCCAAGTCGATATATGCTTGGCCTATGTCTGAATTAGTAATATTTTTTGCCCAAATTATATCAAATGGAGTATAAGGTCTATTCATTTAAGTATCTTTTTATGTTTCCGCTATCTCCCAAATATACACAATAATCCATATTCTACAACTATGCGATATATTTTACAGTTAATTGTATTTTAACCCGCTAACCTTCGTTATTCTCCCATTTCCAGTTGTAAAACAGATTTGATTTTTTGTTTTTCAAGGGTGAATTCAAAAAAGGAGTTTTTGTCGTTTTCGAGGGTTTCAAAAAAACGGTGTTGTGGTATTGTTTTGGTCGTGAAATAGGTAAAATCGTCGGATAAGTCCAACCGATGTTCCTGAGAGGAAACACATTTAAGGTCGTACAGGTTGGTACATTGTTCGTTGTTGCCCTCTGCATCGCTGACTGATGCTATGGCGGTTTCTATCGTTGCACAATTAAAATGCACCACTCGCCTGCCCGCTTCTGTTGTTAACCTAACGTTGGTGGCAAACAGTACGGAATCTGCTGTTATGGTTTTTTCACAACTACAGTTTTTGTCCGGGGTTTTAGGATTGTTACAGGCAAACAGCAATAATGCTGTTAGGGAATAGATAACCAGTTTAAGGGGGATATGATGGTAGATAACATTATTATTGGCGGGCTTTTTCATGTCTTTTCTCTGTGTCGTGCGTGATTTGCTCACTGTTTTATTCAAATATTTTACAGATATATAGAATTTATACTCATTTCTTCCGTTTCTTTTTTGCTGATGCTACGGCTTTTTCATTGTAATCGAGGCAGAGATTTAACCAGAACGCCAACTCTTTTTGGGTTTTGTAACCGCTTGCTTCTACATAACAATAACCTTTGTATTCGCGCCCTTTCATAATCGTGGGCAGAAAACCTGTCCGTTCGGAAAGCTGTTCTGTGAGTTCAGGATTAAAACGACACATCAGGATATCGCCTTTTACATTAATGCACATTTTATCATTAACCAAAAAGGCTAATCCGCCAAACATTTTCTTTTCTTCTATTTTTATATCCTGAACGGTGCTCAGGTATTCTCTCACACGGTTTTCGAGGTTGTTGTCGTTGGTTATCATTGGTTTTATGGTTGATTTTTTCTTTCTAGCCCATGGTTTAAACCATGGGCGAAAGAAACAATTAAATATACCAATATTATTTTTATAATCGATTGAAAATTAAGGATTAAAAAAGTTGTTTAAGACAAAATATCCGGCTTTCTATTATTTAGGTCATAAATTATTTATCTTGTCATCTATTATATTCATCAATTTTTATATTTCTGTTGGCATTGTTTGCCTCTTCTATGGCTTTCAGTATAGCAGCGATTTGAACTTTATCTATCCAATTTTTGCCAAAGAAAACATATTCTATTGTTTTTGTGTTCTTTATATCTTCTAACGGATTTTTTGAAAGTAACACTAAATCGGCATTATAGCCTGCTTTGATTTTCCCGGTATTGTTTTTCATCCAACTGCCGGGTTCTGCCGTTGCGGCGTAAAGTGCCTGTGCGTTTGTCATGCCGGATTCAGATAATGACTGTAATTCGTCATGCAGCGAAAATCCGGGAACCATTATAAAGGTGTTCCTTCAATAATTTTAGGATTCGCATATTTTAATTCTATTTTTTTCAGTTCAGATTTTAAATCAAATCGCTGCCGTGGAAAGCTTTCAACGATTGAAATGGTAGACGTTACACAGATATTGTTTTCTTTTATTTTTTTCGCAATTTGATTGGCATGTGCCTGTAAGAAATTGAGGTATTCTTCCGGGTTTTTAGCAATTGATTTTCCAAAATCGTCCATATTTTTTTTGGTTATTTCTTCAATATGGGCCATTTCTTTCTGACCTGACGGATAAAATGTTTCTAAGCTAACTAATGGTATATGCCCGACAACAGGAATATTGTATTTTTGGGCAATATCGATTGTTGTTTTAAACATTTCGGGATTAACAAAACCATACATTTTAAGGGCGCCGTACCCTTGTTCTTTTAGTTTTTTTATTTCTTTTTCGGCCTTATTTTCAGTTGCATAATTGATGGATTGCCGGGTCCACTGGTAGTAATAGCCCTTTATTCCGCTTTCGCTGTATATGGGCGGAGAGGCGATAAAAAGCCGTGGTCCGATTCCGTTTTCCTGTATTGATTTTCGCCATTCTAAGGTAATTGGTCTTCCGGCCATTTCTCTCACAGAAGTTACGCCATTGGCTAAATACAGGAATAAATCGTTTTTACTTTCTTTTAAATGCACGTGTGAATCGATAAACCCGGGAATTAAATACTTGTTTGTTCCGTCGAGTATAACGGCATTTTTTTCAATGGATTGATGTGTGCCTAAACGAATTATTTTTCCGTTTTTTATAACGATATCCTGATTTTTGATGAAGTGGCTGCAATCTTCTGAAAGTACATTGGTGTTTTTTATGATGACTGTTTCAGCTTGTTTAACCATGGAAGAAACGGAAATAACTTCGGTCGATTTGCCTAATACTTTGTTCAATTCATTATCTGCCCAGAAAAATACACAACTAGTAATACCCAGTAATGCCATCATTACGTACAGCCCTTTTCTGAATCTCATTTTCTTCATAAATTTATTATTTTAATTGTGATGTAAAATAAGGTGATGAAAATGTGAATTCTGCTGTAAAACAGGGATTAGGTACGAAATGGGCTGTTTTAGGGATGAAAATTATAAGGACAATAATTGTTCTTTATACGTTTTAGAAACCGGGAGTTCCATTTGCGTCAACAGTATTGTATTCTGATTTTTCCAGGCTTTAAAATGGGTCGGATTTATCAAATGCGAACGATGAATCTGAATTAAAAAATCAACATCTTCCTGAACTTTTTTAAGTGTACTGCGGATTAATTTTGTTTTGAGCTGCTGTTCATCTGTATAAAAAATTTCGACATAATTCTGAGAATTAGAAATACAGACTAAATCATTCCGGTTTATTTTCAGAATATCCAGTTTGTTTTCTCCCCTGATTACGATGTCATCATTACTGATGGTGGCAGTCTCCGTTTTGGCCGGAATAAGTTTTACCGAATATCGCCTGGCTAACAGAAATATTGGTGTTGAAATGAGTGCTGATTTTAAAATGATGACCGTTAAAAACTCGACAAAACGATAGCCGCCATTTAAAACAGGGCTTTTGTAGTAAAAATAGGTGCTGAACAAAAAAAGCAGGTAAAAAGACAATAGGCTGATGAGCTCAAATCCAATGTTCCATTTTGCTATTTTGTCGTACACTTTTTTCTGAAGCAAAGTAATTAATCCATAACACAGAAAAGCTATAAAACTGAATCCGCCACTTATAAGCAGCCATTGTTTGGCACTGATGGTTCCGTCGTCAAAGGGCTGGATAAAAAAAGCGAAAATAAAGAACCAGAAACTGATAAAAACTCCGATCAGCAAATGGTGTTTTACCGAAGGATTTATTTTTATGTTTCTTATAAGCAAGGTGTAAATATTGAAATTTTGCATTTTAAGTGTCAAGGCGTTTTTTAGTCTTCTTTTTTCAGAATTCCTTTTTCAATACTTTCCTTCATCAGGTTTTCTGCATACTTCCAAATGGTTGCTGAACCTTCTTTAATGGCTTTTTTCTTTTCATACACTTTTTCATACGGCACATTAAATTCTGCCCATGTACCTCCATTGTTCGAGGTGTTCTGCAGCAACGGTTCTAACCTGTCCATGGTTTTTGCAAATTTGGCTTCATTGGTATGACCGTCTTCAAATTCTTTCCAGATGGTTATAAACTCTTCCGCCTGCTCTGCCGGTAAAAGTCCGAATATTCTTTTTGCAGCGCTCAGCTCTTCGTCTGTATTTGTATGGTTTTTGGCAGTGTCGTAAATAAATGTGTCGCCTGCGTCTATTTCCACAATATCATGGATTAATACCATTTTTAAAACTTTTAGCACATCAACCGGATGGTCAGCATGTTCTGCCAGTACAATAGTCATCATGGCTAAATGCCAGCTATGTTCCGCATCGTTTTCGTGCCTGTCGCTATTGAATAATTTCGTTTTGCGCAGCATGTATTTTAACTTGTCAATCTCTTTAATAAAGGCTATTTGTTTTACTAAATGGTCAGCATTCATGTTAAGGATAAAAAATATTTAATAACAGTCTAAAGTTATGAAAAATAGAAAAACTTCGCCTATGGTTTAACCTTTTCGTCCAAGGTTTAAACTTTTCTTTTCGCCCATAGCCCATAGTTTAAACCATGGGCTAAAGATTGTCGGTTATTTTTACTTTGTAATACTCATATTCGTTGCCATCTTCTTTGTATTGGATAATCTCCCCGAAATAGAGTGTTGTATCGTCTGTCCAGAATTCCTTTTCGGTTGTACAAAGCCACTGGTTGTATTGCTTTTTAAACATTTTATCGAGTTCGAATACTTTTTGAAATGTCCCGTTTTTCTTTTCCTGGATAAAATAATAGTAGCACTCCTGCCCTTCAAATACTTTATTGAGTCTGTATTTTTCGCCGGGCGATGTTATAATCAGTTCCAGGTTACCTATAGCATAGGTGCCTTGTCCGGTTGTTAAATTAAAGCTGACATCGGTGGTATGGCCACATTCGAGTAAAAGCACATCCTCAGCCGGAAAATATGCCACAAAACTACATTCGCTTACATCGACTTCGTTTTGATTTGAAATTCCGTTTCTGAAATGGATTGCATTAATTCCTAAATAATTGCCCGTTTCTTTAAAATCGACTATCCCGGATAATTGTTGTTGCACGGTTTTAAAATCGGTTACCTTTTCCAACGGTTTATTTACTTTGGCGTGCTGACGGGCAGTATGAAATTCTTTTGCACTTATTTTTTCTATTTGCAGTGTTTTTTTAACCGGATGCGGATGTGACGAAGCAACGGTATCGGTGGCCGTTATTTTAGGATTCAGGGTTTCATTAGATGGTTTGACGGTATTTATTTTGATCTCCTGTTTGCAGGATATGATTCCTGTAGTCAATACGATAATGACCGATAGTTTTTTTATAGATTTCATTTTCTTATAGTATGGTAGACGTTAAAAGCGGTGTAAATACGCGTTTCTTTCCGTTTACCGTTTTTATAGATTTCGACTTTCTCTTTGTCGCCCGATTTTTTATTGAAATAGATGATTTCGGTGACCATTCTTTTTCTGTTGAACAACTCTGTTTTAAGGTTCCGGCCGTCTTCCTGGTAATGTATGCTGCTCAGGTTGCCGTTCTTTTTATAAAAATACGTTTTTGAATTATAAAAATTGCCTTGTTCAATGGTTTTACCTTCATAAACGTAGCTGGCGGTATATTTTCCTTCCTGAATGAGTTGTTGTTTATCGTTATAGATAAAATAATACGAGCCATCTTTCGGATTGCGCAGTTCATAACGCATGGCTAATTGTGCTTTTGAACATGGTCGGTGCTGTACGTATTCTTCTGCCCGGAAAACCGCAGTATCATTTTGCGAAACCCAGAGTGTATCGGTATCCTGTACACCTGTTTTTTGGTATATGTTGTATGTGATTTTCTTGTCTGTTTGGGAATCATCATTTGTATGGCACCCCGTACAGCCAGAGGTAATCGTCAGCACAAGAATTAGTAAGGATAAGATATTCATTTGTATTTTTTTGTTGCTATTATTGTGTTAACACGGAAACCACCAGTGCATAAAGTAAACTCTTCCGTCTTTAAAAAATAGTTTAATATGCCCGTCGGAGATGCCTTTTTCATCTTCTTTTAACTGTATAACCCACAGTTTTCCTTCTTTATCCATGCCCAACCTTCCTTTTACGGCAGTCGGAAACAGTTGTTCTATCGCATTCATTGTGGTATGGGTATCTATGCGGATGCCTTTGTAGGTGATAAAATTACCGTTGCGAAACCAGAATTCATCTACCGCTACGCTGTCGTTACTGGTTTCAAAACGCGAGCCGTTTTTATAGCAATAGGTATCGTCGGGGGCTTCGGTATCGAAAATGGTAACACATGGAGCTTCTTCTGAAAGTCGTTTTATGCTGTCGGGTTGACCAAAAACTTTTTCAAAGTCACGGCGTGTAAAAAACCGTTTCAGCTTACCATTGAAGCGGATATCTTCTGCCAGCATTACGTCATTTGAGACAGCACCCGCGCCGGGCTTGGCAATGGGTGCACCGGTATTGCACAACTTATACCAGTCGTTTTTCTGAAGAAGGGTTGTATCGTATTGTAAAACCTGTGGATTATCCGGGTCGTTGGTAATGTCCAGCAGTTTACCTGTCTGCCGGTAAAGTTCCAGCCAGCCTACGGCATGTTCTGTTACTCTTTTTTCGGAAGGTGTTTCGGAAATATCATTGATTACATACAGTTTAATGGTGGCTTTTTCAGGTGTCAGATAGGCAATCCGCGCTTGTACCACCGTATCGTTAAAATGCGTAAATGCAACGGCATTACTCGACCTGACAAGATTCGACAACAGTTGTTCACACGAAACGGCTGTTTGTACCATTTTACTGTCGGCATGGACAGTATCTGTTCCCTGCTGGGTTTTATGATCTGAAGGTCCCCGGCATGAAAACAATGCAATGGTTATAAAAAGGATGAATAGTCTTGACATAGGTTGCTCTTTTGCTTTTTTTATTTCACGGATATGCACAGAGATTTGCTGTCTGCATTTATCTGCGTAATCTGCGGGCTATTATTTTTTTTCCGTGTATATCGCTGATTTTCACTGATTGTTTTGTTCTGCACATTCTTTCTGCGTTTATCTGCGTAATCTGCGGGCTGTTTCCTCACTTATGTATATGGAAATCTGCTGTTTTTCACGTCAGATTTGTCACTATCTTTTTCAAAAGGACAATTTGCCCCAGATGATAGTAGCTGTGTTCTATCATACCGTCGATATTTCTTTGATAACTGCCGTATTTTTCATCTACAAAATGTTCCTGCAATTTTTCTTCAGGCAGTTTTTCAATTAGCTGAGCGAGTTCTTCCGAATCTTTCCAGAAGCGCGCAAGGAAAGCCTCCCATTGTGCCTGTGATTCCATCGGAGGAAAATCGAAACTATACTGGTCTTTTATGTCTAAGTTTCCTCCCAGAAATACATTTTTTACCCCGTTGATATAGTAATGAATGTGTTGTGCAAGCAGGGAAATGGTATTGACATCCTGACATTTTGCCGTGGCTGTTTTCCAATCGATATTTTCCAGCTCGTTTTTAAAATTTGTATTGGCTATCCAGGTGCCGTTCAGGGTGACTTCGCGCAACCGGTTGGCCAGTTTGGTTTGATGGTTCATGTTTTATTGTTTTTTCTCACAGATTTCAGGAGTGTTCACGGAAAGATATCTTTAGCTCATGGTTTAAACCATGGGCGAAAGATATCCGTTCAATATATTCTGTGTTTTCTTTGCGCTTATTTTTATCCATTCAGCAATGCCTCGGCACTCATTTTACCAAAATTATTGGCTGCCAAAGGACTGTCGCCTGTAATTAACTTTCTGTCGGTGAAGCAGGCGCCTGAAATGTCATTATTTAAAATTTCTACACCTAAGGCTTCTAATTTTTCGCCGTAGAACCATGGCATTTCACCGGGTACATACCCTATTCCGGGTGTTTGTGTATCGATTACATCCGGGAAAGATTTTATCCGGTAACCTTTGTACGGGAAGTTTTCGGGTGCTTCGTTATGCGCAGCAGCCAATAATGCGGCCGGTCCGTGGCAGATGGCCAGCATAAATTTACCGCTATCAATGGACCAGTTGATGACTTTTTTCAGGTCGTCATTTTCCGGTAATCCCAGCATAGCACCGTGGCCTCCGGGCAGAAATACCGCAACATATTCGGTATCGGACTCCATATTGCCCGCTACAAAATCTGCCAGGCTTTTTGGTTGCTGAAACTGTGTACTATATTTCTCGAAAATGCTTTTTACAGCTTCGTCTTCCGAAGGCATTGCCCACATTTCTATGGCTACGGGAGCACCTGTAGGCGTGAAAATAGCAGCTTCGAATCCTGCTGCTTCCAGGTGCAGCATCGGGACTAATGTTTCTACGGGATGGTTTCCTGTCGAGAACTTTTTACCGTTTTTCATCGTCATATACCGTTCTTCGGTACACACGACCATTATTTTTTTATGCTTGTCGGTATTGGGGTTGTCATACTTGCTGAAATCGTAATCGGTTTTAGCCGCTACAAATTGCGAGCGCGAAAACGGTGATGGTTCGTAACCGATGCCGTCAAAAACGGGTTCTTTGCTTAATTCTTGTGTCATAATGGTTGTTTTTAAGTTGATTTTGATAATGTTATGGTTATTTTTTTTCTCTCTCAGATTTCAAGGATGTCCACATAAATTTATTTCCCGCTGATGTCGCTGATTTTCGCTGATCGTTTTATCCTACACATTTTTTCTGCGTTTATCTGCGGGCTATTATTTTTCTACCGCTGATTTATTTCTTTATTTTTATTCTCACTGATTTCACGGAAGTGTACAGAACTAAACAAATCTGTGTTATTCTGTCTCGTCTGTGAGTTATTATTGTCACTTCACCCTGCAGGAGCATTCATAATGGGCACTGATATAGGCAATAGACTCTTTGCAGAGTGTTTCTAAAACGGAAAGGTCAATATCGGACAGTTTTTTCACATAGATACAGGCTTTGCTCATTTTGAATTTGCCGAGATGATCCATCACAGCTTTACTGCGTTCTGTGTCGGAATAAACATACAGGGAAAAAGCGGCTTTTCGAGGGGAAAACGCAATAACGGGCGCATCTCCTTCGTGTCCGCTGGCGTATTTGTAATGGTAATTGCCAAAGCCGATAATGGTGGGTCCCCACATAGCAGGCGCAGCACCGGACCATTCCTGCATGAGTTCTATCAGCCGGAAGCTGTCTGCTTTTTTCTGGTCGTTGTCAACATAGGTGTTTACAAAATCGGTCACGTCCTGTCCCGTATAGGTGGTTTTAGTTTTTGCCATGATTTTGAAATTATTGCCGTAAGATCTTGTCCATTTTTCTTCCTTTTGCCAGTTCATCCACCAGTTTATCTAGGTACCTGGCCTGGCGGGTCAGCGGATTTTCGATTTCTTCTATACGATAGCCGCAGATAACACCTGTTATCAGGTTGGCGTTGGGGTTAAGTTTAGCCTTTTCAAAAAAGGTTTCAAACGTGGCTTTATCGTCAATGAGTTTTTGCAATTGTTTCGCATCAAAACCGGTAAGCCATTCAATGACCTGTTGCAGCTCTTCTTTTGTACGGCCTTTGCTTTCTACTTTGGTGATATAATGCGGATATACGGATGCAAAGGTCATTTTCGCAATGCGCGCATCGTGTTCGGGCGTTGTTTTCATATCAATCTGTTTGTGTGCTTACCGCCCAGTAGTTACCTGCAAAATCGTAGAATGCTCCTCTGGTGTCGGGGTCGCCTGGTTTTTCAATAGGTTCACAGCCGTTTTCAACGGCTTTTTCAAATGTTTTGAAAACATCGGGGACATATAGATGCAGCATGGTTTTGTTTGCGGCATACTCTTCAGTGCTGTCGCTTATCATGATAACACTGTCGTCCAGTTTTACTTCTATGTGACCAATTTTTCCGTCTTCACGGTCGAATCGTCTCAGTATCTTACCATCAAAAACTGCGACCAGCAAATCGACCAGCTTTAGGGCATTGTCTACAATTAAATAAGGTGAAAGCGAATTGTACTGCTCGGGTTTATAGTTTTTCATGTTGTTTTCATTTTACAGGGTGGAATATTTTAGGATTACTCTTTTTGATTTAACAGTTTCAGTGTAATCCCGATTTGTCCTAAATGGTAAATATCGTGATGAATCAATCCTTCTACTAGGTATTTGTAGGAATAACCGGGTACGTAATCGTTTTCTTCCAGATAAGCATCGGTTTTGTCTGCCAGCAGGTTCACTAATTCGGTTTGACTTTCTAATAAGTCTGTTTTTAATTTTTCCCACCCAATGGTTTTCAGCTCTTCGTTAGTCCGCCAGTTTTCGGGGCTGTCCATGGTAACATATGATTTGACGCCCTGTAATTTTTTGATACCTTCAATGCGCCAAATCAGGATATGCGCCGCTAGTTCTGCCACGCTGTGAAGTTCCGGAAGGGGCCTGATAAAAGCGTTTTCTTCGTTTACGTTTTCCAGTTTTTTACTGAAATTTTCGTCCAGCCAGCTGCTTCCCTCATTGTTATTTTTTAATTGCTGCACAAAGTTGTTAATCAGTTTATTTTCCATCCTTTTTCAATTATTGTTTTACCATCCGGCTAAACGACACGCTTCAAGTTACATGATAACGGGCAGTGAATGTCTAAGATACAAAAAAAGCGGATGTAATTTATATTCGCTTTTTCTCTCACGAATTTCACGGATATTCACGGAAAGATATCTTTAGCCCATGGTTTAAACCATGGGCTAAAGATATATATTACGTTTCATTTTATACTTCATATTAACCTTCCTTACTCCAAATTTCGCGATTTTATTTCTTTTTTTACCGCATTATTTGCCGCGAGGCTCTTTATCATGGGAACCAGCAGCAGAACCGGTAAAAGCGTGAAAAACCGAAATCCGTTTTTGATGGCACCATACACCGCGACAACTAAAATCCCTATTAGGAACCCTATGAGAACAGCGTGCAGAATACGGTTTGCATGTATCTTTTTTTGTTTTTCCAGTAATTCGTCGTCGCTCAGTTCAGACAGTTTATTGTTAGTCATTGAGGGTCTTTTTATTGCGGTTGTACGTATTTTAAAGCTTCAGGGCCTTTCAGCATGGCGAAAATAACGCCGATAATCATCAAAATCATTAAGATGATAATGAATCCTGCCAATGTCAGTAAAACGGTTATAAGCACACGTCCGATAATACTTTTTAACGGTTTATCGGGGTAAAATTCTTTGAAAAACCAGACTAAAATAAACGGAATGATTAACGTATAAATGGTCGCAATGGGAATGATGAAAGACGCATTGCTTTTAAAAATATACATAAACGGGTAAATAACAAAAATGCTTATCAATGTATAAAAAGTCAGGATATAAGCATTCATCACGATGTGTTCGTAATAATTGTGTCCCCATTTTCTGAATGCGAGTTTGGTAAAAAGCGCAAATAACGGGATTAAACACAGCATAATAACCGAATTATAACTCGACGTAATGGTCATATAATCGTTCATAAACTGCGAATTCACATGTTGTTTCGCATAATACGCCCCCATTATTTCGTTTAACCCGATAATTTTATAGGAAATAAACGCTGAAATACCGCTTAAAACAAACGCCAGTAAAATCGGTTTGTAATGATTTACCCTGTTGCCGTCGATAAAATCGCGAGCGGTTTTTCCGGGATTTTTGATAATGTTTTTTACAGAATACAGAAACCCTTTGTTGGTGTGTAAAACGGTGTATTGTATCTCGTCGGTAATGTATTTTTTGTCGATTCGTTTGTATTTTTTCTGTCCGCAGTTGCTGCAGAAATTCCCGGTGATGGTCTGGTTACAGTTCAGGCAGTTATCGTCCATTTTGATTGTGTTTTCTCGTGTTTATTTCTTTGTTTATGAGGCTCAGATTCGCCAGTAAAGGCATAAACATGACGGGGAGTGTAAAAACAGGAATAAGGGTAGCCAGGGGAACGTTTTTGAGACCTTTTGTGGCAAAAAGATAACTGAAAAAAGCTATGACCAGCAGAAAAACAATGCCGAAACCTATCGTAACGCCTTTTAAAAGGTCTCTTTTTTTAATTAGTTTTTCGGTGCTTACTGCCGATAATCTGTTGTGGTTATTCATATTTCTGATGTGTTAAATTTTTTGTTAATATACAAATTCATCTCAAAAATAAATCACTTGGAACCTACTATTTTTCAGTCCATTTTATAACAAATTAAATTATTGAAAAACAGTAAAATACACTGACAACCCTCCCCTTTCGGGGTGTATCTGTCCCGGGTATTAAATTGTCAAAGTGTTGAGTAAAACTTCGCTTGATAAGCGTTTAAAAATGAAAAAAATACCGCAGTAATCCGAATGCTAAACTGATAAGTACCAGGTAAAGCATATTGATGTTGTATTTTATCAACAGAAATAAGGAAAAAAACACCCAGCCTAAAGCTACCCAGTCCATGGCAGCAAATGAAAGAGCGGACGATTTAAACAAAATTTCACCACCCAGGTAAAACGCAAGGTTAACAATAACCCCGACTACTGTGGCCGTGATAAGCGAAAGCACATATTGAATCATAGGGTAATCCTGTGCTTTTTCAATTAAAGGAGCACCCATAAATATCAGGATAAAATTGGGCAGAAATGTAAAGTAGGCGGCAACGAGCAGGCCGACAGTTCCCATGAGAATGGATCCGTTAAAATGATTGAACCCCGCCATAAAACCCACATACGCCAGTACAATAACCAACGGTCCCGGTGTGGTTTCGGCAAGTGCAAACCCGTCAACCATCTGCGTTTTGGAAAGCCACATCAGTTTGTTGGTCACCATCTGGGCAACATACGGAATAACGGTATAGGAACCGCCAATGGTAAGAAACGCGGCTTGTGTAAAGAGTAACGACGATTTTTGCCAGAAAGCGGCATCGTCTAAAAAGTAGAGAATTCCGATAAACGGCAGCAGCCACAGCAGCAGGAATACGATGGACTGTTTTACCAGACGCGAAGCCGGTATTTTTTGCGGCAGCTGTTCCGAATGAATGTAATAGTCCTGTTCCCGCTCTTCTTTTCCCTTTTTTTTCTTTTTCAACCGGGTGTGTTTGGGGAAAAACAGGTGAACCAGGATGCCAAACAGGATGACTGAAAAAACAATCCACGGCATCGGGATACGCACAAAATAAGACAACACAAAAGCAGCAATAGCTACACCGTAATGAACCGGGGTAATAAGTGCCTTTTGCCCTACTTTCCAGGTAGCGAATACAATAATGGCGAGTACAGCCGGTTTCAGCCCGTCGAAAACGGAAAGCAGTAAAGGCGTATTGCCATAAATGGAATAGATGCAGCTGAGTCCGAGTAAAATACAAACAGAAGGCAGCACAAAGAGCACTCCTGAAGCTACGCCGCCTTTTATACCGTGGAGTTTCCACCCGATGTAAATGGAAAGCTGGTGCGCCTCGGGCCCGGGTAAAATCATACAGGCATTGAGGGCATGATAGAATTTGCTGTTACTGATCCATCGTTTTTTGGTCACCAAAAAATCGTGCATAATGCTAATATGCCCCGTGGTACCGCCAAAACTAATCCACCCTAAAATAAACCAGAACCGTAAGGCTTCTGAAAAAGATGGCGGTGAAATAACAGCTGTTTCTGCTTCTTTTTGTTCTGTACTTCGGATACTGAATTCCGGAGCGGCAAGTTTGGATTCAGGCATTTTATATTAACGGGTATTTTTGTTATGCTGTAAAGTTTACCATCATCATTAAACGATTGTGTTTGTAATAGTATATAGCTTAATGTTAAACTTTAATAAAAAGCATATTTTAATCTAATTTAGAACTACTTAACAAAATAATATTTAATATTTTTATTCGCAATTAAAGATACGAATTCGTGCCGTAACCTCCTACTTTTTTCAGGTTATTTTCCCGTTATTTTCCGGTTAAAAAACAGTACTGCTATGGCTGTTTTCTCTTTTCTTTTCCGGGTACTTTTTAGGAAAGAATCTTTTGCCCAAGTTTGAAACCGTAAGTTAAAAATTCCTTTTACAAGTAACCAGCGGCTGATGCTTAACAGGAAAATTGACAGAATTCGCGATAAAGCAAAATTCGCGGGCTTTGGTATGCAGTTCAATGGCTTTTGCAACCATGTCTTCACTTTTTACCGTGACATGCGGATGCAGTGTTACCTCGGTAAAACGACCGTTTCCGTCCTTTTCCTCGCGCAGTATTCCCTCCGCTGTGTCCACATACGCCTCCACGATAACGTTGTTCACGGCACAAAAATGCAGGTACCACAGCATATGGCAGGAAGAAAGCGACGACACAAGAAAATCTTCCGGATTGTGCCGGGTGCTGTCGCCCCGAAAAGCAGGATCCGACGAGCCCAGAATCAAAGGTTTGTTTTCAACAGCGATGGTATGGCTTCGTTCGTAGTTTTTATAATGGTCGGTTCCGGAACCGGTATTGCCGGTCCATTCAATTTTAGATTGGTAGGTATGTTCTTTCATAACACTATCGTTTGATTTTCAATGGTACGCTATTCATGCAACTTCACAGGCACCGGTGTTTGTTCGGTTCTGCTATATGGCTATTGTTTCCCTGATATATTTTCTAAAAATCGCGAAACTCATCGAACCACTTATTCCCCGTTTCAGGAGAAATGTTTAACGACGAAACTTCTACAAGCTGGCTCACCGCAAGGCCTGTATCCTCTCTTTCTACCGTTTCAATGTCCGGCAGGTTGTTGATGATACTGATAAGCCCGGCAACAGCCGTTTTGACTTCTTTTTCTGTTTTGGCTTTTGCAATTTCTTTTACAGCCGTTTTGTATGCTTTTGTTGCAATTTTAGCCTTTTTAGGTTCCCAGTTTGTAAACGGAATACCGTATTCTGTGGTAAACCAAACAGCACTTCGCAATTTAGATACCGAAGAATACTCCAGTTCCTTTTCTTTTGCCAGTTGTTTTAATTCGGTGCTGAGCCTTTTGCCCGTTGTGCTGTCAATGTTCCACCCGATAAACGATTTCAGATGTGGCCATGAATTTAAAGCCGGAAAATGTTCAATATCCGGTGCATAGCGTATCCCGATACGTTCCAGGTTTTTCAATTTGCTTAAACAAGCAACGTTTGCCATATTACCGGTTATATTCAGGTTTTTAAGGTGCGGAAACTGAAGCAGGCTTTGGCAGTCAAATGCCTGTGCTAAGGGCTCAACAGCAATATCGAGCGAAGTAATGCGGGCCAGGCTTTTTAAATGCGGAAGCTGATACGGTAAGGCCGATTTTTCTTTTTTCGTCTGCGGATTAATGATAACAAACGGATTGGCGTGTGTGGCAGCAATATCAAAATGTTCCACAATTCCGAATAAACCAAGTCGTTGTATTCCCGAATGCGCGGTGTTTTGATGATCTAAAATAACGTTTACCGGGGTATCTTTCGCAGTAATATACAAACTGCGAATCTGAGCCGCACTCAGGTCAATGGAAACCGGTTTATCCGGGCACCATGAGAAATCTTCAACAGCTCTTTTTTCCGACCATTTTACAAACCCGGTATCATTTCCCCAATAGTAGAAAAACCGTGGCCACAGTCCGCCGGCAGGCGTTGTAAAAGCATCAAACGCATTCCAGTTAACAGGCAGGTCTTTTTCCACCAGTACATCATATTTTTTCTTGTCCCTACCCGCCTGTCCGATCGAAAAACTACCTTGTCCGGCCTGTATTTTCACTTTGTGACTGTCCGCCCCTGTCAGTGAAAGTGTTATAGCATTATCGCTGTTCATGTTTTGTGTTTTGTGTTTTGCAAATGTGCCTTTCTTCTCCAAGTTACAAAAAATACAAGTAAAATATTTAGGTTCAGTTAAGTAAATAACAAAATGATAACTTCAACGAAAGGGGTTTGCGTGAGGGATAGCAGCGGCATCCTTTTGCATCATGTAATGATGCAAAAGATACAGCGGATAGCCCGACCCGAAGGGACACGCCCAAAATATTAAACGTTTCTGTTTGCGGAGGGCATCAGTCCAGCAAACCGTTTTCTTTCAGGTGGTCAAAAATTAACTGGTCGACTTCTGAGATTTTGTCTTTATCGGAATGGTGCAGCCATTTCATTTCTTCAATCTCGGCGCTGACTTCTAATTCTCCCGTGTAGGCCGCGGTGTAGCATGTCATGCGTACTATGATGCCTTCTGCGTGTCCGTGTGCCTGTGCTTCGAATGTGCCCAGGTAGCGGAGTGTCTGGCTGTCAAGGGTTACGCTGAGTTCTTCGTTTATTTCGCGCAGCAGTGCCTGTTCATCGGTTTCTCCGGTTTCTCTTTTTCCGCCGGGAATATAATATTTGTCTTTGCCGTAACTTTTTGTGGAAAGAATGGTGTTGTTTTTCAGCTCTATCCAGGCGAGCTTGTCAATTATTTTCATTTTTTGGTAAAAAGGGTTTGTATTTTATTTAGTTGTTGTGTCATTTAAATATGATTTTGCTTTGTTTTCATCAAAGGGTTCGATGTGCACAAAAACATTGGCAATTTCGGGCATATGCAGTATGAGGTAGTCTTTCAGGGCATGGGCAATTTCGTGTCCTTGTTTGACATTTAGCTGCGGGTCGACCACGGCGTGAATATCGATTAGGAACGACATCCCAATTTTGCGGACGTAACATTTGTCAATGGCCATTACACCATCAACGTGCAGCGATAATTCTCTTACTTTGCTTACCATATCTTCAAAGAGGTTTTCGTCCATAATTTCACCCAGTGCGGGGCGGAAAATGTGGTAGCAGTTGTAGAGGATAAAACCGGCTGCAAACAACGCGGCCCAGTCGTCGGCATATTCGTAGCCTTTGCCCAGCCAAAGGGCAATGGATATCCCGATAAATGCGGCAACTGAGGTAATGGCATCGCTTCTGTGGTGCCAGGCATCGGCTTTTAACGAGGTGCTGTTCAGTAATTTTGCACGTCGGTTAACGACATGGTAGCTGATTTCTTTCCACAGGATGATTGCGCCCAGTACAAACAGTGTCCATGCTTCGGGCAGTTCGTGAGGGGTTCTCAGGTTGATGATACTTTGATGGGCAATGACAGTGGCGGATATGACGAGGAAAATAACAACGATAAACGTGACCAATGGTTCTATTCGTCCGTGGCCGTACGGATGGTTGTCATCTGCGGGGCGTTTGGAGTATTTGATACCCAGCAGTACGAGAACGGAGGAAAAAATATCGGTTGTCGATTCGATTGCGTCTGCAATCAGGGCAAAGGAATTTCCGAAAAATCCCGCCAGCCATTTGATAATGGCGAGCCCCAAACTTCCGAGAATACTGAAATACACCGTTTTTTCCGCCATAGCGGCTTTCTCTGTTCCTGTAGCCATTTTGTACGTCATTTGCTGCGTACAAAGTACGGAAATAATTTAGTGGGGAAAAATTTATACGGACGTTTTATCGCCAAAAAACGGATAAATTCTACCTCCTGCTCTGCTAATGTATTCGTAACCGGATGGTATAGGTAATCTGGCAAGGTTCTTGTCGTCATTACCGGAGTGATAACAATTAAAAATTAACATGATGAACAAGAAAATCTTACTTACCGGTGTCAGCCTGATGTTTATCGGCGCACTAATGTCTTGCAATTCGGGGAATAAAGCGGACAAACAAACGACGGAAACGGAAACAACGCAGGCAGCAACGTCAACGGAATTTGCAACGGGAACGTATAAAGGGACTATTCCCGTGGGCGAAAACGGAAAAGAAAACTACCATATTACTTTTAACACGGATTCTTCGTTTGCCTTGAAAGAGCAAATGCTGACGGCTGATAATAAGGTAGATGCTGAGTTTGATGCGAAAGGACAATGGAAATATGATAAAGAGGCGCAAAAAGTCTATTTAAAATACGATAACCTGATGGACCGTGTGACATCGTTTTCTATTATTGACGGAACGACTATACAGGTGCATAACGGCAGTATGGGAACGAAAGAAACGTCGGGTGACGCGTATAATCTTGTAAAAGAATAAATCGTTACAAATAATTAAAAGCCCTTTACCAATGCTGTAAAGGGCTTTTTTTATGAGGAAATTGTGATGATGGCCTCACAAGCCCATGGTTTAAACCATGGGCTGCGATTGAATTTATAAGAACCACAACAATGATATTAAGCGTAATCCTGACAGCGAGTCAAATAAAAAGAGATTATTTTAACCTCTTTATGTGTAGGAATATTATTATACCTCTTCCTGATTGTTTATCAACCTTTCGGAACCGGTCAGTTTGAACACGCCTATAAGTATTTACTCCTATTTCCGTATGCGCTCTTCACTGCTTTTTCATTTTGTAGTGTCAACTTGTTCGTAATGAAACAGAAAAGAAAATGGACACTTGGTTCGGAATTGTTTAAAACCGGTTTGATTTTAGTGTTGATTTCCCTGTTATCATACTTCTACAATGCCTTGTTTTTGAGCAAAGTGAAGCTGTCTTTTGAGAATTTTTTGTATATGTTTTTCTATACTTCGGCATTGGGACTGCCTGTTCTTCTATAGCTATTCTGGCACGGTATATTTATCTCAATAATCATAACAAACACCTGTAACGACCGTTCTTACAGCATGTAGCGCACAGAAGTCCGCAGTAAAACGGGAGATGCGCATCTTGGTCATGTTTTTAACGACGGCCCTAAAGACAAAGGCGGACTCAGTTATTGCATCAACGTGCATCGCTGAAATTTATCCTGAAAGAGGAAATGGAAAAACAAGGGTACGGCAAATGCATTTCACTGCTTACGCCAGCTAAAGGCGCTAAATAAAAACACTCAATTTTAGATACAATAAAAAATCACGGCAGTTAAGTCGTGATTTTTTTATGTGAGCTATTTATAATACAATTTATACCGGATACCTACATCATTATACGTATTTTGAGGGGTCGATGTACTTATGTAGGTATCTATAATTGTTTTCATATTTTTATGGTTTACCGCCTGAAAAATAAATTGTTTACAGTGTTTACTCGGTTCAAATCGCAACCCGATATAATACCGTTTATTTTTCTCTAATTTCAGGTTATATGGTTCTACGTTAAATATTTTTTTCTGCCCCAAAGAGGCATCTATTGTATAATAAATGTCGTTATCGGGAATGATGCGTAGAAAATTTTCATCAAAAATGAGTAACCTGCTCACGAACTCATCACACAGCTGTACATCTGTACTTCCGAAATAAAATTCAATCCCTCTTAGTAAAACATCCTTCTTTAATAAAACCGAGGTGGCAATTGAACTGGCAGAATGCACCCTTACCTGTGATAGTCGTCCTTTATTTTCTATAAACATCTTGTTTTTTTCAAAAGGTTTCATGTTTATTTCTGCAAGATGTATCGTGTCCGCTGTTTGTCCGAATGCTGCCAGGTTCCCTAAAAATATCGCACTGTTGATAATAAATTTCTTCATTTTTTAAAAGTTGATATAGGCTAACCATTAGGTTAGCCTATATTTTAATTCAATAGCATAAAATTAATGTTTTTAACATAGGATATCCGATATTGTTGCTGTTGAACGAACCTTTATCCAAAACACATAGTGATTACACACCTCTGTTACGACTGTACAACTAGTTCCTCCTCCTGTTGTTTCTGTATGACACTCAGTTCCCCAAAATTTACCAGCAGGTTCTTTAGAATCTGTTGATGATGCAAATAATAAAGTCAACGAAAACACTGATAGGAATGTCGCAATTAACATTTTTGATTTAAAAATTTTCATAATAAGTTAGTTTTAATAGTTAATATTAGTATCTAATTAATTTACTCCCATTTTATAAACCAAGCTTATCCTTCAAAAGAATAATCACAAATATAATTTATTGATAAGCAGACATATAAAAATAAACATATTTATTTTATTAATTCTTTAAAAAGAGATTTATTTTAAAAAAATAATTATATTAGTCAAATAATTTTATGATTTACAGCTGATAATAGTTTTTACAAAATAAAAAAGAAAGCATTTTGTCGAAAAATGCTATTATATTTTATCAAAGAAAGAGCTGCTAAAAACCAAAATCTTGGGTTAAATCCCACTTCTCTATAGAGTGTATATAAAGTAAAATCTATCTAAAACAAAAGAATAAGATGTCTTTCATTCAATGAAATAATCATACGTTTAATAGTCATAAGTACTATGACATAAAATTTATTAAAATGCAAAAAACAGGAAAATACGTGCCATTTATTATGCTAATTCTAGCAATAATATTTAATGCTTGTGCTAGTGATAATTATGAGATTGATAAAGAATCTATTAGCAAAAGTGAAAATTTAAATTCAAAATCCAGTATTGCCAACGTAAAGTTTAGCTTTGATACCTACGAAAGATTCAAGGGGAAACTGTTAGATATAAATAATTTAGACATCCCTCAAAATACAACGAGATTGGAACAAAATAATTTTATTTTAAATCATGTAAACGAGCATTACAATACAGCTATTGATTTTGATAAAGGTCTGAAAGAATCAAAATCTTCAAAAGAAATATTTAATTGGTTAACGAAGAACACTACTTTTAATGAAGTAGATGTGAGTATATTAACTAACTTTAGTTCAAATTTAGTATCAATGAGTTTTGATGATGCTGTTTTGCTTTTAGAAGAAGAATTGTCTGAACAAGAAATAGATGTTTTTAAATTTGAAAAGTATCAGTCTATAGTAAATGGTGTAAAACTTATTGAGTATCAAAATAAAGGTTTCTTTACTATACAAAGTAATGGTTGGGAATGTGCATTTGCTCTTGGTAAGTTGGCTCTTGCATCTGCTTCATTAATTATAGCTTGTAATCCACCAGCATTAGGAGCTACTGTTGGAACTGCTTGTTATCTTGCTGCTGCCAGCTTTATTGCAGCATCAGCATCTGTTGGACTGGCTTGTGGAGGAGATGATGATGATGAATAAATGATGAGAAAATTTCTAACAAAATACCCGGTAATTTACCTGTTGTTCTTTTGCTTATTGGCATTAGTAGCTGGTATAGAAAGTGGTGACCTGATTAAAAACGGATTACCCGAGCATAACGGAACAGCTTATTTAAAAATATTTGGCATCCTCATTAATGTCATACTGTCGTTTTACTTTCTTTCCGCCTTTATAAAAATAAAAAACAAAAGAAAGTAAAAAATTTCATTTTATAAAAAGGAGGTTATGAAAGGAAATGGACGTATAATCGGACTGTCATTTTTATTATGCTTCATCGGATTTTTAACCCGGGATTTTTTCCTGAGTTATTCCATGACAGCCATAACAGGCGAAAATATGTTATTTGACAAAAGTTGGGAATTGCCCTATCAAAGCTTTCCGTTAGCCGTTTTTATTTTCTCTTTTGGCATAATTCCTTTTTTGTATTTAATCGTCAAAAAGGTATGTAAATTAACCACTCCGACAAGCCAATATGTATCAATAGCTTTAATCATTACCTCCGGCTTACTGTTTTATGCTCTCAGAATACTGTATCTTAAAATCAAGGCGGCTAAAATACACGATCTGTTACAGCGGGCAGAATTTGCCGAAGGAGCCGAAATACCAAGCATTCGGTTTGAAGAAGTGAATTTAGAAATCTACCTTTTAACGGGTTTAATAGCCGGTACTTTACTCAGTATACTGATGTATAGAAAAAAAGCAGGCAAAGGTGTAGAGAAATGACGGAGTAAAGGGTAAATAGAACGTTAGGCATATATCAAAAATCCAGACACTGTCCGGACAATTTGTATATCAAAAAAATATAATCAAAACGGATTTATTTGATGATTTTACTTCTTTACATTTTTTAGAGAAAATAAAGTATATTCGTAAAGAGCTGTAATGAAATACGTAATTCTATGAAAATCGCTATCCTGTCTTTAATGTTGATTTTGTTTACAACATCTTGTTCATCACAAGAAAAAGATTTCAATGTCAACTATGAAAATTTTGAAATTAGCATCCCGGGTAATCCCGGTCCCTGGTTAAAACAAAATGGAAAATTCTATTGCTATTTCACAACAGACAATGATAAGTTAAGTTCCAGTTCGAACCATCATTTTTACATTCTAAATAAAAACGGACAAATTGAATCTAGGATAACAGTTCCTGAACAGTTACAGACTTTTTATTATGACCTTTATATAAAGAATGATACAATCTTTACAACAGAATACTATAACCAGAATACATTTTTCCTAGACGAAAAAAATAAAAGATGGGTAGAAACAAAAAAAGGGATTGACTTGTATTATCAGGACGATAATTATGAAGTTTATTCTCTGGATTTTGGAGAATGGGGCGGAGTTACTTGGTTTAAAGATAAAAAAAATGGGAAGCAATATGAATTTGAAGCTTCAGCTCCCATAATCAACAAATTAAATAATTCCTATTTTATTACACTTGAAAATGGAATCTTAGAAATTAAAAATCCTCAATCGCTTGAAGAAAGTAAAGAACCTTACGATTATAAAAAAGCTGTTCTTCAAGAAAAGTATTTCAGAGAAGGAAGCTATTCTTTAAAAGGAACAAAAACAATTTATAAATATAAAAATGACGACTATTTCAATCCAAAATTTTCATTCGCTACTTCTTTTATATCACATCATAAATTGTTTAATATTTACAAAGACAGTATTTCCACTAAAATAGGAATAATCGAGAATGGAAACTTAAAACCTGTCTATAAGTTCAAAGAGCAAATGATACCAATCCGCCGGAATTATGATTGGCGACAACCTATCCAAAACAATACCTCACAGTCGTTTCAATTTTACACAAAAGAGCAGAATAAATATGGAATTGTAGATATTCAAGATAATGTTCTGACTATAACAACTTTCCGGAATACTTATAAAGAAAGTGTATTAAGTAAAAGGGAAATGAAACAATGGTTTGAATATTATTTTAATGATTATTTTGAAAATTTTGAGAAATTAAAATTAGATAAAGTTGATTCCGCTGAAATGAAGGTCATGGCAACCGATATGACTCAAAACCATAAAATTTCACATTATCTGCTGGATGACAAAGAGGTTGAAACTCCGAGACTTTATAGAAAATATGAAGAACCTGAATTGAAATTGAATACTTCATATTACTATTCTCCAAAAGAAAAAATAGTTGAACTGATTCAATTTGAATGGACGGAAAATAAAACTACTGACAAATGGATTACCTCCATTAATGAAGACAATACCAACTACAAATTAAAGTTTGACGAAATCTCAAAATATCTCATCAAAAAGTTAGGTCAACCTAAACTTATAGATCATGGAACGCAAGAATGGGAAGTTAAAAATAAAGTAATTCAATTAGTTTATAACAGAAACCTTGTTGAGCTTACTATGTATAAAAAATAAAAACCGCAACCCTTACCACGTTAACGACGTTGCTGATGTCCTTCGTGGCATTGCCCGACAATTCAGGCTATGCCGGTTTGTTTTTTATGGCGATAAGTCCGTTGTTTATTTTTGTTTTTATGATTTGGACACTTCTTTTAGCAGTCATCAACCAAAAAAAACGTTTTCCGCAAATTAGCCGTCTCTCTTCTGTTCCCCTTATTTTTGAATACCTTGCGGCGACCATTACCATGTGAACGATGAGCAGTGATACTGTACAAGCGGAATTTCGCGGTGGCAGAAAATAATAAAAGGACACGAAAATTTTTAGTTTTAAAAATTAATCATTATATTGACTATCACTATTTTAACTAAAATTATTTACAATGAAAAAAGCGTTCTATTTTATATTCGCCATGTCAGCACTTAGCCTTAGCCTTGTATCATGTTTGTCGGATGACAAAAATAACAACCTGCCTGCAACTGAACAGAAAATTCAATCCAATAAGAATAAGCCTGAAAAAGAGGCCGCATTCTATGAAGTGGAAAGTGTTGTTGTGGATTATAAATCGGCAGAAGAAAAAAAATCGAGGTTAGATGAATTAAATACCTACTACCTAAACAACTTATACAATGAAAGTGATTTCGATTCAAGATACCAAGTAGCCGGAAGCAGTATTGATGATTATAAAGAAAAGAAAAAACTCGTATTAAAATTTGTGAGGGTTAATTTAGATGATATGAACTTTGACCAATTAGCTGCATTTATTGGAGCATATCCATTAGATTACAAAACAAATACAGAAGAGAAAAAAGAAAAGTTACTACATCAGTGCGTAGGGGGAACTAACGATAGTAAAACATTAACTTTAGACAGACCTACTGGTTTAGGTAGTGCTGCGGCATATGGTAAAAAAGTTGCCGATTTTGCAGCTGAATGTCTTGATGGAGGGGGTTGTATTGAAATATGTACAGCAGCATCAAGTATTCAGGCTAATGAAAACACAATAGTATTTGAAAAAGATGCTGACAGATCTGAATATATAGAAATGGTAGAGAGAACCAAAGAAATGGCAGCAAAGAAATTAAGAGATTTCAATAGTAAATTCTAATCAATTACTGTATATTAAATATACCGCCTAGATTTTTCCAGTTTTTTTATTTACTATTTTGTACAAAAACGAAGTTCCTTCCTGCTGGCACAAGTGTTTTGCTCGTGTCCATTATAAATACTAAAAAAATATAAATGGATAATCGGATAGATGAAACTGCACGGGCTCGGAAGACTCATGACGTCCGGTTACTGCACAGCTTTTCTGTTTGTATTCCTAAAAGTATCCTTTAGCCGTCACTATTTTTTCATTCTCTTAAATTTTTGTAAGTTAGTTTTATTGTACGGCTGCGTTTGGTTTAAAAGCAAAGCTCAATTCGATTTAGTTTACGGCTTTGTAAAATTTTTTCGTTAGGTAACCTGTTATAAAAATCGCGGATAGAGCATTAATAAAAATGAATATGAATTTACAAACAGAAAGATTAAATTTAAACCCTGTCTCAGAAAAGGATATTGAAGATATTTTCGCATTACAATCTTTAGAAGAAACAGCCCGGTTTAACACTTCAAAAGTTCCGGAAACCATTGAGGAAACAAAGGAAACAGTTGAAAAATGGATTATTGAAAATAAGAAAGATAAAGCCAAACAATTTACATTTGCTGTCCATTTGCTGAATGAAAATCAGTTTATCGGATTGATAGGAATGAATTTGGGAAAAGAACATTATAAAAACGCTGAAGTCTGGTTTCAACTCCATTATAAATTTTGGAACAAAGGCTATGCAACAGAAAGTTTAAATAAAATATTAGATTTCGGTTTTGAAGAATTGAAACTTCATCGAATAGAAGCCGGTTGTGCAATTGATAATATTGGTTCTGTAAGTGTTTTAGAAAAAGTAGGCATGTTAAGAGAAGCCCATACCAGAAAATTACTTCCGTTACAATCAGGATGGTCAGACAATTATGGTTATGCCATTTTATCAACTGACAAAAGAAAATAAATGCTTTCCGTTGCTCACACAAGCTCGTAAGCCCGCACTAACAAAATAGAATAATTACAAAAAAAGCTTCTCGTAATTGAGAAGCTTTTGTTAGTATCTTAAAAATGCTCAGCAGCATTCGACGATTTAATAAAAACAAACCCGTCAAAACATTTATTTAACTGTATAGGCTCCACAATAGTATAGGTTTCTTTTCCGGCAACAACAGGATTATACCCGATAAAACGCATTCGCAATGCTTCATTATACCGGTTGCTTTTATCCGTTTCAAAATCCACAAAATAATTATCGAAAGCAGACTGACTCATTTTCAATTCCCACGAATTCTCTAAAACAGCAGGAAAAGTATACGGTTTAAACAAGTTGTTTTTCGTATCCACATTATCGGTCATGGCACTGTACGATCCCATAGACGAAAATGTTGCCAGGGCGTAATAAGCAGCACCGTATTTTTTCTTTAAAAAACCACCCATACCCGTAATTAAAGTTGGCTGCAAAGAAATATGCCCGTTATGCGCAATCACAACCATTTTTTTGTTGTAAGCACTTTCTATGTTCATAATATTTTCAGCCATTGCCGCATCGCGGTCAAAAGTATAATCCTCTTTACTGGCACGATAAAAATTCTCAAAACCCAACTTCAGGTTTTTAAGCGCCAACACCGCATCCCTGTCCAGTTTATCCGCAAAAAGACTGTCAATTTTTTTCACAATATCATACCCCTCTACCCCATTTTTAATCAGGCTTTTCATATCCAGACTGTACGATGGATTGTTAGACTGCGTCCAGGCATGGTCCAAAACACCCGCTTTGTTTTTCAGATTGTCAACCAAAGAAGAATACGCCCCGTTACTTTTCAGCGCATTGTTCTCTAAAATAACCGCACTGTTTGTCAGGAAATTAATATCAAAACCCGTCACCACAATTTTGTCATCATGCTTTTTGTTATACGCCCTAATCCATAAAAACAAATCCTCAAATTCCTTTGTCTGCCAAATCGATAAAAGATAGTCCTTCATCACCTGTTTCATATCCTGTTCAGAATTTATCCCCTTATTCAAAAAATAAGAATCCCCAAAAGCACTTTCAAAAGCAAGAAGCCTAACATTATGTTTTGTCATCAACTCCTTTGCAATTTCACTTCGTATAACATTAAATTCCTTCGTTCCGTGCGTCCCTTCCCCCAGGGCAACAATCGTCCGGTCTTTTACCGTTTCAACAATTTTCTTAACCGACTTAAAACGTTCCTTTTTCTGATTATAGACCAAATCGACTTCAGTTGAAGCGATGTTTTGAGCGAATACGAACGAGGAGAACATCAAAAAGGCCGCAGCCAGCACTTTGTTTTTCATAATAGAGTGTATTTTCAATATAAGACGCCACATCCATAAAAAGGTTACACACCATGGTGAAATAAATTCATATACAACACTACTTTTACGTCAGAAATCTCTCTAACCAATGTTTTTTGGGGCGTGCCCCTGCGGGTCGGGCTATCCGTTACAAGTCCTCACTACGTTACACTTCGCTGTGGGCTTTCCACTCCTATCCCTCACGCAACACGGTTTAAATTTGGAAGTTCGCGCTAACGGAAGAAGCTATTTTTAGCGCTGTGAAAGTCTCTGTTTTCTGTGAGAAATAAAAAGCCCGCAGCGAATAAAGAAAAAATCAGCGAGAATCCGCGACATCAGCGGGAGATAAAAGTTAGCCCGCAGATGAAGCAGAGAACAATCCATAAAAAAGAATAACCTCATACAGTTGAACTTTCAGACTCGTGCCCTCACCCGTTTCTTAGAAAAGAATTCATATAAATATCTCTACATAAAGAGAAAAAACATATATTTGAGCTATAACCTCTTACACCTAAATCGTATGAAAAAAATCATTCTACTACATCTTGTTGTTGGCTGTATTCTCCTCGGATGCCTGGCATCCTGTACCAAACTCCAAAAAAAGCAAAGCGATTTGGTTTACAATCTTCATTCAAAATCATTAACCTTACAAGACACCTCTTATTTTATTTCTGTTATACACGTACTTGATAACGGGAAAAAAGATACCGCATTTGTCGAATTTGAAGACAAATTAACCCAAGTTCATTTAAAGACACTACCCAATTACCTCACAAAAGACATTTCAGGAAATTTTGATCAGCTACTGACAAGTACCAAACTGGATTTTGTGGTGCTTTTAGAACCAAAAGACACTAAAAAGGGTAGAAAGTTCTTTAAATTCAGAACCATTAACCCCGATTCCGTTGGAAATATTTACGGCCGTGAATGGTAGATAACAATTAACCCGGAAGAAAAAAAATGCTAATAATTTTTGTTAAATACATACCATGAAAAATTTTTTAAACACAACCATCAAATTAAAACATCTTTTAGCAATCCTTATTTTTGTCGGAATGGCAAAGTTTGGAATAGAAATATACAAGAGCTTTTATTATATGAACATCACGAAAAACGTTTCTGCAGAAGAAGCCGCAAATATTATAATGAAAGAAAAATACGAAAAATGGTGGTTGAGACTTTAACCACCGCCAATACTTTTTCCGTTAGCCACATATCGTCACATTGAGAAAAACCGCACCACAAAAGTATATTGGAGCGGTTACAGCAGGTATTTTAACGATTTTGGAAGGTGTCAGCCTGTACCCCTTTTTCGCTGCCAGCTCAACAAGGGAAAATAACACGGTATACCCTATTTTAGATTCAATCTATTTTACTGCGCACCAGTTATTTATTGCATAATTTAAGAAATATCCATTATATTCGCACAACAGCTATAACACGTAACAAAATATTCGAAAAGGTTACTCAATTTAAAAACTTTCGGATAGTTGGGTGTTGTGGGAAATATTACATCACAGAACTTTAAAAAATGCATACTACTCAATTTATCGAACAATTTAATCAAGCCTTTAATGAAAATGGTAGAAAGTTAATTCAAGAATTTTTTATTAGTTTTTCAAGATTTGAATATGCTCTTAAAGCTTCAGATTTTATAAATGGAAATGATAGAATAACACGAAACTGGGATGCTTATGTAGTTTCAATTTCAAGTATATTTGATCCTACAAAAAATGAAATTTTACAAGAATCTGTCAATTATCTTATTGAAAACCCTCCCAAAATCCAAGCGATAAATGAAAATGGTATAATTTGGAGTGATAGAAATTTAGATCAGAGCACTCCTATTGTTAATAAATTAAGGCTGCATATTTCTGATGTAAGAAATAATTTATTTCATGGTGGAAAGTTTAATGGAACTTTTAGCCCAGAAAACTCGAGAAATTATAAATTATTACAAAGTTGTCTTATAATTTTAAATGAATGGATAGAAATTAGCCCGAATATTAAAAATAATTTTAGCCAACCTATAGAATAATTACTGTTGCTAATATCGGTTTGGCGAAATGTGAGGAGAAGTTATAATTTGAACTTTTTGTAATATTTTGCCGCCGATGCTGTGAGCATTGGCTTTTTTATGTAACTTAGTCAATCTGCCGAACCGTTAGGCGCTATTATAAACGAAAATCCGATTATATTAGATTGAAAGCAAAAATACATGAGTGATTATTTAGACATATCAACATCTTTACATACAAATTCTCTAACACTATTTGTTGGAACGGGTTTTAGTAAATACATTACAAATGGAGAAGCCCCAAATTGGCTTGAGCTTTTAGTAGACTGTACAAAAGCTATCGACAAAAACGACAAACTACTTAATCAATTATTTAATTCGGACTCTTCGGGAAAAGTAAAAGAAGCAATTTATGACCTTACGATTTGTGCTCAGATTATTGAAGGTGAGTATCTTAAAAAAAGAAAAAACATTAAGGAGGAAATAGCAAAAATTATCAAAGGAAGGATAAATGAAAAAACAATTGACAAAAACAAACTAAAACATTTACAAAACTTTTTTTCGGCTCATCCAAACATAAATATTGTAACTACTAATTACGACACAATATTTTCTGACTTTGTGATTCCGTTTACGAGTCGAGTAGTAATTGAAGGAAGTATTATTCCTAGACTTAATTCAGGACAAAATATCTATCACATTCACGGTTGTACAAACAGACCTGAAAGTTTAATTCTGACTATTAATGACTATTATAACTTTCAAAATTCAAACAATTATTTTTCTAGGAAATTTTTTACGCTTCTCCAAGAAACAACAGTAGCAATTTTGGGTTATTCGTTGGGTGACTTCAATTTAAACTCTATTCTTAATGAGGTTAAAAACTCCAAAAACGAGTCTTTCCGAAGAACAGAAATATATTATATAACCAGAGATGAAATACCTGATGTGATTGAGAAATTTTATTCAATGACTTATGGCATAAAAGTTATTCAAAACACAAAGACAGATAGTTTTTTTGACAATATTGACTTGCAATATGACAAAGCAAAAAAACTAATTGATACTGTTGAAGATTTGAAAGATATTATGGCAGAAACTCATAGTTATACTGATGAGTTTTTAAAATTAAGAATATCACTAACAACAATTCTATTACAAGCTGCAAGTATGGGCATTGACAGTAGAGACAAAAAATTCATAGAAACTCTTTTTACACTTTTGAAAAAGAAGCGAGATTTTACTAGAGAAGATAATGCATGGGTACAATACGAACACCTCGCAGACTGGCTAATCGAAATTGCTTCAATTATTCTTATCAAAGGAACTGAATATGAAACAGAGTTTTGTGAAATTTCTAAGTATTCACTTAGTTATTCTAGCCGTAAATTATACAAAGGCTATTCATGGCATGCATGGGAGTCGTGGCATAATCGTTGGCATGAGATGAAGTTGGATAATCAACTTATGTTAGAAGATATAATTAAAAACAACACGTGGACTTCATATTTAGAAATACCAGCAATTATAGAATAACACACCTAACAAGAGTTTGACGCAATGGAGGATTAAGTCTAAATTGAAACTTTTCGCTTCAATATCCACCAATTCGTAAATCCCCGAATCGTTAGCAAAAATTATAAAAACAAAGAACACTAACCATTTTTATGAAAGAAAACAAAATTATTGCAGAAAAAAAAGAGTTAAATTTTATATTCTCAGATTTTTGGTTTTTAATCCCAGAATATCAAAGATCATACGTATGGGATACTGATAATATTCAAGATTTACTAGATGATTTATGGTTCGCCTACTTAAACAAATCGGAAAGCGAATATTTTTTAGGTTCACTTGTTTTAAAGAAAACTACTGAAACTAAATTTAATGAATTTGAAGTATTAGATGGTCAACAAAGATTAACAACTTTCTTTATATTAATGTCTGTTTTAAGAGATTCTTCGAACAATCAAGATTTGAAAGATGCATGTCAAGATAGAATTTTCCAAAAAGAAAACAAGTATAAAGGGATTCCTGAACGTATTAGAATTGAATACAAAATAAGAGATAATGTAGATCATTTTATTAAAAATTATATACTTGAGAAAGGAGGAACTTTAAAAAAGGATATTCTTTCGTTAATCGATAGTAAAAATGTTTCTATCTCACATATGGCAAATGCTATAGAAACTATGAAAACTTTTTTTAAGGAAAAAAGTGAAAAGGAAATTGAGGACTTCGGTGTATTTCTAGGGTTAAAACTAATTTTCATATATGTTTCCACAGAAAACCGTGAAGATGCATTTAGAATGTTCACTATCTTAAATAACAGAGGAATTCCTTTAACAAGTGCAGATATTTTAAAGTCAATAAATATTGGAGAAATTTCAGATGAAAAAGAAAGAGAAAAATATGCAAAAAAATGGGAAGAAATTGAAGGAGAATTAGGAAACGATTTTGATAGATTTTTATCATTTATTAGAACAATAATTGTCAAAGAAAAAGCCAGACTAAATTTGTTAGATGAATTTGAAGATAATATTTATAAAAAAGAATTTCTTAAGAAAGGTAAAGAAACTATTGATTTAGTTAATGAGTATAAAAATATTTATGATATAATCATTAAATTGAATACCTCAGATAATCTTTCAAATGAATATAAAAATCTTCTAACAATAATGGATATTGGACTTCCATCTGGCGATTGGATTCCATCAGTACTTTTATATTTCAAAAAATTTGGAGATAATAAATTATTTGAATTTTTAAAAAAGGTTGATTACAAGTTTAGTTCTGATTGGATCCTGCAATTTACTCCAACACAAAGGATTGATAACATGAATTCGATACTTAAAATCATCGAGTTGAGTAATACTCCAGATGAAGTTTTAAATAACAGCAAGCTTTTTACTGTCAATAAAGAATCTTTGGAATCTATACTTAGAGATGACATCTATGGAAGGAGATTTACAAGATATATACTTTTGAAGTATGAATATTTGTTAGGTGATAATACTGTTCACCTTTCAAACTATAAAACAATAAGTGTAGAGCATATTTTACCTCAAAATCCTGTTGAAACTAGTGAATGGAAAAAAATATTTAATGAAGAAGATCGAGAGAAATTGACCCACAAATTAGGTAATTTAATATTGATAAGTAAAAAGAAGAATTCTTTACTTAGTAACTTAGATTTTTCAGAAAAAAAGAATAGATATTTTAATGGCAGAATAGATATATTTCCAAGTGGAAAAATTTTCACAAAGCAAATTGATTGGAATCCTGCTTTAATTAATGAAAGGCAGGATACTATGATTTCAGAACTTGTAAAATAACTTCTGCTAACAAGGTATTAGCGAAATAGCGGTTTAATTCAAATTTTGCAAACCCTTCCCTCCTATTATTACCAATTTACAAACAGGAACAAAAACAAACAAAAAGGTCGTTGCATTGCAACGACCTTTTTACCATTATAATGTTATTTTGTAATACTCTTCGTATTTCGTAGAATTAACGCTGTCGAAAGTGATGTCGTTAATCGTATACGCATTGCAGTTGGCGACTTTAGAGGAAGCAATATGAAAGTTAAAAAGCTTTAGATTGGTTATAAACATAAATTCCTGAGTACCGTCGTACCTGCTAATGGCTGGGTGTAAGACTACCCTATTGTTTACCACCTTGTTTCCGTTGATGCCAACATGATAATTCGCATTTACTATTTTGTTTATAGCAATGTTGGAAGCATTTATACTACCGTTTTCGATTAAGTTTTCGTTATTGCTGTTGACAAATTCAAAAATAATCTCTTTCGATGGTTCATAGCAATCGTCTTCATTACAGGAAAAAAATAAGGCGGAAAATAATAAAGAAAGTACGACAGCTGTTTTACGTGTTACGTAGTTATGTTTTTGCATGGGTAGTGTTTTTTCAAAGAAACCAAAAATATATAAAACCACCATTTTTTTTAATAATAATTCTCCATACAGTGATTTGTTATGATTGTACTTTACTAAAAGTGCTACTTAAAATCTTTAAAAACGCATCTTAAACACACAGCGTAGATTGTGCTTTTTATCCATAGATTATCAGGCTTATTCTGAAATAGAACTATTTTTATAAAACAGTTAATAGGATTAATTTCTATTGCTCTGTAAAAGAGATTATATATATGAAAAAATAATTTTACTAAGTCCTGCTAAAAATGGTGGTTAAAGTTTTAACTACCGCCAATGCTTTTTCCGTTAGCCACATATTGTCACATTGGGAAAACCGCACCAAAAGTGTATTGGAACGGTTACAGCAGGTATTTAAAGATTTGGAAGGTCAGCCTGTACCCCTTGGCTGCCAGATAAACAAGGGAGTATAACTCTGTAAAACCTATTTTAGATTCAATCTATTTTACTGCACACCAGTTATTTATTGTATAGTTTAAGAAATATCCATTATATTTACACAATAACTATAACACGTAACAAAATACGCTAATTTTAACAAAATATTCGAAAATATTACTCAATTTAAAAGCTTTCGGATATTTGGGTGTTGTGCGTCATCAATGTGTAGAAACCGAAAAAAAAGGATTTTAAATTGTTATGTCAATAACTAAATTAAATCTTTGTAGAATTTATAAATATCTTCGTTTGGTTAAAACATTTTAGATGTGCAAAAAGAGATAAAATATAGTGAAGGATTTTTTTATATTGGTTATTGTGAAAACTCTCAAAATATATCCGTTTATGAAAATTAAACGAAACTTCTAAGAGTTTATAGTTAAACCAAATATTGAAATGACAGAACGTAAATTAAATAATTAATCATTAAAAATTAACATTATGGCACTTAAACCAGGACCAAAAAGAATTGCAGAGTCAACTGGGAAACCAGACCAACGTCAGCGTGACAACAAAGGAACACCCGGAAATACACCATCATTAAAACCTTCTAAATCGACACCGAAACCAAAGAAATAAAAAATGGCGAGAGTAAATATTCTTAACGAAGTATCAAATGGAACTTCAGGTGAATGGAAACTGTGTTTCCAATGGTGCGAATACGTTTATGATGATGGAAGTACTGAAAATGGCTATAGGTTTATTTGGAGAAAACCTGATAATACACTTCAAGCTGCTAGAGGACAAGCTAGAATTCCAAGTTTTGAAGATATGCAAGAATTAATACTTTTAGCTACTCGAGACGGTTGGTTAATTACAGTTGAAAAAAAACTACTATAATATTGTATTGATGAAATAGCGAGTAAACAAGCAAACTCAATACTTAAACCACAATTAAATATAAACAAACAAAAGGTCGTTGCATTGCAACGACCTTTTTATAAGTATACTATTTTCTGAATTCTTTATTTTATGATTTCAAAAAATCTTTCTGTATCATAAGCTTCCCATACCAGTTTATTATTTAGCCAAACTTTTTTACAAACTTCAGTATTTCCGCTTCTGTTAATTTCACACCTTATGGTATCGGTGTCTGTTTTATTCCATTTCACATAGGTTATTGGATTTGAACTGTTTTTAGTGGTGTTAGGAAATATTCTTATTCTATATTCTTTTTCATGCGGATAAACAAAAAAGCCGTTCGGATAATTAAGGTTTTTATCATTCACCACTGTTTGTTTACCATCAATTTCATAAATGATTTGAAATTCATTTTGATTCAAAGCATTTGAATTATTTGGGTTAAGCAAATCATTCCCGTCATTATCTTTTACAGCGATATTAATAGCTGTGTCTACAATAAATTGCTCATTATTATCATCTGACTGACAAGCTGTAATAATCATGTAGGTTAAGAAAAAAAGTAAGTGTTTCATAATGTTTATTTTAAGGTTTAATATTATATACCATACCTGTTTTATAATTGAAGGTATGCTCTCCGGGATTAAAGTTATTAAAACTATACCAGCCGTTATAAGTACCGTCCCATCCCCAATTCATATTGTATTTTAACATAGAACCCCAGCAAGGGTCAGTATAGTTTAGGTAACCGTCGCATACCCATGCATGGCCGTCTTTGTATTGTGAAAAAATCCACCAGCCCGATTTTCTGCCACCTCTGAGGATAACCGGCCGGTTAGCATTCAATTCATTTTTAACCGTCTGATAGTTATAACCGGAATATGTAGCAGAACTGTAGCCAAAATCGTTCCTAAAAGAAGACGCTACTTCATCTTGCGTATCAGCTCCCGAGCCGTTGCATTCATAGGACATATTAACAGCAACACCGATAGCACTCATTAATGCGGAAGTCGTAGCTGTACCATACGAATCGGGCATAGCCGACCAACTGTAACTTGCCGGATACTGATGGTACTTCATGACCTGCGCCATAGCAGTAGCAACACAACCTGTCCAGGCATGGCTGCAAGGACCACAAGACATTGATGGGGTTTGTGAATTGTATCCACACCCCTGCCCCCAGGTTGTTTGAAGAAAAGGACCTTTTTGTATGGTATACGGTGTACAATCTGGCTCTTCCGGAGGTATTATACGATAGGAAACAACATCAGCGCCTCCTTCTTGTAAGTTTTTCCATTGATTCTCAATTTGTACCGTACTTTTAGGATTCTCCTTTCGGATTTTTTCGATATTCTCTTTGGAACTATACAGCCAACTGACCAAACCTGTCGGAAAGTAGTCATTATCAATATCAAACCGATTCGTTTCAGAAAAGGCCAAAACAGGTTCTGAGCGTTTGTCTCCGGCTAAAATAACAAATCCTCCTTCTTTATAATTGATAATAAAATAAGCCGCTTTCTTTTTTTCGTCCGGAACCTCTAAAATAGATTCTATTTCTTTTTGCTGTTTTATTGCAGCGCTTTTCAGAGGTCTATTGGTTAAGTTTTCTCTTGTATTAATTAAAACCAGGCCCTTTGCAATGCTTTCTGCTGTTGTTTTGCTTACCATAAACTCATCATTCGCAGCTGATAAATCCATATCCGTCATATCTGTATCACTACAGGAAAAGAATGTTCCCAAAATAAAAATCAGAACAGTTAACCATTGTACTCGTTTAATTTTTTTCATCTTTTCAGGTTTTTAAACTAATTAAATTATTTATAAATTCTACTAGTTTGGTTACAGGTTACGATTGCCCGGACTCGATATTTAACAAACTGTCCGGTGTACACTCTAAAATGAAATAGGCATTTAAATGTTGATATCGAATAAAAACTTTTTTTACATTATCTTTCTCTTTAGTGATTTTATATATTTCAAAATATTTTTTGTCTGTCACTTTGTCTTTGGAAATTATAATTATTGCTTTTTGTTGTTTTATATTTTCAAAATAATCTAAATACCCATTTTCGATAAAAATAAATTGCTTAATGTTAAAATACTCCACCTCTTTTGATTGAGTAAATTCATTTAGAATTTTACCATCTAAACAGTGAGATGATAGTTGCAGGAACACTAAAATAAAAACAAGATTTTTCATAATATTCAGGTATCTATGTAATTGTAAATTGATATTTCACTGCATATTTTTTTCATAATACAGCTAGTTTAATTTCCAAAAATGGAATTATAATATCCTCTGTAAATAATTGATAATAAAAGGCAGGCAAGGAAAATCCCTTGACTTTTTATTCGCACTATTCTATAAATTACCTTGCTCATCTGCATGTGTTTGTTTCCATTTTCCATGTTTCAAAGTCATTATGAAAAATGAAATTCCGTAAAACCTGTCTCCCCACATTTCACTGTTATTACGGGTATAAACCGTTACAAATGCTGTTTTATTATCTGTAGTATAAATAATGTTTGATACTAAAAAATACCAGTTATTTTCAGGAATGGTAGAAATCATTTCGACTTTTGGGCTAACTATATTAACGGTATTTTTTTCAGCTTTTAAGGCTCTGAAATATAATGAATCTCGTTCTGTCTCTGTAAAAAGCAGACTCATTTTTTTTATATGAGTTCCATAACACAAAGCTCCGGGATAGGAATCTGCTGAAATAATGCTATCGCCTAATTTGTCAGAAAAATGGGTCTGCTCGTCATATTTAAACTCTTTGCCACGTATAAGAAATATAGAATCCATTACCCTGAATTTATCCATATTTTTTTTCGTGTCCTGGTTGTAGAAATTTAAATATTCAAAGTTTTTAGGGTTTTCAAAAATAGCACAGTAGATATCATTCTCTTGAGAAAAAGCTAAAGTATTAATTAACAATATTATAAAGGTGTATAATTTTTTCATATTAAACATTTAATTTAATTCCCAAAAATGAATTTCTAAGGCGTCTTGAAAATGACAGCTTACTTTACATTTAATACCATCAAAAATATCAATATGTCCTGTTGCACCAAAATAATTGGTTTTAGGAAATTTATCTCTCCCAAAAACTTTCATCATGCTCTTCAAGTCTAAATCGATAATCGGCACTTCTAATTAAGTAATAATCATCTTTTTTTTCAACAATAAAAAAGGTGATTTTATTCTCAAATGAATCGTTTGCAAGAATACTCGACAATTTTTTGCGGTCGGTAACCGATGTTGACTCAATAATTATCGGCTGTTATTTTTGTTCGAAACCATTGTTCCAAATGTTTTCCAAATCAATATCATCAAAAATCATTTCTGCTTTCTTTTCTTTACAATTGTGAATTATCAATGTGTAATTTTGAGCTGAAGAAAAGGAAGTCATTAAAAAGTAAGATGTAACGTTTTCATATTCCAGTTTAAAAATAGTCTTGTCATTATCAAGAGTCTTCATTAAAAGTTTTCCTTTTCCAAAGTCATCATACACATCATACACTGTCACGTTATTATAACTATTTACATGATGAATACGATATTCAACAGTTTCTGCTGTTTCGATAGTGACTTTGTCTTTGTCCAAAGATATGAACTGTCGATACCCTAAATCACACGGTTTGTACAAATAATATTTTCCATTTTTCAATACTATATTTGTATAGGCGTTTTCTCCACTTTGTTCAAGAAAATCTATGTACTTACTGTCATTTATGTCTGCTATATATTCGTATTCTTTAATACTTTTGCAGCTGAGTATTAAAAGAAAAAAAGATAAAAAAATTAATTTCATAGCGACTTACTTTTTCTAATCATTGTTAATGTATATGACTTGCCTTTAGCATAGCTAGCTTTACTGTAACCAATCAATTTTCCAGAGGATGGATTATAATATAGTTTATTGTCTACATGTGTTCCACTACTTTGATTACTGGTTGCGTTATCATAAAATCTCAGGAATTTTCCTGAAGAATCTTGACCCATTCCAACAATTACAATAAAATGGTCCGTGGTACCATCTGTATTAGGATTAGTTGATTGTCCTGACTTTAAATCTACTCCTACAATTACTGGAATTCCATTTGAAAGAGCATAGTTCAAATAACTTATTCCTTTTTTTAATTCATCAAAATTAACGCCCTCGCTTTCCTTATAAACTTGAAAAGTTTGCCCATTCGCAAAATAATTAGAAATCTGGAAGCCTACATTCTTTAATTGCTCTTTACAATAAACCATACAATCTTGTTTTAAATTTCCATATCCCCAGCCAATAAAAGATGATGGAGAAATAACAGGACCAACATTAGTCCAATCTTGTTGAATGTTAACTATTTGATATATAGTGTTATCATAGTTACCTATCGTATTATTATTATAATCAGAAATTACGTAATCAATGTTTTCATTCCGATTAAACCAAAGGTCACTAAATGATATATTTTGGTTTTGCACACTAAAACTTAAAAACGAAGAGAGAAAAGTTGTTGTTGATGGTGTTAAGGAACTATTATTTACTGATAACCCATTGTTAGCATAATTTTGTAAAATCATTTTTTCCTGTTGGGTTAAATTATTCCAAAACGTCATAAACTGCTGAGCACTAAATTCACTACCCATCAGGCTGCTGCGAACTATATGTTCTGTTAATTTATTATTATTGGTTTTCAGGACATTATCATTAACTATAAAATTTAATAAGGCGGTAGCCGTTTGTTTGCTTTCTTCCGAAAAGTTTTGTTGTACCAGGTAACCTGAAACAATCAGTTTTATATCGTAATTCTCCAATAACCAGCTTTTGGTTGCTGTGTTGAGTATGTTTACAAAATTCTCGAACTTTATGGTAGAAGATGATGTCCCGCCACCCCCGCCGGTTCTGCCGGGATTTATATCAATAATCTGGTTAGGCATTTCCTGGATATCGCTGGTTATTGTGGTTGTACAGAAAACGCGAGTTAATACATATAAATAAGCGTCGTTTATCAGCCCTCTGTTGCATGATTCTCCGTATTCATGATTGCCACTATGAGAGCATCTGGTATAACCGAATGTAAATACCATAGTACAGTCTTTCTGTACGCCATAGGTAGTTCTTTCGTCGCGAACCCCTTTCACAAAGTAGTTACTAAAACGAATGGTTTGCGAGGCATTTGTAAGTTCTACTCTTCCGGTAAAAAGCTCTTCAATTTTGTCACCTTCCGGGTAATACCGTAAATATCCTGATTTATTGACACCATTTTCTATGGTTACAACAAATTTCTCTAAATAATCGCCTTTTGTTTTAAATTCTTTGGTTACAAATGAATAGGTTTCATTGCCATGAACAGCATCATGATAGTAATCGACCATAATTTCTACATCATCGTCAGATGTACCACCTGATTCAGTGGTTGATTTATTTAGCTTCCCATTTCTAGTTTGGGCAAGGGCTTGTATTTGCTTACCTAAAAGCGATTCATTACCGGAAAAGGTAATATAAAATTCATCAAACGAAAGGGTACGATGCACAATTTCATCAGGCATTGCAGAATCTTTTATGGGTTCATTAAATTCATCATGAGTACAACCTGCTAACAGGCATACCATAAACAGTAATAATAATCTTTTCATTAAGTAGTGATTTATTTTGGTTATCGTAAATATAAATTTAAAATTGATAATCAACTACTTGATAAACGTTTAATTTTTGATTTTTTACTAGAATTAGATGCCATTTGTTATTATTCTTTCTTGTTTTTCCCCTTCCTTCGTCAGCATAGGCATTCTGCTTGTATTTCTTACTACTTTATAAAAAGCAGACAATAAAAACGTCTTAATATTTCTCTCTTGAGAGAAATTATTCTAAAATGTTACTCGATATAAAAACTTTCGTATATTTGAGTGTTATAGGCAATTATACAAATCTCCGTAACATCCAATGAACATTTTTATTGATACATCCATTTTATTTACAGATCCATTTTTTAAAGAAATTTTTAAAAAGGAGGTTTTGAATGCATGTAGACTTAAGCGAGTAAATATTTTTATTTCAGAAGTTGTAATAAAAGAGCTATTACATAATTATGAGAAAAATTTAGACAAAATAATAATTGATATTAAAAACATAAACATAAATAGCAGTAAGCAAATTTTAGATTTTCATAGATTTCCTGTTCCTGATAAACAAAATTTGATAAAACAATTAGAGAGTTTTTTTGAAAACTTATCAAAGTTGAGTTCTTTCCATATATTACCAATTAATAATGATTTCTTACCGATAGTATTAGAAAAGGCAATAAAAAGATTAAAACCATTTACAGAAAAGAAAACAGAAATAAAAGATGCTTTGATATGGCAGACTTACATAACTCACATAAATGAAAATAGACTTGAAAATTGCTATTTATTAACTCAAAATGTTAATGACTTTGGGCAAAAACAAGTAGATGAAACTTTTATAATTCATCCTGAGCTCCAAAAGGAATGTTCTAAAATAATTCTTATTAATAGCTTCAAAGAAATTCACAAAATTCATAACAGTTATTTTGAAAAACAACAAGAAGAAAACAAACAAAAATTCATTTCTTGGCTTGAAAAAGAGAATATCAACGAAGACTATGTACATAATATTTTATGGGATAATTATATTGATAAAGTAGCAGATAATATTTCAAACTACATTGAGAGAGTTGATTTAGATAAATATTTTGAAGAAAGTCATTTGATTAATATGGGGGGGTATGCAGAAATCAATGAATTTCATTGGGGAAATTGTAGTGAAGTTGAAATTGAAGTATTAGAAGAAAATGCAATAATAAGTGGAATTTTAGAAGTTAGTGGTGAAATACAAGGTTATGGATATAATTCTGTACGCGATCCAGGTGATGATAAATTTCCATTTATTGGTTCAGAAGATGCCGAATTTAAAGTTTATTTTAATTTTTTAATAGATGAAGACGGCATTCATGACTTTGAAATAACTGATGTTCATGATATATAACTGCACATAATAAAGGTTTGACGCAATGGCGGATTAAGTACTAAATTGAAAGTTTAGGCTTTCTATATCGCAAAAAGCCAACTACATTGACTTTTTTTCTTAAATTTATTAAATTAATTGGCTTTTGCTTAATGTGTCGCTAAATTGAAACTTTTCATCTTCAATTTACAGCCACTTTACAAAGCACTCGAACGTCAGGCGTCACTATAAGACAATCCAATGAAAAGTAATATCGAAAGACGACAAAATATATTTGATGGTGTGCTACCTCCTAGTGGTTCAAAAGCTTATTTTGAAACCATTGAAAAATTGGAGGAAAGATTTGGAAACGATAAAAAACATCAAGAGTTTATAAAAAAATGTTGGGAAAAAGTCATCAAATCATTAGAAGCCCAATATTTATCAAACTGCGATCTAATTACAGAAAATTCACTTCGTCACTATTTGAAAGAGTTTAATAATAGAGCTTGGAAATACGGTTTAAGAAGTATGCCTGTAATGTTCAATATTATGGAGGCATTTTTCAATTACAGGAAACCCGAAATTTATTTTGAACTTATAGAAGAAGAGAATTATTTGATATCGTTTTTTGACTTCATTGACTATATAACTTCCAAAGAATTTGAAGACAACAAAACTCTAATTGATGAGAATATAACACCTGACATTATTTACAACTTCAACGTTGGAAAAGACCTTGAAGAAATTAAATTCAAAAATGACGAGGATGAAGAATATATTATTGCAGGCGTTTCAATCATCAGAAGAGATAATGAAATAACAGTTCTAATGATTACAGGCAAGAAAAAGACTTCTGAAATTTTTTTAGATAAAAGTTCATTAAAATTTGACACACAAAACTCAAACAAAACGAAACTTATTGATGAGATAAAAGAAACCCTTAAAACTAATGAGATTGAATATGAATATCTTGATAACGACAAAAAGTATATAAAAGTTTTAGTTGCCAGTAGAATTGACTTGGAAACAATGACAATTGATGCAAGATATATAGCAGAAGAAACTAACCTAATGTTTAACGTTGTTACAGATGAAATTGACGGGTTTTTGGATGGAAAAGGAAGTTTTATATCCGAAGATTTGAAGAGAACCTATGAAAGTAGTAAACAAAAGGTGGAAGGCTTTAATGCGATTTTTGAAGTAATAAAATTATCCTTGTATTTGCCTTATTTTTTTAATTCAAAAGAGGATGCAATAGTTGAAGAAGTATTAGACACACAATTTAAAAAACAAATTAGTAGTCCATTAACTAAAAGAAAATTTAATAACGTTTTCGGTTATAAATCAGCGACTAAATCACTTTATTCAATTGACGTAAACAATGTTTTTTCTCCAGACAAAATCAAATTACGAGACGACCTTTTTAAAGTTCAAAGTGGTGGTTATTGGAAAAAAATTGCTATTGATGAAATTGGGTTGGACAAAAAAGGAAATCCAATTCACGGAAGGACTTGGGTAAACCAAAGTTTAAGCTGGTTTGAAGCAAAAGAAGACGATTTAATTGTTGAAAAAGAAACTGAATTATATAAAGACAAGAATGCAGGTTTCATATACATTCTTAGAAATCCAATAATGGAAAAAAATATCTTCAAAATTGGACTGACAAGATATGACGTTGATGAACGAGTTAGACAACTTTCAAAAACTAGTGTTCCTGACAAATTTTACAAATCGCAAGAATGGAATGTAAAAGATTGTATAAAGGCTGAAAAAGAAATTCATTTAAGACTAGATGCTTATAGAGTTGACCCACGTAGAGAGTTTTTCAAGACTGAATACGATAAGGCAATTAAAGTAATTAAAGAAGTTGTGGACGAAATAAATAGAGAATAACAAACCGCTAACAAAAGTTTTGCAAAACGCGGAGTAAGTGAAAACTCAAAACTTAAACCGTAATCACAATTAAATGATAACAAACAAAAAGGTCGTTGCATTGCAACGACCTTTTTGTAAATATACTATTATTGAATAGCATCTATAACGAAGTAGTGTTTAACCATGAACCAGAATCCGCGTAAGGGATAGCAGTGGAAAGCCCACAGCGAGGAACGAGCGAGGACTTGTAGTACAAGTGAAAAAAAAGCAACTAAATGTTGCTTTTGATGAAAATTGCGAACGAAGTTCTCCCGACCCTTTGCGTTTTCGCCTCCGGTTTAAACCGGGGGGATTAAAAGGCAAGGGATACGCCCGACTCCCCTCCTGTCAGCATAAAGCAGTACCGCACTTTTTATGTTTCGAATCCGTCAAAAAATTCGATTGCTAAAAAAAATAGCACCGGATAAGGTGATTATATTCCTAAATTTAGTACGTATAAGAAAACAGGTGTCAAAATGGAACGAAAGGAACGCATTACACAATGGTACAACGCTTATTTTCCGAAAGTGGCAGCCTTTATTTCAAAAAGGGGCGGCACGCTGGAAGATGCGAAAGATATTTTTCAGGAAGGCCTGGTGATTCTGTACGAAAAAAAGGACTGGGAAGGCCCTGTAAACGAAGCGGCGTATTTGTTTGGTATCTGCAAGAACCTTTGGTTTAAGCAGGTTGGCGACGCGTCTAAATTCCGGAAGGATACGACTGATGTCAGCGAGGAGCCGGTACTTTCAGTTGACGATAACCGCCTTTTGCAACTGTTGCATTCGGCAGGCGAAAAATGCATGAAACTGTTGCAGCGTTTTTATTATGACAACCGGAATGTTGAGCGGATAAAAGAGGAATTCGGTTTTTCGTCTCACCACTCAACAGCAGTACAGAAATACAAATGTTTGGAAAAAATCCGGGAAACCGTGAAACAAAATGCGTTGCGTTATGAGAGTTTCTTTGAATAAAACAGCCCTGATTGAAAAGCTGCTTTTCTGTCCGGATGCTTTACAGCCGGAGGAAAAAGCATTGGCGGAAGCCTACACTATTCTGGATGCCGATTTTGCATCGGAAATAGCACATCAGAAAAAAGCGGTTGATCTCATCCTGGAAGCAGGCAGAAGAGAACTGCGGCAGGAAATAAACGAGGTGCATGATGAACTCTTTTGTCCCCATGCTAAAAATACGCTGAAAAACCGCATACTGAAGCTGTTTTTGTAACACATGATGTGCTTCTTATTGACACCTCTGCTTTCTTTTCAAAAAAAAGAAACAGCCCTTCTTTTGTCTCATTTTTTAACTTATATACGATGAAAAACATCCACCACGAATTTACCAAATACGCACGACTGGAACATGGCATAAATTCCGTGAACACCGAAAAATACATCACCCAATCCATGACACCTTATATCATGGAGGAAAGAACGCTGAACGTGGCGCAAATGGACGTTTTCTCGCGTTTGATGATGGACCGGATTATTTTCCTGGGCCAGGCTGTAGACGACCAGGTAGCCAACATTATACAGGCACAGCTGCTCTTTCTGCAATCGCTCGATGCCAAAAGAGACATTTCCATTTACATCAACTCAGGCGGAGGCGCTGTTTATGCGGGATTAGGGATTTACGACACCATGCAGTATATCAGTCCGGATGTTGCCACCATTTGCACGGGATGGGCGGCGTCTATGGCGGCGGTATTACTTTGTGCGGGCGCTAAGGGGAAACGTGCGGTGCTGAAACATTCGAGAGTGATGATTCACCAGGCGTCCGGCGGTACGCAGGGAACCGCAAGAGATATGGAAATCAGCCTGCAGGAGGTGTTAAACGTGCAGAACGAATTGTTTCAAATCATTGCCGGCCATTCGGGTAACGCTATCGAAAAAATCAGGCAGCTTTCGGACCGTGATTACTGGATGACAGCCCCGGTGGCGAAAGAACTCGGACTGGTAGATGAAATTTTGATCCGCGCCTGAACATATTCTCATGCGCACGAAAGGAGTTTTACGTTGTGTATCTCTTCCCTCCTGTCCGTTAATCAGACTGTGTCAGCCGAAATCTCTTTGCCGTCGGCATAGGTTTTGCCCCATTCGCAAAGCTGTTTCAGAATCGGTACCAAATCATGTCCCTTGTTGGTCAGCACATATTCAATGCCGGCAGGCACCGTTTCGGGAAGTTCCTTTTTTACCAGTATAGCGTGCGTTTCCAGCTCTTTAAGCTGTCGCCCTAAAACCTGTTCAGCAATATTCGGCAAGGCCTTTTTCAGCAAATGAAAACGGTTATTCCCCTGCGAAATAGAGTACACAATCTGTGATTTCCAGCGTCCGCTAATCATCGCAATGGCCGAATTTAATTCACAAACCCGGAACAGGAACTGTTCATTTATCGTATTGGTTGAATTTTCTTTACGCATCATCGTCTTTTTAAACCACTCACAATTTTGTTCGGTATTGCACAGGACAAAATGCTTGCAGAATTTTACACCAACAAAAATACAACATATGAAGAAGTTATGCCTTATCGCAATCGGACTTATCAGCAGCATGATGTTGCAGGCACAGGAAAAATGGGTACTAAAATCGGACTATTTAACGAGTCCCGACACCGTTTTTGTTTTCAAACCCAAAACCTACCACCCGGCAGAAAAATATCCGCTCGTGTACCTCCTTCACGGATACAGCGAAAACTACCGCCAGTGGTCAAAAACAACCGACCTGCAAAAACGCGCAGACGACTACAACTGCATTATTGTAACGCCCGATGGTTTTACCTCGTTTTACATCAACAGCCCGCAAAACAAAGGCGTTCGTTACGAAGATTTTTTCTTTAAAGAACTCGTCCCGAAAGTCCATCAGGCCTTTCACATTGACGAAAAAAATATTTTTATAAGCGGTTTAAGCATGGGCGGCTATGGCGCGTTGCGGTATTTTATTTTACATCCCGGTTATTTTAACACGGCAGGTGCCACAAGCGGCGCGCTGGAAATAGATTATCCGGCCTTTCAGCACGCCAGTCAGCATTTCTGGCAGACCAGCAGAATGACAGACGATTTGATAAAACACATCGGAAACCCCGCCGCCACAGACTGGAACCGTTACAGCATTTCAACCTTACTGCAGGAAACACCCGGTTTCAATAAACCCTTTATTTTCGATTGCGGAACAGACGACATTTTATACCCCGCCTCACTCCGCTTAAAAGCACTGACCGACAGGCTGCACATTCCGGCAACATTTATGGCCATGCCCGGCAACCACAACACCGCGTACTGGAACACATCCATCGACTATCATTTCGTGTATTTTGCCCAACACAAAAAGTAGAACCGCCGGATTTAGTTCTCCGTTTTTTTTATCTTCTCGTTCTTTTCCGCCGTTTCCGTCCCCCATTCCGCAATAGCATTCAGTACAGGAATCAGCGTTTTGCCAAACGGCGTCAGCTCATAATCCACTTTCAGCGGCGGTTTGCTCGTATGAACCGTACGTTTCACCAAACCGTCCTGTTCCATTTCTTTCAATTGCAGGCTCAGCGTCCGTTCCGTAATCACCTTGCAGGCCTTACGCAATTCGCTGTACCGTTTTTTTTCGATTAAATGAATCAGAATTACCGCCTTCCATTTACCGCCTATATATTTCATTGTCAGGCTTGTGCAGCACGGATACTGCTTGTCGTCTATACTATACATCTGTAACTATCATTTTTGACCGTTATTGCAAAGGTAAATCACTATACTTAGTTTTGCAACAGTAAAAAGTATAGTTTAATTTAAAAACGACCCATATGAAATTTTCAGACCTTGCCAAAACCAGGTATGCGACCAAAAAATACGACACCACAAAACAGGTGACAAACGAACAAATCGACGAGTTAAAAGAAATCCTGCGGTTAAGCCCCTCTTCTATCAACAGCCAGCCGTGGAAATTTACGTTTGTCACGGACAAAGCCGTAAAAAAAGAACTGGCTTCCCACTCCTATATGAACGAACAGTCCATTAACAACGTCCGTCTCCTGGTCGTATTCAGCGTCATGAACGATATTACCCATTTCGAAAAACGCAACCTTTCCGTGCTTCCCGAAGCCTGGGTAACAGGTTTCTATGAGCCGCTGGTGAAATCGAACGGTCCCTATGCCGTAAAATCATGGATGGAAAGTCAGGTGTACCTTTCTTTAGGCTTCTTTTTAAGCGCCTGCGCCAGTATGGGACTCGACGCCACACCCATGGAAGGCATTGACAGAAAAGCCTACCAGCACATCCTGCAGCAAGACGGCTATGCCCCGTTATTTGCCGTAACAGTGGGATATGCAGACCGCAGCGACTGGGCACATCCCGACAACCTGCCCAAAAACCGGTTTCAACTCGAAGAAGTGGTACACACCATTTAAACACCAAAGAAACCACCCCAAAACCTGTGTTGAAAAAGTACTTGTTACGCCCAACACAGGTTGAGGATGGGGAACAACCATCCTATTTTGGGCGTGTCCCTTCGGGTCGGGCTATCCGCTGTATCTTTTGCTCCACTGCATTTCGCAAAAGGATGCCACTGCTATCCCTCACGCAAACATCCGGCTCCTTCAACATAAACCCGTGAGTTACATATTTTGTCCATGGTTTAAACCATGGGCTTTTTTATCACCACCCAACCACGACACGACAACACAACAAACGTTATTTTAGATTCAATCTATTTTACTGCACACCAGTTATTTATTGCCTATTTTAAGAAATATCCATTATATTCGCACAATAACTGTAACCCGTAACAAAATATTCGAAAATGTTACTCAATTTAAAAACTTTCGGATATTTGGGTGTTAGGCACAATTATACATAAATAACTTAAATGGCAAAAAAACAACAATTGGTAGCAGTTGACCAAACTCCGACTGAATTAACTACTTCTAAAGAGGAATTCAATGAAATACTTGACAAAAGAATTGAGATTGGGGAAGAACTATATGATCGACAAATCACTACTCAAGAGGCTTTCCAGAAAAACCGAGAAGATTTCTCAAATTGGCATGACTACAATTCCGAATACTTAAAGCATGCCTTCAATAAAGAATATAACGAATACAAAAAACGATATGATGATGCTGGTTCTTTTTTCTTTGGGATTATTGGCGGAAGAAATCCATCTCCCGCAGAAGAACTTACAAAATTCAAGAATAAAGTCAATTCCAAACTTGACAACCTGAAAAAATTAAGAGCAAAAACAGATTTATTAAAATCGCCGATTCAAGAAAAATCGGATGTTTCTGAAAAATCAATTACACTTGATAAATCACAGGTTTTTATTGTTCACGGTCATGACGATGAAGCAAAGACTAAGACAGCCCGATTTATTGAAAAGTTAGGATTAAAGTCAATAATTCTTCATGAACAAGCAAGTGGAAGTAGAACGGTTATTGAGAAAATAGAAGCTTATTCAAATGTTGGTTTCGGTATTATCCTATACACAAACTGCGATATTGGTGCGAAAGCAGAAGAAAACCCAAATTATAAAAGCAGAGCAAGGCAAAATGTTGTTTTTGAGCATGGATTTTTGATTGGTAAAATTGGCCGGGAGAATGTTTGTGCGTTGGTTAAAGGAGAAATTGAAACGCCAAATGATATATCTGGTGTTGTTTATGTAAAAATGGACGAAGATGAAGCGTGGCACCTTAAAATTGCTAAGGAGCTAAGAAATTCAGGTTACGAAATTGACATGAATAAATTATAACTGTGCCTAACAAGGGTTTGGCGCAATGGCGAGTTAAGTGATAATTGAAAGTTTCGGCTTTCTATACCGCAAAAAGCCAATTACATTGACTTTTATTCTTAAATTTATTCAATGAATTGGCTTTTGCTTACCGTGTCGCTAAATTGAAACTTTTCGCTTCAATTTCCGCCACTACCAAACCCCATTCCGTTATGTAGCATTTTAAACGATACAAGAACAACAAAAAAAACGTTGCATTTCAATCTAATGTTTCTTAGTATGGTTTCGCTATCCGTAAAAATTATTTAAAGTATAATTAAACAATTAACTATATTAGCAATAAATTTTAATAAAATACAGCTATAGTTTTTTACGAAACTTTTGTATACTAGTTTCATGACGGTTAACTTAAAATAAGAACCCTAACCAAGCATCAAATGATATGATATTACTAAGTATTATCAACTTTCTAACTAATGAAAAAATTCTCCCGATATTAATTAGTACAGTTACAACAATTATAGTTTTCTTTCTGACTCTTCTGACAAAAAATTATATAGAAACAAAAGTTTTACGTTCTAAACTTGACACAGAGCATAAATTTGACCAACGGAAAAAAATAAAAGAAGTACTTGCCAAATACAAAGTCCATCTATTGACAGCTTGTGAAGACTTTAATCACAGAATGTGGAACTTTTCCAACAAGCATCAAGAAAAATGGTTAGAAGTTAATGTCGACTATTTAAATAAGCACTATTATTTTGATTCATTTGTGTATAGACATTTGGCGATTTTTGCGTGGACAAAGAAAATTCAGAAAGAAATGATTTTTCTTGATACAACTATCGCAGGGAAAGCTGATTTAGAGTTTGTAAAGTTTCTAAATGTCTTTTCAAGAATGTTTTGTGATCTAACATTTATCGAAGGACTTAATGCGAATGGAAACAAAACCGACGATCATTTTTTCAGAAATGAATTCGACCTATTTGCAGATAGCTTAATTACAGAAACAGGAGTAAAATCGTTTTCGGAGTATTTGGACGACATTAATAATATTGCTCCTAAAATAAATAGACTGTTTCTATTCTTTGACAGTTTATCACCAAACGAAGAAAGAAAACGTTGGGACAGACTTCATTTTTTTCATTTGACAATTTTAATGTTCCTTAATAACTATGGTTATGACTTTCAGATAACAAATAATGAGAAATTGGAGCAGGTTTTAACTAGTCCCAAAAAGTCAAGCTACCTAGACAATTATTTTCTTTTTTTAAAAGAGTATCATCTGACAGACAATAAACAAATTAAGATCCTAAAAAAAATAGCTAAAAAAGTTAAAAAAAAAGGACCTCTAACAACGTATTGGAAAAATAACAATTTAAAGGAGAAATTGAAAATTTTAGCTTCCAAACTCTTCACTATCACCAAGTCGTAGCCCGTTATGAACCATTTTAAACGTTACAAGAACAACAGAATAAAAGGTCGTTGCATTTCAATCTAACGTTTTTAGAATGATTTCGCTATCCATAAAAATTATTTAATGATAATAAAACAATTAACTATATTAGCAATAAATTTTAACAAAACACACAATTGAGATTACGCTAAAAACAATAACATACGCTAATTTTAACAAAAAAAGCGAAAATGATACTCAGTATAAAAACTATCGTATATTTAGGTGTTAGTGACAATAGTAAAAAACGTGTCGTCCTAAAATAGGTTGACTAAAAAATAAAATTTCGATAAATGGCAAAACCAAGAATTTTTGTAAGTTCAACATACTATGATTTAAGGCATATCAGAACAGATATAGATAGATTTATTCGTGAACAAGGTTATGAACCTGTTTTGAACGAACAAGGAAGCATTGCTTATGGTAAAGAAGATAGATTAGAAGAATATTGCTATAAAGAAATAAACAATGTTGATATATTAGTTTCTATAATTGGAGGCAGATATGGTTCTGAAAGTAAAATTGAAAAACATTCTGTTTCACAAATGGAATTAAAAACTGCATTTGATTTAAATAAGCAAGTTTATATCTTTATAGAAAAAGGTGTTTATAATGAATATCAATTTTATTTAAAAAATAAAGAAAATGAAACTACAAAATATACATACGCCGATAATATTAAAATTCATCAGTTTATAGAATTTGTAGAATCATTGCCAAACAATAATACAATTCACGGCTTTGAAACTTCTTCAGACATAACAATGTTTTTAAAAGAACAGTGGGCTGGTCTATTTCAAAGGTTTTTGCAAGAACAAACAAGGAGTAAAGAGATTCATATAATTAAAGGAATAGAAAACACAGCTAAAACTCTAAACCAACTTGTAACATTTCTTACAGAGGAAAAAAGAGGTTCTGAAAGCGCAATTAATGAGATATTACTTAGTAATCATCCAGCAATGGAACAAATAAAAGATATGTTAAAAATTCCATACAGAGTCTTTTTCACTAATAAAGATGAATTTCTTGATTTAATCAAAGCTCGAGGTTTTATAGAATCTAATGACAATTTTCCTCTCGATGATAAACAAACGTGGTTAATGGAAAAAAACTCACAATTATATGAACTAACCTATTCCGAAGATATTTTTAATTCTGATTCAAAGCTGAAAATTTATACAAAAGAAGAGTGGAATCCTGAATTCATAACTTTAGTAAAAACTAAAATCGAAGAAGAAGACAATTTACCATTTTAATAACTACTGCTGCCAACAGTGGTTTTGCAAAATGGCGGATTAAGGTAATAATAGAAAGTTCTTGCATTTTAGTCGCAACAGCTTTTTATACTTCCTTTTTTCATAAATTTAGTAAACAATAAAAGGCTGTTGCTTAGGTTAGTGCAAGGTTGAAAGCTTTGGCTTTCTAATCCGACACTATCGCCAAGTCGCAGCTCGTTAACGGTTATAAAAAAACTCTCGAATCTGAACTTATAGGTAATAAACATGAAAGGAATTACAAATTTAGAAATTCAAGAAACACGTGAAATTTTAGAAAGTTATTTTTCAGAAGCAGAACTTCGTGATTTACAAGAGCTAAGAGATAATCCTTTAGGAGTTCTTCAAGGATTAAAATTATCAATATTAGCTAGAATGGATTTTTTAAAATTAAATCAATTGTCTCGCTCAATCAGTACTTTAGTTCGTAATTTCTTAAAAAAAACAAGAAATGGATTTAATCGATATTCTAGATGTCTAGCTTGTAAAACAATTTTAAGGGTACTTCTCTATGGATTTGCCGCAGCTATTGGAATAGCAATAACTGCAATAAATAATCAATTTAATGGTATAGTAGATCTTCTTGCAAAGTTTTTTGAACAAACAACACAAAGTATTGAGACCTTTTTAAAAACATATGGATTTCAAATAAGCGCATTCAATTTATTTGACCTAAATGATCTGATAGAAAAGTTATGTGAAGAATATGGGTGGTGTTAAAAAACCACCACTAACAGCTATTTTAAGAAATGGTTGGCGCCGCTTATTAATGGAACGATAGAGAACAAAAAGTCTGTGTCATTTTTCAAAATTTTCTTAAATCCTTTTCGGTATATTTGTAAACATCAGTAACAAAATCCCCTCCATTTCTTAAAGCCAGCGGCACATTAGGAGAAATTTTACGAATACGAAAAGTATATGAAAGACAATGTTATAAAAATACCAGCTAACGATATCGAAATAAATTTGTATTGTTTTCTCGGAGAAGCTTTATTAAAAACTCAAATGGCCGAACAAGCTTTAAGCCATTCAATCACTCTTAAAATGAATCCCGCCGAAACAAAAGAACGAGCTGACGAGTTTTTAAAACAAAACCAGAGTTACACTTTCGGTCATGCCATTAAAATTGCAATCAAAGAGCAACTATATAGTTCATCATTACAAGATTCACTAAACGATTTTTTAAAGCAAAGAAATTGGTTGGTTCATAAAGTTATCTGTGGAAATGAAGAAAATTTAAATGTTGAGAATATAAAGGAGGAGCTATTTCATAAAATTAAATCTATTTCGGATAATGCAGAAAATATTCAACGTTTAATTGAATACGATTTGATTGAGTTTTGTTCTTCTCAAGGAAAAAATATGTCCGAAATCTGTAAACTTTTAAAATTACAAGAACAAGGATTAAGAATACGAAAGCAATAGCCGAAAATTCGCCTAACAAAGGTTTTGCTAAAGTGGAACAATAGTGTCAATTTCAACATTTGCGCTTCTAATCTACCACTTCATAAATTCCTAAACCGTTAGCTTTCATACAATATACACATCAACTTTAGAAATCTAAAAAATTGGAATTACAACAATTTAAAGAAATTATAAATCTTAGCAACTCTTTGGAGCAAAAGAGAAGAAAAGGAATTTCTTTTTTAATAAGACTTACAAAGAATTTTGGACACATCTATAAAGAAGAATTAGCTAAATTACCTTACCATATTAATTTGATTGATGAGCTACACGCAGATGAAAATGCTCATAGCCGAATTTTTGCAAAATTTTTACGTTATCAAGAAAATTCTAAATTCGTTTTTTTAGAAAAATTTTTAAATGATGTTTGTCTTTTTGATTTGACTACTGAAAAACCCGAAGTTAAGAAAGTTGATTCTTGTGGACGTATCGACATTCCAATTTTTGACAATAAATACGTTGTAGTAATAGAGAACAAAGTTACTGACAAAGCACCAGACCAAAATAATTCACATGGAGGACAGTTAGCAAGATATATTGAAACTTTAAAAAACATTTATAATAGAAAACTAGAAGAAATTTACGTTGTATATACACCAAAGTTCACAAGAAATCCATCCAGTGAGTCTTGGGTTGATAAAAACAATTTTTCTTACAAAAAAAAAATCTCAAACAGATTCCGCTCTTTATCATACAGGGATAATATATATCCTTGGCTAAAATATGAAATATTGCCTCATATAAATAAAAACAATATTTACTTATACAGTGCTGTTGAACAATACATTGACCACTTGGAAGGAATATTTAGTTTAAGAACAATTAATCAACCAATGAACATGAAATTACAAGAATTTATAAAACAAGAATTAGGAATTGAAGATAGTAATCTTGAAGAATCAATTGAAATTCTATCTGAAAAAGAAGACGAATTAAACAGCATACTAAATCAAATTCAACAATTGAAAAGCAATTACAAAAAGGAAATTATTAAAAACCTTTTTATAGAATGGAAAGAAATGCTTCAATTAGATTTTCCAAATCAACAGATTGTAAGAGATAGTTTTAAAATTGATCAAAACATTATAAATTTAGGTATTCAGTTTAATATTGAAAATAAAAAATTTGTAGCAATTATTGAGTGTAACGATTGTGATAAACCAAATCTTTATTTCGGAATAGGACGTCATTATTCAAGTAAAGAAAAATTTGAATTAAATGATAAATTAAATGATTTGCTCGAAAATAATGAATTATCAGAACCTGAAAATTTTTGGTATGGTTGGAGATTCACTTCTATCGAAAGAGGTTACTTTGATTTAAAAAAACTTATTTCTAATAGTATATCATAATAAAAGAAACCTGTCCGAACAGTTAACTAGGATTTACCAAAACAACAAAAAAAGGAGAAATTTTTCATTTCTCCTTTTTTTGTCGCCCATGCCGGTCACATTAACTTTTTTCATACATTTAGTACACACTAAAAAGCTATTGCCCTTTACCCTTTAACCCACGGTTTAAACCGTGGGACAAAGTGAGAAGCTCGCCAAACCGCGGTCCGTTATGCGTCATTATAAAGCAACCCGAAATGAACAGGAAATTGAAAATGATTTACCTACTACTGGTCGTAACACTGAACCTTTCTTGTGTTGAAAAGAAACCAACCGAAAAAGAGGTTAAGAACACCGAATCGGTCCTTTCTTTAAAAACCGACACCTTAAAATTTACGTCGGCAATACGCGCTATCTTTCAGGACAGTAAAGGCAATTATTGGTTGGGGAGTCATAACGAAGGCGTAAGTGTTTACGATGGAAAATCATTTGAATACTTTACAACAAATGATGGTTTATCCGACAATCAAATCCGTTCCATCCAGGAAGACAAGAATGGAAAAATCTGGTTTGGAACCGCAAATGGAATAAGTGTATACGACAACGGAACGTTTACGCATTATCCATCCAAAAACAACAACCCGATAGTTGATTGGAAGGCAACCAATGGCGATTTATGGTTTTATGCGTGGGAAGAAGACGGAATAAATCGTTTTGACGGTATGAATAGGCACTATTTAATTTTCCCAAAACCCAAAAATAAAAATGCTGATAATACGTATGGCGTAACCGGTATCTCAAAAGATAAAGACGGTAACGTCTGGATAGCGACTTATGCTGCACTATTCAACTATGACGGTAAAATGGTAACAATCTTTGACCATGATAAATTAAACCTGAAAGAGAATCAGCGTTTGCATATAAGAAGCGTATTAGCCGATTCAAAAGGACGAATCTGGATAGGAAATAATGGAATTGGCGTTTTGCTGATGGAAGGCAATTCAATCCTTAATTTTTCTGAAAAGAATAATGTAATCCACCCGGCAAGCACAGGAAGAGGAGATCGATCACAACCGGGCACATTGGAACACCCTTTTGCCATTGAAGAAGATGCAGAAGATAATATTTGGTTTGGAGATGTATATACGGGAGCCTGGAAATACGACGGTAAAGCCCTGACAAACTATTCAAACAGTGACAAACTATCTAACCCGATGATTTGGACGATTTATAAAGACAACAAAAACAATTTGCTTTTTGGAATGGCAGAAGGTGGTGTTTATACATTCAACGGGAAAACATTTGATAAACTATTTTAAGCAATACGAACGCACTTCAATCTAACATTTTTTGAATGGTTTTGCTATGCATAAAATTATTTAATCTATAATGAAACAATTAATTATATTAGCAAGAAACTTTACAAAATACAATTATAGTTTTTTTACAAAACTTGTATCCTAGTTTCGTGAAAAACAATGTTATATGACAGCTTAAAAGCCATCGCACAAACCCACGCACCGAAAAAAATGAACGCTATGAATACGCATAAAAGTGAAATTGAAAATCTTGGATTTACGACGATTAACAACATCTATTCAGACGAAGAAGTTGAAAAAATAATAGAAACCATAAACCAAGTTGAAACTTCAAAAGACACATTCCGAAAATCCGCTGACCTTTTTGCAATTCGTCAATTTTTGAAGGAAATTCCCGAAACTCAAAAACTGATTTTCAACCCAAAACTGAACGAAATAATTGAAAAACTTTTCGGACAAAACTACTTCGTTGTAAAAAGCATTTACTTCGATAAACCTGAAACTTCAAACTGGTACGTTTCATATCATCAAGATTTGACAATTTCTGTTGACCAAAAAATTGAACTTGAAAACTTTTCACCTTGGACGACCAAACAAAATCAATTTGCAGTTCAACCTCCTATCGAAATTTTGGAAAATATTTTTACGATTAGAATTCATTTAGATGAAACAGACGAAAATAACGGAGCTTTAAGAGTTGTCGAAAAATCACATTTAAAGAAAATTTACAGACCGGAAACAATAGATTGGGAAACCGAAAAAGAAGTAACTTGTAATGTTGAAAAAGGAGGAATAATGATTATGAAACCATTGATTTTACATAGTTCAAGCAAAACAACTAATAACAAAAAAAGAAGAGTAATTCATATCGAATTTTCAGACATTGACTTACCAAACGAATTAAATTGGGCTGAAAAATACGAACAAAAGAAAGCCGTCATATAACATCGGTTTAGAGAAATGCGGGGCAAAGTGCTTAATTGAAAGACTTCCTTATCCTCCACTATAACCAAGTCGTAGCCCGTTATGCAGCATTTTAAACGATATAAGAACAACAAAAATAAATAAAAGGGTGTTACATTTCAATCTAACGTTTTTTAAATGGTTTTGCTATGCATAAAATTATTTAATCTATAATGAAACAATTAATTATATTAGCAAGAGACTTTACAAAATACAATTATAGTTTTTTTTACAAAACTTTAATTTACTGTATTTTGTGAGACATATTACAGACACACCTTATAATAAGAATATATGCAGTTTGACCCAACATTCAATTATGGAGACACCGACCTTACGAATGATGACAATTTAATTCGCTGGAAATTTGGTGAACTTATAAAGAACCTGGTGACTCTTTCAAGTCAGGCAGAGCGACAGACAGAAATAATTGGCATTGGAGCAACTTGCGATGAAATGGCAATTGACTTTGATACATATTTTACCCTTGAATATCACGAGTATTTAAAAAGTGGACTTTTGACGAGTTCACAAGTTGAGAAACTTAAAGAATTGGACAGGTATTTTGAAAAACGAAGTGGTGATAAATCGCCTGATTTTTGGGACGACTTTCTCTTGGAAACGAGTTCAGAATGGCAAGATGTTAGGCAAATGGCAAAGGCCATACTCGAAACATTAAATATGCAAGACTTTACTATTGAATTTTACAGAACGGAGAAATATGAAAAAACAAATAAGGGGAAACGATTAATTATGCAAACAACAAAAACAAGATTAATAAAAACATAACGCTAGCTAACATCACATTACTAAAATAATACTTTAAAGGAGAAATAGAAAGTTTCTCTTTTTTTTGTTACAACAGCCTATTATTGTTAAATTAGTAAATACAACCGACTTTTGCTTCGATATTAAAACCAATACAGATTTTATATGAAAAATTTAATAATTATTTTCTTCTTACTAGCATCATCGAATTTATTTGCTCAAAAATCTGAAGCTTATATAAATTACATTAAAGAATTAAAAACAAATACTAAAACAGACAGAAATGACAAAACTGTTTTTACTCTACTTAATAATTTTTATGACGAAGCATTACAGTCAGATGAAGGGGAAATGAAACCCGAAACGATAAAAAAAATTCAAGATTTTTATGCAAACAAAGATGCTAAAAATAAGCAAATCCTGAATATGTTTTTAGCTTATCAAAATCATATTAGTGAAACTGCTGCAGTTGGAAAGCAACCTAATTCAAAATTTCAAGTAGATTTAATAAATGATTTAGAACAAGAAATCAAAAATGTTTATAATGAAGTTCCTGTAATAATTTTAATATATAAAGCTGAAGCATTAAATTCAAACGGGCAAACAAAAGAATCAGCAGAACTAATTGATTCAAGTTTAAAAACATTCCCCAATTCAGTTCCTTTAAAAGTCTACAAATATTTAGACACAAAAAACGATCAAATAAAGCAAGACTTAGTTAGAAATCATTCAAATCATTGGATGATTCAGCAATTCGGGATAAAATAAAAAACAATGTACAACATCACATTACCAAAACAACAATTTAAAGGAGAAATGAAATGTTTTTCCTTTTTTGTCGTCTATGCGGTTCACATCGACTTTTTTTATACATTTAAAAACAATATAAAGCTGTTGCCCTTTACTTTAACCCATGGTTTCAACCATGGGCGAAAGCCCTAAACCGTTGGCAGTAATGTTGAAAAAACTGAAGTGAAAGAATTTAAAGAACACATAAAAGAAAATTTTGGAGCATTAACAAACGAAGAAATCGAAATTCTTCAGTCATTTTTTTATGAAGAAGAACTAACCAAAAACGAATTCTTTGCCCAAACTGACAAATATTGTAATAAACTAAGTTTAGTAAAATCCGGACTTTTACGCATCTACAGGCTTTCTGACGGAAAGGAGATTACGCAGTGGATTTCAACACCAAACTACTTTGTCACTGAAATTTCAAGCTTCTTTTTTGACCAGCCCAGTCGATTATCCATTCAGGCTTTAACCAATGTGGAATTGCTGACCATTGACAAACAAAGCTATTCGGAATTAAACAAAAAATTACCCAAATGGAAAGAAATAGAAACGCAGTTTATCGCCAAGTGTTTCGCAGTTCTCGAAGACAGAGTTTTTTCGCATTTATCAATGAGTGCCGAAGAAAGGTATAACGTATACTTTGAGCAAAACAGAGAACTTTTCAACCTGGTTCCGTTACAATATATTGCTTCCATTTTAGGAATGTCAGCGGAAACTTTTAGTCGCATAAGAAAACGAAAAGCTGAAAATTCTTGATTTTTGTCAAGAGCTTGAAAAGAGAAACAATCGACCTTTGTAAAAAGTTTAAATCATGACAAAGGAAATAAAAACAGAAATCACGATAAATGTAAATCCTGAAAAAGTTTGGGAAATTTTAATCAATCAAAAAGAATACACAAACTGGAATCCGTTTATTAAGAAGCTTGAAGGAAAATTAAAAGTTGGTGAAAGACTAAAAGTAATTATCCAACCCGAAAATTCCTCAAAAATGACATTTAAACCAATCGTTTTAGCGTATGAAAGTTATAAAATACTAAAATGGAAAGGAAAATTTTTAATTGATGGGCTTTTTGATGGAACACATATTTTTGAACTTATTGACAACAAAAACGGAACGACAAATTTTAAGCAAAGTGAAGTGTTTGATGGTATTTTAGTTCGGTTCTTTAATTTGGACAATACAAAAAAAGGATTTGAAAAAATGAACAATGAACTCAAAAAAAGATGTGAAAAATAAAAAACAGTGTACAACTTATACTTCCTTTTTTGGTAAATTAGTAAATATAACCGGCTTTTGCTTACCGTGTAGCTAAACATCAAAACGTAGCTGATTTTAGCAATACACAACGCAAAAATTGAAAATTAAAAAATTATAAATTCGATGGACAATTATGTAAAATCTTCCGATGCAAGCAAAATTCATTATACAACAGCATCACAAAATAATACAATCACTTTAGTTTTTGTCCACGGATGGCTTGGCAATACCAATTGGTGGCACAACCAGGAAATATATTTCAGGGAAAAATACAATATTGTAGAAATAGATTTAGCGGGTCACGGAAAATCGGATAAATCAAGACAAAATTGGACGGCGGCGCAATACGCAAATGACATAAAAGCAGTTGTTAATGAACTTAATTCTTCGGAAATTATTCTTATCGGACATTCCATGTCAGGCGCATATGTTGTGGAAGCCAGTATCGATTTGCCTCAAGTTAAAGCAATTGTTTTAGTTGACACTTTAAAAGACTTAGACGAGGATTTTACTCCTGAACAAGCTGAAGAGTTTATGTTCAGCCATTATCGAAAAGACTTTAAATCTGCCGTTGAAAATCTTCTTCCACACTATCTTTTTGTTGAAAAAACGCCTGAAAATATAAAAAGACAGCTTCAATCAGAATTTCTGCAAAACGAATCTGATTTAGCGATAAATGTTCTTCGTCCGTTATACGAAATGGACATTCGTAAAATCGCAAAACAAGTGGATGTGCCTGTAAGAGCCATTAATTCTGATGCTTCACCTACAAGCATTGAAAACAATAAAAAGTATTTTAGCAACTATGATTCTAAAATAATAACAGAAACAGGACATTATCCAATGCTTGAAAAACCTGATGCGTTTAATACATTATTAAATGAAATAATCAATGAGCTGAGTGTATAAAAAAGTAAAAACATCGGCTACAGCAGTTTACCAAAATAACAATTTAAAAGAGAAATGGAATGTTTTGGCTTCCAAACCCTTCACTATCGCCAAGCCACAACCCATTATGTGACATTTTATGAAAAACAACGTCTACAAAGAATTTTTAGTAGAAAATGATTTCAAAGAAATTGAAAAAAAATATCGAGAAGAATATTCAAAAGAATTTCAACTAAATAAAAATTCATTATTGTTCAGTAACTTCAATAAGAACATTCATCAAAAATATTTAGAAAACAAAATTGAAATAACTGAATCTTACTTTAAAAACCTTGAAAATGACTTTTTAAATAAAAGTGTAGAAATAAGTGATTATTATCCAATATTTTTACTCGAAGATGGATTTGATGAGTCACAATCTAAGTTTTTCGCAACATATTTTTTACAATTTATCAAAAACCTGAATATTGCAATCTCAAACGAATATTATAATGGTGAAATCCTTGATTTTACGTGGAATATTTTTGACAGAATATTTCACGAATGTTTTCATTGTGAACAAGAATTTGAAGAAGAATACTTTAAAGAACTTACCAAACTTAAAAAGCAAATAATGAAAATTGACAAACAAGACGAACATTTAATTAAACAAAAAATTGAACAATTTATATCATAAGAAAAACGCCACATCATATTATCAAAATAACAATTTAAAGGAGAAATTAGAGTTTCTCCTTTTTTTGTCGTCTATGCGGTTCCGTATTTGTTTTTTTTCGTAAGTTTAGTAAACAATAAAAACTGTGGCTCATGCCTTTCCCCTTTCGCCCATGGTTGAAACATCTGGCCCACGGTTTTAACCGTGGGTGAAAGGAAAAACTCGTCAAGTCTAAGTCCGTTATGCACCATTTTAAACCAAGCGTATGAAACAATTACTCACATTTGTTACAGTACTTATCTTTAATTTTAATGTCTTCGGACAGGAAAGTGAATTTAAAACCTACAAAAACGGATTAATTTACAGTGAAGAGGCTATCAGTAAACTTGGGCGCGTTGTTGACTCTTTAAATCTGAAATTCAAAACGTGTGATGTCAACAAAAAATTTTATGCTAAAAATCAAACCATTGGTTACGTTGTTTCACTTGAGTCCGGAAATATTAAACAGGCAAAACAAGATCTCGAAAATAAAATTCCATTGGATGAATTTATAAGGAAATATCCCCAGGCAGAAGTCGGAAAAAACAAACTGATCATTAAGCGAAAGTACAGGAATTACGAGGACAAAGAAGTTGTCGAATTTGAAGAATTCGATTTAAAAAGTGATTACGGATTACGTATTGAATCAGAAGACTTAAAGTTATATAATAAGGAATTAAAAAACACCTGGCTATTTAGATACCACAAAAAAACAGATTACTCGGAAGAATCAATAGAGGCGTTTTATTTTCCTGAAAATTTTCAATCAAACGAAATCCCCAATAAATATGCTGTAATGATTGGCTATTCTGATTGCTTAATTGATACAACTGCAACAAAATTCAAAGACAAGTTAAAAGATGGCTGGGTTGAACTTCCTAAAAACTGGCAGAATTTTTCCAAAAAGAAAAAATCAAAACTTTTAGACCAAATGAGAAGCACCAGGGTGATTGGCGGATGCAGTCAGGACAGCAGCCCGAGAGACCACGCTGTAAATATCGCTTTACTGTCTGCAGAAACGTATAATTGGAGTGTTTTCCTAAAAGCGCATCTGGATATTATGAACGACAGATTTGAAAGAGTTTCTGATGGAAGTTATGCATGGGGCGAAAGAAATACCTACATTAAAGAATTAGAAACTTTAGACATAAATGTTCTTGATTTAATACTGGGAATTTCGCTGCGTGTAGAGAATGCTGCAACCAATCACTATTATGGCAACATAAGCAGAATTGGCCGGGCACTGGCGGAAACAAAAAACCGAAATGAAATAGAGGAAGCCATTTTATCTGCGGTTTCGGACAAGAAATTAGACGACTATAACAGACTGCTGTTTTATTTCCTGTTCAGGAATTACAACCATTATATTCAGGAAGAAGAGCTAAAAAAGACCAATGAGGAAAAACTACTTTTAGCCATGCATACATTGCCTGACTATTACACAACCGAACTTTTAAAGGACGAAGAATAACAATTACCTTAATTATAAAAACAGGATATACTAATCCTGTTTTTTTGTTTTCAAAGAGATTCAGTAACCAAATACTGCCTTTTAAAACCAATGAGGATGCGCATTACTGTAATTTAAATCAATATTAAATGCAATGCAACCATTAAATTTAACAGAATTAATTCTCTATAACGTGAAAAATACAATATGTTTGTGAAGCACTATGAAACAAAAAATTAACACATGAAAAAAACACTACTCTTTACTTTATTCATTCTTTCAACTAAATTCACATTAGCTCAAACCTCTTTAGAAAATAAATATAAAGTTGAATTAGGGCTTCAGGGCATTTCTATCGGAACAGAAATTCCAATTAACAATGTCTTTCTATCTGATATTAATTTAGGTTGGGGAGGTATTAATGATTTCTCTGAATCCGGAGTTTCTTACGAATGGTCTCAAAAGTCTAACAGCCTCTTCATAAGAGGTCAGATCAGGTATTATTTTAACAGAGAACGTAGATTGAAAAAAGGACATTCTTTAAAAAACAATGCGGGAACTTTTATTGCTTTGCAAACCAAGTACTACTTCAAAGGCATAGAAGCATATAATATTGGGAAATATTGGTTAAATGAGTTACAATTCGGACAGCAATTACCTCTTAGCAATCATTTCATTTTCAGATATCATTTAGGAATTGGAAATGCGAGCGATTTAGATTATTACAACAATAAAATTTATCCTACTTTGGGATTTGCATTTGGTTATACATTATAAAAAATGCAATTATATTTCAATAAAAACAATGTATTACGGACTTCCGTAAGGTAAAATCATTCATAATTCATTATTTTTTGAGTTATCGAATATTGATTGTATAATACCGTTAGACAAACACTTACACTAAACATTTGATTAAAATAATTTTTTAAACCAAAAAAATATGAAGAATTTTATTAAACTAAGCTTATTATCTTGTTGTTTCATGTTTTCATCGTGTAATAATGATGATAACAGCTCTATTAAAAATCAATCTGATACTATTGAAAATGATATTATAGGAAAATGGATTCCTTATGAAGTAAAAGTAAACAATAATAGTACAAAGTACGACGACCACGAAAGTTGTGGTTTTGACTATTTACAGTTCAACAAAGATTTGACTTATAAATACGTAGATATTTTTGATTGTAAAGAAGAAGTTGAAAATGGTACTTATGTTATAAATGCCAAAGAAAATAAAATCATCGTAAAAGTTGGTGTACTAAGCCGGGAAGGATTTGTTAGAATATTTACTGCCCCTAAAAAAGTTTTATCTGTCGAATTTATTTATGATTATGATGAAGATGGCAAAGATGACAGTGTCGTAACGTTATACAATTACGAATCAACAAATAATTGAAACAACGTTCTGTGTACAATGAAAATAGTACGTGTGGCACAAGTAAAAACATTTACAATTTCGCCCACGGTTTAAACCATGGGCTAAATGTTTGCATGAAAGTTTATTTTTTAACTGCTGCTTTACCAAATGTTTCAGAAATAAGCTGATGAATTTCCGCTTTTATCCGTTCTCTCCCCTCTTCTTCGTTAATGTCGATACCGCAAAACAAACTTCCGTTCGATTTCGCATGCAATGTGATATAATAAATGCCCCCGACAAGCAGTGCCAGTCGTGCTCTCAGGTCAACCGTTGTGTTGGTAAAATCAGGCAGTATCGCAGAAAACAACTGCTCGCCCATTTCTTCCCTTTTATCGGCCAGCTCCCGCAGCACTTTATTTTTCTCTCCCAATTCCCAATGGATAATTTTTTGCAGCGCTTTGTCTTTGTATAACGTATCAAACTGGTTTTGCAATATCGTTTCAATTTCCTTTTTACCAATAGTTTCAGGGTGTTTCAGCAAATCGTCAATAAAACTTTTCGAGGTCGATTTCCAAAAATCTTTCTGCCGGATATATTCCTCAATCAGGTTGTCTACCCCTCCGAAGTACGTCCAGACCAGCTTTTTATCCACTCCGGCGGCCAGTGCAATATTGGGAGCCGTAAGCCCCGGGTATCCTTTCTTTTGAATCACCTTGCCAACGGCGGCTATCATTCTGGCCATTGTACGCGACTTGTCCCGTAAAGGCCCTGATGTCGCTTTTCTTACTTTAGGAACAGGTTGCGCTGTATCTTCTGTTTCGGTTTTTTTCTTTCTTCCCATTTTTATGGCGGCTTTTGCAATGCCTATGCAATTTGCAATTTTTTACTGACATTTTCAAATACATTTAAGGCTTTATCCAGGTGTTCTTTTGTGTGTGTAGCCATAAGACTCATTCTGATACGTGAATCTTTTAAAGATACAGCCGGATACATGATAGGATTAGTATAAATGCCATTTTCCAGCAGCATTTTTCCAGCAAGACTATTTTTATAAACATCACCAATCTTTACAGGGATAATAGCCGATTTGGTATCACCGATTTCCAGACCAATATCCAAAAGTCCTTTTTTATAATACGTAATATTTTCCCATAATTGCTTTTGCCACTGTGGCTCTTCATCTATCAATTCAATGGCTTTGGTTACACCGGCAATAGCTGGTGTTACTGCAGCTGAAAAAGCATACTGACGCGACTGAAACTGCAGATACGAAATCAGCTCAGGATTATTGGCAACAAGGTAACCGCCAACATTTCCAAAGGTTTTGCTGAAGGTACCGGTTATGATATCGACTTTATCCAATACATCAAAATATTCCATAGCTCCTCTGCCTGTTTCACCAATGACGCCGATGCCATGTGCATCGTCTACTAGTAATACACCATCATATTTATGTGTTATATCTAAAATTTCTTTCAATTTTGCTATGTCGCCATCCTGCGAATACACACCGTCAATAATCACCATTTTGGTTCTGTATGTATCTTTTGACGAGGCGAGAATACGTTCCAGTGCCTCTATATTATTATGTAAAAAACGTTTAACAGTAGTTCCTGTAATTCCTTCGTAGACACTTGCATGAACTGCCATATCTACAATAGCTATGTCTTCTTTCTTTAATAAACAAAGTAATGACGCACTATTGGAAGTATATCCTGTGGTGTAGACAATAGAAGAACCTTTGGCGCGTTTAAAAAATACTGAAATTTTATCTTCAAGTTCCTGGTGATAATCGAAATAGCCACCTATAAGCGGTGATGCCCCGGCACCTGTTCCATACTTTTCTATTCCTGCAATAACAGCTTTTTTAACCTCCGGGTGCTGAGTAAACCCTAAGTAATCATTACATACAAAGCTGATGTAGTTTCCTTTTTTTATATAACCGTCTTCTGCCAGTCCTATCTCCGGGCCACAGCCCGAGGTGGCCAGTAAACGGTAGTTCATAAATTCATTTTCACTCAGATAATTCAGGTAGCCTTCATGGGCTTTTGCTCTTTCGTAAATATTAAGATTCGGAATATTTTCAAAATCTTTAAAACTTGCAGTAGTAAAGTCTGTTTTCATATGTAGTGTATTTTATAAATGGAATATAGTTAAATTTATAAAATATTCTCTGAAAAGAGAAATACAAAAACATCTATATTTATAGAAAATCAGTTTTAAATAGATAAAAAATGTGGTATTTATTAAATAAATACCACATTTTTTATCTTTAAAAAGAGAAATATGCTATTTGGATTCATCTTTAATAGCCGATGTATCTATTACTATAATTTCAGGTTTTTTAGTTCCGGTTTCAACTATTTGAATCGATTTAGAAGTTGAATTATTATCGTATTTCGTTCTATTTCTGGATTGAGTTGTTACCACTACTTCATCTTCTGTAAAGTCATAATTTATATTATATCCTTCAGAACCTTTTTTATAATTTAGACTATTATCTACTACTACCATGTAATTAGACGTTGAATCAGAAACTGCATGGTGATTTGGTACATTGCTCGAGCTACTTTGTGCAAATGCACAAATTGAAAAGAATAGCATATTTAAGATTACTACTGTTTTTAAAAAAGTCTTTTCCATAACATGTTTTTTTATAAATTTATACTGATTTTATGCTCCTAATTCTAATTGATTTTTGATCAGATTAAAATACTCACGCCTGATATCCACTAAGGATTCATGGTTACCCCGCTCAATTAACTGACCGTGTTTCAGTACAAGTATCTGATCTGCATTTTTTACAGTGGATAGACGATGAGCTACAACAACTACAGTTTTACCTTTGAAAAAGGATTGCAGGTTGTCATAAATAATTTTTTCATTTTCCGCATCCAGAGCTGAAGTAGCTTCATCAAAGAAGATATAATGCGGATTTTTATAAACAGCCCTGGCAATAAGTATCCGTTGCTTTTGTCCTCCTGAAATCCCGTTTCCCGCTGCTCCTATTTTGGTATTGTAGCCTAAAGGCAGGCTATTGACAAAGGATTGAATGTTTGCCACTTTTACCGCATGGTCCAATTTATCATAATCAATCTCTTCATCTCCTGTTGCAATATTACGTTCTATGGTATCGGAAAAGATATAACCATCCTGCATAACCACACCACAGTTTTTTCGTATACTATTTGGTGAGAGATGCATTATATTATCTCCGTTAAAAGTTATTGTTCCTTCGGAAGGTTCATAAAATTTCAGAAGCAATTTTAACAAGGTCGTTTTTCCGCTTCCGCTGGCGCCTACAATTGCTGTTGTTTTTCCTTCCGGAATGAAAAAGTTTATATTTCGTAAAACAGCTGGTGACTGCGGACCATCATAATGAAAAGTTACTTTGTTTATACCAATACCTCTCTGGTCATTACTCAAGCCTGATACGTTTAAATTTAAAGGAAGCAGCTGTCGGGCTTCTTCTTCCGGGTGATTTTGTACTTCATCTAGTCTTGATAAACTGAGTTTGGCATCTTGTAGTGAGCGGAAAAAAGAAATTAGTTGATTAATAGGAGAATTCAGCTGTCCGATGATATAAGATACACTTAACAGAGCACCGAGTGTCATGCTTCCGTTAATTACAAAGTAAGCTGCCAGGAAAGTAACAATGATATTTTTAAGCTGATTCAGAAACTCAAAACCTGCCAGCTGTATTTGATCGATTTTCAGAATGCGTGAATTGGTCGCAAACAGTCGCAGCTGTATATTTTCCCATTCCTTGCGTTTGAAGTCTTCAAACTGATTTAATTTCATTTCTGAAACGCCATTAATAATCTCATATATAGATTCCTGATTTTCACTTCGTTGCTGGAATTTAAAATAATCTAATATTTTACGCCTTTCGAGCCAGAACAATGACCATAGAACAGAAATAACCGTCAACACAATATACACCATTAAAATTCGGTAGTCATAATGCCAAAGGACAATAAAAAAAACGGAAAAAGTTAGTATTGAAAATAATGTAAGCAAGCTTTGTGAGGTTAAAAAACTCTCAATCCTTTCATGATCCTGAATTCTCTGGTTAAAATCTCCCATCAGTTTGGTGTCAAAAAACTTTATAGGAAGCTTAAGCAATCGTTTAAGAAAGTTAGAGATAATCTCAATATTCACTTTAGTTCCTACGGCAAGAGTAATCCAGTTTCTGAAAACATTTATGACGATGGTCCCGATAAAAAACGCCAGTTGTGCAAGCAAAACAAGCACCACCATATTGAGGTTATTTTTTGAAATTCCGTCATCTACCAGCATCTGGGTCAGAATAGGAAAAGCCAGCGTGATAAGTGTTCCAAACAACAAAAGACCAAATAGTTTTGTGATTTGTCTTTTGTGGGGTACCAAATAACCGGAAAGGTATTTTAATGAAAGCGATTTTTCTTTTTCAAATTCAAATTCAAGGAACTTTTCAGTTGCTTCTAAAAATAATATGATTCCGGATTGGTCGTCAGACTTCCAGTATTCTTCAAATTTCTTTTTCGATAATTTAATGCGGCCATGCCCGGGATCGTAAATGGTATAAGTACGCTTGCCGGTTAACCGGTTTTTACTTATTCTTTTGAGTACCACAAAATGATTCTGATTCCAGTGCAGTATACACGGAAGAAAGTCTTTATCTATATCTTCGATGGTTATTTTGGAAGCAAGTGTTCTGAATCCGATTGACTCTGCTGCTTCTGATATTCCAAGCAAGGATACTCCTTCTCGTGTTAAAAAACATTTTTCCCTCAAAAATTCGACACTAACAGTTTTGCCATGATAGGAACAAATCATGGATAAACATGCCGGACCGCAATCCATTTGGTCTTTTTGGGGTACAAAAATCATTTAAACCGCTTTAGTTTGTTCGTCAATAAACATATTCAATATTACCTCTTTTTTACTTTCTTCGTCAAAATTATGCACACAATAATCCCGTCCTACATTTTCAACAATCATTTGACTACATCCGCCGCCACATATAGGAAGTATGCTGCATTCCAAGCAAGGTTTGTTTGTCATTTTGGGAATTAATCTTTTGTTGTGCTGCTCGTTCCAGATTATTTCACCTTTCTCATTCAGAACTCCTTCTTTATTGGCTTGGTTAAAATCGCGTGCATTACACTTGTAAACATCTGCATTATAATTTATAACAGACTGATGAACTTTATCGGCATAGCAAGAGTTCCTAACCGTATCTGCTAATACCGAACTTCTGTGAATGATTCCTTTTGAGGTAGCATATTCTCTGAAATTGACCACCATATCCGCAAGATCTTTGCTGTTGGTTTCCTGGAAAACCTTCTGCATAGACAGTGATATCCATCTTTTATCATCCATGCTCAACTCATCAAGATCATCAATTACCTCTTCGAGATCAACCAGATTTTCTTTCGTATAGTTGATACGTAAAGTTACAACAAGCTGATTTCTTGCTAATTTTTTTATATTATCAATAATAGCATCATAGGAACCTCTGGACTTTGAAACGAATCGCACCAGGTCGTGCTTCGACTTATTACCGTCTAATGTTATTTGAAACCCGGCAACGTTATATTGCTTCAAATCGGCAATCATATCGTCGTTTATCAAAAGACCGTTCGATGTAATAGCAATTTCCAGTCTTTTGTTATACCGGTCTGTTATCTGTTTGGCTTTCGCCATCAGTATACTCATTTTATTGTAGAACAAAAGAGGTTCGCCTCCAAAAAAGGACAATACAATTGCTTTCATTTGCGGATTGGCAATAAAGATATTTTCAATCATCCGTAAGATTTTATCTATGGTTTCATCTGAAATCTGCGATTTCTTTTCATGTTTTTCATAACAGTACCAACAACTGAAATTACAATTCATGGTCGGGTTAATGATCAGGTGGTAGTATTGGTCCTGATTATCTATGGTGTCAATAAGATCCCGCATTTTCTGAAGCTCATCAACTTCATCTTCAAGTATAAAGCCAAACTCAGTAAGTGCATTATAAAAATCCTCGTGTACCTCTTTCAATGTATCGAAATCCTGTTTTTCACGAATGCTTTTAATCAAATCGTATAAAAAGGGATCGAGAAGTAAAAAACGATTAGTAAAGGAGTTATGATAAATAATACCTTCATCATAATTCACTGCTGTATTAAATTTACTTAGTTTCATAATAGGTTTGGAATTTAAGGGCTATTTTAGAATTAAAACAGCCCTTGGTTAAACATTTGATTACAGTAAACTATTTTATTACAACAGTTCCTGAATCGCATGAACATGCACAAGTATGACCTGCTACGTCCACGTTTACGTTTTTGGCCACATCTGGTGCAACTGATGCTCCAAATGCTGAAAAACCACCTTTTAACTGCCCTTTCTCAGACTGCGTTAAAGGTTTCAGGGTTTTCCCCAACTGATTTAGATTCTTGTTTTTCATAATCTAATCGCGTATTTATGGTTGTGCTTACTCTTTACAGGATTTTCAGCAGCCTCCTTTAAAGTCTTCCTCTGCTTTCATTGTCAGATTTCACTGTTTTTGAACTCACTTTATGTTTATTTCCAAATGTGTACTGTACATATAACAATACACCTCTTGTTAATCGTTTTTGATAGAAGTTAAAGTTGAAATCCTGATAATACGATGTGTTTTCATCGAATCTGGTATTAAACACATCGTACACTATCAACCGCGTTGTGATAGTATTATTCAGAAAAGATTTCCCCAATGATATATCGAACTTATACTTGTATCGGTTTTCCAGGTTCCGGCTTTTGTAACGATGCTGGTAATTGCTGAAAACTTCTATGATATAGGATTCTGCCGGTTTAAATTGTAAATAAGTATTGTTATAAAAAGAGGGACCCTGATTCGTAAGCCCGTCATTTGACCGGAAAGAATTGTAAAAAACACCGGTTGATATATCTGCATAAAACCATTTGGTAATATTACCGCTGAAAGAGTGGTCGAGACCAGCTTCTTTGTATTTACCGAAATTTTGAGGCTGGTAATAATTGACATTTTGCTCATCGGTAAAGTATACCCCCTGAATGGTTTTATCAGTTAGTTTTCCGAACAAAGAAAAAGAATGCTTTTTCACATCAAAAGTGATATCCATTCTATTCATATACAAAGGCTTTAAATCCGGATTTCCGATCTGATATAAGTAATCATTGATTTTGATAACAAACGGATTCAAATCAGAAAATGACGGTCTTGCAATACTTCGTCTGTAGTTCAGTGCTATACTTTTATTGCTTTCATCTATATTATACCGGTAATATAATGAAGGAAAAAGCTGCGTATAATCCTGTCTGACCTCACTATTCGTTACATTGTTGATTCCTTTAATATTGGTATTCTCAGCTCTTAATCCGAACTTTATATATTGTTTTTCAAAGGTTTTGCTGAAAGAAACATAACCGGCAAAAATCTGCTCTTTATTGTTAAAATCCTGGTTCTGATTCAGATCAGGAAACCAGACATTATCCCGGTTAAACTGTACATCTAACAAATTATCTCTTTTCACATACATAAACTTAAGACCGGCATTGATATCCCATTTATTCTCTAGTTTCTGTACCCAGTCCAATTGAGAGGTCGCATACCTGGAATTAGCACGGGTATCAAACAGATAGTGATTGTTTAAATCGGAATTCTCCGGATATTCAATCAGTACGTTGTTTGATGGATTTGATTTATTTTGCCCGATATCACCTATAAATTTCAGATAACTTCCTTCATCATCCAGTAGGTAAGAATAGTTAAAGGTTAAATACCAAAAATCATTTTTTGTATTTGACAGAGATGTGTTCGTACTACTTAATAATGGCGAACCGTTATCGGTTATATTCATTATTCCTGAATTATCGAATGTAGTTGTATTTTTATTGTAATACCCTTCAAAACCAAGCTCGTTTTTTGAGTTGGGATAAAACGTACTTCCGATTCTTATTCCCAAATTGTCATTGTTTTGATCAAACTGTCCTTTTTCATAATTCCGTCTTCCGTTAAAGTAATTGAAAGCGCTTTCAGTACGTCCGAAATCTTTGCTATCGGAATACGAAATATCAGAATAAATATTCCACTTCTCTGTTCCGTAGTTTAAGTTCAGCGCACCATTGTAAGCATTATAATTTTCTTTTCTATGATGAAAATACGTTTTGACGATACCCCTTATTCCTTTTTCCGATTTTTTTAAAACAATATTTACTACCCCTCCGTCGGCAGAACCGTCTTGATCTGCAGAGGCTACATCCTGAATTTCGATTCTTTTTATATCTTCCGAGCTAAGTGAGGATAAATAAGCAGTAAGATCTCCCCCTGACAAATTGAGTTTTCTGCCGTTTACTAAAATGGATACACTTTTATTTCTTAAAAGTACACCATCACTGGTTGTACTTAATTTAGGACTTTTTTGAAGTATATCAAGACCACTATTTCCTGTGGCAAGCAGGCTATTTTCAACATTGAAATAGAGCTTATCGCCTACTTTTTCTATTATTTTTCTTTTACCTTCTATTACCACTTCTTCCAGTTGCTGAAACTCATCTATTTGTATTACCGCAAGATCAATATCCTGGAAAAGCGCTACAGGTTCCGCAAACAGTTCTGCCCCGAACTGTTCCATAAGCAAAACATAAGAACCTTTTTCTCCATTAAGAGAAAATACACCTAGACTATCTGTAATTGTCTGGCTTACTGTAATGCTGTCATTTTTTATTAAACTGACCTGTACAAATTCCATGGAATGGTTGCTGTTATTTACAACTTTACCTTTCAGGTTAAAGCTTTCTTGTGCAAAAACATTACCGTTTAACAATACTAAACACAATACAGGAAGGAATGATATTACAGGTGTTCTGGTCATAAATAAAATATTATTTTTTTCCTTAATCAGAGAAATACAATTACAATATCATAATTATTTTTCATTTATCATATCACCGTTATGAAATTTAGATTTATTATAAATAATTACATAACAGCTAATTATATGTTATGATTATAGTATATATTTAAGAAAACAACATTTTTTAATGTTTTTGGGGCGTGCCCCTTCGGGTCGGGCTATATGCTATATCTTTTCCTTCGCTACGCTGCGCAAAAGGATGCCGCTGCTATCCCTCACGCAAACGTCCTAAATAAGTACTAGAACAACTATAAATAAATAATATTAAAAAGCTCGAGTTAGAAATTTAAATCAGCGAAAGAAAAATTAGCCTTCTTAAGAAATGAAACAAAACATTTCATGTAATTATCTCTCTAAAAAGAGATTTATTATAAAATAAATCACCTTACTTTCCGTTAAATAAAGAAAACATATGAAATTTTTATTCCCTGTTTTCTGCTTTTTAGCAGTACTATCCACTTCTTGCAATGACGATGATTGCTATTCAGAACCTGAGCAAATTACATTTGAATTGTTAAATAGCAAAAATGAAAACCTCATAGCAAACGGTACCCTTACACTTTCCGATATTTTTATCTATGAAGAAGTTGATGAAAACACGAAACTAGGTATTTCTAAAAATAGAATTGAAAATAATTATTTAATCATCAATCCTGAGATTAGTCGTTTTAACGGGACCAAAAAATATGTATTTATCACAACTACATCTTCAAAATTTAATTTTGATATTTCTTCGTCAAGTGTAAAAGATTGTAAGGGCTATACAATAGATACAATAGCCTTCTACCCTGTTGAAGCTAAAAAAGAAAAGGCTGTTTATAAAATTATCCTATAAAAAAGGTTTAAAAAATTATTATAATTCCAAAATGAACAAGCTCTTTATACTTACGGTGTTTTTATTCTACTCCTGTGTCATTACGCCAGAATATCATTTTTTTACATTAAAAAATCTCACTGATTTTTCAGTGAAAACAACCGATAAATTTATTTTATTAAAAAACAATTTACCCCCTGGTTTTCAGGATTTTTCAAGAAAAATAGATGCCGATTTCTCTAAAATGATTACGACTATTTCAATTGACCCGTATTTAAATGATTATGACAATACAAAATATATAAGCCAGCTGAATGAAGACCTGCTGGACAGAATAAAAGATGATACAGAAAGTAATTACCTATTGCTCATTCAAACGATTCTGAAACCGGCTCCCGCATCATTAAAAAATTTCTCCTCTGTAACAACATACGAACAAAATAAAACAAGAGAGTATCATGTGATATTACGGCTTATAGACTTGGAAGAGAAAAAAGTTTTGTATTTAAAAGAATCTATTTCAAGAATTAAAATTCCTTATGATTATTCCACAATATCTCCGGATGAAGAGTCTCAGTTAATAAAAACATATGATATTCTTTTTAAAGATTTTGAAAAAAGCTATAGAGAAAAGACAAATTAAAGTTCCATCGTTTTCTCTGGATTTTTTATTATTTCAAAAAATCTTTGACTAATACGGGCTTTTTACTCCTGTTCAATTCTAAATTATACACGAATATCTACACAAATTTCTCTATATGGAGAAATTTGTGTAGATTTAAATGTCTTACTATTTACTATGAAAACATTTTATACAGTGCCGGCATTTCTGTTTATGAATTTTTGCGCCGGACAAGAAGAAAGCATTTACCTTAAAGGAGGCTTTGCCCATTTTGATGATACTGATGGCGTTGAAGTATCGCTGTCTTATAACCGGAAGCTCAACCGGTATTTAGATGCAGAAGTCAACTTTTCGTATGCAAGAACTTCTAATTACCCTTCCAACTATAATTTTTTAGCGTATACCGACAAAAATTACTGGTATACCAAAAGTAACGTATACGGCATTACGCCCCTGCTGAATATTGTATTTATAAGAGAACCAAAACATTATTTTTCGTTCTATGGAGGCATTGGCGTCATGTTTATTGATACGGCAGATAGCGCGAACCTACCAGTAGAGCAGAATGGTTTTATCTACCAGGCGCAGGTCGAATCGCAAACCGCATTGTCAAAATCAATCGGATTAAAATATTTATTTTATGTCCACACATTCGGATTTGGATTAGATGCCAAACTATTGTCACCCATAAAAAGTAATGACGCCTATTTCGGACAGGACAATTACCGTTCTGTCAATTTAATTCTTTCAAAAACATTTTAATATGAAACACTATGTAACACTAATACTAACCGCCTTACCTCTACTTTCTTATGCGCAGGATAAAAACGTTCGCATGGGCATTGAATACGGCTATTTTAACAGCTCTTTTCAACCCGCTTCTGAAGGAGGCAGTTATTTATCCGGATCGTTCGGCTATAAGATCAACAACGATTTCTGGCTGAACATTGACCTGCTTAAAATCACGGCAAAAGGAACATTTGAAGCATCGCCCTTATTTTTAAACAACAAAACAACCTATACGAATACCATAATAGCTCCCAATTTCAGCAAAGACTGGAAGTTATCCGATAAATTTGTTTTAACCCCGTCGTTAGGAGGTGCTCTTATCTTTGAACGTGCCATGGTGCCGGAAATTCAAACAAACGGTAACCAGTTAAACGGTATCAGCTTTTCCAACCAGGCCGAAACATTCAATGTCGGTTTATACGGCAACATTGCCCTGAAATACCAACTTGTCGATAACCTGTTTATCGGGGCAAATGTGAAATCCTATCTACCCATGAATTTTGAACCCGATGCCTTTTTAGCAGGCGCCTCTCTTGAGATGCGATTTTAACCGGATTAACTATAACCAGTTAATGCGTTTTGCTTTAGTTACCATGAACTTGTGATAAACTCATAGCTTCGTATTGTACTATTTCACTTCCCCGATATAATGGGACAAATTAAATTTAAAACCCTAAAACATGAAAACATTCAAATCATTACTATTTATCTTTTTTATTGGATTGGGAGCAGCCCATGCCCAAACAGACAAAAGCTACTTCGTAGACCTGCCATCGGCTAATCAGGATGCTGCCTTTGATAATGTCCTGCAACTCCTTCTTACGAGCGACTATTTTGTCCTCTCGGCGGATAAAGATTCAGGACTTATACAATGTAAAATTGTTCTGGACGACAGTAAAGTATTTACAAAATTGGAAGTAGCTATTCTCGAATACAACCTACTGATACGCGACAACTCAGGTAAAGGAGCACGAATATATATACAAGCCAATCTGAAACAAAAAATCCGCACTGTAAAAGTGAATAACAGCGGGGTTTTCAATGATGATAACGGTGTAACTAAAAAGCCGAAATATTATGACCCCTTGATAGCGTTTCTTACATCTAAATTGATGTAACACCTCTACAATACCTGGTCTGAAAACCATTGGGCCAGGATTATGTATAATTTAATGCCGGGCATGAATTTATAGTGCTATAGCGTGGCTATGCGATTGTGGCAGTGTTTGGCTAAACTAGCACTGCTGTTTTGTATAGAGCACTTTAGGTTTTTTGTATTTTTGTTTCGGACTGCTAATGCTGTCAGCTTCCAAAATTTATACAGCGTTTACAAAAATGAAAATAGAAACTATCAGTATAAACGACATCAAAATAGCCGAAGTAATTTCAGAAGATACTATCATCATAAACACTGCTTCGGACGGCTTGAACTTGCTAGGAAATTTATATTATCAAGGCTTTGACAAAATCATTATTCACGAAAAGAATATTACACCTGATTTTTTTTGACTTAAAAAATGGAATAGCAGGCGAAATACTTCAAAAATTTTCTAACTATCGTGTTCGGTTGGTAATCGTTGGCGACTTTTCAAAATACACCGGCAAAAGTATCAACGACTTTATGTATGAAAGCAACAAAGGCAGACAAGTTAACTTTATGGCGTCTCAATTGGAAGCCATAAAAGTATTATCAAATTAGGTAAATGCTAACATTTTAAGTCCTGTCATAAACGATTTATGTAAAACGTTATCGGATGGCTTTTGGTCGCCCTGTTTCCCTTTTTAGGATGCCATAGCTTAGCTATTCATCAGGAGCTATGAATTTTAACGCCTCGCCCAATGCTGTTTCATCAAAATATCGTTCTTCCAAAGCAGGGTTGAACAAATGAAGTATCTTATTCTCTAAATTAACGACCGACTTCATAAAGCCTGAATGAGATACAACGGCACAACGGCCTATTTTTCCGAAGTGTTTAATACCCCATAGTTCGCCCTCAAAAAAGCCTTTTAGCTTCATTTCTTTTATCGCCGACATATCTTTCACTTTGATAAGGATATTTACGTGCTGATATCCCTCCTTCAGCTTTTCCCCGAAAAGTTGCTCTATTAACAATGCATCATCTTCTGTAAATACCCCCAGCAACTCCAATGCAATTGCATTCTCTTTGAATTTTTTGATTTGATTTATCATGATTGGACTTGTTTGTAAAGTTTGTAAATGTTCTGTCTGTTGCCTAACAAAGTTAAAAAATAAATCAACCGGTTTGTTGTTTAGGAGTGCTTTTAGAACACCAAAATAAAACTCAATATCTAAAATTTTGCAAACGAACAAAGACCAGGATGTTCGTCCTTTTTATCGATGGTTCAAGAAAAGGATGCTTGTTTTTTTCTTTATGCGGTTGGCAAAAGCAAATACTTTATAATATCATTCTTCTTTGACCATTTCAAGCTTTAAACCACCGGAATAATAACCTTCTTGTGCAACGGTTCCTTCATAAACCAACTCTTCCTGCAGCCATGCTTTGTCTATATACCATTCATACATTCCGGTTCCTTTTTGCGCGTGTAAATCAACATAAATAACATAATCATCAGGAAGTATAACTCTGTGGTTTATATAAAAAGCATCTGCCGTTGCCTGTTGTTTATCATAAAGAGTAAGCCCTCCTTGACGTGTAACATTCGCATCCCCTGTTTGGGTGACCTGATAAACGCCTTTTATTTTCTGTTCTACCACTACTTCTTTTATGTTGATGGCGTTTGGGGTATCCGGGTCAAATAAATTATTACCGGCATTTGCGTGAGGGATAGCAGTGTAAAGCCCACAGCGAGGAACGAGCGAGGACTTGTAGCGAATAGCCCGACCCTTTGCGTTTTAGCCTCCGGTTTAAACCGTGGGATTAAAAGGCAAAGGGGCACGCCCGGAAAAAAACAATTTTTACCCGATGTTTAACCATCCAGCCCATGGTTTAAACCATGGGCTAGATGTTTTTTATAATCTTTCCGCATCAAAATCATAAACCGTTATATTTGTAAGACGATAAACGAACTGTGGACAACGAAAAGACAATCATGGCGCAATGGGTTGCTGCCTATGCGCAAAAACTGTACAACCGGGCATTCTACCTCCTGTCGGACCAGGCGGATGCCGAGGATGTGGTGCAGGATGTTTTTGTGGCTGCTTTTGAAAAAATGGACAGGTTCAGAAGCGAGAGTGCACCGCTTACGTGGCTGATGGGGATTCTTCATCATAAGGTGGCCGATCATTACCGACGGAAATACAAACACGAGCCGCAGGTGGCCGTTGATGCTTTTTTTGACGAGAACGATTTCTGGAAAAATCCTGATGCGGTACTGGCGGACTGGAGTGCTTTTGAAAAATCGGACGATGAAACACTGGAGGAGTATTTGGAACGCTGCCTTGAAAAACTGCCGCCCCGCTGGCTGATTCTCGTAAAACTGACCTACCTGCAGGAAAAAAAATATGCCGAAATCTGTCAGGAAACACAAATTTCAAAGACCAATTACTGGAAGATTCTGCAGCGAAGCAGGTTGCAATTGCGCGCATGTATTGAACAACACAACATTCAGCCATGAGAAACAATCTATCGAAAATAACACATTTTTTTATTCTTTCATGTGCGGAGGCCACACTTCTGCTGGAAAAAAAGCTGAACGGAGAACTTACTTTCGGACAGATTATCCGCCTGAAAAGTCATTTGGCAGTGTGCAAATGGTGCCGGTCGTACAACCGGAAAAGTCATTTGCTGCAGGAAGCACTACAAAAAATAATCAGCTCGGACAGTGAAAAACAAACGGATAAACCGCTTGATACCCAAAAGTTAACAGCGGGCATTGAAAAAAAATTAAAAAATAAATTGTCTTAACTGTCAGGATTCCGGGTTTGCTGCGACCATAGGTATAGAAACAATACATACAGCAAATTATGAAAGATTACAGCAACCCGGCTACAACGCCACTCGACCGTCAACTTTTTACCATAGGGTATTACAGCTCGCTTTTCGGCATTGCCCTTGTTTTAATATGGATAGGAATTTTTAAATTTACGCCTACCGAAGCAGCAGCCATACAGCCTCTGGTGAATTCGCACCCGCTGATGAGCTGGCTGTACAGTGTTTTGAGCGTGCAGGCGGTTTCGAACCTGATTGGCGTTATTGAACTGCTCACGGCACTTTGCATTCTGCTTTCTCCGTTTCAGCGGATCTTCCGTTATGCGGCAGCAGTGGGTATTCTGGCCACATTTGTCATTACACTGAGCTTTCTTTTTACCACGGGAAGCTGGAAAATGGTAGACGGCGTACCGGTAACCGATTTTTTTATTCTAAAAGATGTGGTTTGTCTCGGGTTTGGACTGATGATTGTGTCTTTTCCTGCTGTGAACATACATCGTTAATCAATTAAAAACAAACGTCATGAAAAATAAACGTAACATCACCGTATGGCTAACCCTGCTGGGAACCGTAATAAGCGGTTTCCTGACCCTGGGATGTATGGCTAAAAATAACAACTCTAAAACACAAACAGCTATGGCAACACCAAATCATGTACAAAACGGAAATACCGCAGAAATTTATTTTGCAGGCGGTTGTTTCTGGGGAACAGAACATTTTTTTAAACAAATAAACGGCGTACTCGAAACCAGTGCGGGTTATGCGAACGGAAAAACAGCGAATCCGGGGTATGAAGAGGTGTCGACAGACAAAACCGGTTTTGCCGAAACGGTAAAAGTCACGTACAACCCGGAAGTAGTCAACCTGGAATTGCTGCTGGATTTGTTTTTTAAAACAGTTGACCCGACGAGCCTGAACCAACAGGGAAACGACCGCGGTACACGTTATCGCACCGGCATTTATTTTACGGATAAAAGCGCACTGCCTGTTATTCAAAAGGCGGTTGACCGGTTATCGAAAGCATATAATAAACCTGTTGTGATTGAGATAGAACCGTTGCAAAACTTTTATGCGGCAGAGGATTATCACCAGGATTACCTGGATAAAAATCCGGGCGGTTACTGCCATATTAACCCTGCCTTGTTTGACCTTGCAAAAGAAGCAAATGCCCCGACAACCTATACCAAAAAAGACGACAAAACACTGCGTGCCGAGCTGACAAAAGAGCAATATGACGTAACGCAGCACAACGCAACGGAACGGGCGTTTGACAATGTGTACTGGGACGAGTTCCGTGAGGGCATTTATGTGGACATTACCACAGGCGAACCGCTTTTTATATCGACCGATAAATTTGAATCGGGCTGTGGCTGGCCGAGCTTTTCGAAACCGATTGATACCTCGCTGATAGAAGAGAAAAACGACCGTTCTTACGGCATGCAGCGCACAGAAGTCCGCAGTAAAACGGGAGATGCGCATCTTGGCCACGTTTTTAACGACGGTCCTAAAGACAAAGGCGGACTCCGTTATTGCATTAACAGTGCATCGTTGAAATTTATTCCGAAAGAGGAAATGGAAAAACAAGGGTACGGCAAATACATTTCGTTGCTTACGCCGAAAAAAAACGCTAAATAAAAAGCGACAGTAAACGTTCCATTTTAGATATAATAAAAAATCACGGCAGTTAAGTCGTGATTTTTTATGTGATCTATTTATAACCTCGCAACGAACAAGGCTATAGCAACAATAAAAAAGCAAGGGAATTAGAAACATAAATTAACAACTAATATGAATTATTCCCTTGCGAACGTCTCGTAGCAATTAAAACTCCTTAAATCTAAATTGCCAACTTTTCAAAGCTACTTAACTTTTTGTTATCTCTACTATTTTTTTAACTAATCTTTTATAAACTTAAAGATATCCATAAAACTACATTGAAAATAAAGCCGGAATTTCCGGCTTTAATTTTTTATGCGGTACACTTTACAGGCACTTCCCTCCTTTCGAGAAACAGCCGAAGTGCTATCATCACAAAAGCTAACATACCAAATACAAAACCCATCCAGGGCGTATACGCCACACCTTTTGTCACGATTATCCATCCGCCTGCGGTTGTGCCTAAAGTAATACCTAAATTTCCGAACGATGTCGATAAACTATTGGCAAATTCGAGACTGTCCGGAACGGACGAAATCATATAGGTAGAAGCATTCAGAAAGCTGGGAGAATACAGGAACCCCCAAATACCAATAACAACAACCGTTGCCTGGGTATTTCCTCCCGAAAAATGCAGCAGTATTGGCACAAGGATAGTTCCCGAAAGAAAAAAAGCTGTAGTTACAGTAATATTCCGGTTCAGCATTTTCCCGGCCACTTTCATCGAAAAAACACCGATAACACCAAATACCAGCATCATATAACTCACCATGGTAGTCTCCATTGCTTTAGCTCTGTTCAGGTATTCGGTAAAATAACTATACGTCGAAAACCAGGCAGCAATCATAAAGAAATTCATAGCCGTACTCACAATAAAAACAGGTTTTGCCAGGATTTTCAGCTGACTGCCGTATGATTTCTTTTCATTTATAGGCATCGGCGGCAGTACAAAATAAATACCCGCCAGCGCCGCCACACTCACAATCGCCTGTACCATAAACGAATATTCCCACGACCACATACTCGCCAGCCAGGTGGCAAACGGAACCGTGGTCACCATAGCCACTGCCACACCGCCAAATACAATACTCATCAATTCATTTTCATTCTGTTTATCAGCCTGAGAAACCGCTACGGATAAGGCTGTTGCAATATAAACCGGCTGCAAAAAAGCAGGCAGGATCCGCACCAGAAGCAAGAGCCAGAACGGCGGCGAAAAGAAAGAAACCACACCGGTGACCACAAAAACAGAAAGGGCCGCAAACATTATTTTTTTACGGTCGAACCCCGAAACCAAAAGCGTCATAAACGGACCCGTCAATGCAATAACCAATGCAAAAGCACTTAATAAATAACCTGCTTTGTCAATACTAATGCCGTAATGTGCCGCTATTTGCGGTAAAATTCCGATGACACCAAATTCTGTGGTAATAACCCCGACAAAGCCGAGGCTGCCGATATACGCATATTTTTTCATTGTTATAAATTCGTTTAAAATGAGCGTCAAAATTAGTGTGCAATCACTATTTTTGTAGGGTATACAGCCAAATGTGAGGTACTAACAAATTTGTAAGCCATGGGAAAAAGAAAGGAAAATTCAACCAATATGCTGAATGAAAAGACATTAATGGAATGCGAGTTACTCTATGCCGTTTGTAAAATCGGCGGACGCTGGAAACTACTGATTTTATGCAAACTGGAAAACGGAAAATTGCGTTTCAGCGAAATAAAACGGATTATCCCGCAGATTACCGAGCGCATGCTTGCCCTGCAATTGCGCGAACTGGAAAAAGACGGTTTGGTAAAACGTACCGTATACGCAGAAGTCCCACCACGGGTCGATTATGAATTAACGGATATTTCAAAAGAGCTGATTCCGGTATGGCGCCAGCTTGAAGACTGGGCGGTAAAACACAAAAAAAGTGTGGCGGAATAACAGTATGTTTCCATCCGCCGCTCCGCCCTACTTTTATATGTATGAATAACAGTTTTTAGTTGTGCAAAAGACGTGCTGCTGCATTGTCAACAGAAGCCTCGCTTTCAAAATATGTTTTTTTAATCTTCTCAAATAACGGCTCGTTTTGAAGCGTTTCCTGCAGCGTCGAACATAAAAAAGCATAATTGGTATACGTCGTTTCCGTTTTCAGAATTTTAGCCAGCCACTGCCACATCAGTTTTTCACCAATCTCTTTTTCTATGGCAGAAAAAATAACAGGTGCATAATAATACACATACAACTCGCGGTCTGCATATTCTGTTGCCGATTTTATGTGGCCAAACGGCACAACATGTGGTTTAAACTCTTGTAAATCGTCAATTTTCTCCTGTATTTTTTTCGTATACACCTCTTTTCCAATCACATTTTTCGTCAGTTGAAGTGCCAAATACTCTGCAAAACCCTCACTCATCATATCGCCCAGTTCCGCATTAAACACCTTGTAATTTCCGAAATAATAATGCCCCAGTTCATGCGCAATAAACGGACGGTACCAGTTTTGTATCTTAGGGTTAAACAAACTCTTTAAACCGTTGTCGCCCCAGCCAATACTAAAAATAGACGGATAAGACACAAAAAGCCAGCCGTTTTTCCTCGAAGTCGGCGTAGTGCTGATAAATACAGTAGCCTGCTCAAACGGAATACGAAGCTGAGCTTCATAGTATTTTTTAAACGTATTTATCAACGCACTAAACTCCTCCACCTGCTTTTTGTCTAAATCAGGATTTAAAATATATGTACCCCCCGTATTCGAATAGTCGTAATTCCCGCAAAAAATAGCCAGTTCCTGCGGCACCTCGCTTTTAAAACGCGCCGATTTCCCTTTTACCGGTAAATTCCCGTTAACATACAACGTACTGCAATCCGCACAAATAACCTCAATATCGTACCTCACCTTTTCAAACGCCTTATCTTTATCCCTATCGTACAACACAGGATACCAGGCCGACTGCGCACCGTCTGCCCGTACCGAATTATGATTAAACGCAATATTTCCTTTCCAGTCCTGCGCACTGTAATCCGCAATCGTATCCTTCACAACCGGAAATTTGCCCACATACTTTAGCTGTAGCGATTCTGGCAAAAACGTCCCTTTCCGGGTATTATCAGCAAAATAATAAGCCGACGATTCCCCCGTTGACGTCGAATCTTCCAGCGATTTGTCATAATTAATCAGGAAATCACCCGGTTTCTTACTTTTGAAATAAAGCAGATTCATTCCGGAATTCAGCCGGATAAAATAATTTTTCAAAGGCGGAATATCATGCAACGTCAGATCACTGTCAAACGTCCCGTTTTTTATCGAAATAGTAACCGTTCCCGTAAGAAGCGGCTGTTTTTCCTGAGCATAAAGCGACAGCGATACCAGCATTGCCGCCAGTACTAAAAAAGTGTTTTTCATATCAGTGTTTATTATCGTGTCAGCAACCTTAAAACCATCGCTTAAGATTACGTTTAAATGTAATTATTTTAATTGAAATGTATCCCCCTGACGACCATTTTTATAATGAATTTTAAATTTTTGGGCGTGCCCCTACGGGTCGGGCTATATGCTATATCTTTTGCTTCGCTGCGTTGCGCAAAAGGATGCCGCTGCTATCCCTCACGCACCTTTCCCCTTTAATCCACCGTTTAAACCGTGGGTTACGTATGTGGTATAAGAAAAATAAAGTATATTCGTAAAACGCTTTACTTTACGAAACCATAACCAAAACACTTTTAAGCATGAAAATATGGGCAGAAACAGAACGGCTTATTTTAAGAGAAGTAGACTACACAGACCAAAACGACTTGTTTGAAATGGACGCTGATCCGGAAGTTCATTTGTATATCGAAAACAACCCGGTAAAATCAATCGGCGAAATAACAAAAGCCATTGAAATGCTTAAAAAACAATACAAGGAAAATGGCATTGCACGCTGGGCAGTAGTTGACAAAACAACAAACGAATGTGTAGGCTGGTGCGGACTAAAATATTTTAACCAGCCGTTAAATAATCACCACCATTTTTATGAACTTGGATACAGGTTTAAGAAAAAACACTGGGGAAAAGGTTTTGCTACCGAATCTTCAGCAGCCGTATTGGATTACGGCTTTAAAAACCTGGATACAGATAAAATATATGCCATAACCGACCCTGAAAATATAAACTCGAAAAAAGTGCTGACAAAACTGGGGTTTGACTTTCAGGAAACGTTTGATTATGAAGGCGACCCGACCGACTGGTTTGAATTAAAAAAAGCAACCTGGGAAACTAAAAAGCTGAACCGCTAACACTTTATAGTTTTTTTTATAAGTTGTTGTTTTCTGTAAAAACCTGACAACCAAATGTAACCAACTGTCAAATACGTTGTCTTTAACTAAAAAGAGTTTATGAAAAAACCATTTTTATACCTTGCACTTTGCATGTTCCTGTCTTGCGTCACATCACAAAAGGAAATTAAAAATACAAATGCCCCTACCGTTATAGTAGGAACCATTCATGTACCCACAGCTAAAATAAATGCCGATTCAATCTATACGATTCTTAACCGTTTTAAACCGGATATCATTCTTGTGGAAGCCGAAGCGACTATTTTTGAAAAAGAAAACACCTTTAAAAGCACATTTGACGGAATGGACAGCAATGAATTTCAAGGTATTATAAAATATCAAAAAGAAAATCCTGCTGTTGAAATTAAACCCGCTGAGTTGGAAAACCGAAATAAAATACGGGAACAACTGGGAATTTATGCCGAAGCCGGGTTTGTTTTTTCAGAAGTGGACAGAATTAAAGAAGAAGGAAAATTATCTGATGCCGAAAAGGCCATTAGTACCGATTTTGACAACTATTGGGATTCAGCAACGCACGTAAGTAAACAAGATTTAAAAAGTATTAATGCTACAAAATCAGATAGTATCATCAGTCATTTAATGCAGTTTCAATACCACAAAGTAGGCACTATTATCAATCAGCACAGCGAATTTACCCATAAAAAAATCAAAGGCAGCAATGGAGACAGCCTGTCCTACAAAGACTATTACACGAAATGGGCACACTTTGAAGGTAAAATACGAAATGAAGGCATTGCAAAAAATGTTTTAAAGTACCGTAAACAGCATCCAGACAAAAAGATACTTTTGTTGGTCGGATTCAAACACCGGTCTTTAATCAAGCACTTTCTTGAAAAGCAAATACAACTTCAGGAATATTATGATTAGAGAATGACAGTTAAGAGTTGACGCATAAAACAGAAATAGTAATTTTAGCCCGAGTTGTACATGAAACAAAAAACACAATATTTAGGAATTGCTCTTGGAGCAATTTATGGATTGCTAATCCGAATTTTAGGCGATCAGGAAAACCTTGAAGATTTTTACAATATTTACAGTATTAGTTTTTTGTGGATAACACCAATTATAATTGGGTTGTTTCCTATTTTATTTTCATCAAACGAAATATACAAATCGAAAATTAAACTATTCTTTTATCCTATCATTACCGTCATTCTTTTTTTCATAATTGCCTTAATTACCAGAATGGAAGATTTGGTTTGTCTTTTAATTATTGGTTTACCTTTTTTAATTATCGCCGGAATTATTGGGCTTTTACTCGGTGCTTTTGTGAAAAATAAAGTAAAAAACAAGAAACTATATTCAATCCTTTTAATTCCTCTGTTGCTAAATCCGGTTGAAAATTTAGTCCCAAATAAAATCGAAAGTTATCATGTTTCATCTGAAATCATTATCAACAAAAGTAAAGAAGACATATTTCCAAACTTGTTAGACGTTCCGGCAATTTCAGAAAGCGATTATACAAATGGTTTTTATCAGAAAATCGGAATTCCCCGACCAATAAGTTCTGAAATGTTTACACATGAAAATCAATTGTATCGCATCGGAAATTTTACAGACCATTTGAAACTATACGAATATGTTTCCGAAATGAAAACTGATGAATTTGTAAACTTCAAAATAGACCTTTCAAAATCGCAATTACGAAATACTCCGACAGATAAACATTTGCTAAAAAGTAATTATTTCAATTTTGAAAATATAAATTACACCTTAGTAGAGCTTTCCGAAAATAAAACGAAAGTCACGTTGAATTGCGACTATAAGATTGAATCTAAAATGAATTTTTATGCACATTTTTGGGCTAAGAATATTATACAAGATTTTGAGGAACGTTTACTAAACGCTCTAAAAATTACACTTGAGAATGAGGGTCAATACTCAAATGTCCTATAAAAATCTGTAAAATAACTTTCTTAGAAATGCTTAAAATAGTCGATGAATAAGAATATAACAGCGTTTCTGGATTTTTCGATTAAACATTCAGATCAACATCTCATACCTTATAAAAAAACTCTTCTTTAAAGAAGAGTTTTGTATACTAATTGGTTTTTACTAATTCAACCCGGCGGTTTTTGGCTTTGTTTTCTTCCGAATCATTTGCTACCAATGGTCGATCTGCACCATATCCTTTAGCTTCTAAACGAGTTTTATCTATATTTTGATTAATCAACGTAATCATAACAGCATTTGCTCGTTCTGAAGAAAGTTTCTTGTTATGGAGAGCCTCTCCCGAATTATCAGTGTGACCTTCAATGGAAATTTTTAAACCTGTATCTTTCTTTAACGCTTCCGAAATTTGTTTAATGACCTCATTTCCTTCCGGTTTTATAGTCGATTGATCAACATCAAAATTGATGTATACAATAGACTTTCCTTTTTCCGAAAGATCTTTTACAATGTCATCTGCAGTTACTTTTTTAATCGTTTGTTCCATCGCTTTTTCTTGCAATATATTTAGCTTTCCTCCTGCATTTCCAGCTGAAAACTGCACATAAATGGTACCTTCTTCTTTACTTCGGATAACATAAAAATTAATATTTTCATCGGCATATCCCATATCGCCTTCATCTCCTTTATTCGGGTCCTGCTTACTGTAACGTTCATACTCTTCTCTATCTATTGATCCATCAAACACTTTTACAGCCCCTATAGAGTTCAGGTAATCTTCCAAACTTTTCTCAAAATAACGTTTCGAGAATTGCTCTCCTTCTTCTGCTGTTACATTTATTTTATACAACTTTCCTTCAAAAGGGGTCATTTTCCCATTAACAGGAAAAAAACACACATCGAAATTTTTTTGCAAAGGTTTATTTAATGGTTTCAGTCCTTTTGGTAAAGTAAAATATGGAAAGTCTCCTAGATCTGCTTCAGAATAAGGAACATTTTCGATGTTAAAATCAATTGTAGAGCTACTTTTCACCGAATCGTTACTGGAATTGGCTTCTGTTGCTCCAACTGAATCTTTATTTTCATTCATTGGTTGTTTACATGCAAACATTACAAGTCCTGTAATGAATAAAAGTGTAATTTTTTTCATTGAAAATTAATTTTAGAAAATCTACTTTAAAGATCGAATAAAAAACTAGATAAAACAATTATAATTGATTGATAATTATTCCACTATATCTTTATTGATTAAACATCTTATATAATCATTTAAATGATATTTAGTAAATATAAATTTTAACAAATCAAAAGTAATCGATATTCATTATCATTTTCTTTGGGGGCTCTGTGTACACAAGGTAAGACTTGCTGTTCCGGATGATCTACAGCCAATCGCCAAAGATTTCCTACACCCAAATTAATGGATTTTGCATTTGGTTTTGGTTGATAATGTAAATCAAAATAGTTTTCTTGAAGAAAAGTTTCAAATTCATCTTCTGCTCCGTCGTGAAGCTCTCTCAGTTTTTCTCTAATTGCCGGAACCAAGATTTTTTGTTCAACTTTATCATTTGGAATAATATCACTCGAAGCTCCATAATAGGTACATAAATAAGTATCTGTGCCTATTGGTGAACGATCTATATGAAAAGAATAAACATCAGTAGAGATAAAATCAAACTCATTATCACGTTCGTATGACTTTAATAAATTTAACGAAGGTAATGCTCCAAAATCTATTAAATTCTTCATATCATTTAGAATAATTTCCCTCGCATTATTTCCTTCTTCTGATAAATTTAAAGCCTTAAGATCATCAATTGTAATTTCTGTGATATTTTCTTTTAGCTGAAGTTGTGAAACAATTTCTTCAAAATTTCCTTCCAACTCTCTTTGCCAGCAAATCGCATTCACTTTCCCATAGAAATTAGTTTTAACAAGCTCAGAAAAAGTTGAAACGGTTCTAACTTGTTGATGCTTAGAAAATCTATTGTCCATATTTTGAAGAAGTTTTTTAATTATAATAGGATGCTCTAAAAATAAATAATTTATGTGATTTATGGTATCCTATTTTCTTATCCTTATTTTAAATAAAAGAATTCATAAAACAGAAATAGATTAAAAATTATTTTCAATCAATAGGATCGTTTTAAATGATTTAGTTTAAATAGTACATCACATTTACTTTGCTTTCCATAAAAATACCCCAAAAAATGAATCACAATTTTTTGGGGTAGTATAAAATACTTTTTTTGTTTAATTTTTTAAAGGTATTATTTCGATTTGAATTGATTAATCGCATTAATCGTAAATTCAGAAAGCACTAATTCACCTGAAATCTTAGCACGTTCAATCAATAATTTATTCCAATTTTCTGTTCCTTCCCACGAAACACGCTTTAGGTGTCTCATCGCATCCGGATTAGAATTAGCTAATCTTTTAGCTAAAATCTGAATTCCTTCATCCATTTCAGCAGCACTTGCATAAACTTCTGCATATAATCCTTTCTCTTTTGCCCATTCAGCTGATTGAAATTCTGTTGCATTAATTGCCATTTGCGTAAAAGCTGAATTTCCTACTTTACGTTCTACAGCTGGTCCAACAACAAATGGTCCGATACCTACTGCTAATTCTGATAATTTAACCGAAGCAAACTCTGTTGCAAATGTATAATCGGCAGCCGAAGCAATACCTACTCCACCTCCAACAGCTTTCCCCTGAATACGTGCTAAAACAAATTTTGGTGCTTTACGAATTGCATTGATGACATGTGCAAATCCTGAAAAGAATTCTAAACCAGTTTCGCGATCTTTGATTGAAATTAATTCATCAAAAGAAGCTCCGGCACAGAAAGTTCTGTCTCCGGCACTTTTCAGAACAATTACTTTTACTTCTGTATCGTTTCCTAATTTTTCAATTTCAGCTGCTAAATTTCTTAACTGACTTCCTGGCATCGAATTACTTTGCGGGTGAAAGAATTCAATTGTACCAATTCCGTTTTGTATTTCTGATTTTACGTATGCTTCCATTAATCTTCTTGATTTATTTTTTTAACCATTGTTAAAATTGTTGCAATTGCCACCGTTTCTCCTGTTTCATCATAAACGTCTACTAACCAGCGAACAATTCCTTTTGCCACATCATTTTCATCTTTTTTCTCTTGCGAAATTTTCTCTTTACAAGTGAAGCGAACGCCAATGGTAGAACCTGGGTAAACCGGTTTTACGAAACGACACTCATCTAAACCATAATTTAATAAAACCGGTCCTTTTTTCGCTAAAACGAATAAACCAGCCGCTTTCGATAAAATATAATATCCGTGGGCAACATTTTGTTCAAATATAGTACCTTCTAATGATGTTGCATCAACATGAGCATAAAAGTTATCACCTGATAACGCTGCAAATGCATTGATATCTGATTGTTGAATCGTATGTTTGGCTGTGATTAATGTATCGCCAACTTCTACTTCTTCAAAATATTTTGCGAAAGGATGTTTATCTTCTTCGATATAATCTGCACCGTACTGATATTGTTGTGTGACAGCTGTCAATTTGTTCGGTGATCCTTGAATTGCAGTACGTTGCATATAATGTAGAACTCCTCGTTTTCCTCCCATTTCTTCTCCACCTCCTGCACGTCCCGGTCCTCCATGAACTAACAATGGAAGTGGTGAACCGTGTCCGGTAGATTCTTTGATACATTCAGCATCTAAAATCACAATACGTCCATGTAAAGAACCTGCATTTAAAACAAATTCAGTAGCGATATCATTATCAGCAGTCACAATAGAACAAACTAATGACCCTTTCCCCATACGAACCAATTCTATCGCTTCTTCAATTCCGTTGTAAGGAATAATTGTAGAAACCGGTCCGAAAGCTTCAATATTATGAACATCTGTTTTGTTGAATGGATCATTGTTTAAGAATAAGATTGGAGAGATAAAAGATCCTTTGCTTTTGTCTGCTCCTTTCACTTCAAAGTTATCTAAATTACCAAAAACAATTTCTTGTGATTTTGCTAATTCTTCTACTTTCTCACGAACTTCTTTCACTTGTGCAGCACCGGCTAAAGCTCCCATGCGAACTCCCTCTACATTTGGATCGCCAATAGTAGTAGTCGCCAAACGTTTACCTAAGGCTATTTGAACATCTTCTACTAAATGTGTCGGAACCAATGCGCGGCGAACTGCTGTACATTTTTGTCCGGCTTTCGTCGTCATCTCCCGTGTAACTTCTTTGATGAAAATATCAAATTCAGGAGAACCCGGTTTTACATCTTCTCCCAATACACAAGCATTTAGAGAATCTGCTTCCAAGTTAAAAGGAACTCCTTCTGACGTAATTCTTGGATGTGCTTTTAACATTTGTCCTGTTGAAGCTGAACCTGTAAACGTAACCACATCTTCTGATTCTACGAAGTCTAAAATTCCATTTGCCGAACCTGTGATTAATTGTAAAGCTCCTTCTGGTAAAATATTTGATTCAATAATGGCACGAACAACCGTTTCTGTTAAGAAAGAGGTGATTGTTGCAGGTTTAACAATTGCAGGAACCCCTGCTAAAAAGTTAACTGCAATTTTTTCTAGCATTCCCCAAACCGGGAAATTGAATGCATTGATATGAATGGCAACCCCTCGTTTAGGCGTTAAAATATGAGTTCCCACAAAAGTCCCATTCTTTGATAATTTATGTGTTTCTCCTTCTACATAAAAAGGTTGATCCCCAAATTGACGACGTAAAGAAGCATTTGCAAATAAATTTCCAATTCCTCCTTCTATATCAACCCAACTGTCTGCACGAGTTGCTCCGGTTGCCCAAGAAACAGTGTAGAATTCTTCTTTTCTTTCCATTAGGTATAATGCTAATTTTTTCAGCATTAAACCTCTTTCCTGGAAAGTCATTTTACGTAATTTAGGAGCGCCTACCTTACGTGCATAATCCATCATCGCTCCGAAATCTAATCCAGCCGATGACGCCGTAGCAATCTCATCTCCTGTAATTGCATTATATAACATTTGCCCTTCAGACGAACCTTTTGTCCATTGTCCTAAAGCATAATTTTCTAATTGATTAGCCATTTTTATATTTTGTTTGATTTGATTAATGATTTGAAGTAAAATCTTACTTTGTCTCGTTCCATGTTTTATAATTCGAAGCCATCGAATCATAGTAATAATCAGGAACTTCTGTCAATGGTTCACAAGGTTTTAAACTTTCATGACAATCCTTTGGCAACTGCATATATTGTTGCGTTCCTTGATCTTTCCATTCAATCATTTGATCCGAAACCTGTTTTACAATTTTTGCCGGGTTTCCTACCACTACACTTCTTGTCGGAATATGTGTATCTGCTTTTATAAAAGTTAAAGCACCAATAATACACTCATCTTCAACAATGACATGATCCATTACCACTGCGTTCATACCTACCATGCAATTTTTTCCAATGGTTGCACCATGAATAATTGCACCGTGACCAATATGAGCTTTTTCTTTTAACCGAACCGTTGTTCCCGGAAACATATGAATGGTACAATTTTCTTGCACATTGCAATTATCTTCAATAATAATTTGTCCCCAATCTCCACGTAATGCACAACCAGGACCAATGTAAACATCTTTCCCAATAATTACATTTCCCGTAACCACAGCTTGTGGATGAATAAAAGCTGTTGGGTGAACAACCGGTTTATATCCTTTGAATTCGTAAATCATTATTCTAATATAGTTTTTCGTTTAACGAAATTTGAAGTTAGTATTAGTTGAAAAGCTAACTTCGAATTTCTAATAACTATTTTATGCTCTTTCAATCACCACTGCAAAACCTTGCCCCAATCCAATACACATTGTCACTAATGCATAACGTTTACTTGTTGCCTGCAATTCATAAGCAGCAGAATTTAAGATACGAGCTCCTGACATTCCAAGCGGATGTCCTAAAGCAATAGCCCCTCCATTTGGGTTGATACGAGAATCATTATCAGATAATCCAAACTCACGTGTACATGCCAAAGATTGTGCAGCAAACGCTTCATTTAATTCGATAATGTCAATATCATCAATTGTTAATCCGGCATTTTTTAGCGCTATTTTAGAAGCATTAACAGGTCCGATTCCCATGATGCGAGGTTCAACACCAGCCACACCTGAACTTACAATACGCGCCATTGGCGTCAAACCAAAATCTTTGATTGCTTGTTCAGAAGCTAAAATATTTGCGGCTGCACCATCGTTTAAACCGGAAGCATTACCCGCAGTTACTGTTCCATCTGCTTTAAAAGCAGGACGTAATTTAGAAAGAATTTCCATTGTTGTATTATTCTTTGGAAATTCATCTGTATTAAAAATAACCGACTCCCCTTTACGTTGAGGAATTAGAACCGGCATAATTTCTTTTGCTAAACGGCCATTTGCTTGAGCTTCTGCCGTTTTTTGTTGTGACCAAACAGCGAATTTATCTTGATCTTCACGAGAAATATTATCACGTTCGGCTAAGTTTTCCGCTGTATTTCCCATTCCATCAACACCCCACATTTCTTTCATTTTAGGATTAATGAAACGCCATCCAAAAGTAGAATCATAAATTTGTGCATCTCCTCCAAATGGAGAAGCTGATTTAGAAACCACTAAAGGCGCACGTGTCATCGATTCTACTCCACCAGAAATCATTAGTTGTGCATCACCAACTTGAATTGCTCTTGAAGCAGAAATTGCTGCCGATAATCCCGAAGCACATAAACGGTTAACCGTTTCTCCCGGAACTGTATAAGGCAAACCTGATAATAAAGCCGACATACGAGCAATGTTACGGTTATCTTCTCCTGCTTGGTTTGCATTTCCTAAAATCACATCGTAAAATGCAGCGGGATCAATTGATGGATTTCTTTTTAATAATTCGGCAATTACCATTGCGCCCATATCATCCGGACGAACAGCAGATAATCCACCTTTTAATTTACCAATTGGAGTTCTAACTCCATCTATAATATATGTTTGGTTCATTTTTTATCATTTAAAGGTTAGCGGTTAAAGCTAAACAACACGTTAAGCGAAAACCGTAAATCATTAATCTTCTTGAATTAAAGGTTTACCTGTTCTAAAACAAGTTCCTTTAAATAAAGCAATTAACTCATTATTTTGATTCGTTACTTTAATATCGTAAATACCCGTTCTTTTGGTTGAAGAAATCTCTCGAGATTCAATTGTAAAAATATCTCCATCTCTCCCAGCTTTCGTAAACGAAATATGAACATCCAAAGCAACCGAAATATTATTGTACATATTACATGAAAAAGCGAATGCAGAATCTGCCATTGCAAACGTCACACCACCATGAACAGAACCTACTCCATTCATCATTTCCGAACGAATTCTTGCTTGTAATTTTGCATAACCTTCTTTCGCTTCAATTACTTCTAAACCTAACCATTCACTAAATTTATCGTGGTCAAGCATTCTATTCAATAACTTTTGTGGTTCCATCTTCTTTGATAAATGTTAGTAAAATGTTTTATTTTCTTTGATCATGTTACGGATAATTGGACTCAAACGGTAACGATCTTCGTGATAATAATGATACAATTCATCCAAATCATTCTTCACATTCTCGATTCCATATTCATCTGCCCATTTCAATAATCCTTTAGGATAATTTACACCTTTCGTCATCGCTGTATCCAAATCTTCGCGATTAGCAATATTCAGGAATAAAGCGTCTGCAGCTTCATTAATCAACATAACTAAAATACGTTTGTAGATTTTCTCTAATAAAACTTGGTTTTGCGACGGCGATTTTCTCTCAGCTCCTTCTGCATAATTGTAAAATCCACGGCCGGATTTTCTTCCGTAGAATCCTGCTTCGAATAAACGTTTTTGAGAGAATGAAGGTTTAAATTTTGGATCATAAAAAAATGATTCAAAAACTGATTCTGTCACACGATAATTGACATCATGTCCGATAAAATCCATCAACTCGAAAGGTCCCATTCGAAATCCACCCAAAGAAGTCATTGCAAAATCAATTGTTTCAACATTAGCCATACCCTCTTCCAAAATACGGATTGCTTCACCATAAAATGGACGTGCTACTCGATTTACAATAAATCCGGGTGTATCTTTTGTAATAACCGGTAATTTACCAACCGATTGGATCAATGTTCTTATTTCTTCAGCTAAACCATCACGCGTTTGTACAGCAGGAATAACTTCTACCAAAGCCATTAATGGTGCAGGATTGAAGAAATGAATTCCAATTACTCGTTCGGGTTTTGAACAAGCCGAGGCAATTGAAGCGATTGATAATGAAGAAGTGTTTGAAGCTAAGATACATGTTTCAGAAACGATTTCTTCTACTTGTTTGAAAACAGATTTTTTAATTTCTAAATTTTCGATAATAGCTTCAATCATCAAATCGATATCTGCAAAAGCTTCTAAACTTCCTACATACTCGATTGAATTTTGAATTTCTTGTGCTTTTTCAGCAGTATATTTTTCTTTCGCAACTAATTTTTCAAAAGTCTTTGCTAAATTTTGTTTTGAGCGGTCTAATGCCTCTTGATTTGTGTCATATAAAACAACAGTGTTTCCGGTTTGAGCAAAAACTTGCGCAATACCAGATCCCATTGCTCCACCACCAATAATTCCTATTTTTTTCATCTCTTACTCCCCTTTAAAGATTGGATTTCTTTTCTCTAAAAAAGCATCTACACCTTCTTTATAATCGGCTGTATTACCTGCTTTATCTTGAAAGAATCCTTCTTGTTTTAATTGATCTTCCATTGAATTTTGAAACGTTTGATTTAATAACTTCTTTGTATAAGCCAAACCTTTCGTTGGTAAACTTGCTAGTTTATTTGCTAGTTTAGCAACTTCAGATTCAAATGCATCGTCTGCAAAATAATCGTAAATCATTCCGATTTCTTTTGCTTGAGTAGCAGAAACTTTATCAGCAAGCATCATTAAAGCAGTTGCCTTTTGAAGTCCAATTAAACGAGGTAAAAAATAAGTTCCACCACAATCCGGGATTAAACCAATTTTAGAAAAAGCTTGAATAAAATTTGCAGATTCTTTTGCGACAACAATATCACATGCTAAAGCTAAATTTGCTCCTGCACCGGCTGCAACACCATTTACAGCAGCAACAACCGGCTTGTCCATGTTTCTAATTTTTAGAACCAATGGATTGTAATTTTCTGTTACGATTTTATTGAAATCGATTTCTTTTTCTTCTAATACTTCGCCTAAATCTTGGCCAGCACAAAATGCTTTTCCTGTAGCTGTTAAAACAACTGCACGAACAGAAACGTCTTGTGCTGCTACATCTAAATGATGTTGAAGAGTTTTAATCATTTCTTGATTAAAACTGTTAAATACAGAAGGACGATTCAACGTAATCGTAGCAATTCCTCCCTCTTGTGTGTATAGGATTGATGTTGAATTTTCCATAATTTTTTAGTGATGACATTTGAAATAATCAAATGGTTCGTGACAACTATTACATTGATACATAGCTTTGCAGGCCGTAGAACCAAATTGGCTGATAAGACGCGTATCGTGGGATCCACATTGCGGACATTCGATATTTTGCTCATCAGAAAAGAGCTCATCGCTCGAAGGATTTTTTGTTGGCGGCGCAATTCCATACGCTTTCATTTTTTGTTTTCCTTCTTCTGTCATCCAATCAGTCGTCCAAGATGGACTTAACTGATTGATGACATTGATATTTTTTAATCCTTTTTCGATTAACTTTAATCGGATAGAAATAGAAATTGCACTCATTGCAGGACATCCTGAGTATGTTGGCGTAATTGTTACATTGACTTTTCCATCTTTTGTAATTTCTACTTTACGCACTACTCCCAAATCTAAAACACTGATAACCGGTATTTCAGGATCTGGAACTTCCTCCAACCATTGCCAAATTTCTTTTTCTGTTACCATTGCGAATTTGGATAAGTTCGTTGTAAATATTGCAAATCTGTTAAGATAAATCCTAAATGTTCAGTATGAACACCTTCTTTACCTCCTTTTTGAACAAACGCATTTTCTACATCGGCAACAATTGTCGCTTCAGTTAAAATTTCATTTACTTTTGCTAACCAAACAGCTTTAAAATCTTCCGGATTATCAATCAATCCTTCTTTTATTAAAGCTTTTTGATAATCAGATAAAATGAATGCTTCTTTTACATAAGGTAAAATATCATTAACAGCTTGTTGAATTTTATCGTGAGATTCTTGTGTTCCATCTCCCAAACGAATCATCCATTCCGATGACCATTTTAAATGATACTTCACTTCTTTCAACGATTTCTCAGCGATAGATTGTAATTTAAGATCTTTTACTTTCAAGAATTGCTCTAATAACAACACATGGTAGCTATCATAAAAAAATTGACGTGCAACTGTGTTTCCGAAATGTCCGTTTGGTAATTCGACTAACAATAAGTTTTTATAATCACGTTCTTCACGTAACATCGCTAATGTATCTTCTGTAGCTCCATTCCCAATCATTTCTGCTGCATAATTGTAATAGTTTGATGTTTGTCCTAATAAATCCAATGCCATATTAGACATTGCAATATCTTGTTCCAAAATAGGTCCGTGACCACACCATTCGCAAAGCCGCTGAGCCAAAATAAGATTCGTATCTGCTAAATGTAAAATAAAATCAATGTAATTTTGATTGTTTTGATAAACTGTACTTGTCATAAATTACATGTTTTTGATTTCTTCCGGAACATCATAAAAAGTTGGGTGACGGTAAACTTTATCCTCAGCCGGATCGAAAAATTGTTCTGCTTCATCAGGATTCGATGCATGGATATTAACCGATTCGACAACCCAAATACTTACACCTTCCAAACGACGTGTGTAAACATCTCGTGCATTTTCTAACGCCATTGTTGCGTCTGCTGCGTGTAAACTACCTACGTGTTTGTGATCTAATCCTTGTTTACTTCTAATAAATACTTCCCATAAAGGCCAATCTCTATTTTCCATCTTTTTATGCGTTTTTGCGTTGTTCTTGTTCTAATTCTCTTTGTTTTCTTTTTTCGTGGTAAGCAGTAGCGGCATCACGCACCCAAGCTCCTTCATTATGAGCATTTCGGCGTGCATCTAAACGTTGTTTGTTACACTTTCCATTCCCTTTTACCACATTCCAAAATTCTTCCCAATCGATTTCTCCGAACTCGTAATGCCCGGTTTCTTCATTAAATCTAAGATCCGGATCTGGAATCGTTAACCCCAAATATTCTGCCTGTGGAACAGAAATATCGACAAAACGTTGACGTAATTCATCATTCGAGAAACGTTTAATTCTCCATTTCATTGACAATTCTGAATTAGAAGATTCTTCATCTTTTGGTCCAAACATCATTAATGTAGGCCACCACCAACGATTCATTGCATCTTGCAACATTGCTTTTTGTTCCAGTGTTCCTTTTGATAACACAACTAATGCTTCGTAACCTTGTCTTTGATGGAAAGATTCTTCCTTACATACTCGCACCATTGCACGAGCATAGGGACCGTAAGAAGTTCTACATAACGGGACTTGGTTTAGAATTGCTGCTCCGTCAACCAGCCAACCAATCATTCCTATATCTGCCCACGTAAGTGTTGGATAATTGAAAATTGACGAATATTTCGCTTTACCTGAATGTAAATCATTTAATGTTTGAATACGGGTTGTGCCAAGTGTTTCTGCTGCACAATATAAATATAGCCCATGTCCAGCCTCATCTTGTACTTTCGCTAACAAAATTTTCTTTCTGTTTAACGAAGGAGCTCTCGTAATCCAGTTTGCTTCCGGTAACATTCCAACAATTTCTGAATGAGCATGTTGAGAGATTTGTCTAATTAATGTTTTGCGGTATGCATCTGGCATCCAATCTTTTGGTTCGATACGAACTTCATTTTCAATCTTATTGTCAAAGATTTCTTGAAAATCAATTTCTTTTGCACTCATTTTTAAATGTTTTTAAAGTTGATTATTTGGCATCAAAATCTACCACGACTTCAGCAGAACGAGGATGAGCTTGACAAGCTAATACAAAACCTCTTTCTAATTCATCTGGCTCAAGTGAGTAGTTGATGTCCATTTCTACCTCACCCTTCTCTACTTTACATTTACAAGTGGCACAAACACCTCCTTTACAAGCGTAAGGTAAATCGGCACCATTTTGTAAAGCCGCATCTAAGATTGTATCGCCATTGTACCCCAAATCTATTTGTAAAGCTGTCGCATCTAATTTGATGGTTACTTTACTCATGGTATCGTCTGACTGTTTTACCGCTTTTTGACGCTCAATCTTTTTAGCTTCCGCAGAGGCACTATAAAATAATTCAAAATGCAAATGTTTAGCATCTACACCAGCTTCTACAAATGCATCGCGCCCACTTAAAATCATTTCTTCAGGACCACAAAGGAAGACTTCGCTTACATCTTTGGGATTGATAATATGTTGTAAGAAATATTCTATCTTTTCTTTATCAATTCGCCCACTCAGAATTTCCGCATCAGCCGTTTCACGGCTTAAAATATTGTAAACGCTCATGCGTTCCATGTATTTATTTTTTAATGCTTCAATTTCTTCTTTAAAAATGATAGACCCTTTGTTTCTGTTTCCGTACAATAGCACAAATTGGCTATTAGGTTCTGTTCTTAGAACTGTTTTGATGATTGAAAGTACTGGTGTAATTCCAGATCCTGCAACAATTCCGACATATAATTTTTTATTATCCTCGTGTAATTCTGTAAAGAAATTTCCTTGTGGTATCATCACATCAAGAACATCGCCAACTTTGACGTGCTCGTTCATAAAAGTTGAAAAAATACCATCTTCAATTTTCTTTACAGCAACTCTCAATTCATTGTCCAATGGACTAGAGCAAATTGAATATGAACGTCTGATTTCTTCATTATTATAAAGATTCTTGAACGTTAAATATTGCCCATGTTTATATTTAAATTCTTGATTTAAATCTTCCGGCACTTCAAAAGTAACCGAAACACAAGTTGGTGTTTCCTTTTTTACTTTTTTAACGCGTAGTTTATGAAAATTTATTGCCATATTATTTTTGAAATCCGTTAATTAATAATGTCATCAAATCGTTTTCTAATTGTTCTGGCGTGATGTCCCGCCCTGGTTTGTACCATAACTCTATCCAACGCAATGATGATAATAAAGTAAATAGAGCGACTGATACATTAAGATTTTTAAATTCTCCTGATGCAATTCCTGCTTTGATTAAATTTGCGATTCGTTTTTCATAACCTTTTCGTATTGTTTTGTACAATTCTTTTTTGGTTTCCGATAAATTTTTCCAATCGTTATTCGCAACAGAAACTTCATTTGGTTCGTCAATAATCATTCTAACATGAAGTTGAATGAGATCTCTTAGCTTTTGAACATTTGATTCGCTTGTATCTTCAATCGAACTAATGTGCGACACATATTGATTGGCAACTTTAAAACAAATTTCTTCCAAGATTTCATCTTTCGAACGGATGTGATTGTACAAACTTGCCGCTTCCATCCCTACTTTCTCTGCTAATTCTCGCATCGATGTTGCTGAATAACCTTTTTGTTTGAAGATTAATGCAGCTTCTTGAATAATCAGTTCTCTTTTACTTTGTTTAGGCATATGTATTTATAAATGTCTATTATCGATAATGCGGTTTAATTTTCCTCCTTCACTTTTTGGAAGTTCATTCGCTTGAAATAATTTGACATTCATTCCTAATCCGATATTATCTCTTATTTTTTTATGAATATTCGAGATTAATTTGTAACATTCAGCATTAGATTCTTCGTTCAAATTTTCGCAAGCTAAACCATTTGTTGCAAAATAGTCAGGATTTACTTCAAATCCAACTTCTACAACATCCATATTTTTTGGTTTCGTTAAAACCACTTGATAATTTGGAGATAATTGTGGAAAATCAGGAATAAAATCAGCGATTTGAGTGTGAAAGAAATTAACTCCACGAATTATCATCATATCATCTGCGCGACCAATAATTGGTCCCATTTTAATATGGGTTCTTTTCTTAGAATGTTCATATGTCAATGTTGTAATATCCCCTGTCCAATAACGTACCAAAGGTAGTGCTTCTTTTGTAAGAGTTGTAATCACCAACACTCCCGGTTGACCATATGGAACAGGTTCACCTGTTTTCTCATCAACGATTTCAGGAAAAAAATGATCTTCCCAAATATAAGAACCCGTTCCTTGTTCTTCATAATCTTCATTTGAGACTCCAGGACCTATAATCTCACTTAACCCGTAAATGTTAGATGCTTTGATATGTAAACTACCTTCTACTTCTTGACGAAGGGCTTCTGACCATGGTTCAGAACCTAAAATAGCAAACTTCAGATTAAAATTTTCTAAGGATTCGCCTCTTTTTTTAATTTCTTCAGCAACTGTCAAAGCATACGAAGGCGTTGCACAAATTGCATCGGCCTGAAAATCTTTTAGTAACATAATCTGTTTTTCTGTATTACCTCCGGAAATAGGAACCACAGTCATCCCTAATTTTTCAGCACCATAATGCAGTCCCAAACCTCCCGTAAATAAACCATAGCCATAGGCATTTTGTAATGTCATTCCCGGCTTACATCCTGATGCGGCTAAAGACCTGGCAACCACTTCCGAGAACAACTCGATATCATTATTCGTGTACCCTACTACAGTTGGTTTTCCTGTTGTTCCGCTTGAACAATGTAATCGTATAACATTCGTCTTAGGTTCAGCAAATAATCCAAAAGGATAATTTTCTCTTAAATGGTTTTTCTTCGTAAAGGGTAGTTTGTGTAAATCTTCAACACCTTTAATATCTTCTAGTTTTACACCAGCTTTATCAAAAGCTTCTTTATAAAAAGGTACTTTTTCGTACACTTTTTTTAACATCTTTTGAAGTCTCTCATTCTGAAGAACACGCAATTTTTCAATTGGCATTTGTTCTATATCAGGATTAAATATCATAATTTTTGCAGATTTTGATTTTTGATACTAACAAATTTAATCAAAAAAACTAAAAAAACTAACGTTTGTTAGTTTTTTTAGTGTAAAAAGTACAATTGTTTATAACAACATAACATTTAATAACTTAAAATACTATTAATCAAAGTGCTTAACTTTTTTGGATTAGGTAACATTTCTGTTTCTAAAATTGAATTTAATGGTATTGCCGGCATATCTTGTGCACCCAATACACGAACCGGAGCATCTAAAAATTCAAAACACTCTTCATTAATTAAACCTGCAACACTTTGTGCAAAAGAGTTTTGCTTTGCTTCTTCAGTCAATACAATACATCGATTGTGTTTTTTTACACTATTAAAAATAGTTTCTTCATCTAATGGCACCAATGTTCTCAAATCAATAATTTCGACTTGATTCGGAAAGTCTTTTGCTGCTTGTTTGGCCCAATAAACACCCATGCCATAGGTAATTATCGTTACAGTATTATGACTTTGAGAGGATTCAGTCATTAAAACTTCACGTGCTTTCCCAAAAGGTAATACATAATCTTCATCCGGCTCTACTGTTGCCGCTTCTTCTGTTCCTTTTATTTTACTCCAATACAACCCTTTGTGTTCTAACATGACCACTGGATTGGGATCATAATAAGCCGCTTTCATCAACCCTTTCAAATCTGCTCCTGTAGATGGATAAGCAATTTTAATACCTTTGATATTAGTTAAAACACTTTCTACCGAACTCGAATGATAAGGACCTCCGCTTCCATACGCACCAATTGGCACACGCAAAATCATTGAAACCGGCCATTTACCATTTGATAAATAATTGGAACGTGCAACTTCAGTAAAAAGCTGGTTAAGACCAGGCCAAATATAATCAGCAAACTGTACCTCAACAATAGGCTTTAAACCAACAGCTGACATCCCAACCGTAGAACCAATGATAAAAGCTTCTTGAATTGGTGTATTGAATACACGGTTTTTTCCATACTGTTTGGCTAAAGTTGCTGCTTCTCTAAAAACGCCTCCTAAACGCAATCCAACATCTTGCCCATACAATAAAGCTTCCGGATGTTCTGCCATCAGTTCGCGAATAGCGAAAAGCGCTGAATCTACCATTACCGTTTTTTCTTTACCTTCCGGCGAGCGATTACCTCTTTCCTCTGTAATTGGTGTTGGAGCAAAAACATGCGTATACAAATCTTCCGGTCGAGGGTCTTCAGCTTTTAACGCTTCTTGATATTCAGTCTGAACTTGTTCTTTTATATTATTTTCAATTTCGATCAACTCATTTTCATTGAATCCTTCATGTAACAATGTAAGTTTTAATTTATCGTAAGGATCTCTTGTTTGCGCCTCTTCCAAATCATCACGGTACCATTCTTTACGAACTCCAGATGTATGATGGTTTAATAAAGGAACTTTGGCATGCACTAAAATTGGGCGACGCTCTGTTCTAATAATTTCTATTGCTTGCTGAATTGTTTCATAAGAAGCTAAGAAGTCTGTACCATCTACCTGAAATACCTCTAAACCATTGAAACCTTTAGCATAATGTGCAATATCCTGTGCACGTATTTCATCAGCCGAAGCAGAAATATCCCATTCATTATCTTGAACCAGATATAAAATTGGCAATTGTTTCAAAGCTGCCATCTGAAAAGCTTCTGCCACTTCTCCTTCTGTACAAGACGCATCTCCCAAAGAACAAACCGCTATTGGTTTAATTTCTTCTTGACACAATCCCTCTAATTCTTTGTACTGCATTCCCATCGCAATTCCTGTTGTCGGAATAGCCTGCATTCCTGTTGCACTACTTTGATGTGGAATTTTAGGCATATTTTCACGACGTAAACTCGGATGAGAATAATAGGTTCTTCCTCCTGAAAAAATATCATCGCGTTTCGCTAATAATTGTAACATCAATTCATAAGGCGTCACACCAATTGATAATAACATGGCATCATCCCGATAATAAGCACTCAAATAATCCTGAGGCAATAATTGTAAACCTGTCGCTATTTGGATTGCTTCATGTCCGCGTGAAGTTGCGTGAACATATTTGTTTGTTATCGCTTTGTTTTCTTCGTATAATTCGGTCAAAGCCTTTGCTGTAACCAGTAATTTATATGCTTGTTTAAGTAAAGTTGTAGTTGATATAATAGTTTCCATTCTGATTAAATTTGTGTATTAACATCCCAATTCTCCATATAATCTGAAATTCGTTTCAAGAATACTCCTCCCAACGACCCATCTATCACGCGATGATCAAACGAAAGCGATAAATACATAAATTGTCTTGCAACAATAATATCTCCAAATTCAGTCTCTAAAACAGCCGGTTTTTTCTTGATTACACCAGTCGCAAGAATTGCAACTTCAGGCTGATTGATAATTGGTGTTCCCATCAGGTTTCCAAAAGTTCCAACATTACTTATTGTAAATGTTCCTCCTTTCACATCGTCAGGTAAAAGCTTATTTCTACGAGCTTTGTCTACAATTGAATTAACATTTTTCGCTAATCCTTCCAAATTCAATTCATTTGCTTGATGGATCACAGGAACAATCAAATTATTGTTAGGTAAAGCTGTTGCAATTCCAATATTGATTTCGTTGTGTTTTATAATTTTTGTTTCTGTTTCGTCTACTGAAACATTCATCATCGGAAAATCTTTGATTGCACGAACAACACAGTCTACAATCAAAGGTGTAAACGTTAATTTCTGTTTGTACTTTGCTTCAAAAGCAACTTTATTTTCTTCGCGCCATTTTACAAAATTTGTCACATCAGGTTCTACATAAGCTGTCACATGAGGTGAAGTTTGTTTACTTTTCTTCATGTGCTTCGAAATCATCTGACGCATTTTATCCATCTCAATAATTTCATCTTTAGCACCAAAAGAAGAACTTAAAATCACATTGTTTTCACTTAAAGTATCACTTGAATTATTAGCTTTAAAAGGTTTATTTTGAATATAATTCAAAACATCATTTTTTGAAATTCTTCCATCACGCCCAGAGCCTTTTATTTGCAAAACATCATTTGTTTGAAGATTCTCTTTCTGAATAATACTTTTTACCAAAGGCGATAAAAATTGATTCGTATCATTTGAATGTATGGTTTGCGAAGTGGAAATAGTTTCAATCGTTTTCTCTTCTATTCTTTCGTTTTTTTGTAATGATTGATTCTGGTCTTCTGAAGTTTCAATAATTGCAAAAACTTCCCCTATTTTAATCTCATCTCCTTCATTAAATCTAAACTCTATAATTTTCCCAGCTTTTGTTGAAGGCACATCAGAATCTACTTTATCCGTAGAAACTTCGGCTATTACCTCATCCTCTTGAATGAAATCACCAATATTCTTTGTGAAACGAACAAGCTGTACAGACTCTACACTCTCTCCCAGTTTCGGGATCGTTAGTTCTATATTCTTCATTTTATTTTTTTGCAGTTTTATGCGTTGAAGATAATGATTTTTTATAAAAACTAATGAATGTTAGTTAAATTTAATTGAAACTTTCCCCTTTTTATAGTGTATATGGTACATTTAAATTTCAATCGATTTATACTCTAAAACCTCATCACTAAACCAATTCCTGCCTGATTATTTTGAAATGCAGGAAAAATTATAGTTGATACCTTAGATTCTTTATTTTTAGGAGAAAACCAATTGTTAATTGTTGGAAACAACCAGTAAGCTAACTCTGTAGACAAAATCCCAATTCCTGCTCCTGCAACTACATCTCCTACCCAATGGCGATTATTTATGACACGATAAACACCTGTAAAAGCTGCTAAAGGATATCCTGCCAAACTCAACCAGATATTAGTATCCTGATATTCACGAAACATAAATTGTGCTGTAGAAAAAGCATTTGCTGTATGTCCGGAAGGAAAAGAAAGATGATTCGTTCCATCCGGTCTTTCTTCATTCACCGTATGTTTCAATCCCATAACCAAACCTGTATTGATAATTTGTGAAGTGGCGAAAATAATTGTTCGATCTTTAAAATTATGTTTTCCTTGAATACCAGCTAGATTCAATCCATAAACTGCAACTGCAGGTAAGTATTGTGTATAATTATCAAATCGATTTCCTTTTGTATTGTCTTCTAATAGTTCGTTTTGAGTTGATTTATTCAAATTATCTAAAGCAGGAATTGCTAAACTAAGACTTCCGTAAGTAATTAAACTCGCAGGAACAATCAGTTTTTTTGCATTAAAATGATAAACTTTATCTTCTGAATTGAATGTTTGTTGTGGAATAGGATCAACTTCTGCTTTTTGAATTGTATCTTGTGTATTTACTGTCATCGAAAAAATGGTAAGTAGGACACAATTAATTAATGTCATTTTCGATTTTGTTTGGTTCATTTCATTATACATTTTGTTAAACAAATGTATTTGAAACCTCATTATTCCAAACTTAAGATTTGATTAAGAAAAAGCCGAAGAAATACTTTATTTATTCGGCTTTAAATATGATTTAGTTATTGTCAATTTATTAAGAAAAGTTCAAAAAAATTATAAATTCCCTCTACGTTCTTGTTCTCTTTCCAAAGCTTCGAATAAAGCTTTGAAGTTTCCTGCTCCAAACGATTGAGCTCCGTGACGTTCAATAATTTCGTAAAATAATGTTGGTCTGTCTTCAACAGGTTTTGTAAAGATTTGCAATAAATAACCTTCTTCATCACAATCCACTAAAATACCAAGACTTTGCAGCTTTTTAATATCTTCATCAATTTCTCCTACACGCTCCGGAATCATGTCATAATAAGCTTCCGGCGGTGCAGATAAAAATTCGACTCCACGAGATTTAAGCTCAGTAACAGTTTTAACAATATCTTTTGTGGCCACTGCAATATGCTGAACCCCTTCTCCTTCATAAAAATCTAAGTATTCTTCTACTTGCGATTTTTTCTTTCCTTCTGCAGGTTCATTAATTGGAAATTTCGAATAACCATTTCCATTACTCATTACTTTTGACATTAATGCTGAATATTCTGTATTGATTTGTTTATCATCAAAGGACAAAATATTTACAAACCCCATCACATCCTGGTACCATTGTACGCAATCATTCATACGATTCCAACCAACATTTCCTACACAATGATCAACATATAACAAACCACAATCAGTAGGTTGATAAGCTGATTCTGATTTCACATACCCCGGCATAAAAGGTCCATTGTAATTTTTACGTTCAATAAACATATGAATTGTTTCTCCATACGTATAAATTCCAGACATTTTTACTTCTCCAAATTCATCTGTAATTGTAGTTGGCTCCATATAAGGTTTTCCACCACGTTTTGTTGTTTGCTCAAAAGCATCGTACGCATCATCAACCCAAAGCGCCAAAATCTTCACTCCGTCTCCATGCTTCATCGCATGCTGACATATTGGTGAATCTGATTTTAACCCTGATGTTAAAACTAAACGAATTTTACCTTGTTGTAAAACATAAGATGCTCTATCTCTTACTCCGGTTTCTGGACCTGCATAGGCAACTTCTTGAAAACCGAATGCTGTTTTGTAATAATGTGCAGATTGTTTTGCATTTCCTACATAAAACTCGATATAATCTGTTCCATTAATTGGAAGAAAGTCTTGCGCTAAAGCTATTTTCTCTGCAAATGTTTGTGTACTCATTTTCTTGTGTTTATTTTTATGTATCATTATTTCGATTTGATATTCGAAATTTATTTTTTATCCCTGTCATCTAGTTTGATCATCTGACGATGATCATTAATAAAGCCAAGATTTATAATAATCCGGATCTTCTATTTCTAAAGCTTGTTCTGTTAACATTAAAGGTCTGAAAGGATCAATCATCACAGCCAACTCATGTGTTTCTTTTGCTCCAATCGACTTTTCTACCGTTCCCGGATGCGGACCATGCGGAATACCCGCCGGATGTAATGTAATTTGACCTTTTTCAACTGATTTTCTTGACATAAAATCGCCATCGACATAATATAAAATTTCGTCAGAATCTACATTACTATGATTATAAGGAGCCGGAATAGCATTTGGATGATAGTCGAACAAACGAGGAACGAAACTACAAATAACAAATCCTGCACCTTCAAATGTCTGATGAACCGGTGGTGGTTGATGAATACGCCCTGTTATCGGCTCGAAATTATGAATTGAAAAGGCCCAAGGATAATGATAACCATCCCATCCAACAAAATCGAAAGGATGAGTCCCGTAGACATAGGGATATATTAAGCCTTCTTTTTTAATCATAATCTTAAAATCTCCATGTTCATCATGGGTTTCAAGATTTTGCGGACGCTTTATATCTCGTTCACAAAATGGAGAATGTTCCATTAATTGACCAAAATGATTACGGTAACGACGAGGTGTTTCTACCGGACTAAATGACTCTGTGATGAACAAACGATTATTCTCGTCATTGAAATGAAGTTGATAAATTATTCCACGTGGAATGACTAAATAATCTCCATATTCAAACTCGATTTGTCCATAACCTGTTTTCAAAACCCCAGAACCTTCATGAATAAAAATCACTTCATCCGCTTGAGAATTTTTGTAAAAATAATCGGTCATCGACTGTTGAGGAGCAGCCAACGAGATGTGCAAATCATTATTCACTAAAACAGGAACACGTGATTCTAAATAATCTTTTGTTGGTTTTACTTTAAACCCTTTTAAAGACGTGTGCTTCAAATGCTTTGCGCGAGCTATTTTAGGTTCAACCGAATAAGGTTCATTAATTTCTTTTACCAAAGTTGGTGGATAACAATGATAAACATTAGAATACGTACTCGAAAATCCATGCGTAGAAACCAGCTCTTCTGCATATAATTCTCCATTTGGTTTTCGGAATACCGTATGTCGCTTTTGTGGGAATTCTCCCAAATGATGATAAAGTGGCATATCGTATTTTGTTTGTTGTTTTGATGAAAAGGTAGATGACGAAATTCGTCAACAAGGAGTCTACAATATTCTAATGTGAATATTGAGCAAATACAATTTTGGAAAGTAAAGCAGAAGTTTGCTTATTCATTCCAACAAATAAAGGTTTTATATTTTCTTTAATTGCTTGCATTTCTTTTCTGTGGTTATACCAAAGATAGAAACTTTTTTTGATTGTAACAAATACACCATTATTTTATTTGGCATTAATGTTACTCCTCAAAAATAAGAAAAAGGAAATTGGTCTTATTTAATAAATATCCGATTATTAGGTAACTTCTTAAATAGAAAGTATAAAATATACCTACTTTTTTCAAATAAAAAAAGGTTGCTGTAGCAACCTTTTTATAACATAATAACTCCTTCTATCTTGGATACTTCTTTATAATAGTTGATTACGGTATCCGCATCTATTACGTATAATTTTATAGAAATCGAAGTGTATTTTCTATTTTTTGATGCTTTGTATTCATACTCAGCATTTGTATCAGCAAATACCTCTTTAATCTTTTTCATTGTCTCTTCACTTGAAGGATAAATGAACTTGAATAAATAATCTGCAGGAAACTTTTGAACATCATCCAATCTTTCTCTAAATTTTGCATAAAAATCCTGCTCATTATGAGAGCTATCTGGAATTTCTTCGAATGTGTAATCTCTGTTATTGTTCATACTATATTTTAGTTGTATTATGTCAAAAATAGTACCACATCACATTATTGAAAAACACTTCAATTATTAAGACATTTTGTCATATCAACTTTTATAGACAGTAGGCTATATTTAATTTGAAACAAATTTTAATCCCACAATTGAACTTATCAACGTAAAAATAAAAAATACTCTCCAAAAGTTAGCTGGTTCTTTGAAAACAAATATTCCGATTAATACTGTTCCAACTGCGCCAATTCCTGTCCAAATTGCATATGCTGTTCCCAATGGTAAAGTTTGTGTCGCCTTAATTAATAACACCATACTTACAACCAGGCAAACAGCGAAAGTTCCATACCACATATACATTTCTGTTCCTGTAGTTTCTTTGGCTTTTCCTAATGAAGAGGTAAATCCAACTTCGAATAAACCGCCTAAAATCAATAAAATCCAATTCATTTTTGTTATATTTTTTACAAAGATGAAGTAGAAAAAAAAACTATTTTTTTACAAATGTTAAAAAATTATTCATTTATATTTCGGCGCGAATTCTACTCAATGTAACTTGAGAAATTCCTAAATAAGAAGCGATGTAACTTAATTGTACCCGGTTAATCAAACCAGGGTCTTCATTCAACAATTTCTTATACCTGTCAATAGCGGTTCCCAATTGTCTCGAAATAAAACGCTCTTCTGTTTTTATCAGTTCGATTTCAGCTAATTTCCTTCCCCAGTTTGCAATTTCTAAATTAGTTGAATATAATTCATGTAAATCAGACATTTTAATCTCATACAATTCACAATCCTCCATCAGTTCAATTGTTTCATAACCTGTTTTATTTTCAACGTAACTTCTCATCGATACAATCAAATCACCTTCTTTTCCAAACCAAAACGTAATTTCTTTTCCGTCATCAACTGTATAGGCTCGAACCATTCCTTTCTTGATAAAATAAATCTTCTTCTCGACTTTATCTGTACTCAGAACAGCAGTACCTTTTACTAACTCAATTAATTCTATTTTATCAATCATTTGCTGCATAGAAGAAAAAGAAAGGAAGGAAATTTGGTTTAAAATCTGCTTTATTTCCATATGTAAACTTGTCAAGTAAAAATAAACAAAAAACTCAATCTAAAAATTCAGATTGAGTTCTTGAAATTAAATTAACACATGAAACCTACTTTGTGTGCAGGCCACATTCTTTTTTACTATTGTCTTCCCACCACCAACGTCCGGCACGGAAATCTTCTCCTTCTCTTATAGCACGTGTACAAGGTGCACAACCAATGCTTATAAAACCTTGCTCATGTAATGAATTGTACGGAACACCATTTTCTTTTAAATAATTAAAACAATCTTCTGTTGTAAAATCAATTAATGGATTGAATTTAAATAATTGCCTTTCTTCATCAAATTCTATTTCATGCATATCATGACGATTATTCGATTGCTCAGCACGCAAACCTGTAATCCAAACAGAAGCTTCTTTTAAAGCTCGATTAAGGGGAATAACTTTTCTGATATAACAACATTGTTTTCTCAATTCTACAGAATCATAAAAAGGATTAATCCCATTTTCAGCTACAAAAGATTCTAACTCTTCTGTTGGCGGATAATAAGGTTTTATCTTCGATTGGTACTTCAATTCTGTTTTGTTCCAAGTATTATACGTTTCTTGAAAAACACGTCCTGTGTCTAAAGTAAAAACTTCAATATTTTTCAATTTTTGACTTAAAATAGCATGAGAAATAACTTGATCTTCAAATCCAAAACTCGTTGAAAAAACAAGTTTAACCTGAACATAATTATTCAAGAATTTTAATTTTTCTTCTAAACTCGGTTGCTCTAAAACTTGATCTAATATATGTTTAAGATGATTCATTTTTATAATACACAATCCCTATAGTTGTTATAGAGAATTAATTCTAGCAAATGTATTCATTCTTAAATTCACAACAAAACTATTCTCCACTTATTTGTCTTGCTATTTACGTATTAATTCAATATATTATTTTAGAAAAAATTATGAATCGTCTAACTATTTTCGAAACAAAATTATCACATTCATAATATTGATTGAAAATCGAGTAAAATATGTTCAAATAAAGACATTCTTATCAGTTTATTTATCAAAAATACTCAAAAAACAATATCAATATTGCATAAATAAAAAATAGATAGACAGGTTATTAAATTGTATCTAATAGTGCCCGAGAAAAAATTATCATATTCATAAAACAAAAAAAGTCAAACCTTATATAGCTTGACTTTTTAATCTATTTTGTTTGAAATGATGAATAATCATAAAAATTGGTGAAAGTAACCAAATCCAATATCCAAAAAGAGGTAGATTATATTCATGGACTCCTAAAATATTCAATCTTGTTAGATGATTTAGTCCATACAAAGACATTAAAATTGCAGTTAATATACTGAAATAAAAACTTATTTTTTTTCGGTAAAAAATCCAAGCAAATAGCAATGTGAAATTTCCCAACCAACAAAAGAAATCTAAATATGGAAATGTCATCCAACCCACATATGCATATACATAACCATAAAGTTCAAAAATTTTATAATTATCCCCTTCTACTATATGTACAGGCAATAGTAAACTCATCAAAAAAGCTAGAATACTTAGGCATAAAAACAACTTATTTTTCAAATTTAGCTTCAATTTGTTCAATTTGTTTCTCAAGCTTTTTATTCTCTTTTTTCAATTTGTTCTCAGGACTAAACATCGCATAAACCAACAACCCCACTCCAATTCCGACAACAGCTCCAACCTTTTCGTTTTTATTAATCGCTTTTGAAATCGCAATTCCCGCAGCGGCACCTGTTGTAACAATAGAAACTGTATTTTCAAATCCTTTTGATTTTGTATCTAAAACTTCCAATAAATTATTCATAGTTGATTCTTTTTTCAATAAACCTTGCAATAAATATTCCTAAATATAAATCAATCCTATTTATTTTAAAAATTGTTCGAATAAATTCAAGTCTTTATCTTTGCTCATTACTATTCTTATAGTATCAACATGGTCAAACTAAATTTAGTTCAGTTTTTCATCTTTGATTTGATGAGGTGTTGAAACAAATTTAATTATGACCTGCCGTCTTTTTTATAAGATTTTAAACAATGGAAATTCAAGATAAGATTTTAGCTTTAAGAGAAGAGCTTACCCAACATAATTACAATTATTACGTTTTAGATAATCCGACAATTTCTGATTTCGAATTTGATTTGAAATTGAAAGAATTGAAACGTCTGGAAGACGAAAATCCTATTTTCTTCGATGTAAATTCTCCTACTCAACGTGTTGGAGGAATGGTTACTAAAAACTTCCCAACAATTGTGCACGAATTTAGAATGTATTCACTGGACAACTCATATTCTGTCGAAGATTTACAAGAGTGGGAAAAACGCATCGAAAAAGCATTAGGTGAAAAAGTAGAATTTGTTTGCGAACTAAAATACGACGGCGCTTCAATCTCTATTCTTTATGAAAATGGGCAGCTGACCCAAGCCGTTACACGCGGAGATGGCACTCAGGGAGACGAGATTACAAATAATATCAGAACCATTCAATCTATTCCATTAAAATTAAAAGGAAATTATCCTGAACGATTTTACATGCGCGGCGAAATTACAATTCCGTTGAATACATTTGCTTCTATTAATAAAGAACGCGCCAATAATGGTTTAGAATTGTATGCAAACCCTCGAAATACAGCTTCGGGCTCTCTAAAATTACAAGACAATACCGAAGTGGCAAAACGTGGTTTACAATGTTTTCCTTATTATTTTATTGGAAATAATTTACCTTATACAACACAATGGGAAATGTTACAAGCTGCGGATGAGCTAGGTTTCAAAATTCCGCACACTTCAAAATTATGTACTTCTTTAGAAGAAGTTTTAGCCTTTGTAGATTATTGGGATAATGAACGTAAAAACTTGCCTTATGAAACGGACGGAATTGTCATCAAAGTGAATTCATTTTCGCAACAAGATGAATTGGGATATACTGCAAAATCTCCTCGTTGGGCAATGGCGTATAAATTTAAAGCTGAAGCTGCTGAAACAGAATTGTTGAGTATCGATTATCAAGTTGGACGTACAGGAGCAATTACACCCGTTGCGAATCTTGCTCCGGTTTCATTAGCCGGAACAATTGTGAAACGTGCATCTGTTCACAATGAAGATATCATCAAAAAATTAGATATTCGAATTGGCGATATCGTTTATGTAGAAAAAGGAGGAGAAATTATTCCGAAGATCGTAGGTGTTAATACAGATGTTCGCCAACCCGAAACAGCCGAAATTGAATTTATTAAAAATTGTCCTTCATGTGGAACAGCCTTAATTCGAAAAGAAGGAGAGGCACAGCATTATTGTCCAAATGAAAATGGTTGTGAACCTCAGATTATTGGAAGATTAGAACACTTTGTTTCTAGAAAAGCAATGGATATTGAAAGTATTGGTGGGGAAACTGCTGTCTTATTACACAAAGCAAATTTGTTGAATAACATTGCAGATTTTTATACTTTACAAAAAGAAGATATTCTGCCTTTGGAAAGAATGGCTGAAAAGTCCGCTCAAAATATCATTAATTCAGTCGAAAAATCAAAAGAACAACCTTTCGAAAGAGTCTTGTATGCCATCGGAATTAGACATGTTGGTGAAACAGTTGCAAAGAAATTGGTGAAACATTTTCAACACATCGACCGTTTGATGCATGCTACAATGGAAGAATTGGTTTCTGTAACAGATGTTGGAGAAAAAATTGCCATTTCTATTAAAGAATATTTTAAGGAGGAACAACATCAAATCATCATTCAACGTTTACGTGATTATGGTTTAAACTTTGAAATTGGTGAAGAAGCCAAACCTATCTCGGATTCTTTAGAAGGGAAAACCTTTCTGTTTACCGGAACATTGACAAAATTTACCCGTAATGAAGCGCAAAAAATGGTGGAAGACCATGGTGGGAAAAATATTTCGGCAGTTTCCAAAAATCTCAATTTCTTAGTTGCGGGTGATAAAGCGGGTAGTAAATTGAAAAAAGCAGAAGAAATAGGAACTGTCTCTATTCTTACGGAAGACGAATTTTTAATTATGATAAACGGCTAATGGAATCAGGATTAATTGCTGTCGTCATATTCGGAATCGTTTTAATTATTTTGGTTCCGTTTATTTATTATGGATTGAGAATGGCCGGCTATCATAAAGCTGCCATGATTATTTCTGCTGCTATCTTTTTTATCGTTCTTATTCCCATGGTCAAATATGGGTATAGAAGTCAAATGTATTCGAGCGAAGATTTAAAAACAGATTTACACCAGGCAGGAATTGGTTACAAAGGACCAATAAAAATGGTTTCGACTGAAATTTCGGGTATTAAACATTTAAAACAAGAAACAGTTTTGATAATGGATACTGTAGATATCAATAAAATTATCAAACGAATAGAATCAGATTCGCGTTTCGAGGTTTCTCCAAAATTGTTGAATCTAAAAGATGAGCTAGGAGCAAATGCTAGAAATAAAATGAATAGAAATTATCGTTTCAAAACTAATTTTATTCTCGAAACCTATGGAATGATTGATAATTATACCGTTCATTACTCGGAATTAAAATTCAGAAAAGACAATGATACCGTTTTCTTTAAAAAAGAAGAAATTTATTAAAACAAAAAAATCCGTCAAAATTGGCGGATTTTTTTGTTCTTAAATTAGCTTATTTTAAGACTTCGGAATTCGCAATATTGGTAGGATTAGCTGCAATAAAATTGATCGCATTTTCAAAAGCTTTTGAAAAATACAATTCGTAACTATTTTCTTCCACATACCCCAGATGAGGTGTACAAATGACATTCGGGTTTTTTAGAAATTCATTCGTCTGATCATAAATAGGCTCGATTTCATAAACATCTAAAGCAGCATAAGTCGGTGTATTTTGACTTAAAGCTTTACTTAAAGCATTTTCTTCAATCAATTCAGCACGAGAAGTATTCACAATAACCGCCTCTCGTTTCATTAACTTTAAATCTTCAAATTTCACACTTCCTTTTGTTTGTTCATTCAATCGAATATGAAGTGAAATAACATCACTTATTGAGAAAAATTCTTCACGGGAATTAGCTGCTTGATAACCATCTTCCTTTGCTTTTTGACGGGAATTTTCACTTCCCCAAACCAGAACCTCCGCTCCAAACACCTTTGCGTATTGTGCAATCTTCTGCCCTATTTTTCCATACCCCCAAATCCCAATTGTTTTTCCATGAATAGCAGAACCAATATTTGTTTGCCATTCTCCTTTTTTCATCGCTTCTATCGCTTGCGGAATCTTGCGCGTTGCATTCATAATCAATGCCCAAGTCAATTCAGCAGGTGCAATTGGAGAACCGATTCCTTCTGCTACGGCAACACCATACTTTGTACAAGCAGCTAAATCTAAATGATTGGAAATTTTTCCTGTTTGACTAATTAATTTCAAATTAGGTAAAAGAGACAATAACTCATCATCAATTTTGGTGCGTTCTCTGATTAGTACTAAAATTTCGGTATCTTGTATTTCTTTTGCCAAATCTTTCGGATTTTGATAGGTTTTATCTAATATTTTAACATTGAAATCTTTCAATAATTCAAAACAATTCAATTGAGGTACAGCATGCTGATAATCGTCTAAAATTGCGATATTCATGATTTTTATTTTTACTAAATGTACCTCTTTTTGATTTAATTTTCAGTGTTTTTCTCAGCTTTAATTAATGCTTCAAAATCATCTATCACTCCCTTGCTTTCTTCATTCAAATTCATCGATTTACCAACAAAATGTATCAATTGCTTCTTCTCAAAATAATAGCGCTTCTCTTTTATTTTTGATTTTTTATGATCAAATTCTCCCCAATACAGCGGTACGTTATATGTTATATTCCTCTCAAAAACGAAAGATAATGTACTATTCAACACGTAATATTCAGCCAAAAACTTACCAGATTCTCCAAACTTTTGCACCACAACTTTTTCTAATTTTTCATTTAAATAATAGTAATTGACATACCCGCCTTCTGCAGAATCATCTGTTTCAATCGTTTTAATTTTAGTCCATTTATCAATGGAATTGATTCGTTCAAAATTCGTTTTTATTGGGTTAATTTTATTTTTAATCTCTTCCGTTATAATTCTTTCATTTTTCTGTGCAAAAGAAATCATTGGAGCAAGCATAATCAGCATAAATAGGAACAATATTTTTTTCATTTAAATCAATATTTCATGTAAAACCGCTATCATAAAAGAAGGATAATTATTTTTTATATATTTTTATAAATCCTTTTACTAAACTAAATATACCCACTGAAAAACCTACAATAAGTAAAAATATTCCTGTAAGTAAGAAATATATTCCATTATCATTTTTATAGTAGTCTAAATTGTATCCATATCCAAATGAAAATATTCCTAAAATAAAAAAACATAGTGAACAGATGAAAAGTTTTGTATAGCGATTTTGTTTGAGCATCATTAAATATTTTCAATAAAATTCAATAAAATATAGTAATTTACAATCAATAAGAATAGTGAATTTTATGCAATTTAGAAGTGCACGTCATACAAATCGAATAAAAGAAATCGAAACTTTTTATACGAAGATTTTGAACTTAGACATTCTTGGCGATTTTAAAAATCATAATGGTTACGGTGGTCTTTTCATTGGAAAAGCAAATACCGATTGGCATTTAGAATTTACCACCTCATCAGATGACGTCAACCATCAATTTGATGAGGATGATTGTCTTGTATTCTATCCTGAAACACAAGAAGAATATGAGGCCGTTATAAAAAATCTAGAATTTTACCGGATTGAACCAATACAAGCTAAAAATCCGTATTGGAATATAAACGGAATTTCTTTTCTTGATCCTGATGGTTTTGTTGTAATTGTTTCATCTTTGAGAATAAAATAAGTTGAGAAATTACACCTGTCTTTTCCTCCTATTTCTGATTTTTAACTGCAAAAAAGTAGAACCTGATTCTACTGAGAAAATAGAAAACTCTGTGCTTAACACACTGTCCGAAGAAGCAACAGAAAACCATATCAATCAAAAAGAAACTTTAATCTTGAATCGGTTTTCAGTTCCAAATAATTATCATAGAATGCATTATACCGAATCAGATTTTGGCTATTTTCTCCAACATTTAAAATTGAAATATTACGGAACTCTCGTCAGCTACTACAATGGAAAACAAAAACCTGTAAATAACATTTATAATGCTGTAATAGACTTGCCCATTGGAAATAAAGATTTGCCCATGCGATTAAGAGCAGATTATCTCTACCAGCACAAACGTTATGATAAAATTTCGTTCCATTTTTTATCTGATGGTAAACCGCGTTCTTTTACAGCTTTTGCAAAAGGTGACTTCTCTCAAGAAAACTATTGGAAGTATTTGGAATATGTTTTTAGTTCTGCCAACACGGCTTCTTTAAAAAATCAATTAAGGAGTATTGACTATCACACTATCAAAATTGGAGATATTCTTCTTCAACAAGGTAATCCTTATGGACATGCAGTAATGGTTGTTGATTTAGCAGAAAATGAAAAAGGTGAAAAAATAGTTCTTCTTGCACAAAGCTATATGCCTGCACAAGAAATCCAGATTTTAAATAATCCAACAGATCAGAAACTAAATCCTTGGTATAAAGTAGAACAAGGAAAAATAAAAACACCGGAATGGTTATTTACAAGTGAGGAGTGGAAAACCTGGGATTAAGGTTCTTTATTAAATGAAGAATATGCCTTAATTTTGTAAAAACTAATCGCCATGAACCGAGAAGAAACCGGAAATCAACTGTTAAACGAAATTTTACAAATTCAACTTGCGAATAAACCAATCAATTCTAAATATTTAGATTTAAAACGTTTGGTTGAGAATATTGCTTTTGAATTGACAAAAAATGAAGCTTTACAGTTTTCTAACTTTTTCTCGAAACTCTCTTTCATTTGTAATCAATACCAGGTTTCAACTAAAATTCATTCGTTTCGTAAAACTGCACAGCGAATTTTAAGCGAAAAGTACGCACCTTCGGATCACGAATTTTTTACCCATTACAAATATGTTGCAAAATTCATTTCTTCGATTTATGAAGTCATGATTCCGGCAGAAATCATTTATTACTTTCCTGAAAAAGAATTCTATACCAACAAAATTCTTACACGAAACAGAATCAAAAAACTACGTGTCCAAATTATTGAAATTAAGCGCGATTGTTTAATCTGTGATCACGAAGAAAACGAGACAGATGAGTATATTACGGTTCAAATTGATGAAGATGGAGTTAATGAGAATTTTACTTCAGTTGAAGATTTTTGGATTGGTGCACAATTAAATTTGGTCAATTCGACCATTGATGAGGAAGGAATTTATCATCCACGCTTTATTATTCTTGAACCCGATTATCTGGTTGATATTTCTGCGATTGCGGAATGTTTTCAAGATTATGGAACTTCTGAATTACATTATGTGCAAAAAAAGTTTGAAGAAGCACCAAACAGCAAACACATTCGTTTAGGAAATTTTGCCAATGCTGTTGTTGACCATTTTTCTACTGAAAATATTGAAAACACGGATTTTAATGAAATCTTCAAAAATGATTTCAAAAATTATCCTTTAGAATATACCGCTTGTAAAGATTTGACAAATCCGCAAGATTTGAAAGATTATTACCAGGAAGCAAAAGGTCATTTTGATCGAATTCAAAAAGTGCTGACCAAAGATTTTCCAACTTATGATATTTCTTTGGATCGAGCTTTATTAGAACCGTCTTTTTTATGTGAACAATATGGTATTCAAGGGCGTCTTGATTTATTGGATATCAATCCTGAAGGTAAAAATAAAATCATTGAACTAAAATCCGGTGGAGCTCCTTTTCCTGATGACGGAAAAAGTGTCAAACCAAATCATGCCACACAGTTATTTTTATATTATCAAATTATTGGTGTTTTGTATGATTTAGAATTTAAAGATGTCACTAAAAATACAGAAGGGTTTATTTTCTATTCAAAAGTTTACCAAGGAAATTTACGTTTTGATCTTCCTTCATTGGCTCGAGTTCAACGAATTTTTGATTTACGAAACCGAATTATCATCAACGAAAATCGTCTAGCAAATCATTCGTTAACAGAAATAGAATCGATTCTCTATTCAATTAAACCTGCAAATTTCATCAAGCGAAAAGTTAATCCTCGTTTCAAAGAAATCTTGGAAGAGCAATTGGATAAATTTATCTATCCGATAAAAAACAGTTCCCCCTTAGAAAAAGCATACTTTTATTCATTTACAAACTTTATTGCGAAAGAGCAATATATGGCGAAACTTGGTTTGGGACAATCAACTTCTAACAATGGTTTGGCAAGTTTGTGGCTGAATACTTTCGAAGAAAAAAACAATAATTTTGAAATTATTTATGATTTGGAAATTGTTGACAATAAAATCTCTGAACAACAACGTGAAATCAAATTAAAAAGAACCAACCCTGCTAACGATTTTATTTCGATTCGGGAAGGAGACATTTGTATTTTATATCCTAGAAACAATTTTAAAGATTCGGTTTTAACGAACCAGGTTTTTAAGTGTACCATCAAAAGTATTTCGAGAGAATTTATCGTTTTACGTTTTCGTTACCAACAACCCAACACTCGTTTTTTTGATTCGTTTGATCAATCAGGAAAATGGGCTTTAGAACGGGATTTCATGGATTCTTCTTTTGTGTCCATGTACCGGAATCTGTATGGATTCATTCATTCATCAAAAATGAAAAAAGAATTGATTTTGACACAATCACTTCCCAAAAATCAGATGGATTATGCCTATTTCAATCCAAACCTCTCCGATGAACAAAATCGCATTTTGAAAAAAGCACTTTCTACGAAAGACTATTTTTTATTGAACGGACCTCCTGGAACGGGAAAAACATCTATCATTATCAAAGAATTGGTGAAAGAAATGTATGAAAAGCAAGACTGTAATATTTTGCTTTTAGCATATACGAATCGTGCAGTTGATGAATTATGCGAATCGATCAATTCAGCTATTTCCGATCAAATTGAACAAAAATTCATCCGAATTGGAAATGAATTATCCACTTCACCGGAATTTCATCAAAATTTATTGAACAAGATAATTGAGCAAAGTGATGCTGATTTAGAACAAAAAGGGCAAAAGTTTTCAAGAAAAACCATTCAAGATATTATTCGAAAACAACGAATTTTTGTTTCCACCGTTGCTTCAATTTCAAGTAAAAACGATATTCTTAAATTAAAGAAATTTGACACAATTATTATCGATGAAGCTTCTCAGATTTTAGAACCTCAAATTGTTGGAATTTTACCAAAAGCCGAACGTTTTATTATGATAGGTGATCACAAACAATTACCTGCTATTGTTTTACAAAATCCTGAATTAGCCAAAACAAATAATGAGTTATTGGAAAATATTGGTTTGATCAACCGTAAAAATTCAATTTTTGAACGATTGTATCAGTTTTGTGAACAAAACCAACTTGATTATTCATTTGATCAATTGACTTATCAAGGAAGAATGCATGCTGAAATTGCTGATTTTCCGAACAATTATTTTTATGACGGAAAATTAAATGTTGCGTATGATATTCCGAATTTGAACAAAGAAATCAAACAAAGTTTAAATCGTCAACGCGCTGATTTAGATTTTGAAAATTGTGATGAATCCAATCATTTACAACATTTTATTGCCAATCACCGTTTTGCATTTATCAATGTTGATGAAAATCCTTATTTGCCTTCTACAAATATTCAGGAAGCCGATTTAATTGTTGAGTTGGTTGAAGAAATAATTCATTTATATAACATCAATCAAAAACCTTTTGATGCGAAAAAAACCATTGGAATTATTGCTCCATTTCGAAATCAAATTGCATTGATTAAACAAAAATTAGAATTAGCCAATATTCCTAATCACGAACAAATTACAGTCGATACGGTAGAACGTTATCAAGGAAGTCAGCGGGATATTATTTTGTACAGTTTTGCGGTGACGTATCATTCGCAATTGAATGCCTTGGTCAATATGAATGACCAGGGAAATGTAGATAGAAAGCTTAATGTCGCTTTAACGCGTGCCAAAGAACAATTATTTTTAATTGGGAATCAAACGATTTTGAAAGAGAATCAACTCATCAACATATTAATCGATTACCTGGAAAAGAAATCCCCTTATCAAACAATAATCTAATCAAAATCACTTCTTAATTCATTTAAGATTCTGTAAATTTGTGCAACTATTTTTGTAAAATATTATGTTGTATCAAAGAAGTAGCGCATTATTTAAAGACGCACAAGAATATATTCCGGGAGGTGTAAATTCTCCTGTTCGAGCATTCAAATCTGTAGGCGGAACACCTATTTTCATTCAAAAAGCAGAAGGAGCTTATATTTATGATGAAGACGGACGTGCTTATGTAGATTACATTAACTCGTGGGGACCAATGATTATTGGTCATACAGATCCTAGAGTTTTAAATGCAACTGTTGAACAAATGAAAAACGGTTTTTCTTTTGGTACACCTACTGAATTAGAAACTGAAATTGCAAAATTAATCACTTCTGTTGTTCCGAATATTGACATGGTTCGTATGGTTAATTCCGGTACAGAAGCGTGTATGTCTGCCATTCGTTTGGCCAGAGGTTATACAAATCGTGACAAAATTATAAAGTTTGAAGGTTGTTACCACGGGCATTCTGATTCATTTTTGATTAAAGCCGGTTCGGGTGCAGCTACTTTTGGAAATCCAAATTCTCCGGGTGTTACACAAGGAACAGCAAAAGATACTTTGTTAGCAGAATACAATAACTTGGAAGATGTAAAAACGTTATTCGAACAAAATAAAGATGAAATTGCAGCCATTATTGTAGAACCAATTGCCGGTAATATGGGATGTATTGTTCCGCAAGAAGGTTTCTTAGAAGGATTGAGACAAATTTGTAATGAAAATGGCGCTTTGTTAATTTTTGATGAAGTAATGACTGGTTTCCGCCAGGCTATGGGAGGTACACAAGAACGTCTAAATATCAATGCGGATATTGTAACTTTTGGAAAAGTAATTGGTGGTGGTTTTCCTGTAGGTGCATTTGCTGCACGTCGAGAAATCATGAGTCACCTGGCTCCTCTTGGTCCTGTTTACCAAGCAGGAACATTATCAGGAAATCCTATTGCTATGCGTGCCGGATTTACAACATTGAATATTATCAATAACGATAGAGCACTATTCAATAGAATCGATCAAGTGACAGAGACTTTAGATATCGAAATCGCTAAAATATTTGAAGAAAAAGGAATTCCGGCTCATATTAATCGTCTAGGTTCAATGATGTCTGTCTTTTTTACAGAACAAACTGAAATTAATAATTTTACGGCTGTTACAAAATGTAACCACGAAAGATTCAATAAATTCTTTCATCATTTATTGACAAATGAGGTTTACATCGCTCCATCCGGATACGAAACCTGGTTTATTTCCGATGCTATAAAAGATGCCGAAATAAATAAAACTTTAGATGCGGTAAAAAGCTTTGAGGCATAAAAACATTAAAAATGCAGTAGATTCTCTACTGCATTTTTAATTAAAATAAATCATCATCGATCATTTTAGCTCCTTTTAAGGTCGCCATATGACGAAGTGCTTTGATGTATTTTTCTATTAATTCCGGATTATCTATTTTGAAAAATATACAGGTATTCAGTCCGTTATACATTGTATTTGAAATAATAACAATTTGGTTTTTTGTATCCGTTTTGGATACATCTTTTATTCCACTCCAATTAATTTTCGTATATGCTCCATTGTCGGAATAAGCATGAAGTATATCACCGTTAATTTCTAATCTCCTTGCTCCTTCCTGAACAGTGATAGAACTAACATCATAAACTTCCGCTTTTTTTGTATTCAACCATTCGAGTGTTTGTTCCTCTGTTTGAGCATTTACCCATACAAAATTGAAGAACAGAAGAATTAATATCAATAAATTTTTCATTTGATATAATTTATACTTTTTAAATATGCTGCATCTGTTTCTTTCGGAATATCCATCCAAACCCAATCAGCTTCATAGTCCGGATCCCAAATTCTTATTTTAACACCGATCAAATTGTCAAGTTTATATTGCAAAACAAAATCCTTTCCAATATAGATTTTATCATCTGTAATTTTATAACCATCATAGATATAGACCTCTTCGTTCGAATTTGGAAGATAAAAAAAAGCGGTTTTATTCTGAGGGTTTAAAACCAGGGTTTTATTTCTCAAATCATCAGGCAAACTGTACATTTTACCATTTTGATCTTCTAACCGAATAAGCCGCCAATTATTTTCAGTCAAAATTTTAATCTTCTCTTCTAAGCTTAACTCCTGTGCTTTCGCACTTCCAACTCCTAAAACGAATACAAATAGTATAATTATTTTTTTCATAACAAAATATTTATAACCAGTTTATTTGAAGTAAATTTCTTTCAATTTCAAATGAAATAAAATACCTCAAATGTAGTATTTTCATCTTTTCTCATTGGTTTTATCAACTTATTCTATTGATTGTACCATGAAGATAGAATAGAAATTTGTTCTAAACATTTAAAAAAAATTACAGAAAAAATATTTAGATTGAATATGCTCAATATTTCTTACAAAGAGGAGAGTTCAGATAGAAGTATCTTGAATTTAGAAAGAAGTTAAAGAGAGAAGCAGAATATGATTATTGATAAAAAACTGTCAATTTAGACAGTTTTTTATCAACTAAAATCACCTATATGATCCATTTCACTTGTAAAAGCCAATACTTGAGTACCGTATTTTTGTAAACTTTTCTGCTGGATTTCTGCTAAAAAATTATTTTTAAACTGATCTAATGTCAATTCATTATTGGAAAAGAATTGTAACGAATATGAAACAGCTCCCGGTTCTATATGAGAAGTGATCTTTCCTAATCGTGCGCCAATAAAACAATTAGATTTCAGATAATCATTGATATGTTCTTCTTTCAACCATTCAAACCATTCATCATGTATTTTTTCTTCCACAACAAAAGTTGTATTATATAGTATCATCTTCTATTTTTTTGCAAATATACAAAGGTTTTAGCATTATATTTTTTATGAAAAGAAGTTCACTCTAGAATTTTATTGTTAAATTTACCTATTATTCATAACAAACAAAAATGAACAATACACAACAATTTATACAAGAAAACAAACAACGTTTCCTTGATGAATTAATCGAATTGCTTAAAATTCCTTCAGTTAGTGCTGATCCAGCCTACACACAAGATGTAAATGATGCAGCTGAAATGGTTGCAAAGTACTTAAGAGAAGCAGGTGCAGACAATGTAGAAGTATGCGAGACAGAAGGTTTTCCTGTTGTCTACGGAGAAAAAATTATTGATGCGTCTAAACCAACAGTTTTAGTATATGGACATTATGATGTTCAACCAGCTGATCCTTTAGAATTATGGGAATCTGGTCCGTATGAACCAGTTATCAAAAAAACAGAAATTCATCCGGATGGAGCAATCTTCGCTCGTGGTTCTGCTGATGATAAGGGACAGATGTTTATGCATGTTAAAGCTTTTGAAGCTTTAAATAAAACCAACGAACTACCGTGTAACGTTAAATTTATGATTGAAGGAGAAGAAGAAGTTGGCTCACCTTCGTTGGTAAATTTCGTTAAAAATAATAAAGAGAAATTAAAAAATGATGTTATTTTAATTTCTGATACTTCTATGATTTCTAATGAACAACCATCTATTTCTGTTGGTTTACGTGGATTATCGTATGTAGAAGTTGAAGTAAAAGGTGCGAACCGCGATATGCACTCTGGTGTTTATGGTGGAGCTGTTCCAAATCCGATCAATGTTTTAGCGACAATGATTGGTAAATTAATCGATGAAAAAGGACATATTACAATTCCTGGTTTTTACGATACAATTACAGAATTGACAGAAGATGAAAGAGCTGATTTAGCAAGAATTCCATTTGATGTTGAGGAATATAAAAAATCAATTGGTATTGCTGATATTCAAGGAGAAGAAGGTTTTTCTACAATTGAGAGAGCATCTATTCGTCCTACTTTAGATGTGAACGGAATTTGGGGAGGATACATCGGTGAAGGAGCTAAAACGGTTATTCCTTCTCATGCGTATGCGAAAATCTCAATGCGTTTGGTTCCGGGACAAGATCCAGAAGTGGTGACACAACAGTTCGCTGATTATTTCCCAACTTTAGCACCATCATCAGTTGACGTTAAAGTAAAACCGCATCACGGAGGTAAACCTTATATTTTACCAACCAATCATCCAGGTTTTATCGCAGCTAAAAAAGCATTAGCAGAAACTTTTGAGAAAGAAGCTTTAGCTGAAAGAGCTGGTGGATCTATTCCAATCGTTGCTTTATTCGAAGAAGAATTAGGAACAAAATCTGTTTTAATGGGATTCGGATTAAACTCTGACGTTATACACTCTCCTAACGAACATTATGGTTTATTCAATTTCTACAAAGGAATCGAAACTATTCCATATTTCTACCACTATTTTAACGAACAATAATTTTCGACAAAATAACTTCTGAAAAGCGAATCAAATTGATTCGCTTTTCTTTTTGGTTTATAGTAGAATGATTAATTTTGAACTTTATTTTTATCTATGAGTAAAAAATTCTTAATCGCCGGTGCAGGAATTGCAGGTTTAACTTTAGCCAAAGTTTTGCAAGATTTAAATTATGATTATGAAGTTTTCGAAGCTTCGCCTGAAGTTCGTGGAATTGGTGCCGGTTTTGGTTTAGCGTCAAATGCAATGAAAGCGTTCGAAATTCTTGGTTTAGCGGAAGAAGTTGCGCCTTTGGGACACATGCTGGAGGATTTCGAAATTCAGGATTGGAAAGAAAAAACGATTCTGAAAGCGGATACAGAACGATTAAGAAAAAATTATAACAACGAGAATTTTGCAATTCATCGTGCCGATTTGCATCATTTTTTGGTTTCGAAAATTGATTCAACCAAAATTAAAACATCAAAGAAAGTCAAATTATTTGAGCAAAGTTTTGAAAAAGTTGTACTTCATTTCGAAGATGGCACAACTACCGAAGGAGACTTTCTAATTGCGGCTGACGGAATAAATTCAACAATCCGACAACAATTACTGAGAAAATCAATTCCTCGTTACGCGGGTTATATTTGTTGGCGTGCTATTGTAGAGGATAAATCGTACAATTCAAAAAAGAGCATCGAAACATGGGGTCCAAATGGGCGTTTTGGTTTGACACCTCTTATCAATCATCAAATTTATTGGTATGCTTGTGTCAATACAAAACTAAATTCTGAAGTTTACAACTATACTTTAAGTGATATTAAAAATCAGTTCAAAGATTATTCGGGACAAATTCGAAATACCTTACAAAAAACAACCCCCGATAGTATTATTACTACACCTATTATGGACATTAAACCAATTAATAACTATGCATTTAACCGTGTTTTGTTAATTGGAGATGCCGCTCATGCAACAACACCAAACATGGGACAAGGAGCTTGTATGGCAGTGGAAGATGTTTGTGTATTGTATGATGAATTAATCAAAAAAGAGACAGATATTTTATTGGCTTTTGAACATTATAATTTACGTCGATTGAAACGAACTCATTATATCATCGATACATCTCGTTTAGCCGGGAAAGTGGCACAGGTTGAAAATAGATTTTTGATGGGTCTTCGAAATTTTGCTTTCAGAAACTTACCTCAATCCTTCTCTCAAAGCCCATTGGACGATTTATTGGAGGAAGATTTTATGAAGGTTTAGAAATTTCTCAATACAAATTTTGTAGAACTTCTTAACGTATATTTCTTGTTGGTATAAGAAGTTAACAAATCTCCAAAACTCATATCAAGAGTTTCTCTTTGATTAGTTGAAAATAATTTCACAATCTTAATCAAATATTTATTTAGGTTAATCAAATCAAAAGTAAATTCTTTGACCAACCACAACAGAAAATATAATGGAAGAAAAACTATATTTAAGACAACTTGAAAGCTGTTAAATAATTCTAAATCATTTAGAAAATGTTCTGAAAAATTAAATTTAGAAAAATCCAAATTATATTTTTCAACAAACTCTTCCATTATAAAATAAGTATCATCACCGCAAAATCCTAAATCTTGTTCAATCAGGATATCAGAATTATCAACCTTTTCATAAGATGATTTTTCTATAAATTGCTTGATTTCTGTATGGGATTTTCTTAAACTTGCAAAATCTACATACAAAACCTGTTTTTCTTCCACAGTTTCTACTTCAACAGCACATTATCTTCTAATTCTTGCTTTGAAATTTGAAAATGTTTGTCAAATTCTTGTTCAAAAGATTCCAAATCCATTGTAATTTCCCAATCTCCAAACTCGTTTTCAAATAGATCAGTTAAATATTCTTTCAAATCTTCTAATTTTTGTTGAATAAATTCGTTTTGCTGAATATCTTCTGCATCTTTCTTATCTAATACAATTTGTTGATTAATTTTTTTTAGGATTAAAACATTAATAAACGCTTCATGGGTATTCATAAAATCCTCTATTGTTCCTGTAAATTGTGTCATTCTTATCTATTTTTTCCTCTCAATTTTAGAGAATAAATATAGAACTATTTTGAATAGAAACAATTAAATTTAAGAATTCTATCAATGAGTTTTAACATAAGAATTAACGTCATCTATTTATTGAAATCGGTTGAATTAAAATAAATTTGAGGTACATCTAATTAAAATAGAAAAATGGAAAATTTTAAAATATCAAATGGAATTGAGATTCCTGCTATTGGATTTGGAACATGGTTATTAGAAGGCGAAAAAGTAACAGAACCTTTAAAAATAGCTTTAGCAAAAGGGTATACACATATTGATACAGCAGCAGTTTACAAAAATGAAAAAGAGATTGGCGCAGTTTTAAAATCAGAAAATGTAGACCGTAGTCAATTGTTTATTACTTCTAAATGCTGGAATTCAGAACGTGGTTACGAAAAAGCATTGGCTGCTTTTGAACAAACTTTAGCCGATTTGCAAACAGATTATTTGGATTTGTACCTAATTCACTGGCCTGCTAATGAAACACAATTTCCTGATACTTGGAAAGAGTTGAACGCAGCTACTTGGCGTGCTTTTGAGGAAATTTACAAATCAGGAAAAGCAAAAGCAATTGGTGTAAGTAATTTTAATATCAATCATTTGGAAGCATTAGCTGAGACTGCTGAAATAAAACCCATGGTCAACCAAATAGAATTTCATCCGGGGCATTCTCAACCTGAACTGGTCAATTTCTGTAAGCAACACGATATCTTGGTACAAGCATGGAGTCCACTTGGATCGGGAAGAATTTTAGAAAATGAGCTAATTGTGTCATTAGCGCATAAATACAAAGTTTCGGTTGGACAAATCTGTATTAACTATTGTTTAGCGAAAGAGGTAGTACCACTTCCCCGCTCTTCTTCAGAAAAAAACATTGAAGCTAATTTAACTTCAACTGATTTTAAGTTAAACGCAGAAGATATAAAAGCAATTGATGAAATGCCTGCTGATGGTTTTTCCGGATTGAACCCTTCAACTGTTGAATTTTAATGAGTTATCTCAATTTTAAAAACTTAATGTACAAAACCTCTGCTATACAGAGGTTTTTTCGTATCAAATCATAAAAAAATCAATACTTTTACTTTTTAAAATTCAAGAAAAATTATTCTATATGAGCCAGAATCCTGAAAATCCATTCAAAACTTATTTTGATCAAACCCTTGAAAGATGTGGTTTTGATGAAGATTTAAAAACTGGAATTTTATTTTTTTTAGGTGAAAGTATAATTGCTGCAAACACCAATCAATTGATGAATATGTTTGTAGAAGAAGAAAAACTTCAACAAGAATTCAAACGCTTATTGACTTTATATGCTTCTTCAAATTCAGGTTTTAATCCTCTTGAAGAATTAAACACTGAACCGATCAAACAGCTGATGTATACTTATAATGAAATTTATGTTAATAAAATACGACATAAATCATTTGATTTTGAGAAGGTTATAGATGAAAATTTAAAGTCAGAGTTTAAGTTAGATTTTCTTCAAGAATTTGAAGGAAGACCATATAAATTAATTACAAATCATCAATTAAATACTTCTTTTTTTAAACAAATTGGTGCGTATCTCAATCAATTCGAATTGAGTTATCAGGATATTTATTTGGCTGGAATCAATTATTATCAAATGAATCAACAGTTCGATTTTGAAGGAATAAATCTTTTAAATTTAAACATCATTGATAGTTTTTCTCCTTTGTATACAACGTTGTTTCATTATCCATTGTTGTACACTTATTATCCGGCAAATTTGAATGCAAATCATTTGTTTAGTTCAATTTTACAATTTCTTTATTTACATACAAACACAGATATTGCGAAGCATATTCATGCATTTCACAACCATATTTTTTACGAAAACAATCCAAGAAGAGTTCGTAACGGATGGGAATTTGAAGAATTGGAACGTGGTGTATTAATTTCTCAAACATTACACAATGCATTGAACATTCGTAAATCTCCAATTTTTGCAACCCGTCCTGATTTCTTAAATTCGGACAATTATTTGATGAAGGAATTAAAAGATCAGAATATTCCACTGGATAATTTTAAAGCTTTGATTTCAAAAACAATTGAAGAATATTACGAAATAAATTTAGATGAAGTAGTTGAAGGAAAATTGAATCATGCCGAATTTTTACAACTTTTAGCAATTATTTTCTATGAAACTTCTGCAAATGCAATGATTGTAAAAGGATGGAAAAATTAAACCTTAATCAAGAAAATCTAATCAAATTAGAAGAACATTTTGATGAATTGTTACCAAGATTACCTTTTGAAATGGTTTCATTTTACGAATCGAGTAATTCATGGGAAGGACAAATTGAATACAATTTAAACCTGAAAACCGGAGAATTCACCTATCATACAATTGAAAATATAAAACAACAACTCGAAATTTCTTCCGAAATGATGCAGCGTATAGAAAGTGAAATCATTTTGATGTTAGAAAATTTATAAACTTAAAATCTCCTCTTTTTGGGAGATTTTTTTAGTTATTCATCCAGTCTATCCAATTATTTATCTGCGTTTTACTAATAAATATTGGCTGTTCTGTCTCTGGTTTTGGTTGAAGGTAAATTTCAATTTTTTGACTAGAATGTTTTATAATTTCTGATATTGAATCAATGTGAACAATAAATTTCCGATTGATTTTGAAGAATATTGTTGAATCTAATTTATTAATAATATCCTTTATTGTATCATCATAGATATAAGTTTGAGCATCTTTTGTTTTCATAAAAAGATGTTTACCGGAAGCAAAGAAATAAGCAATTTCTTGTTCTTCTATTGAACGCAGTTTATTCCCATTGTTTACGAGAAAACGATGCGTTATTTCTGAAGAAGAATTCTCTAAAACTGTGATTGATTTTAAAGTTGGAACAATATCAAAACTTGTTCGAATTGAATTGAATTTTTGCAAAGCCAGATTTAGCTCCTCTATTTCAAAAGGTTTTAAAATATAATCAATCGTGAAATGTTTAAAAACCTTCATTGCATATTCATCATAAGCCGTAATAAAAATAATTGGAGTAAAAATTTCAACTTTTTGAAAGATTTCAAAACTTTTTCCATCTCCAAGGTGGATATCCATAAAAATAAGATCTACAACATTTTCCTCAAAAAAAGCTATCGCTTGTTTTGTAGAGCGTAAAATTGTAATAGATGAAATAGGGATAATAGACTGTTCTTCTACTAAATTTTTCAGATAGGTTACCGCTAATAATTCATCTTCTACAATTGCCACTTTCATGAATGTAAAAGTAATAAAAAAACCGTCTAAATGGAGATAAAGACGGTTTAAAAAATGTTATAAATGAGGATTATTGAGCTTAGCTGTTTGTGGAATTTCTATTGTATAACGGACATCATTTTGCTGTAATATATATTCTTTACCCGCAACCTGATGTTTAATTTCTTTTTGATCTGCACGACGTAAATCATACCAACGCTGACCTTCTAATGCAAACTCTCTGAAACGTTCTTCTAAAATAAATTTCATGAATTGATCAGAATTCATTTTCGAAAGTTCAGTTTGTACTTTTGCAAATCCATCTGGTGTATATCTATTCTGTAGAACTGAGCTCAAAGTCGCCTTTGCTTCAGTTAGTTTATTCAATTTCAAATAAGATTCAGCTTTGATAAAATACAATTCTGCAACACGAAAAGATGTTTTAAATTCTGAATTTCCTCCTTTGATGATTTTATATTTTGAATCATCTTTCTCAAAATAAAGAGGAAAACGCAAATCATTTTCCATATCATAACTCTCCAGCAAATCTGTTGAAGCATACGACATATACTGAACAGCATTATTCAATGTGTTGTCCAAAGCTAAAATAGATTCAGCAGATGTATAATGATTTGGAACTAATTTTGTCGTATTCAAATTCACTAATTCACCTTTGATTTTCAATGCTTGGTCAGAGAAATCAATTGCTTTCTGCCATTCGTTTTTGTACAGCGCTATTCTTGCTTCGAAAGCATCTAATGCTACTTTTGAAAATCTGTAATTTAATCCGGCAAGTTGTTGGTTCATTTTCATCAATTTAGAAGCTTCTTCTACATCTGACTGAATATGATTGTATACTTCTTGTACCGAAGAAGGTTTCAACGTTGCTTCCAGATCAACTTTTAGATTTAAAGGAACTCCTCTGTCTGTATTTGCTGTAGACAAGTTGTATGGTTGACCATATAAATTCAATAAATCAAAATAAGCATAAGCTCGCAAAGCATATGCTTCTGCCAGTAATTGATCTTTTTCAACAGAATTTTCCATTGTTTTTTGTCCCTCATTGATGATTTGATTGGTATAAAAAATCACGGTATAAAAACCAACCCAAGGAAATTGAATTGACATCTGATCTGGATTTGTATCTTTCCACATCGCAATTTCTCGGTACGAAATAAAATCACTTGTATTTTCATTTAACGTAACCTCATCAGTACGCAAAGCCGTTAAAGACTTATGGGTAGGATATTTTGAATAGGCATTCGTTAATACCATGCGGTAATCTTCCACTGTTTTGGGTATTATTTTTCCGTCTGGTTCAATATCCAAATAATTGTCGCAACTAACCGCTGTAAAACTAACTGCAACTATGCTTAATAAAAAAAATATTTTTTTCATTTGATTTTAAAATTTAGAAAGAAAGGTTCACTCCTGCTGTTACTGATTTTGCAATTGGCTGTGCATAGATATTCCCATATGTTTCCGGATCAAAATATCCATCGTATCCATTGCTGAATACAAATAAATTACGACCTTCTAAGCTAAAACGAGCACTTTTAAATCCGATAACTTCAGAATATTTCTTTGGCAATGTATACCCCACACGAATACTACTAATACGTAAATAGCTAATTTCTTTGGCCCAGATGTCTAACAAATTATACGCATTTGCGTTATTCCCTGCAAACCATTTGTTCGCCATCCAACTGTCATTATCTCCCATAATAGGACTTGTAATTCCCGGAAGTGTTGTCCCTGCCTGAAAAATATCTTGTGTATAATTACGTCCGGGATCTAATTCCATTCCTCTATAAGAAGGTGATCTCATCACTGTCTGTTTAAGATTGAATGCAGCTGAAATTGTTAAATCAAAATTGTGAATTTTGAAATTATTGATGATTCCTCCGGTAAATTTAGGATCACGATCACCGATGTATGTAAATAAATTACGTTTTTCTTCACTTGTCAATTTAGAATCAACAAACTCTCCCGGTAAAAAGTCTTCGTATAAATCAAATAATGCAAAGAACTCTTTTGCAGAAACTTTTTCATCCCCTTTCCAAAACATTGGATTTCCATATTCATCAAATCCGGCAGTCTTTAATGCAAAGATTGCATTAACAGGCAATCCTTCTCGCGATGGCACCAAGCTATTCTCGCGCTGTTGTTCTTTTAAGACTTTACTTTTATTATGAGCGAAGTTAATTGTTGTCGACCATTTGAAATTTTGAGTATCAATATTACGGGTTGTAAGCGCAATCTCAAAACCTTTGTTTGTCAATTCACCCCAATTCACCATTGTATATTCAAAACCTGCTTCTAAAGGAGTTTCCCGCATACTAATCATGTCAGTCCCTTTACGGTGATATACATCTACTGCAAGATTAATACGGTTTTTGAAAAGCCCTAAATCTAAACCTAAATTTGTATTTGTTGTTTTTTCCCAACGTAACAAATCATTCGGCAAGTTTATCGCATTGATAATATCTTCATTCCCTCCGGGTAAAATCGTCACATCACTGTATTCACCGATAAAGAAAGGCGACGTATTACGATCAATGTTTCCTTGTAAACCATAAGAAGCACGTAGACGAAGGTTAGAAATAAAATCTACATTTTCCATAAACGCTTCTCTCGAAACCAACCAAGATGCTGAAATCGCCCAAATTGGTAAATATTTGTATTTTTTATTTACACCAAATAAATTTGTCCCATCGTAGCGAACACTTCCAAAAAGCGTATACTTTTTGTCTAATGTATACGAAGCTGTCGCAAACGTAGAAACATACGCATTTTCTTCTGTCGGCATATCTTTATACGTTTCGTAACGTTTGTCTGAAGCAAAATTCGAATTAGGAAAAACGATTGGTGTTCCGGTTTTTGTTATTTTATTGTAACCAAAAGCACGTGTTAATGTTGTTTCATTTTGTGTATGACGAATTTCCGTTCCGGCCATCAAATCAATCTCATGGCGGTTATTGATGGTTGTACTGTACGTTCCCTGAAGTTTCCAATTGTATTGAAAATATTCGTTATCCCAATTTTGTTTTATTCCTCCATCAGGTAAAAAGTACAAATACTGACCAGATTTATAATAACGCGTTCCTTCTTTCATTTTACGCGTAAAATAAGTCTCCTTCTCAGCGAATTTTTCTGTTTTATTGTTATCGTACTGAATCCCTAGCTGCGATGTTAATTTCAAACCTTTTGCCAATTGATAATTAAGATCAATGATCCCTTTTATCGAACGGTTTTTTAATGTATAATTTGTGTTCTCTCTCTCTTCAATAAAATTAAACGGAATCGAGCGATCCTCATATCCATCAATATCTTGGTCATATCGATAAGAACCATCAGCATTAAATGGAGATAAATACGGATTGGCATTTCTAGAATAATTAATCGGATTGATGGCCGCATCGGCATCAGTAACAAAAGATTCTTTGTCACTAGAAGTTGCAAAAATAGAAATCCCTACATCGAATTTATCGTTTAATTTATAATTGTTTTTTAACGTAAGATTGTAACGCTCAAAGCCTGTTCCAATTGTTGTCCCTTGCTCATCATAGTATCCTAAAGAGAAGTAATAATCAGAACGGTCATTTCCTCCGGAAATACTCAAACCATATTGTGTGTTAATTGCATTACGATACAATAATTTACCCCAATCTGTTGTATGATTTCGTAAAGAATTAATTTGATTTTGTGTTGTAAGATCCAAAGAACTAAAACCTCCGTTTCGTAAAGCATCTACTTGACCATTCTTTTTCAAAATTCGCATCACTTCACCTTTATCTGTACGATAGGTTAAATCTGAACGACCTGCAAGCATTAATTCAAGATCAACTTTTTGAGAAGCATTCAGTAAATTCAATCGATCAAAATCCGGACGAGCAGTTACAAATGTATTCGCAGAAAAATTCACTGTCATTGCACCTTTTTTCCCACGTTTTGTTGTAATCGAAATTACACCATTCGCCGCTCTTGCACCATAAATAGCAGTTGCAGCTGCATCTTTAAGAATCGTAATATCTTCGATATCGTTTGGATTTAATCCAGCGATAGAAAAGTTTTGTAATTGATCAATATTATCTTTATCGCTAAAATTTGGCACATCATTTCCTTCTAAAGGTAAACCATCAATTACCCATAATGGATCTTGAGGCCCCGAAAGAGAAGCCGTACCACGAATTCTAATTTTACTTGGAGAACCTGGTGCACCAGTTTCTGTTGCAACAGCTACACCAGCAATTTGTCCACTTAATAATTGATCAACACTTGCTACACCGGCTTGTTGAATATCATCCATTTTCACAGTTGATATTGCTGATGTTAACTTCCGTTTTTCTATTTTTTGATAACCTGTTACAATAACTTCTTTCAAATCATTATTTTCTGGAATAGCCTGACTTGAAGTTAATTTTAAACTTACATGATACGTCGTCAAATCAGTTGAAAGTTCAATCAATTTCGAATCGTAACCTAAATAACTAATTAAAACAGATTTTGTATTTGCCGGAACTTCCAATGAAAAAAAACCATCTTCATCAGTAACAGTACCCACAGTTACACTTTCTATGATTCCTTTCTGATCTGTCTTAGTAGAAATCGATTGTGCTTCAATTTTAACAGACGCACCAGCAATTCCAACCAGTGATTTTTCATCTTGAACCGAACCTGTAATCACTCTCTTTTCTTGAGAAAACGCTATACTTGCCGCAAAAAGAGGCAAAAGAATGAGTGTCTTTTTCATGTCTATATCTTACTTTAAAGCTTCTTTAATACGAATAATTAAATCTGCGTAATGGGCTTTTGTCGCCTCATCTCCGTTATTCTTTTTCTTGTTTAATAAAGCTAACACGCGTTGTAACTCTGCTCTTTTATAGGTTGTCACTTCTGAAACCCTTTTCATCGAAGAATAGTTGATATTACGTGCCATTTTTTCTTCGTCTAAATAATTACAGATAGTTGGTACTTGTAGATTTTGGTTAATTGTAAGTCCTGTTACAGTCGTTTTCTCAAACAATTTATTTGTTGAAACAATCAAAGCATCAACATAATTTTTTTGAGTCATTCGTTCAAGAATCGTTAAACTTGATTTCTTATCGAAAGCTACTTTTCTTACTTGATCAAATAAATTTTCAACTGTATAGATTTTATCGTTGGATTTTAATTCCTGGTGATTTAATTCATTTTCTAGCATGCGCAACAATCGATCATCTGTAAATAAATTATAGATCAATCCATATTGCATTTCTCTTGCCAATGTATATGGCGTTTGCTCATATGGTCCCATTGGTGAATTTTTAATCGCATAAGTTTTATCTAAAATGTCATTAAAAAATAACCATTTAGGCAAATTGATTACATTTTCATTTAAATAATCTACTGCTTTACGCTGCATTTCAGCAGAAACTGGTTGATACGCTTTTTTATCAATACCAAAATAAGTATTGTTTAAATAGATTCCTCCAACATTTGCTAACACATGATTTGAATACAAATCCCATTGCCCTATTGTTTGGTAATATAGTTTTCCGGTATTGATATAACTTTTACCATCTTCATACGTCCATTTTAAAATATTCTCTGAAACACGTTTCAGATTTTTCATTCCGTATTCACTTGCTAAAACTGCATCATCTCCTAGATCTTCTGATTGAGAGCGAGGATCTATTGTATTTAAATAACTTTGTTGTTCTCCGTAGAAATACATTGGATCATCTTCGTGTTTTTCAATCATTTTACGAAGTGATGTTTTTTCTGTTGCTTGATCCGGAAACCAGCGGTATCCCCATTCAATTGCGTATTTATCATAAACACCAATTTTTGGTGTGATAGCTGTTACGCCATCTTCCGGCTGTGCAACATAATTATAACGAGCATAATCCATAATAGAAGGTGCCGTCCCTCCCATTTTAGCTGTAAACTCTTTCGAACGTAAAGATTCTACAGGATAAGAAAAAGAAGCTCCCATATTATGTTTCAATCCAAATGTATGTCCCACTTCGTGTGATGAAACAAATCGGATTGCTTCCCCCATATGTTCGTCACTGAATTTATTACCTCTTGCTTTTGGATCAATCGGCCCAGTCTGAATACGCATCCAATCATGTAAGGACGTCATTACATTATGCCACCAAATAATATCAGCTTCCAAGATTTCTCCACTACGAGGATCCACAACAGAAGGCCCCATCGCATTTGATTTTGGAGATGCCGCATACGTAATGACAGAGTAGCGAACATCGTCAATATCAAAATCTTTATCGCTTTCAGTTGGTTCTTTTGCAATAATTGCATTTTTGAAACCAGCCTGTTCAAAAGCTATTTGCCAATCGTGCACTCCGGCAATAATCTTCTGTCTCCATTGTTTTGGAGTCGATGGATCGATGTAATAAATGATTGGCTTCTTAGGTTCTACTAATTCACCTCTCAAATATTTTTCTTTGTCCTCTTCTTTTGGTTCTAAACGCCATTTCGTAATAAAGCGTTGATCCTCCATTTTATGTTGAGCATCATTAAAAAACCAATGTTTTTCTGTGAAATATCCTACTCGGTTATCTGCAAAACGAGGTTGCATAGGTGTTTTTGATAACAAAACAATGTTACTTGTAACACCTAAGGTAACGGCTAAATCTACCCCTCCTTCATTTACACTTGTTGTCAATTGAGACTTCACGACAATGTTTTCCGGGAAAGTTTTTACGTTTTCTACATACGATAGATTTGCCTTTACCGACCCTCCTAAACCTACATTTGTTAATACGTCATTAAAACTTTTTTGATTTCCATCAAAAATCTTATTCACTTTAATAGCTACTGCTGTAGAATCGCTATTTTGAGCTTCTATATCAAAAACTTCTATAATTGACTCTGAAAAATTATCTTTTACAGAAGCTGTGATTGCATCATCTTTAGGTGAAGAAACTTGTGGAACGACTGTTTTCACCCACACTTTCTTCGCTACTTTATCATGATAGAAAGAAATTACTTTATTTTCATAATTCATTCCTTTGTTCAAGCCTGCTTCATTGACTTGCATTGGAACTTGTGATAATTTATTGACAACTAAAAATTGACGTCCAAATAAACTATCAGGAATTTCGAAGTAGATATCTGTTTTAACTTGAATCGTATTGAATAAACCTTTTTTATACGTTCCTTTCTTTACTAATTCATCGATTTTTTTAACTTTCGTTACTATCGAATCTTTTTTCTCCGTTTTCTCCTTTTCAGTTTTTTTATCTTCTTTTTTTTGTCCATAAACAACTGCCGAAGACATTGCTAAACCTAAGTATAGTGCTAATTTATAATTCTTTCTTTCCTTATTCTGGCTCATTCAAACGTTAAATTATCATTAATTATGGCATAAACTTAATAGCAGTTTTGGGATAATAATAGTTTTTGGGAGTGAATGGTTTGTTTTTGGGAGTGAGTGGTTAATTTGGATTGATATAGGGCAAATAGCAAATGAATTCGCCGCCTTCTACTATTGTTTTGAAATTATTTATTCGATAAAAATTATATATTTTTTGCAAATATTTCAATCCAAATTTTTCATTTTCTAAAACGATTTCTTTTTTTTGAAATGTATTTTTAACAATAATCAAATTTGATTTGACTAAAATTTCAATCGTTAACGGCTGATCAATTGTCGCGATATTATGTTTAATTGCATTTTCCACTACAATCTGTAATGCCAAATACGGAATATTTTTCTCCAGGCTTTTAGAATCTTCAATTTTCAAGTTAAAAATTAATTCTTCCGAAAACCTGCTTTTTTGCAAATCCATATACTGTTCTATAAAAGCCAACTCTTGTTTTATGACAACAACATTCTCTTTTGGAGGAACAATCAAATAACGGTAAATTTTAGAAAGGTTCATCGTGAATTTTTGAGCATTTTCCTGATTCAGTCCAATTAACATATACAATGAATTAAGGGAATTGAATAAAAAATGTGGATTAATTTGATTTTTTAACTGTTGTAACTGTGTAAGTGTATTTGCATTTTTAATTTTTTCATTCTCAATCAGCAATCTATTCTTTTCTTCAATAATTGCGGCCTTTTCTTGATAGGTTTTAGACGTTATTTTATTGAATAACAAAAAGATAACAATAATCAAAAAAACTGTCCCCAGAAAAATAAATCCCACATAAAATTTTGTACGTTCTACTTTTTCATCTATCATATAGCTAAGATGATTCACGACAATATAACCCTCAAAATTTTTTGTATTCAATGGTTTTATAAACCGTTTAATTTCGGTATTCTTTATAAATTCTGACGAAGCATCATTCAATGTATAACGATCCTGCGGAAAATTAGATTTGATTGTACTTGTTATTGTGTCATTTGCTTTGATGTCAGTAAAATCAAAAATATTTTTCCCAATAAATTTTTCATTTGGATGTGTAATACAAATCCCTGCTTTATTAAAAACATATACATAATTGGTAGAAGTAACATCAACAGTTGTAAAAAAGTTATATAAATCGTACAAATTAATTGTCGAACCATAATACATTGTTTTTCCTTTAGATAAGTTGATAGAATCATAATTCACCCAATACAATGAATCCTTATAATTCATCAAAAAATTATTAATCTCTTGGTCTTTCGTTCTATAAACAGCTTTATATTGTTTGAAATTTGGTTGATTAACGATCTTCGCAAGAGTCTCGGTATCTGTTAGTTTATCTTTTCCTGATTGAAGAATAGCAAACCAATCGTTGCGAATTAATTTACGATTCGAGTTTAATTCATTTAAAACAATAAAATGATCAACATAATTTTTTTCATTACTTTTTTGAACTACTTTTTTAAGTACTTCTTGGTATTCTTCTATATTTTTAAATTCAAATTCTATTGCTTCATATTTTCTTAGAAATCCTTTTACAACAAAATCATCATTACTTTTCTGGCTTTCATTGTTGATTAAAAAACTCAATACAACAAGTGCTATCACAGCAATAATACTAACAATTAGTGCGATAACATAAATTGATTTGTTGGATAAACTTACAAGAAAGCGAGTGGACAAAATATTTTTTTCCAAAATTAAGTCAAGTAACTTAATCAAAAAAATAAGAAAACATATATCATAAATAGATTATGCTCAACCTGTTGACACAACGTCGCTAAATATTCAAAACTTATTACCTGATATGAATGAAAATCCATTGATTCGAATAATTACTCGAAAAGTAATAAAGAAAAATTGTATAGAGAATACAGTTTTATACTGATTAAAAAATCATAACAAGTAGATATCTCAAAATCATTTTATAAATCCTTCGAAATTTCTTTCCTCGTAAATAAGTGTGAAACGACTTCTAATTTATCTTTCTCAAATAAACTTAATCCGTCAATAAAAAAGGGTGTAAAATGAAAACTGTGCTGATCTATAATTCCGAATTCTCTTCTAATGGGTTCATACGCTACAAAACCTGTGCGTATAAATGGTTTTGTTGAGACTTTATACAACACAATATCATTGGTAAACAATCTTCGGTTTCGTTTATCTAATATTTCAATTCCAATATCTATGGTATCAAATTCTAAAGGAGTTGTATGCCAGGAAAATTCGTTGTAACCTTTAAAGTAAGTTACATTCTCCATTTCTTTTGCAAAACCTTCAATTTTATTTTGATTACGTAATCGATAATATCCTATCGTTTCCATCAGGCAAATGTGCAATAAAAAATTTTAAAATAGAAACGAACAATATTAAAATAGATGATTAAATTTATCGTCTGAAAATGACAGATAAAATGTACAAAGTATATCCACAAAAAAGATATAATGAAACGTTAGCTTTACTAAAACAATTTGCGAAGCCTACAGATAAAATTCTCGATTTGGGAATAAAAAATCCTTTTACAGATGTAATGTTGGAAAATGGTTTTGATGTAAAAAATACGAATGGTGATGATTTAGATTACTATTATAAGGATTTACAAAATTATGATGCTAACTTTGTCACAGCTTTAGAAATTTTAGAACATTTGGTCAATCCGATGGAAGTGTTAAGAAATTTACCGGGAGATAAATTATTAGCAACTATCCCGATGCGCCTCTGGTTTTCACCAGCCTATCGCAACCAAAATGATCCTAGAGATGTACATTATCACGAATTCGAGGATTGGCAGTTTGATATGCTAATGGAAAAAGCAGGATGGGAAGTGAAACATCGTCATCAATGGACTCACCCATCAAACAAATTGGGTATAAGACCCTTATTAAGAAGAATTACACCAAGATATTATGCTATCTACGCAGAGCGAAAAAAAGACTTTTCTTACTAAATATTCAATTGTTATACCTGCTCATAACGAAGAAGATTTTATTGCAATAACATTAAATTCTGTCGTGAATCAAACTGTTTTACCACACGAAGTAATTGTTGTAAATGATCACTCGACAGATAAAACGCAACAAATTGTAGAAGAATTTACAGCTGAATATCCCTTTATTAAATTGAGAAATATACTTTCTAAAAGCGAACATCAACCGGGAAGTAAGGTTATTCAAGCTTTTTTGAAAGGCTATGAAATAATTGATCCCACTTATGAAGTTCTTGTAAAGTTGGATGCAGACTTAGACCTTCCTTCTGATTATTTTGAAACAATTTTACATCATTTTAATCAAGATGAAGAAATTGCAATGGTCGGAGGTTTTGCGTATATTGAAAAAGATAAACAATGGCGATTAGAAAATCTGACCGATAAAGATCATATACGAGGTGCTTTTAAAGCTTATCGAAAAAGGTGTTATGAAAAAATTGGCGGGCTTCGTCCGCATATGGGTTGGGATACTGTTGACGAACTTTTGTGCAAATATTATGGTTGGAAAGTTATAACAGACGAATCTTTGCACATCAAACATTTAAAACCCACTGGTGCAAGCTACAACAAATCTGCTCTTTATAAACAAGGTGCAGCTTATTATGCATTAGGTTACGGTTTTTTGATTACATTAATTGCTGGCACAAAATTAGCTCTACGTAAAAAGAAACCTTCTTACATTTTATATTATTTGAAAGGTTTTTTTGAAGCGCAAAAAAATGGCACAAAAAAAATGGTCAACCGAGATCAAGAGAAATTTATACGAAATTATCGATGGTCGAAAATGAAACAAAAAATAAAAGGTTAAATTTAAAATGCATAACTGGTTAACATATATTCTTATCTTTTTTCCTCTTTTCAGTTTCGCGCAAAGCAAGCTGATTACAGGTTCTGTGGTTGTAGACGAAGGAAATGAATATTTTTCTACCGTTTCGGGAGCTCGTGTCGAGAACTTGAAATCTGAAAGTAAAACCTACACTAGTTCTTCCGGGTATTATTCTATCCAAGCAAATGTTGGAGATACGATTTTGTTCGAAGCTGACTTTCTTATTCCTCGAAAAATAGTGATTAATCAGAACATTTACAACAAAGGTTTTTTACAAGCCCATTTGGATATCGAAACAATTGAATTGAGTGGTGCTACAATTGGAAAAGGACCATTGCAACCAAAATATCACCGTGACAACAAGACCGATTTATATGATAAAATGGGGCTTGATCAACGCTTGCGTGATTTAGAGCCCAAAAGAGACATTGCAAAGTTTAAACCTCTGGATGTTCTAAATCCGGTACGGTTGATTGGTCATATGAATGGATTCTATCGTGAACAACGTCGAGTGCGTAATTATGAAACAAAATTTTCTCTAATTCAGGAAGTCAAACATTACTATCCAACCGAATTTTATACAAAAGAGTTAGAAATTCCGGAATATAAAATAGAAGAATTCCTATATTATGTGAATGCTCGTTATCCGCTTCAAGAAAAAGTTTTAAGCAGACAATTCGGAACAATTATGGTTGATTTAGAGACCTATGCAAAAGATTATTTAAAAGAATTAAATCAAAATAAAAATCAATAATTCTTAACAGCGTTTTAAAATTTAGCCAATAAACGTTAACAAAACAACTTATAATTTTTTAAGACTTATATTCGTGCAATAATTAAAAGTAATAATAAACAATTGAAATCACTATTTACCATTCTAATTTTGTTGTTTTCATCGTTCATTTTTGCACAAGAAAAATGGGTACAGGGAAATATTATTATTGATGATTCTGATGATACAGCAGAAGGCGTTTATGTAACCAATTTGAGAACAAATCATACAACAATTTCCAATTTTACAGGTACTTTTTTAATTCAAGCAAAAGTAAATGATACATTGAAAATTCAATCAGACTGGTACGAAAACAGGTTAATTATCTTACGACCAAATTTGTTTAATAAGCAAACAATTGTGGTTCACTTAGCCGTACAAACTATCCAGCTAAACACCGCTTTCATTGGTCAAAAATTGACTGGTATTTTGGAGAAGGATGTCAAAAACGGTAAAAAAACGGATGTTATAACAAAGTTGTATAAAAGCCTTGGTGTAAATCCTGATATTAAACCTATAAAAGATACGTCTTCTTTAAAAGCGGGTTTATTTAGTGGTGACATTACTTTAACACGTCTGGATGTTGGCCGCTTGTATGATGTTTTTTCCGGTAAAGCAAAACAACGAAAAGCATTACTTGATTATGAAGATAAATACGATAAAATAACCAAAATTAAGAATTATTTCGGAGAAGACTATTTTACGAAAGATTTGAATATCCCAAAGTTTAAAATTAGAGATTTTATTGAGAATGCATTAACAAATACAGGTTCTACAATCGAATTGAATGATGTGAATTACTTTAAATTATTACAACTTTTTAATTCTTACAGTAAAATATATCTGGATTTTCTATACGGGGTAATTCCCAATAATACAAAAGTTCAGCAACATAAAGATACCATTGACAACTAGATGGAAAAGAGCTTGATTTTCAAGCTCTTTTTTAATGTTTAAAATTAGCTTTACCAGATCTTTCGTCAGTTCTGTAACAGAATAATAACATCAAATCTCGTAAAACAATTTGATAAGACCAATTTTTAATTTCGAAATTCATCGGTTATCATGTACCTTTGCTACGATTTTTAAAAATTAAAATGTCTAACTATTTCCAATATTTTAAACACTCTATTGCAGCGTATAAACTTCCATTAAAGTTTGATTATCCTTTTTATTATGAGCCAAGTCCTATTGCTAAATTGGCTTGTCAAGAAGTGCAGGAATATTTAGAAAATCAAACAGATTTCGACCATAATTTTGGCTTAAAAGATGATTATTCCACCACACCTATTGGTAAAATGTTCGGTGTGCTTGTTGTTCGGAATAAAATGGGAGAGATCGGCTATTTAGCAGCTGTTTCAGGGAAGTTAGCTAATACAAATCAACACAAAGTTTTTGTTCCTCCTGTTTTTGATATGCTAAATAAAAACGGTTTTTTCTTAGAACAAGAAGAACGCTTGAATGAAATCAATAGAATACTGAAAAAGATAGAAACTGATCAAAATTATATACAACTTAAAGCAAATTTTCACCAATTTGAAATTGATTCGAAACTAAAAATTGAACAAAGCAAACAGATTCTCAAAGTAAATAAGAAGGATCGTAAAACACAACGAGAAACAATTTTACATACTTTATCGCAACAAGATGCACCATCCTTTGAGGAAGATTTGATCAAACAAAGTTTGCGCGATAAGTATGAATTTAGAAAACTCAACGAAGAAATTGAGGCAGAAAGAAAACAATTCTTATCCAAAATAAATAATTTTGAAGATGAGATAAACGCTTTGAAAGAAGAACGGAAAATAAAATCTAATTCTCTTCAAAATCAATTATTTGACCAGTACCAATTCATTAATAAGTTTAAGCAAAAAAAGGGATTGTTAGCCATTTTTGAAAAAACAGCTTTTCAACAACCGCCTGCTGCTGCAGGAGAATGTGCAGCACCCAAACTACTTCAACACGCTTTCCTGAATGAACTTGAACCAATTTGTATGGCTGAATTTTGGTGGGGAGACTCTCCGAAATCGGAAGTAAGAAAACATCAACATTATTATCCTGCCTGTACCGGAAAATGCGAACCTATTTTGGGACACATGTTAGAAGGTATTGAACTAAATGAAAATCTTCTTTTAAAACAAAATTCCAATGTCGAAAAATTAGAAATTCTATACCAGGATGTAGACCTCGTTGTCATCAATAAGCCGGAAGAATTTCTTTCTGTTCCGGGAATTGAGATCAAGGATTCTGTTTATTTGAGAATAAAACAACAATTTCCAATGGCTACAGGTCCGGTTATTGTCCATCGTTTGGATATGTCCACTTCAGGCATCTTAGTTTTAGCTTTGAATAAAGATAGTCATAAAATCCTTCAACAACAATTCATTAAACGAAAAGTAAAAAAACGATACATTGCACTTTTAGATGGGAATGTGAAAGATAACGAAGGAATTATAGATTTACCTTTACGAGTGGATTTGGAAGACCGTCCAAGACAAATGGTTTGCTACGAATATGGTAAAACTGCTCAAACAAAATATGAAGTCATCAAACGAAAAGATGAGAAAACACTTATCTACTTTTATCCAATAACAGGTCGTACACATCAATTAAGAGTGCATGCATCACATCGCTTAGGACTTAATACTCCAATAATTGGTGATGATTTATACGGAACAAAATCCCATCGTTTGCACTTACATGCAGAATCATTGGAATTTACACATCCCAGAACAAAAGAAATTATAAAATTTCAGGCAGATCCAAATTTTAATCTATAATTTTGCGGGAGAATATACAGAATGGAAAATAAAGAATTGACAATACGAGATGTAATTTACCGTGACATGGATACATTGATTATGGCAAAATTACGCAATGGATCTAATATTTCTATGAATGATTTGATTGATATTTCTTCATACTTAGCAGCAAGTTTATTTCGTGAACGTTGGAAACAAAAAGGGGAACTGAATGAAGAGGAAGTAAATATCGTATTGGGTAATATTGGTGATTTTTGTAATGACCATTTTGGAGAATATTTTAAACAAGAGGATTTTGATAAAATTGTAAAAATTTCTCAATTATTACTTCAGAAACCAACTTTTGATAGCGACTCTCAAGAATTTTTTGAAACCATATTGAAAGCTGAATAATTTCAATAAAGAGAAATGCATTAATAAATATTATAAAAAAACCTCAACAATGTTGAGGTTTTTTTATGTTAAAATATAATTATTTCGTCTTATATTTTGTGATTCCATCTTGTAACCATTTCAAATAAACTTCTACATCAAGTTCAGCTTCCAATGGTTTTGAAAAACGATTTAAATCTTTGTCAACCAAAATATAATACGGTTGTGCATTGGCATTAAAATGTTCAATCTCGAATGCTGTCCACTTATTGCCAACTGTTTTTAAATTACGATCTAAAGCTTTCGAAAATACTTTTTGATCTTCTGGCAATTCTTTTGCTTCATCTACATACAATGAAACTAAAACAACATCTTCAGCCAAAACTTTCTTTACACGTTCATCACTCCATACACGTTCTTCAACTTTACGGCAATTTGCACAGGCATGTCCCGTAAAATCTAACAACATTGGTTTTCCAACTTTCGTTGCATAAACCACAGCTTGATCAAAATCTTTGAATGCCGGAATTCCATGAGGCCCGGCAACCATATTTGGATCATCAAACTTTGCCGCAGCCTGCCCTCCTCCTACACCTTCGTGGAAACCACGTGGCGCTTCAGAATAAGTCATTGGAGGTGTTAAGCCACTTAATAGTTTTAATGGTCCGCCCCATAAACCTGGAATCATATAAACTGCAAATGTTATTGAAACTAATGCAAATAACATTCTCGGAACACCAATTGTTTGCACTGGAGAATCTAGTTCCAGTCTAAATTTGCCTAAAAGGTACAATCCCAAGAAGAAGAAAATTGCAATCCAAAATGCTAAGAAAATTTCTCTTGGTAACCAATTCATTTGCCAAACTAAATCAGCATTCGATAAGAATTTCAAGGCAAATGCCAATTCAATAAATCCTAAAGAAACTTTAATTGTATTTAACCATCCTCCAGATTTTGGCATCGAATTTAACCAACCCGGGAACATTGCAAACAATGTAAATGGAATGGCTAATGCCAATGAAAAACCAAACATTCCTACAATTAAAGAATAATAGTTACCTCCTTGTGTTGCTTGTACTAGTAACGAACCAATAATTGGTCCTGTACAAGAGAATGAAACTAATGCTAATGTGAATGCCATAAAGAAGATTCCTATTAATCCGCCTTTATCAGCACCTTTATCAGCTGCATTTACCCATTTACTAGGCAAAGTCAATTCGAAAGCTCCGAAGAATGAAATTGCAAATACGATAAAAATAGCAAAGAAAGCTAAATTGACCCACGGATTTGTCGACATTTCATTTAGAACAGATGGTCCAAAAATAACTGTCGCCAATAAACCTAAAGCCACATAAATTACAATAATTGATAAACCGTAAATAAAAGCTTTTCCAACTCCTTCTCCTTTCGATTTACTTTGTTTTGTGAACATACTCACTGTTAATGGAATCATTGGGAAAATACAAGGCATTAATAATGCTGCTAATCCGCCTAAAAATCCTAAAGAAAATATTTTTAATAAACCATTGTCTTTCTTTTCGTTATCTGCTAATAACGAATCATCAACCTTCTTAATTGTATCGTGAGTAGAAGAAACAGACGTACCAATAGTGTCATGCGAAATAGTATCATGAGATATTGTCGTTACTGTAGCAGAATCTACAGCAATTTTGGAGTCTTCTTCTACTTTCTCATCTAATTTTACTTCTTCTTTGTCTGTTACAGTTGGAGTCAATTTTACAGTTCCACTTGTTTCATCCGGAGGCAAACAACGTTCGGCATCACACATCTGAAATTCAATTGTGTACGACACATTTACAGGTTTATCACCCGAAACTTTTACTTTTTGAACAAATTTTACTTGATTTTCGTAATATTTTTCATCTTGTTCAAAAATTTGGCTGTATTTATCGATACGTTTTCCAACTTCTCGGGCACCACCAACTAATTTTGCATTTGAAGCTGGTTTAAATGATGCACTTGCGGGAATTCCAATTCCTCCATCAGGATGTTTCATTGAATAAAGGTGCCAACCTTTATCAATTTTTCCTGTTACCTCGATTTCAAACTCATTTTGTCCAACCTCCTTCACCGAACTCGACCATTTTGCAGGACTAAATAATTGTGCGTTGACTAAAATTGGAAACAAAAAAAGTATCCAAAGTTTCTTTAACATACTGTAATGTTTAAAAAGTTTTTACTTGTTTTTGTTGTTTTGAAACGTTCATCCAAACGATAATTGACGACCCAAATAATCTGATCTTTTTGGTCACAAAGCAACCATACCTTCTCTTTTTCTAATTTAGAAAGTTTTAAATCTTTCATAAACTTACTCATCAACTTTTTTTGACCTTTCATTCCAATTGGAAAAAAATAATCTCCCTCTTTCACTTTTCTAAGTTTAAGCGGAAACAAAATTGACGTAAAGTCTACTATTTCAGTAGCGTTTTCGTGTGGATTTATCGATTTCACGAACTTCAAATTTAACGAATTGATTTCAATTAAATCATTAAAAATCGTTATTTCCTCTTCATTTTCTTCTTCTCTTGTTTGCAACAACAGATTCTCCCGATTTTTAATTAACCGATAAGTTGCTGATTTTATTTCACTTCCCGTTTCAGCATCCAAAAATTTCAAAATTTCTTTACTTGAATAAAATCCGTATTTTTCAAACAAATAATGCAAATAAGTTTCCAGAGGCTGAAGTTTTTTCAGTTGACTAATTTCAATTTGAATGGGATTATCTCCTGAAAACAAATTAGTTCTGATTTCTTCAATTTGTTGTTGTATTATTTGATAATTCCCATGGATATGATTTAAACTCGTCAGAAAGTTTTCATCAAATTGTGGATGAAGCTGTTTTAGAACAGGAGTAATATGATGACGAATCTTATTTCTGGTGTAATCATCCGTTGCATTGGTAGCATCTTCTCGCCAGTTAATTTCATTAGATTGTGCATATGCCAACAAATCATTTTTTGTAAAATTCAAAAGTGGGCGAAAAATTTTCCCGTTATAAATTTGCATTCCTATCAACCCTTTCAAACCTGTTCCACGCGATAAATTAATGAGAAATGTTTCAATATTATCATCCAAATGATGAGCTGTTACCAAAACATCCAACTGATTTTGTTGCTGAATTTCTTCAAACCAATCATAGCGTAAATTCCGGCAAGCCATTTCTACCGAATAGTTTCCTGTTCTTTGATAAACTGCAACATCAAATCGAACCGAGTGAAATGGAATATTATATTTTCCGCAATATTCTCTTACAAACATCTCATCTCCATTTGACTCTTCTCCACGTAATTGAAAATTGCAATGCGCAACCTGAAAATTAGCAGAAGTTTGACGAAATAAATCCAACAAAATCATACTGTCAATTCCTCCGCTTATCGCTAATAAATAACGATGCGTAGCAAATGAATGAAGTGCTAGAAGTTGTTTAAACTCTTGTTGAATAGATTTATTTTTCATGAAATTATAAATGTTCGAAATTAGAAAGAATCCTTGAGAAGAAATTATACTTTTTACCTGTTTCTTTATAAAATTTCCAATAAAAAAGCCCGAATAAATTCAGGCTTTTATTTATTTTAAACTTTCTAATGATTTATTTTCCAGAATTTCCAATGTTGAGTCTCTCAGTTCAACCATCACTTTATTTAAAGTGCAAATCCCTTCGTTTGGACAATCATCACATTTCTCGTAATAATTTTTACTAACACAAGGTAAAAGTGCAATTGGGCCTTCTAATACACGAATTAGAGAAGCTAGGCTGATATCTTTAGGCTCTCTTGCCAAATAATATCCTCCTCCTTTACCCTGTTTAGAATTTACAAAACCTAGTTTTTTTAAATCTAACAAAATTGCCTCCAAGAATTTTTTTGGAATCACCTCTGTATCAGAAATTTGTCCAATTAAAACTGGTTTATTACTTTCTTGTCTGGCTAAATGAGCCATGGCTTTCAATCCGTATTTTGTCTTTTTTGATAACAATTTTATAAGAGTTTAACTACAAAAATAATATTGATTATTGTATAAAACAAATATAATCCTAAAACGTTTGAAGTGGGTTTAAAAATATTTCATCAAATAATCAATTATCTTTTGAGTAGTAGAATTATAAGGATAATTGAGGAACTTAGATGGAGAAAATATACGATTAACGTTCAAAATTGGTTTTAGGTGTGAAAAATCTACAAAACCTGCGTAACCGGTTGAAGCTCCAATTCCTGAATAGTTAACGCCTCCGAAAGGTAAATTCGGGTGTAAAATATGAACCAACGTTTCATTCACAACAACTGAACCTGAGGAAGTCTGCCGTTCTATTTTATTTCTAAAACTTTTGTTTGAAGAAAAAATATAAATCGCTAAAGGTTTCTCTTTTAATCTAATAAATTCAATTACTTCATTTACTTCTTTAAATGTATAAATAGGAAAAACCGGACCGAAAATTTCTTCATTTTCAATGACAGCATCCTTAGAAATATCAGTCAATAAAGTTGGTTTTATATACAATTCATCTTCCCTATATTCATTTCCAAATGGACATTTTGCACCTTTTTCTATGGCATCTTCTATTATAATTTTTAATCGTTTATAGTTTTGAAGGTTAACAATCCGAGCCAAATCCTTAGATTGGGAAGGATCTTTTCCAACTATTTTTTCCAAGTGTTGGATAAAAGCTGTTACAAATTGATCTTTAAATTCTTCTTTGATTAAAATATAATCTGGTGCAATACATGTTTGTCCAAAATTAATCAACTTGCCCCAAATCGCTTTTTCAACTACTTCCTGTATTGGAATTGTTTCATCAATTATCAAAGGAGATTTCCCTCCCAGTTCTAATGTAACAGAAGATAAATTTTTTGCTCCTGCTTCCATCACAATTTTTCCAACTTTTGGTGAGCCTGTAAAATGAATATGGTCAAACTTTTTGGATAATAAATAAGTCGTTTGCTCCACTTCTCCTTCCACAATTGCCACATGATCTCGCTCGAAAACTTCCCCAATAATTTTACTGAGAATTTCAGAAGTAGCCGGAGTAAATTCTGATGGTTTTAAAATCGCTGTATTTCCGGCAGAAATACATGCTACCAGATGCAACAAACACAATTGAAACGGATAATTCCATGGTGAAATAATCAAGCAATTTCCTAAAGATTCCGGCTGAATTTGAGCCTTCGATCCAAAGAAGATCAAATTATTGGAAACTGATTTTGTTTTCGACCAGCGATTTAGTTTTCTTCGAAATAATCTAATCTCCGATAAAACCGGAAAAATTTCAGTGGAATCAGCCTCAACCTTAGATTTTCTTAAATCTAGAAATAATGCTTGTTCAATCTCACTCCGATGCTTCAAAATTGATTTTTCTAATCTTAATAGATATTCTTTACGTTGATGAACAGAGAGATTGCGAATGTTCAATTTATTTTTAAATTGTAAATCATAAATCTCATTTATTGTCGTTTTAAAATCTGACACGGTTTAAATTTTAGAATAGTTAATTTAATCAATTTTATTCAGCTTTTAAGAACTAGAAAATAGCGCATGAAAAATAATTTGACATTAATCGATAAGCTAAATCACATCAAGAATTTATTTATTTTAGGCAAAAGTGATGGAAACTTGAATGAAAAAGAAATCCAGGTTATTTCTGATGTTGCAAAACATCACCAGCTCTCAGCCAAAGATGTGAGTTATATTTTGAATGAAAATACAAAATTTGAATTTTCACTTCCTTCTTCTTTTTCAGATCGTCTCGCACTACTTTACGACACCGTTTTATTGATGGTTGTTGACTTAAAGATTCACCAAAATGAAAAGATTATTTGCATTGATTTAGCAAAAAAATTTGAATTTAATCCTCAAATTATTGATGAATTGACAGAAGATATTTTAAGCTATATTTTAGAAGGAAAAGAATGTGATGAAGTGATGGAATATTTGGTGAAATATGCTCATCCGAAATCAAAATTGAATTAAATAATTATGATTGAAAAAGTTGATAAACTGTGAGAAGAGAAACGACACTAGTGACACCTCCAATTACATAATTAATGTTCTTAAGAATAAAAGAATTTTCTTCTGATTTTGAATTAAAAAATTTAAGGTATAATCCAAAAATAATCATCGAGCCAACCACAACTCCTAAGGCAAAAACAGAACTATTTGGTTGTCCGAAAACAGTAATATTATACGAAACTAAAGTAGCACTGAGAAAAACATAGAATGGAATAGGAAAAATATTAACTGCTGACAACAGTAAACCATAAATAAATTTGTTTTTCTGTTTCACATTACCGTTTTGATTTAATTTCTTCTTTTTCTTTTTTTGATCTTGTTTTTTTGCGAAAAAGAGAAAATAAATTGTAATTATAATAAAAACAGCTAATCCAACTTCTCTAAAAACCTTTGTCACTTCTTCATTAAAATCAATAAATTTTGCCAAAAAAATTGCCAAAAAAACCTGTATGGCAATAGTTACCGCAGTACCAGACATAAAAGAATATGCACTTTTAGTTCCTTCTTGTTTTCCAATTTTTACAACAGTCATATTTAATAATCCAGGAATAGAAGATCCTATAATTGCTGTAAAAATTCCGATAAAAATAAGTTCTAAATACTGCATTAATTCTTTGTAAAAAGGTCTGCAAAGTTAAATAAACTTGCGGTAGAAACCTATTGAAGTAATATTAATCATCCCAATCATTCGTTTTTGAAAGTCCATATCAATGCATTTTCTATTGAAGATTTGAAAATTGTAAAATGATTTTGTGAAACATCATGCATATAATTCCAATTCGTTTTCAGATTATGCATTTGTTTCAATTTTTCATCCAATTGATCTGTAAACTTTGAAATGGAGACAGTTTTAGAGCTTGATATCCATAATTTTTTATTTTGCAAGATAGTATAATCAAAATCTACCAAATAATAATCCAATAGCTCGTGATTATTCCACCAAAGTGAAGGATCAATCGCAATATAGTAATCAAAATAACCCGGAAAGGAATATAACAAATCCATGACCAACAACCCGCCTAAAGATTCTCCTACAATCGCTTTTATACCATTTGTATTGTAGCAATTTTTAATAAAATAAATTAATTCTAGTGCTAAAAATTTTTCAAAATTCTCTGCATTCCCAAATTCTGTAACCCATTTTTTATCTTTTGCTACGTTTGTATTTCTTGTAAAATCAAAATTACGGTTAATGTTTTCAATTCCCACAACAATCAAAGGGTTGATACGATTTGATTTAATCAGCTCATCCACCAATTGAATAACATACATAAATCGCTCATTCATTCCTCCATCTAACAAATACAAAACAGGTAGGTCTGCATCATTATAATTTTCTGGAATCCAAATAAAAATATTTCTTTCTTGATTTAAAAGTTTAGAAAATACTTTCTCGAATTTATAGTTTAATTCCTCTGACATTCAATCGTATTAAAGTTTCCCTTAAATTTAAGGTAAAAATTTATCAAAAAAACCACTTCAAACGAAGTGGTTTTTTTATATAAAGTCTATCTATTTTATTACAATGCTGCTAATTGCTCCTCGATTTGAGTAATTTTTTCTAAAGCATCCGCTTCTTTTTTTCGTTCATTTGCAATAACTTGTTCCGGAGCTCCGGCAACAAATTTTTCGTTCGATAATTTTTTACGAACAGAATTTAAGAAGCCTTGATTGTATTCCAATTCTTTCTGTAATTTTTCGCGTTCAGCTTCCACATCAATATTGTCTGACATGGGTACCATAAACTCTAATGTACCAACGCGGAAAGCAAAACCTTTTTCCGGTTTATCTCCTGTATTAAAATTAGAAACATTTCCTAATTTAGAGAAAACATCCACATAAATTTCATTTGCAGCCTGTCCATCTGCAAACACCTCTAATGCTTCTTTTGGTGACATTCCTTTTTCTGAACGAAGACCACGAATTGCTGTTGTTGCTTCTTTTGTATTTTCGAAGCTTTTAATAATCGTTTCATCAAAAGAGGATACTTCCGGATATTTTGCGATAATTAAAGCCTCCTCTTCTGTTCTATCAGCAATTAAATGCCAAATTTCTTCTGTTAAGAAAGGCATGAATGGATGTAAAACTTTTAAAACATTTTCTAAATAAACAATGGTTGCATCGTATGTTTTACGATCAATTGGTTCACCGAATACTGGTTTTATCGCTTCTAAATACCAAGAACAGAAATCGTCCCAAATCAATTTATAGATGGCCATTAACGAATCTGACAAACGGTATTGATCATAATTGTGTTCAATATCTGCTAATGTTTGTTGAAATTTATTTTCGAACCAATTTACTGCTTTTGCTTGAGCTGTAGACTGTTCCGCATCTTCCTTTATTTCCCAACCTTTAATTAAACGGAAAGCATTCCAAATTTTGTTGGCAAAGTTACGACCTTGTAAACATAGCTCAACATCAAAAGGTAAATCATTTCCCGCAGGAGCGGTTAATAACATTCCCATACGTGTCGCATCAGCACCATATTCATTCATCAATTCGACTGGATCAGGTGAGTTTCCTAAAGATTTAGACATTTTACGGCCTTGTTTATCACGAACAATACCGGTGAAATATACATTTTCAAAAGGCAATTGGTCACGATATTCATACCCGGCCACAATCATACGCGCCACCCAGAAGAAAATAATATCTGGCCCCGTTACCAAATCTTGCGTTGGATAATAATAATTAATTTCTTCATTTTCAGGTTCATTAATTCCATTGAATACTGAAATTGGCCATAACCAAGAAGAAAACCAAGTGTCTAACGCATCTTCATCTTGACGTAAATTTTCAAGAGTTAATGCTGTATTTCCTGTCTTTTCCTGTGCTAAAGGTAAAGCCTCTTCTTTTGTTAATGCAACTACAAAATCTTCGTTACCATCTCCATAGAAAAATGCAGGAATTTGGTGTCCCCACCACAATTGACGAGAAATGTTCCAATCTGTTACATTTTCCATCCAATTACGGTACGTATTTTTAAATTTCGCCGGGTGAAATTTAATCGTATCGTTCATGACATTATCCAATGCAGGCTTTGCTAAATCTGTCATTTTCAAGAACCATTGATTTGAGATTTTTGGTTCAATTACAACTCCCGTTCTTTCAGATGTCCCTACATTATTTTTATAATCTTCTACTTTTTCAAGTAAACCTTTTTCTTCTAATTCTTTCTCAATTTCTTTACGAACTTTAAAACGATCCATTCCTGCATAATGCATTCCGTAATCATTTAATTTTGCTTCATCTGTAAAAATATCGATGAACTCTAAGTCATGTTTTTTCCCTAACTCGTAATCATTCGTATCGTGAGCAGGTGTCACTTTAAGACATCCTGTTCCGAATTCTAAATCGACATATTCATCTTCGATAATATTTACTTCGCGACCAACAATAGGAACTATTACTTTTTGCCCTTTCAACCATTTGTAACGTTCATCGTTAGGATTAATACAAACTGCTGTATCACCAAAAATTGTTTCCGGACGAGTTGTCGCTACAACAATGTACTTATCTGAACCAACAACTTGGTATTTCAAATAGAATAATTTTCCGTTTTTTTCTTTGTAGATAACTTCTTCGTCCGAAATATTTGTTTTTGCTTCCGGATCCCAGTTTACCATACGGTATCCACGGTAAATTAATCCTTTGTTATATAAATCAATAAAAACACGTTGAACAGACTCAGATAAATCGGCATCCATTGTAAACTTTGTACGATCCCAATCACAAGAAGCACCTAATTTTTTCAATTGGTCTAAGATGATTCCACCATGTTTGTGTGTCCAATCCCAAGCATGTTCTAAGAATTTTTCGCGACCGATATCAAATTTAGATACACCTTCTTCTTTCAATTTCGCAACAACTTTGGCTTCAGTTGCAATTGAAGCATGGTCTGTTCCAGGAACCCAACAGGCATTAAATCCTCGCATACGGGCACGACGAATCAATACATCTTGAATTGTATTGTTCAACATATGTCCCATATGTAAGACTCCTGTGACGTTTGGGGGTGGTATTACAATTGTATAAGCTTTTCTCTCATCTGGAGTAGATTTAAAATATTTTTTCTCCATCCAGTATTCATACCATTTCCCTTCAACCTCTTTAGGTGTATATTTTGATGCGATTTCCATTCTTTTTATAACTTAAAAACAAATTTGAGCAAATTTAAACAATCTGCCTTAAATTGCCTAGTTTATTAAAAATTATCTCCAAATTTTGGAATACTATTTGTATTAAAACTTATTACAATTATTATTTTGTAAAAATACTTTTTGTACATTTGATTATAAATTAATTATTACGTCATGAAAAAATTAATGTTTGTAGGTGCTTTTGCGTTAGGCTTTTCAAGTTTATTTGCTCAAACACTTAGTTTAGAAAAAGAAGAAATTCAATTTGGAAATATAAAACTGAATACGGATGTAACTTCTAAAATTAAAGTAACGAATACAGGTGACAAACCTTTAATTTTAAAAAGTGTTGTTGGGTCTTGTGGCTGTACTGCTCCTGAGTATCCTAAAACACCTATTGCTCCAGGAGCATCGGCTGATATTACAATTAAGTATTCAAGTGGTGCAGTTGCAGGAGATTTTAATAAATCGGTAACCATTACATCAAATGACCCGGCTTCTTCAAGAAAAATTTTCAGAGTAAAAGGAAAAGCTCAATAATAGTAAAAGCAAGTTAAATAACTTGCTTTTTTTGTTCTTTCATTAAAAAATAATGGATTTCTTTTCGTCTGTTTTATTAACATAAATTGAACAATCTATTATTTTCCTAGCAACCTTGATGTTACATGACTACTAAATGTTTCAACATACTTATTCTCAATAAATTCTACAGTCATTGTTCCATCAAAATCTTCTATCGTAATTATTTTTATTTTGTCGTTTAATTGGATGTTTTTTGAATTCAGATATTTCAAAAATTCATCAGAAGATCCAGTTACAGCACAAATTTCTACCACATCACCTTCTTGAAATTCAGACAGCTTTTTATAATTAATCATCTCTACATTTCCATATTTATCCGGAATTGGAGAACCATGCGGATCCAATTTTGGATAATTTAGCAGTTCATCCATTTTATCAAAAAAAAGCGGACTTTGAATGTGCTCTATTTGTTCTGCTATTTCATGAACCTGTTCCCAACCAAATCCCATTTTTTCGACCAAAAACATTTCAGTTAAACGATGTTTCCTTACAATCAAAGAGGCTTTTAATATACCTTTCTCAGACAATCGAAGAGGTTTATACGATTCGTAAATAACCAAATCTTTTTCGGCTAATTTCTTCATCATGCTATTTACAGTAGGCATTTTTATTTCCAAATGCTTACTCAAATCTTTCACATTTACTTCTCCTCCTCCATTTCCTGAAAGATGAAACAGTGCTTTGAGGTAATTTTCTTCGACCAATGAATTCATTTAACAAATATAATTGAAACATTTATTTCAAAACAAAAACTATTATTATAATATTTTTGTTAGATTTGTCTAACTTTTAAATTTCAAAAAGAAAAGAAAATAATATGAAAAAGAAAATTTACTTTATTCTCGCCTTAGCTCCGCTCATTTCATATGCGCAAATTGAGCAAAAAGATAGTATACATATCAAAAAAGATTCAATTAGTGATTTAGATGAAATTGTAGTTACGGGCACAATGAAAGCAGTAAAAAAATCAGACAGTCCGGTTCCGATAGAAATCTATACGCCAAAGTTTTTCCAAAAAAACCCAACCCCTTCTCTTTTTGATGCTGTCCAATTAATAAATGGTGTCCAGCCACAATTAAATTGCAATGTCTGCAATACCGGAGACATCCACATTAACGGAATGGAAGGACCCTATACGATGATTTTAATTGACGGCATGCCAATTGTTTCTTCCTTATCAACAGTTTATGGATTAAGCGGAATCCCTAATTCCTTAGTCGACCGCATAGAAGTTGTAAAAGGTCCGGCATCTTCTCTTTATGGTACAGAAGCAATGGGTGGAATAATCAATGTCATTACTAAATCTCCCAAATCTGCTCCAAAATTAGCTTTAGATGCTTTTACAACATCATGGTTGGAAACCAATCTTGATGGAGGCTATAAATACAAATTAGGACAAAAAGTGAACAGTTTATTTGGTTTCAATTATTTTAATTATAGCCATAAAAAAGATAAAAATAAAGACGGTTTCACAGATGTTACATTGCAAGATCGTATTACTCTTTTTAATAAATTCGCTTTCGAACGCAAAGAAAACAGAACGGCTTCTCTTGCTTTACGGTATTTATATGAAGACCGTTGGGGAGGTGAAACCAACTGGAAACGAAAATTACACAGAGGAAGTGAAGAAATCTATGCAGAAAGCATTATGACAAATCGTTTCGAAGCAATAGGGATGTATCAATTACCTGTTAAAGAAAAAATTATGACTCAATTTTCGTATAATTTCCATCAACAAAACTCTTTTTACGGACCAGAATCATACCAGGGAAAACAACAGGTTGTCTTTGCACAAGCTTATTGGGATAAGATAATAGGAAAACACAGTTTACTTTTAGGATCTTCTTTCAAATACACGTATTATGATGACGACACCAGAGGAACCGGAGAATATGACGGATCAGGAAAGCTCATTAAAAATAACCCGATGAATACGCCTATTCCCGGTATTTTCCTCCAAGATGAATGGTCTTTAAATGCAGTTAACAAACTTTTAATTGGTTACCGTTTCGACTATGACAAAACACACAAAGGAATACATTCTCCGAGAATTGCTTATAAATTCTCACCTTCTGCTCATCACACTCTAAGAGCTAGTTTTGGGACAGGCTTTCGTGTTGTAAATGTTTTCACTGAAGATCATCGTGCATTAACAGGTGCAAGACAAGTTGTTTTTGAAAATGAATTAAAACCTGAAAAATCTTATAACGGGAATATTAATTATGTTTTCAAATTACCCACCTCTTTTGCTGCATTAAATTTTGATTTAACAACATTTTACTCTTATTTCACTAACAAGATTATTGCTGATACGGACACAGATGAAACAAAAATACTTTACGATAATTTAGATGGACATGCCATTTCACAAGGTGTTTCATTAAACATAGATGCTACATTTGATTTTCCGTTAAAATTTATGCTTGGAGCTACTTATATGGATGTTTACAAAAAAGAAAACGACATAAAAGAAGTCCAATACCATGCTCCAAAATGGTCTGGTAATTTCTTGGCAAGTTATACTTTCAAGAAAGGTTTCACAGTTGATTTGACTGCAAATTACAATGACAAAATGAAGTTACCTAGAGTAGAAAACGACTATCGTCCGGCTTATTCAAAACCTACTTTTATTGCAAATCTTCAGTTAACTAAATCATTCAAAAACAATATTGAGTTATACGGAGGAGTTAAAAATATTTTCAATGTCTTGCCAAAAGGAGATGTCATTGCCCGTTGGTGGGATCCTTTTGGAGAACCAGGTAATGGTGTTACTCCGCCCAAAGGAAGAAACGATGTTATTTTTGAACCAAATGATTACAGTTACACGCCTATGCAGGGAACAAGAGGTTTTATTGGTATTCGATACAATTTACGATAATGAAAAACTGGTATTTAGCATTCTTTTTACTATCATTCAACGTTCACGCACAAATTTCGTTAGAAAAATTCAATTCGGTTTTTCAGGAAAAACCTAAACCCATTCTATTGTATTTCTCTACCTCATGGTGCAGCTATTGCATGATTCAAAAAAAACAAATCGAAAAAGATAAAAGTTTACTCCACATTTTAAATGAAAACATTTATTATTTGGAGTTGAATGCCGAATCAATCGAAAAAATTATGTTTTTAAATCAACAATATCATTTTGATTCAAAAAAGAAAAGGAACTCATTCCTAGAAGAATTTGTTTCATCAGAAGAACAGGTAAGTTATCCATATTGGGTTTTACTATCCAAAGACCTTAAAATAGAAATGACCTATTCCGGACTGATTAAAAATAAACCACTTAAATTACTATTGGAAAAGTATTTTCAAAAGCCCTAATTTTTAGATTTAAGAAAAGCCTCAAGAAATCTTGAGGCTTTTTAATCACAAAAATTACTCAAAAGCAATTATTGAAAGATTTGTATTCTCAATAATCTCTTTTTGTTTCAGTTTTTCTATGTCAATCACACCAACAATATGGTTATAATTTTTACTTTGGTAACGTTCTTCAATTTCCTCAAAAAAAGATGAAACATCATCAGCCTGGCTCTCAAACCCAATGTAAACACGTCGTTTTCCGGTTTCGTTGAACACGCCTTTTTTCTCGTTTTCATACTTTCTAATCGAATACTTGTAATCGTATTTCAACGCAGAAATATCACTCAAAACAGCTGAAGATGTAGGGAAACGTCCTGCTCCTTTTCCATATAGAAATTGTTCATCCGAAAGTGAACTGCCAATCAAAACTCCGTTATATTCATTGTTCACAAGTGCAATTGTTTTATTAAGTTCTACAAAAGTCGGCAAAACTGTAGAAGTTATTTCTCCTGTTTGATGATTAATTTTAGAATTTGCAATAAGTTTTATGGTATAATCCTTCTCCTTTGCATATTTAAAATCCTCCATCTTTAAAGACGTAATTCCCTTTCGAATAACATCTTGTACCTCAATCTTTTTCCCAAAAGCATGTAATGTAATAATTGCCAATTTACTTGCCGCATCGTAACCTTCTACATCTGCTGTTGGATCAACTTCTGCAAAACCATTTTCTTGTGCAGCCTTCAATGCATCTTGATACGATTCGTTTTCATTTGCCATCTTCGTTAAAATGTAATTTGTCGTTCCATTTACAATTCCAGAAACATAATTCAATAAATCATTATCAAAATACTCTTCTAAATTTCGTATAATTGGAACCGAACCACAAACAGACGCTTCATATAAAAAAGAAACCTTGTTCTGTTCTTGCAAATCCAACAACTCCTTGTGATGTGCTGCAATTAATTTTTTATTTGCACTCACAACATGTTTCCTCTTATTAAATGCCTTTTTAATAATATCATGAGCCGCATCCGCGTCAGAGATTAACTCTAACACCACATTTATTTCATCATCATTTAAGATATCATCTGCATTCGTCGAAAATAATGCAGAAGGAGCGTTTCTGGTTTTTGAAGAATCTTTGATGACTATTCTCTTAATTGTAGCATTCAGCTGAGGTTTTTCTTCTAAAACCTTATATATTCCTTCTCCAACAACTCCAAATCCGAATAAGCCGATATTTATTTTTTTCATGTATTTCTTTCTTTTTTATGAATTGATTTTATTAGAAAAAGTGAAGAAAAAAAATTGGTTCAATTGCAAATAAAAACAATTGAACCAATTTTAATAACGAATATTATTGAATGATTGGTTTTAACTAATTTTTATTCATCTTCCCTTAATCAGGATGGATTTAGCACCTTGATCAATGAATCAGGTTGCTAAAGTTTCTTTGGGCCATTTCCCTCCACTTTTCTTGATAAAATCTAAACTTTAATGAACTATTTCTGACAGCAAATTTAGATGAAATTATTTTACTTTTCCAAAATTTTTTACATCGAAACATTTATTATTTTCTATACAAATCGAAATAAAAGGTTTTTTTAAGAATATTATTCTATTTATTCGCATATTTAAAAAAAATATTCTTAAAAATTTAAATAAAAGAAAAAACAAATCATATTCTTTTTCTAAAAAAAAATCATAATTCTAAAATATATTCTAAAATACCATACATAAAAATAGTTTTAAAATATTATTTCCTACAATATTTATTTTAATAGAATTATTTTCTAAAATAATAAATTTTAAACATAAAATCATCTTTAAAGAATCCGCAATGATTAACTTATTTTATTTCATCTTTCTCAAACAATCTTTTTTATGCTTGTCATTTTTTTATTTTAAGCGAAATAGATAATTTTGCAGGTACCTTATGAAGAAAGATGGAGGGATTAGGCCCGTAGATATCTTGGCAACCCAAAGTAAAGTTGGGTGCTACATCCTACTCAAAACAGAGAAAGATAAGGAATTACTTCACCACTCTTCCCATAAGGTTTTTAAAAAAATTAGAATGAAATTAAACGATATACTAAAAAAACGTATTGTGATTTTAGACGGTGCAATGGGAACAATGATCCAAAAGCACAATTTACAGGAAGAACATTATCGCGGAGAACGATTCAAAGATTTTCATACTTCTTTAAAAGGAAATAACGATTTATTAGTTTTAACTCAACCTCATATTATCAAGGATATTCACCGCGAATATTTGGCAGCAGGAGCAGATTTAATTGAAACAAATACATTCAATGCCAATATTATCTCGATGATTGATTATGATATGGTTGATTTGGTTGATGAATTAAATGCCGAAGCTGTTCGTTTAGCCAAAGAAGCTTGCGAAGAATTTTCTACACCCGATAAACCTCGTTTTGTAGTCGGTTCATTAGGACCTACCAATAAAACAGCTTCGATTTCTCCTCAGGTAAACGATCCGAGTTACCGCGACATTGATTTTGATACACTGGCAAATGTTTATTACCGCCAAGCCAAAACCATGTTAGAAGCTGGCGCGGACATTTTATTAGTTGAAACGATTTTTGATACTCTTAATGCAAAAGCAGCATTTTTTGGAATTCAAGATGCAATTGACAAAACCGGAATTGATGTTCCGTTAATGGCTTCCGGAACTATAACAGATAAATCCGGGCGTACACTCTCAGGACAAACAACAGAGGCATTCCTTATATCATTAGAGCACATTGATTTACTTTCTGTTGGATTAAACTGTGCTTTAGGCGCAACAGATTTGATTCCTTATTTAGAAGTTTTAGCAGAAAAAGCTCCATTTTATGTAAGCGCTTATCCCAATGCCGGTTTACCAAATGCATTTGGAGGCTATGATGAAACACCGGAAATGATGCGTGATTTTGTGAAACCATTCTTAGAGAAAAAATTGGTTAATATTTTAGGAGGATGCTGCGGAACTACACCGGAACATATCAAACTAATGGCAGAATTAGCAAAAGATTACGAACCTCGAAAAATCAGCGAAGAATGCCAGGTATAAAAATTCAACTTTCCGGATTAGAACCTTTGATTGTACGTGAAAATTCGAATTTTGTAAACGTTGGCGAACGAACAAATGTCACAGGTTCCAAAAAATTCTTGCGATTAATCAAAGAAGAAAAATTTGAAGAAGCATTGCAGGTTGCACGTGATCAGGTAGATGGAGGTGCTCAGGTCATCGACATTAATATGGACGAAGGAATGATTGACGGCGTGGCTTCTATGGTAAAATATTTACGATTGATTGCTTCTGAACCTGATATTTCAAAAGTTCCGATCATGATCGATTCTTCAAAATGGGAAATTATTGAAGCAGGGTTAAAAAATGTACAAGGAAAAGCAATTGTCAACTCAATTTCGTTAAAAGAAGGGGAAGAATTATTCATTGAACATGCCAAGAAAATCAAACGCTATGGTGCGGCAACAGTTGTCATGGCATTTGATGAAAAAGGACAAGCAGACAATTATGAACGTCGCCTCGAAATCGTCAAACGTTCGTATGATATTTTGGTGAATCAAGTTAAATTTAATCCAAGAGATATTATTTTCGATGTCAATATTTTTCCTGTTGCCACAGGAATGGAAGAACATCGACGCAATGCGATTGATTTTTTCGACGCAACAAAATGGATCAAAGAAAACCTTCCCCATGCCTTAGTATCAGGCGGTGTTTCGAATGTTTCGTTTTCATTTCGTGGAAATAATGCCGTCCGTGAAGCCATGCATACTGCATTTCTGTATCACGCCATCAAACATGGAATGGATATGGGAATTGTAAATCCTGAAATGATTGAGATTTATGATGATATTCCAACCGATTTACTGGAACATGTTGAAGATGTTTTATTGGATAGACGAGATGATGCAACAGAACGATTAATCGATTTTGCTGAACACTTGAAAGGTGTTACAAAAGAGAAAAAGAAAGATGATTCCTGGCGCGAATTACCGTTAGAAAAACGCATAGAAATTGCCTTGGTTAAAGGAATTACAGAGTTTATCGATCAAGATACAGCTGAAGCGTTAGATAAAATCGGTTCACCTCTTCGTGTGATCGAAGGTCCATTAATGGACGGAATGAATGTTGTCGGTGATTTGTTTGGAAGTGGAAAAATGTTTTTGCCGCAAGTGGTGAAGTCGGCTCGCGTCATGAAAAAATCTGTCGCTTACCTTACTCCCTTTTTAGAAGAAGAAAAACTTAGAAATAAAACAGACAAAGAACCTTCAAAAATATTGATGGCTACTGTAAAAGGTGATGTTCACGACATTGGAAAAAATATTGTGTCAGTTGTTTTGAGCTGCAATGGTTTTGAGATCATAGATTTAGGTGTGATGGTTTCTTCAGAAACTATTTTAGAGGAAGCTCAGAAAAATAATGTGGATGTTATCGGACTTTCAGGATTAATTACACCATCATTGGACGAAATGGTTCATGTTGCCAAAGAAATGAAACGCCTTAACCTTGATATTCCATTGATGATTGGCGGAGCTACAACTTCCAAAGCACACACTGCAGTGAAAATTGCTCCTGAATATGATAAAGCAATTCATGTTTTAGATGCTTCCCGCTCAGTAACTGTGTGTACAAAATTGGTAGGTACACAACAAGATGAGTTATTTTCTGAAACAGTTACAGATTACACTAAAATTAGAGAAGGTTTTCTGAACCGTGCTGTAGCAAAAGAATATTTGACAATTGAAGAGGCGCGTAAAAATAAATTAAGCGTTAACTTCAACGAGCACAAACCTTTCAAGCCAGCTCAATTAGGTGTATTTACACACCAAGTGAGTATTACTGATTTGAAAGATTTTATCGATTGGACACCATTCTTTAAAACCTGGGATTTGCACGGAAAATTTCCCGCAATCTTGGATGATGAAATTGTCGGAACAAATGCAAAAGAATTGTATGTGGATGCCTTGGCGATGTTAAACAAAATTGAAGCAGAAAATCTAGCAAAGCCAAAAGCGGTTTATGGCTTATTTAAAGCCAATACAATAGATGACGATACAATAGAATTATTTGATGAACATGATCAGAAAATTGAAGAATTCTATACACTTCGCCAGCAAGCTAAAAAATCGAAAGGACAACCGAATATTTCAATTTCAGATTTTATTGCACCAAAAGATTCGGGTATCGAAGATTATATCGGCGCATTTGCTGTAACGGCAGGACAAGAAATTGAAGAAGTAGCAAAACAATACGAAACGAATTTAGACGATTATAATTCGATTATGGTAAAAGCACTTGCAGATCGTTTAGCAGAAGCGTATGCGGAATATTTGCATAAATACATCCGAACAGAAGTTTGGGGGTATGCAAAAGATGAAACGTTATCGAATGAAGAATTAATTTCTGAAAAATACAAAGGAATACGCCCTGCTCCCGGTTATCCGGCTTGTCCTGATCATTTAGAAAAAGAAACTATTTTCAAAATTTTAGATGTTGAAAAAAATGCCGGTATCGAGTTAACGAGTTCTTTGGCGATGTATCCTGTTTCATCGGTCTCCGGTTATTATTTCGGGAGTCCGGAAGCGAAATATTTTGGTGTAGGAAAAATTAAAATGGATCAGGTAGAAGACTTTGCTCAACGTAAGAATATCGAATTGGCAAAAGCTGAACGTTGGTTGAGTCCAAACTTGGCGTAAAAACTGCGTCAGGGATTGAAGTGAAAATCCTTTGATGAATAGCAAAGATTGCAGCGAAAAGCCCGCCCGAAGGGAACGCCCAAATGAAACATTAGCACTTAGACACTTACAACATAAATTATTACAGATTCGTCATACGAATTTTGCAACACGATTAAAAACAATGAAAGTAACACAACATATAGAACGCGCAAATGGAAAACCGTTGTTTTCTGTTGAAATTTTACCTCCTTTAAAAGGACAAGATGTAAATGCGACGTTCAAAACTTTGGATCCTTTAGTGGAATTAAATCCTGCTTTTATCGATGTCACCTATCATCGTCAAGAGTACATTTATAAACAGAAAGAAAATGGATTATTGAAACGTTACCAAGTGAGGAAGCGACCCGGAACAGTTGCCATTTGTGCAGCCATTCAGAATCATTATAAAGTTGATGCGATTCCGCATTTGATTTGTGGTGGTTTTACAAAAGAAGACACAGAGGATGCGTTGATCGATTTGAATTTCCTTGGAATAGATAATGTGTTGGTTCTGCGTGGAGACCCAATTAAATCGGAGAAATCATTTGTTCCTGAAATGGGCGGGCATGCACATGCATCTGACTTGATCGGACAAATTACTGGTTTAAATACCGGGAGTTATTTGGATGATGAACTGCAGGAATCGCACCCGATGGATTTTTGCATTGGTGTAGCCGGCTATCCGGAGAAACATTTCGAATCACCAAATCTTGCGATGGACCTGCATTATTTGAAAAAGAAAGTTGAATTGGGTGCAGATTATATTGTGACTCAAATGTTTTTTGACAATCAAAAATATTTTGACTTTGTGAATAAATGCCGCGAAATGGATATCCATATTCCGATTATTCCGGGAATAAAACCTTTGACAACATTCAGTCATTTGACTTCGATTCCGCAGAATTTTTATATTGATTTGCCGGAGCCTTTGTCGATGGAAGTTTTGAAAGCAAAAGATAAGGAAGCTGTGAAGCAAATCGGCCTTGAATGGAGCATTCATCAATGCAAAGAGTTAATTGAATTTGGCGTTCCCGGTTTACATTTTTATACCATGAGCAATTCTAATAATACCAAAACTGTAGCGGAAGCTATATTTTAAGAAAGAAACGAAATTATTATTCCTTTGCCATAATTTCTATTTTAAATGATAGATAAGTCTTACATTAAATAGTTTTTCTGAAAAATATGGTAATAAATATAAAAAACGCATCAAATGATGCGTTTTTTATAAAATATCTACACCTTATAAATATTCACTAAACAGTTGTTTTATTTCCAATAATTCTTCTTCTTTATCACTTCTAAACTCTTGAATATAATTTCTAATATCTTGAATATATTCTTCTCTACTTTTATTCGATCCAATGGATTCAACCGGATTATATTTTGACTTAAAAGAAGAATTACATTGCTTACATGCAATAGCTAAATTATCAAAACTATTATAGTCAAACCCTTCAATTTGAGAAGATTTGGGAATAATATGATCTACTTCCCATAATTTATAATTATCTGCTGATTCAAACATATCTTTATCACAATATTCGCATTTACATTTTGCACGTAAAGCAAGGTCAATTTGCTCAGAACTCCATCTATAAATTCTTATTAATAGTTCTTTCGTTTCTATATCCATAGATTGCAATATAGCATTAAGCAAATAGTTAATTTTACGTTTTCCCGTAAAATGCTTCTCCTATAATTTAATTTTAGATAACTATATACTTGAATGTACCAAATAAAAATAAATCAACTACTTTTTAAAGTTCTAGATGATAATTCTAAAATATCAAAAAAGTAATTTAATGACAATTCATTTAAATAATTATTATAATAATCATTCTGAATAGATACTAAGTAGTTAAGTAAGTCACCATCATTAAATTTTGATTTATAATTTAAGGAATATTCACGTGACATGTTATCAAAATTTAAAATTGTTAAATATTCTATATGATTAGCTTTTAAATATAAGCTATATGATAAGAGTAGTTGTGCTTCTATACTAATACCGAATTTAAAAACATCTAGAAAAATAGGTTTATTTAAGATATTGTACATCATTTCTTGAGCATCTTCTATAGAAGCTTCAAAATTTAATAACTTATAATAATATTCAGTTTCTTTAAATTTACAATATACTAGGAAAGAGAAAAATATAGGTACAATGTGATTATTACATTCCAATGTTTTAAATATAACTCTAGTATATGACATTATTTTTTCTTGCTCTCTTAGTGTCAAATTACCAATTAAGCCTTTCAAAATCTTTTTAAATTTTTCAATGTCATTATTAAACAAAGAATAATCCTGCCTTTTCTTTGAATTTAAGAAAGAATCAAAATCATAATAGTCATACAAATACTCAAAATAATTTTCAGTTTCTGGTTGTGGTATAGTATATTCTATATCTATAAATCTTTTTAAATATTGTTCAGTATCGATTTTTTCAGATCCATAAACTCCACAAATTGCATGTCTTAATTGTTCTTTATCAATAGATAATACAAAAATTATATTTGGTACATTAAAAAAATGCTTTACTTGTTCAAGTAAAGAAACAGAATAATTTGGTCTACATCTATCTAATTCATCAATAATAAAAATCAATGGTTGACCATTAAAATTATTTGCTACAAACTCTCCTAAATTTTTCCTAAAATCTTTGATAGATTCTTTCCTTTTAGCATATTCATTAACATCTGCTTCAAAAATTTCTGTTGCTGTTTTTGTTGACTCAGCTATTACATCAATTATAAGTTGAGAATCAATATATTTATTAAGTATACCTTTAGTGATTGCTGGTAATATATTCTTAGCTAATTTGGAAGCACTCTCTACAACTTTATTAAATGTTTTATCTGATTTGTTAATTATATTCAATTCACCTATCAGAGCTGTTAATGGATTATCTTCAAAATCATTTTCCCAAGCATTAAAATATATGGTATTATAATTTTTATTTTTAATTTTCTGTTCCCACATTTTAACAAATGTCGTTTTACCTGCACCCCATTTATTATTAATAGCTAAAACAAATCCATCTTTATAGTTTTCAACTAAACTAGTTAAAACATCAGCATACTTTTCTCGTTTTAATTTACAATTCTTAAATGGTTCATCTATATCAATAATTACTTCTTCATTCCTGATTTTCATATCTATAATATTAATTACAATAGTGTTTATTATTGAAACAAATTTAATTCTTTTTAATTATTATAAGACCAAAATCTATTTACAGTTTTCGCTATTAAAAACATAACAACTTGATATACAAACAACAAAAGCCAGCTAATTAGCTGGCTTTTTTGCAACTTGATAAAGTTGACTCTTAACGTTGAGCAATGTTGTTTCATTTCGAAAATTTTACAATATGGAAACAAATTTTCGTTACAACAGAAATTCAACTTTTACGAGAAGAAGAATTTCTTACAAAAATGAATCAACTTCAAAAAACATTAAAATTGAAAGTTTATCACTTAAAGAAAAGGCTAGAAATTTTTTTAACAATTCTATAGATTTCATGACTAAATCTGAAGGTGTAATAGCTTTTTTTATTTTTCTTATCAATGTACCTATCATTTCAACTTTAAAGAAAATACTAATGTTCATCCTATTTAGTATTAATTGAAAATTGTAATTAATTAAACCAACTTCAAGTTTGTAACATGCTGATTTCAAGCAGTAAAATATTTTTTTGAATAAGCTTAAAATTTATTTTGCTGCATTGTTCAGCCTCACCATTATTTAATAAATTTAATAAAACAATAATGCTAAATAGTTTAAAATCAAAAGATAATAAAGCGTTTTCTTCTTTAATTCAAATGGTAGAAGTTCTTGATACAGAAGAAAAATGTAGAAAGTATTTAGAAAAATTACGATGGAATGATGAACCTGTTTGCCCACATTGTGGAAGTGTAAACAAAAATCATTATAAATTAAATTTTAAAGGTGTTCATAAAGGGTTGTATAAATGTAAAGATTGTAGAAATCGATTCACTGTTACTGTTGGGACTATGTTTGAAGGCTCTCATATTAAATTAAAAAAGTGGTTTATGGCTATTTATCTATTTTCTGCTCATAAAAAAGGTATAAGTAGTTCACAATTACATAGAGATTTAGGAGTAACTCAAAAAACTGCATGGTTCATGTTAAGTAGAATTAGATATTCATTTAGAGCAAAAACTATGATGAAATTTAATGATGTTACACAAGTTGATGAAACATTTATAGGAGGTAAAAACATGAAAAAGCCAAAGGAACGTAGAGTTAAAAATACTCAAGGTAGAAGCACCAAAACAAAGACCGTTGTTTTTGGTTTATTAAGTAATGGCATTGTTACTACCGAAATTATTCCAAATACAAAAGGTAAAACTTTGAAAGCTGTTATTAAAGATATGGTAAAAGAAGGTTCAATAATTGTATCAGATGGTTGGGTAGGTTATTCTGGATTAAGTAAAGATTATATACATAAAAGAATTCCGCATAATAAAGGTCAATTTGTAGAAGGAGAATTTCATACAAATGCAATTGAAGGTTTCTGGAGTCTTTTAAAACGAGGTATCTTAGGTATTTATCATTCTACAAGTCCTAAACATTTACAAAAGTATTGTGATGAGTTTTCATATAGATATAATACGAGAAATCTTAGTGATGGAGATAGATTTAATATTGCATTACTTAATGCAACTGATAGGCTAACTTACGATGAACTGATAGCTTAGAGTTTCGATGTTGTTATATTTCTTATAAAGAAAATCAATATGTCGAAAATCAAATCACTTCTTACAAGATTAAAAATATCATTAATAAAAAAATTTATTGTTGCTAAATACTATATTATTAATTTTTTAGGTAGCTTTATACCTAACATAAAAAATATGCAATATACAGAAGAAGATATTTTGAAAAGATTTGGCAATATAATTATTCATTTTATTAACCAACATCAAGATTTTAAAATTAAAGAACATCATTTACCTCAAATTCAGTATTTTGATTACAAATCTAAATCATGTAGTATTTGTTACTTAATTGAATATGAAACTAAAGACCATAAAATTATTGATTTTGAATTGTATATTAAGTCATCGTCTGAAAATACTTCATTTTTACTAAATGACAAAAGTAAAGAAGATGAAATTCTTGATTTATACTATGAACTTCATGATATTCCAGAGAAAGATTTATTTTCAGAAAATATGAGGTTAGTAAAAAGTACAAAAAACGAACTTACATAGTAAGTTCGTTTCACATCTCCTACAACCCTAGAACATTAGAAGAAGCAGTTATATAGCTCAAAAACTCCTGATATTTTGAATAGTATTTATCATCAAGAGGTATAACACTAACTTGCATAGAATTTTCTAAATCAAAAATCTTTTTATGAATCAAATTAGCTTCTTTAGTTATTTGAGTCCAAGCTTTTATATCAGACATCGACATATTATTTCTTTTTAATCTATATATTCTTATATAATTATCAAGTGACTTATTATAGCTGAATCCTTTATTTCTTAATTCTTGAATTTTAAGATATTTTTCATCAAGTTTCTTTAAATATGAATTATCAGCATTCAATTCGCCATAAAAGAATGGATAAACTTCAATTTTATAGTATTTAGTGTTAACATACCATTGGTCATAGCCATCATATTGATATGGTTTATAGTTAAGTTTTATAAGTAGATGATTTAATTTTGCTTGAATTTTATTTGATGATAATTCCCTAAATAATCCTGCTGAGAAAACATATAATTCATTATTATCTGTATTTTTTACAAATGAATAGTTTGAATTTCCATAAGATGAATATTTCTTGACTTCTTCTGATACTTCATTTTTCAATAATTTGTCTTGATAATCAGAATATGCAATCATTACCTTACTTGATAATTCTTGAAAATTACCATTCAAAGCCTTTATTATAGAATCTTTATTGGCAATATATGCTGTTCTTGATTCTAAAAATTTACTACGAACTAAACCTGTTTCAAATTTTTCTTTATCAGTAAAAGATTTTTCTTCTTCAACTAATTCAAGATATCCTTTTTTACGTCTAAAATAAGGGTTTCTATCAGTCACTTCTATAGCTTTAGTTTGATATCTTGAGCTAACATAAGTAATACCTTGTTTATTCAACTCTAACAATTCAATATACCTATCAAGCATTCGTTTAGAAGCATATTTACCATTGTATCGAAGATATATAATATCATTACCTACTTCAAAAAATAAAACATTTAATTCTCCTGCTAGCTTTGATGATTCTTCAAGAAGAGCAATATCTTTTGTTTTCTTGTAAGTTTGAATGTTTGATATTATTAAATTCTTTTTATCTAAAATATCTGACTTTTTCTTCTTTTCTAATAAATCTGCATCATAAATAGTTTTTGCTTCTTCTTTTTGATTCAAAAATAATTCATAAGATTTAGTATTTACAAGTCCCTCTACATATGGATAGAAGTGTATAGATTTTTTATCTACTTTGTAAATAGTGTAACTTTCTAAATTAAGATTTTCAAAATCTGAGGATTGAAGTGAAATTGTATTTTGAGCAAAAATACGAGGACATAGAATCATTATAGAAATGATACTAAATGATTTAATTTTCATGTGTGGTAATTTGAAATTTGATTATTAAAAAATAAAAATAGCGTGGACATTGCACCACGTCAAACCTCAGGATTACCACACCCTAAAAAAGCAATGGATACAAGCCACGCCAATAACGGCATACCTCATATACATTATTTGCCTTTTCTGATGAAGATTATTCTCCGTGTGGTAATTCGGGTTTGACAATAATGCTATTAAGCACGAATATTTTATGTTCTTAAATGAACAATAAACTCTATTTTATAAATACAAATATAATAAAAATTTTTGAAGAATAAAAATAATTAAAGGTTTGACATACAAGTTGATACAAAGTGTTTTCTCAAAACTTTTCAAAGCATAACCTCGTAGTTTAACTTCTTATATATGTACTGTATGATTATAAAAAATCATACAAAAAACCTAAACCCTCAAGGAGGGCAAGGTTTAGTCAGAAAATTAATTATCTTTCTTTGTAAAAAGTCGATTAGAAAGATAATTAGGTTAATAATTGAAAAATTAATTAACGAAGTTGATGCCCTTCAACTTATTGAATTTGTAATAGAATTTTTTGAAAATTTTAATTAACACTTCAATGTATTTAAAACCCATCAATATGTACCAAATATTGATGGGTTCTTATTTATTCTTCATCCTCAGACGCCTCCTTACCAGCTTCTTCAGCTTCTTCATTTTGATTTTCGTCTATTTGTTGTAAGTTTTCTTTAATCTCTTCAGAAGATTCTAAATTTTCGTTTATGTATTCAACTAATGATTTCATATTAAATAGTTTTTGAAAGATAATAATAGATTTATAGTATATGTATACAACTTACTGAACGATTGGCTTTAAGATTGCATAAGTTGTTATATTTCTTATAATCTTATAAAGAAATTTTTATGTCTACAAAACAAACTGAAACATTAAAAGACTTTACAAATAAAGAGCTTTTTGAAGAATTAAAATCTAGAGGTTTCTGGACTATGCCAAAAGAACTTAATGATGAAACTATTCCTAATGAAATTGTAGTATCTGTAAATCAACCTACATCAAAAGTTATGGTAACATTTGACCCTAATTATGATGAGTCTAATACAGGTTCTGGTTCAACTGGAAGATAGAATAAAACATCTGCATGTCAATTTTGATATACAGATGTTTTTTATTATTTTACTTTATCAAGATTGTACCAAGTAGACCCAGCTGATTTAGTTACCAAAATTTTGTAAGATTTATTAGTCTTACTAGCAGCTTTTTTAGCCTTTTGAATAACATCTGATTTATTTAATGTATCACTTATGTAATTATATGTAGCATCCGGCAAATAATAATTACCACTACTATCGCCTATTGTTTTGATAAAGCCTTCCTTTCGCATTTCTTCATGCAGTGTTAAATAATTTTCTGAATTAGCATTATTCAATTCAACTCTTGTAATAAATTCTGTCATATTTATCTGTTTTTAAAATTAAAAGTAAAAATATACAGAGTTATCAAAATATTTTTACGGTAAACCGTAACTTGTTAAAGAAAAATCACTTGGTACATTCAAGTATATAGTTATCTAATTTTATTATTTCTAAACTGTAGAAAATATCAACCTCATTCTTTATTTTTCACAAAAAAACATTTAGCCTCTCGCCTATCTGCGGGGCTTTTTTTCTCAGAGTATTAGAAGATTAAAATCATCTTCGTATCTTCACGACTCAAACAACAAATAATGAAATTCGTTACTTTCTTAGAAAATCAACAAGAAAAGGTAGGTCTTGTTTTACAAGATGCGATCTATGATTTAACAAAAATTAATTCCAATATACCCGCTACTTTAATCGGTATATTAGCCGATGATGATTCTTCACTTTTAATCTGTCAGCAGATTTATCATGAAATCATTCGTGGCGAATATAAAAAAGCACTTGTCGAAAATCCTCACTTATTGGCTCCAATACCGCATCCTTCTAGTTTTAGAGATGCTTATGCTTTTCGTCAACATGTGGAAACATCCCGTTTAAACAGAGGTTTAGAAATGATTCCTGAATTTGATCAATTTCCTGTTTTTTATTTTTCTAATCATCAGGCAATCCAGGGACCGGGAAAAGTATACGCCATGGAAAAACATTTTGACCGAATGGATTTCGAGCTGGAGGTTGCCATTGTCATCAAAAAAGAAGGAATGAACATCACTGCTGAAGATGCTGATGATTATATCGGCGGTTTTATGATTTTGAATGATTTAAGCGCCAGAGCTCTTCAAATGGAAGAAATGAAACTAAACCTTGGTCCTGCAAAAGGAAAAGACTTTGCGTCGATGTTTGGTCCTTATTTGGTAACGCCGGACGAAATGACAAATGAGAAGGTAGAACCTAAAAAAGGACACATCGGAAATTGTTATGACTTGGAAATGACCTGCGCAGTAAATGGTATAGAAGTCTCTCGCGGAAATTTTAAGGAGATGCATTGGACATTTGCCGAAATCATCGAACGAATTTCGTACGGTGTCAAACTTTATCCCGGTGATATTATTGGATCAGGAACTGTTGGAACTGGATGTTTCTTGGAACTCAATGGAACAGGAAAACGCCAAGATGCGACTTACCGGGAACAATGGCTTCAACCAAATGACAGCATCGAAATGTCAATCACAGGATTAGGAAAATTAGTAAATTCTGTTCATCTTTATAGCGAATAAACTCATTTTATGCAGCATACAAAATCTTTTGAGCCAAATACAAATAAGTTTGATGATATTTTCAAACATGTTATCTCTCCACGTCCAATTTGTTTTGCAAGTACCGTAGACAAAGACGGAAATGTCAATTTGAGTCCGTTTTCTTTTTTCAATATGATGGGACAGAACCCTCCTATTTGTGTTTTTTCTCCATTAAGAAAAATGAGAGATGGAACCACGAAACATACATTAGAAAATATTTGGGAACATCCGGAATGTGTGATTAATATTGTGAATTATAATATTGTCCAACAGCAATCTTTAGCAAGTGTTGAATATCCTAAAGGTGTAAATGAATTTGTGAAAGCCGGCTTTACCGAACTTGCTTCAGAATTGGTAAAACCACCTCGTGTGGCAGAATCTCCTGTTCAACTGGAATGTAAAGTTCGTGAAGTTATTTCAATTACAGATCAACCCGGTGCAGCAAATTTAGTCATTGCAGAAGTCGTTCGTTTGCACATTCACCAAGATTTGTTGGATGAAAATGATAAAGTCTCGCCTTACGATTTAGATTTAGTCGCACGTATGGGTGGTGATTATTACTGTCGTGTTATTCCTGAATCTATTTTCGAAGTTGAAAAACCAACACGCACAGTGGGCTTGGGAATTGATCAACTACCTGATGAAATCAAACATTCCAATTATTTATCAGGAAATAATTTAGGTCAACTTGGGAATGTAGAAAAATTACCTACGGATGAAATGATTCAGAATTTCAAAGCGCAATTAACACAACGATTGGATATACAGAAATTCAAATCTATTGAAGTTCGTCATCAGGTAGCAGCAAAGCTATTGGAACAAGGTGATGTAAATGGTGCTTGGTATTGGTTATTGATGAAAATTTAAACAATGGACAAAACTGCATTGGTTTTAGGAAGTACAGGGTTAATAGGTTCTTTACTTTTAGAAAAATTATTGAATCATCCCGCCTATTCGAAAATTATTACTGTTGTTAGAAAACCTCAACAAATCAATCATACAAAATTGATTGAAATTGTCACCGATTTCGATTCTGAAATTCAAATCGATGAAATCACTCAAATCGATTCCATCTTTTCATGTTTAGGAACAACCCGAAAAAATACACCTAATTTAGATGCTTATCATAAAATAGAAGTTGAACTTCCTTTGCAATATGCTGAGCTTGGGCAACAAAAAGGTTTAACCAAATTTCATTATATCTCTGCAGTTGGAGCAAATGCAAATGCATCCAACTTTTACTTGAAAATAAAAGGGGAAGCAGAACAAGCTTTGAAACAAAAAGATATTGCTCATTTGTATTTGTATGAACCTTCTTTGTTAATCGGAAATCGAAAAGAATACAGATTAGCTGAAAAGTTCAGTGCATTTGTTTTTCCTTTCGTTAACCTCTTTTTAATCGGTAAATTGTCGAAATACAAGTCGATACACGCAGAGAATGTTGCACAATCTATGATTGAAAATGACGTACAAAGTAGTTCCGATCAAGTAAAAGTCTTACATTATAATGAAATAAAAAATTCACTAAATAAAATACAATGATCATATTAGCCGTTCTTTTGCCTTGGTTGTCTTTCATCTTAAGAGGAAAAATAATACATGGAATTATCTGTTTAATTTTACAAATCACTTTAATCGGATGGCTGCCTGCAGCCATCTGGGCAGTTGCCTCTCTTTTAGACGGACGTAATAAAGCAAGAATAAAAAGTATAAAAGGCAACTAAATTAGTTGTCTTTTTTTATTAATACACCTTTAAATTCAATATTTCTAGTGATTTTTATTTGATCTGTACTCTCTATTTTAGCCTTATTAAATAGTTAAAAGTAATATGATAAAAATAAAGTTTCTGATTGTATTCTATTTTCTTGTTTCTTTTTTGAATGCCCAAGACTATTCTACTCATACTCTTGTCATAAAGCAAGGCAATCAAATTTTTAATATTCATGAAACAGAGCAAACCATAAAGTTGCTTCCAGAAGAATTTAGTATCGAATATTTGAATAAACCTTATCAAGAAAAAAAAGAACTTTTTTATGCTGCACAAGCTTTAGTAACAGATCGTAAAGCAGATATAGAATTAAAGGAGGGTTTATCAATAGAAAGCATTCCTTATTTCGAGTCAGGCACAGGATTTGCATCAGAAAATAACCAAGTCGTTTATTATCCTTTTTTATCCTTTGACGGTCATCAGTATTTATTTTATGTTTCGAACAAAGAAAAACGCGTGGATAAATCAGGAACTTCAGGTAATTGGGACATTTACAAATGGGCATTGAAAGGAGTTTATCAATATGACGCAGAAATGGATTGGAGTGCTTATGATAATACAGAAGTAAACATTGTACTGATTATTGATCGGAATTTAGATGGAATTTTACAAAAAGGTGAATTTTTCACTATTCGGATTAATTTCCAGAAATAACAAAAATCTTATATCAACCTCAATAAAAATATAAACTAAAACAATCTGTCGAATGTTTTAGTTTATTTCATTCTATATCTAAAAGACATTATATTCGCCTTATCAAATTATCAATCTCGAAATGTTCAACAATACCTCTACATTCAAATCGACTTTTATTCAACTATTTTTTAGTTGCTTATTCTTTTTAAGTACGAGTATTCATGCACAAGATGTCTTAACAGATTTTGAAAATCAATACAATAAAACTTCTTCAAACTCTATTGAACGTTATGAAATTGCCGGGAAATATGCACAAGCATTATTTTTTAACCAGCAAGAAGAGAAAGCATTTAAAATTTTAAAACAAAATGTAATCAGTGCTGAGAAAAAAGCAGATGGAAAATATGCTGCTTATTTATATGCTATAACAGCGATGAATAATCGTATTGAAGAGAATATTACAGCGTCTATTCAAAATTTACAAAAAGCAACTTATTACAGTGAAAGAACAAATGATAATTCAACAAAAGGATATGTAAAATATTGCGAAGGCTGGCTAAACGTGAGAGATAAAAAAGATGCAAAAGCTGTCAAGAATTTTATTGATGCCTTAAAGTATTATGATAAAGCACCTATTTCACCAACTATTTTATCAAGATTATCTGCCGTTTATTCAGAATTGACCGGAATTTATTCGAAATGGGATGATTATGAATTACAGGAAAAATACAGTAAACTGGCATTAGAAGTTGCTTTAAAACAAAATAACCTCAATTCTATTTTCGACGCCTATATGTCAATGGGTTATATGTACGAACAAAAATTCATGCAGAATGAGAAGAATATTTATGTTCGCGATTTAGCAGAAAAATATTACCTCAACGCGATTAATCTCTACAATCACAACAAAAATAAAATGATAATGCCATCTAATTTATCATTTGTAGCAAATAATTTAGCAAACTTATATATTCAGTTTTATCCGAAAACATATCGCGAAAAAGCCGTAAAATATGCGCACTTAGCAAAAGAAATCGGGACTAAAACCGGACAAACCATTCATGTTGCTTCCTCTTATGGCTTGTTAGCGGAATTAGCCTTACAAAGCAATGACATTATTTCTGCCAAAGCTTATTTACTTTCTTCTCTTAAAGAGATTAATGAAAACTCTTTTACAGACGAACATATTCTACTTTCCATCTACGAAAGTTTAGCAGAAATCGGGGAACGAGAAAAAAATTACAGCGAAGCTTTACGCTACTACAAACTGTATATGGCGACTTATAAATCTATTTACGACAAAGAACAGGCACAAATTAGTAAAAGATTAGAAGCACAATTTGATAAAGAGCGCCAACAGCAACAAATGATTCGTTTGCAATTAGAGACGGAGAAAAAGGAACAACAAATAAAATTGATGCATTCATTGGGGATTCTACAAAAACAAGAGTTGGAGAATTCGAAACTGAGTGAAGAGTTTCAGCGAAAACAATTAAAATTATCACGTTTAGAGTCGGATAAACGTTCACAGGAATTGACGATTTCGCAACAAAATCTGAAATTATCTAAACTCGAAAATAAAAACAGAAAAGATGAATTGGTCAATTATATTTCTGAACTTAATTTTAAGAATAAATTGAACAAGTATTACATCTTTTCAATCGTCTTTTTTATCATTTTACTTGTTTTATTGCTTTATGCTTTCAAACAGCGTAACAAACATTTAAAGCAGCGAGAAGAACTTTACAAATTAGAGTTGGAACAAGAACGCCAAAACTCAAAAATCTCTACATTAACTGCACTTCTTGATGGACAAGAGCAAGAGCGAGCACGTCTTGCACGAGATTTGCATGATGGATTAGGCGGATTGTTATCCGGAACAAAAATTCAGTTGACACATCTTAACGAAAAAATAGATGAACATTCTAAACAAGATATCACAAAATCCATCCATCAATTAGATGGTGCAGTAGACGAACTGCGTCGGGTTGCACATAATTTGATGCCGGATTTATTGTTGAAATATGGACTGGAAGAAGCGTTGAAAGAATATGCGATTCGTATGTCAAACGATCATTTAGACATCGATGTACAATTCTTGAGTTATACCACTTCACTTGATAAAGAAAACCAACTGTTGGTGTACCGAATTATACAAGAATTGGTTAATAACGCGATCAAACATGCGCAGGCTGAACAAATTATCATTCAATTTGTTGAAGATGAAACGGATTATACTGTAACTGTTGAAGACGATGGAAAAGGCTTTGATCTGAATCAAACCAAACTTACTCAATCAGCAGGTCTACATAACATTCAATCTCGTATACAATTTTTAAAAGGACATTTAAACATACATTCAGAACTTGACTTAGGAACAAGTATAGAATTCCATTTTCCAAAAATATAACTATGATAAAAATAGCAATTACAGACGATCATCCTTTATTACTAGAAGGATTACGAAATATTTTGAGCCATCAACCTAATTTAGAAATTGTCGATTGTTTCTCTTCTGTTGATGACTTACAAGAAGCTTTAAAAATGAATGAAATTGATATTCTTTTACTGGACATCAACCTTTCAGATATCAATAGTATTGAATTAATCAAACCTTTCAAGAAAAAATACCCGGAGATGCATATCATTATGTTGAGCGTTCACAATGAATATGCTGTTATAAACAGCTGTTTAGAAGAAGGGGCTTCGGGCTATATCCAGAAAAATGCCTCTGTGGATGAAATCTTAGAAGGAATCAATTCAATCTTCGATGGAAAAAAATTTCTCTGCTCACAAACAAAAAAAGTCATGAGCAAAAAAGAAAAAGATGGTTTAAATACCATTCCAAAATTAACCCGCCGTGAAAAGGAAGTTTTGATTGAAGCTGCACAAGGTTTAACTACACAACAAATTGCCGATAAATTATTTATCAGTACACACACCGTAGACAGTCATCGAAAAAATTTAATCGAAAAATTCAAAAGTTCAAACTTAAGCTCAGCCATTACTTCTGCAATAGAATATGGTTTAATTACAAAACCTTAGAAAATAACTAAAAATAGGGATATTTTAAGATCTAAAATATTCCCAACTTTGAAAAAGTAAAACAACAAGCTCTACATCAACCAACTTATAACCTTAATAAGATTACTAGCCAATTCTTATTACCTTAACTACAATATTAGTATAGAAAATCGCTTAATTCTCTAATTAAGCGATTTTTCTTTCTATCAAATTGGCTAATAATAGGGATTCCGATCCATTTATTTTTTTGCAATTTTGGTAAAGAAATCATCAACACATCAATGATTTTTTTAAAACACACAATATGAATAAGACATTGGTATACCTTCTCCCTTTTTTACTTTTTTCCTGTAATAGCCCTAAAGAAAATCATGATTTTCTTTTAATCAAAAATAATTGGGAAATAGAGGATTTACAACTTAACAAATCGACTATGAGCGATTTTGAAAGAATGATGAACAATAAAAAAATTTTATTCCATAAAGATTCGATCGGATTTTTTAACCGATTAAATGATTCTATCGAATATTGTGGCAACGATTATAATTTACAGAATGTCACTTACAAATTTTCAAATGACTCTTTGGGAATGCATTTCTATTTCGAAAAAAACTATTCATCAGATTCTATTCTGTTTAAGAATTATGAAATAGCAAACTTTGAGCATATAAAATTTGAACAAGGTTTTACAAATCTCATCTCAAAACATCAATTAAATCAATATTTCAAACTGGATCATATCACAAAATTATACGAAACAAAGGTGGATAAAAACAATGTATTAATTGGTGTTGTTGCGTTAAATGATTCCACTTACGAAATAAAAGCGCTAAATGTTTATCAAGATCTATATTTATAAACAAACTAACACTGATGACCTTCAATCTAAACCAAGTTAAAACGTATTTACAATGAAAAATAAAATCTTCATCTACTCCCTGAATCTATTATTTATGATCTCGTGTGCACAGAATTCTACAATGGCTCAGAATAACAAAGCAGCTAGTTGGGTGCCTTATCTGACAAAAAATAAGGAGTATATCTATGTCGATTGCAACCTAAAAAAGCAACTGGACGTTCCATTTGTTTATGCAAATCCTTTTTTGGAAACAGGATATACAATTGTTGGAAATCAACAAGGTAAAAATGCGGTCATTGATTCGAAAGGAAATTTTAGAATAGATTACACAGAAGAAGAAATCGAATTAAAAGTTGCTCATCATCTTACTTTGATGATGAAAGAACTCGAATATGAAAAGAAAATGCCCATTTGGAAGTGGGATTGGAATATAATGGGTGGAGGCATTGATACAACACAAACTTATAAGAAAATAGAAATTCGTGTTTTAGAAACCAATCAATTGCTGCTTTCAAAAGACATTCCTTACGATGAAGACCATTATACTTTGAATTACTATTCGCTTGATGAACATCATCTTGTCTTAAACGATGTCTTATACGAGATTAAAAACAAGAAATTAAAAAAATTAAAAAATCATCTGGCTTTTAGTTTAGATCATGGTCGATATATACCGGATAGTGAAGAAATATTCAGTATTTATACTATTAAATCTGAAACACCGCTTGTCTCAAATCTCATCGGAACAGATCGAATTCACTTAGAAGTGAACAAGCAACCTTTCGTATTAGATTCTCTTAATTTAGACCGCTTCTCTCCAACAGTTCCTAAAATATTACAGGACTCTAAAACAAAGGAAATCTATGTTTATCCACAATACGACAAACCTTTTCCAAAATCTATAAAGCAAGCAACCCCTAAACAATTGGCTTTTCTAAAAAATGTTGATTTGGTTTATTCTGTAAACCACTCTCCTTATTTTATTTTAGGACGTTTTAACTATGATCATACTATCTGGGCTTACGACTGGTTGTATATTGATGCACATGGAAATCTACTACCGGAAATTCAAGCCAAAGATTTCTATATGTTAGATCGTGTTGGTAATCTTATCTGGCCCGACCAAAAGATGATTTTAACTAAAAACGAATTAGATAAAGATTGGAAAGTGGATAAAATAAAATATGTTTACCAATCGGGAAATCTATATATCATAAAAACCAAAAGCTATAATGGAGGTACTAAAGAAGGAATCTGGAATTCTGATACTAAAAAATGGGAATTAGAACCTACCTATTATTCCGTACAGCTGTTAGATCTTGATAACCATATTTTTTCATTGCAAAAAGAAAAGGACGATAAGTGTATCTTATACAGTAATATAACCAAACATCCAATAGGAACAAAATCTTACGACAGTATTTATAGCAATGGCTTAGTGCGCATCACAACCGAAAATAAAGAAAATAGTTATTATTATATTGATATCTTGACGGGTAAAGAATATAAAGAATAATTTTAGATTTGTAAAAATGACACACACACATCCAGCTTTTTCTTCAGAGAAAATAATTCAGATAATCAAACAGGAAATCGAAAAACATTATTCAGATAAATTCACGTATGCTATTCCAGATTGGGCAATGCTCAGTGCACAGCCTGAAATTATATCAATTTTATCGATTCATGGTGAAGAAGGCATTCAAATCGCGAAACAAAAAGTAGATTTCCCTGTTCATTTCTCCGACATTTCTTCAATTGTCAACTATTCAGATTTCCTCTCAAATCAAATGAACATAGAATTGGAAATAATAGGTTATGTGGTATTTTACAATAAAAAAATTATCGCGATAAAAGATCCTGGTTATTTGGAACATTTAACTGAATTAGAAGAAAATGAACTCATAAAATTTAATGCAGATCAAAAAGAGGAAGATCTCTCACTGCTCTATTTTGATCAAAATTTGAAACAAGTAAATTCTTTGGAGGAAGCCTTAAAATCAACAAAAGTAAAGTAAAAAACAGCATTTTCTAAAAGAAAAAGCTGTTTTCCGCATTAAATAATATAACTATTAAAGAGAATTAAATGTTTGTCATCATTTAAATTCCAGTAAACTTTACACCTATACTCATCCAAGTCGTTGGCAACGGAATTGCTCCCGCTTCGTTGTAAGTCGTATTAAATATATTTTGTGCATCAAAATAAATACCTATGTTATTCTTGAATGAATGACTTACTCTCGCATCCGTAATCCAATAGGACTTATAAGATTGACGGGTATTGTAGCGATTCGCTACACTTAAAGTAGTTCTTCCGATTTGGTAATCTATCGTATTGATTAACTGATGTTTTAAACTTTCTATTTTATATTTTGAATTGTACTGACTGTCGACATTTTCAAACTTAGGATCTAAATAGGAATAACTTAATGAAAACTTCAAGGTTTGATTGGCTGCTAAGTTGGTTAAATAAGAAACTTTCGTATTCAATCCATTTGTTTTCAAATCTCCAAAATTTTGTGCCTGCCAAGGTTCATTCGTTGTCAAACGTACCCAGTCAATAAAATCGGTAATCGAACGATAAAAATAGTATGCATTAAAATTCCAGTTTCTTTTAGTGTATTTGAAACCAATTTCTGTTTGAAATGCCTTCTCCGATTCTATATTCGCGTTCCCTATATTTCCCGGACGTTGATCCAGGTATAAATCTGTAAAAGATGGAATTCGCTGGCTAGAACCTGCATTTACCACAAGTTTAAGATTAGAATTTACCGCATAGCTTGCATCAATCCCGGGAAAAGCCTGCCAACCATACTGCGAATTATAATTTACATATGTTCCTACATTGACATTCAATTTCGGTGTAATATCTGTTTTATATTCTGCATATAAACCTACATTATCTCGTGTATGATTTTTAATACTTGTTGAAGATATTTGCTCGTTTCGGTATTCTACTCCTACTCCTATTTGCCCATTGTTCAGCTGATAAGTAGAATTTAATTCCCCGGCAATAGAATTTGAATAATGTTTGGATCTGGCTCTGTTCAACTCATTTTTAAAATAGCGGTAATCATCAAAATTATAACGATAGCTAACTCTTGGAGCCAATGAAATCCGCTCAGATAACTGATGTTTTGATTGAAGGTTCACCAAAGTTGTTTCAACCACTTCTTTCGAATTTTTATCCCCGGGTGCAGCATAAAAACCATTTGCCCCGAAACCATTTTTCACATAACCATATGAAGCCATCAAACGATTTGATTCATCAAATTGAAAATTACCCTGGTAATACAATTTATTGTTTTCATAAGCTGTGTTATACCGATATCCATTTCCAAAATCATGACTGACATACAATTGATGTTGATGCGTTTCTCTTGCTAAATTCGCACCAAGTTGTATTCCTCGACTTGTAAATGTATCGCCTGTATCTTCATCATCTTTCTTAAAATTAGTTCCAAAATAAGTATTGGCATACACCCCCGTTTTCTTTGGTTGTCGGGTTACAATGTTAATCACACCTGTTAAACTATTGTTACCATAAACTCGTGCAGCAGGCCCCCTTACTACTTCAATTCGGTCTATCGCTTCAACCGGAATAGGAAGATTTAAGGCATTATGAGCCGTTTGATGATCCATAATTTTTACGCCATTCAACAAAATCAATGTTTGCTCAAAACTACCTCCGTCCATCGAAATATCAGCCTGCGTTCCAAAAGGTCCGCGTTGACGCAGATCTACACCTGAAGCATACTGCAACACATCTTGTAAAGAGCGCGCCGGTAACTTGCTGATATCTGATTTACTTAATACATATATATTTCTGTTTTCTTTTGATAATGGTGTATTCAAACGATTATCTAAAATAGAAACTTCTCCTATAGCAATGGTATCATTTACATTTTGTGCAAAAATATTCTGAGCAACTAAACACAATACCACAGTAATCTTCTTCATTTCTGACTAATTATTTTCTTAATTGAGTTAAATCTGCTGCGAAAGTAGTATCTTTCCGAACTATCAAACTGTACCAGTTTATATATTATGAGTAGTCCAGCTGAAATACCTTACAATAGTTTCATCGAGATTGATCGTTTTTCTGAAACAGCAATCTATTTACAATTGGCAAATCAATTGGCAAAAGCCATACAATTGGGTTATATTCCAAGTGGAACAAAGCTTCTCGGAACGAGACAATTTAGCGAAATATTTCACCTGCATCGTAATACCATTGTGAATAGTTTTCAGGAACTTGAAGCCCAAGGATGGATAGAAATTGTTCCAAACAAAGGAAGTTTCGTGTTGAGCCAATCAGTTCAGAAGTTTCAAAAACCTATTGTTCCAAAACAGTTTTCTATTCATACTTATCCGGAAAAGACAGGATTTGAATTCGAACAATCTATTTTGCTGGATAACCCCTATGAAAATTTTGATCAACGGTTATTCTTAACAGATGGGACAATTGATCATCGATTAGCAGAATTAAAACTTCCTGCTAAATTGTATTCAGCAATTTTAAAACGAAAATCATCCATTTCGAAGGTCAATCAATCAAAAAACAACTATTTTTTAAAGAATTTAGCCAATTATCTCAATTTAACAAGAGGTTTACATATCACAAAAGAAAATATTTTGGTCACAAGAAGTTCTGAAATTGCCCTTTTCCTGATTGCTCAAATTCTTTTAAAACAACGTGATTTTGTTGCAGTCACGAACTTTAGTTATTACAAAAGCAACATGATTTTTCAGACGCAGCATGCTAGAATCAAACAAATAAAAACAGACGGATATGGAATCGACACGGATGATTTGAGAAAAACATGCGAATTATATCCTATCCGTATTGTTTATGTAACACCGCATCATCATTATCCTACAACTGTTACATTGAGTTCGCAAAGAAGAATTGAATTGCTACAGCTGTCTCAAGAATTTGGTTTTGCAATTGTAGAAGATGATTACGATTTTGATTTTCATTATACCAATCACCCTATTCTACCTTTGGCGAGTTCCAATCAGAATGGAATGGTCGTGTATACAGGTAAATTCGGACATTATTTAGCTCCGGGTTATCGTATTGGGTTCATTGTTGCACCAAAAGATTTTATATTGGAAGCAAAAAAACATCTTTCTATTTTAGATCAGCAAGTTGACCCTTTTATAGAACAAGTATTGGGTGAAATGATACATGAAGGGGAAATAAATCGGATTCTTAAAAAACTTCGAAAAGTTTATAAAGAACGTAGAGATTATTTTTGTCAAAAATTAGAACATGAATTAAGTAATTATCTCAGTTTTAATGCCCCAAACGGAGGTTTAGCAGTATGGATAAATTTTAAGCAACCGATCAATCTAATGGAATTGAAAAGAAATTGTGCTCAAAATGATTTATTCATTCCGCAAACCATCTTATATCAAACACATCGCCAGACAGGAATACGAATCGGATTTGCTCATCTCACTTTTGATGAAATTGATGAAATCATCACGATTTTAAAATTAGAAATAACAAAAGAAACTGTTTCAAAAGTCAAATAACAAACTTTATAGTATTCTGAGTTCTTCGAAGAATTTTTAATAAAAAACACTCAGATTTCCCTCTTTACAACATTGTTTGCTGTGTAGAATGATACTTTTGAAACAGCCTTCTCTCTTATTTTTTCTCTCTCAGCTTAAACGTCCAGGTAAACTGAAATTCGGAAACTAAATCTCCTTCTTCATCAACACCTTTACTGGTCACATTGAGTGAAACACCTTTCTTAGTTTCGATAGCTTCTTTAATCGCTGCATCTATTTTTTCACCATCTTCACAAGTAAATACTATTTTACCCACAGCTTTTTTCAAATATTTTGATTGCATTCCCAAAACCAACATCGAAATGTCTTCTCCTGACTTTGAAATTTTTGCATTTGCCATTAATCCGGAAGAAAACTCTGCTGCCATTCCTTGTACGGCCCAAAACATACTCTTAAAAGGATTTTGATTCAAAAAGCCATATTTTACTTTTGTCGATACTTTATTTTCTTCCCAAGTATCTAAACGTACACCTGCAATCCAAGCAATTGGAATTTGAGTGGTCAAGATATTTTTAAAAATCTCTTTATTCATTGTTATAATTTATCAAAAGGGTTCGTTTAATAAAAATAAATGTTTTATTTGATTCTTCCGCTACAAGATGTAAAATATTCTTTTCTATTGGAAATTAGCATTTATTCATTAAAATCACATGAATCTACTGTACTTTTTTAAATTAAAATTCAATTCTAAATAAAATGCTTCCAGAATTTTTCTCACCTTAACGGTTTTCATGGTAAATTGACAAAATAATACAACAAGAGATAAAAAATTACTTCATTTTCGTTTATTCACTCCCTTAATTTATTTACCTTTAAGTCACTCAAAATAAACACTAACAACTCAAAAAAGAATAAAAATGAGTAACAATTTAGCATTTGATTTTATCATCAATAGAGAGAATAATACCGTACAGATTATACGCGAATTTAATGCGCCGTTAGAATTGATATGGCAAGCATGGACAAAAGCCGAATTGCTTGACCAGTGGTGGGGACCGGAACCTTGGAAAGCAGAAACAAAAACCATGGAATTTCACGAAGGAGGGTTCTGGCTATATGCAATGGTAAGTCCTGAAGGAGAGAAACATTACGCCAAGACAAATTTCATCTCTATTCAAAATGAAAAATATTTTTCTTCAAAAGGAGGTTTTTGCGATGAAAACGGAACTATAAATCCTGCATTTCCTCAAAATTTATGGGAAAACAGCTTCATTCAGAAAAATGGAAAAACACAGATTGAGATGTTGCTTACTTACGACTCTCTTGCAGATTTGGAAGCAGAAATGAAAATGGGATTTAAAGAAGGAATTACTGTTGATTTGAACCAATTAGATGAACTCTTATTAAAATTGACAAAATGATAAAACAAAACACCTCTTCTTCTGTAACATAAAAAGAGAAAATTTTAAAAATCTTTATAGCAGACGATGATTAATCTTCTCAAAAAACAGGTTTTTGTACGTTTCTCCCAATGAGAGTCCTTTTCCTAAAATCCATACTTCATTCGTATCTGTTTTCTCAATTTTATGAAACGATACCAAAAAAGATTTGTGGATTTTTACAAATTGACTTTCAGGTAAATTTTCTTCGTAATATTTTAGCGTATTATATGTGACAATTTGTTCAGTTTCTGTATGAAGAATTACATAATTCTTTATACTTTCCAGGTAACAAATATCGCTCAACTTTATTTTCTTAAACCGATTTTTGCCATCCGTCTTAACAAAAAAATAACCATCCGATTCTGTAGAACTCTCATTCTTTGAAGAGAATTGGACTTGCTGTCTCACCTTCTCTACAGCTTGAATAAACCGATCAAACGAGATAGGCTTCAACAAATAGTCTGTGACATTAAGTTCATATCCTTCTAAAGCAAATTGCGAATAAGCTGTTGTAAAAATAATTTTGACTTTACCTTTCAATAAAGTGGAAAGTTGTATACCTGTAAGTTCGGGCATCTGAATATCCAAAAACAAAATATCAGGATTATATTTGTTTACCAATTCTAAAGTTTCGATTGCCTTATTCGTGACAGCGACACATTCTAAATCTGATAATTGCTCGGTATATTTCTGTAAAATGCGAATTGCTGGTGGTTCGTCATCAACGATGATACAGCTTAATCTTTTATTCATTACGATAAAGGAATTTGAAGTTTAACTTGATAAATCTCTTGTGTTTCAATCACATCTAATCTATAATTTTCAGAAAATAAAATATCCAAACGTTGTCGAACATTTTTGTAACCAATTCCTTTTTCATCATAATTCTCATTATTATAAAAATAATTTTCGATTGTAAAAAACAATTGATCTTTGTGGCTTTTAAGTACTATTTTCACGGGTTTCTCTGTATTTGTTATCACTCCATGCTTGAAAGCATTTTCTACAAAATGTATCAACAATAGCGATGGAATTCTGGCTTTATCATGATGAGATAAAACTTCAAATTGAACAGCTAGCTGGTGATCAAACCGACGAGAAAATAATGCAATATAATTCTGTATAAACTGAATTTCATCTTGTAAAGATACTTTATCATTCTCATTTTCATACGTCACATATCGCAACATATCAGAAAGTTTCAGCACATCATCAGCTATTTTTGGTTGCAAATCCATCAAATCAGCATAAAAGCTATTCAATGTGTTGAACAAAAAATGCGGACTCAATTGATTTTTGAGATTTTGAAGTTCCGCCTGCTTTTTTTGCAACAGTAAATCGTTCATTTTTTGATTGGTCTCCCAAATTGTTTTTATAAAGTAAAAAACCAGACTGAACAAAATAATACGAATTGCATAATATGAATTATCGTAAAAATAGTAAGTGGTCAACAAAGACTTTTCATTATAATTATGATTTCCTGTAAGATGAAAAATGATGACTTCCTCAAACAAATGACGAATTGAAGGGAATAAAAAAAGCAGAGAAATCTGTCCAAGAATGAAAAGCCCCCATTTTCTTTTTGGAATAGTTTTCTCACTAATCCAGCAATAATTCAGGTAAAATATAATCACCTGGAGTAAGTAAAAGGAAATTGTTTGCAATACATTCCAAAGATCTAAAAAATCTCTCTCAGAAAACCAGTCAAAATAAAGATCCATTCCAAAGAATATTGCCCAAAAACCAATATGAATTGCTATTTCCTGCTTCTTTTTCATTTTACAAAAATAGAAGATTATTTTTTTTCAATCCAACCAATTAAAACGTAAGGTACCAAAACCTTATACAAAACAGACCGTTCATACAACGAAACATTTCATCCGTCATTTTCACCTGTTCATTTTATGAAAAACGACATTCCGCTCAATTGATTCAAAAAAATTTCTTCATTAATCATCTTGCAGTAAAATAAATTCTAAAATGAAAAAAATACGACTTGTACTATTGATGTATCTGCTTTCTTTTCCACTTTTGGCACAAATTTCCATTCGAGGAAAAATAATAGATTCTCAGACTAACAGAGCTATTCCTATGAGTGACGTTGCTTTGTATAAAACAACAGATAAGACTTTTATAACAGCAATCTATACAGACGATTCCGGTAATTTTAACCTTGAATTACATGAAAAAGTTGATTTATTTTATTTGGAAATTGAAGCAATAGGCTATCAAAAGCAATCTGTCCTCTTGAAAAATACAAATCCAATTTCTATCAAGCTTAACCCGGAGAATACACAACTACTGAATGAAGTAACAATCGTTTCGCGAAGAAAAGCCATTTCCATAAAAGGAGATAAACTCATTTATGATATAGAACAAATGGGGATCGGGACAGCAAATAATGGCTTGGAAACCATGCAACAATTACCGGGAATTAGCTTAGATAAAGATGAAAATATAAAATTTAGAGGAAGTACGGGTATTCAGATTATGATTAATGGTAAAAAATCTATGCTTCAGGGTGATGCTTTGCGCGAATTTATTCGTTCATTGAAAGGTGATGACATCAAATCAGTAGAAATTATTACACAACCCTCTGCCCGTTATGAAGCTACAGGAACCACAGGTATTTTAAACATTGTACTGAATCGAAACATCGATCAATCTATAGGCGGAAATATTTATACGTATGGTGGTTATGGCGAATATTTCAAGCATAGAAGCGGTGGGCAGTTTTTCTTGAATGATGAAAAATGGAGTATAAACGCAAATGGATCCTATTATAATGGGAAATCCTTTAATGACCGTTCTGTCAATCAAACGATAGAATTGGAAAACAATATCCGAAACTTAAACCAGACGAATTACTGGCTCCCTGAAACGGAAAGTAAAAGTATGAATCTCGGCGTAGAACGAAAACTTGGTAAAAACCAACTGATCAGTACAGAATGGCAGTGGTACAACGAAAAAGAAAGTGCTGAAACAAGTGGAAAGACAAATGATTACCTGAATGGAATTTTACAAAATGACGTGACTTTATCGCAAAAAAATAAAACACCTGTTAATCAAATATCCGGAAATCTGTTCTATAATTATACTTCTGATAGCTTGACAACAAAAATTGATACGCAGCTCAATTATGGTTATTACAAAAAATCAAGAACAGGTTTCCAGCAGAATGAATACAGCACCGGAGAAATTAACAGGTTGGATGGTCTCAATCAGACCAAATACAATATGGCGAATGTACAGTTGGACGGAATTCAGAAATTTTCCAAGCAACTTCAATTAGAAGCCGGAGCAAAATTTTCCTTTGTAGAAATGAATTATTTCAACCGATATGATAGGATACAAGGAAATGATTTTATCATTCCGGACAGTTTGATGATCAATGATTTTAACTACAAAGAAAAGCTTACTTCAGCTTATACTCAATTAAATTATCATCTGCAAAAATGGAACTTTCTCGCCGGTTTACGAATAGAAAATTATCATTACCAAGCCTCTTCTCCTATGAACAAAAAAACCAATAAAAATCAATATACAAACTGGTTTCCATCGGCTTCAGTAAATTATGAAAACGGAAATCATCAATATCGATTAAGCTACAGCAAGCGTATTTCCAGACCGGATTACCTGACACTGAATCCATATTTTGAATATTTGGATGCTTACAGTATTGAAAAGGGAAATCCTGATTTAAAGCCACAATTATATCATAGTTTTGAATGGAATTATATTTATAAAAATTCTCTTTCATTAGGTTTGTATGGTTATTTGTACAAAGATGGATTTGTCGGAGTTGTCAATTATCAAGAAAATGAAAATTACAATATACTCTATAAAAGCAATGCATCGAAGGGTTCGCGTTTTGGTTTCTCAGCAAGTATTCCTCATAAAGTGGGTAAATGGTGGACTATGCAATATAGTATAGATGCTTATTTGGAATCTGAAAAATCTGAAATCACCAATTATGCTTATGATGGCACAGGTTATGGTTTTGAGCTAAATATGTACCATCGTTTCATATTACCGGATTCATGGGTGGTTACAGGGAATGGATTTTTAACGGGACGAAACAAAACTCCTACCGGTTATGATCCTGTGATTTATGATTTTAGTACGTCAATTCGTAAATCCTTGATGAATGAAAAACTGCAATTAGTGGCAGGCTGTACCAATATTCTGAAAAAAAGTATGTCAAATAGTTATTCCACAGTTCACAAAGTATCGACACATTGGATCAACAAATGGGAAACACGAAAATTTTATCTTCAGTTAACCTATAAGTTTGGAGGAAACAAAGAGAAGAAAATAAAAGCTACTGCCTTAGATGATGAACAAAAAAGAATGTAAAAAATGATGAGTGATCACATCCTATTTTCTTGCTAAAGAGAAATCAATTTAAGTTGAAAAACATTAATATTAAATGCTTTTCAACTTATTTTTTTTGATTTTCTTTAAGAATATTAAAACGTCTGGAAAACTAATTTATTTACTTATTTAAATTTTTACTCTGTATCTTTATTCCTCTGGAAACAGAGAATACTGTCAATTTTATAGAATATGGATAGAAAAATTTTACAAACATCTCCTATTTTTCATGTCATTTGCACAAAAAACTCTTTATGAAATTTCAATCAATTCTTATCCTGATTCTTAGTATTTCAATTAATGGCTATGCCCAAAATAATATCAGTCCTAAAATAGAACAATTAAGCAAAAAGAAGGACAAAGGAGCTGAAGATTCTTTTTTGATTGGTCAGGAAATGTTGAAAATTTCTCAAAACGATTGTGAACGAGCAAAAGCATATCTAAGAATGGGAGATGCAAAATGCAAAAATATGCAGTATGCTGAATCTATTAAGTACTTAAAAAAAGCTGATTTACTCATATCAAAATGTAACTTAATTGAGGATTATTTTAATATAAATTTTTTCCTGATGTTAAATTATCAGGAATTAGATTTAAAAGATGATTTTAATAAATCATGGAAAATCGTCAAAGAAATAGCAGTGAAAATGAACGATCCTGAAAAAACGTTTATGATCATGCAGGCAAATGCTTTATTTAATGAAAAAAACAGGAATTATTCTGTAGCCATTGTATATAGAAAGCAAATAAGTGATTATGTTGAAAAATTATTAGAATCTGATCCTACTGACCTTAACAGATTATATTTAGTGATGGCATATACTCAACTTTGTTACGTGTATTTAAAAGACAATCACGTTCCTGAAGCTCAGTACTATTATGGTAAAATACCTGCATTATCTGAAGGGATTTCAAAAGAAGACAATTATCTTCTAGATATACAATATTTGGTAAAAGCAATGCTTTTAGCAGAAAATCATCAACTGAAAGAAGCGAGAGAATGGTTTGATCAAGCTTTGCTGATTGCTATTCAAAAAAAATACCCAAGCACGATTGCCAAAATTAGTGAAGAACGATTACATTATGGGATTGACAATAAAACTGAACGACAAAAGTTATTAAATGTCATTATAAAAATCAATAAAGAAAAGCTAAAAGAGTCAGATAAATATTCATCAACCGAATTAGAAAAAAAGAAAAAAGAAACTTCTAAAGTTCATCACCAGCTCCGTAATTCAATTATCGTTGGGTCTATATTATTGGCAGCAATCGTTGTAATTTTTGTAATTAACAGAAAGAGTAAAAAGAGGTTGAAAATAAAATTTGAAAAAATAATAGCAGATTTACAACAGAAAAAGAATGCAGATTCTACTAATATTTTTCCAGTAGCTACAACTGAAAATAATACACAAGCATCAAAAAGTGAGCTACAGATTTCTAAAATAATGTCTGTTGAAAAAGAAAAAGAGTTACTGCAGAAGCTAATGCTATTTGAAGAAGGAACAGAATACACCTCCAAAAATTTTACATTTTCTAATTTTATTTCAGCTTTGGAGACCAATTCTAAGTATGCAAATTATATTGTAAAACAACACAGAGGGAAAAGTTTCAATGATTATATCAATGGATTACGAATACAATATATCATTGAAAAACTTTACAATCACCCTGAGTATTTAAATTATAAAATTAGCTATTTGGCAGAGATTTCAGGGTTTTCAACACACAGTCGTTTCGCTCAAATATTTAAGAGTGTAACAGAAATATCTCCTTCAAAATTTATTCAGCAATTGGTTAATGCACAAGAAAAAAAATAACACAAATATTTAATTTTCAATATATTGAAAATTAAATATTATCTATATTCTATAATCGGGGCATTCTACAACTAACATTCTATTCTCCCATAGTATACTTTTACACCCATAAATAAAACAAGTGATAAAAAAGTTTCTTTCATTTAAACAAGCTCTACACAGAGAAATCATTTTACGAATTTTTCCCTTATGTATTTTATTTTTATACAAAGACCTTATTCTAGTATTTGTATTCAAAAAGAAATCGTTGTACCTCAAATTTCAACCAAATTCTTACAGCGAACTGTAATCATATATTTAAATTAAAATATTACTTAAACAAACCAATTTATGAAAAAGCATTTAATTATTTTAATGTCTTTATTTCCCGTTTCATTTTTGTTCTCTCAAGTAGGGATAAATACAGAAAATCCACAAGGAATATTCCATGTAGATGGAGAAAAAGACAATCCGGCGACAGGAAATCCTTCAGTTGCAGCACAAGCAAATGATTTTATAGTAACGGCGGCAGGAAATGTAGGAATAGGTACTACAAACCCTACTAGAAAATTAGAAATTGTATCTACAACCAGTCCATCTTTCAGACTTAATGATGGATCTCAACAAACTGGTTATTATTTAGTCTCTGATGCGAATGGTAATGGATCCTGGAAGTCGTTAACTACTTCAATAGCTGCAACATTTCCAGCTACCGGATATTCAGGAGCGGTTAACTCCACCGGATATAGTGGAGTATCTATTACTCTTCCTCCCGGACAATGGCTTATACTAACCAATATCTTACTAAAGGGAACTAATAATCCCTCTGGAGGCAATGGTGCATGGGTAAGGCTTCAATGGAGTAGATCGCAAGGATCGGCAAATACTTCCGGTATTACAGGAAGTCTCAATTCAGGAATTTTTGTAGCTCCTTATGGTCTCGCAACAGGATCTTCTATCATAAATAATTCTTCAAGCAGCGATACTACTTTTTATTTGAACCTATCAGGAACTGATATTTTTGGATCATATACTGGAAATTGGGACAATTTAGGAGCTGCTGTTTGGCAAGAAAACTCGATTATCGCCTACCCTTCAAACTAAAAAAACAATTGAGATGAAATACATATATATGTTAATATTCATGCAACCTTCTTTAAGTTTATATGCTCAAGTAGGAGTTAATACTCATTATCCTCTAGGTATCTTTCATGTGGATGGTGCAAAAGATGATACCCCTACTCCGACTTCCAATATGACTGAAAATGATTTTTTAGTAAATTCTGATGGTAAAATAGGAATAGGAACTATTACTCCACAAACTTCTCTACATGTAAACACGGCCTTATTCAGAAATGGTTTCAGACTTGCAGATGGGACACAAGGAAATGGAAAGTTACTAAAAAGTTTAAATGTGAATGGAGATGTTGCATGGGAAAACCGGTTATCTGTAAAAATAGTCCAGCAAAATGGGAATTATAATGGAACGGTTAATTCTGATATGCAGTATGCTTCAAGAAGAATATCATTAGAACCCGGCAAATGGATTATCAGAACAAATCTTTTGCTTTATACTAGAAAAGATGGTTCTATAAATGACGGGTTTTATGCCAGATTTTCATGGGCTGAATACAATGGAACCTCATATAACATAACTCCTGATGCCATTTTTGGAAATAGTATTGGAGGGGCTTATATAGCACGATATGGATTAGCAACAGGAAATACTATTATTGAAAACACTTCTTCCTCAGCAAAAATGTACTATTTAGTTACCAGAACACCTATTTTTATAGGGGCTTATAATCCAAATACACTCTGGAATAATCTAGGAGGAGGTTGGGCAGAGACATCCATTATTGCTTTTCCCGCAAATTAATAAAAGTGAATTTCAAAGATATTCATATCGGAATCCTAATTAACCAACTTGTTACAGAACGTGGGGTAGAAATATCCCGCATCTGTAACTTTATGAAATGCTCAGAAAGCGAAATTGAAAAGATGTATCAACAAGAAAGTTTAGAGATAGAAATCTTATTGAAATGGAGCAAACTACTGGAATACGACTTTTTCAGAATCTATTCCCAACATTTGATTCTGTATGCGCCTTCATCTACAAAAAAAGAAATAAAACCTAAGCAATCTTTTCTGCCTCAATTTCGAAAAAACGTTTATACAAAAGAAATTATTGATTTTATACTGGAGCAAATCAACACTGGAAGGATGAGTAAAAATGAAGCCATTCAACGATACAAAATTCCAAAAACTACTCTTTACAAATGGATAAAAAAATACAAATAAAACAACCTGATTACAAGCAAATATTTCTGGACATTTTAGAAGAAAAATACCCAAATAAAAAAGAAAAATGCTCAGATATTTTAAATCAAGAGCCATTATCTGTAATTGAAATTATAGCGCTTAATAAAATCATATTCGATACTGATAAAGAAAATGAAAAATCCAATCAAAAACACCGTTCTTACAGCAAAGCTGCTATCTTTAAGATTTTAGATTATCAAAAAGAACATCATCTAAATAATTCCCAATTGGCCAATCATTTCAACTTAAGCCGAAATACAATCGCTAAATGGAAAAAAGTGTTTCTAGTCTAAAAAATTTAATTGTTATAAGCAGTTAACTTTCTTTTTCTTACTTAAGCCATATATTTCTATTGTTCTATTTTATTTAACAATAATAGTTAAGATACTATTTTTTGGTATTTTTGTGAATATTTACCTGAAAGTCTGTAGAAATTATGATGCGAAACATTTATACTATTAATTGGTTAATCGAACAATATGAAAACGGGAAAAAACTAGATTTCATTTATTTCTGGGGGCACAGCAGTAAATATCACGAAGAAGTTGGAAAATTTTGTTTCAGCCAATGGTTTCCTTCCGAATTTGTTGTGAATGGAAAATTATATAAGAGTGCCGAACATTGGATGATGTCACAAAAGGCGATTCTATTTAATGACATCAAAAGTTTTGAAGCGGTTCTCCAAACTGATTCCCCTAAAATTGCAAAAGAAATTGGAAGAAATGTTAAGCATTATAATAATGAAATATGGGATACAGTAAAATATAAAATTGTTGTTGCAGGTAACTTTCATAAATTTTATCAAAATGAAAAAATTAGAGATTTTCTTCTGAATACTGCAGAAAAAATCATTGTTGAGGCAAGTCCCGAAGATACAATTTGGGGAATTGGTTTAGCAGAAGAAAACAAAGAAATTAATAACCTTTATTTGTGGAGAGGTGAAAATCTTTTAGGTTTTGTATTGATGGAGGTTCGAAATATTTTAAAACAAATAACGACTAATAAACTCCATCTATTTACTATAACTCCACCATGGGTAATGTTTCCCGGAATACCTAAGGAGGATATGTTTTGGGGGATGGGAAAAGGAGAAGATTATTTGAGAGAATTTTATACAAACTATTCGTCATTAAATTCTGAGGATCAGTTTGTGTATTCATTATCCTATTTAGAACCTATAGACTGGTTTGGGTTTTATGAAGAATTATAAAAATGGATACATATTACAATAAACCAAAAGATTAATCTTGTCCATTGCTTCATTTTATAAGCGATATGAAAAAACGCATAAAACTTCTTATTTTAAAGAAATAATATAAATCTCAACCACGAGTTCAAGACTAAAAAAAGTATAATTTTATAAGACGTAAGAAATTAAGCTAAATATTTCATTCATTATTATTTCCAAAACTTTATTTTTTTAATGCTTCATCCAATATTTCCTTAAAAACTTCCGGCTGATCAATCCAAATATTATGCCCCGCTGAATCAATCAACTTAAAATCAATATTCTTATAGTTTTTAATAAGTTCCTGGTGAATCTGTCCTTTAAAATCCAGAAAATCATACTCACCAAAAATAATAGTGGTCTTCCCGTTTTCATTCAGCAATTTTCTATAATCATAATTCCAATTCACGGTTTCTGTCATAACAGATGCTTCCGGATTGTAATAATGAAATCCGCCCCGCATAAGATTATAACGTTCTATTTTATAAATATTCGCTGCTGCAAATGTCATACGATTAAATTCAGATCGTTCTTTGTTACTTGTCAACTTTCCATTCAATTTTTTGTACTTTTTATAGATTGGTAATGCTTTAATTTCTGCTCTAGAACTCAAAAACTTAACCTGTTCTTCCGAACGTTTTGAAAAAACACTTCCTACACTATCAGATTTAGAAAGAATAGCTCCAACTAATACAAGGTTTGAAACTTTCTCAGGATGTTTATTCAGGTATTCCATTGCCACCAAAGTTCCCATAGAATGAGCCATAATTTTAACTTTCTTAGCTTCCAATTGATTGATTAATAAATCTAAATCATGTACATTTTTTGGAAATGTAAGTTGTTCTTTAGGCGCAGGAGAAAGTAAAGATCCTCTTTGGTCATAAAGAACAAAGTGATACTTATCTTCTAATCCTTGAATTGCATCAAGCATATAATCGTGATTTGCTCCAAATCCTCCATGAATAACTACAACAGTATCTTTTCCTTTTCCCAATTCCCGAACATAAATATCCTGATGATAGACATCGAGAGTATCTGGCGTACTCAGGTACCATTCCGTGTAATCTTTACTTTGTCCAAAAGATTGGCTACACAATCCCAGGACACTAAAAAAAAAGATGCTGGCTATTCTTTTCATGTGTTTCATATATTTTTTTATAATATTCTCGTTCGCAATTTATTTCAATATCATATCTCAATTGGCATTTTCGAACGCATGTCTCTTCTTCAGAATATAAATAAAACACATTAAAAACAATAAGACAATATCAAAACAGCATATATACAATTATTATTCGCAAATACGCAAGTTTTTATTTGTTCTCATCTCCTAATTTTGAAAATATGCTATTCTCAATAGCTTATCGTAATAATGATTTGAGGAACATGAATTTAAAAAAAATTGAAATAGGTAAAAAAATTGAAGCACTGGTTAAAGAGAGAAAAATAAACATTGAACGGGCATGTAATTTTTTAAAATGTACCCCAGAGGATGTAGAAAAGATGTATAAAGCAAATGATATAACATGCGAATTACTTTTAAAATGGTCAAAGTTACTTGAATACGATTTATTCAGGCTTTATTCTCAGCACTTGATTCTTTATTCTCCTAAGTCTGCGAATACCAAAGAGAATAAGTCTCAAACAACAAATGATAGTGCATTTCCTGTTTTCAGGAAAAACCTCTATACCAGTGAAATAATCGATTATATTCTGGAGCTAATCCAAAGCGGAAAAAAGACGAGAAATCAGGTAATCGAAGAGTATAATATACCCAAGACAACTCTCTATAAGTGGATCAATAAGTACAACCAAGAAAAATAGAATGTCAACAGCTAGCCTATAAATTCATTTAAAATATATGCTATCAATCGGATCGATATAGAAAACAATAATAAGCCAGTATTTATGAAAATACTGGCTTATTATTATATGCCGGAAATTATTCCTTGTAATTTATGGAGAACATTTTTCTCCATTTAGTAACTGTATTTCTACTCAATTTGAAATAATTCGCCAGTTCATTATTGTTTAAATTATTCTTACGCTGAAACTCTAACATATATAAAATATCCTCTTTAGTATATACTTTATGTTTTTGATTCTTTTCTGAAATTAATTTTGATTCTCCAAAAATTAATGTATTCAGTTGTATGATATCAATAGACGTTAAAGATTTTTTGGCAAGAAAGCCTAAGCATAGCTCAAGTTTATGGGGATACTTATCACGTATAATATCTGTATAAATTTTTCTGTAATCAGGTGAATTTTTCTCATTCATATTCTTTACATTTAAAAAATTAATTGATTAATTCCAAGCTAATTATAAAATATTTTCAAGTAAGGAGAGAATTTGTTATAACCGTTCTTAAAATTACGATCAAATACAAGACAATAATTGCAGAAAAGCGAACAATCGTTGTAAGATTTATAATAGAAGACAATTAATATCTATCTTAATAATCCTTATAGCATATAAAAACTTGATACTTTGATCCTATTTTTTTAGTTAAAAAATGACAGCTTAAGCGACTCTTTTTCTATAAAATTTAGGGCTCGTACCGGTTTTTAATTTGAAAAATTTTGAAAAGTGGCTGAGATCCTTAAACCCCAGTATATAAGAGATTTCTCCGATATTCATTTCATTCTTGATAAGTAGTAATTTAGCCTCAAAAATAATTCGATTATCAATATATTCTCTTGCTGTGGTTTGATCCGCTTTGGCAAAAGCTTTTTGCAATGTTCTGACACTTACGTTTAATTTCTCTGAAAAATATTCGACACTTTGTTTTTTATTGACTTCTTTGTTAACTAATTCTTTAAAATTTGACACAAGAAGTGATTCTCGGGACATTATTATTTCTTCATTATTCTCATTCACAATTTCCTCTATCAGAAGCAAAATACTAAACAATAAACTATTTAGAATGGTTTCTTTATTTGTAATGTCATTTTTAATAACACTGCTAATCAACAAAAAAATTGTTTTCAATTCTTTGAAATTTTCTGATACATGAATTGGCTTACCTGCTATTTTAGCATTAAATAATTTTGATAAACTAAAAAAAGTTTTCTGTTTAAGACTTGTCACCAGAAAATCCTCTGTAAATATTAAAATCTGAACATTCCCTTCTACTTGGTTATACTTGTTGATTTGTTCCGGGTGAAGAAATACAAGTTCCTCATTTTTACTAATGATTTCTTTGTAGTCAACAGTTTGATTCACATATCCGTCTTCGACCAATTGAATAACAAAAAAAGGAATTTTATGGTGATGACATAAAATATGTCCTCTTTCCTTTATGAGATCATATAAAGAGGAGGTATTAATTTTTAATCCATTAATAAGATAATAAAATTGTTCAGAAATATAATTGTTCTTCATTTTCTAATTCATCCGGCATTTACAGCCCAAAATAGAAAATCTTTTTTTCTAAAAAAAATTGTAGTTTCACAAACTTCCTTTGAAGAGAAATCACAACCTTTGGACTTGATTTTATTAAAAAAATTAAAAACTTACACTGTATGTATAAACCAATAACTAGCATTTATTAAAAATCATTGCTCAATTAAGAATTGATATCGTCACATAAAGGTGTAATTTGTTTTCTTGTTTCAGATATGTAAGCATATAACCCTAAAGTAAAAATTGCATAAAATACAAGATTAGTAGCACCGGGATAATTAAAAATGAATCCCAATCCAAAGCTTAACATGATAAATGTAGCCACAGATACCAATAATGATAAATCCAGAAATTGAGTTGATTTACTTAATAGAAATTCTCTTTTTATTAAACTTAAAATCAACATAATAGCGACAGACAATTCCAAAACACCTAAGAGATAGATAAAAGGTTCTATCCCTCCCGGGAGATTAGAAAGAAATGAATCATGAAACAAGTCTGTATATCTTCCCATTACTTCAACCGAATTCATTATCTTCTGCCACCCGGGAAATCCCATTGTGTAAAATAACATAAAATAAATAGGGAGTATTTTTATTTTTATAAATAACTCTGAGTTGACCTTACTTTCCCGGTGTTCTACATACCATAAACAAAAGTAGAGAAGTCCTACATAAAAATACAAATTTGCAGCAGCAGTGTGATTAGACAATAACCGAACCATCAATCCATATAACGTAACAGATAGAATAGAGAAGAAAAGACCCCATTTAAAAAAACTAGCATTTCTATTTTCTAGAAACTCCCTTTTCGACAAAGAAATAATTAAAAATACAGCAGCCACTAACTGTAGAATTGCGGTAAGATAAAGGAGAATTGTAAAATAAGCCGGAAAATCTTTAACCATTGTCCGATTATAATTATTCAAGTAGGCTAAGTGTATTTCTTCAGTAGCTGTAAGTAATTCCCAACCATTCATCATCATAGTAAAAATCAGGCCTGCTCCTATTGGAAGCATCATAACTCTTTTGATCATTAAATTATTCATATCTCTTATTTTATATCTATTCTACAAAGTAAGATCAATACATTTTTATTCAAAGAATAAAAAAGCGCATATAAATGGTAAAAAAACGAAATTTCACAATTTGTTTTTAAACTCTCTAGGAGTTATGCCTAACTTCAGCTTAAAAAATTTATTAAAATTTGTAGATTCTTCAAACCCAAGATAATTTGCAATTTCTTTTACAGACAACTCGTCATATGACAACATTCTTTTTGCTTCTAACAGTATTCTATCGTTTATAATTTCTTTAGGTGTCTGATTAAAGGTAGAAGATGTTGCCAATTGCAATCGTCTTACACTCACATGAAGCATATCTGCATAAATTACCGTTTTCTTACTTGTTCTAAAATGATTATTGACTTCTTTCCGAAACTTTACAGATAAACGATCTGTAGAAGATGGTACTTTTTTTATTCCGATTTGTTCCTCGATTTCTCGCTCTGATAATAATAAAATACGAGACAATAAATTATGTAAAATATCCCCCTGATTACGGTCAGGAAAATGCTTCAATTCTTCAAATATTTCAGAAAATAAGTCGTTGAGTCGATTAAAATTATTGTTTATTTTATAATACGACTGATGAAAATTATTGTCAAAAAGCGGAGTCTCTTGCAAGAACCTTCTATCCTTCTCTGATTTACAAAAAAAATCTTCTGTAAAGATCAAGGCTTTTCCATCATAGGTTTCTTTCGGATCAAAAGCATGTATCTGACCTCTTGAAATAAAAAGAATATGATGCGTTTTCACTTCTATTGGTTCAAAATCGACAAGATGTGTCCCTTTTCCTTCGGTAAACAGATAAATCATAAAAAAATCTGTCCGGTGTGGTTGGGTCAACTTATTCGGCTTTCTACTCAACCGCTCCTTTATAGTGGTTGTATTTATTTCCTGTACTTTATTTACAGTAAACAGAAATGGATATGTTATTAATTTTGATGACAAACTTTAAATACGGAAAAAATAAAATTGATAGTTAATCCACAGCACAAATAATACCACTATTTATTTTAACTCTTTTTTTGTTAAATTTATCTTGATAAAGATTACTTCATTTTAATTACAGCTTCATCTAAAACAGAATGAATATATATCGATATATAATTGAAAATGAACAAGAAGTCGCTAACAGCAACCGATAATTAAATCTCTAATCTATTATATACATTATCAAATCATAGAAAACGTATAAAAAAATTATATGAAACGAGACGTTTTGTAAATTTGTATTAAAACCGGATTATGTTTCGACATGAAGGGAAAGCTAGGACTTATTCCCATAACCTTAAATTAGCTTCATTGTTGTCTTGTGTTGCTGGAATTGTTAATATCACAAGTGTCTTAAAACTAAACACATTAACAACCAATGTAACAGGACATTTTGCTTTTTTCTCAGAACAATTGGTCTTAAAGAATTACCACATGGCGATTGCCTATTTATTTTATATCCTGTTTTTCTTATTCGGAGCTTTTACCTCTAGTCTTATCATGGAATCTGTCTCCAAACATAAAACACATAGCTCCTATATTATTCCTCTAAGTATTGAAATCCTTCTATTACTGACTGTCATTTTTTTAGGTTCCTCCTATTCAAATCAATATTTCTATTTCTCTATATTTTTATCCTCTATTTTACTGTTCTCAATGGGATTACAAAATGCTTTGGTAACACGCGTATCTCAATCTGTGATAAGAACTACTCACTTAACAGGATTATTTACTGATCTCGGAATTGAATTGTCTCGCATTTTTTTTTACAAAAAGAACTCAGAAAGAGCACAACTCAATAAAAGTATATTTTTAAAATTAGCTATTATTTCTTGTTTCTTTCTTGGCGGAATAATAGGTGGATTTCTATTCCCCTATTTAAAATTAAACACACTCCTATTTCCTGTTATTATATTATGTGTTGCTTTATGGTATGATCGATTGTTATTTCGTTATTATTTGATAAAACGGAAAATCAGAAATAAGCATTAGAACCTTTGATTGGTATTAATTACAATTTCTTATAAATTTTATCAAATCTTTTATAGAAAAAAGCGTCAATTGACGCTTTTAAATAAATATTTTTTTCCATTTTGTTACAGTATTCCTGCTCAATTTAAAATGATGAGCCAATTGAGCGTTATTTAATTGATTTTTTTTCTGATAATCTAATATCAATAAAATATCTTGCCTTGAATACGATTTGAATTTTTGATTTACTTCAATATTTTTTTTATGCTCATCTCCAAAAATAAATTGATTCAATTCTAAAATATCCAAAACAGTTAAAGATTTCTTATCCAAAATTTCTTGACAAACTGAAATTTTTGACGGATAAAGGTCATTTAATATATCTGTATAAAGTGTCTTATAATTTATTTTCTTTATCATTTTTTAGGTTTTAAAAGCCACAATCATGATAAAAATGATTAGTGGCTAATGGTTAATAAAATAAGATTATTATATTATTAGCAGAAGTTTATTTTTTATACTTGCTAATCCATTTGTATAAAGTAGTCTTGGGAATGTGATAACGTTCAATTATTTCTATTTTAGTCATTTCTCCTTTTTCTATTTTATTTAAAATATAGTCAATTACTTCTTTAGTATATATATTTTTACGAAATTGAGGCAGAGAAGAATTACTATTTCTATCTGTATAATTGCTATTTGCTACTGGTGCATATAAAATCAAGTGTTGTGAGTACAACCGAAAGAAATCATACTCTAAAAGCTTACTCCATTTTAGCAGAATATCAGTATCAAGATTTTTTGAAGTAATACATTTATTTATAAATTCTTCATCATCTATTTTAAAAAAATTACAAATTCTTTCTTGTTCAATATTTTTTTCTTTTAGCATTTTCTGAATACAACTACCTATATGAATATCTTTAAATTTAAACATGAGTTATATTATTTTTTGGTTCATTATTTAAATAGATTATCTCCACTTAACAAATTATATAAGAAATGATTATAACATCTCCCTCTCATATAATTTCAATTTTAGTAATATTATTAATACCCCGACATCCTTTGAGCAGTAATGTTAATCACTCTTGTATTATCTGCATCAGAAGGTGTATTCTTATTATCAATGACTATATAAATTATTACACGATACCAAATTCCGTCAATAATAAAGTCTATTGTTTCTGTTTCGGCTGAATTATCACTTCCTGTTACGGAAGTACGTGCACTTGAAGAAGTAATATCATTATATCCATAACCAAGGTACATTCCATTATCAGTTTCCATATAACCATTCGGTGCAAGTAATACATTTGATCTTCTAAAATTATCAACAGAAGATACAGCTGCATATGAAATCTTTATATTATTTGAATGGACATTATAAACTCTTGGATTCCAAGAAACTCCATTCGCCTGATTAGAGCTACTACTGAAATAAGGGTCTATTCGCACTTTGCCTCCTAAAATAGGCGCATCGGATACCATACTGCTCAAAAGGCCAGTAGTTGATGCTAATACTTCATAATTAAAGAATTGATATTCTCCTGGCTGAAGTACGGCTCCAGCTCCTACTACAGCACTGCAAGACTGTCCTCCGATATTAAGTGTAAATTCCGTCGTACTAGGACTTGAGACTGATGGTATTCCTGAAATCGTATACACTAATTGCCCTGTTCCTACAGCAAAGTTTCCAGCGATAAGTGTTGCAGTAAGTCCATTTACTGGACCTATTGATTGAGCTGGATAAATCCCTCCATTTCCTCCTGTATATGGAATCGTTAACGCTCCTTCATAAGCTATTCCTGCTGAATAAGCAATTGGATTTAAAGATGCTCCTGTACAGCTCAAGCTACCTAATGTACCTGGTATTAATAATTTACCATCTAAAGTCTTCCATTGTGTACCATCCCAAAATACGTACCCCTTGTATGTAAATGTTGAAACTTCACCTGTATTATAAACTAATAATCCTGTAGCAGGAGAAGTTATAGTAGATGTATCATTATAAGCAGAAAGTGCTACTCTTGGAGCTAAAAAACCTTTTTTATTACCATTGGCCAATTGATTTACATTAAGCTCTAAAATTGCAGAAGCATTAGGTTCTGTAGTACCAATTCCTACTGATCCGTCAGTGAGTATTACAAAATCATCTTTTTGCTGATCTGCGCTTGGTATTCCAATATTTGTATTATTTCTACCTCCATCTACATTAAAAACTCCTTGTGGATTTTCTGTATTAATTCCTATCTGAGAAAATAGAGAAGCTGATGAAAATAAACTCATCAAAATGATTAAATGTTTTTTCATAATTTTTAAATTGTTTAGTAAAAGTTTAATAAATAGTCCTTGTTAGACTATTCAGTTATTACATTGACTTAGAACATAATGCATTATTATTTTGATTTATAATCAAGTAAACATTTAATAAGTATTTAAAATTATAAAAGTTTAAAAAAGTAATTAAAAAGCATCTTTAAAACATTATTTTTCAACAATTTGCTTTTTTAAATAAAAAGAATAACTTTGCATAAAAGTAGTCTAACAAGGACTACTTTTTTTTGTTAAATTTATTCATTACGAGCATCTTAAATTTTTAGGAAAAACATTCGCTAAAATATTATTCCTCTATTTTTAAGAAAAAGCCACTAATCATTATAAAATGATTAGCAGCTAATGGTTAATTAGAATAGGTTACAATTAGTCACTAGAGAGTTCATTCTATTTTATTGAATTAGTAAATTTCATGAAGGTACAAATCTGATAAAGCTCAATATCTTTTTCTCCTACTAGTATTTATCAACTTTCCAATGTAAAACGTTTTGAAATCCATAATCTATTTAAATGAACAATAAAATGAATAGAATTGACTAGTTCAATGGTATAGCATAAAAATAATTTTCAAAAGCTGCACCACGAAGGAGCCAGTGGTTAGTGGCTTTATTCTCTATTAATAAATATATTGTCAAATTGTCTGTGGTTACATTTATCACACTACTACCTGAAATAAATGACATATTACTATCGTTAGATGGTGGGTTTGCACTTGATCCTGTAACATACATTACCCCCGCATATGATGTACTATTTCCCGCAGGACCAAGATGTGTAAATCCATTTTGTTGTACAGAAGTTGTAGAACTTGATAAATAAAAGTGTTGCCAGAATCTATTTGCGGTACTTAAATAACTTAACAAAGTCAAACCAGCATTTACTACCCATCTGCCACGACTCAGATTTAGACTTATTTTACTATATAATGGAGAACTGCCACCATTTGAACTAACATTATTATCTACTTGAGAAAAGTTACCTAAAGCTACAGCTTTTATTGAAGCTGGTGTTTGCCATGTTCCAACACCATATTCATTACTCATTAGCACCTTAGATTGACCTTCTGTACCATCAACTATTTTAATCGCTCCATTTGTACTACTCACAATATCTAATTTTACACTTGGATTAATTGTCCCAATTCCTACTCTTCCCTGATTAGTAATCACAACATCATCTACTTGCTGTGCAACACTAGGGGTTCCAGTAGTTGGATTTGTTGTAGCTGCAGATGACTTTCCATCTGTATGGAAAAGTTGTTGTGGATTTTCTGTATTAATTCCTACCTGAGAAAATAGAGAAGCTGATGAAAATAAACTCATCAAAATGATTAAATGTTTTTTCATAATTTTTAAATTGTTTAGTGATAGTTTAACAAATAGTCCTTACTAGACTATTTATACATTTCACTGATATACAATACAATAAATTAGATTTATGATTTACAATTAAATAATCATTTAATAAGCAATTAAAAGTGGAATAATAATTTGCATTAATTAAACAAGCAGCTTTAAAACATTATTTTTCAATAATTTGCTTTTTTAAAGAAAAAGAATAACTTTGCATAAAAGTAGTCTAGTAAGGACTACTTTTTTTTGTTAAATTTATTCATTACGAGCATTTTAAATTTTCAGAAAAAACACTAACTAATATCTTTTCCTCTATTTTTAAGAAAAGCCACTAATCATTATAAAATGATTAGCAGCTAATGGTTAATTAGAATAGGTTATAATTAGTAACTAGAGTCATTCTATTTGGTTAAATTATTATACTTATTAATCCATTTATATAAAGTAGTTTTTGGAATCTGATAACGTTCTATAATCTCTGACTTAGTCATTTCTCCTTTATTGATTTTACTCAACACATAATCTATCACCTCTTTCGTATAAAGATTTTTACGAAATTGAGGTGAAATTGATTTTTGTTTTTTAGATGATTCATTATTATTCTTTACAGGAGCATATAAAATTAAATGCTGTGAATACAATCTAAAAAAATCGTAATCAAGAAGTTTACTCCATCTTAAAAGTAATTCTGAATCTATACTCTTCCTTGTGTATATTTCATTCAACTCATCTTCAGTAAAATTCATAAAGTTACAAATACGAGAAAGTTCAATTTCTTTTTCCTTTACACGTTCTTTTATCAAATTTCCTATGTGAAACGTTTTGAAATCCATCTATTCAAGCTTTGATAAGAAATTTGTTGATTATTTCAAACGTTTTAAAGTTACTTGGGATACAGGGCCACTCCCTGTAAAGCCACTACTCAAATGTTTAATCGTAATACTTGTAGTATTTATAAACCTAAATGAATAAGTATGACTTGCCAGCATAGGTATCGCCGTTATTAAAGTAAATGTTTGAAGTCGTCCATCCGGAGCAACAAACTGATCACTAACCCTTGCAACCCAATTTCCTACTGTATCATCCCATACACCAATAACAGGTACAGTATTATTCGTTGTTGCCACCTGCATATTCATATTCACCTGATAAACACCATCATTACTCACCTTAAAAGAATTACCAGTTGTTGTTCCTAAATAAGTATTTTCATTATCTATAATCTCATTATTCAGATTGCCTATAGGTACACCAGGTCCCGATGTTGCTCCTCCATAAGTATAATCAGCTGTCATTTGCAATGTGATTTCCTGCGCTATCATAAGTTCTCCATCTATCGAAATTACAGTTCCTGTAGCCAAATCAGGTAATGTAGGTATGGATAAAGTTTTCCATTCAGGTGAACTATTAGCTCCTTTCGAAACCAAAACTTGTCCATTTACACCAGGGTTTCCTTCGGTAGAAGCGTTTCCTCCTACATTCAATTCTTTTGTCAATTGTAAATCACCATTCACATGCAACGTTTTTTGTGGGGTTTCTGTATTAATTCCTACCTGAGAAAACAGAGGAACTGATGAGAATAAACTCATCAAAATGACTAAATGTTTTTCCATAATTTTAAATTGTTTAGTGATCATTATATAAATAGTCCTTCATAGACTATTTACACATCACACTGATATCCAATACAATAAACTAGATTTTTGATTTACAACAAAATAAACACTTAATAAGTGATTAAAATTATATAGCTTTAAAATAAAAGACGTAAAAAATGATTCTTAAAACAGTATTTTTCAACAATTTGCTTTTTTAAAGAAAAAGAATATCTTTGTATAAAAAGTAGTCTATGAAGGACTACTTTTTTTTGTTAAATTCGTTCATTATTAATTTATTAAATCTGATTGAATGACATTTAATTTTTTCTTGCCGGATAATGGAGA
>NZ_KB908292.1 GCF_000382425.1 Empedobacter brevis NBRC 14943 = ATCC 43319
CTTTTTAACTTTACTCATCAATTCATAAAAGAATCGGATCGCAAAACTAAATACTTATTTATAACTCTCAAAATTTAGTTTTAACTAAATAATTTCCGGTATTTATAAGCTCCTATGTCAACTACAATACTACTCGTCTTTCGTATTGGGATTGCAAATATACAACCCATTTTTCCGAAACTCCAAACGAAATTTACATTTATTTTACACAAATACCCTAACTCATTGTTATATCGCTAAATATTTTTTAAAAAATCATAAATTAAAACCATAATGCAACCTGATTACTGATTAAACAAGGGCAAAATCTATAGAGGTTGGCCCGGAAAATCACTAGCGATTTGTGATTATTCAACAAAAAGAGTGGAGAAAGGGAAGAGTTTATATGTAAATACTCGGATGAAGAGGGAGAATTAATCCTTAATCTATATTTTCGTAATCCTGTTTTTCTGTAATGTGATCAATAAAAGATACTTTTCGAAGCTTTGCATTTTTTTTAGGAACAATAGGATATCCTTTTATCTCTGCATAAACTTTTGTGAACTTTGCTCCAAAATAGAGTATTGTTGCTACATAATATATCCACAATAAAAGTATCACTAGAGAACCTGCTGAACCAAAAATTGTAGAATATTTAGAATTTGCAATATATATCCCAATCAAATATTTTGCAATAAAGAATAAAATTGCTGTAAAAATAGCCCCTACAAAAGCGGGTTTCGTTTTTATACGCGCATCAGGTAAAATTTTGAAGAGAATATAGAATATCAAGATTGAGATGGAAATACTCAAAGTGTTGTTGAGAAAAATAACGGAGGTTTTTGTCATTATTGTATCAAGTTCAAATAAACTAAATATCTCTTCTCCAAAACTTACTAGAATACTGTTGAGAATAACCGTTGCAATTAAAACGATTCCTAAAGAGAGAATAATTAAAAAAGAAAGCCCCCTGTTGATAACAAATTTTATCCAAGCTCTTCGAGGCACAGCTTCTACACGCCAAATGAGATTCAAACTATCTTGCATATCCGTAAACATAGTGGTAGATCCGAAAATCAGAATACCTATACCTATATATAGTGCAAGCGAGCTATCTCCTGATATAGTAGAGTTAGCAACAAAATTTTGAACCGATAATGCTACATCCGGACCGACAATATTCTTTAATTCATAAAACATTCTGTTTTCAATCGCATCTTTTTTAAAGAATAAACTTGCACTGGAAATCACAATCAAAATTAAAGGAGAAAGAGAAAATAAGGCATAATATGTCAACGAAGCGCTCAGTTTCATAATTCGGTCTTCACCAAACTCGATAAATGTCTGTTTTATTATATTGAAGTAAAATTTTAACTGCTTCATTAAGTTTAATTAGAAATTAAAGATACAAATTCATAAAATCTATAACAAAAAAAAGACCATTCGATGAATGGTCTTTTAAAATATATCTTAAATCTTAGCTTACACTAACATTGTTACAGGGTTCTCGATATACATTCTTAATGTTTGTAAGAATTGAGCACCTGTAGCTCCATCAACTGTTCTGTGATCACAAGCCAACGATAACTTCATTGTATTTCCTACTACAATTTGTCCGTCTTTAACAACCGGTTTTTGAATAATTGCACCAACTGATAAGATACAAGAGTTTGGTTGATTGATAATCGATGTAAATGATTCGATTCCAAACATACCTAAGTTAGAAACTGAGAAAGTAGATTTTTCCATTTCGTCCGCTTTTAATTTACGATCTCTTGCACGTCCTGCATAATCTTTTACCTCAGCAGAAATTTGAGCAAATGATTTTTGATCTGTGTTTTTAACAACAGGCACCAATAAACCATCTTCTACAGCAACTGCTACACCAATATTAACGTCTCCGTGTTGAATAATTTCCGTATCAGTCCATGTCGAATTAACAGCCGGATGTTTACGTAAAGCCATTGCACAAGCTTTTACCACCATATCATTGAATGATATTTTAGTATCTGGAACAGAATTTAATTGCTTACGAGCTGCAATTGCATTGTCCATATCCAACTCTACATTTAAATAATAATGAGGAGCGGTAAATTTAGATTCTGCTAAACGTTTTGCAATTACTTTTCTCATTTGAGAATTTGGAATCACTTTGTCTTCGCCTGAAATAAAAGTTTGAGCAGGTTTAACTGTTTCTGCTTTCGTTTCAGTTTTCGGCTGCGCAGATGGCTGATAATTTTCGATATCTTTTTTCACAATACGTCCATTATCTCCAGAACCTTTTACTTCTGCTAAATTAATTCCTTTATCTTTTGCAATCGTTTTTGCTAACGGAGAAGCAAAAATTCTGTCAGAAGAAGTGTCTTCTTCTTTTTTATTGTTAACATCCAATTGAACAACTACAGGTTTTTCATCGTCCTCTACTGCAGCTACTACAGGAACAGAAACTTTCCCTCCATTTGCAACAATAGCAGAAACATCAGTACCAGCTTCACCAATAATTGCCAAAACAGAATCTACGGGTGCAGGTTCATTTACCTTCGCTCCCTGGTATAATAAAATTCCATCGAACTCTGATTCGAATTCCTGAACAGCCTTATCCGTTTCAATATCTGCTAAAATATCTCCTTCAGAAACTTTATCTCCTACATTTTTATGCCAAACAACTACTGTCCCCTCTTCCATTGTATCAGAAAGGCGAGGCATTGAAATTACTTCCACATTTGCAGGAATTTCTACAGCTGGTTTTACTTCTTCAGTTTTTGTTTCTGTACTGGCTGTTGGATTTTCTTCTTTTGAATCGGTAGAAGCTTTTGCTCCTCCATCTATTAAACCAGAAATATCTTCTCCTTCATTTCCAATGATTGCTAAAACTTCGTCAACGTTTGTTGCTACTCCTTCTGCAATACCTTGGTATAACAAAACTCCATCAAATTCTGATTCAAATTCTTGGATTGCTTTATCTGTTTCGATTTCTGCTAAGATATCACCCTCAGCAACTTTATCTCCTACATTTTTATGCCATTTTACAACAGTTCCTTCCTCCATTGTATCGCTTAAGCGAGGCATTGTAATAATTTCTGCCATGATTTATCTTTAGTTTTTTTCGATTTTATCTAAGAATGGATAATTTTCTTCAGAATAGATATAATCATACATTACATGCTCTTCCGGATAGTTTGAATTTTCAGCAAATTCTACACACTCTTCAACTTGCACTTTTACTTCTTCCACAATCGCATCTAATTGTTCTTTAGTTGCCCAATTATTTACTAAAATATGGTTTTCTACATTCAAAATAGGATCTTCCTGTTTGTATTCTTCTACCTCTTCTTTTGTACGGTAAGGTTCTGCGTCAGACATAGAATGTCCTCTATAACGATAGGTACGAACATCTAAGAAAGTTGGTCCATCACCACGACGAGCACGTTCTACTGCTTCGTAAGCTGCTTCAGCAACTTTTACAGGATCCATACCATCTACAGGCATACATGGCATTTCATAACCTAATCCTAATTTCCAAACATCCTCATGATTTGCAGTACGAGAAACCGAAGTACCCATTGCATACTGGTTGTTTTCGCACACAAAAACAACTGGCAGCTTCCAGTTCATCGCCATATTAAATGTTTCATGTAATGTCCCTTGGCGAGTTGCCCCGTCTCCCATTAAACAGATTGTAACACCATCGCGGTTAAAAAATTTATCACCAAAAGCAATTCCTGCTCCTAATGGAATTTGTCCACCTACAATTCCGTGTCCTCCATAAAAATTATGTTCTTTACTGAAAACGTGCATAGATCCTCCCAAACCATGAGAAGTTCCAGTCTCTTTCCCACATAATTCTGCTAAAATACGTTTTGGGTCTACTCCTAAAGCCATTGGCCAAACGTGACAACGATAAGCTGTAATTACATGATCCACTCCTGGTTTCATTGCATGAATAAAACCAGCCGGTAAAGCCTCTTGACCATTGTATAAATGTAAGAAACCTCTAATTTTTTGTTTTAAATATAATGAACGACACTTGTCTTCAAAGCGACGCCAAAAAGTCATATCACGATACCATTGTAGGTACGTTTCTTGCGTTAATTTTTCCATAATTGCACAATTCCGTTGGAACAAATTTAAACTAATCTATTAAGTGTACAAAATTGCTACCCTAAAAAATCATCTGTAAAATGTAATGGCAGCAAATCTCTAGCGGAGTTCAGGACAAAAACTTCCCCTTCATTACCCGATAAGATAACTTCTATCGATTGCTCTTGTTTCTTCTCTATCTCTAAAATATATTGACGACACATTCCACAAGGAGGCAAAGGATAATTGACATTTGGAGTAGAAACAGCCAGCTTCTCTATCTTGATATTTGGATAATTGGCATTCACATAAGCCAACAAACCTCTTTCTGCACAAGTCCCAACCGGATAAGATGCATTTTCCTGATTTGAACTCGAAAATATTTCTCCATTAGCTAACTGAACAGCTGCTCCAACTTTAAAATTAGAATAAGGAGCATAAGCATGATGAGAAATCTCTAAAGCTTGCTCCACTACTTTTTTTTGTTCCGTTTCAAGTTCATTTTTATCTTCGAATCGGTCAAATTCAAAAGAATATTTTTCTTTTTTCATATAGAATTCACACAGCTAAGTGCTATTTAATTAATTATTAAATACTTAAATCCTTTTAGCTATTTTCTACAATAGAAAAAGGAAGTAAATTTATGAAAAATCAGTATATGTTGGTAAAAATTTTTGCAAGTGCTATTTTCGGAGTTTCTGCTCAAACCATTATTGTCGAAGTGAATATTGACCAGGGTGTTGGTTATCATTTAGTCGGTTTACCCGATAGTGCAATCAAAGAAAGTAACTTCAGAATTAACGCAGCATTAAAAAATTCTGATTTAAAATTACCGGGAAAAAAAATTACAATTAATATGGCGCCTGCTGATTTACAAAAAGAAGGATCTGCATATGATTTACCAATAGCAATAGGAATTTTAGCTGCTTCGGAACAAGTAAATGCAGAACATCTAAACCAATATGTAATGATGGGAGAATTATCTTTGGATGGCTCTCTTCGTCCAATAAAAGGTGCTTTACCTATTACAATCAAAGCAAAAGAAGAAGGATTCGAGGGAATTCTTCTACCTCAAATTAATGCAGATGAAGCCGCAGTTGTACAAGGGATTGATGTTTTTGCAATTGATAATATAAAAGAAGTGGTAGATTTTCTGAATCAAAAAATTGAATTGAATCCTCATCAGGTTAATTTAGATGAATATTTTTTCAATGAAATGAATAATTTTCCTTTTGATTTTGCTGACGTAAAAGGACAAGAAAATGTAAAACGTGCAATGGAAGTAGCTGCTGCAGGTGGACACAATATTATTTTAATTGGACCGCCGGGTAGTGGAAAAACAATGCTGGCCAAACGAATAGCTTCTATTCTTCCGAAAATGACAATTCATGAAGCTTTAGAAACGACCAAGATTCATAGTGTTGCGGGAAAATTAGCTCAAAAATCTCTGGTTACCGTCAGGCCGTTCAGTTCGCCTCATTCAAGTATTTCTGATGTCGCTTTGGTTGGAGGTGGTTCTTATCCTCAACCCGGAGAGATTTCTTTGGCACATAATGGCGTTTTATTTTTAGATGAATTACCTGAATTTAAACGTTCAGTATTAGAAGTCATGAGACAACCTTTAGAAGACAGAGAAGTGACTATTTCCAGAGCAAAATTCACCGTGAATTATCCTGCAAGTTTCATGTTAGTCGCTTCCATGAATCCCAGTCCAAGTGGTTATTTCATGGACGATCCGAACAATACCTCAACCTTGATGGAAATGCAACGTTATTTAAACAAAATTTCTGGTCCTTTGTTAGATCGAATTGATTTGCATATCGAAGTAAATCCTGTTCCGTTTGATGATTTAGCACAAGAACGTCGTGGCGAAAAAAGTAGTGTTATTCGAGAGCGGGTAACTCATGCACGTAATATTCAAACCAAACGATTTGAAAACACCAGAGTTCATTATAACTCGCAAATGGGACCAAAAGAACTGGATGCTTTTTGTTCTTTGGATGATGCTTCGAAAAATTTAATAAAAGTCGTCATGGAAAAATTAAATCTTTCAGCCCGTGCCTATGATCGGATTATACGAGTTGGACGAACGATTGCAGACTTAGATTATTCAGAAAGAATTCTTTCAAAACATATTAGCGAAGCTATTCAATATAGAAGCCTGGATAGAAATCAATGGATGTGAGTGTTGTAAAATGTATGACGTAAACTGCATAATTAATTTTTAAGTGTTAAGCAAAAAAAGGAATCTCTTTCAAGATTCCTTTTCCCATTTACTAAAATTCAAATTCTCCGACTAAGATTCCTTCTCCTCCTCGATCGGGATTATTATTTTGAAACGTAATCATTTTTTTCACTTGTTTACCTGAACTATACATCAAATATATTTCGGCCGAAATAGTCGTTGGTCCCGAAATGCTCATTTGACGCTCTGCAAAAAAGTTCGTTTCTATTTTATATTTTCCTTTTATGGCTTTCTTTAACATGAACTGTTCCGGCCCGAAACCTTGTGTTACATCTTCACTCATTCGCCCTCCAATAGCTGTTGTACGATGTCCATAAAAACACTTTTCTCCATTTGGATCCGTCACCCACAAATCAATATCTGTCATGTCTTTGTTCCAATTCATCACGACACGAATATCAACAGGTATATCTACAATAATATCTTTATTGATTCCACCTAAATTCAAATCTTTACGATGTAACGAGACTAAATTATTAACTTCAGGCACAATAATCTCTGTAATATCCCGGTCTCTATTTACTATTTCTACTGAATAATCATTCGTCAATACTTTATACAAATGATCTAAAGCAGTCTGATATTTTCCATTATCCTGTAATGCCAATGCATAATCCCGATAGCTTTGTGCATCAAAAGGTCGCCAATCCAATATCTTTTTTGTGATGAATAATTCTGTTGGATATTCTTCAATTTCTTTCAACTTATACGCCAACATCTTATACAATTCCGCATCTTCTAAGCCTAAATCTGCAATAGAACTTAAAATTTTAAGACCAATTTCTCTTTCCTTTTTCTGAAAGAAAAATGTGGCTACATCAAAATAATACGCAGGTGTTTCGGCATACTCTTTTCTCAGATCTAAATACGTTTGATATGGATTTTTTGACGCTTCTATCAACTTCATGTATTCTTTATCCGATTTGATGTTAACCATTTTAATTTCTGGAACTGAAACACTCTCCTCACTCTTCATATTCTTTTCTAAAGAAGCATTTCTTACCATCATTACATTTGCTACACCAGGAGTCCCAGAAATAACATCATACATTACAGTTTCTTGAGCATATCTAGCGTTTCTTTCACTATTTTCATTTTGAATACCTGGCACTCTTCCTTCTAAAATTCGATCTACAGAAGTTGAATCCGTAACAGGTTTTGGATATTTAGATTTTACAGGTTTAAAATCTTTCTTCCACCATTCTTTTAATTCTTTCGCTTTTGCAATTGCATTTTGCAGCAAATCTGCTTTCCTGTTTTCTTTATTCAGAACACCTTGTTTTAACAAGTCATTATATTCTTTTTGCAATTCTGTTGGTGGATTGATTTTGTACTTCACATAATCCGAAACATTTTCTAATACAATCAAACTTGTATGAGATGTAACGATCGAAAATTGTTTTCCGATTTCTTCAATCTCCGTTTTATTTTGTTCAGAATTTAATTCAAGGACATTTACTTTACTTTGTGCCCAAATTTTACTGATGTCAAGATTTTGAACTGCTTTACCCAAATCCAATTCTTTCTGAAATTCGACCTTTCCGTTTCGTCCAAACATCATGGTTAGTTTTGCATTTGGATATTGAGAAATTCCCACAATCGAAATTCCGTTATTCACTTCATTTGTGGATATTGGGTAAACTTCTCCTGCTGTATTATTGATAATTCCTAAGAACTGAGCAGAACTTGCATTCAATTGTTTGAATGCATTTTCAACAGAATTTTCATTCAGATTAATCAACTTTCCACCAACTTTCTGTGCAATCATTTTCAAAACACCATAATTAGACGTTGGCGAAGATGCAACAGTATAAAAAGGTTTATCTACATTAAAAATATTCGACCCGAAAGACGAAATACCATCCGAAAACAATAGATATTCATCTGCTTTCAGATTTGTAGGAAGAATTTTAGCATAATTAGTCCCTCCGTCATACGTTACATTTTCCAAGTAATTTTTCAGCTCGGACCACTCTCCATTTTTTATTTGAAATAACCTTCCTTTTCCCAACGTAATATTCAACAATGAAACTTCAATATTAAGATTTTTTTGCTGTGAAATAAGTTTATCCAGCAATTCAAGTTCCTTTTTATGATTTCGTTTCAAACCACTCAACGAATTATCCCAAATAATTCCAATATTTTTCGACCAAACTTTAGCTTGTGGTTTTTCATCAACCAATGCATTTGCGTAGAAATAAACTGAACCGTCTATATTTTTCTGTATAAATGATTCTACTCTATTTTCTGTTTTTGGGACATTAATTAACAACGAATTTTTAGGTGTAAAATCTGTTTTCGATAAACTTGCTTCATAAATATTACTATTCTCGGAAAAATTAAATGAACCATCCGGCGATTCTATCAATTGTGGTTTCCCTATCGAATTATACACTTTTGTAGTTAAATTAAACTTCGAGATTTTCTTAGAAGAATCCAAAGGCAAATGATATTGATACGCTGATTTACTCAATTTTAGTTCTTGATAGTACGATAGTTGAATTGTACGTGTACCTCTACCTGGAATCGGAGAAATACGAGTTCGAAAATTATTCCCTTCTACTTTCTCTATAATTCCGGGGTCTACGTTTTGTTTTTGAATACTCTCAAAAACCTCAACCGCACGCGCTTTTGTTACAGCAACTGCATCGCGTAATTTTCCATTCATATCAATCGCATAACCACTAACCGTTGTATTTTCAGGTAATGGAAACACTAAATTTCCTTCGAGATTTCGATTTGAAGAATTTGCAAAAATTAAAGTTGTTGTCGTTTTTGCAAGATTTCCGAAAATCTCAACTTGTACATCCATCGATTGTAAATGAACCGATTTTTCATCCGGACGATCTCCAATCTCAATACGTGGAATTCCTATCCGAATATCTTGGGCAATTATTTTTGGAGAAAAAAAGATTCCTACAAAAAGAACAAAAAAAGAAAATAACTTTTTCATACAGTTTAAATTTATAAGGTAGATGCAAGAGTTTTAAAAAAGGTTGGTTGAGAAAAAAATTATGTTTTGGACTATTTGATTTAATTATCTATATTTAAACATATTAACAAAATACACTTTTATGAAAAAATTTATTTTAACGATGCTAATGTTGATTCCTATATCAATATTTGCTAATCCTATTTCTTTATCAGAACAACTAATTAATCCTAAAATTGAAAATTTAATCAATCCTAATATTGTTACCATAAAGAGAACAGGGTGTAATTTTAACTATTACACATTTCCTGTTAGATTTTTGGTTTCTGATACTGATTATTTAGAAGTTAAAATTTACGATTATTGTGGTAATTTAATTTATGATGAAACTAGAGGTCAAGGAACTACAAATGGCGATTTTAGCGTTTGTAACATTTTACATTGTCTCACACCTCCTACTGTCACTACTACTCCCTACTATTATTATATAAATCTCAGTGGTACTGTAACACAAGGAGAAATTTAGAATAATAAAAAAACTCCTATTATTCGCTTTAAGTATCAAATAGGAGTTTTTTATTTTACTTTTTAATATCTATTTTCTCTCGCTCTTTATCTTCGCTTGTTTTATATGCTTTCAAAATTTCACGGACTATTTTATGTCGAACGACATCTTTATCATCTAAAAATATAAATCCGATGTCTTTTACATCACGTAAAATCGTAATCGCTTCCCGTAAACCCGATTTTTGTTTCGGAGGTAAATCGACCTGACTCGGATCTCCTGTAATAATGAATTTTGAGTTTTTTCCCATACGAGTCAAAAACATTTTCATCTGCGCGTACGTTGTGTTTTGTGCTTCATCCAAAATAACGAATGCCTCATCCAATGTTCGTCCACGCATAAATGCTAAAGGGGCTACTTCAATGACTCCTTTTTCTGTGTAGGAAGAAAGTTTCTCGAACGGAATCATATCTTTCAATGCATCATACAATGGTTGCAAATATGGATCGAGCTTATCTTTCATATCACCTGGTAAAAAACCTAAATTTTCTCCAGCTTCTACTGCAGGGCGTGTCATAATAATTCGGCGGACTTCTTTATTCTTCAACGCTTGTACGGCTAATGCAACTGCTGTATAAGTTTTTCCTGTTCCGGCCGGCCCAATAGCAAACACCATATCTTTGTTATACACAGTTTGCACCAACTTGTGCTGATTCGGCGTTTGAGGCCTAATAATTTTCCCATTTACACCATGTACAATGATTTCGTCTTCTTTCTTCATTTGAAGCATTTCATTGTTGTCTTCGGTCATAATGATTTCAAGTTCGCGATCAGATAGTCGATTGTATTTATGAATATGCTGAATAACCCGTTGCATTTTTTGGTCAAACATTTTCAGAACATCCTCATTTCCAAAGACTGTCAATTCTCGACCGCGTGCAATAATCTTCAATTTTGGATAATATTCTTTTATTCGTTTTAGATGTTCATTATTAGCGCCGTAAAAATCTTGGGCATTAATTTCCGCTAATTCTATATTAATTTCTGTCAAATGTGGTTGTTTTTTTGGTTCACTTACACAAAAATAAAGAATAATAAACAATATATTTGCTAATTATTAGAGAATAGTGGCAATTATTACATTAACATCGGATTTTGGAGTCAAAGATTACTTTGTTTCTAGCGTTAAAGGCGCAATTCTAAAAGAATTGGCCGATGTTACAATTGTAGATATTTCACATCATGTTAATCCATACGATTTATCTGAAGCTGCCTATATCATTCGTAATTCTTACGAAGAGTTCCCTGACGGAACCATTCATATTATAGGAATCAATGCATTAAGCACGCCTTTTCAGAAACCAATCTGCGCTTTGATTAACCATCATTATTTTATTTGTGCAGACAATGGAATTTTATCTTTGATTTGTCAAAAAAATCAACCAGATGAAATTTACGAAATCACGGCTTATCCGGAAGGCATTGATAGTTTGTTTCCAATGAAAAATTGTTTTGTGCCTGTTGCTTGTCACTTGGCTCGCGGTGGAGTTCCTGCTTTATTGGGAAATAAACGTTCCGAAATGAAACAATTGAATGAGTTGAAACCTATTTATCGTGATGATAAATTTATCATTGGAAATGTAATTTACATCGATCATTTTGGAAATGTTGTCAGTAATATTTCGAAAGACTTTTTTGATGAAATTGCACAAGACAGAAAATATAAGATTTTACTTCGTCAAAAAGATTTCTCAATGACTGACATCACTATCATTTATGAACATTACAACGAAGTTGTTCAGGATTTCAATAAAGAGGTACAAGCATTTGGCCGCACATTATGTTTATTCAATTCAGCCGGTTTTTTAGAAGTTACCTTATACAAAAGTAATCCAACAATATCTGGAGGGGCTAATCAATTAATGGGATTAAAGAAAAATGATACAATTACAATTGAATTTGAAAATTAACGCTGAGAAAATTTAGTATTAGAGAAGTTATCACAAACACATGACATACAATTATTTAATATATAAAGCAATACATGTTATCTTCGTCGTAAGTTATTTTGCCGGTTTGTTTTACATTGTTCGTTTGATGATTTATCATACGGAAACGCAAAAAATGGAAGAGCCTAAAAAGTCAATCCTACAAGAGCAGTACACTTACATGGAAAAAAAACTGTGGAATGTTATCACAGCTCCAGCTTTGGTTATTTTGATTACAATGGGACTGAATATGCTTTATAAAAATCAAGGGTTACTACAAATACCTTGGATGAAGAGTAAACTAGGCATGGTTAGTGTCTTGTTGATTTACCATTTTTGGTGCTGGAGAACATTGAAGCAAATTCAAAACAACGTTTTTAAATACACTTCTGTTCAACTACGAATGATGAATGAATTGGCTACAATTTTATTATTCGTCATTGTATTTGCTGTGATACAAAAAACTGATTTTGGAAGAGATTGGTATTGGTCTATTGTAAGTTTCTTCGGATCAGGTGTAATACTTATGCTTATTGTGCGTTTAATTAATCGTAATAATAAAAAATAACATGTGGACAATCTTCAAAAAAGAGTTTTCCAATTTTTATTTAGGTTTTACAGCCTATTTAGCAGCCGCAACGTTTGTTATTGTTTCGGTTTTGTTTCTTTGGTTTTTTGATAACGAATTCAATGTTTTCAACACAGGAAATGCTTCTTTAAGTAGCTTTTTCTTTATCGGACCTTGGATTTTTTTATTCATGATTCCTGCATTGACCATGAAATCAATTGCGGAAGAGCGAGCAAACGGCACTTTATTGTGGCTATTCACACTACCTATAAAAAATAATCAAATTATTTGGGGTAAATACTTAGCCGTGGTTTCTATTGTTATCTTTTGTTTACTCTCAACTTTTCTTTTTACAATTACATTACAAGAATTGTTGATACCTGAACAAGAATTGGATTATGGAACTATTTTCTCAGGCTATTTGGGACTTTTCTTCTTGGGAAGTTTATTTGCAGCAATTGGTTTATTCACCTCATCCATTACAAAAAATCAAGTGATGGCTTACGTTTTAGCTGTTTTCTTTTGTTTCATTATTTTCTATGGATTCGAAAGTTTAGCTTCGTACAACTTACTTGGTTCATTGGATTTTTATGTTCAAAAGATTGGAAGTTTTACACATTACAACCAGTTTTTGAAAGGAATTATTGACTCACGAGATTTACTTTATTTTGTTATTTTGATTGTTATTTTCAATCAGATCAGCACTGTTAATCTTGAAAATAAAAAATAGTGCCATGAAAAAATTAAACAAACAACATCTAATTACTTTCATCGCATGTATCGCGCTTTTCATCATCGGACAATTTGCCTATACACGAATTGACATGACGAAAGACAAACGTTTTACCTTAACTTCAACAACAGAAAAGTTAGTTGAGAATATAAAACAACCGCTTAAAATAGAAATTCTTTTAGGTGGAGACTTGACTGGTGATTACAGAATTTTGAAAAACGAAATTCAGTTTTTATTAGATGAGCTTCGCGAAAAAAACAGCAAAGTCACTTATTCGTTTGTTGACCCTGTCGACCTGGGACAAGCGGAGTTAGAACAAAATAAATTAACTCCGGTTCCAATTAAAACAGACAAAGGAATCCTAAATGTTTATCCATATGCTAAATTAACATATGGAGATAAATCTACCTATATGGAAGTTTTGGTTAATGACCCTTCCACTCCCTTCGAAAAATTAGCATTGGCTTCCACAGAAAAATTAGAATATTTATTTGCAGAAAAAATTCAAAAAGCAACCAATTTCGAACGCAAACGAGTTGGTTTTGTCGTTCATCATGATGAATTGCCAGAAGCTAACATTCAAGGTTTAGGAACTGCTCTATCCGAAAAATATGACGTAGAGGTTTATCTTAATCCAATTGCAAACAAAACATTTTCATTTCAACCTTCTGACTTAGATAGTTTGAAACGTTTTGATGCTTTAATTGTCGCAAAACCAACTTTACCTTTTTCTGATATGGATAAATTGGTTTTGGATCAATACATCATGAATGGAGGAAAGTTGATGATGGCTGTCGAAACGGTAGATGCTGAAATGGATTCGATCTTTAGAAGCGGTAAAATTGTTGCATTTCCGAGAGATTTAAAATTAAATGATTTCTTATTCAATTATGGCGTTCGTATTCATCCTGCTGTGATAAAAGATATGAATGGTGCACAGATTGTATTAGCCGATGGAGAAACAGCAGGAAATACAAGTTACAATTATTACAATTGGCCTTATTTCGAGTTGGGAATAAAAGGAGAAGAAAACCCAATTACAAGTTCGATAGATCCTGTTTTATTTCAATTTGCAAACCCGATCGAATTACTGAAAAACCCGACTATCAAGCAAACCGTTTTATTAAGTTCTTCTGAACAATCAAGTTTAAAACCTGTTTTAAATTATATCCAGCTAAATGAAGTTGAAGTCGAACATCCTGAAGAATACAAAATGGGTAAAATTCCGATGGCAGTTTTATTAGAAGGTAATTTTAATTCCGCTTATGCATCACGTTACGAACGTAAAGAATTTCCAAACTTTAAATCGAAAACGACAGATGGAAAAATGATCGTCATATCAGATGGAGATGTTTTAAAAAATGCTTTATGGCGTGGAATACCAATGCAATTAGGTGAGAATAAATTCTCGGTTCGTCCCGATAATCCGGATGCAAAACCTAAAACATATGCCAATCAAACGTTTGTCATGAATGCAATGGATTATTTATTAGGCGATTCAGACTTTTTAGCATTGAGAAATCGTAAGGTAGAAATTCCATTATTGAGTGAGACAATCGTTTTACAAGAAAAGGCAACCTGGCAAATGATTAACTTACTTGTTCCAACTTCAATTATTGCTATTTTAGGAGGACTTGGATTTTGGATAAGAAAAAGAACGTTTGCGAGATAAATTTATCAGGATTACTATTCTACCAAAATGTTCTGATTCTCTACTCAGAAAATCATTATTTCAAATATATTTTATAAGGAACCCTCGAAATATTTTCGAGGGTTCCTTTTTAGACCTTTTTTACAGTGTGTTAAAATTTAGACATGAATTATTATTTTTATTAATTTGAAGTATAATTCTCTCTATGAAACCTTTTTATACCTTTGTATTAGTACATCTATTATTTTTAACTTCTATATGTTACAGTCAAACCATTTGGTATGTTTCTCCTAATGGAGATGGAAAGAATGATCTATTGGACTTCTCTTTTTTATCAACCAAAGAAAATCCTAAACTCCTTATTGTAGATCGATTTGGTAAAACTGTATTCAAAGATCACGGAGAGAATAATTTTATATGGAATGGAAAACAACCCACTGGTTCAGCATTACCGAGTACTACATATTGGTATAGACTAGAATGGAAAGAAGCAAATGCTGAAAACACGGCAAGCTTACAAGGCGCTATTCTTCTCAAGAGTAAATAACAAAAAAACCTCGAGAAATGACTCGAGGTTTTTATATGTAAAGTTATGACGATTTTACTCTAAGTGCATAAACGCTTTTTTACTCAAAAGGCGTTCATCGCTTTCTACGTGGTTATCATCAGGCACACAACAATCCACCGGGCAAACTGCCGCACATTGTGGCTCTTCGTGGAAACCTTTACATTCAGTACATTTATCTGGAACAATGTAATAAACCTCATCACTTACAGGATCTTGCACCGCATCAGCATCAAAAGTAACACCATCTACGTTTACAATAGTTCCGGTAAGAGAAGTCCCGTCAGAATATTTCCAATCTACCGCAGCTTCATAAATTGCATTATTTGGACATTCTGGCTCACAAGCTCCACAATTTATACATTCATCTGTAATAATTATAGCCATTGTATCTGTTTTTTTATTTCCTACATTTGTACCTACAAAATTACATTTAATTTTCAGAAAAAATGACATTTGAACAAAGGATTTCAGCATTTAACGAATTGGGACAGTTTTTTAATTTTATTATAAATAATTATTCTACTCAAGACAAAGAACTGGCAGAAAAATTCGAAGATTGGAAAGATGATGCAGCATATGCTATTAGTGATGCAGAAGCCTACAACAATTGGTTTACGAAAGAGAACATTATATTAGCATTAAAGAATTGGTCAGAAGCTTTAACCACCGAAAATCTACATGCTTGGACAAAAAAATATCCTTATGCCAAAGCGCCAAAAAATGTCGGAATTATTATGGCTGGAAATTTACCTTTGGTAGGTTTTCATGATTTACTTTCTGTTGTCATTTCCGGAAATAATGCATTAATTAAAACCTCTTCAAAAGATGATAAATTAATCCAACTTGTAATTAAATTTCTTTATTCAGTTAATGAAGAATTCAAAACGATTATACAAACAGTTGAGCGATTAGAAGATTTTGAGGCTGTAATTGCAACAGGAAGTAATAATACAGCGCGTTATTTTGAGCAATATTTTGGAAAAGTCCCGCACATCATTCGAAAAAACAGAACATCTGTTGCTGTCCTGGATGGCTTAGAAACTGAAGAAGATTTGAAAAAATTAGGTGACGATTTATTCATTTATTATGGTTTAGGATGCCGCAATGTGACAAAACTTTATGTAAAGGATGAAGCGCAACTTCCTAACGTTTTTGAAGCTATTTTTCCTTGGGGAGAAATGGTTATAAATCATCCGAAATATGCAAATAACTACGATTACAATCGTGCGATTTATTTGTTAGGAAAGGATGAATTTCTGGATAATAATTTTGTTTTATTGAAAAAAGATTCGAGCTTGCATTCGCCCATTGCTGTTGTAAATTATGAAACCTATACGGATATTAATGAAGTAAAGCATTATTTAGCCGAACATAACGACCAAATCCAATGTGTCGTTGGAAACGAGATGAAAGACAACCCGAATCATGTTGAATTTGGACAGACGCAGTTTCCTAAATTAACAGATTACGCAGACAATATTGATACTTTAAAATTCTTAGCTGAGTTATAAAAATAATTCATATATTAGGCTTAATCATACTTTAATAATTAATACATTATGAAAAAATTAGTAATTTTAAGCTGTTTATTATTTTCTTCTGGTTTCTTAAAAGCAGAAGTAAAAGAATTACATTCTACCATTGTCAACTTTAGTAATCCGTGGTACAACGGTTATCCAGTTTTATTAAGCGAAAATGAATTACCTCAAGAACATTTAGATGAATTTAATTTAATGTTTGTAGGAATGTACCCTGTCGTTTCCGAAAATAATACTGTAACATATTTTTATGGTTATGTTCCTAGATCATAATTTATACATTAAGAAAAAGAAAAACGCATGGTACTAAAGTATCATGCGTTTTTCTTTCTATCACTTTCTAAAACGAAGCCGCTCCTGCTGTTTGATTTTCTAATTTTCGGTTAATATTCGTTTTCTTTCCTGTTGAAAAATCATAACTAAACCCTAAAATAAACATATTTTTATTGTTCCAAATTTGCGTATGACTTGTAAAGTTTACCAAACTCTCGTTCAGTGATTTTGTTTTATATTCAGAAGGCATTCCAAGCCAATATGCTCCTGTTTTAAACGACCAATTATTCCATTTATAACTTAATACCAAATGGCTTTTATTCTCATTTGTATTCAAGAATGGCCCTCTCAACGAATAAGTCGGAACATTAAATAAATACATGAAACTCAAGCTTTTGTAGACAGAACTAATCACAAAATTATTTCCTATATAATTATTCTTAACCGTTTCACCATTCTTCAGTTTTACACTTTCTGAAGCAGGTGCCAAAACAACTTTTAAGGTAAATATATCTGTTCCAAATGGTTTAACAGATCCGGAAACCTGTACTCCAAACTGTTGAGAGTTTTGAGCATTTTCATAGGTCAGCGCATAGCGATTTCCATCTAACACATACAATTGATTAATTGCATCTTTTCTGTACCAATAAAATAAATTGGTATTGAGATCAAAATATTTTGAATTGAAGGAATAGATTAAATTATTTCCAAATGACTTCTGAATATTTAACTCAGGATTTCCTTTTCGTACAATATTCGGCACCATTTGTACCACATTACTACTCAGTGCATCACTCCAAGGACTCGTTGGTGTATATGAACTTGTAAAACGTAAACTTTGGTTCTTCGTCAACTCATACCCCAACACTATTTTTGGTGTAATTGTCCATGTATTCTGAGTGTCATCAGCACTTTGATTATGTATATTTGTTAATCCCATTCCTAAACGATACATTAGTTTTTTCGTTTTCCCGGAGAATTCTGTATACATATATTGTTGCAGATAATTTACTTTATAATGAGAAACTCCTTCCAAATTTTCCAAATCATTTTTAATATCATTGGTCGAAATTCGATAGCCTGAACTCAATTTTCCCGATTTAAAATCATGTGTATGTGCGACTTCTCCTACAATGGAAGTTTGTTCAGCCTTTAACTTCATTTCATTATCAAATACACTATTCCCATTGCTCGTCAGCCATTCTTTCGATAACTCATACGTATTTGTTTTAAAATTAGATCCTACAACATTTAAGCTCAATTCATCTTTTTTTCCAAATTTCCTTGAGTAATAAATATCTAAAGTCGGCTTTGTATAACTACTGTTTCCATGTTTATAGGTAGTATGGTCCTCGGGAATTTGATTCATTAAGAAAATACTCTCTCCATTCACATCTGTAAAACTGTTGAAAATTTCTAAATCCAACTTGGTTTGAAAAGTATATTTATCCGAATCTGTATTGGTATAGCGTAGCACTGCATTTTGGGAAGTGTAACCAAAGTGATCAAAGCGATGTTCCGTTGTTTTGTAATAGTTGTTATCCAATAAATATTCATAGGTGTTCACATTTTCACGATTGTCATAATCTCTTAAATTAAGTAAATACTCAACTCCAAAATTATTTCTTCCTTTTGTAAAATTTGCATAAGCAGAACCATCTACAAATCCTGTCAGAGGAGAAGTTACTCCTTCTACTCCGAAAACATAACCATTTTCCGGATTTCGTGTAATCAAATTCACCACTTGATCAGCTCTATTAGCCCAACGTGATGGAGGAATGTCAAAATATTCTACCCGCACTACATCTTGCGGTTTCACTGAACGAATTTGATTATCTGTAACTTCAATGCCATTCATCAAAATCAATGTTGTTCCACCTTTAATACTCTGAATTGTATTTGAGACAGGATCTACATTTAATTCTGGCAATGTATTCAATAAATCTTTTGCATAACGCGCCTTTTCTAACGCATCTTTATCAAATGTATAAACCGATTTATCAGCAAACATTTTTTTTCGCTGGGCCTGAACTAAAACTTCTTTTATCTCGATTGGATTATAGTCAATTGAATCCTGTTTTTCTTCTTGAGCGAAAGTTAAAATTCCCATTAATGAAATTACAAGTACATAAATTTTTCTCATGTTTAATTCTTTTATTAAAGTTTAGTGTCTTTTATAAATGACGCTTGATTTATGAGTATGTTACATTTTATTTTCAATAACTTTACGTCAAACAAGAATTTTTAACCTTGAAAAAATTAATCCTTTTTATTACATTCCTTATAAGTTTTAATACATTGTATGCTCAACAACAAGCAGAACGCTCGTTGACAGAATATCGCGTAGAAAGTTTCCAGACCCCATTGGTTGCAAAAAAAATGCTATACGATTGGCTTGGAAAATGGGACAATGTTTTGTACACAGAAAATAATCAAGCTTTATTGGTTTGGTCAAATCGTAACATTATCAACGAAGCAAATGAAACCTTTACACTTATTGCATCGAGTATAGAAAACGAAGAAGAAATGTATGGCACGATACAAGTATTAACCAGTAAAAAGCAAGATGCTTTGGCGAAAGATTCTCCATTTAGAGAGTATTTAAACGAATACCTAAAAACTATTTCTAAAAAAGAAACAAAGAGTAAAAAGTTTTACAAAGAGTATATTAAGGTCGTGTATTAATTATGAGAACGTTATTTTTTATTTTTTTTGTGGCGCACTCTATTTGTTCCTTTGGACAAGATCAAATCAATTATATAGAAATAGAGAATAATTCATCACATTTATGGAGCAATACCACAATTTATATCGAATCTCCAAAGGCAAGTTTTCTTTCTCCAAAAAACAATAGAAAAGATAAAGTATGAATAGAAATAAAAATGAATCTAAAAGAAGATCGTAACTATCAAACAAATAAATACATCGACCTAAATGATTTTGAAGAACTTTCTACTAAATTATTAAGCTTAACTGCAAAAGATTTATTTCCTCAAACAGGTTGTTTAGATGGAAATCATACCACACTAAGTTTTAGCAATAACAACAATTCTGTGAAATATGATGTTAGTTGTACAAATAAAGAAACAAAATTTCATCAAGTTTTAAAGTTTATACTTGATAAAATTAATCTCAAGGAAAAAGATTTTTATAGATAAAAAAATCCTTTAAGCTAAGCTTAAAGGATTTTGTATTTTGTATTCTTAAAATCTTATTATTTATTTCGTTTGAAGAAAGAATCAACAAACTCCATTTTATTAAAAGCTTGTAAATCATTTATTCCTTCACCTACACCAATGTATTTGACAGGAATTTGAAATTGATCAGAAATTCCGATCACCACTCCACCTTTTGCGGTTCCATCTAACTTTGTAACCGCCAAAGCTGAAACTTCTGTTGCTTGCGTAAATTGTTTCGCCTGCTCAAAAGCATTCTGACCTGTAGAACCATCTAATACCAATAAAACTTCGTGAGGTGCGTCCGGAATAACCTTTTGCATGACACGTTTTATTTTTGTCAGCTCGTTCATCAAATTAACTTTATTGTGCAAACGCCCTGCTGTATCAATCAAAACGACATCTGCATTTTGAGCAACCGCCGATTGTATAGTATCAAAGGCTACTGAAGCAGGATCTGATCCCATTGCTTGTTTTACAATTGGCACTCCTGCACGTTCTGACCAAATCACCAATTGATCTACAGCTGCTGCACGAAAAGTATCGGCTGCACCGAGAACAACTTTTAATCCTTGCGATTTGAACTGAGAAGCTAATTTTCCAATTGTTGTGGTTTTTCCAACTCCATTTACACCGACAACCATAATCACATATGGTACCTCTTTTTTAGGAATTGCAAAACCATTTGTATCTTCTATATTATTTTCAGAAAGTAAGCCGGCAATTTCTTCACGAAGAATTAAATCCAACTCAGATGTCGAAACATATTTATCACGTTCCACACGTTCTTCAATTCGACGAATAATTTTCACCGTTGTTTCTACTCCTACATCAGAAGAAATTAAAACTTCTTCCAAGTCATCTAAAACCTCATCATCAACTTTAGATTTTCCAACAACTGCTCGACTTATTTTATCAAAAAATGAAGACTTCGATTTCTCAAGACCTTCATCTAATTTTTCTTTACTTTCTTTACCTAATATCTTTTTAAACCAACTCATTAAAAGCTAAATTTCTTAAAATTATGTACGAAGATACATAAAATATAAGGAAATAAAAAAGCCGCCTAAAAACGAGGCAGCTCTATTAACCTTAATATTTTGTGTTAAGCTAACAAATTATTTCGCGAAGAAAGAATCTGCTTCGTCAGCGTTAACTACTTTTTCAACAAATACGTAAGCTCCAGTTTTAGGAGATTTTACCATTTTGATTACTTTGGTCATTTTTTTAGACCCAGTTTGTAGGGTTGCTACCGTTTTCTTTGCCATCGTCTAAAATTTTATTATTTAATCTCCTTGTGAATTGTATACTTTTTCAATACTGGGTTGAATTTTTTCAACTCAATACGATCTGGAGTATTTTTTTTGTTTTTAGTTGTGATATAACGAGACATTCCTGGCATACCACTTTCTTTATGCTCTGTACATTCTAAAATAACCTGTACTCTGTTTCCTTTTTTTGCCATGGTGTCTTAAATTATTTGATTAAACCTTCTTTACGTGCACGTTTAACAGCCTCATCAACTCCTAATTTGTTGATTGTTTTTAAACCGTGTGCAGAAACTTTTAAAGTAATCCACTCACCAGCTTCTGGCATAAAAAATCTCTTTTTGAACAAATTCACTTCAAAAGTGCGTTTTGTTTTATTATTAGCATGAGAAACACTGTTTCCCACTAATCTCTTCTTACCTGTAATTTGACAAATTTTTGACATCTTATTTTGTATTGTCCTATTTTAAACGGAGTGCAAAGTAACAAATTATATATTACTTATACAACTCTTTAGGTTATTAATTTTATATTTTTTTCTTATTTTCTTTGTATAACAACTTCTGCGCAAAGGTATAAGCCAAGATAATTCCCATTACCAATAAAGCTATTCTTGCGATTACGTCACCATACTTTGTATAAAACGTTAATTCACTATTCATTAAAATTGTACCATTTAAAGCACCCTGTTCACCATAAGGTAACGATTTCATTATATCTCCTCGCTGATTAACGAAAGCCGAAATACCTGAGTTTGCAGATCTAACAATAGCTCGTCTATTTTCAATAGCTCTCAAGTTACCGTATAAAAGTAACTGACGATGACCATCGGTAGAGCCCCACCAAGAATCATTGGTCATCGTGAACAAAACATTTGCGCCTTCTCTCACATATTCTGTTGTATAGTCTCCGTAAATCGATTCGTAACATATAACCGGAGCAACAGTAGCGGTGTTTGTTTTATTTTTGAAAACAGAACGATGAGGTTGAATTCCCAACGTTTTTGTTGTGCCGCCAAAGTTAAGCATAAATTCTCCAATAATTGGCATTAAATAGTTACGATATGGAAAAATTTCGACACCGGGCACTAATTTACTCTTATGATAAACATCTATTGAATCGTTACCACCTATCTGCAAGGCCGAATTATAAGCGTCATACCATGTAATTCCATCTTTCATAACAGATGCTGTTTCCGAAGCTAAAGATTCCATCGGATAAATTCGCATAATAGATGCTCCTGTCACAAAATGTAAATCTTTCTTAGAATTTGTCCATTGTTGAATGTCTTGAATAATCAAATCATCATACAAATTATCAAAAATTAATGCAGAAGATCCAGGCACAGCAGTTTCCGGAGCTACAACAAATTGAGTGTTGGGTTGAATATTTTTCAAGGCCAATTGCTTCAGTTCATCGTATATCTGCAATCCATCTTTCATGTACTTTTCGTTGTATGGATCTAAATCAGGCTGAAGAATTAACACATTAAGTGCTTTTCCTTTCTCTTCATAGTTTGCATAAATAATGTAGGAAATACCGATTGGCACTGCAATTAATAACCCTGCGTAGATTCCTAATTTGTTCAGGTACTTTATTTCTTTCTTATTGATATATGCCGTTAAATAATAGAACACAATAATGTTCACCAACCAAATCCATAAGGCTCCTCCAAAAGTTCCTGTATATTCGTACCATTGTACCCATTCATAGTATTTTGCAAAACCATTTCCAAGATTAAACCAAGGCCAAGTCAGTTCCCAATTCAGTGTTAGTTTATCAAAACTCATCCAAATTGCCGGAAGAAAAATCAAACCATACAAGTTTCCTGCTTTCTTTTTTACAAAATGGTAGGATTGGAAAACAATTGACATAAATAATGAATTGGCCACCACCGGAATTAAATAAGCACTCCACGAATTTTGTAAATCTCCATTTGCATTGGTTTCTTGTGCATAATGCAGCCACCAAATAACAGTTGCATTCCAAATAAAAAATGCCAAATACGAAAGACCGAAAATCTTACGTCCTTTCTTCTTGAATTCTACTCGTTGCGAGATTTGATGTTCCGCTAACATCAAGGGAACAAATCCTATAAATAACAACAATGGAAAACCATACGATGGCCAACCGGCTGTCAGCAATAATCCTGTTGCAATTGCGTATGCAATGTATTTTTTCATGTCACAAATTTATAATTTCATCCTCCAATAATCGATGATATTTGTTTGGATTTATTGATTTTACAAACTTATCTCGTTTCGGGTGATGTGAATCTGAATGAACGTTTCATATCATTCAAAAGAATCTTTTTTAACGTACTATTTTTATTTTGATGTAATAATTTGGATTAATTTCTACATCAGAAATATTTTTAATTGAAACACTATTCAATGTTTTCCAATCTTTTGTTGGGCTTATTGTTTGTTCAGTATTTTTCAATCTCAAAGGCATTGAAAATCCATCAACAATGTTCGTGTATCTATAGTTGATTTGATTTCCTTCTTGTTTCAATTCTAATGTCGGAACTTCAACTGTTCTCAAATATTGATTAAAAAAAGATTTCAAATCTAAACCTGAAAATTTTGCCATATAATTCTCTATTTGCTGCGTTGTCACAGTTTGATGATAAAATTCTTTGTTCAATCCTCTTAACATTTGTCTGAATTGTTCATCATTGTTCATCCACGTTCTTAATGTATGAATCATATTTGCTCCTTTGTAGTACATATCACCACTTCCCTCCTGATTTACACCATAAACTCCAATGATCGGAATATCGTTTTCTATCGCATTTCGGGTTCCTCGAACATATTCTCCTGCAGCTTCTTTTCCATAAAAAGTTTCGGTGAATAATGTTTCAGAATAAGCTGTAAAGGACTCGTGAATCCACATATCCGCAACATCCTTTTCGGTTATATTATTTCCGAACCATTCGTGCCCGGCTTCATGAACAATAATAAAATCCCATTTCATTCCCCATCCTGAACCTGATAAATCACGACCTAAGTAACCATTCTTAAACTTATTTCCATAGGCAATTCCGGACTGATGTTCCATTCCCAAATGTGGTGTTTCTATAATCTTGAATGAATCTTCATAGAATGGATAAGGTCCAAACCAATGTTCGAAACTTTTCAACATCAATTTTGCCTGTTCAAATTGAGACTTTGCTTGCTCTAAATTATAATCTAACACATAATAATCTAAATCTAATTTTCCTTTTTCTCCTTCATAAATATCTTTGAAGTTGACATAATGCCCGATGTTTGGAATAATGTTATAATTATTGATTGGATTAACGACTTTCCATGTATAAGCCATTTTACCATTCATTTCTTTTTTAGAAACAAACCTCCCGTTTCCTACACCAACCAACTCCTTTGGGACAATGATTTCGAGTTCCATTCCGTTATCCGGTTCGTCACCCAAGTAATCTTTGTTCGGAAACCAAGCGCTTGCACCTAACCCTTGTACAGCAACAGACATCCAATCGCGGTCTTTTTGATCTTTGGTAAAAATCCAGCCTCCATCCCAAGGGGCATTTTTAGCAACACGAGGATTTCCACTATACTCTAATTCTAATTGATTTGAATTACTTTTTATTTTATTTCCTACCGTTATAAAATAAACATTTCCATCCCGTTTAAAATTTGAGATTTTCTTCCCGTTTAACTTTACGGCAGAAACAGTCATTGGATGTTGTAAATCAATTTGAAGCAAATCTGATTGCTGAGTATTGGTTTTATCAAATATGATGGTTGTTTTTCCTTTGATTGTTTTTGACTGAAAATCCGGTTCTACACTTACTTTATATTTTTTTACATCCCACCAATTACGAAATTCGTTATTGGTTCCGCGAAGCGAATCCTGTCGTGTAAATTCTTTTTTGTGATTAAGAACTTGTGCATGTGTTGTGATCGATATCAAGCCAAGCAATAGTACTAATTTCTTCATAGTCATTTTTAAAACATATCAAAAATAAGATTATATATTTGATATATAAGTGCAAAAAATCTATGATTACAGAAAAATTTAAAGAAAGAATAAATTATTTAAAAAATAACCACCTCATTATCGAAGCATTGTATGAAATTTTAGATGAATTGAAATTAAAACATAGTGCTTTCACAGGTTTTACGTTTAGAGAAGAAATTGATCCGAAAAGCTTTCTTCTAACAGCAGAAGGAGAAGAAAAAAATGGGATTACAATTCGTGTACCACGTAATATTTTAGATTTTGATCTTGTGTTACTTTCTAATGTTTTGATGCATGAAATGATGCATGTTTTTCAGCGTTCGGGAGAAAATCAGGTCGAAACCAGAGAAGAACGTGAATGGCAGGCATATACCGAAATGATTTTTCATAAAAGGTTTCCAAATGTTCCGACACTGACGAATTTCTATCTCAAACAATTTGGAGAAAAAGCTTTAACGTATTATGAAAGAATGCCGGATGAGATGAAAATAAAATATAGTAGTGAAAAAAATGAATTAATTCAGATCTTACAATCTATCCATGAAAAAGAAAACCAAAAGCAGAATACGGAAACTATTTCCTGGCAAGATTTTGAAAAAATTGATATCCGGGTTGGAACAATAGTTAAAGCAGATGATTTTCCAAAAGCAAAAAATCCTGCTTATATTCTAGAAATTGACTTTGGTCCATTGGGAATTAAAAAAAGTTCGGCCCAAATAACTTCTCTTTATTCAAAAGAAGAATTGATTGGGAAACAAATTATTTCCATCGTTAACTTTCCGAAAAAACAAATCGCTAATCTTATGAGTGAATGTCTTGTAATGGGTGTTTACGGCAATAACAGCGATGTGATTCTTCTGAATCCTGAGCGAAAAGTGGAAAACGGAAGTAAGATTGGGTAAGCATTCTGTTTCGTTATTTAGCTTAACGCTGACAATTTATCAATCAAAAAACTGACGATTCCTCCGCTTTATAATGATTTCTCTTTCATAATATGACAACATGACATTTTAAAATATCAGATGTCATTCTTTTATACGTTGGCACAAAGATTGTCCATTAGGTTGTAACATCATTTTTTTGTGATGTATAAAAGTTCAAAATAAATCATTAATAATATAAAAAATAACTAAACAATATGAGCAAAATAATCGGAATCGATTTAGGTACAACGAACTCTTGTGTTTCTGTAATGGAAGGTAGCGAGCCAGTTGTAATTCCAAATGCAGAAGGTAAAAGAACTACACCATCTATCGTAGCATTCGTAGAAGGTGGTGAAATTAAAGTTGGTGATTCAGCAAAACGTCAAGCTGTAACAAACCCAAAGAAAACGATTTATTCTATCAAACGTTTCATGGGAACTAAATTTAATAATGATGCAGATGAAATCAGTCGTGTTCCTTATTCAGTTGTAAAAGGAAATAATGATACGCCAGCAGTTGACATTGATGGTCGTAACTATACTCCACAAGAAATCTCAGCAATGATTTTACAAAAAATGAAAAAAACAGCTGAAGATTACTTAGGACAAGAAGTATCTAGAGCGGTAATTACTGTACCTGCTTACTTTAACGATGCTCAACGTCAAGCAACAAAAGAAGCTGGTGAAATTGCAGGATTAAAAGTAGAGCGTATTATCAACGAGCCTACTGCTGCAGCATTAGCTTACGGATTAGACAAAGCAAATTCAGATAAAAAAATCGTTGTTTATGATTTAGGTGGTGGTACTTTTGACGTATCTATCTTAGAATTAGGTGACGGTGTATTCGAAGTATTATCTACAAACGGTGATACTCACTTAGGAGGTGATGATTTTGATGATGCAATCATCAATTGGTTGGCTTCTGAATTCCAAGCAAAAGAAGGTGTTGATTTGAAAAAAGATGCAATGGCTTTACAACGTTTACGTGAAGCTGCTGAGAAAGCTAAAATCGAATTATCTTCTTCTGCGCAAACAGAAATTAATTTACCATACGTTACAGCAAATGAAACAGGACCAAAGCACTTAGTAGAAACTTTAACACGTTCAAAATTTGATCAGTTAACAGAAAACTTAGTGAAACGTTCTATGGATCCTTGTCAAAAGGCATTGTCTGATGCAGGATTATCAATCTCTGATATTGACGAAGTAATTTTAGTTGGTGGTTCAACTCGTATTCCTAAAATCCAAGAAGAAGTAGAAAAATTCTTTGGTAAAAAACCATCTAAAGGTGTAAACCCTGATGAAGTTGTTGCAGTAGGAGCAGCTATCCAAGGAGGTGTTTTAACAGGTGACGTAAAAGACGTATTATTATTAGACGTTACGCCATTATCTTTAGGTATTGAAACTTTAGGAGGTGTTTTCACTAAATTAATTGAAGCGAACACAACTATTCCAACTAAAAAATCTGAGGTTTTCTCAACTGCAGTTGATAATCAACCAGCGGTAACATTAAGAATTGGTCAAGGAGAACGTCCTTTATTCAATGACAACAAAGAAATCGGACGCTTTGACTTAGTCGATATTCCACCAGCACAAAGAGGTGTTCCTCAAATCGAAGTTACATTTGATATTGATGCGAATGGTATCTTGAGTGTTTCTGCAAAAGATAAAGGAACTGGAAAAGAGCAATCGATCAAAATTGAAGCTTCTTCCGGATTATCTGATGCGGATATCGAAAGAATGAAAAAAGAAGCGCAAGAAAATGCGGCTAAAGATGAAGAAGCAAAACAAAAAATTGAAAAAGTAAATGCTGCTGATGCTTTAATTTTCCAAACAGAAAAACAATTGACTGAGTATGGAGATAAAATTCCTGCTGATAAAAAACAACCGATTGAAGAAGCTTTAGCAGAAGTAAAATCTGCTCACGCTGCACAAGACGTTGCTGCAATTGATGCTTCTATGGAAAAATTAAATACAGCTTGGAATGCTGCTTCACAAGAAATTTATGCTGCAATGAACGAAGGTCAACAAGGTGGTGCACAAGCTCAACCAGGTACTGATCAAGGTCAAGCTAAAAATGATGGTGTTGAAGACGTAGACTTCGAAGAAGTTAAATAATAGAATTTCATTTATCAAATAGAAAATCCTCCCATTTGGGAGGATTTTTTTATTTATTTTTTGATGATTTTTCGTGTCATCATTTTTCCATCTTTTAATTTAATTTTCACAATATATACACCTGAACTTAAAGATGATGTATTGAGTTGTTTTACAGAATTATCAGACTTTAAAACCAATTGACCTGCTGTATTTAACACTTCTATCGTTGAAATTTGCTCATGAAAATTTCCATCAAAATTTAGATAATCGTTCACCGGATTAGGGTAAAGTTTGAATTCTTTATGCTCGATTTGATTCACGGCTAAATCATCTGTATTGAATTTGAAATTATCATAATAAGCATCACCTCCATAATTATTATGCAAAATAGTCAATCCATGAATATTCATTTTAGTGAAATTATCGCCTGTGTAGACTAAATTATCATTTAGATAATATTTAATTTCATTTTCTTTGACTTCTATTCTAAAATTATTCCATTTGTTAATTGCCCATCCTTCTGCAGCATCTGCATAATCAAAGCCATACTCAATATCTTTTGTAATATACAAATATCCCCTATTCTCCATTCCAAGACCGGCAACCGGATTAAATTCATCTGTATCGGGATTGATGGTATATAAGGTAAACTCGAAATCAGCCCCGTTGCGTTTTGTGACAAAAGCATCAAACGAAATGGTAAAGTTTTTGTAATCTGCTGGTTTTTCAAAAGTTTTTGTCACTCCCATTACAGGAAAACCTTTTGGGCTAAAATCTGTTTGGTCTCCATTTTTGAACGAATAACTTCCATCACTAGCTTGTTCATCAGAAACAAGTTGGTTATTGAGAATAGCCCCATTCCCTTCACTAACTTCCCAACCATTCTGTGAATGCATATTCCCTACTATATAACCTTCGCTTGCTTCAAAAGAAGTATTGTTTTGTGCAAAAGAAATAACACTTCCTGCAACTAATAAAATTGTGTAAACTTTTTTCATATCCTGTTAATTTAAAAAGGTATACAATTTACTGAATTTAATGCATTCGAAAAAAGACACTTTGGTGAATTGTGTACAAAAGATATTTCTATCCTGATAATAGAAATATATAAACGTAATTTTACAGAACGAATTTTTATAAAATTTATTCCAACAAAAAACTCCCTAAAGAGGGAGTTTTTTGTTATTATTAACTATGATGTAATTTACGACTTATGTTGTTGTGCATCAATTACAGCAATGGTAACCATATTTACTATTTCACGAACTGTGCTATCCAATTGCAACAAATGAATTGGTTTTTTCATTCCGATCAGAATTGGGCCAACTGCTTCTATGTTCCCTAATTCCTGCAACAATTTGTATGAAATATTAGCAGATTCAAGATTAGGAAAAACCAATGTATTGGCATATGTTCCGGCTAGTTTAGAAAACGGGAAGTTGCTTTGTAATTTTTCTTTATTCACGGCAAAATTTGCTTGAATATCTCCGTCTACTAAAATATCCGGATGATTTTTATGCAAATAATTTACTGCATTCTGAATTTTAGAAACCGTTTCTCCTTTGTTCGATCCAAAATTTGAATAAGACAATAATGCAATCTTAGGCTGAATTTTAAACTTCTTAATTGTTTCGTTGAATTGCAACGTAATATTCACCAAGTCTTCCGAAGTCGGTTCTAAGTTAACAGTCGTATCTCCTAAGAAAACAGGGCCTTTTTCCGTTAACATCATATACATACTCGCCACTTTTTGTCCTTCCTCTGCTCCGATTAATTCTAAAGCCGGACGAATTGCCTGCGAATAATTTTTTGTCATCCCCGAAATCATTGCATCTGCATAACCAAACTCAACCATGCATGAACCAAAATAATTACGATCTCTCAATAATTTTTTTGCATCTGATTTAGAAATTCCTTTTCGTTGACGTTTATTGTAGATAAATTCTACAAATTCGTTGTAACGATCGGAATCTTCTTCCGCATTCGTGTCTACAATTTCTACATCTTCCAAATCCAACATATACTCTTTGATCATTTGTTGAATCTTATTTTTCTTTCCTAAAATAATTGGAATTGCTATTTTTTCTTCTTTCACAATTTGAGCTGCACGAAGAATTTCGAAACGATCTCCTTCAGCAAAAACAACTCGTTTAGGATTAGATTTTGCAGTTTGTGTTAAATTGCGCATAATCGTACTTTCTTTTCCGATTCGTTTAATCAACGATAATTTATACGCTTCAAAATCTGTGATTTCATTTTTAGCAACACCAGTTTCTATCGCTGCTTTCGCCACAGCTGCTGAAACCTCTGGTAATAAACGAGGATCATTCGGTTTTGGAATAATATATTCTTTCCCAAATTTTATAGAATGATTGTTATAGGCTTGTGTGACAACTTCAGGAACAGGCTGTTTCGCTAATTCTGCAATTGCATGAACCGCAGCAATCTTCATCTCTTCATTAATTGTCGTTGAACGAACATCTAAAGCTCCTCTAAATATGTATGGGAATCCCAAAACATTATTCACCTGATTTGGATAATCTGAGCGACCAGTTCCCATAATAATATCCGTACGTGTAGATACCGCCAAATCATAAGCTATTTCCGGATTCGGATTTGCCATTGCCAATACAATTGGATCGGCAGCCATTGTATTCAACATTTCCGGTGTCAATACATCTGCAGCAGATAACCCAATAAAGACATCGGCCTCTTTTACAGCATCAGCTAACGTAGAAATATCCCGATCTGTCGCCCATTCAGCTTTAGAAGCATCAAGATTGTCTCTGTCGGAACGGATAACACCTTTACTATCCAACATCACGATATTCTCTTTTTTTGCTCCCACAGAAATATACATTCCTGTACAAGAAATAGCAGCTGCTCCTGCTCCATTTACCACGATTTTAACTTTAGAAATATCTTTTCCTTGTAATTCACATGCATTAATCAAAGCGGCTCCGGAAATAATTGCCGTTCCATGTTGATCATCGTGCATCACAGGAATATTCATTTCAGCTTTCAAACGTTTTTCAATTTCAAAACATTCAGGTGCTTTAATATCTTCTAAATTAATTCCTCCAAAAGTTGGCTCTAAAGCTTTTACTGTATTGATAAATTCATCCACATTCTTTGTATCCAATTCGATGTCAAAGACGTCGATATCAGCAAAAATTTTGAATAAAAGTCCTTTTCCTTCCATCACAGGTTTTGAAGCTACTGCTCCAATATCTCCCAGACCTAAAACTGCTGTTCCATTACTAATTACTGCGACTAAGTTTCCTTTTGCCGTGTATTTATAGGCATTTTCAGGATCTTTTTCAATCTCCAAACAAGGTTCCGCAACACCTGGCGAATAAGCAAGAGATAAATCACGTTGCGTATTTGTCGGTTTTGTCGGAACTACTGCAATCTTTCCCGGTTGACCCATTGAATGGTAATTCAATGCGTCTTTCTTACGATTGTCATTCATTTCTCTGTAGTTTTATTTTTTCCAAGAATAAATTTAGGTAAAATTTAACCAAACCATTTATGATGAATGTTGGATTTTGGTATTTTTTGATAGCATGTTATATCTCGAAATAGAATTTTCATTCGGTTTTGATGCAACAATAATCTTTCTTTTTTTGTTAAATATTTGTTTTTCAGGTAAATATTTCTTATTTTCAAGCAAATCAATCTACCTAACACACATGAATAAAATATTTACTCTCCTAATTCTTTCATTCTGTTTTTTATTATTTTCTTGCCATGATGATAATAATTCCATCTACAATGAAAAGAAAGATACAGAAATAAACGCCAGGGTTATTCTGAATTTTAATGATTTTAATCGTCACTTGTTTATAACAAATGATTTTAACAAAAAAGAATCGAATGATTTTGACTCTATTTTACAAAATTATACAATGGATTCTATCATCGTAAAAACAATTGTCTCCAATCAAGTGGCCAATTTTGCGATTAAACTTTTTCCTAAAAAGGAAGACAACGAAACTAACGTTTTATACAATTTGGTTCTTCATAAAGAAGCTGATTTAATGACTAAATATATCTTGAAATTTATTTTGTCCGATAATAAAATTGTAAAAGTCGAAACATTATACAAAGATCTGCATCATAGATCAGGCCCAAACTGCTACGTTCTGGTATATGCCCCTTGTGATTACGGGCATTGGCATAGTGATGATGATTGTATATCGGACGGTTGGAAAACAAAAGTTGTTTGTAACGAAGGTGGTGGTGGTTCCCCTGATGGAAATACGGATAATGGACCTATAATTCCAAGTGGAGAAAATCCTTCTGATATGGGAGGAGGTGGCGGAGGTTCTGACAATAACCAACACCATGACCCTTGTAAAAATTTGAAGAATAAATTGAAGAACGATAATATGTTCAAACAAAAATTAACTGATCTTAAACCAAAAGTTAGTGATACGCAGCGGGAACATGGATTTATTAATACAAATCCGAAAGACAACCCTAATTTAAATTCTGCTGCTCAAAATGTCTATTTAAATCCTAAATCTGCCGAAAGCGGCTCTATAAATTTTGGGATAAATTATTATAGACCTGAGATTTTTGGTTTTGCCCATACTCACCCTACAAAAGAAAACTCATTAGGTATTCCATCTATAACAGATATAAACACTTATCTCAATATGTTAAAAGCGAGAGCAGACCGAGGTTTATCGAACAACGACAGCTATGGTATAGTGGTTGGAAATTATGGTATTTATACCATGATGTTAGAAAATAACCAGAATTTCTTGGATGTTTATAATAATAATACAAGTGCGACAGCCAAAGAATTTTGGAAAAGGTTTGAAGATAATTATAAATATAGAATGTCTTATTATTTCTCAACATTAGATGATATTTCCAAAAATAATATGGAAAAATTTATCACCGAAGTGTTCAAAAAATTCTACCATGAAACAGGTATTGTTATGTACCGCATGACCGATGACATGAATTCGTGGGAAAAATTAGAATTTGACAACAATGGAAATGTAAAGCGTACAATGTGTAAATAAACAATAATATGAAAAAGATAATTTTAATAATAATCTTTTTGGCAAGTCTAAAAATCTTTAGTCAAAGTCAAATAATTCCTTTAAAAACTCCATTAGCAGAATTACCTGAAGGAGCCTATTTAAAAGATGTTAACAACGAACTCAACCAATTTGTGGGTACATGGACCTATACAGAAGGAAGTAAAAAATACACCATTAATTTTAAAAAATTGATTAAAGAAGAGTTTAACTGGGGACCTCATTATTATAAAGATATGTTGATAGGGGGGTATAAACTAGAGGTCAATAATCAAATTATTTACAATTCAATTCTTACTTTATATGAATATTATGAAGCTCCTCTAAGAGGAATCGGTTTTGTCAAAAATCAAAATAAATATATCATCACCTTTGAAGACCCATTAAATTGTGATATCAGCGGAAATGTTAAAATAGAAAAAGACCCTTCAAACATAAACCAACTCATTTGGAAAATGTACAGAGAATTTGAGATGAACCCAAATTTTGAGAAATGTCCCTATTTACACAATATAGACGAAACATCAACTTTTGGTGACACCATGTCATTACCCTATGAAATGATCTTAACAAAATTTACTGATTCTACACAAAAAATAGAATAAATGAAAATAATATTCTTCTTCATATTATTAAGTATCCATATTCAAGCTCAGACAGAAGTTTCTTTAATAGCAGGTTATGGAGATTATCCGGAAGGAACGTATTACAAAGATCTAAACAGCGAACTCAACCAGTTTGTGGGTACATGGACCTATACAAATGGAAGTAAAAAATACACCATTAATTTTAAAAAATTGATTAAATGGGAATCTACATGGGGACCTCATTATTATAAAGATATGTTGATAGGGGGATATAAATTAGAAGTAAATAATCAAGTTATATATAATTCCATTATTTCTAGTTATAATTTTTACGATGCAAGTTTGAACGGTATTAATTTTGTCAAAAATGAAAATAAGTATATCATTATCTTCGAAGACCCATTAAATTGTGATATAAATGGAAAAGCTGTAATAGAAAAAAACCTTTCAAATCCTAACCAACTCATTTGGAAGATGCGCAGAGAATTTGAGATGAACCCCAATTTTGAGAAATGTCCCTATCTACACGATATAGACGAAACATCAACTTTTGGTGACACCATGTCATTACCTTATGAAATGATCTTAATAAAATTTACTGATTCTACACAAAAAATAGAATAAATGAAAATATTCTTCTTCTTCATATTATTAAGTATCCATATTCAAGCTCAGACAGAAGTTTCTTTAAGAGCAGGTTATGGAGATTATCCGGAAGGAACGTATTACAAAGATCTTAACAACGAACTCAACCAGTTTGTGGGTACATGGGGGCTATACAGATGGAGATAAAAAATACACCATTAATTTTAAAAAATTGATTAAACGAGAACCTATATGGGGCCTCATTACTATGAAGATTTAATTATTGGAGGATATAAATTAGAAATCAATAATCAAATTATTTACAATTCAATTCTTACTACGTACGAGTATTATGAGGTTCCTCTAAGAGGAATCGGTTTTGTTAAAAATCAAAATAAATACATGCTTACATTTAAGGACCCATTAAATTGTGATATCAGCGGAAATGCTAAAATAGAAAAAGACCCTTCAAATCCTAACCAACTCATTTGGAAGATGCGCAGAGAATTTGAGATGAACCCCAATTTTGAGAAATGTCCCTATCTACACGATATAGACGAAACATCAACCTTTGGTGACACCATGTCATTACCTTATGAAATGATCTTAATAAAATTTACTGATTCTACACAAAAAATAGAATAAATGAAAAATGCTGTACTAAAGTCTATTCATTACTTCAACCAATTTTGAGGTCAAATTTTTGCGGTTAAATTGTTGTACCTCTTTTTTGTTTGTTTCAAATTTTTGATTCGGATTCACCAACCATTGTTTATAAACAGAAAGTATGAAACCTTTCATCTCTTCCACTTGTTGAGGCATAAAATAGTTTCCTGCCTCTGTTTTTTGTAGTATTTTTTCGACATCAGCATCTGTTGGTCCAATCGCTAAAATCGGATTCCCGGTTGCCATATATTCAAATAGTTTTCCCGGGATAATTCCTTTCGAAGCTTGGTTATCGAAATTTGTCAACAATAAGATGTTTGCAGCATTTATTGCATTCAATGATTCTTGATGCGAAACATAACCGTGGACAATCAAATTATTTTCTAATCCCTGGTCAATTATTGTTTGTTTTACGTCATCTGCCAAAGAACCATAAAAATCGAGTTTAAAATCTTCTTTGAACGATTGGTTTTCAGCTATAATCTCTGACAGTGCTTTCCATAAAGAAGCCGGGTTTCGAAGTATTTCCAATCCTCCTGAATATGTCAAATGGAAATATTTCTGATCTTTTTCTGTTTGTTGTTTTACCTCTTCAAAACCATTTGTTATCACTTCGACCCATTTCGCTCCTATCTTCTTGAAATTCTCTCCATCAGCATAACTTGTTGCAAGAATAACATCTGCTTTTTGCATCACTTCCCGTTCCAAATTCTCGTGTTTTTTGGCAGCCCAAGAAGTTAATTTCAATTCTTTGTGGTAACTGATTTGTGTCCAGGGATCTCGAAAATCTGCCAACCATTTAATATTCGGGAGTTGTTTTTTCAACTTCAAACCAATTAAATGAAGACTATGAGGTGGACCTGAAGTTACAATGGTATCAATATTTTCTTTCTGTAAAAAGTCTTTTAAATATGCTACAGAAGGATTTACCCAAAACTTACGTGCATCGGGAATAAAGAAATTTCCACGAACAAAAACTGATAATTTTGACAACAAAGATTGATTCTCTTTTTTCTCAAAATGTCCTCCTTTGTACGCTTTATTTTTCGGGTTCAGTTTTTCCGCTAATTGATAAGGTTCCCAAATTTTATTCTTGATTAGCTTAACTTTTGGATTGACATCTTTTGCCAAGGTTTCATCAAGAATTGGATAAGAAGGATTTTCCGGGATATAGACATACGTTTCATATCCAAATTCCGGAAGATATTTTGTGAATTTCAACCATCTCTGAACACCAGGGCCTCCCGCAGGAGGCCAATAATAGGTGATGATTAATATTTTTTTCATGCTAAGATTAAGCGTTTTCAGTCGCTACGTTTAAATTCGCTTTTGAAGTACATTTTTTGTATCCCAAATAAAGACCACCGGCCACAACAAGTAGAAGCAGAATATTTGAAATAATCACAATGATATTTCCTGTTGAAATGACTTGCGGTTTAAATTCCAGTACGATCGTATGATTTCCTTTCTGAACAGGAACTGCACGCAGCACATAGTTTGCTTTTTCAATTGGCACTTCTTTTCCATCAACTGTTGCTATCCATCCATGCGGATAATAAACCTCTGAGAAAACCGCAATCTGATCTGTATGTGATGAAGATTTATAGGTCATTTTCATTGGAGAATACTCCACCAATTCAATCTTAGCGTTTTCATCCGCTGAAACATTCAGATTCTTATTTTCAACTAAATCTTTACGTAAGATAACCGTGTTATTAACAGGTATAGAATTAATTGCCAGGATTTCATCATTCGCATTTTCTGTCCACTTAATATTTGAAGCCAGCCATGCACTTCCTAAAGCTGTCGGATTTTGTTGAACTTGTGGCTCACTTGGGCTTCCATGAATAATGTATTTTGTATTCAACATATTCAATACATTGATCAATCCTGTTTCATCCTTTATTCCATACTGTTTTAATTGCGGATTTTGAGAAAAATAAATATCAACAACATCTTGATATTTCCCTAGCTTTGCCGCATGGTAACCTCCTACAGATGGAACAAAGTAAGAAGTTCCTGCTTCGTTAAATGTACTTGAAGCTGTATTGTAAACACGGAAATGCGATGGATCTTGTTTCGCAATATTTGATAACAAATTATTCAAAGGAACTTTATATGCAATTTGTGCTACATTGTTGTTATTCTGGGCTTCAGTTTGCAAACGAGGTGACATTTCAGTCGGAAACGGATTATCAACAATATATTTTGATACAAAATTATCTTCATTCAAATATCTTTTATTAACCGTAAATCCATCAATAAAAGCTAACGCACCAATTCCTAAAACGACAATAATTGGTTTTTTGATCAATTTAAATAAATAACCCAATAATAAAGCCATTGTACAAAGAACAAAAATTAATGTACGAGCTGTATCAGCTTTGAACATTGTAATTCTATCTTGTATCAAAGCTTCGTCCAATCGTTTAATTAATCCATCCCATAGTCCAATTGCATTTGGGTTGGCTTGTTGAATTTGACCAATGAATTGTTCAGTCATCAACTTCTCATTTTCTGACGTAAAAGGAAAAATCATTCCTCCAAATAAGAAGAAAATCAGTAAAATACCAATTGTAGAACCACCAGCTATATAAAGCACTTTCTTTTTGAACTCATCCGACTCTTCAGAATTAAAGAAATAGTACAACGTCAATATCGCTAAGAAAGGCATTGTAAACTCGGCAATAACTAAAATGGAAGAAACGGCGCGGAATTTATCATACATTGGGAAATAGTCAATAAACAGATTCGTCACAAAAGGTAAATTCTTTCCCCAAGCTAAAATAAAGCTTAAGAATGTTGCTCCCGCTAACCATTTTTTATAGGTCGTGTATTTTCCACGAACCATAAATAACCCTATGACAAATAAGAATACAACTACTGCTCCCTGATAAGCAGGACCTGAAGTTCCGGGTTGATCTCCCCAATATGCACTTCGCGGTTGACTTGCTACCGCTTGAAAAACTTGCTGATTAAATTCGTCCTCACCAACACTATACTGCGTATTTTGTAATTCGGAGGTATAGTTTGTTAAATCTTCAGGATTCGTTTGAGAACCACCTCCCATTAAATTCGGAATAAACAAATTCAATGTTTCCAATTTTCCATAGCTCCATTGTGTAATATAATCGTGATCTAATCCGTTTGAATTCTTTTTTAGCAACGTCATTTCAGACTTTCCGCGTGTTGTTTCCTTACTGTATTCGTAAGTTGATAACAATCGGTTTGCATTTAATCCTGCTGCTATTATTACAGCAACAACTACCAATGCTGATGATTTAAAGAAATCAGGCAATTCTTTTTTCTTTAAACTGTCAATAAACTGAACGATTGCAAAAACCAACATCGCCAAGAACAAATAATAGGTCATTTGAATGTGGTTGGCTTGTAATTGCAACCCCATAAACAAGGTTGTCAAGACAAAACCTGCCATGTATTTTTTACGGTACAATAGAAGGATTCCGGCAACTAATGGAGCAAAATAACCAATGGTATGTAATTTACCATTGTGACCTGCTGCAATTAATTCGAAATAATAGGAACCAAATGCAAAGAAAATAGCCCCAACTAGAGCATATTTCCACTTTCTGAAAACTGTTAATCCAAGAATGAAGAAACCAGTAAACAACAAGAAAATATAATCTGCCGGCCGAGGTAAAAACCTAAAGACGCCGTCAATTGTTTTGATCACATCAAAATTATATTTTGCTCCTGTCTGATAGGTTGGCATACCACCAAACATGGCATCGGACCAATAGACATTTTCACCTGTCTTCTCCTGATACGTCAACATTTCTTGAGCACTTCCTTTGTAGTTGATAATATCAGGCTGTATAACAGATTTCCCTGATAAAACTGGTGCACAATAGACCAATGCTACCACTACAAAAAGTAGCAATGAGATAAGAACGTAGAGTAAATTCTTTTTATTTTTCATCCTTTTTTTCTTCGATTATTTCGTAATCCACCGTTTCGGCGTCTATATTGTATTTCGGTTTGTCGAAAGATGTGTTTTCTTGTGATTCTCTATGAGAATCGTTTGAATTTTGGTTCTGATTGTAAGCATTTCTTTGTTGATTAATTGCTTCCTGAAAAACTTTTTTGACCGCAAAGACTTTTCTTAAAAATCTAAAAATAGTTAAGAAAATGATACCTAGAATAATAATCCAAAGAATTGTTTTCATGTTAGTTCACTGTTGTGACAGTTGTAACCGATTCGGTCATGGTTTGTTTTTGACCTTGCGCTTCCACTGTACGTTTTAATGTTTCCTTTTTCGTTAAATTAACTTTGTTGATCCAACCTGATTTCGTATCCAACAAAATTTTTCCATCTACATTCGCACTACTATTTGCAGACATTGTTACACCTTGCTGCGATTCGTTACCTTTTAAATCTTGTTTGCCTGTTACAGAAATTGTCGTATTTGAAGGTTCTACACTTGCTAAGGTTCTTTTCATTGAAATGCTTCCTTTCATTGGTCCCTTATCAATTTTTTGACTATCGCTCCAAGACTCTTTCAAAGCTAAAGTTTTATTCGGAAAAATGTTCATTGTTTCTTCAAACTGAGAAGAAATAGCTTCTTTGTTTAATGAATTGTTGATAATTTCTGTAAAGAATTTAAACTCTTCTGCTGTTACTTGTTTTTTCACAGAATTAAGAATCGATGATTTGATCGCTTCTAATCCATCGACACTTAGCACCTTTCCTTTCTGATCAACTTTCATTGTATACGTTTTCCCAGTCATCGCTTTGTAAATTGACCATGAAACTGCAATGTCCTTGTTCGCAGGCTTCGCAGCATCTGTGTCATACGAAATAGATTTTCCTGAAGGATCTGTCATCTTCTCGCTATATTGTTTAGATTTTACTTCTAAAGTATAAGCTCCGTCTTTAAAATCTTTTACCGTATAATCAATTTTCTTTTTACTTTCGCTTGACATCTTTTGAGATTGTTTTCCATCAGAAGCTGTATGTGTTGTTTTGACACCTAACGTCATCGGATAAGTTTTCCCTATCTCTAAATTGTATTTATAAGCATATTTACCATCAACATCTTTTGCAATTGCAACAACTTCCGGTTTTACTACTAAAGAATCAACTTTCAAAGAATCGTTCGTTTCTGTTTTAGCAACAGTATCACCTTTTTCATTTACGATTAATTCTTTTCCGTCTTTATCTTTTCCTACAACTTTATCCTCTTTTTTACATGAAACAACTGCCATTGCGACAGCCATCATGAATAGTATTTTTTTCATATAAATTTTTATGTTTGATAATTGGTTTATTGCCAAAATCAATCCAAAAATAAGGATTTTAGTTGATTTTTTAACATTAAGATTTTAAATCAATCATACATAATTACTTATCATAAATTCAATTCAAATAAGAAAAGCCATTCTAATGAATGGCTTTTCTTATTTGATAAATGGAATAGCAAGCGATAAACTGAAATAGTGATTTCTCGATTTAATGTCATCTCCTTTATTAAAATTGGTTATTCCGTATGTATAACGCGCATTGATAGAAGCACCGAATTTAAAATCATACCCAATTCCTCCAACTACAGAAAAGTCCAAATCTTTAAAATCATCAATATCATCTTTTAGATCTACTCGTTGAGAAATTGTTTGAATAATACCTTGATAATTCCTGATATCTACTTGACGTGTATATTTTCCCAAATAAAAATAGGAAAGTTGCGGACCTACTTCGAAAGTCATTCCATTCTCCATCTTATATTTTGCAAGAACAGGTAAGGCAATATAGTCTGTTTTAAATTTTCCTTCAGATTCATACGTTAAACCTTCAAAACTAAAATCTTCTTTTGTTCTGAAACCTTGTGAAGAATATAAAAGTTCTGGTTGAATTGAAAGATTTTTATCAACAGGAATGTTCACATAGATACCTACTGTTGGCCCAAATTTGAATTTAGAGTTAATAAGCTCTTTATTTTCTGAAAAGCTAACATTAGAAAAATTAGAACCTAATCTCATTCCTAAAGTTGTTTGCGCTTGCGCAAACATGCTTAAACTGATAAAAGTTAATAAAGTGTAGATTTTTTTCATACAATACTATTTTATAGTAAAAATAATATTAATAATTGAGAGTTGAAGAAATAAGTATCAACAAAAAAAGCCTCCCATATTTGGGAGGCTTTTCAATTTATAATCGAATAGATTATGCTTTTTCTTCAGTACTTTCAGTTTCTGTTGCCGGAGCTTCTGCAGCCGGAGCAGCTTCTTCTGTTTTTGTACTTTTTCTACTACGACGTGTCGTTGCTTTCTTTTCAACTTTCGCGTTAGTGTAGATATCATTGAAATCTACTAACTCGATCATTGCCATGTCAGCTGAATCTCCTAAACGGAAACCAGTTTTGATGATACGAGTGTATCCTCCTGGACGATTAGCAATTTTAGGAGCTACAGTTCTGAATAGTTCAGTTACAGCTTCCTTATCTTGTAAGTATGAAAATACAACGCGACGGTTGTTCGTATCGTCTGTTTTAGACTTTGTCAATAAAGGCTCAACATATGTTTGTAATGCTTTAGCCTTTGCTACTGTTGTGTTGATTCTTTTATGAGTAATCAACGCTATAGCTAAATTAGATAATAAAGCTCTTCTATGAGAGGCAGTTCTACCTAAATGGTTAAATTTTTTTCCGTGTCTCATTTTTTAATAAAATTATTCTACGTCTAACTTATATTTTACGATGTCCATTCCAAAGTTAAGACCTTTGCTGTCCACCAATTCTTCTAACTCTGTAAGAGATTTCTTACCAAAGTTTCTGAATTTCATTAAGTCAGACTTAGCGAAAGAAACTAATTCGCCTAATGTTTCAACTTCAGCTGCTTTTAAACAATTTAATGCTCTTACTGATAAATCCATATCTACCAATTTTGTTTTCAATAATTGGCGCATATGTAACGCTTCTTCATCGTAAGTTTCACCAGATGCAACTTCTTCTGCTTCCAATGTAATTCTCTCGTCTGAGAACAACATAAAGTGGTGAATTAAGATTTTAGCTGCTTCAGTTAAAGCATCTTGAGGTGTTATAGATCCATCTGTAGTGATTTCAAAAACTAATTTTTCATAATCAGTTTTTTGTTCTACACGATGGTTTTCAATTGCATATCTTACATTCTTAATAGGAGTGTAAATAGAGTCAATTGCTATAGTACCGATTGGCGCAGAAGCCTTTTTATTCTCATCAGCTGGTACGTATCCTCTCCCTTTTTCGATTGTAAATGTAATGGTTACATTTACTTTAGCGTCTAAGTTAGCGATTACTAATTCAGGGTTTAAAACTTGGAATCCAGAAATAAATTTCCCTAAATCACCTGCTGTTAATTGATCTTGCCCTGAGATAGTAGCAGTTACAGTTTCAGCATCTGATTCATCAATTTGTTTCTTAAAACGAACCTTTTTCAGATTTAAAATGATCTCTGTAACATCTTCCACTACTCCTGGAATAGTTGAAAATTCGTGCTCAACACCTTCAATTTTAATTGAAGTGATCGCATATCCTTCTAATGAAGAAAGTAAAACTCTACGTAGAGCATTTCCAACTGTAATCCCGTATCCTGGCTCTAATGGACGGAATTCGAATTGTCCAAATTTAGAGTCAGACTCTACTAAGATTACTTTGTCAGGTTTGATGAAATTTAAAATAGTCATTTTATTAGTCTGATTTTAAGGTTTATTTAGAATATAACTCGACGATTAATTGCTCTTTGATATCTTCTGGAATTTGAACTCTTTCTGGAGCTTTTGTGAAAGTACCAGCTTTTTGCTCATCGTTCCAAACTAACCAATCGTACTCGCGACGTGCGTGTAAAGAGTTTGTGATAGCAGCTAAAGATTTAGATTTTTCTCTAACAGCTATAACATCACCAGCTTTTAATTGGTAAGATGGGATGTTCACGATTTCTCCGTTTACAGTTACGTGTTTGTGAGATACTAATTGACGTGCAGCACTACGTGAGTTTGCGATACCTAAACGGTAAACTACGTTGTCTAAACGAGATTCACATAATTGTAATAATACTTCACCTGTAATTCCTTTAGAAGCATTTGCTTTCTTGTATAAGTTAGCAAATTGTTTCTCTAAGATACCGTAAGTATATTTCGCTTTTTGTTTTTCAGTTAACTGAATAGCGTATTCTGATTTTTTAGCTCTTCTTTTGTTAGGTCCGTGTTGCCCTGGAGGATATTTCTTTTTCTCAAAAGATTTATCGTCACCGAAAATTGGTTGTCCAAATTTTCTTGCAATTTTAGTTTTTGGTCCTGTATATCTTGCCATGATTTGTTACTATTAAATATTAAATAATTAAATGAGAAAAATGATTATACTCTTCTCTTTTTAGGTGGACGACATCCATTGTGTGGTAATGGAGTAACATCAACGATCTCAGAAACTTCGATACCACCGTTATGAATTGTTCTAATAGCAGATTCACGACCTTGACCTGGTCCTTTCACGAATACTTTTACTCTTCTTAATCCTGCTTCATAAGCAACTGTTGTTGCATCTTGAGCAGCTACTTGAGCAGCGTAAGGAGTGTTCTTTTTAGATCCACGGAATCCCATTTTACCTGCTGAAGACCAAGAGATAACTTCACCGTTTTTGTTAGTTAAAGTAACGATAACGTTGTTAAACGATGCTTGAATATGAGCTTGTCCAGTAGCTTCAATAACTACTTTTCTTTTCTTTACTACTTTCTGATTTTTTGCCATGATCCTACTTATTATTTAGTGGCTTTTTTCTTGTTAGCAACTGTTTTCTTTTTACCTTTTCTTGTACGTGAGTTGTTTTTAGTTCTTTGACCACGTAATGGTAAACCTAATCTGTGACGAATACCTCGTTGACATCCGATATCCATTAAACGTTTGATGTTTAATTGGATTTCTGATCTTAATTCACCTTCTACTTTGAAAGTTTCATTGATCGATGCACGGATTCCGTTGATTTCTTCATCAGTCCATTCGCTAACTTTCTTATCTTCTGAAATGTTATTTTCAGCTAAGATTTTAGAAGCACTGCTTCTTCCGATCCCGTAAATGTATGTAAGTCCGATTACCCCTCTTTTGTTTTTAGGTAAATCTACACCTGAAATTCTTGCCATAATTCTAAATAATTAACCTTGTCTTTGTTTAAACTTAGGATTCTTTTTGTTGATCACATACAAACGTCCTTTACGACGTACAATCTTACAGTCAGCACTTCTCTTTTTAATGGATGCTCTAATTTTCATCTTTGTAAATTTATTTATAATCCGATAGAGTTAACGTCGAAACATTAACTCTATCACCAGTCGTTAAATTATTTTTTTAGTATCTATAAGATATTCTACCTTTTGTTAAGTCATAAGGAGACATCTCTATTTTAACTCTATCACCTGGTAATAGCTTAATGTAATGCATACGCATTTTACCAGATATATTACATGTTACAACATGTCCATTTTCTAATTCGACACGGAACATTGCATTAGATAATGCTTCTGTAATCGTACCGTCTTGTTCAATATGTTTTTGTTTAGCCATAAATCTTTTTAAATAATCTTATTAGATATCTCTTGAAGTTCTACCTGAAGACATTAAACCATCGTAACGGTGATTTAATAAATAGGTATTAATTTGCTGTACAGTATCTAAGATAACTCCCACCATAATTAACATCGATGTACCTCCAAAGAACATTGCTAAGCTCTGTTCTACACCTAATAATTTTACAATCGCTGGCAAAACAGCAAGCAAAGTTAGTAAAATTGCTCCAGGTAACGTAATTTTTGATAAAATTTCGTCTAAAAAATTTGCAGTTTCTTTTCCAGGACGGATTCCAGGGATGATTCCTCCGTTACGTTTAAGGTCTTCTGCCATCTGATTAACTGGAATTGTAATCGCAGTATAAAAATAAGTGAAGACAATAATTAGTAACCCAAAAATCAAGTTGTATTCCCACGTAAACGGATCTGCCATTTTCGCGAAGAATGCTTTTATTGGACTTCCTTCGTCTAAGAAATAGTTTGCCAATGTTCCTGGTAAAAACATAATTGCTTGTGCGAAGATAATAGGCATTACACCTGCTGCATTTACTTTAAGTGGAATATATGAACGTACAGAATCTGTAACTGATCTCATATATGAGCTACTTGAAGTTTGCGCTCTTCTTACATATTGTACTGGTACTTTACGCACCGCTGCAACAATCATAATACACATTGCAATAACTAGGATTAACCCTAACATTTCTATCAAGAAGAAAATACCGTTTGAAGGGTCTACTTCAAATGCATTAAATATTGCTTTTGGTAAGTCGGCCAAGATACCAACCATAATTAAGATTGAAATACCGTTACCTATACCTTTGTCAGTAATTTTTTCTCCCATCCACATGGCAAAGATTGTTCCCGTAATCAAAATGATTGTTGAAGGGAACCAGAACCAAAAGTTAGTTGGAGGAATTACATAGATAGCATATGATGAAGTTGGATCGTAAGGTAAAATCTGAGAAGTTACCAATGTAAGGTATGCTGGTGCTTGCACCAAACAAATCCCGATTGTTAACCATCTCGTAATTTGATTTACTTTGTTACGTCCGCTTTCTCCTTCTTTTTGTAGTTTTTGGATGTAAGGTACTGCTAATCCCATCAATTGTACAACAATCGAAGCAGAGATATAAGGCATAATTCCTAACGCAAATACGGAAGCTCTTTTGAAAGAACCTCCGGTAAAAGAGTTTAATAATCCTAAAATTCCTGAATTTGCATTTTCTTGGTCTGCAACAAAACGATTAACCTCGTTAATATCGACACCTGGAAGTGGAATATGAGAACCGAATCTATAAACCAATAATAGAAGGATAGTTACAAGTAACTTATCCTTCAATTCTTTTATGCTCCAGATATTTTTTATGGTCTGTATAAACCCTTTCATCTATAAAATATATTCTTAAGCGTTAACTAATTCTACTTTACCTCCTGCTTTCTCAATAGCCTCTTGAGCAGATTGAGTGAATTTATCAGCAGTAACATTAACAGTAGCTTTTAACTCTCCACGACCTAAGATTTTCACTAAGTCGTTTTTGTGAGCTAAACCTAATTGTACTAATGTTTCTTTGTTTAAAGTATCTGTAATTTTGTTGTTATCAACTAATTGTTGAATTGTATCTAAATTGATTCCTGTGTACTCAACTCTGTTGATATTTTTGAAACCAAATTTAGGTAAACGTCTTTGTAAAGGCATTTGTCCACCCTCAAATCCGATTTTTCTTGAATAACCAGAACGAGATTTAGCACCTTTGTGTCCACGACCTGCAGTCAAACCGTTTCCACTACCTTCACCTCTACCTTTACGGAATTTATTTTTTACTGAACCAGCTGCTGGTTTTAAATTACTTAAATTCATTTTAATAATCTTTTAAAGGTTAAAAGCGATTAAGCTCTTTCTACTACTACTAAGTGTGAAACTTTACGAATCATACCTTCAATTTGAGGTGTAGATTCGTGCTCAACAACTTGATTCAACTTTTTTAAACCTAAAGCAACTAATGTAGCTTTTTGAGATTTATCACGGTTGATTGCGCTACGTGTTTGTTTTACTCTTACTTTGCTCATTTTACTTTTTTTTAACCGTTGAACACTTTAGTTATAGAAATACCTCTTTGACGTGCAATTGTTTCTACAGAACGTAAGCTCAATAAAGCACGGAATGTAGCTTTTACCGCATTGTGAGGGTTAGAAGAACCTTTCGATTTTGATAATACATCATGTACACCAACTGATTCTAATACCGCACGTACTGTACCACCTGCAATTACCCCTGTACCTTTTGCTGCCGGACGGATGAATACTTGCGCACCACCGAAACGAGCTTCTTGCTCATGAGGAATTGTGTTGTTAAACAATGGGATACGTACTAAGTTTTTCTTTGCATCTTCGATAGCTTTAGCAATTGCAGAAGCAACATCTTTAGATTTACCTAATCCAAAACCTACTACTCCGTTTCCATCACCTACTACTACGATTGCAGAGAAACCAAATGCTCTACCTCCTTTTGTTACTTTAGTAACACGTTGTACTCCAACTAAACGATCTTTTAAATCTAAACCTGTTGGTTTTACTCTTTCTACGTTTTTAAATCCTAACATAATTTCTTTCTCTTTTTTAGAATTTTAATCCACCTTCTCTAGCACCATCTGCTAAAGCTTTGATTCTACCATGATACACGAAACCGTTACGGTCAAAAACTACAGTTTCAATTCCTTTTGCAATAGCTTTTGCAGCTAAAGCTTTACCAACAGATGCAGAAACATCAGTTTTTGTACCTTCTACAGAAACACCTTTTTCACGAGATGATGCAGAAGCTAAAGTTACTCCACTGTTATCGTCAATAATTTGAGCGTAAATTTCTTTGTTAGAACGGTAAACTGACAAACGAGGTTTAGTTTCTGTTCCAAAAATATTTCGACGCACGCGTCTTTTTATTTTTTGTCTTTTTTCTACTTTAGATAATGCCATTTTTCAATGATTTTTATGCAGATTTACCTGCTTTTCTTCTAATAATTTCCCCTACGAACTTAATTCCTTTTCCTTTGTAAGGCTCTGGCTTACGGTAAGAACGAATTTTAGCTACAACCATTCCTAATAATTGATTATCGTGAGACGATAATGTAATCACAGGGCTTTTACCTTTTTCAGTTAAAGTTTCAACTTTAACTTCCGTTGGTAATTCGATAATGATGTTGTGAGAGAAACCTAATGACAAATCTAATTTTTGTCCTTGGTTAGATGCTCTATAACCTACCCCAATCAATTCTAATTGTTTTTTAAAACCTTCTGTTACACCGATAACCATATTATTGATCAATGAACGGTATAAACCATGTAAAGCTTTACTATCTTTAGATTCGTTTGGACGAACTACAGTTAAAACTCCGTCTTCGATTTTTACATCAAATCCTTCTTTTAACTCTCTTGTCATTGTAATGTTGTTACCAGTTACAGTAACTACGTTATCTTTAAATTCAACTGTTGCAGCTGAAGGAATATTGATCTGTGCGTGTCCTATTCTTGACATAATTTCTTAATTTTTTAAAAGATTAATAAACAAAACATAAAACTTCACCACCAACATTCTCTTGACGAGCTTGTTTATCTGTCATAACACCTTTAGAAGTTGAAATGATCGCAACACCTAAACCGTTTAATACACGAGGCAATTCTTTAGATCCTGCATATTGACGTAAACCTGGAGTTGAAGCTCTTTTAATTTTACGGATAGCTGGCTCTTTCGTAACTTTATCGTACTTTAAAGCGATTTTAATCGTTCCTTGAGGTTGATCTTGACCTTCAAATTTGTAGTTCAAAATGTAACCTTGTTCAAATAAGATCTTAGTGATCTCTTTTTTAATTTTAGATGCAGGGATTTCCACTACTTTGTGTCCTGCCATCATTGCATTTCTAACACGAGTTAGAAAATCTGAAATTGGATCTGTATACATAAATAATTCTATAGTATAGCACCGAAGTACTACTTTTAAAATTAAACTTTTACCAAAATGCACTATGCATTTGGGTTGCAAATATATTGCATATTTTTTAATTACAAACTATTAATCTTAATAATTTATTTTTAATCGTTTTATAACTAGGAATTAAGATAAAACATGAAACTCAATCTTTATATTTATTTATCTTTTTAATCGATCTCAACAATTAATTCTTGATGTAATCTTCTACTTTTATTCTTAAAAAAATAGATGAAAGTCAAAACAATTTATATAAATTTGATTTGGCTTTAGGGGTATTCTGAAAAGAATTGAGAGAGTCCCTTTGAACCTGATACGGTTAACACCGACGTAGGGAAAAGCAATATCTATGCAATTATTTAATATTTGCAACGCTTTATTTTCAAAGAAAATCCTCTTTAGCCATTAATTGTTTCATTCTAAAAAATTATCAATTAATGGAAAATCTAATTATTCAAAATTTACATGCTGTCCGGACAAAAAATCCGCTTGTTCACAACATCACCAATTTTGTGGTAATGAACAATACTGCAAATGCTCTTTTGGCAATTGGAGCATCACCTGTTATGATACATGCACACAAAGAAGTGGAAAATATTGTCAAAATCTCAAATGCACTAGTCATCAATATCGGAACTCTTGATGATTATTGGGCAGAAAGCATGCTAATTGCAGCAAAAAAAGCAGATCAACTGAATAAACCTTGGGTGTTAGATCCTGTTGGTGCTGGAATTTCAACTTTCAGAAATGAACTTATAAAAGAACTGCTTCGCTATCATCCAACTGTCATCAGAGGAAATGCTTCAGAAATTTTAGCTTTAGATACCTTCGAAGCTGTTCAAGGAAAAGGTGTCGACAGTACACATCAAAGTAATCAAGCGATAAAAGCAGCCCACAATTTAAACCGGGAAATTGATTCTGTTGTGTGCATTTCAGGTGCTTCAGATTTTATTGTATCCAACAATCCGATAATTGAAATTAAAAATGGTCATGAATTGATGACTAAAGTTACTGGTTTAGGTTGTTCAGCAACAGCTAGCATCGGTGCTTTTATTGGCCTTAATGAAAATCCTTTCCTCGAAACGGTTAGCGGCATGGCCATATTTAGTTTAGCAGGTGAATTGGCACAGAAAAAAAGTAATGGCCCAGGAACCTTACAAATGAATTTGTATGACACGTTATACCATATATCTGCAGAAGAAATTCAAGCAAATTTGAAAATCTCAGTTTATGAAGATTAATCCAACTTTTCCTTATCCCTTGTATTTGGTCATTTCTGAAAAAGATTGTACACATCTTCACTGGTTAGATGTTGCAGAGCAAGCAATTATAGGTGGGGTTGATATCATTCAGCTTCGGGAAAAAAATTGTACTGCCAGCGAATACATTTCAAAAGCTGCAACATTAAAAAAAATTACGGATCACTACAACATCCCTTTGATTATTAACGATTCATTAGAGGTCACAACTACTGTTAACGCTTGGGGAATACATGTCGGGCAGTCGGATATACTACCTTCTGAAATTCAGAAAAATGCACAAGCTCCAAAAAATATTGGCTGGTCTATAGAAATTATCAAACAGTTGGATGATGATGAAATGAAATATGTACATCATTTAGGGGTAAGTCCAATATTTTTGACTCCAACGAAAACCAATACGATTACTGAGTGGGGTTTTGAAGGATTAAAATTTTTGAAAACTAAAACATCAAAACCATTGATTGCAATTGGCGGGATTAATGAAAGTAATATTGCCAAAATCATACAAGCCGGTGCAGATAGTGTTGCAATTGTTTCTGCAATTTGCGGAAGCAAGAATCCAAAAAAATCTGCCCAAATTTTAAAACAAATTATCAACGAAAATGAATACCATCCAAAAAGCATATAGTGTCTTAACAATTGCCGGATTTGACGGAAGCGGTGGCGCCGGCATACAAGCTGATACCAAAACAATTTCTGCTCATGGCTGTTATGCAACAAATGTATTGACAGCCTTGCCTGTTCAAAATACACAAGGCGTACAAAATATTTACGAAATTCCTGCACAAGCAATTCGTGAACAAATTCAATCCATATTAGAGGATATTTATCCTGATGCAATAAAAATTGGAATGGTTCATAGTGTTGAATTGGTTCATATCATTTCAGAGGAATTAAAAAATTACAATAAACCGATTGTTTATGACCCTGTCATGGTTGCGACAAGTGGACATCGGTTAATCAAAGAAGAAACACTTGAAGCTTGCATAGAAAAGCTTTTTCCTTTGGCCATGCTTATCACACCAAATCTTGATGAAGCAAGTATTTTGGTAAATCATAAAATTGATTCTGCTGAATTGATGCTTGCTTATGGAGAAACGATTTTAAATTTAGGTTGTCAGAATCTTTTATTAAAAGGCGGGCATCTTCAGCAAGAAAAAATTATCAGTTATTTATTTCAAAAAAAACAACCTGTACAAAGTTATACCTCTCAAAAAATAGAGACAAAAAATACGCATGGTTCAGGCTGCACGCTATCTTCTGCAATTGCATGTAATTTAGCTTTGGGATTTTCACTCACAGAAAGTGTACAACTTGCACAAGAATATGTTGAACAGGCAATATTAGGAAGTAAAGACCTAACAATTGGAAAAGGAAATGGACCTCTTAATCATTTATTTAATCCACAAAAATTAAAAACTTATGACATTCACAACTAAAGCTTGGGAAACCATCGCGCCTATTTACAATGATATTCTAAATATGCCTTTTATAATTGAATTGCAAAATGGGGCATTACCAATAGAGAAATTTCAGTTTTACATGTTACAAGATGCAAAATATTTGGAACATTTTGGACGAGTATTAGCTGCCATTGGATCAAAATCTGAAGACAATCAACAAGCCATTGACTTTTTCGAATTCGGAAAAAATGCATTGATTGTTGAACGTGCTTTACACGAATCCTATTTTGAGGATTTTGGATTGTCGCAAAACATCACCATCGAAACACAACCTGTTTGTCACCATTATTCACATTTCTTAAAAAGTACAGCTGCATTCGAACCTATTGAAATTGCATTAGCTGCTGTTTTGCCTTGCTTTTGGATTTATAAAGAAGTTGGTGATGAAATCATCAAAAATCAAACAAAAGAAAATAATCCGTATCAAAAATGGATTGACACCTATAGTGGAGATGAATTTGGTGAAGGTGTAAAAAAAGCGAAAAATTATGTTGATAAGATTGCAGAAGGAGCAACTGAAAAAATAAAAGAACAAATGCTAGAAGCTTTTGTCAAAGCAAGCGAATTAGAATTTCAGTTTTGGAATGCATCTTATGAAAAGATCACATGGGAAAGAAAATAAATGCCATCTTTTTTGATTTTGATGGGGTAATCGTAGACAGTCAACAATTATGGGAGCTGATGTTTGATGAAGTCGTTAAAATATATCGGCTGGATATGATATGTTTGGTAGAAAATGACGGAATGAATTTCACAACAAATGAAGCAATCCAATTGATGTTAGAAAACCAGCAACGCTTTACAAATCATTTGTACGAGGAAATAATCAATTGGACAGAAAAATTTTATGTCGAAAATTTTCATCCGTTTGTACAATTAAACGGTCATGTTGCTGAGATGTTGGAACATTTAAAAGCCAATCAGATTCAAATTGTTCTTGTTTCCAATTCCTCGAGAAGACAAATTGATTATGCTTTTCAGCAATTAAAACTTCATTCCTATTTTGATCATACTATTTCAGCAGATGATGTTTCGAAAGGTAAACCAAATGCAGAACCTTATTTAAAAGCTTTATCATTATCAGAAAAGCAAAAGGAAGAAGTTTTAGTTATCGAAGATTCACTCACCGGAATTAATGCAGCAAAAGATGCTGGTTTAAATTATAAAATTTACAACAATTCAGATTTTTGTCATCAGCCAAATTACATAGCTGATTTTAGGGAATTGATCAAAGAAATATAAACCTTACAGAAACAAAAAAACCTTACGCTAAGCGTAAGGTTTTTTTATATAATTTGCTCTTTGTAATTAGATTACCAAGACGCTTTTTTAACACCTGGGATTAACCCTTCGTTCGCCATTTCACGGAAAGTTACACGAGAGATCCCGAAAGTTCTCATGTATCCTCTTGGACGACCTGTTAATTTACAACGGTTGTGTAAACGTACAGGAGAAGCGTTTTTAGGTAATTTTTGTAATGCTTCGTAGTCACCAGCTTCTAATAAAGCTTGACGTTTCGCAGCATATTTAGCAACTAATGCTTCTCTTTTGCGCTCACGCGCTTTCATTGATTCTTTAGCCATGACTTCTTATTTTTCTTTAGTAAATGGTAATCCGAATTTAGACAATAAAGCTTTCGCTTCTTTATCTGTGTTCGCAGAAGTTACAAATGTAATATCTAAACCTTGAATTTTCTTGATTCTATCAATATTAATTTCAGGGAAGATAATTTGTTCTTTAACACCTAAGTTATAGTTACCTCTACCATCGAAACCTGTAGAAGAAACTCCGTTAAAATCACGTACACGAGGTAAAGCTGCAGATACTAAACGATCTAAGAATTCGTACATTTTCTCACCACGTAAAGTTACTTTAGCCCCAATTGGCATTCCTTTACGTAATTTGAAAGCTGCTTCATCTTTCTTAGAAATAGTTCCTACTGCTTTTTGACCTGTGATTAATTCTAACTCTTCGATAGCGTAATCAACGATTTTTTTGTCAGCTGTAGCAGCACCTAAACCTTGAGATAATACAATTTTCTCTAATTTAGGAACTTGCATAATCGATTTGTATCCAAACTCTTCTTTAAGAGCAGCTACAATCTCTTCTTTATATTTAACCTGCGGACGAGGTGTGTATGTTGTTGTACTCATTCTTAAATAGCTTTACCAGATTTTTTAGCAATTCTTACTTTTTTACCTCCTTCTTCTTTAATCGCTACTTTTGTTGCTTTTCCAGTTTCAGGATCTACTAAAGCCAATTTGCAAATATAGATTTGAGCTTCTTTTTCAACAACTCCACCTTGTGGATTTTGTGCGCTTGGCTTTACACGTTTTTTTGCGATATTAACCCCTTCAACGATAGCTTTAGCTTTGTCAGGGAATACGCGTAACACAGTACCAGTTTGTCCTTTTGAAGAACCTGATAATACGACTACTTTGTCTCCTTTTTTAATTTTTAACTTTGCCATGTTGTTCTATTATAATACCTCTGGGGCTAATGATACAATTTTCATATATTCTTTATCACGTAACTCACGAGCAACTGGACCGAATACACGAGTTCCACGCATTTCTCCTTGAGTGTTCAATAATACACATGCATTATCGTCGAAACGGATATATGAACCGTCTTTTCTACGAACTTCTTTTTTAGTTCTAACTACAACAGCTTTTGATACAGCACCTTTTTTAACGTTTCCTGAAGGTGTAGCTTCTTTGATCGCAACTACGATTTTATCACCTACTGATGCGTATCTTCTTTTAGTACCACCTAAAACGCGGATTACTAATGCTTCACGAGCTCCTGTGTTATCTGCAACTTTTAATCTAGATTCTTGTTGTAACATAACTTATATTATTTAGCTCTTTCAATGATTTCTACTAATCTCCATCTTTTGTTTTTAGACAAAGGACGAGTTTCCATGATACGCACTGTGTCACCTTCGTTACACTCGTTATTTTCGTCGTGCGCTGTATATTTCTTCGTTTTTAAAACGAATTTCCCATAGAATGGGTGCTTTTGTTTCTTCGTTTCAGCTACAACAATGGTTTTTTCCATTTTATTAGATGTAACTAAACCTACTCTTTCTTTTCTTAATTTTCTTTCCATCAGTTACAGATTACTGTTATGATTGTTTTTCGTTTAAAACGGTATTCAAACGAGCAATTGTTCTGCGTAATTGTCTGATACCGATTGGATTTGCTACAGGAGAAACAGCGTTCGTCAATTTCAATTGATCGTAGTTCGCTTGTTCTTCAGCTATTTTAGCTTGTAACTCCTCTACACTTAGATTTCTAATATCTGCTGCTTTCATTTTTTCTTAATTTTGAAATTATTAATTTTGGAAATCACGTGCAACGATAAACTTAGTCTTAACTGGTAACTTCTGAGCTGCTAAACGCAATGCTTCAGTTGCAACCTCTAATGGCACACCTCCTACTTCGAATAAAATACGACCTGGTTGTACCGGAGCTACCCAATATTCTGGTGCACCTTTACCTTTACCCATACGTACCTCTGCTGGTTTCTTAGTAATTGGTTTATCTGGAAATATTTTAATCCATAATTGACCCTCTCTCTTCATGAAACGAGTTGCAGCAATACGAGCTGCCTCGATTTGACGAGCTGTAATAAACGCTTCGTCTAAAGATTTGATCCCGAAAGTCCCGTAAGCTAATTGAGTTCCTCTGTGAGAAACACCTTTCATCTTACCTTTTTGGGTTTTTCTAAACTTTACTCTTCTCGGTGATAACATATCTACTTAATTCTTTATGTTAGTTGTTAAACTAAATTATCGCTTTCTATTATTAGATCTTTCACCTCCCTTTCTGTTGTTGTCAGATTTCTTTTGTTTCTTTTGTAATCCAACTAAAGGAGATAATTCTCTCTTACCATATACCTCACCTTTCATGATCCATACTTTGATCCCTAAACGACCATAAGTTGTATGAGCTTCTGAAATGTGGTAATCAATGTCCGCACGGAATGTAGACAAAGGAATACGTCCATCTTTATAAGTTTCTGAACGCGCCATCTCTGCACCATTTAAACGACCAGAGATTTGAACTTTAATTCCTTCTGCATTCATTCTCATTGCAGATTGAATAGCCATTTTGATTGCACGACGGTAAGAAATACGATTCTCAATTTGACGAGCGATACTATCACCTACTAAGATTGCATCTAATTCTGGTCTCTTAATTTCAAAGATGTTAATTTGAACCTCTTTACCAGTGATTTTCTTTAACTCTTCTTTTAATTTGTCAACTTCTTGTCCACCTTTACCAATGATGATACCTGGACGAGCAGTAGTTACAGTTACTGTAACCAATTTTAAAGTACGATCGATGTAAATACGAGAAACTCCGGCTTTAGACAAACGTGCTCTTAAATAAGTACGAATTTTTGCATCTTCTGCAATTTTATCACCGTAATCATTTCCACCGTACCAGTTAGAATCCCATCCTCTGATGATTCCTAAACGATTTCCGATTGGATTAGTTTTTTGTCCCATATTCTTAATCTTGTACTTTTTGTTTATCTTCTTTAGTTCCTAAAACCAAAGTTACATGGTTTGAACGTTTTCTGATTCTATGTGCTCTACCTTGAGGTGCAGTACGAATTCTTTTTAATTGACGTGCACTATCAACAGAGATTTCTTTAACATATAATCCAGCTTCTTCAACATCAGCTCCTTCGTTTTTGATTTGCCAGTTAGCGATAGCGCTTAATAACAATTTCTCTAAACGAATTGAAGCGTGATTTTTAGTATATTTTAAAATACCTAAAGCTTTTTGAATTTCAACTCCACGGATAATATCTACTACTAATCTCATCTTACGAGGAGAAGTAGGAACATTATTTAATTTCGCAAAAGCTACCTGCTTGTTAGCTTCTTTGATTCTTTCGTTACTTAATCTTTTTCTAGATCCCATGGCCTTCTACTATTTTTTTCCTTTGTTTTTAGCTCCGGCATGACCTCTAAAAGTACGTGTAGGAGCGAACTCACCTAATTTATGACCTACCATATTCTCAGTTACATAAACAGGAATAAATTGCTTTCCATTGTGTACTGCGATTGTTTGACCAACAAAATCAGGAGAAATCATTGATGCTCTTGACCATGTTTTGATCACGTTTTTGCTACCGCTTTCTACGTTAGCAAGAACTTTCTTTTCTAATTTATAGTGGATGAATGGTCCTTTTTTTAATGAACGTGCCATAAATTATTTTTTTCTTCTTTCAACAATATATTTGTTAGACGCTTTCTTCTTGTCACGAGTTTTGTAACCTTTAGATGGAATACCGTTACGAGAACGAGGAATACCTCCTGTCGCACGACCTTCACCACCACCCATTGGGTGATCTACAGGGTTCATAACCATTGGACGAGTTCTTGGACGACGACCTTGCCATCTAGAACGACCAGCTTTACCAGAAACTTCTAACTGATGGTCTGTGTTAGAAACAACACCTACTGTTGCTTTACACTCCACTAAAATCATTCTTGATTCACCACTTGGTAACTTAACGATAGCATATTTACCATCACGCGCAACTAATTGAGCATAAGTACCTGCACTTCTTGCCATAACAGCTCCTTGCCCCGGACGTAACTCAATACAAGAGATTACAGTACCTAATGGCATGTTTTTAAGCTTCATCGCATTACCTACTTCTGGTTCTACATTTTCTCCTGAAACAATCACTTGTCCAGCTTTCAAACCATTTTGAGCAATAATGTAACGTTTTTCACCATCTTCGTAAGATAATAAAGCGATGAATGCAGTTCTGTTTGGATCGTATTGTACAGATTCTACAGTTGCAGCACCTTCTTTATCACGTTTGAAGTCGATGATACGATATTTTTGTTTGTGTCCACCACCGATATAACGCATTGTCATTTTACCAGTGTTGTTACGTCCACCCGATTTAGATTTTCCTTCAACTAATGTCTTTTCTGGCTTAGCACCTTTGTCTACTGCCGCAAATTCATTAACCACTCTAAAACGTTGTCCCGGGGTGATAGGTTTTAATTTTCTTACTGACATTTTTTAATTCTTAAATTATCCGAACAACTCTATTTCTTGACCTTCAGCTAAGCTAACGATCGCTTTTTTCAACTTATTTGTTTTTCCAGTTTGAAAACCTGTTTTTGTATAACGAGTTTTCACTCTTGGAGCAGAAACTAAAGTACTAACAGAAACTACATTTACACCGTAAGTTTTTTCTACAGCTTCTTTGATTTGAATTTTGTTAGCTTTTGTGTCTACATAAAACGAATATTGCCCTAATAACTCACTGTTATTAGTTGCTTTCTCTGAAATTACTGGTTTAATTATGATTCCCATTTTCTTCGTCTTATTTTGTTAAATTTTCTTGAACTGTAGCTAAAGAACCTTCTAAAAATACGATTTGAGAAGCATTGATTAAATCAAATACATTTAATTCCTCAGTTGTAACAACTTTAACTTTTTGTAAGTTACGAGAAGATAAATATACATTGTTATTAGACTCTCCTAATACGAATAAAGATTTTGTGTTCTCTAATCCTAAATCAGTTAAAACAGTTTTGAACTCTTTTGTTCTTGGAGCTTCGAAAGAAAAGTTTTCAACAACTTTGATTTCATTCTCAGCTAATTTTTGTGATAAAACTGATTTTTTAGCTAATCTCTTTTGTGCTTTGTTTAATTTAAAAGAGTAGTTTCTTGGACGTGGTCCGAAAACTCTACCTCCTCCTCTAAACACTGGAGATTTAATAGAACCTGCACGAGCAGTACCTGTTCCTTTTTGCTTTTTGATTTTACGAGTTGATCCCGCAATCTCAGCTCTTTCTTTTGCTTTGTGCGTTCCTTGGCGTTGAGCTGCTAAATATTGTTTAACTTCTAAGTACACTGTGTGTGTAGAAGGCTCAATTCCGAAAACTGCCTCGTCTAAAGATACTGTTCTTCCAGTTTCTTGACCTTTGATGTTTAATACTACTACTTCCATCTTCTAACGATTACGTATGAATTTTTAGGACCTGGGATAGCACCTTTAACAATTAAAAGATTTTTCTCAGTATCCACTTTAAGTACTTTTAAGTTCTGAACAGTAACTTGTTTACCACCCATTCTTCCAGCCATACGCATTCCTTTGAATACACGAGACGGATCTGAACCAGCACCGATAGAACCTGGAGCTCTTAAACGGTTATGTTGACCGTGTGTAGCTTGACCTACCCCACCGAAACCATGACGTTTAACAACACCTTGGAAACCTTTTCCTTTTGAAGTACCTGTAACACTTACAAATTCTCCTTCGTTGAATAACTCAACGTTAACTTCTCCTCCTAGAGTTAAAGAGTTTACGAATTCTTCTCCGTAAAACTCAACTAACTTTCTTTTTGGAGTAGTTCCTGCTTTTTTAAAGTGACCTTTTAAAGCATTAGTCGTGTTTTTTTCTTTTGCGTCATCGAAACCAAGTTGAGCAGCAACGTACCCATCTTTCTCTACGGTTCTGACTTGAGTAACCACACATGGTCCAGCCTCTACGATAGTCACAGGAATATTTTTCCCGTTCTCATCAAATAAGCTAGTCATCGCGATTTTTTTACCAATGATACCTGACATTTGATTAAAATATGTTAATAATTTGTTTAATATTTTAGAGAATGTGGACTTTCGACCACTAGAGATCTTCTCTAAAATTAGCATGCAAATGTACAAAATATTTTATAATCACCAAACTTTCAATTAATTATTTATTCACATAATGTACGACAATCTAGTTTGAAGAAAGAATTAACACCTTACTCTATTGTTTTATTCAACCCTTTTTCCTTGTAATGAGTAATATACTTTTTGACCATTATTTGTTTTAGCAACCCATTTTCCATCTTCATAAAGGACATTATAATATTGTAACGGAACAATAATTTCTCCTGTTAATCCATCTACAACTCCCTCTGGCCCATTAATCCCTTTCTCTACAATACAATATTTGCCAGCATACAACTCTAAACTGTCCGGAATATAGTCTACTCTTTTAACCGCTTTATTTACACGATCAAACCAATACACTCGGTCATAACTTTTTTCATCAGATGTATCTCCAAAATCTATCTGATCACGAAAAAAATATTTATTCATCTGCCGGACATAATCTGTAAAAAGGGGGTTAACCGCCCATTCACCTTTCACATCAAGAATTCCGAATAAACCAGATTTAATATCTTTTGAAAGAACAAATTCGTTGTCTTCAGTTTTTACATTTGTCGAAATCTGAAACAGTTCTGGTTTATCTTCCAAATTCAATACTTTAATTTTTAGATAATCAATTGGACCGGCAAAACCAAATTCATAATAAGTATGTTCTGGTTCAAAAAAATCACTCGAATAATTCGTTGAATTTTTATGTATAAATTTCTCTAATTCTTCTGTACTCTTGATTGACTTATTATTTATTTCTACCTCTGCTAATTCATACGTTTTTAGCAAATTGTTAAATTCTTTTTTTTGTGCATCACTATAAACAGTATTCGAGTTTTGCGATTTTCGTTTCAATACTCTGCCATCTTTATAAATTGCATAAATCTCAACTTTCTTTTTTAATTGAGTCGGGATCAATAAACTTGCACTTGCACCATTAATTTCGAGCAATTTAATTTCTCCGAATTTAGTTAATGCCGTCTTATTTGCTGTTGATAATGTATAATTTTCAGATTTCGGAATAACAAACTCAATTTGATAATCTAATGAAGAAACTGGTTGAGGAGATTTTATCGCAAAATGATATTTAAATGCATTACTTTCTTTCCAAATTAATTTTTCTAAGTCAGACAATCTTTCTTCGTCAACATCTACATAACCATATTCATCAGCGGTTCCATATTTTTCCTGAATCGTTTCCAAGGACACTTTGTAGTCATCACCATTTATTGAAGTTCCATCTAAAAAAGTAATTTTTGTTGACGTATAAGTTGCTTCCAAATGTGGATTATCTAAAAAATAAAAATTATCCATCGAAAGAAATTTAATTAAATCAAATTGATCTTTGTCTATACTGAAAATATTATACGGATAAACTGAACTAACTTTTACACTTAATTGATTAAAAAAAGAATCCAAAGATACTTTTGAAACTGATTTATCAAAGTTCATTTTATCAAAATTTGAATCATCTTTTGGATTAAAATTAGTTTTTCCAGCACTAAGTTTAAAGCCTATACTTTCCATATTGGCTAGAAATGCAACTGTTTCTTTTTCCTTTTTTAAGGTTTCAAGAAGATCTTTTTGAGTTTGACTTTTACACAATCCAACAATCAAGAAAAAGAGACATGCAAAATAATACGTTTTGTAAACAGATAATTTCATCGTGATATAAGCGATTGACCTTTTTAAAGATATAAAAAAATTAGTAAACAAAACTGCATAAAAAAACCTCGAGATGTGCACTTCTCGAGGTTTATATTTATTTAAAGTAAGTCTAACTATACTTTAATTTCTACTTCAACACCACTAGGTAATTCTAACTTCATTAAAGCATCTACTGTTTTAGATGAAGAAGAATAAATGTCTAATAATCTTTTGTGAGCTGATAATTGAAATTGCTCACGAGATTTTTTGTTCACGTGTGGAGATCTTAAAACTGTAAAGATTCTTTTGTGAGTTGGTAATGGAATTGGTCCATTAACAACAGCTCCTGTAGCTTTTACAGTTTTTACGATTTTTTCAGCTGATTTATCAACTAAACTATAATCGTAAGATTTTAATTTTATTCTAATTTTTTGACTCATTTTTCTTGAATTAAGCGTTACCTTTTGCTTTAGCGATTACAGCTTCAGACACGTTTGTTGGTGCCGGAGCGTAGTGATCGAATTCCATAGTAGATGTAGCACGACCAGAAGATAATGTACGTAATGATGTTACGTATCCGAACATTTCTGATAATGGAACCATAGCTTTAATAACTTTAGCGTTATTTCTATCATCCATACCTGAAACTTGTCCACGTCTTCTGTTCAAGTCACCTACGATGTCACCCATATTTTCTTCTGGAGTTAAAACCTCTAACTTCATGATAGGCTCTAAAATTTGAGCACCAGCAGCTTTAGCAGCAGCTTTGTACCCCATTTGAGCAGCTAACTCGAAAGATAATTGGTCAGAATCCACAGGGTGGAAAGATCCATCTTTTAAAGTAACTTTTAACGAATCCATTTCGAATCCTGCTAAAGGTCCATTCTTCATTGCAGCTTTGAATCCTTTCTCAATTGAAGGGATAAATTCTTTAGGAACGTTACCACCTTTAATCTCAGAAACGAATTCTAAACCTGTTTTACCTTCATCTGCTGGCCCCATTTCGAAAACGATATCAGCAAATTTACCGCGTCCACCTGATTGTTTTTTGTAAACCTCACGATGGTTAGCCGGTCTTGAGAATGATTCTTTGTATTCTACTTGAGGTTCACCTTGGTTCACCTCTACTTTAAATTCACGTTTTAAACGGTCAACGATGATATCTAAGTGTAACTCACCCATTCCAGAAATAACTGTTTGACCAGAAGCCTCATCAGTTTTTACTTGGAATGTTGGATCTTCTTCAGCTAATTTAGCTAAAGCCATACCTAATTTATCAACGTCAGCTTTCGTTTTAGGTTCAACAGCGATACCAATTACTGGATCTGGGAAGTCCATAGACTCTAATACGATAGGTGCTTTTTCATCACATAAAGTATCTCCTGTTTTGATATCTTTAAAACCTACTGCCGCTCCAATATCACCTGCTTCGATTCTCTCGATAGGTTCTTGTTTGTTAGCGTGCATTTGGAAAATACGAGAAATACGTTCTTTGTTACCAGAACGAGTATTTAATACGTAAGAACCAGCGTCTAATCCTCCTGAATAAGCACGGAAGAATGCTAAACGACCTACGAATGGGTCAGTAGCAATTTTGAATGCTAATGCTGCGAATGGCTCATCAACTGAAGGCTTTCTTGAAATAGGCTCATCAGTTTTTGGGTCAGTTCCTGGGATCGCTTCTTTATCACTTGGAGATGGTAAGTAACGACATACAGCATCTAACATGAATTGTACACCTTTGTTTTTGAACGAAGATCCACAAGTCATTGGGATGATAGACATATCTAATGTTGCAGCACGTAATGCAGCGTTAACTTCTTCTTCAGTAATAGAGTTTTCATCCTCCATGTACTTCTCTAATAAGTCTTCGTCGTACGCAGCTACCTCTTCAATTAATTGACCACGGAATTGTTTTACATCATCAACCATTTCAGCTGGAATGTCAACAACATCAAAAGTAGCACCATGATTTTCATCATGCCATACAATTGCACGGTTTTTAATTAAATCTACAACTCCTTTAAAATCAGCTTCGTCACCGATTGGTAAAACGATAGGAACAGCGTTTGATCCTAACATTTCACGTACTTGACGACATACATTTAAGAAGTCAGCTCCTTGACGGTCCATTTTGTTAACGAAACCTAAACGAGGAACTTTATAGTTATCTGCTAAACGCCAGTTTGTTTCAGACTGAGGTTCAACTCCATCTACTGCTGAAAATAAGAAAACTAAACCATCTAAAACACGTAAAGAACGGTTTACCTCTACTGTAAAGTCAACGTGACCAGGAGTGTCGATAATATTAAAGTGATACCCTTTAGCATCTGGTAATGGCTTACCTTGTTCTGTTGGGAATGTCCAATCTACAGTTACTGCAGCTGAAGTAATTGTAATACCACGTTCAGCTTCTTGTTCCATCCAATCCGTTGTTGAAGCTCCATCATGTGTTTCTCCAATTTTGTGATTTTTACCTGAATAGAATAAGATACGCTCTGTAGTTGTAGTTTTTCCTGCATCGATGTGAGCAGCAATACCAATGTTTCTTGTGTATTTTAAATCTCTTGCCATCGTGTCTTAGAATCTAAAGTGTGAAAACGCTTTATTCGCTTCTGCCATTTTGTGAGTATCTTGACGTTTTTTAACGGCAGATCCTTCTTCTTTAGCAGCTGCAATAATTTCCCCAGCTAATTTTTGAGCCATCGATTTCTCGTTTCTGTTACGAGAATATTTGATTAACCATTTCATTGCTGTAGAAATTTTACGATCCGGACGAATTTCCATTGGAATTTGGAATGTAGCTCCACCAACACGGCGAGAACGTACTTCTACGTGAGGCATTACATTAGATAATGCTTCTTTCCAAATGTCTAATGAAGTTTTTTCTGCATCTTCTTTACGAGAATCTACGATTTCTAACGCATCATAGAAAATTTTGAATGCTACAGATTTTTTTCCGTCGTACATTAAGTTGTTTACGAAACGAGTTACTAACTGATCATTAAATTTAGGATCTGGAAGTAAAGGTCTTTTTTTAGCTCTTGTCTTTCTCATCTTACCTTAAATTTATTTTTTAGCATCTTTAGGACGTTTCGCTCCATACTTACTTCTACGTTGAGTACGTCCGTTTACTCCCGCAGTATCTAACGCTCCACGTACAATGTGGTAACGAACACCTGGTAAATCTTTAACTCTACCACCTCTAACCAATACTATCGAGTGCTCTTGAAGATTATGACCTTCACCACCGATGTACGCGTTAACTTCTTTTCCGTTTGTTAATCTAACACGAGCAACTTTACGCATTGCTGAGTTAGGTTTCTTAGGAGTTGTAGTGTAAACACGTGTACAAACACCGCGGCGTTGTGGACATGATTCCAATGCAGCCGATTTACTCTTCTTGGTTAGTTTTTTTCTACCTTTTCTAACTAATTGTTGAATTGTTGGCATACTAATTAAATTTCCTTTTAAATTTGGATTAAACCCATTTTTTGGGCATGCAAAACTACAAATAATTTATACAAAAACAAATAATTATAGATTTATTTTACATTGATTTATAAAATTTTATAACAAAATAAGCTTAATTTTACATACTCATTAAAGCATTTAATTTAACGATACTAAGAATTCATTAATTAATCAATAAACCCTTTTTAAACTCTTGTATCAAGTTCTATTTTAATAGTTATATAAAAATTGTTCCCCTTTAGATCTATTCCCAACTCAAATTCTACAAACAGATGATTTTTATTAATTTTAACTTATTGGAGTTTTTTTATACCCTATACGTTATATTTTTAATCATTCTGAATCTTGTTTTAACTACTGACTATTTTTATAAAAATATTCGGATAATATTTATTTAATGTTAATTTTACATTAGAAAAATTAATTTTGCACTTCAAAACATTATTTAAATGTCGGTAAACTCTTTTTTTAAATTATTTACTCCAAAGGATAAAGTATTCTATCCTTTGTTCGAGGAAGCTTCAAAAAGTTTAATCAAATTAGCTGAATTATTACACGAGTGTGTAAATGCACCAGTTGAGGAACGCGAAGATTACATCGCTCAAATTTCGAAAATTGAAAGTAAGATTGAATACTTAACTCAAAAAACAAATTTAGAATTAAGCAAAAATTTTATTACGCCTTTTGATAGAGAAGATATTTATCAATTAGTGAAGTCTATCGATTATGTTGCGGACAACTTAAATGGAGCAGCAAATCGTATCAATATTTATCAAGTAGATAAGATCACAAAATCCATCCGAAAAATTACAGCTGTTAACTTAGAAGCTTGTCAATTAATTGGAGAAGGAATTGAACAATTAAAAGATTTGAGAAACGTAAATCGTATTTACGAGATATGCGAACGAATCAATAAATTAGAAAATAAATCGGATCGTATTTTTGACAAAGCAGTTCAAGAAATTTTCGAAAACGAAACTGATGCTAAAAACATCATCAAGTATAAAGAGGTTTTATCATCATTAGAATCTGCAACAGACAAGTGTAAAAGTGTTGCAAATGTACTGGAGGCTGTAGCTGTAAAACACTCATAACCAAAACTTAATCTAAAAGATTATGACAGAATTTTTTTCAGCGTTCTCGAGTATGTTATCGTCTACGCCAGGAATTTTATTGATTACGATTATCTTATTGGCTTTTGTTTTTGATTATATCAATGGTTTTCATGATGCTGCAAACTCTATTGCTACCATCGTGGCAACAAAAGTTTTAACTCCTTTTCAAGCTGTTTTATGGGCTGCAGCATTTAATTTCGCTGCTTATTTTATTTCGGTATATTGGATTGGAGAATTTAAGATCGGTAACACGATTGCAAAGTCAGTTAATGAGCACTTCATTACATTAGAAGTAATTTTAGCCGGAATTATTGCTGCTATTTCTTGGAATCTGTTAACTTGGAAATTCGGTATCCCTTCTTCATCATCTCACACTTTAATCGGAGGATTTATTGGGGCTGCTCTTGCGCATGCAGGTGGTTTTTCTGCCGGTGGAGAAGATGTAATTGTCTACAAGAAAGTTATTCCAATTGTATTGTTTATTGTATTAGCCCCTTTAATCGGGATGATAATTGCTTCGATTTTGACAATCATTACACTTCATATCTGTAAGAAAGCAAAACCTGCTAAAGCTGAATGGTGGTTCAAGAAATTACAATTGGTTTCTTCTGCTCTCTTCTCTTTAGGTCATGGTATGAATGATGCTCAAAAAGTAATGGGTATCATTGGAGCCGCAGTTATTTTCTATCACATGAATGTCGATTTTGATCCTGCATACGTACAGGCTGAAGATAAATTTCAATACTTTGTTGCTCATTGGGGATGGGTACCTATCACATCATTTATTGTTATCGCTTTAGGTACAATGGGTGGTGGTTGGAAAATCATCAAAACAATGGGTTCTAAAATTACAAAAGTAACACCATTAGAAGGTGTAGTGGCAGAAACTTCGGGAGCTATGACACTTTATATTTCTGAACATTTCGGAATTCCGGTTTCTACAACACACACAATTACAGGATCTATTATCGGTGTAGGCTTAACGAAACGTGTTTCAGCAGTTCGTTGGGGAATAACCATTAGTTTACTTTGGGCATGGGTTCTTACCATTCCTGTTTCGGCAATATTAGCTGCATTAATCTATTACGTTGTCACATTATTTATATAAAATATATACAGTAAAAGGAGCTTAATTAGCTCCTTTTTTATTTTTTAAATAATTTTTGAAATTGATAAATAATAAGTTTAATAAATTTTTAAATTTGCGCAATGCAATTAACCGTATTATTTATCATTATCGGCTTAGCCATTTTATTCGATTTTCTAAATGGTTTTCATGATGCCGCAAACTCTATTGCAACTGTTGTCACAACAAAAGTTTTAACTCCAATTCAAGCAGTTATATGGGCTGCTTTTTTCAATTTTGTTGCTTTTTTTATTGCTAAATTTATCATTGGAGAATTTGGAGTTGCAGACACTATTGCCAAAATTATTAAAGAAGATGTTGTCGTCGCATTTGGCTCTAATCCTTCAATTGTTGTAATGGCAGCACTTTCTGCAGCGATTACATGGAATCTGCTAACATGGAAATTGGGAATTCCCTCTTCCTCTTCTCACACTTTGATTGGTGGCTTGGCTGGTGGGGCACTTGCTGCAACCGGCTATAATTTTTCAGCTATCAACAATACAATTATCCTAACAATTGTTGCATTTATACTCGTTGCACCCGTTATAGGACTTATTGCTGGAAATGTGATTTACATCATTACATTAAACCTGTGCAGAAATATAAAACCTCATAAAGCGGATTCTTGGTTCAAAAAGTTACAGCTTGTTTCTTCAGCTCTGTTAAGTATCGGACACGGTTTGAATGATTCTCAAAAAGTAATGGGGGTAATAACATTTGCTTTATTGGCTAATCAACAAGCCATTGTAAATACAGATATGAGTGAATGGGTTTTGAACGATGTTTTCGACTGGAAAAACTGGTTTATTACATCCAGTAGTACTGACATTCACGATTGGGTTCCGATTATGTGTTTCTCAGCAATTGCATTGGGAACGTTAGGAGGTGGAATGAAAATCTTGAAAACAATGGGAAATAAGATTACAAAAATCACGCCTATCGAAGGTTTTACCGCTCAGACCGCATCTGCTATTACGTTATTCTTTACAGAACACATCAAAATGCCTGTTTCTACAACACACGTCATTACAGGATCTATTATTGGTGTAGGGATGGTAAAAAGAGTTTCTGCAGTACGATGGGGAGTGACCATTAGTTTATTATGGGCTTGGATATTAACGATTCCTGTTTCTGCACTTATTGCCACAGGTTTTTACTATCTATTTTTAATGTTTTTCTAAAAATACACTTACATACATATAAAAAGGCGGTCAATTGACCGCCTTTTTATATGTATAATTTTAAATGATTATTTACTAAAATCTTCTTTCAACGAATCGATTTTCGTTAATAATTGCTGTTGAATTCTCGGATAATCTTCCTTATTCGAGATTGGTGCATTCACCGAAAAATAATACTTAATTTTCGGTTCTGTTCCTGAAGGACGGCAAGCGACTTTACTTCCATCTTCTGTATAAAAAATTAATACATTGGATTGAGGCACATCGATTGTTTTTTCTTCACCGGAAACTAAATCTTTGTCAACAGAAGTCTGAAAATCTTTTACACGAACAACTTTAGATCCTGCTAATTGTTTGGGAGAATTTGTACGGAAATCAACCATCATTTGCGCGATCAACTCTGCTCCTTCTTTACCAGGTTTTACAATATTAATCAAATCTTCTTGATAAGCTTTTCCTAATTCAAGATAGATTTCTGTTAGTTTATTGTATAATGAACTTCCTTTCGCTTTTTGGACAGCAGCAATTTCAGAAACCAATAATGCTGTTGTAACAGAATCTTTATCGCGGATAAAATCCCCAACCATAAATCCGAATGATTCTTCTCCCCCTCCAACAAAACTTTCTTTGCCTTCGAATTTACGAATCATATCTGCAATCCATTTGAAACCTGTTAAGCCGACTTTACAATCAACATTGAATTTCGCCGCAATATCATAGAAAATATCAGAGGTAACAATTGTCGAACCGATGAATTCTTTTCCAACTAATTTACCCGCTTCTTGCCATTTTTCTAATAAATAGTAGGCCAAAACAGTATTCATTTGGTTCCCATTTAACAAAACAATTTCACCTTCGTTGTTACGCGTTGCAACACCTACACGATCCGCATCAGGATCTGTTCCAATTACAACATCAGCGCCAATTTCGTTTGCTAAAGCAACTGCCATAACCAACGCTTCCGGCTCTTCTGGATTTGGTGATTTTACTGTAGGAAAATCACCACTTGGAATTGCTTGTTCAGCAACCTGATAAACTTGTGTAAAACCAGCTTTCTCAAAAGCTTTTGGCGTAATTGCAACAGAAGTTCCGTGAATAGAAGTAAAAACAATTTTGATGTCTTTTTTTCCTTCCTGAGTAAAACTTCCGTTCTCTACACATGCTTTAATAAAAGCTTCATCAATTTCTTTTCCGATGTATGTTAATAATTCATCATTTCCTTGAAATTTGATTTCTTCAACTTTTACATGATTTACTTCGTTGATAATTTCTCCATCTTGTGGTGGAACAATTTGCGCTCCATCATTCCAATAAACTTTGTAGCCGTTGTAAATTGGAGGATTATGAGAAGCAGTCAAAACAATTCCAGCATCACAACCTAAATGACGAACTGTAAACGACAATTCTGGCGTTGGACGGAAAGATTCAAATAAATAAACATGAATCCCGTTCGCTGTTAAAACATCTGCCACCATTTTAGCAAACGTATCTGAATTGTGACGAACATCATATGCAATTGCCACTTTTTTCTCTTTCGATGGAAATTGTTGATTGATATAATTTGCTAAACCCTGTGTTGCTGCACCAAGCGTGTATTTGTTTAAGCGATTTGTTCCTACCCCCATTATTCCACGCATTCCTCCTGTACCAAACTCTAAGTTTTTGTAAAAAGAATCGTCTAGTTCCGTTGGATTATGATCAATTAAATCTTGAACAGCTTTTCTTGTTTCCGCATCATAAGCGTCAGAAAGCCATAATTTAGCATTGTCTAAACTTGAAATCATTTTTCTTGTCTATTATTTTTTTATTACTTGAGCGCGATCGGCAATTTTAGTATCCTTGTTAGGGTCACCCATAAAATTTACAATTGAATTTCCTTTTGCCGAACCATATAACGTTTGACGAGCATTAATATCTAATAATGCATTATCATCTGTTGTAAAATTAGCTTCGTTCACTTCATATTTGAATAAATTCAATTTAGCTTCTCCGTAAGCTTTTACTTTCATCGTCCCTGCAGTTCCTTCTAACATGATATTCGATTGATCTTCTGCTTTCAAATTAAAGTTATTGGTAATTAAAAACGTTTGGTTGATTCTTGTTTGATCTTTCGCATTCATTTCCAATTCATCCACATTTAATGTTCCTGAAGTTGTAAGTGATGTTTGCTTAGCTACACTGATTTTTTCTAAATCGCGAGTAACATACACATAAAGATCATAAGCACTGTATTGATCAACATTCGATTTTTCTTTGATTGAAACAGCGTTGTTTTTTGCTTCAACTTCTAAATTATCAATAATATTTTGATGCGATTCTATCTTAATCCCCGACTTGTTTCCCGGAACTAAAATGACATTACAATTACACGAAACATTCAGATCTTTTATATTATCTGCCGTATATTCTTTCTGAGCAGTCGCAGCTCCTTCCCCATCAATAGACGATGAACAAGATGTAGCAGCTACTCCTAAAAGTGTTAACAAAATAATTTTTCTCATAGTAGTTGGTTTTTTTCTTATTAGTTTAAATTCAATTGTTTCTGAACTAAATACAATTGTTTTTCTCTGTTATTGCGAACGATTAATTCGCCCAAAAATCCCGCCAAAAATAACTGAGTCCCTAAAACCATGAAAACTAATGAGATATAAAAGTAAGGACTATCTGTAATTAATTTAGCCGGTGTATGCGAAATGTAAACTTTATATAGTTTTTCGATTCCGATATAAAAGGAAGATAAAAGTCCTAAGATAAACATTAAAGTTCCTAGCAACCCAAAAATATGCATGGGTTTATTTCCAAATTTCGAAGTAAAGAAAAGTGTGATCAAATCCAAGAAACCATTTACAAAACGATTTGCACCAAATTTTGAAACACCATATTTACGTGCCTGATGTTTTACTTTCTTCTCTATAATTTTCGAATATCCGGCATTTTTAGCCAATACAGGAATATAACGGTGCATATCTCCATACAATTCAATGTTTTGGGTCACTTCCCAACGGTAAGCTTTTAATCCACAGTTAAAATCATGCAATTTAACGCCGGATGTTTTTCTTGCTACACCATTGAATAGTTTCGAAGGAAGGTTTTTTGTCAATTTATTGTCCTGACGATTCTCTTTCCAACCGGAAACAATGTCTGCCTTTTGATTTTTCAACATTTTATATAACGAAGGAATTTCCTCAGGAAAATCCTGTAAATCAGCATCCATTGTAATGACAACATCTCCCTTCACTTCTTTGAAAGCAGCGCTCAATGCAGGTGATTTACCATAGTTTTTTCGGAATTTAATTCCTTTTACTTCAGGATTGAAGTTGGCAATATATTCTATAATCTGCCACGAATCATCTGTACTTCCGTCATCAACGAAAATGACTTCGAATGTAAAATCATTCTGTTCACATACTTTTTTGATTCTGTAGAATAATTCCTCTAAGGAATCCTGTTCATTCAATAAAGGAATAACAACTGAAATATCCATATGTTAAAAAACACGTTTTTTTAAGAATTGTGAAAACATCGCCGAAATTGCGATGTAGAAAGATAAGAAAATTGAGAATAATCCGAAGAAATTTTTCACTGTAAATAAATTAAGTGTTTTATAATCGTCCGAATTTCTAAATGTTTCGATATCTTTTGCGACTTTAGGATCAGACATATTCGATGTAAATGTATCTAATAGACCTTGTTTCAAACTGTCTTGCGCCCATTCTCCATAAGTATTAAAGAATACAAAAATAACAATCAAACTCATAATCCCTGCAAAGAAAATAGTATAGAAACCTACCTTAAAACCTTCTTTAAATGTCATTAAGTCTTCTGATGATTGATGATGTTTTGCTTTTACTTTCGATAAATTGAAAATTGTAAAGAAACAATACAACGCATACAAAGGTAAAACTACAAAACAGCAGATCATAAAGCTGTAGGTATAATAATCTTTTACAGAAACTGTTCCGTTTAATGAAAAATAAAAGTAAAGTGCAAAAAACAAGGCTAATGTTATTGCCATAAGCACCAAAGAGCTTTTGAAAATTTTATTAAAACTAATCATTCTGCAAAGATAATTATATCTCGTAATTCTTTCTCTATTAAATTGTATGATTTAAAAAGGAATTTATCTTCATAAATTCCTTTCTTCAGCTACTTTTTACAATATCAATTATTTTTTTAGTTCTAATTTTCAGTTGTAAATCAATTCATTAATTTAACCCGACCTAATCAGCAAGAAAGTTTTTTCAATAAACACTTTTATTTTATTAAAACTTTCTTACCTTTGCATCAGGCAAGTCCTACACAACCAGCTCCTGTTGAATCCTCCAGGACGGGAACGTAGCAAAGGTATACGGTCGTAGCGGTGTGATGTAGATCGCTTGCCTATTTTTATTCTCTAAAATTACCCTTCACTTTTTTTTACCCCATAAATTATTCATAAATTTGCAACCATTGATTTAAAGATTCAATGGAAACAAACAAAGCACCAAAGTACATTTTCGTTACCGGAGGAGTAACATCGTCGTTAGGAAAAGGAATCGTAGCATCATCATTAGGAATGCTATTAGAAGCAAGAGGATATAGAGTGACAATTCAAAAATTAGATCCCTATATTAATGTAGACCCAGGAACACTTAATCCATACGAGCACGGAGAATGTTACGTAACGGAAGATGGTGCCGAGACCGATTTAGATTTAGGACATTATGAGCGCTTCTTAAACCGTGCTACATCTCGTGCTAATTCAGTTACTACAGGTCGTATTTACCAAACAGTTATAGAAAAAGAACGTCGTGGAGATTATTTAGGAAAAACCGTACAAGTTGTTCCACATATCACAAACGAAATCAAACGCCGTATCAAATTATTAGGTAATACAGGCGATTATGATATCATTATTACCGAAATTGGAGGTACAGTGGGAGATATCGAATCTTTACCATATATCGAAACAATCCGCCAGTTGACTTGGGAATTAGGCGAACACAATTCGTTGGTTATTCACTTAACTTTAGTCCCTTATTTGGCTGCGTCTGGTGAATTAAAAACAAAACCTACTCAACATTCTGTTCGTACATTAATGGAAAATGGTATTCATGCCAATGTTTTGGTGACTCGAACTGAACATCATCTGCCAAAAGATGTTAAAAATAAATTAGCTTTATTCTGCAATGTTCGCAAAGAAAATGTGATCGAATGTATGGATGCGGATACAATTTATGAAGTTCCATTCTTATTACATGAACAAAATTTTGACGAAGTTGTTTTAAAAGGCTTAGATTTGCCAACTGATCAAGAACCAAATTTCACCGTTTGGAATAAATTCTTATCAAATCATAAAAATCCTAAAAACGAAATAGAAATTGCTTTAGTTGGTAAATATGTTTCGTTACATGATTCTTATAAATCTATTACAGAAGCATTTACACATGCTGCTGCAACATGCGAAACGAATGTAAAAGTTCGTTGGGTATATTCTGGAGATATTACAGAAGATAATGTTGGCGAGCAACTGAAAGGAGTTTCAGGAGTTTTAATTGCTCCAGGTTTTGGAGATCGTGGAATTTTAGGTAAAATAATTGCAGCAAATTATGCACGAAGAAATAATATTCCAACTTTAGGAATTTGTTTGGGAATGCAAATTATGGCAATTGAATTTGCTCGTAATGTTTTAGGTTACGAAAAAGCAGATTCAGCAGAAATGGATTTAACAACGCCTTATCCTGTTATCAGTTTGATGGAAGATCAAAAAGATGTATCAGATAAAGGTGGAACAATGCGTTTAGGGAACTGGAAATGTAATTTAACTCCAAATACAAAAATTGAGAAAATTTACAATACAACAGAAATCTTAGAGCGTCATCGTCATAGATATGAATTCAACAATGATTTTTACAACGAATTTGTTGAACACAATTTTATTCCGGTGGGGAAAAATCCAGAAACAGAGTTAGTCGAAATTTTAGAACATAATCAACACCCGTTTTATATCGGTGTACAATTCCATCCGGAATACAAGAGTACAGTTGCTTCGCCACATCCTTTATTTATAAGTTTTATCGAGGCAGCTTTATTGAATAAACAAAATGATTTATTAAATGCAACAAGAGAAAAAATTTGATTTTAACCAAACGATTGGTTTTATTTTAATTGCAATTCTTTTTGGCGTATTCTATTTTCTTAACAGACCTTCGGAAGAACAAATCGAAGCTCAGAAAAAAGAATTAGTTCAGAAACAAGAGCAAGCGAAAAAACAGGAACAATTAAATAAAATAGCTACAACACAAGCTTTTCAAACTGTAGATCCTACATTAGCAAAAGATGTCGAAGTTAGTAATGATAAATTAAAGGTCACTTTTTCACCAAAAGGAGCCCAAATTTCTGATGTACAAGTCATCGGATATACAGCTTATAATGACAAAAAAGACGGACACAAAGATCCTTTACATTTAGTAAAAGACGGATCGAGTACATTCAATTTATCATTCAAAACAAAACAAGGCACTGTTTTGAATGTTTCGGATTTAATATTTGTCCCTCAAGTACAAAAAAATGCGAACAATACAATTGTAACATTTACAGCGAATGCTCAAAATAGTCAGATTCAATACATCTATACGTTAGGAGATTCATACGGAATCGATTTTGAAATAAAAACACAAGGTTTATCTAATATTACATCAGATAACAAAGTCGATTTGGCGTGGACAATGGACGGTTTCAGTACAGAAAAAGGGAAAGATCAAGAAAAATATTGGTCTCATACTTATTTTCAGTTCAAAGGAAACAAGGACATTGAATACGAATTATTTGGTGCGGACGAATGGGAAGAGAAAGAAGAAGCGATTTCTTGGGTTGCCAATAAACAACAATTCTTCGCTACTGTTTTATCAAATGACGAAGGGTTTAAGAACACAAAAGGAGGTTCTAAAAATTCGGAGAAAGAAGATTTAACGTATAGCAAACACTACCACTTAAATTCTCAGTTAGATTTAAAAAACAGTGAAATCAACTCGAAATTCACATGGGATTTTATTCCATTGGATTATAAAATGTTGAAAGATTACAACGACAAAGGATTCCAAAACTTAATTGACTTTGGTTGGGGATTATTTGGTTGGTTGAATAAATATTTCTTCCTGAATATTTTCAAATGGTTGGCTTCTGTCGGAATTACATACGGATGGGTTATCTTCTTGATGACAATTGTAGTAAAATTGGTTTTATCTCCAATTATGTACAAACAATACCGCCAATCTGCCTTGATGAAAGTTGTTCGTCCAGAATTGAATGAAATCAATGAAAAATACAAGGATCCAAAGGATGCGATGAAGAAACAACAAGAAACAATGGCAATTTATCGTAATGCAGGTATTAATCCATTAGCAGGATGTTTACCGGCGTTATTACAAATCCCTATTTTCTATGCGTTGTTCCGTTTCTTCCCGAACTTAATCGACTTAAGAGGTGTTCCTTTTTGGTTTGTAGACGATTTAACGGCTTTTGATGATTTAATCAAATTACCGGAATGGGTACCATTCCTTAACGGACACTTAAGTGTGTTTGCTTTATTGTATATCGTTGCAATGATGATTTATTTTAAAGTTTCAGGATCAATGGATAACTTCCAATTGCCACAACAAGAAGGAATGCCGAATATGCAGTTCATGAAGTATATGATGTATGTTATGCCGGTTTTCTTCTTTGTATTCCTTAATAATTATGCCTCTGGTTTATCGTGGTATTATTTAGTATCCAATGCAATTAATATTTTTATTGTATTGTATATTAAGAAATACATGATCCATGAAGCGAAAATTCATCAAATTATCGAGACAAATAAAACGAAACCTAAAAAACAAGGTAAGTTTGCAACTCGTATGCAAGAGATGATGAAACAAGCACAAGAAATGCAAGAGCAACAACAAAAGAATAAAAAGAAATAATTTCGATATCATTCAATTTTAAAAAGTCCGTTATTAATTATTAACGGACTTTTTTTATTTTCTAATAATTTATTCTTAATCATGTATATATTCAATTAAAAATACTTTAATAGTGTACTAATTACACTTTTATTGAATAAATTGTTTTTTATTTATTATTTTCAGATTATTATTGTCTTTAAATAATAATACATATGAATAATATTTACTCAATTAAAGATGAAACTGCGAATCCAGGGCCACTGGGTTTATTTGGATTTGCAATGACTACAATTTTATTAAATATCCACAATGCAGGCTTCTTTCCTATTAATAGTATGATTATGGGAATGGGTGTTTTTTTTGGTGGCGGAGCTCAATTTATTGCAGGAGTTATGGAATGGAAAAAAGGAAACAACTTTGGAAGCATTGCATTTATGTCCTATGGAGCATTTTGGTTGACACTCGTTTTTACCTGGTTAGCACCTATGTTCGGTGTAGAAAAACCGGACGGAAACGCCATGGGATGTTATTTAGGAATGTGGGGATTATTTACCTTCATCAATTTCCTGCAAACCTTAAAAGGTAATTTAGTCGGAAAATTACTGTTTAGCTCATTAACATTTTTATTCTTTTTATTAGCTGCAGCTAATTTTACAGAAGATGAAGGAATTTTACATTTTGCGGGTTGGGTTGGTATTGTTTGTGGTTTTATCGCATTTTATGAAGCTTCTGCAATCATGATTAATCAGAAATATGAAAAAGCAATTCTTCCACTATAAACAGACTTTCGTATAAAAAAAATCCTTTATCAGTTTTGATAAAGGATTTTTTTTATACTTGAATTTAATAGTCTATTTATTGAACATCGGAGCCAATAATTTTTTCCAAATAAACAATAGAATTAGAGCCCCTAAAATTGAGAAAATCCAATCAAGCGGACTGAAGAAACTAACTTCTCCGTCATGAGAAATTCCTAAAATTGTACGCATATAAGCTCCTAAATAAGCCCCAACAATACCAATTAATGCTGTAACCCAAAATCCTCCCGGATCTTTTCCCGGCATAATGGCTTTAGCAATTCCTGCACAAATCAAACCGAACACAAGGTACACCAAGAAGCTCCAAACGCCCGTAATACCTAGCATAATAAATGAAGTTGTCATCATAATTAATAATATTTTTTATGGTTGTATAAATTGTTAAGCAAATCTTAACTAAAATCGTTCCAAAAAGATAAGAAAAGTTTTTGGATTTTGTAAATTTGTCTACTATAAAAAAATAAAATTTATGTCTCTAATTAAATCAATTTCAGGTTTTCGCGGAACTATCGGGGGTAAACCAGGAGATAATTTAACGCCAATTGATGCTGTAAAATTTGCTGCTGCATACGGAACATGGTTAAAAAAGCAATCAAATCAATCAGATTATAAAGTAATTATTGGCCGTGATGCCCGGATTTCCGGACAAATGGTTTCTCAATTAGTCTGTTCAACTTTACAAGGATTAGGAATTCATGTTGTCGATCTGGGTTTATCTACAACCCCAACCGTAGAAGTTATGGTAACACATTTGCATGCAGACGGAGGTATTATTTTAACCGCTTCTCATAATCCAAAAGAATGGAATGCTTTGAAATTATTAAATGCAAAAGGAGAGTTTGTTTCTGCAGAAGACGGCGCGCAAATTTTAGCTTTTGCAGACAAAGATGATTATACATTTGCTGAAGTTGATGATTTAGGATCTTATGAAACTTTTGATGATGCCATTGATTTACATATTGAGAAAATTTTGGCTTTACCACTAGTTAATGCTAAAGCAATTCAAAATAAAAATTTCAAGGTTGCCATCGATGCGGTTAATTCAACCGGAGGAATTGCCATTCCAAAATTATTACAACGTTTGGGTGTCATTCATTACGATATGTATTGCGAACCAAATGGACATTTTCCTCATAATCCGGAACCTTTAAAAGAACATTTAGGAGATATTTGTAAAAAGGTGATTGATGAACAAGCAGATTTCGGAATCGTTGTTGATCCGGATGTTGATCGTTTAGCAATTATCGATGAGAAAGGCGAAATGTTTGGTGAAGAATACACTTTAGTTGCTGTGGCTGATTATGTTTTATCAAAAACACCTTCTGCTACGGTTTCTAATTTATCTTCTTCTCGTGCTTTGTGTGATATCACAGAAAAATATGGACAAAAATATGTCCCTTCTGCTGTAGGAGAAGTGAATGTTGTCGTTGAAATGAAGAATACCGATGCAAAAATTGGAGGAGAAGGAAATGGCGGAATAATTTACCCGGAATTGCATTATGGTAGAGATTCTTTAGTAGGAATTGCCTTATTCCTAACTCATTTAGCTGAACAAAATATTACTGTTTCTGAATTGAGAGCTTCTTATCCGGCTTATTTTATGGCTAAGAAAAAGATCGAATTGACTCCGGAAATTAATGTAGACGAATTGTTAGTGAAAATTCAAGACATCTATAAAAACGAACAAATCAATACAGTTGATGGTGTAAAAATTGATTTCCCAACCGAATGGGTTCACTTGAGAAAATCTAACACAGAACCAATTATTCGTATTTATACTGAAAGTACTTCTGAAGAAAATGCAAATAAATTGGCTGATAAAATGATCGAAAGCATCAAAAATATCATCTAATATAATCAATTTTAATTGTTTAATAAATGTGCAAAACTCTAACAATTCGTTAGGATTTTTGCACATTTTATTTTGTAAATTAGTCTGATACTATGGACGAAGATTTTTTTAACAACGAACTGATTGAAGCTTTCGAACAAATGCTTGACAATCGTGAATATAAATATTACGATTCAGAGGATTTGGTCGAAATTATTGAATTCTATATTGAGGTAAACGATAGTGAATATGCAAAACGTGCCTTAGATTTTGCTGAAAAAATGCACCCTGATAACATTGATATCAAAATTAAGAAAGTTGAATATTTTCTTTCTATTAACGAATTGAAACGTTCAGCAAAATTAATTCAAGAGTTAAAAGATTTAGCATCCAATGAACTGGATTACTTACTTGTTCAGGCTCGTTTTTGGGGAATGAAAAATATGCCTCGAAAAGCAATCGGCTTTTACGAAGAAGCCTTGTTGATAGATGATGAAGAAACAGATTTTATCTGTAATTGTATTGGGAACGAATATTTGAATTTGGATGAAGTTCATTCAGCCTTGATTGCTTTTAAAAAAGCTGTAAAATTTAATCCAGAAAATGATTATTCTTTTTATTCTATTATTCAATGTTATGAGGAAATCCATAATCCGGATGATTGTATTGCTTTTTTGAAAGATTTTATTGATGATAATCCTTATTCTGAAGTAGCCTGGTTACAACTTGGCTTATTATACAATTACAAAAAAATGTATGCAGAAGCTATCAATGCATTGGATTATGTTATCGCCATCAATCCTAATTCTATTGCGGGACATGCAAACAAGGCTGCTTCTTTGGAAGAATTAGGTGAATACAACCAGGCGATAGAAACATTAGAAGAAACATTAGAATATGATGACTCTCCTGCTGTAACCCATCTTAAAATTGGTGAATTGTACGAAAAGCTGGAAAAACCTCAAAAGGCATTAAAAGCCTATCATATTGCGATAAAAGAAGATCCTCAACTGGATAAAGTTTGGGCAAAGTCTGCAGCTTTATATGATAAAATGGGTAATTTAGAGGAAGCGGAATATTACATTCAACGCGCATTAGAATTGAATGAAGATAATGCAGAATATTATACAAATTCGACTTATTATTTCTTGAAACAAATGAAGTTTGAAGAAGCCATAAAAAGTCTTTCCAGATTAGTTGAGCTAAAGCCTTTAGTTTTCAACACATGGTTCGCCTATATTGAAACGCTGATTGCTATTGGAGAATATGAACAAGCCATAGCAGTCATAATTAGCGGTGCCTTGAAAAACTTCAACCGAGCAGAATTTTTCTATCAATTGAGTAATGTTTATTATTTAACTGATCAAGATCAATTAGGAAACGAAGCATTGAGTAATGCATTAAGTTTAGATCGAAATATTAAAGATATGATGATAGAGCACTACCCTATTCTTCAAGAAAAAATTGAACACTTAAATCAAAAATAAAAGCAATAGAATTGTTGATGTTTACGTGATCTCCAACTTTATAGAAGACAACAAAAAATAATGTATCTTTAATCATCAACAATTCCCATATGAACTTTGTCGCGCACCAATATTTATCTTTCGGAAATCATTCTCTTCAAATAGGAAATCTGCTTGGAGAAATCGTAAAAGGAAAGCAATACCTTAGTTATGATGATGAAATTCAAAAAGGAATTTTGCTTCATCGTACAATTGATACATTTACCGACTCTCATGATATTGTCAAACAAAGTTCGAGTTATTTTCACGATACGCAACATAAATTTGCGCCCATCATCATTGATGTGATTTATGATTATTTTTTAATTAAATATTGGAATGATTTTTCCGAAACTTCTTTTGAACAATTTAAATCAGCTTGTTATCAACTTTTTAACATCAATTACGATTCATTTCCAAAAAAACTTCAGGAAACCATTTTTTATTTGTTAAAATATGATTGGTTTGAGAATTATTCGACCATAGAAGGTGTTCAAAAAACCTTGAAGGGAATTGGAAGCCGAACAAAATTTCAAAACAATCTGCATGAAATAATTCCGGTATTCGAAAAAAATTATTCACATCTCGAAAATGATTTTCTCAATTTCTTTCCTCAATTACAATCACACTGTAAGAGCTTTGTATTCATTACTCCTTAAGTATTAAAATTCATTTTAAGAATTCGATAAAATTCATTAGTTTAGGGCTGTAAACAAACAGAAAACCACAATGGATTTAACTTTTAATAAAAGAGAGGATCATAATAAATTATTACTTTCAAAACTGCGCCAAAAACTGAACGAAGTTTACCTTGGCGGAGGCCAGAAAAGAATAGATGCTCTACATAGCAAAGGAAAAATGTCAGCAAGAGAACGTATCGATTATCTTTTTGACGATAAAAAACCTAGCTTAGAAATTGGGGCTTTAACGGGAGATGAAATGTACAAAGAACATGGCGGATGCCCTTCCGGAGGAGTTGTTGTAAAAATAGGATATATTTCCGGAAAACAATGTATTGTCGTTGCGAATGACGCTACAGTAAAGGCCGGAGCCTGGTTTCCGATTACAGGAAAAAAGAATTTACGTGCACAGGAAATTGCAATGGAAAACAGATTACCAATTATTTATTTGGTAGATAGTGCAGGCGTTTATTTACCTATGCAAGATGAAATTTTTCCTGACAAAGAAAACTTTGGTCGCATTTTCCGAAATAATGCGATGATGTCTTCGATGGGAATTACTCAAATTTCTGCTGTAATGGGAAGTTGTGTTGCCGGCGGTGCTTATTTACCAATTATGAGCGACGAAGCGATGATTGTAGATAAAACAGGCTCTATTTTCCTAGCCGGAAGTTATTTGGTAAAAGCTGCCATTGGAGAAGATATCGATAATGAAACTTTAGGCGGAGCAACAACACATTGCGAAATATCTGGTGTGACTGATTATAAAGCAAAGGATGATAAAGATGCGTTAGACAGAATAAAATCTATTGTTGGTAAGATCGGGGATTACGAGAAAGCAGGATTTAATCGTATCGCATCTGCAAAACCTACTTTAGACGAAAACGAAATTTATGGAATTTTGCCAGCTTCCCGTGCTGAGCAATATGATATGTATGATATTATTAACAGACTTGTTGATCACTCTGAATTGGATGAATACAAACCTGATTATGGAAAATCAATCATCTGTACCTATGCACGTATTGACGGATGGGCTGTAGGAATAGTAGCCAATCAGCGTAAAATTGTAAAATCGAAGAAAGACGGAATGCAATTTGGCGGTGTAATTTATTCTGATTCTGCCGATAAAGCTACCCGTTTTATTGCAAACTGTAATCAAAAGAAAATTCCATTGGTCTTCTTGCAAGATGTAACCGGATTTATGGTTGGATCTAAATCTGAGCATGGAGGAATCATCAAAGATGGTGCTAAAATGGTAAATGCTGTTTCTAATTCTGTTGTACCTAAATTTACAATTGTTGTAGGAAATTCTTATGGTGCCGGAAATTATGCCATGTGTGGAAAGGCTTATGATCCACGATTGATTGTTGCTTGGCCATCTGCGCAATTAGCGGTTATGGGAGGAGAACAAGCAGCAAAAGTTTTATTACAAATTAAAGAAGCCACTTTAAAAGCACAAGGAGTTGAAGTTGATGAAGTGAAAAAACAAGAGCTTTTGGATGAAATTATAGCAAAATACAATGATGAAACAAGTCCGTATTATGCTGCGGCAAGATTGTGGACAGATGGAATTATTGATCCATTGGATACACGAAAATGGATTTCGATGGGAATTGAAGCTGCCAATCATGCTCCGATTGAAAAACAATTCAATCTAGGTGTTATTCAAGTTTAGAAATAAAAATATGTTCAAAAATAAAAGAGAAGCTAATTTTAAGCTTCTCTTTTATTTTTAATTATCGTTTTGAACATATAAACCAGGTCTTTTTTGAAACTCCAATTTTTAACATACTCTATATTTATTCTGACTTTATCCGGCCATAGCACAGTATCATTATACATAATAGGGTCTTTTACTTTCGATAAAATATCTTCTTCATTCCTGTATTTTAATTGGGCGGGGCCAGTGATCCCTGGCTTTACATTAAGCATAATTCTATCTTCTCCAACTAATTTGTCAGCATACCCTTCTACATCTGGACGCGGCCCCACAAAGCTCATCTCTCCTTTTAAGATATTGACTAATTGAGGTAATTCGTCTAATTTATACTCCCTAAGAATTTTTCCAATTTTGGTTACTTGATGTTGATTTGTCGTGATTGTTGATTTCGAGGTTCCTTTAATTGTTCGTATTTTATATATCTTGAATAACTTTCCTTTCCTGCCCACTCTATTTTGTGTAAAAAGCCCCAATTGTTTCGTTTCAAAAGAACTTATGATCATCAACAAAACAATTAATCCCACTAAAAAAATTAGTAGGATTAATGCAAGTATATAATCAAATATGTGCTTTATTAACATTTCAATTAAAAGAATTTACTTTTAATTCGAGAAGCCAATCGTTTCATTTTTCCGAAAGATGAATTGTCAAAATTCTCATCTCCTGCAAAATAACCATAACCGTAGCCATAACCGTAGCCATAACCATAACCGTAGCCATAGCCATAGCCATAACCGTAACCTGTTTTGATTTGGAAATCATTGAATATAATTCCAACATTTGACACCTCGCCCTCATCGTATTTATTCGAGATAGCATTGATAAAGTTTTTCTCTGAGTAATTATAGCGTGTTACATATAAAGTACAGTCTGCATAACGCATCAAATCATACGAATCTGTTACTAATCCAATAGGAGGAGAATCTATAATGACATATTCGTATTTCTCTTTCAATTCTGTAAACAATTGATCCATTCTTTTACTTAAAATCAACTCTGATGGATTTGGAGGAATTGGTCCTGCTGTAATAATATCCAAGTTGGGTAAAATGGTACGTTGAGTAATATTATTCACATCTAAATCTCCTGCAACATAATCTGTAACCCCAATTTTATTGTTGATGTTAAAATCGTCAAAAATTTTCGGTTTACGCAAATCTAATCCAATCAATACTGTTTTTTTATCCATAGACCCTAAAGAACTTGCAATATTCATCGCATTGAAAGTTTTACCTTCTCCTCCGATAAACGATGTCACCAAAATTGTTTTATTCTGTTCATTAAGAGCCGGATTCTTATATAAATATTTCAGGTTTGAACGAATAGATCTGAACGATTCTGAAATACCTGATTTTGGATTATTGATAACAACCAATGGAGAGTTATCTCCTAAAGGCCCAACTAATCCTATAATCGGAATACTTGTACGACTTGTAATGTCTTTCAAAACGCGCACTTTAAAATCTAGTAATTCTTTAATTACAACATATACTAAAGGGATCAGTAAACCAATACCTAAGGCGATTAAATAATTGCGCTGCGGATTTGGGTAAATAGAACCTTGACCCTGATTTTTAGCAGGATCTATAATTGTGATATCAGAAACAATAGACGCCAAAGACAAATCAGTAGTATTCAACTGATTAATTAAGGTTGAATACATTGTACTATTTATTTCGAATCCACGGTTTGCTTCAACGAATTCAATTTCTTCATAAGGTAAATCTTTTGCCTTAAACTCTGATTCTGCCAACTTACCATTAATCATGGATAAATCTGTATTCAGTTTTTGCAGATGAGCATTGACAACGTTTGAAATATTGTTTCTTGTTTTAGCTAATTGACGATCAATTTCTCTAATTTCATCAGTATTCGGTTTAAAAACCTTCAACATCTGTTCTCTTTGATTTTCAAGATTATCCAATTGATCAACATTTGTCATGTAATAAGAAACATCGAGCCCCGCAATATTAAGTGCTATCAAATTATCAACACTACTCGATTTTTTAGGCATTAATCTATGTAAAGCATTTATTCTTTCTTCAACAAGTACACGTTCTTTGTCTAGAGATGTCAATTTTCCTAAAAGCTCTCCTTTTTTAGTATCAAAATTATAAACTCCTGTTCTTTTCTGTAGTTCTTGTAGATTATCAGTTGCACTATCTAGCTTAAGTTTTACAGCTGCAATTCTTTCTTGTAAATACTTACGTGTTTTGAAGGCAGACAGATTTCTTTCTGATAGCTCGTTTTCTATTAGAACCTGAATGGAGTTATTCAATAAATCTACTGCTTCATTTAAACTTTCAGCATTTTTAGAAACAGATATGATGCTTGATATTTTAGAAGGGTTTGTTACATTGAAATTTCTAGTTGCTCTTGATGTCGCATCTTTAATGGTAACCAATTTGAAAGAAATTGTACTTTCTGAAAAAGGAACAGTAGAACGAGTTAATTTCATTTTATAATTGCGCCCAACCATCCATTGGTTATAATAACCTATTTTTGGAAGATTGATGAGATCCGATTTGATAATACTATCTTTTGAAAAATTATAGAGAGATCCTTTATTATTCTCTACTTCAAAATAAAATGAATTATGATCTTTTGGCTTTACTTTAATTTCAACATTTGCCACTTGTTGATGTAATGTATCAATATGAACATGAAATGGAGCATCTAATTTATAAATACTTGACTTTTTTAACCTTCCCTCCTCTGTATAAAAAATATAAGATTCTGTTTTCTTAACAACTTTTTCATTGTGAATACGAGAAGACAGCGTATAAGTTAGTCCATCTATTTTATTGGCATTCCCTCCCCAAATAAAGTTAATTGAATTTGAGGCCAATGAATTATTTGACGAATTATTATCCTTAATCTTAAAAGTTGTATTCGCTGAATAGATTCTATTTAGTTTCCAATTATTCAAATAATAGGCTACAGCTAATGCTATTAATATTGAAATAATATACAATGGCCAAGCATTAAGCAACCTAGGAATCAATCTTTCTATATCAATAAAATCAGATTGTTTTTTCTTATTTTTTTGATTATCTGTTGTATTTGCCATTTCTAAATTTTATCAAAAAATAAATAAACGCCTAGAATTGTTGCAATAGCCCCCATCACAGTGGTTACAACTGTTAAAGGATTAAGCCCTACGCCCCATACTTTCTCTTTACGAGGATTTACTACTATGATATCATTGTTTTGAATCCAGTAATATTCTGAATTCATAATGGATTCTTTTGTTAAATCTACATACACTTGTTTTGTCCCGTCCAAATCAGTTCTGATGATGCGTACATTTTTTAAATCCGCATAAATATTATTCGTTCCGGTTTTTGCAAAAGCTTCTAAAATAGTCAAATCTCTTTTATTGGCCCTATAAGCACCTTGCTGTACTTCACCTACAATCGTATATTCAATACCTGCTAAATTTACGTCGATGAAAGTTCCCTTTTCATCATATATTTTATAAAATTCATCTTGGATTTTTTTACGAGCTTGTTCTATTGTAAGACCTTCTAGGTAAACATCTCCAATTCTTGGTAATTCAATATTTCCGTCTTTTCGCACTAATACTCCTGCATTTTCACCTTGAGCAAAAGTTCGATTTCCTGAAGAAATAAAATCGTTAAGAATGCCCATTGAAGTATTTGAAGCACTTGAAATATTTATTAATACTCGATCCCCTTTCTGAATATAATATTCAGGTTTATCGAAAGCAATTTTTCCTTTTGAATCTAATTTCAGATTTTGATCTGGCTGAATTAATTGAATATCCTTTAGAGATATACATGAAAACAAGTTCAATATTATCAATAGAATAGCGGTTTTGGTTAAAGTTGATTTTAAGTTAAGCATTTTTATAATGATATTTTTCTATTATTTTTTAATATTACAATATACCTAAGAGATAGCACAAAGCTAGTTGATAGAACAACAAAAATCAAAAATAGTTGATTAATTTCAATATTTCTAAAATAATACCCAACGATTATAAAAAAAATGTTAATTAATACAAGAATAATTGAAGTTTGTAAATGGTTGAATCCTAATTTCAAAAATTGATGATGCAAATGATTTTTATCCGGGGAAAAGGGGCTTCTTTTTCTCAAAATCCTTATTGTAAATACATAAAGCGTATCTAAAATAGGGATCACAAATATAAAAAGTAAAATTACCGGACCCGTTTTTAATCCTAAATTAGATGTTTCGCTTATGTATAAAAAGCGAATGGCCATAAAAGTCAAGATAAATCCAATAACCATTGATCCTGTGTCCCCCATAAATATTTTGAATTTTTTTGAAAGATTATACCGTCCAAAACCTAATAAAACAGCAAGCGTACTAACAGCTAGTATCCCAATCCCGTAATCAAAAATCCGATAAAATATATAAACAAAGCACAAACAAATTACAATTCCTATTCCTGCTGCAAGCCCATCTATTCCGTCGATCAAATTATACGCATTAATTAGAACAATGAATACAAATATTGTAAGCAACACGCCTATAAAGTATGGTATTTTATAAATCCCGAATAATCCGGAAAAGGAATTGATCATAATACCTGATCCAAATATAATTAAAATTGTACTCACGATTTGCCCATAAAGCTTTTTGTCTGGAGCCACAACTAAAAGATCGTCCATTAAACCTATAAAAAAAAGGATGGTAATTGCTGATAAAAAAAAGGAATAATTAACCCCTAAGTCTGTTGCAAAAATAGAAGTGGAAACAACTATCCCGAAAAATAAAGCTACTCCTCCTAAAGTGGGAACTTTATTTATATGAGAACTCCTTTCCCCAGGGACATCCATCAATTGTTTTTTATACGAAATCCTGATAATTTTTGGAATAGAAATCAATGTAATAATTAATGCAAAAAAATATGCACCAAAAATATTTATATAGATAGGTGAAATACTGAGTGTATACAAGTATTCTAATAATTTAAAGTTTTCCATATTTTTTTAATCCATTTAAAGCCCAAAAAAAAGTATAATAAGACGATTGAAGAAAATTCATTTTCAAAAATTTCCTATATACATCATATTGTCTCAAGGCAATATTTAATTTATTTCTCGACACCGAATTTTCTCTAATCCTATAAATAGCTAATGATTCTTCAATAGCTCTGCCATATTTTATTTTTTTTAATAATTGAATCCACATTGCATGGTCTTCTCTCAATTCTACTTTCGGAAACTCTACTATTCCTATTACAGAAGAGTCATATACAGAAGTTAGCATAGGAATTGGGCAATTGTAAAGAATTCTTTTATAATCTACTTTATCAATTGCTATGAAATCCTCTAACAATGGCTTTAAATTCTCATCTACTCGTTTATAGCTCGTATAAACTAAACTTTCATTCTCCCTTTTTAAATAGTTAATTGTTGTTTCTAAAAATTTGGGCAACCATAAGTCATCACTGTCAATAAATGTCATGTATCTTCCTTTAGCTTTACTCAAAGCTAAATTTCTAGCACTTGCAGCGCCTTGATTACTTTTTTGGACGATTAATTTGATTCTTTCATCATTAAATGAGCAAATAGTTTGAACCGAATCATCTGTTGAACAATCATCCACAATAATCCATTCCCAATTTGGGTAACTTTGTTGTTTTATCGACTGATAGGTCTCTGCTATAAATCTTTCAGAATTATAACATGGTGTTATGATTGATACTAGTTCCACCTCCATAATCCGTAAACAGCTTCTTTATTAAAAATAGTTCTATAATTTGCAAAATTTGATTTATGTGCTTGTTTGACTTGAAACCAAAAAATTAACAGAACAGTATAAGAGACAAAACTTAAGTATATAAAGTTTCTTTTAAATACGTCTCCTTTAAATGAGTATACTAATCGCCCTACAGTTAATCCTAAAAAAACCAGATAAAATCCTGGTAACCTGACTCCAAATATTCCTTTTCCTAAAAAAAAGTACAGCAAAACACCAAACACAAAAAGATTTCTAAAGTAACAGTATAGTTTATCTTCTACAGCATATTTATTATAAACAATAATTGACAAAATGGATACTATTTTAACAAAATCACCTATTGCAACACCATCTCCCTGATTATATAGCTGACTCTGATAACTTTCGAATTTATCTTGCCCAATTGGCATATAATCCATTATAACTTCTATAATAGAATTTAAACCTGTATAAAATCCTATTATAGCAAAGACGACTAACCATCCTATAAGCTTCTCATCAAATTTCATAGGAGCTATCCAATATGCCAATACAAATACCACTATTGATTCATGAAATTGAAACCCTATCGCTAAACAAATTAAAAATTTAATCAAATTACGGTCTATTACATATCGAATCGAATATATGGCAATTGCATTCGCTAATCCTTGTCTAATATGTACATGCTCTTCGAACATAAAGTTTGGCATTGCATAAATGAATAAAACCAAAAATGGAAAACCCGCATATTTATAAAATGTAGTTGTTTTCAGAACCAATGATGCTGTTGCAATAATTAGCGTTAACATTCCAAAATCGAATCCAAAATCAACCAATATTTTATTTAATCCCAGATACCCTTCTTCCATTCCGGCCATATAAGCAAATCGATTAAATTCTGCCCAATTAATTCCCGATAAAAGATGAAATGTTTCATAATATGCCAACCAATCAGGACTTAAAGCATATCCCAATCCGGCAGTCAAACACATAATAACAACAATTAATATATAGAGCTGCTTACTAACATTCTTTTTTGAAAATTCTAAAAAGGATGCAACAAGAAGAAAGGCAAATATGAATAAATAAATTAAACTCACTACAAATTAAAATTTAGATAATAATTGAAGGTTTATCAAAGCTAGCCGGTAATAAATTCTTTTTTTCAAGGATAATGAATTTAAGTAGTTTTTGTCGAATCGTTTATAGGCTCTAAGCTCTTTTTGTGTTAATTGGTTCATTTTCAAAAAATCATTAAGTACACTTAACATTTTCTTTTTTAACACCTTATTTTTTACATAGGCCACATACGCTAAATAGGAATAATATCCTTGAATTATTTGAAAACGTCTTAACTCCGTTACAAATGTATTGTATTTACTGTTATAAAAATAATCCGTCACCCCATTAACAGCAACAAACATATCTAGCCCTTTTTCTGTATGTGATTTTGTAATTGAATCCTGTCGCTCGAAATAATTGTAAAAAGGCTCATTAATTTTAGAGATTATTGTCGAATCTAAAACCAGCTTTGGAATCAATTCAATGTCTTCAAAATGAATTCCTTTTTTAAAACGATGTTGTACAAACAATTCTTTTTTGAATATTTTATTACAAGCGAAACAACTCATTTCTCCAAATATCGAAAAATCATCTTTCAAAACTATTCTCTCCGGTAATTGAGGCGATTGCGGTAAATCTCTAAATTCAATTCCATTTTCATTCACTTTCACCAAGTCACATAAAACAATTTCTGACTTATGTTTTTCAGCCAGATCAATCATTTTTTCAAACATCGTAGAATCAATGTAATCATCCGAATCAATAAAAGCAAGATACTCTCCCGAAGCTTTATCGATTCCTACATTCCGGGCATCACTCAAACCTCCGTTTTCTTTTATGATCGGAATAATTCTTGAATCTCTAATTTTATACTGATTAATCAAGGCTTGTGAATCGTCTTTCGATCCATCGTTCACAACAATCACTTCGATATCTTTCAATGTTTGCTTCAAAATCGAATCCAAACATTTCGAAAGATATTTTTCGGTGTTGTAAACAGGAACAATTACTGATATTTTAGGTGGGGTTGTCATTCTATCTGATCAAAAATCGATTCGTATTGCTTAATGATTATTTCTTTACTAAAACGAGAGTCTATGCTCTCTATAACTGTCTCTTTTGAATGAGCTTGAGTCAAAATTTCTTTCATTTTTTTAGCGAAACCTTTTGCATCTTCTATCGGAAAGATTTCTCCATTTATTCCATCTTGAATTATTTCATTAATTCCTCCCGGCGCATTATTTGCCAGGCTATATGTCCCGCAAGCTCCTGCTTCTAACAAGACATTCGGAAAACCTTCGTAACGCGAAGAAAGTACAAACAAATCTGCATAATTGAGATACGCAAACGGATTAGCTACTTTGCCTTTGAACGTTACCTGCAATAAATTTAATTGCTTTTGTTGTTGGATTAATTCATCTTTAAAAGCACCATCCCCTAAAATAGTTAAATGAATAGGTTCATTCTTTAATTCATTCATAACTTTTAACAACAAATCGAATCCTTTTCGTGGAGATAAATTTCCAATCGCCACTATATTTTTATAGCTCGTGTCATACAACTCCTTATTATTTTCGTTTTTCATTCGGTTAATCAAATCGAAATCAACTGGGTTATTGATTTTTACGATTCTGTTTTCCGAAATTCTAAAATTTTGAATCAAATCATTTCTCATGTCATTGCTCTGCGCAATGATTTGATGAAAATTATTATAAAAACGATAAAAGAATAAAATTTCTTTACGTGTCACATGTTTGGACACAACATTCGTTTCGCGTGTAATAAATTTCGTTTTTGAAAAAAAAGGAATAATTGGAGATAAAAAAGCTGAAATTTCACCCCAACCTGTAAAAACAATTTCCGGTTTTAACTTTTGGATTAACGGAATAATTTTAAAAATGGAATAACGAATACGGGAAATATTTAATTCTATAATTTCGACATCACTTTTTAAATGATTCAAATAATAGCCTTCTTTTTTGAATAACACCAGTTTTGGACAGAATTTCGTTCTATCCAACTCATTGCAAAGTGTTGTGATTACACGTTCTGCGCCTCCCTGATTAAGATCCGGTAATATAAAAAGTATTGTCTTCAAAAAATTAATCCTCTATTCTATTGTTTATATATCCTTCTGTTGCTCTCTCATTAGAAATAATTGTCATCGGATTTCCTGTCACAATTGAATTATCCGGCACATCTTGTGTCACATAGCTATTAGGAGCGATCAATACATTATTCCCAATTGTAATTCCTCCCACAATCACCGCATTTGTTCCTACCCAAACATCATCTTTTAAGATTGGATAACCTTTCAATTTTCCCCTATTTGTTTGTCCCAGCGTAACACCATGTGCTAAATTGCAGTTTTTACCAATTTTAGCTTTTGGATTAACCACAACTGTCCCCCAATGACCTAAATTCAAACCGGGACCAATTTCTGTTTTGGCCGAAATTTGGTAACCATATTTTATGGAATAACGTCGCAACAACAAACGATAAAATAATCCTAGAGGATGCTTGGCTGAGTAATGTTGTGCTTTTCTTAAACAATAAATAAATCGAAAACCCGGGCTCATCCATCCTTTTAGGAAAGGAGAAGTCGTCCAATATCCAAAGTTTCGGTAAAAATCCTTCTGAATAATTGTTTTCATATTTAATCATTTAAATAGTATTCAATTGATTTCACAGCATTATCCAGTTCAAAAGGTAATGATTTTGATTCAATTATATGTTTATATTTTGTTGCTATTTCAGGATGATTGATAAAATATTTCATTCCTTCATAAATGGCATTTTCATCATTGTGAATAATATGTCCAAGTTCACCGTTTTTCAACATTTCTCGCACACCTGAAACATCAGTTGCGATAATAGGTTTAGCAAGCACCATCGCTTCAAACAAAACTGTTGGATAACCTTCATAACGGGAAGAAAGAATATAATAATCTGCTTTTACAAAATAAGGATATGGGTTATCCTTAAAACCGATTAATTTCACCGTTTTATCTACATTTAGCTCTTTCACTAATTTTCCGATATTAGGAAAATCATATCCATCGCCGACAATCCAAACTTGGTGAGTAAATCCTTCGTCTAATAAACGACGGTGCGCTCTCAATAATCTGTCAAACCCTTTTTGCGGAAATACTGTTCCAATTGAAACAAAAGTAGATTGATGATCCATTTTTTCTATCTCACAAGAGTCTTCCGCTAATTGTTTAATTTCATCAACATCAATCGGATTAAAAATTCGGGCAATCTTATTTTTATCTTCTACTGAAGGAGCTATATCTAAAAATAATTGCTTGATTTTTTCTGAAATCACTAAAATTTTATCAAACTTGAAAAATAATTTTAAACGTTCTTCTGTATATTCAGGAATATTAGATAAATCATTGTGGATCCAGACTATTTTCTTTGAAGATTTATTTGGTGAATTCAAAATATCATCCGCTATTCCATGTATCGCTGCAAATTCTATATCATACTTTTTGTTTGATAAGATATAGTTATAAAGCAATTTCGGAAATCTTTTGAGAATCGCTTGATAAACGACACGGTAAGCTTTTTTTGGAATATCCTGAAGGCGGTTTGTTGTAATCATTTCGCCTTTGTTTAAGTAATAAACATTAATCCACGATGGAACATCTTTCAGGTATTTGCCTGAATATAGGTTTAACAATAAATCTATTTCGTATTTATCAGGAGAAAGATGCTTTAGAAAAGTGATCAATACTTTTTCCGCACCTCCATGACGAAGCGAGCCAATACGTATTAATATTTTCTTTTTCATAGTTTAGGTTTGTGCAAAAGTAATCATTTTGTCAAAACTATCTTCTTAAAAAGAATAACTAATTAGAATTCGTTCACTTAAAAATTAATTAATACTATATATTTGTAGTTCTAAACCTATTTTCTATGAAAAAATCAACGTCCTTAAATCACCCCATTAGGAATATTGATATAAAAAACATTTTCATTATTTTCAACTTTCAGAAAATGAGCCTAAAAGCACTAAGCTAAAAAAAGACTTTTTGAGACATAATAAATTAGGCTTTCAACTCTACTGTTATCATAACCAACAGTTTGATTATAAATTAAACTAAGTATTCAACAAAAATGAACAATCGATTAAAAAACATTTTTAACACCGCTCCTTTTAAAATTATTCTGTTCTTATTGATAGGGTGGATTATAATGCTAGCTCTAAATTACTATATCACAGAGAATATAACTTATACAGGCTCAAGGATAACGTTCCCTATTAGTATTGTTTATTTTTCTCCTTTCTACTTAGAAGGCATATTATGTGCTATATTATTTTTAATTTTTGGCTTTTTTGTATTACGTAAATGTGAATCTTTTTCTACACCAATTCTAATTATCTGTTACATTCTTTTAATATTACTTGGTAATTTTTCCCAGGGTTCTATTCATAATATTTTCTTAAGATCCTTTATTGACACAGACTTTCAGTATTATCATGATGCCATTAAAATTGACAATGGATATGATTTTATTTCGCACTTCAACGAAAATCAAGAGAACTTGTTAATGCATTCTAAAACTCATCCTCCTTTTGCAGTATGGTTACATTATATTCTTCTAAAGATTTCAAATCATTCTGTTTTAGGACTTTCTTTGTTTATGTCAAGTATTGGTTTATTTGCGATAGTCCCCCTTATTAAAATTTTTAGCTTATTAAATGTTTCCAAATCTTACAGAAATTTATTGTTGATCATTTTTGCTCTAATTCCTGCAGTAAATATATATTCCGTGGTCTCAATCGATGCTGTTTTATTGACCTTTTCTCTTATCTTTTTATATGGTTTATTACTGATTAATCAAGCTCAAAAGATAACTATAAAAGGTATATTAATCACTTTAATTGGTTTTACACTGTCTAATTCCATATCATTTGGCGGTACTTTTTTAGCTGCATTGGCCTTTATTTTTTGTGTATACAACATTATCTACAAAAAAGATTATCATACTTTTATTAACTTTTCCATTGTCGGAATTTTATTCTTATTCATCTTAGTAGTTTTATATGTCTCTTTAAATTACAATCATATAGAAGCATTTTTTAACGCTTCAAAATCAGAAAATCCAAGAGGTTTCAGAGGTTTTGATCAACCATTCATCTACTTTTTTACTCGGATCGAATGCATTAGTGAAATTTTATTATTTCTTTCATTTGCTTTTTTTGCTTACTTATTTAGAAGCAAAGTGTTCAACCTTAAGACATCAAACATCAACTTTATTATTCCTATGATTGCTTTTATTTCTTTAGGACTAATGTTTATAATGGGAGCCTATGGAACAGGAGAAACAGCAAGAGCTTGTTTATTTATTTATCCTTATTTTATTCTTTTATTGATTAATATAAAAGACAAACAAATTTTATATAATATCGCTTACATTGCTTTAACACAAACATTTGGAATGCAGCTGATTGGTGAATATTTCTATTAAAATAATGCTAAAAAATAATGTCTATTTCAAAATTGAGATAGACATTATTTAAGAACTAATTTCTCATTATTTCTTAATTATTTTATAAGTTTTTCCATTCTCTAATACAAAAACATATACTTCTGGTTTTAATTGTTTAATCAGTAAAATACCTAAAATTAGATGTTGATGCAAGAGAAAACATCGCTTCATCCCCTTTTGTATCTCCAAAGGCAATAATTTCATCATACAATGACAAATCGATTTCTTTCTCGATTCTATTTTTCTTCTCGTGATGATTGCAATTTGGTGAAACGAAATCCCCTGTATAAAACCCTTTTTCATCCAATTTGGCTTGGGTACAGATCAATCCCATTTCATAATAATCAGCAAAAGGTTGAAGCCAGAAATCGACTGAAGCCGAAACAATAAATTTATCATTATAATTACTCAATGATTTTATATATTCATCTGCTTTCGAGTAAATCAAATTTTCATGATTTTTTTCAAAATAATTTTGAGCCAATTGATTGATTTCAGTATAAGATTTACCTTTAACAAAGCTCCCTACAAACTGCTCTTTTACTTTTCCTGCATCAATAACTTTTAATTTTGATAAAGCAAAAAGAGGAATAAAAAGAATAAATTGTTTCAAGTAAAGTGATGGAAAACTAAATTTTAGAAAATCGAATAAAGTATCTTTTTTCGTCAATGTTCCATCAAAATCAAAAAGATATAAATTACGGTTCATTACATTTTTAGTTTTTTAAAAATAAACTCAGGAATATTTCGTATAATCATCATAATTCCCCACCACACAAATGTAACATACACCACATTTTTCTTTTTTGTATATGCTTTATAAATAATATGTGCTGCTTCATCCGGTTGAGCCGTTAATGGTTTAGGTGTTTGGATATCAGCCGTCATTTGTGTATCCATAAACCCGGGGATGACAGTTAATACATGAACTTTTTTATGAAATAAATAATTTCTTAGTCCTGCTAAATAAGCTGTAAAACCTGCTTTTGCTGAACCATAAATAAAATTACTTTGACGTCCTCGTTCACCAGCCACAGAAGACAATCCTATGATAGTTCCTGATTTTTTCGCTTCAAATTTTTTTGCAAAATAATTGATCAATACTATGAGTTTAGCATAATTAATTTCTACAATTTGTTTCGTGTTCCAATCGTCATATAAACCTTCTTCAGAGCTTTTTCCTAAATAACCTGCTGCGCAAAATAATAATTCAGAATCTATGTGATTTAATTTGGTCCAATCATTTTCTTTCATCAAATCGAATTCAACAATCTCGCACTGTTGTTCATATTTTGCAAAAAAATGCTGAGCCAACTTCGTTGTTTTTTCGACACTGGAAGTGAATAAATAAACCATTGGAAAACGTTTTCCTTCTTTCAAAACCTTTTCTACAAAAGCTACTGCTATATCTGAGTTTGATCCTATTACTATCATTTTTGCTTAAATCTATTGATACGTTCATTTTGCATCGACTCAAATTTTGAAGATTCGATGTTTTTCAAATAATCTGTTAATGCCGGATTAGACATGGCATCTTTCGTGCGGTAAATATGCCCTCCATAGTCCATCACAATTTTATCTAAACTTGCAATTAATTTTTCCAATTTACCATTCACTTTAAAGTCTAAAGCCAACGTATAGCCTTTCATTGGAAAAGAATTATACGCCTGTGGATTATGCTCTCCAAATAACTTCAAAACAACTAAAAAAGAGCCATTTCCACTTGCCGCAATCGTTTCCAATATTTTTCGCATTCCTTCTTTTCCTCGTTCTTTTGGAATAACAAATTGGTATTGAATAAATCCGTTTTGTCCATAAATCCGATTCCAATTATGAACAGCATCTAATGGATAAAAAAATGTTTCGTAATCGACATAATTTTTCACATGCTTTTTCCCTTGTTTATTAAAATACAACCAATTAAACATCTTAATAGAGAGAGGATTCAGTGCGAAATTCGGAAAGAAAAAAGGAATATTTAAATTCAATTTCTTTTTAATTGACAAAGGATTTTTCTTTAATTTCTCAGGCAACTCTTCTAACGTTGCGTGTTCACCACGTAACATAATTGATTTTCCTAAATTTGCACCTTTTTGAAGGCAATCTAACCAGGCAACATTATAGGTCCAAGACTCTGAAGATTCAAATAACTCAAAAATTTCGTCTAAATTTTTAGCTTGAATAGCTTCATTCCGAATATAAGCGGTTTCAATTTTTTTCAACATGAACCGTGCGGAAAGAACAACACCTGTCAAACCCATTCCTCCTATTGTTGACCAAAATAATGCTGTATTTTCATTTCTGGAGCAACGTAAAATATCTCCGTTCTCAATCATCAAATCAAAATGAATTAAATGATCCGAAAAGCATCCATCAATATGATGGTTTTTGCCATGAACATCCGAAGCTATTGCTCCTCCAATTGTAATAAATTTTGTCCCCGGTGTTACAGAAATAAAGAAACCTGAAGGAATTGAAACTTCTAAAATATCAGACAATAAAACGCCAGATTCTACTTCAATAATTCCATTTTCTCTGTCAAACTCAATAAATTTATTCCAGCTGGAAGTAGAAATTACTGTATGTTGTAACGAAGCATCTCCATAACAACGTCCGTTTCCACGAGCAATTAATTCTTCATTTGAAAGAATTGCTTCCTGAAATTCTAGAATCGTCGTCGGAGAAACAACATTTGCTTTTATAGATGGATAAAGTCCCCAATTCGCTATTGGAGTTAATTTTTTATTTTCCATTATTAAAATAAATCAATAAAATGTAACTAATTCCCCACATGATAATTAAGAACTGTAAAAAATGATCTTTAAAAATTAATTTGGTAGGAGATTCTGTTTTTAAATATACAAACGTCTGTTGCAAATAGCGCAAAACAGCAGCAAAAACAAAGACAAAAGTATAAACAATATAATGATGAAACTTGGATTGTGTTTCCGGAGAAAGTATAAACATCATGTAACAAATGACTGCAACAGTGCACGTAATCGACAAGGCCGAATTAAGAAAATTAAGGTTATAACCATCAAGGGACTTTCTCGTAATCCCCTCTAAATCGGCATTAATTAATTCTCCTCTTCGTTTACCTAGTGCTAAAATAAGGGCTAAATCAAAAACCAATAAGATGGTCCAATCCGTAATTAGAATTCCTGTCATGTATCCTCCTACAAAGACTCTTAGCAAGAAACCTAAAGCGATGATCATTACATCTAAAATTGCAATTTGTTTTAGTTTGAACGAATACGCTAAATTCATGAAGAAATAAATCGCAACAAGAATTGCAACTTGTTTATTGCCAAAAAGAAAAATTAAAATTGAGGAAAAAACAACTAATACAAAAAATAAAACAAGTGCGTTTTTTTTCGAAATCTTTCCACTTGCCAAGGGTCTATTTTTTTTCTCCGGATGTTTTTTATCTTTTTCTATGTCAACATAATCATTGATAATATAAATACTACTCGCTACAAAAGAAAAAATAAGAAATCCATAAAATGATTCGATAAACAAATCAATGTCAAATAATTTTCCCGAGAAAAAAACAGGTAAAAAAACAAATAAATTTTTCACCCATTGATTCACTCGCATAAGTTTTAGATAGTTTTTCATTTTATTTTAATATTCTTTTATAAAGTTTAATTAGTTTCTTCTCAAATAATTCATAACAAAACAATCCAAAAATAATCACAGCGATAATCACTATCAGAGGTGATAAATAACCTAGTTTTAAATTTTCGTCTAAATACCTCACAAACACAACACCTATATGATAATGAATCAAATACATACAATAAGAAGCTGCACCTATTTTTAGTAAAATAGGCTGTTCCAAAAATCTCAATTTTTCCGGTTTGTAGACAAATGTTATGATAAATAATAAAATAAAAAAATCAAATAGAATCACTTCCAGATTTCGCTCTTTTAAAACAGTCAGCCCTAATAAAAATATAATAATATATAAGAAATTCTTATTTTTTGTTTGATAAAGCTGAAGTAAAAACATACCTATTATAAACCAAATACATTCATTAAAAAGAACTAAACATCGTGCAATAAGTTTATAGTAGTCAAGCTGACTTTCAGAAAAGTAATTCAATAAAAAAGGACGTGTAGTATGTGAATAAAAGATCATTTGTAATGGCATCATAATCGCACATAATATGATAAAATACAAGAGATATTTAGTTTTATTCATAAAATATAAAAATCCTATTATAATATAAAAACAAACCTCTACCCAGAGGCTCCAATAAGCATTGTCTAAATAATAATATTTTAATTTTCCTGAGTATAAATTAAATACATGGGGATCTATAAAAGTGTTAGCTATCAAATAATTCCAACTATTTTTTGAATTTTCATAACCTTCACCGGTATAAAGAAATGCAAAAAAGGTAAAGGTTAACGTCGAACAGATTATCATTGCTGGAGATAACCTTATAAATCTATTCTTTAGATAAGTTTTAAAATTATCTGTACGCTCTAATGTTAAGCTGATTACAAATCCCGAAATTATAAAGAATAAGGGCACACCTAGCATTCCGAAATACGATAAATCTCCTAATTCAGGAAAATTACTCGAGCTATAATAATGATGTACAAAGACCATTAATATAGCCAGTACGCGCATTGTATCAAAAACTTTAATTCTGTCTTTATTTATCATAGGCTGGCTATTAGTTAATTGAAGCCAATCTTTAATAATTGGCTCCTTCTTTCATTGGTTAGATTTTAAAACAGTAACTTTTGCGTAATGCATTTAGCTGTTTATTATACAAATCGTAGATTAAAATGTATTGTTGTTTGTGTCAATAAACATTTTATTTTTTAGTAATGTTAATTACTTCAATTTATAATACATCATACTTAATGGGTAAAGTATCACTGATAATAATTTGAAATGATTCAATCCTTTATTTATTTCAAAAAGACTTTTATCATTAAACATAGAATACACTTGATACCCAACTAAGTTACGAATCAAAGTTTTCGGATAGCCAAAAAGTTTTGTTCCATAAGAATTTAGAAATGAACGATAACCTTCCATTAATCCAAAAGTGTTTTTTCCACTCCAACGTGTATTCGAAACAGAGTTTTCATCCGATTCATCTAAATGATAGTTACGAACAACTTTATTAACAAATCTAGTTTTCATTCCATTAGCATCATAAGTATTAAAAAATACCGATTGCGGAATATATCCTTTGTGCTTAAAAGATGAATAATCAAAGTTTTTCAACAATTGTTGATAAGTCTTTGTTATAAAGATTCCAAACTTATCTCCACGTACTTTATACTTATAGCGCATATCGAAAATAGAGCCATCAAAACCATTGTTCGGGTATTGATTTCCAACAATTTTTCCATCTGTATATTGTGACAATCCCATCACAGAAATATATTCATACTGATTTTCGATTTGTTCAACCTCATCAAATAAAACTTGTAACGAATTGTATGGATATGAATCATCCGAATCTACAATCATAAAATATTTTGAAGCCACTTTTTTTATACCTTCAAAGACCGTGATAAATTTATGTTGATTTTTATTCCAGAAATACTCAATATCCATTAAACCTTCTGATTTAAAGTTTTCAACAATTTCTTTTGTATTATCAGTAGAACCATCATCCATAATCATCCATTTAAAATTCTTAAATGTTTGATTTTTCAACGAATCATATACTCTCGTTAAGGTATGCGCACGGTTATACGAAGGTGTAACAATTGTGATTTTAACCTCGTTCATTTTCAAGTTTGATTTGATATTGTTGTTCAAAAACTTCAGAAACTTTACGATAAATCTTTTGCTCATCAAATTTTTGATACGCTGTTGCTGTACCTTCTGTGATTTTTTGGATCAAATCCTGATCTGTCATAAAAGATTTCATTGCATCGTACATTTCTTGTTCATCATAGTTGATCAATACACCATCAACTCCATCCTCAATCATTTCAGCTATCCCGCCTACATTTGTCGAAATAATTGGTTTTTGCATACACATTACTTCTCCTATCACAAGTGGATAAGATTCTGATTGTGTTGGTAAAATAAAATAATCTGATGCCTTAATGTAAGGATAAGGATTGGTTTGAGAATCCAACAGCAAAAATGAATCTTCAACATTCAATTCTTTGCGTTGACTCATCAAATTTTCCATTTCATTCCCTCCGCCTATCACTGCAATAATGTGTTTAAAACCATCGTCTAACAATTGTTTATGCACTTTCATTAAGGTATGGTAACCTTTGCGCGAATGCAAACGCCCCATCGAAGAAAAGACAGGAAAATCAGTTTTATAAGAATATTCGAAAAGATCTGCTTTATTCAGTACTTCGTCTACTTTTATCACATTATAAATCACTGTCGATTTGGGATAGGTGACTTGGTACAGATCATCAATCACCTGACGTGTTTGTTTTGAGCCAAAAATCATGAAATCAAAACGTTTCATTTTTTCAATCCTACTCAAAACACGTTGTTTATCCTTGTCATAACCAACATCGGTATGAAACCAGCCTATTTTACGTGAAGATTTATCAGGTGAATTAAGCACCATATCAAATTCTGCATAACCAGGAGAAACTTCAATATCATATTTTTCCGGAACTTTCAATTGATATAAAATAGAAGGAAATTGATTATAAACTTCTAATTTAAGCCTTCTCCAAACCAATTGTATTTTTTGAATAAACGGATTAGAACTCATCTGTTCTTTTCCATTTTCTACTACAATTAACTTTATATCAGCTGGGATATCTTTTATCAATTCTCCTTGATACAAATTAAGCATCAACGTGAAATCGAATTTATCTTTGGGCAAGTTTCGTAATAAGTCTAAAACTACTCTCGGCACTCCGCCCATTTCTAGCGAACGAAGCCTAAAAAGTACTTTTATTTTTTTAGGTTGATTAGACATTTGGTTAGTTTAATGGACAAAAATACAACATTGAGTTTGAATTGAATAATACAACAATCTAAAAACTCTTGAAATAATTCTTAATTTTGCTGAAAAAATCAGAAAATGTTCAAAATTGGAACAAAAGTTAAAGTAATAGATGATAACATTTCCGGAACAATTACCAAGATAAAAGGTGATTTTGTCTACTTTAACGACGAATTTGGTTTTGAATATGAATATTATCAAGACGAAATCATCAAAGACATCGAAATTGATTATGAAGAATACCGTGACGAGGAAATCAAAGAATTTCCGAAGCCAAAATTCAAAACTTTTCGCAAGTCTCATCGTCATCCATATGTAACGAGAGAGGTTGATCTACACATTGAAAATTTAGTAGAGAATTGGAGAGAGCTGGATAGTAACGAAATTATACAAACCCAATTGGATGTCGCACGTAGTGAAGTAGAACGTGCTATGTTTGAAAGTCAAATCCGCTTGATTTTAATTCATGGGTATGGAAAAGGAATTCTAAAAAAAGAAATTACAGAACTACTTTATCGTTATACCAATATAGAATTCTATGACGCCTCATTCAAAGAATATCACGGAGACGCCATAGAAGTTAAATTTATTTAATTCTTTTTTCTGAATAATAGGCAAATGATGATTTTAAAATCTTTTAATCCAATCCATCAAATCATAATAATTTTGAGGAGCAATTCCGTGTCCGCTTCTGTATTCACGGTATTCGGATTTAATGTTCAGCGAATTTAAAAATTCTTCTCCTGTCCGTCCCATTTCTATTGGTAATACTACATCTTCAACTCCGTGCGAAACAAAGAAATTTAAATTTGAAAAATCTTTCTTTTGGTCGAAATCTCCAATAATCTTAGGTTCAGGATAGCCACTTAAAATTGCTACATTTTTAATTTTATCAGGATAATTTAATGCAATTGCATAACTTAAAATAGCTCCTTGACTAAATCCCATCAATGTCACATTCTCGCTATCTAAATTCTCTTTTGATACGATGGCATCAATAAACTCAACTAGTTTGTTACGAGATTGTACAGCTTGTGCTTCATCCATCCATTTTTCGTTATTCACGAAATTGATATCGTACCATGCATATCCTCCATACATAATATCATATACCGCACGCACACTTACAATATGCGCATTTTGTGGCAAATCCTGTGCAAACGAAAACAAATCGTCTTCATTGCTTCCGTAACCGTGAATCAAAACAAAAAGTGGTGTTTTGTCAGCCATAACAACAGGTAAGCGTTCGATGTATTTTATTCCGTTTAATTCTTTCATTTTTATTTATTTTTAGCGAATTTAATTCTAATTTGTAAATAAAAAAACGGTATTCAGTTGAACTAAATACCGTTTCTTCACTACGAACTTGCAAATTTATTTGTAATTCTATTTTTTAGATTTTTATATGTCCCCAGTTTTCTCCCGATTTTATCCGGTACAATTGCATTTCACTAATTCCAAATTGCTTGGCAATAATTCGTAATCTCGTTTTACGATTAGGATTGGCAAGAATTTTTTTAATGCGAATCACATCAGTCGTTGTCAGTTTGCTTCCATCCATTTTTTGACGTGTTCTTTTCGATTTTTCTACTCCCATATGATACAATGGACTATTCATAAAATGATCTCTGAATTCATCTTTTGTTGCCCATTTTAGATTCGTACAGATATCATTGTTTTTGACAAAATCAAGATGTAATAAATAGATTTGATCTTTTAATGGTTTTGGAAGAAATTTTTCAGCCACTAAATGATAAATCAAATGCTGAGCGTATCTTTTTTTTCCGGCTTCATCTTTATAACTATAACGGAAAATTCTATACCCATTAATGTAACTTCCTTTCAATACCCGGCCATCTGTTTCTATATCTTCCTGATAACTCACCAAACGTCCAAAATTTGAAATGGCATAGTAATTTCTCAAAGTACTTTCCAATTCTACTTCTTTAAATTCTTCTCCTACAAGTATCTTTACCATGTTATGTTCTATTCTTTTTTTTTTAATAAAATAATTAAATGAGGCGAGAGGTGAGATTAAGATTTTAACTAAAGTAAAGATTTTCATTCAAGTTTATCGTTAAAAAAATCTAAAATTCATTTTTCATCCAAAATCAAACAATCAAAGGGATAAATTGTTTAGTGAACAATTGAATTTACATGATAAAAAATATAGATTTATAATCGTTCGCTTTCGATATAAAATTCTAATTTTACAATGTGAAACAATGGGCTACAAAAATTCTGATCTTTTTGTACATAACGACTTCAACTCAATTTTGTCAGTTGTATAAGTTGCCTATATTTATTTCTCATTTTATTGAACATGATCGTGGTGGAGATTTTATTCATGAAATGGAAGCATTTTTAATTCATCATTATGGTGGTCATGAAAAAGATGCAGATTGGGAAACCGACCAGAAATTACCTTTTATGAAAGTGGAGTTTGTACACATTGACTTCTTCTTCTCACCTATCAAATTATTTCATGCCTTACATTTAGACAAAGAAATTTCTACAACTTCAATAAAATCTTTTGATGAAAATTTCTTATACTCTCATTATTTAAATTCGATTTGGCAACCGCCAAAACAAGCGTAAAATCAAAATTAATTTTTCTAATGCAACCTTGACCTAACTCAATGTTGCAAAAATTTCAGCTATTTATTCATATTTAGCTCATTTCCTAATTTATACAATTTTACGATGTTAAATAAGATTATTGATTTTTCAATCAAGAATAAATTTATCGTGGGTTTGTTTACGTTAGCTTTGTTAATATTTGGTATTTACGACGCAACGAAATTACCCATTGATGCACAACCTGATATCACCTCGAATCAGGTTCAAATTATCACTGTAGCTCCCTCTTTCAGCGCGGAAGACATTGAACGCTTGGTTACTTTTCCTATTGAACAAGCCAACTCCAATATTGGAGGAATTACAGAAATCCGAAGCTTTTCCCGCTTCGGGTTATCACTGGTTACAATCGTTTTTGATGACGAAACGGATGTGTATTGGGCACGTCAACAAGTAAGCGAACGATTGTTACAAGTTCAGAACGAAATTCCGGAAGGGATTGGAGAACCTCAACTAGGACCTATTTCAACAGGTTTAGGCGAAATTTATCAGTACGTTGTCCGTCCTGCTGAAGGATATGAAGACCAGTATGACGAAACAGAATTAAGAACAATTCAGGATTGGATTGTAAGACGTCAGCTTCTGGGAGTTCCCGGAGTGGCAGATGTAAGTAGTTTCGGTGGAAAATTAAAACAATATGAAATCGCCATAGACCCTCAACGTCTCCAATCCTTTAATCTTACGATTAACGATTTGTTTGACGCTTTAAGTGAAAACAATCAAAATACTGGAGGCGCATATATTGAAAAAGGTCCTACTTCATTATTCATTCGTTCAGAAGGCTTAATTGGAAAAATTGAAGACATTGAAAACATCTTGGTAAAACGTTCTCAAAGCGGCACACCTATTTTACTAAAAGACGTTGCGGAAGTTAAAACCGGTTTCGCTACACGATACGGCGCAATGACTTATAATGATTCCGGTGAGGTTTCCGGTGCAATTGTCATGATGCTAAAAGGAGCCAATAGCAACGAAGTGGTTAAAAATGTACAACAACGTATCGAAGAAATAAAAAAAACATTACCCGAAGGTATCGTAATTGAACCTTTTTTAGACCGAAAAAAAATGGTGGACAACACTATTCGTACGGTTGAAACAAACTTAATTGAAGGCGCATTAATTGTTGTATTCATCCTCGTCCTTTTTTTAGGAAATCTACGCGCAGGTTTCATTGTTGCTTCTGTCATTCCTTTATCTTTACTATTTGCCATCATTATGATGAATGTTTTTGGCGTTGGTGGAAACTTAATGAGTTTAGGTGCTTTAGATTTTGGCCTTATTGTAGACGGAGCAGTTATCATTGTAGAAGCTGCAATGCATCAATTGGCACACAGTAAAAAGTTTGGTTTAAATCTGAAATTATCTCAATCTGAAATGGATCAAACAGTTGGTTCTTCAGCAAAGAAGATGGTCAACTCAGCTGTATTCGGACAAATTATTATTCTAATTGTGTATCTTCCTATTTTCACATTACAAGGAATAGAAGGTAAAATGTTCAAGCCAATGGCTCAAACTGTTGCGTTTGCATTAATCGGGGCATTTATTCTATCGCTGACTTATATTCCTATGATGACCAGTTTATTTTTAAGTAAACAGAAGAAAATTAAGCCTAACTTTTCAGATCGGATAATGGCTAAAGTTGAAGTTTTTCATCAGAAATATTTAATCAAAACCTTAAGAATTCGTCAACTAATTTTAGCTATTGTCATTTTTCTTTTTGCTATTTCTGTCTTTGTCATGTCACGTCTAGGTGGAGAATTCATTCCTGCTTTGGAAGAAGGTGATTTCGCTGTAGAAGCACGTATCTTACCTGGAAGCAATATCACCACAACCATAGAATATACAACCAAAGCTGCTAAAATTTTGAAGGAACGTTTTCCCGAAGTGGAAATGGTCGTCACTAAAATTGGAAGTGGGGAAATTCCAACAGAACCGATGCCTATGGACGCCGGTGATATGATTATCGTTTTAAAACCTAAAAAAGAATGGACATCTGCCAAAACATTTCCTGAATTATCGGATAAAATGAGTAAGGCATTAGAAGAAATTCCCGGTCTTTCCACCGGTTTTCAATTCCCTGTTCAAATGCGTTTCAACGAATTAATGACAGGAGCCAGACAGGATGTGGTTGTCAAAATATTTGGAGAAAACCTAGATAGTTTAGCCGTTAATGCAGATAAATTAGGTAAAATCATTACGACTGTAAAAGGTGCTCAGGATTTATATATTGAACCGATCAATGGAATTCCACAGGTTGTCATCGAATTTAATCGTGCATTATTGGCTCAATACGGACTCAGTATTGGTGAAGCTAATCGCATTATCAATATGGCTTTTGCCGGACAATCTACAGGAATGGTGTTCGAAGGTGAAAAACGATTCGATTTAGTTGTGCGTTTAACCGCTGAAAAACGTGCCAACATAGAAGATATTCGAAATCTTCTTATTCCTACAGCTTCCGGAATTCAAATTCCATTGAGTCAATTAGCTAAAGTTGATTATAAAAATACGCCTAATCAAATTCAACGTGAGGACACCAAGCGTCGTATTGTAGTCGGTTTTAATGTAAAAGGGCGAGATGTAGAAAGTGTCGTACAAGAATTACAACAGAAAGTTGATGCCCAAATAAAACTTCCAATAGGCTATTACACAACGTATGGAGGAGCATTTGAAAACCTGAATCATGCCAAAGCTCGTTTAGGAATTGCAGTGCCTGTCGCATTAATTTTGATTTTCGTTTTATTATTTTTTGCCTTCAAATCAATCAAAGAAAGTTTATTGATTTACACCGCCATTCCACTTTCATCAATTGGAGGTATATTATTTTTAGCCGCTCGCGATATGCCTTTCAGTATCAGTGCCGGAGTAGGATTTATTGCTCTTTTTGGAATCGCTGTATTAAACGGAATTGTATTGATCTCAGAGTACAACCGTTTACGTGATCATGGTATCAAAAATACAACTCGAATTGTAATTATGGGAACACGCACTCGTCTTCGTCCTGTTTTAATGACCGCTGCCGTTGCCTCTTTGGGCTTCTTACCAATGGCTCTCAGCAACGGATCAGGAGCTGAAGTCCAACGTCCATTAGCAACCGTTGTAATTGGAGGTTTAATGGGCGCCACTTTCTTAACTTTATTTGTTTTACCAATTTTATACGTTATGTTTGAACATATTCATTTTAAAAAGAAACGAGAAAAGAAAACAACACTTTCAGCTTTAGTACTTATCATCTTCACTTTAATCGGGACTTCTGTCCAAGCACAAGAACGGTTGAGTTTTGAAGAGGTTTTAAAATTAGCTGAAACAAATAATCTTGAAATTAAACAAGCTGAATTGAATACAGTTTATCATGAAAAGAATGTTTTTATGAATCGTTCTCTTTCTGCTTTGGATATTTCTGCTGAATTAGGACAAGTGAATTCCGGTGAGTTTGATAACAAATTTACCATTTCGCAAGCTTTTCAATTTCCTGTCGTTTTTAAGCGTCAAAAAGAGTTGAACGAGCAAATGATTAATGCGTCGAAAGCAAATGAAAAATTGACAAAAGTTGAAATCAAACAACGTTTAGCAAATTTGTATGTCAATATGCAAAATACAGAAGCGCAATTTGATTTATTGAAAGAGAATGAATCCATTTATCATGAATTTCTTCAAAAAGCAAATTTGCGTTTAAAGAAAGGAGAGTCCAATCGTAGTGAAATCTCGACTGCAATTATCCAATTCAAAGCAATTCAAAGTCAACTAAAATTAATTGAAGTTGAATTAGAAAATACCTCGAGGAAAATTCAGTTTTTAACAAATTCTACGGTTAAAATTTATCCAACTAAAAATAGAGTTCATTGGAATGAGGTTTCAGGTTTAAACATTTCAACTTCTCATCCATTGTTAGAATTCTCAGAAGAAAATATTCAGACTTTCACCTTAGAAAGTGAAGTTGAAAAATCAAAGAAAATTCCGGTTTTAACAGTTGGTTATTCAAATCAAAGTTTTTCCGATTTGGATCAAAATCGTTACAATTCTTTTCAAATAGGCGTTGGTTTACCTTTATTTAATAGAGGGGTCAATTCTTCTATCGAAGCTTCGAAAGTTAAAATTGATCTTGCGAGACAATCTTATGCATTACAACAATCAAAAATGCAACAAGATTTTGATGTATTAAAAAATCAAATCAATACATACGACGAAATTATCAATGATTTTGAACAAACTCAAATTCCGGCTTCTAATGATTTACAAAAAACGATTAATCGTCAATTATTAGAGGGAGAAATCAACTTTTTGGATTGGGTTATTTTAAACAATCAAATCATCGAAGTCAAAACATCGTTTTTAGAAGCCAAAAATTTACGTGAACAAGCATATGCTACAATAACCTATTATACAACAGAATAACATGAAAAAATATCTCTTAATACTTTGTATTTCATTTACTCTAATGAGCTGCAACAAAGAAGAACAAAAACAGGAAGAACAAATACTAACAACCACAAGTTCTTCTATTTTAAAACTAACAGATGCTCAACTAAAAAATTTTGAAATCAGTACAACTTCTTTTCAAACTCACAATTTGTCAACAACAATTCGTTTAAACGCAAAAACAGCGGTTACACCTGAAAATACAATTTCCATTACCAATGCTTTTGGAGGTTATGTAAAACGAATTGCATTAATTCCAGGAAATTATGTGAATAAAGGTCAAATTTTGGTTGTGCTAGAAGATCCTCAATATATACAGATGCAAGAAGATTATTTGACGACAAAAGTTTTATTGGAACAAGCTAATGCGGATTATGTCCGTCAAAAAGAGTTGAATGCAGAGCAAGCCGCGAGTGATAAAGTCATGCAACAAGCAAAAGCAACCCGCCAATCTCTCATGGTAAAGAAAAGCTCGTTGGAACAAAAACTACGAATAATGAACATCAATCCTGCGACAGTTTCTTTAAATAACATTCGTCGTACAATCAATGTTTATGCTCCAATTAGCGGAATGGTAAGCCAGGTTTTTACAAATACAGGACAATACGTTTCTCCTGCTGATCCTATGTTAGAAATTATTAACCCGAATCGTGCGCTGCTAAATGTAAAAGTATTTGAAAAAGATTTGAGCACTATACATATTGGTCAATTAGTCACTGCCTATACGAATGCGAAACCGGATCAAAAATTAGATGCTCAGATCTCATCCATTTCCAATCAAGTAAACGAAGATGGTACAGTAGATGTTTTTGCAAAAATTACAAATGCAAATGGAACCCGATTAACTGCGAATATGTATTTCAATATCGAATTACACGTAAATTCGTTAACTGCTAATGTTTTACCGGAAGAAGCCGTTGTTCAATTTGAAGGAAAGGATTACATTTTTGAAAAACAAAACAAAAATCAATTTCGTTTAATTCCTGTTACAACAGGTGGTTCGGCAAATAAGATGATTGAAATCAAATCGCCTCAAAACTCAGGAAAAGTTTATGTAGCAAAAGGAGCTTATCATCTTTTGACTGCAATGAAAAACAGTGATGAAGAAGGATAAGTTAAGTTAAATATAATATTCCACTTTAATTTTACATCTTAAAGTGGAATACTTTTTTTTAAAAAAATCTAGTAGATTTAAAACCCTTCAAAAACACCCAATCCAAATAAGGCAAAGTCATATTTAACAGGATCGTTAGCGTCCATTTCCCGAAGTTTTGTATCTAATTCTTTTAACGCTTTCGCATCATTTTGTTTACGGGTCAAAATCCCTAATTTTCTGGCAACATTTCCGGAATGTACATCCAAGGGACATGAAAGAACAGAAGTTGGAATAGATTTCCAGAGCCCTAAATCGACACCTTGTTTATCATCACGAATCATCCAACGCAAATACATGTTAATTCGTTTTGCGGCAGAATTATTCAACGGATCAGAAATATGTTTTTTTGTTCGGTCTAAATGTTCGATTTCAAAAAAAGTGCGTTTAAAATTTGAAATAGAAACCTGCATTGAATCTGAGGTTTGATATTGAGCAAAGACATTTTCTAAACCGCCGTGATTTTGATAGATATTTCGAAGTGATTGCATGAAAAATTTCAAATCATCACTATTAAAAGTTCGATGTACAAAACCATTTAGATTTTCTAAATCATTTTCAGAGAAATTCATCACATAATCATAGGGAGAATTCCCCATCAACTGCATCATTTTATTTGCATTATTGATAATCATTTTTCGATTTCCCCATGCTATGGTTGCGGCCAAAAAACCTGCGATTTCAATATCTTCTTTCAATGAAAAAAGATGCGGAATCTGTACGGGATCCGAATCTATAAAATCTAATGTATTATATTGAAGAACTTTTTCTTCAAGGAAATCCTTCATATTTGTCATTAAACAAATATACTAAGAAGTAGGAGATGTTCTATTTTTAGTATATTAAAAACTAGAATTTCAATCCCAGTCTATTTTCTATACCTAAAACTTTATAAATAATTTTCAAGTGGTATTTCACTGTATTTTCTGAGATAAAAAGTTGTTTTCCTATTTCTTTATTTGTTTTCCCTTCTTTTACAAGTTTAATAATCTCTATTTGTCTTTCCGATAGCTCGTAATCCTCTATAGAAAGTAATTCTTCTCCCTTTTCATTAGATTCTTTCATAAAGTTTTCCAACTCCATTCGCATTCTACAATTTTCTCTTTGTATAAATCGGTTTTTTTCTTTGTTTGAATGGTATAATTTTATAACTACAATAAGAAATGCTAATACGGCTATCAAACAAATGATAAGTAAATATCGAATATTTTTCTCATAATCAATTTCAATATTTTTACGTTTATCAAGCAAATCTTTATCAAGAATGGTTAACTTTCCATTAAAGGTATTTGTATTATATTTATAAGTAAGTTCTACACCCGTTTTCTGATGATAATAAGCTTTTTCAAAATCTCCTATCTTGGCATAAAAGTGACTCATTGTATAATAAACAAACTTTTCATAAATCAACATTTTATATTTTCTTGAATAAAAAACAGCATTCTCGAATGCCTTTTCCGCCATTCCTACATCTTTTATTTCCTCTGCTAAATCAATCAACTTTATATAAACTGCAGCTACATGTTTCGGGTTATCTTTTTTACCAAGTTCAATAGAATGATTCAGTGTTTTTTCTGCATTTAAAAAATCTTTATTATTTATTTGTAATATTGCTATAACGTTATAATAAAATAATTTTGTTTCAGAATTTAATAGGGATAAGTCTTTTGTAGAAATTTCATTTAATAACCTATCTACATCATTCCATTTTTGATTATCAAAATAAACAAACAATTGTTCAACCAGCAAACGCACTTCACCAATCTCTTTCAGTTTATCATCACGCACCTCTTCTAAATGCTCCTTTGCTAATTCTAAATTACGTGCAACTTCTGGATAATTATACAATCTTTTAAACGTTAAAGACCTTTGTATGTAAGCATTATAAATATCATAATGCGTAGAGTTTTTATGTGTAATAACCTCCTCCAATCTCAGCAATGAAGTTTCATATTTAAATTGATCGTTTAAAATTGAGATTTCATCATTCAATTTTTGTGGATCAATATTTTGAGCAGTTAAAAAATGGGTAGTAAATAATAAAACAAAAAAAAGGAAATTCTTAAACATTAAAAAAACAATATTTCTTATAAAGTGTTAATATATTTTTTTTACTTAAAATGTTTAGATCACAAATGTTATCAAATCGCATCAATAAATAAACCATCAGCCATCGCGAGCTTTCGATCGGTCATATCTGCCAACTCTTCATTATGTGTGACAATAACAAATGTTTGTCCAAATTCATTGCGAAGATTAAAAAACAATTCGTGTAATTCTTCCGCATTTTTAGAATCCAAATTTCCCGAAGGCTCATCGGCAAAAACAACTTTAGGTTGATTAATTAATGCACGAGCGACTGCCACACGCTGCTGTTCTCCTCCCGAAAGTTGATTAGGTTTATGTGTTAACCGTTGCGAAAGTCCTAAATAGGACATTAATTCTTTTGCTCGTTTCTCAGCGTCAGCTTTCTTTGTTTTTTTGATAAATGCAGGAATACAAATATTTTCAATGGCGTTAAATTCCGGTAATAATTGATGAAACTGAAAAATAAATCCGATGTTCTCGTTACGAAATCTCGATAAATCACGATCATTTAACTTCGTAATATCTTGCCCCGCAATCTGAATAGATGTATTATATTTTTTTGGTTCAGAACTTTTTTCGAGCGTTCCTAAAATTTGAAGTAAAGTTGTTTTTCCTGCTCCGGAAGCTCCAACAATAGAAACGATTTCTTTTTCAGCAATTGATAAAGAAACATTTTTTAGTACTTCTAATTCACCAAATTTCTTGACAATATTTTCTGCTTTTATCATGAGGTAAAGATATAAATTAAGTTCTAAGTTTTTTTTGATATCCTCAATGATTTTGAACTTTAATCGTGCTTACTTCATTCAATAGCTTCTACACTCCTTGTTTCATTACTTCCCTTATTATAAAATAGTGTATGAAATACGATTTAAAATTCATATAATATTCATTTTAACTTTCTATATCATTAATATTCGTATCTTGTAACCTCTAAATAAACAATATTATTTACTTTTTTAGCATAAGCTGATAAAATTAATATGGCAAAATTTAGAATACATCAACAATATTTTTATTTTTGTAATTGAAAAATCAAAAAAAATGAATCTTCACGAATATCAAGGAAAAGAAATTCTTAGTAAATATGGTGTGAAAGTACAACGCGGTATCGTTGCTACTACACCAGAAGAAGCTGTAGAAGCTGCTAAATCGTTAACTGAACAAACTGGTACAGGTTGGCACGTTATAAAAGCACAAGTTCACGCAGGTGGTCGTGGAAAAGGTGGAGGTGTTAAGCTTGCTAAAAACTTGGACGAAGTTAAAGAGAAAGCAAACGAAATTATCGGAATGCAATTGGTAACTCCTCAAACCTCAGCTGAAGGTAAAAAAGTTCACCAAGTATTCATCGCTGAAGATGTTTATTACCCAGGAGAATCTCAAACAGAAGAATATTATGTTTCTGTCTTGTTAGATCGTGCAACTGGTAAAAACATGATTATGTATTCTACAGAAGGTGGAATGGATATCGAGGAGGTTGCAGAATCTACACCGGATAAAATCTTTACAGAAGAGATTGATCCTACTGTAGGAATTCAAGGTTTCCAAGCACGTAAAGTTGCTTTTAACTTAGGTTTATCAGGAAACGCTTTCAAAGAAGGAGTAAAATTTATCACTGCTTTATATAATGCATATGTAGCAATTGATGCTTCTATGTTCGAGATTAACCCAGTTCTTAAAACATCTGACGATCAAATTATTGCAGTAGATGCTAAAGTTTCTATTGATGATAATGCTTTATACCGTCATGCAGATATCGCTGCTTTACGTGATACAAGAGAAGAAGATCCTACAGAAGTTGAGGCTGGCGAGGCTGGATTAAACTTTGTAAAATTAGATGGTAATGTTGGATGTATGGTTAACGGAGCTGGTTTAGCAATGGCAACTATGGACATCATTAAATTATCTGGTGGTAACCCGGCTAACTTCTTAGACGTTGGTGGTACTGCTGATGCTGAACGTGTGGAGAAAGGTTTCCGTATTATCTTAAAAGATAAAAATGTAAAAGCAATCTTAATTAATATCTTCGGAGGTATCGTTCGTGGTGACCGTGTTGCACAAGGTATCTTAGATGCTTATAAAAACATGGGAGATGAAATCAATGTTCCAATCATTGTTCGTCTACAAGGAACTAATGCCGAAATCGCGAAAAAAATGATTGACGATTCTGGATTAGAAGTTCATTCTGTGATCACATTAGAAGATGCAGCGAATAAAGTAAAAGAAGTATTAAGCTAAGATTTGGTTTAATCACAATATAAAAAGCTCCCAAAAGTCATCTTTTGGGAGTTTTTTTTATATAGTATCTGACTATAATTGATTTAATCTTTTAATAAATTCAATACATATGTTGATTTTTTTATTCGAATCTGCTTTACTCAACGAATTAGAAATTTCAACACTACTTTAAAAATAAAAACTCCGCTCAATCATAATCTTGAGCGGAGTTTTTAAAAAGATTTATATATCTTCAAAATCGATATTCGTAAAAGATTCCACTTCCGTTTCATCTTTACTTATAACTTTACTTTTTGGATCAAAATCTCGTTGATGTCTTTCTGAAATAACTTCTTGTCCTTTTTGTGCAAAAACAAAATCTGTTGTTTCGTCTAACATTTCCTTGAAGCTTTCAAAATCTTCTTTATACAAATAAATTTTATGCTTTTTGTAATACACATTTCCATCATCTTGTGTATTTTTTTTACTTTCCGTAATCGTCAAGTAATAATCACCTGCTCTTGTTTCGCGAACGTCGAAAAAGTAAGTTCTTCTTCCAGCCCTTAATACCTTAGAAAAGACTCCTTCTGCATCTACCTTTTCTTGGTTTTCAAAATCATTCATAAGTCTAATAGAGTTTAATTGTTAAATGTTTCCTAACAAATCTAAAAAAAATTAAGAAAACAACAACATTTTAATCAATTAATTTCTATTTTTTTATTAATTTAATAATTAAGCTCTTAATCAAGCAGTTGTTTATTGTACAATTCGTAATAATATCCGTGCTTATTTAATAATTCGTTGTTTGAACCATTCTCTAAAACATGACCATCTTCTAACACTAAAATCTGATCTGCTCCTTTTGCGGAAGAAACACGATGCGTAATAATAATGGTAGTTTTCCCTTCTATCTCAGAGGAAAGATTACTCAAAATTTGCTCCTCTGTTTCTGTATCTACAGCAGATAAACTATCGTCAAAGATTAAGATTTTCGGATCATTCACCAATGCACGAGCAATAGAAACACGTTGTTTTTGACCGCCGGAAAGTGTCACTCCTCTTTCACCTACAACCGTATTATAACGTTCTTTGAAACGATCAATATTATCATGAACTACTGCTTTTTTTGCAAAAATCTCTGCCGTTTTTTCTTCTGTATCATCAGAACCAAATAAAATATTATTGGTCAAGCTATCAGAAAAAAGAAAAGCTTCTTGCGGAACATACCCAATTTCATCTCGAATTGATTCTACATTCATTTCATGAATATTTTTACCATCAATTAAAATTTCTCCGGAAGTTGGTTCCAAAGAACGGGCAACTAACAAAGCTATCGTCGATTTACCTGACCCCGTTTTCCCAAGAATAGCTAAAGTTTCACCTTTGTTTATTTTGAACGAAACATTATCCAACGCTTTTATACCTGTATTCTCGTAAACATAAGAAACGTTCTTAAACTCTATCGATCCTTCAATCTTATGATTGACCAATTGTTTTTCTTTCACATCCGTTTCCGCATTCAAAAATTCGTTGATACGGAACATTGATGCTTCAGCACGCTGTACAACCATAGTAATCCATCCTAAAGATGTAAAAGGCCAAATTAACATATTTAAGTAAAGGAAAAACTGTGCTATAGAACCAATGTCCATTTTTCCTTCGATGTATTTAATTCCACCTAAATATAAAATAACCAAATTACTTACTCCAACAACAACAACCATCAATGGTCCAAAAGCGGCTTGAATCTGGGCTAAATTCAGAGCTCGTTTTTGATATTCATCTGCTTCTACTTTATATTTAGATTTTACAAACTCTTCTGAATTAAATGATTTAATGACACGAATTCCGGCAAAAGTATCCTGTACAGAAGAAGAAATGGTCGATTGCTGCTCTTGAACCCGTTTACTTTTCTTGTTAATATTCCGCGCAACGTTATAAATCAATACAGATAAGACAGGCAACGGAGCCAATGTATACAAGGTTAATTCTTTGTCTATCTGCAACATGAAATAAGCAATTATCACCACACGAGAAACCAAATCGACCGGGTACATAATTCCGGGACCAAGATACATCCGTACCAACCCAACGTCTTCAGTGATCCGATTCATTAAATCTCCCGTTTTATGTTTTTTGTAAAACGACAACGATAATTTTTGGTATTTATCGTAAATCACGTTTTTCAAATCAAACTCAATGTAGCGGGAAGCGACAATAATCATTTGTCGGGTTCCTACAGTTAAGGCCCCTCCCAATACTTTAAAAAAGAAAAAAGCTAAACTGGCATACATCAATCCTTGTTTTAATAATTCAAGATTATCGTTCCCTTCTTTTTTAAAATTCTGAAGCAGTTCTTCAACTGTATTAATTGCTTCTCTAATATATGTAACGGAAAAAACCTGTACCCAATTGGCACAAATTGTAAAAATGAAGCCTAAAAATATTCTCCATTTATACTTCCATAAAAATTTATTTAACTTTTGTAATGATTTCACAAAACAAAATTACATTCTTTTTTTTACCTTTGCATCAATTTATTAGACGTTATATCATTGAAATTATGTTGGGAAGAAGACAACTCCGCGAAAAAGTAATGCAAAATATCTATGCTTACAATAGTTTAGGAACGGATGGCGAGGAAAGAATGGTCGAAAAAAATATGATGAAAAGTATCGATCAAATCTACGATTTGTACATTTATATCCTGAATTTAATTAAAGTTCAAAAAGACATTGCCGAGCATAAAATTGAACTTGCAAAATCAAAAAACTTTCCAACCGAAGAAGATTTAAATCCAAATTTAAAATTTGTTCACAATAAAGTATTCAAAATTCTAGAAGAAAATCTTGAATTGTCTCGTTATTCTAATGACAACAAATTTTTGCTTTGGGACATTTATGATTCTTACCCGAACAATATTTACAAAAATTTGACAGAAAGCGAATTGTATAAAACGTACATGAGCAGCGGCAAAAATTCTTTCGAAGAAGACAAAGAGTTTATTTTAGACTTTTTCGTAGAATTGATTGCGGAGTATGAAGATTTACACGATTACTTGGAAGGGGTTCAAATCACTTGGGCAGATGATGTTCATATTGCAAACGCAATGGTACATACCACAATAAAATCTTTCCGTCAAAACAGTTCACCTTTGATTTCTTTATTCAAAGTGTACAAAGACCTGGACGACAAAAAGTTTACAGAAGAATTGTTCCGTAAAACGATTCGTCACCAAGCCGAGACCAAAAATATGGTTGATGAAAAAGCGCAGAACTGGGAATTAGATCGTATTGCAACTATTGACTTGATTATTTTGGAAATGGCATTAACAGAGTTTCTATACTTTCCGAATATTCCTGCAAAAGTGACCATTAATGAATATGTCGAATTAGCAAAAAACTATTCAACAGAAAAATCGCGTGTTTTTGTTAACGGAATCTTAGATAAAACCTTAAAAGAGTTAAAAGACAATAATAATTTACCAAAATATGGTAGAGGTTTATTATAGTGTTTAATTTTTCTTAAATTTGACTAGGACAAATAATTAAAAAAATGAAAAGTAAATTATTTATTTTAGGTGCATTTGCATTATCATTTGCAATCAGCTCTTGTGGAGAGAAAAAAGCCAGCGATAACTTTACAGCAGAAGAAACAGCTCAACAAGCTGAAAATGTTGTAGATCCGGCTAAAGCTCCAGTTTTAACATTAGCTGAAGCAAACCACGATTTTGGAGACGTACAGGCTAATAATAAAGTAGAAACATATATCAAGTTCAAAAACGATGGTAAATCTCCATTAGTTATCCGTGATGCTTCTGCAACATGTGGGTGTACAGTCCCGGAATTTCCTTCTACACCAATTGCAGTAGGCGCTACAGATTCTATCAAAGTTGTGTACACAGCGGGTAATATGAACGGAAAACAACAAAAGACAGTAACTTTAGTCACAAATACAGCAAATGGTCACGAGAAATTTGACATCTCTGCTAATGTTGTTGGAGCTACTGCTAATGATCAAAATGCTCAACAAGCGTTTGGACAATAAGTATTAAATTAATTAAAATATAAAAATGATTCAAACAATCTTTTTACAAGCTGGTGCACAAGGCGGAGGTATGTCTATGCTTTTAATGTTTGGAGGTATGTTCGTGATTATGTATTTCTTCATGATTCGTCCTCAACAAAAGAAAGCAAAACAAGAAAAGCAATTTCAAACTGATATCAAACGTGGAGATCAAGTTGTAACTACTTCTGGTATTCATGGAAAAATTAATGAAATCAATGATGATTCTGTCGTTATTGAAACCGGAGCAGGAAAAATCAGATTCGAAAAAGCAGCAATTTCTAGAGAATTAACGGCTGCTCGTTATGCAAAAAGTACTGAGAAAGCTGAAAAGCCGGAAAAAGCAGTAGAAGACAAAAACTAATACCAAGGTTAACATATATTTAACTGATTGCCGAAGAAATTATTCTTCGGCATTTTTTTAACTTCAAACCATGAAAAACAACCAGCCTTTTGTAGTAGGAATCACAGGCGGAATAGGCTCTGGAAAAAGCACCGCAGCAAAATTCTTTGAGGAATTTGGTGCTCCTGTGTATAATTCTGACATAAGAGCAAAAATTATTCAGAACGAAAACCCTGAAGTAAAAGTTAAAATTACTGAAGCTTTTGGGCAAGAAGCCTACAATGAAAGCGGCTTAAATAAACCATTTATTTCAAAACAAGTTTTTCAGGATAATGAAAAACTAAAATTATTAAACGGTATTGTCCATCCTGCTGTTTTCAAGGATTTTGATGATTGGAAAAAAATGCAGAAATCTGACATCGTGATAAAAGAAGCTGCCATTTTAATAGAAAGCGGAAGTTATAAAGATTGTGATGTTGTGATAAGTGTGATAGTCGATATTGAAAAACGCATTTCACGCACTATAGAAAGGGACGGATTAACGAAAGAAGAAGTTCTTGCCCGTGTCAATAATCAGATCTCGGATGAAGAACGAATCGCTAAATCAGATTTTATCATTGATAATAACGGAGATTTAACTCACCTGAAAAATGAAGTTGAACAAACGTTCATCAAAATTAAAAAGTTGATTTAACTAACATCATTATGATCTCTTGTAACTAAAATAGAGTTTAGAAAAGATTAAACTATTTTTAATCATTCAATAAAAATATTAAATGAAAAAAGGATTTTACAAAATCTTAATTGTGATCATGAGTGTTGCGCTTATAGGATTGATTATTATTCAATTTTACTGGCTCAATTTAACGATTCAGAATGGTACGGAAAGTTTTAATAACAACGTATACCAGGCGATGAATTACACGACTGAAAAAATTAATAAAAATGAATTGGAGCTATATTATAAAAAATTCAATAATATTCAATCTGATTTAAAATCGAATAAAGACAAGCCGCAAGTTGTGACCAACCAAGTCATAAAAGATTCTCTTGGGGTGACCTATGCTTATGTGACACGCTATGTTGTCGAAAAATCAATGTTACCTTCTTCCGGTAAATACAATGATAGTTTAACAAAAGCAAATATTTATTCGCAGGAGCGTGTCTTTAAAATTGATAAAGATTCTACCGCAAGAGGAATTCCGAATCTGAATTTGAATTTTGAACATTCCTTACAAGACGGAACATTTACCTTAGAAAGTGCTGCGCGCTGGGATGCCGGAACAACACCAATTGATAAACGTGTTTCGTATGAGATGCTGGATTCTATTCTAAAAACTGAATTACGAAACAGAGGTATTAACCAAGCGATTCCAATTTTGGCCGTGTTGAAGAAAGATTCGACAGAAACAAATGTAAAATCAAAAGATTTCGATCGAAATAAAATCGAATTTATGGTTCCGTTATTTCTTGACAGAAAAGACCATATCGAATATTATTTGGCTGCCAATTTTGTCAACAGGAAATTAGCAATTGTCGCTCCGACAGTTCCAGTTATTTCGTTGACATTTATCTTGACCATGATTATCATTACGGTATTTTCTCTGTCAATTTATTACATGCAGTTGCAACGTAAGAGTTCGGAAATTAAGACAGATTTCATCAACAATATGACACACGAATTCAAAACACCTATTGCAACAATTAACATTGCATCTGATGCATTGAGGAACGAAAAAATATATACAGATCCTGAAAAAGTAAAATATTATGCTGATTTGATTAAGCAGGAGAACAAACGCATGAATGCTCACGTGGAGATGGTATTGCGAATGTCGAAGCTGGAACGTAATCAAATGGATATGAATTTTCAGGAAGTAAACTTAAATGGTGTGGTACAAAAAAGTATTGAGCCGATAAGATTTATTGTAGAAGAAAGAAATGGTACAATATTTGAAGAATACAACGCAGAACAGTCGTTTGTAAACGGAGATCCGTTCCATTTAGAGAATATGATTATTAATGTGTTGGATAATGCTCGAAAATATTCTCCGGACACGCCAGAGATTAGAGTGAAAACATACAATAAAGACAACAATTTTTTAATTGAGATTTCTGATAAAGGAATGGGGATGTCGCAAAATGTACTGAAAAAAATATTTGAACAATTTTATAGAGAAGAAACGGGAAATATACACAATGTAAAAGGTCATGGACTTGGATTGTCTTATGTCAAAAAAATTGTTCAGCTGCATGGCGGACAAGTATGGGCAGAAAGTTCTCCGGGAAAAGGAAGTACTTTTTATATTAAAATTCCTCTAAAATCATAGATCAATGAGTGATAAACAACGATTACTTTTAGTAGAAGATGATCCAAGCTTTGGAAGCGTATTGAAGGATTATTTGGTTATAAACGATTTTGACGTAACGCACGCAATCGATGGTGAAGACGGTCTTGCCAAGTTTAAAGAAAGTGATTATGATCTATGCATCCTGGATGTGATGATGCCTAAAAAAGATGGTTTTACATTAGGAAAAGAGATCAAAGAATTAAAAAGCGAACAACCAATTATATTTTTAACTGCAAAAAACATGCGAGAGGATGTTTTAAACGGTTACAAAATTGGAGCGGACGATTATGTCTTAAAACCATTTGATTCTGAAGTTTTATTGTACAAAATAAAAGCTGTTTTACAACGTAATTCAGGAGAAGAAGAAAAATTTGAACAAGAAGATTTCAAAATTGGAAAATTCACTTTCAATGCGAAATTGAGACAATTAATTTACGACGGTAAGTCACAAAAACTTTCACCTAAAGAAAACGAATTGCTACGTTTATTAGCTGTTTATAAAAACGATTTAATGCCTCGTGAAATTGCATTAACGCGTATTTGGCACGATGATAATTATTTTACATCGCGCTCGATGGATGTTTACATCGCTAAATTACGTAAATATTTAAAGAAAGACCCAGCAGTAGAAATCGTGAACATTCACGGAGAAGGATTCCGACTGTTGATTCAAGAATAAAATTATAATTCTTTTAAATAAAAAAACCTCAACTAATGTTGAGGTTTTTTTATACTTTATATCAATTGTCTACTTCAGCTCCTAAATTTCTGTATTGTTGTTTAAATTTTTCTGCCCATTTCTGCCATTCAACAGATTGGGCATCCGGGTGATTTTCTTTATCTAAAAAAGCTTTGATATAATTGTCTGAAAAATCTTTCGGATAATTTTCCATAGCGTTAAGCTCTCCTTTTAACCAAGCTTCATTGAAAATATAATTCATTCGATTCACATCAAAATGATCTCCATATTCATGGTACGAACCCGTTGCAGAAGACTTAAAAGTAGTTTTAAGAACTTCTTCATTTGTTCTTGCAAAAACTGCTTTCTTATTCTTATTATACCAAACAGCAGCATTTCTCAATTGTTGTTTTTCGTCCACTTTTCCTTTCGCATCTTTCCAAATCGCTAACCAATATTCTTTTTGATATAACCCCATTAAAATAGAATTAATCGCCCAATATTTTCGTTTTGTTTGATTATCAACCCAACCTAACTTATATAGAATTGTAAAGAATTTAAATTTATTGTACATCAACCAATCCATTACCAACTTATTAGAAGTAAATAAGTTAATCGGTTGAGTTTTTATTACATTAAAATTCAACTTGCTTATTTCTAAATTTTTATCATCTGAATAATTCCCTAACCAGCCTAATTTCAACAAAGGGATTTCGGTTGATTTCATAACTTCTACCAATTCATCAAAATCTATAGCCTGTGTAAACCACACATCATCTTCTGTCACCAAAACATAATCAGAAGACATTTTTACTTCATTGATCCATAAATCAGTTGGAATTGTAAAACCATCAATCTTTTTACCGGAATCGATATTATCTTCAATGGCTTTGATTTTATTCTGATATTGATCTGATTTTATGATTTTTACATCCGGATATTTAGTTTCTATTTTATTCAAATAGTTAGCAGGTGTTCCGTCATCTAGAAGTTTTATCTCAAAATTGCCCAACGCATGAGAATAAATTGATTGCAAACAGCGATCTAAATAATAAGGCCGATTAAATGATTTTATAAGTATCGTTAGCATAGAATTTTATTCATCAAAGATTTTAATTTCAGTCTATAACTAATATTCGCACTAAAGATGGAGTTTAAAGAATTCAAGAATGACACATTATTGATTTTCATGTGTAATAACTGATAGTTTAATAAATCTTTCTGCACTTTGGTAAGATTCAATTTAGAGATGACTATTTCTAAACTGGAAATTTGCATGTCCATTTGTTTCTTTTTTGTTACTGTACTATGGTAGCCCGAATTACTTCTATAACTCGCCATAACATCATGTAATAAACCTACTTTTCCATATTGTGCACAATGCAAGATAAGAGGATAATCTCCTATTTTGCACTCTAAAATCCAATCAGGTAGTTTATGAATATTTTTAAACATAATGCTAAGCGCTGGAATATAATTTTTTTGAAAAATAAAGTCATTCGAAATTATTTTTTTTTCTTTAAAAGGAAAGCTTGTATTTATAATTTCAGAAGTTTTATCATCAAAAATTTCAACATTATGTCCAATTAATATATAATCTTCATTATTTTTTAAAAATTCAATTTGTTTTTGCAGTTTTAATGGATTTGTCCAAAAATCATCTCCATCACAAATTGCTATATAATCACCAGTTGAGGAATTTATTGTATTGTAAAAATTGGGAATTATTCCTATATTTTCCTGACGGTCTATAAATCTAATACAATTGCCCTTTGGATGAGTCGTGATATATTCTTCTATTATTTGTTTTGTATTATCAGGAGATTTATCTAAAGAAATAATAAATTCTAATTCAAAATCACCTTCTTGCATTAACACTCCTTCAATACATTTAGCTATGTATTTTTCATGTCCATAAGTAATTGTGCAAACGCTAACTTTAATCATATTTAATAGTTATTATTTGGGCTGGTACTCCTACAGCTGTACAATTATCTGGTATATTTTTATTTACAACTGCTCCTGCTCCAATTACTGAACCTTTTCCTATAGTAATATCAGGAAACACTATACACCCCGTTCCTAGGTGTACAGCATCTTTTATAGTTGCTCTTCCTAAAATTTTTACAGAAGGAGAAATCTCAACAAAATTACCAATACAACAGTCATGTGTAATAATAGCGTCATAATAAATCATGGTTCCTAGGCCTATTTTTACGTCATTGGAAATTTTGACTCCATCTAAGATATTCGCTCCTTCTTTTATTTCTACCTTATAATGTCCAATTACAGCACTTGTAGAAATCAAAGATGTATATACACCTCCTATTTCAGTAAATTTATCAAATAACTTTTTACGCAACCTTGGGTTTCCTATACCGATATTAAATCTATTGTCTACTTCATCAAAATATCTCATAGCAGCATCTAAAGAGTTTAATATTGGATATTGATCATATAACTTGTCTCCGATATCTTCATTGACATCATCATAAAAGACAAGATTTTCTAACTCATTATTTTGATGGCAAATTTCTAATACCTCTTTTGCAAAACCTTTTGCTCCTACTATTAACATTCTAATTATTTTGAATTCTTAAGATTAATCTGGAAATATAATCAACCTCTTCTAAAGTAAGATCATAATAAAGAGGCAGACATAAAACACGTTTTGCGATATCATCTGATACAGGCATGGTTTGTTTTTCCAAATATGGTAATACAGAAGATAAACTTGGATAAAAATATCTACGGGTAAAAATTTCGTTCAAATCCAATTCTGCTTTTATTTTGAGAAGTAGTTCTTCCGACTCTAAAACAATAGGATAATAAGCAAAGTTATTATGTGATTTTTCATGCCATTTAGGTCTTACTGCTTTTAAATTTTTAAGTCTTGTATCATAAGATTCACTCAATTGCTTTCGTTTAATGTGGATATCATTCACATACTTTAAATTCACTAATCCCATCGCTGCATGAAATTCGGAATTTTTACCATTAATCCCTAAGTCAGAAAAAGTATCAAATCCTGAAATTCCAAAATTTCTAATTTTAGCAAGTTTTGCCAGAAGTTTTTTATCCTTAGTTACAATAAAGCCTCCTTCAATACTGTGGTATAATTTTGTTGCATGTAAAGAACAAATTGAGAGATCTCCATACTCAAAAATAGATTTCTCTTTTATTTCTACACCAAATGCATGTGCTCCATCATAGATAATCTTTAGATTATATTTATTTGCAATTGCTTCTATCGCGATAACGTCACATGGATTTCCGTATACATGAGTTGCCAGAATAGCTTGAGTATTTTCTGTTATTGCTTCTTCTATTTTTTTGGGATCTATGCATAAAGTTTCTTCATCTATATCTACAAAAACCGGTTTACAGTTTTCCCAAACTATTGTTGACGTTGTGGCTACAAAAGAAAAAGGAGTCGTTATCACTTCCCCTGTAATTTCTAATGCTTTTAAGGACATCTGTAATGCTACAGTCCCGTTCGTTACAAATAGTAAATGATTTACTTTTAGATGATTTTTTAATTCCATCTCTAGTTGGCTTGCTAATGGCCCCATATTAGTTAACCATTGTCTTGTCCAAATACCTTCTAATAATTGTTGATATTCTTCTTGAGGTGGTAAAAAAGGTTTGGTTACTGGTATCATGAAATTATATTTTTTTTATTAAATGTTCTTGTTTATTCACAATAATAGAATTTGCAGGGACGTCTTTATGAATTATACAACCCGCTCCTATTATAACATTATCGCCAATAGTAACATCTTTTAAGATGATAACATTTGCTCCTGTCCAAACATTATTCCCCATTTTAATAAAACCTACATTAAAGTCTGTTTTTGAAACATTAAACGGATTCGTTTCATATTGATGATTATGATCAAATAATTTCATACCTTCTCCTAAGATACAATTTTCTCCAATTGAAATATCTCCTAAACAAGAAATAGTTGCTCTTGTAATATAGGTATTTTCACCTACTGAAAATTTTGCTTTATCTTTTATGGTTAAATAATTTGATTCGTTTATTGTTACATTATCTCCAATTTTTATTTTTGCGCTTGGTGAAATATCATAGTAATTATTATTTCCTAATTTAAAAGTAGATGCTATTGTAGAATTCGGGTTTTTTCGGAACAAAGAATAAGCTTGATTTTTTTTAGCTTTTTCAATTAATCGATCAAAGATTAGTAAAATTTTATACATCATATAATTTAGGTCTATTACACAAAAGTACTAAGATAAAATAATATACATTTTAATATTGCTTAAAATAGTTAAATTTGCAGGACCAAACCAATTAATATGAACACGCCTTTAGTGAGTATCAATATTCCTGTTTACAAATGTGAAAACTACATTTACAGATGTTTAGATTCTGTAAAAAATCAAACATATAAAAATATCGAAATTATACTGGTTAATGATTGTACTCCGGACAATAGTATCGTCATTATTAATGACTACATTTCGCAAAATCCTGAATTGAATATTAAGTTGTATCACCTGGAAACAAATCAAGGGTTATCTGTTGTAAGAAATAAAGGAATAGAAGAATCTTCCGGAAAGTATATTTATATGTTGGATAGTGATGATTATATTACTGCTGATTGTATTGAAAAACTACTCTTAAACGCTGAACAATATCAATGTCAAATTACAGTTGGAGAATCGGTTTGTGAATTTGAAGATTCTGGTGAACGTAAACAAATGTTCAAAATAAATAGTATAACTGATATTATTAAAGGGAATCATGAAATATTTCGTTCATTTGTGAATGGTAATTATCCTGTTATAGGACCTAATAAATTATACCTAAAAAGCTTTATTCTTAACCATAATTTACACTTTGTAAAAGGTTTGTATTCACAAGATGAACTTTGGGCATTTCATTGTGCTGAAAAATTAGAATCAATCAGTTTCATCAAAGATATAACCTATGTCTATTTTATGAATTCAGGTTCTACGATTTTTAACAAAAAGAGAATAAATTTTGAAAATCATCAAACCATTGTTGAATGGTTTACGAAATCATATAATAAAACAACTGATCAAGTTCGAAAACAATTGATTCGTAAAAAACTTATTAATTTTAAAAAACTAACGTTACAAATGCAATACAAATCGATGAGAAACGATGTAGAATATTGGAAACAGAATTACAATCGATTAAAAAAAGCACCTTCGCTTACTTTTTTAGACTATTTCAGTTCAGATTTTACAAAACAGGAAAAAAAGGAAAATCTATTACTCAATCTCCCTGTGCATTTTGGGTTCAAAATTTTTAAAAAACGTTATGAGGGATAATACTTTATAATCAAATTATTTAAATAATCTTTTTTATTTCCCAAAACAAAATTATAATCAAGTTCATGGATATCAATTGAATAACTCTCTCCTTTATTTTCAATTATTTTGTGTGTATTTTTATTAAATATATTTTCAAAGGCTTCTATAATTTCAGGAATATAAAAATTCTCTGTATAGGCTACATTTACAATTTTATTCCAATTGTTGGAATTGATATATTTTAAGGTAATATTTTTTATATCTTCCACATCAATCAAGTTTCGTGTGGCATTCTTGTGTATTATTAAATCCTGATTATTTAATATCTGCCTAGATAAATAATTCATCAATAAATTAGGATTTCCTCCATTCCCAACCGCATTACTTACCCTTAAAATAAGATAATGTTTGACATTTTGTTTTATAATTTCTTCGATATGTAATTTGTGCAAAACATAAGGTGAATTGTATTTTGAAGAATCGTAGATGGAACATGTACTAAAATAAATGAATAGTTTATCTGGATATAAATTGATTGTTTCTTCTATTAATTTTTGTTCACGTAAAAATTCTTCTTTTCTTGTTTCCGAAGAGTTCGATACACCTGAAGCAAAAAAAACAACCTTATCTAAATCCACTTCTGTAAACAAATTTGCTAATAAACCTTTACCTATGATCATTGTAAAATTCTTTAATACTTTTATGTCCTACATGTAAAATAACTTCATCTCCTATCCCTTCATCTGAATCGCAAACACACCATTGTTTTGGTAAAATATATGGATAAAAACCAGTCTTCCATGCTGACTTCCACATTACCAAAGATGCCCTAGATGGATCTGTTTCCATAGTCTCAGCACAAGTTTTAAAAAAAAAGTTCCCTCTTTCATTGTTTTGCCATAATGTCATAGGGCTTTGATTATAAGAATGTCCTAATCCTTTCGATTTGTCACTTATTACTTGAGTATCTTGTGATAGAATCATATCCTGACGAAGCAATTGCCGATTATTATAAGGCACACAAAAACCAAACTTACGTGTTAAATATATTAAAGCTATAATATCTGATGAAACCACCTGCATATCACTATCTAATACACATTTAAAGTCTGCATTAGAATTTACCAAAGCCAGAAATTTATAATAATCCGCCGTGCGATAACCATATCGAGGATGTTTTGGGTCGACAACAGGTGATTCAACTTTTATTAACTCAACCCCTTCAATATCCAGATCAAAATCACTATAAACTGTATATTTTGCATTAGGAAAATATACACGTAAGGTTTCAAGGGATGGATTTAACCTACTTTCAGTTTCGAAGTTAGTTCCTCCTCCATTTGTTCTATTTTCTCCAAACTCAGCAAACAGAAACTCGATAGAGATAGTGTTAAGCCATTCCTTTTCCTCCACAGAAAATTCTTCATTTCTGAATTTGAACTCTGGTTTAGATTTTATAAACGAAGCATTTGCTTTGCCTAATAATACTGCTATGGCGTCTTTGATATTCTTTATCACCGCTTTTTGAAAATTTTACGAAGTAAATAATTGAAAATATATCGCATAGGAATCTGCTCTAAAACTTTATCAATTTCTATCACTTTATGATTATAAACAACATTTTTAATCCGTTCTTTTGAATGCTTTTCATTAATAATCTTGTTCAGATCGCCATACATATTTACCATTTCTTTGTAAATATTTCTCTCTTCTGTCCAGCTATCATGCCAAGAACCTGAAAAATGATGTGTTACATAATTAATAGGTAAATCCAATGAGAAATAAGATGAAGGATATAAAACAATTCCTTCTTTTAATTCTTGATATTCATCCTTATCAGCATCTGCTCCAAAATCAGTGACTAACATTTTTGAAAAAATTGACGTATTCGGCTCTTCTTTATATTCAGAAACTAAATAGTAATTCATAATTTTTTCTGCTAAAACATGTCCTTTTTCAACGCCCCAAAAAGCCGAATATGGAATTCCTTTGATCTCAAATCCACAAACAGCTTTATGGTGAAGAAAATCATTTAGCGTATTTTTCACTTCCATATCTGTGTCCAAATAGAAACCTCCATTTTCGTATAAAGCTTTTGCTCGAGCAAAATCTGAAACAAATGCCCATTTTTTATTTTGATAAGCAGTTTTTACAAATTCATTTTGCATAACATCAAAATTATCTTCATTCCATTCAATAATTTCGTAGTCCGGTAAATATTTCTGCCAAGATTCAATACAGTTTTCGACAATTTTAGGTTTAGGATTATGACCAAACCAACAATAATGAATAATTTTTGGTATCATACTTTAATTATTGAATATCAAAGATATTTTTTATCCAGTTATCAAATCTATACTTCAAAACAATACTTCCTTCAATTTCATGATATGGAACATTTAAAAACTCTTGTAGTCCCTCGATATTTTGAAAATCTGTTATGTAAATATTATTTGGATGATAAAAATCGTACTCTCTCACCATTTGATTATTTGTAATAATTTTGCTTTTATAATTCATTGCTTCAAAAAAACGAAGCGAAAGCCCATTGTGTTCTTCCCTTTTTAGATCAATTAATACTCTTGATTGATTACTTAAATCTAAACATTCTTCATAAGTAAAAGATGTATCTAATAACAATAATTTCTTCGACTCTTTTGGGTGAAACTCATCCTGTTTTAAATAAAAATTTATTCTAAATTTTGAATTAATCTTTTTCAATTTATTATACAGGTTCTCTAAGATAATAAATCTATCTTCGGTGTTTACACCGACATAAGAAAAATCAATTGTTTTTTTGATTTGACTTTCATCAAAAAAGCAATTGGTTATCGCTTTTAGATTATAATTAGGATAATCTAAAACATCTTGTTTATCAAAAACATAAATTTGATCAAAAAGCTTATCATATTCTAAAATTTTTTTAGAAACAGATAGACCATCTAACTGGTAGTCTATCATTTTAGCTGAAATTGTCCGTGCATATTCTAGCACATTTTGAGGAATTAAATCCCCACGTATTACAAAACAAAAATCAAATTTTAAGTTTTTCTTTTTTAATTGCTCCAGCTTCTTTTCTGTTAGTAAAGAAAAGTTCTTATCATTAATCTTATGAATTTGTTGTGTATCTTTTTTTACAACTCTGTGATAAATATTCTCTAACTGTTGAAGTTTCGTAAGTTTATAATAGGGAATTTCTTCATCATAGAATTCATACACATCATAACCATTCAATTTGAAATGTTTGATAAATTGAGCGGCTAAATTTTTGTTTTTGTATATGAATAAAATTGATAACATTAGTTGAATTAGATGTTTTTAAATTATTTTAATCACTTGTTTATCCTCATTTAATATAATGAATCCATATTTTATTATTGATTCAATCATATTTAATTTTACCTGTATTTTGATTATCCTTATCAAAATTCCATGAACTTGAAGATTTTGCTGTTCTTTGATAGTAAATTTCTTCTTCTGTCATTTTTTTTGGATTCTTGTACCATCCTCCATGTGTTGCAGTATAATTACTCCCGATTCTTAAAGCAGGTAAAAATGGAAGATTATAAAAATTATAAGGATAGCGTGGTTTATATAAAGCAAAAGTTGTATCTAGCACATTGAGAAAAACGTTTTCTTCAACTTCGTTTTCCCAAAATTTATTTTCCCAATTAACTACTTGTTGTTTTAGCGGGAAAAAATCTGGTATGTCATCTATTTTTAAAGCAAAACCTACTTTTGTTACAGAATTAAAATATTTTTCAAGTTTTTCAATTAAAACATCCATAAAATTAATTGGAAGATTTTCATTAGGAAGAATGTCTGGATCAGTAATTACATAATATCCTTTTGTAAACTCTTTTATATCGTGAGCAGCTAAATAAAGAATACTGTGTCCGTAATTTTTATCCATTTTCTTTATTCTAACTTTTGTCTTAATATCATTGTAATATTCTAGTAAAGGCAAATAGGTTGATTTATTATCAATAATTACGATATTTTCAAACCCTCTTTTCAAAAGAAAATCTACAAGCTTTTGTAAATAAAATAATTGATTAAAATTGATAATAATTATCGGTATTGATAATGGATTTTTTCTCTGTTTTTTAATCAAAGGATTTGTTTTTACTAAATACTTATAGTATAAGAAATGTAAATTATTTTTGATTCTTTTAAACATACTTAATTTTAGATTTTAATTTGTCTGTACAGATAAAAAAGTAAATTGAAAAGAAACTAATTAATGTATTAAAATTAATTCCTGAAAAAAAAATCACTTTATTCAACGATATAAAATCTTTGTTTTTGATTAAATCCTCTGTGTTCTTTTTTATATATTTTAATAAATATTCTTTTTCTTGTATTAAATTTCTTCTTTTTCCTATGTAGGTGTACACAAACTTTCTTGCTATTATATAATTTATCATTCTTTCTTTAGCTTTTGTTTTATTGTAACTAATACTATCAGAATGTTTCCTATTCTTTACTAATACTTTATTTATAATAGCATACTGATTAATGGACGATAAGATTTTTGATAAAAATTCCCATTCTTGCGCAGCTCTTAGTTTTTCATTAAATCTAAAATTGTGGCGTAATAAAATTTTTTTATTAAATATTACTGAATTTGTCAACCACGCATTCTTTTGAACTAAATAATCATAAAAATTATCTTCAGAATAGATTGATTGACTTCTCAATCCAATTATATTTTCAGCTGATTTTTCAAAAATCGCTAATTGACAAACTGTAAAATCTAAACCAGATGTCAACAAACTCTCAATTTGTCTCTCTAATTTATCATTCATCATCACATCATCACTATCAAACCAATTAATGTATTCTCCTTTTGAAATATCAAATCCGTAATTCCGCGCACCATTTCCTCCCGGTTTATATTTTTTTGGCCGTTGATGATAAGAAATTCTATTATCTCTTTGTGTATAAAATGATAACACTTCTTCTGTATTATCTGTACTACCGTCATCTACTACTATGCACTCCCAATTTTGGTACGTTTGGGCAATTATAGAATCTAAAGTTTCGCCTATTAAATCTGAACGATTATAAGTTGGAATGATAATAGATACTAATGGTTGGTTGGTCATAAGTATAAGGTTTGTTTTTATAAATTTGTCTGCAGTATAAAATAGTGTTTAGGTATGACGAAGATACAAAATTGAAAAGATTTCTTGCCATTTTTATTGTATACTTCCCTACTTTTAAGAAACTATAACAACATCTATATCGTAAAATTATGATTTAAATTGGGAAAGCTCAACGATTTTTTTTTACAACAAACTTTGGTATAAATCAAAATGCTGTCGAGCGATTAATTTAGGATTACACTTTTCTTCTGCGTATCTTAAATTCAATTCGGCACTTGTTGTATTTTCAATTGCTTGCTTTAATGATTCTACAACAGAATTAAAATCATTGGGTTGATAAGTTGGATTATTATTTTTTTCCAACACTTCTTTCATATTACCAATATCCGGACCTACTACAACTTTACCAAAAGTATATCCCAGATATATTACACCTGAATTCAGACTATCAATTCTAGGACTTATAACAACACTTGCTTGATTAAAATATTTTTCTACTTCTTGATTAGATAAATATTTTGGTAATAATATAACGTTTTTTAGTTTGTATTTTTTTAGTTTCAAATTATATTGGTACATCTTAAAAATATCTTTTTTTCGATGTATATATGGATTTTTCCCAATAATGGAATTACAAATAATTAGTTTAGAACTTTGGATATTTGCTTGGATAAAAGCATCTATTATTTGTTGCTCTTCTTCAATCTTTCTAATTACACCAAAACTTAAAAAAATATTGTCATCTGACTTTATTGGATTGATATTAAAGTATTCTGAATAATTAGGATGCTCAATAATTACATTTTCCTTATTGGGATAAAAGTTCGTACTAAATTTTCCTAAGTTTACAATTGCATCAGCTGAATTATAAACCAAGTCATATAATTTTTTATCTAATTTATGTTTTCGATGTGGTAGCGTATTATGCAGAGTTACAACTATTTTACTCTTTTTATTTTTATAATAGATAAGTTTTTTTTCTAACGCTACCAAATCAGTTTCTTCAAGAGTTTTCCAAAAAAATAATTCTTCAGGCCATTGAATATGAATAATATCGTAATGTAGGTTAGAAGACCAAAAATTCTGAGCCTCAGTCACTAATTCAACATTATTCTTTAGTTCATCAACAATACCTTTAACATAAGTATTTTTAGAATTATATTGAGAGGTTATCAAGACTTGCATGTTAGTTTGTTTTCGAAATGATTTAGCTTTTTAAAAAAAGTAATATTATTCAAAACTAAATCTGGGAAATACTTAAATAACCTTTTTTCAAATTTAGTAGATTTTGGCTCTTTATAAATTCCTGGTATTACCATCCCAGAATCAATGCATATATTCTGATCTAAAATATCATTTTTACAGCTTTCGTAAATTGCTTTTAAAAAAGTATATTCATATTGAATACGTTTGGATAAATACTTTTTATCAAGCAAGGATTTTTTTAAAAAATGATCAAACTTTAGTAATACTTTTATTTGAGATTTATAATGATTGATATTAAATTTCTTAGTCATGATAGAATCCTCTCTCTTAATGTAATTAATAAAAAACTCATTGATTCCAACAACAGATTGTGCTTTTAAATAAATATCTAAATTCAGAAAAATATCTTCAAAATACATCTTATCGGGAAAAAGAAAATGGTTGCTCATAAAAAATGATTTTTCATAAATCTGAGTCCAAGCATTTATAGGCATATTCGTAAAGGTTGCTATATAATCATATCCAGTAAGAGATACAGTAGATACTGGTGCATTTATATTTAACCATCCATCTGAAGTCTGATCTTCAAAAATAACTGTATTGTTGAAAACAACTATATCAGGCTGATTATTAAAAACTATTGTGTTAGCTAGTTTTTCTAATGCTTGTAAATCTGAAATATAATCATCACTATCAATAAACCAAAGATAATTTCCTTTAGCATATTTTAATCCATAATTTCTAGCAGAACTTAATCCTCCATTTTTTTGAGAAACAATTTGTATTCTGTTATCCATAAAGCTCTCTCTGACAATTTTAATCGAATCGTCTGGTGTTTCATCATCAACAATAATTATTTCTAAATTTGTATAAGACTGGTTAAGAATACTTTTTATGCATCTTATTATATATTTTTCAACACCGTAAACAGGAACAATTATTGAGAACTTCATTCTAATGCTTCTATCAATTGTTTGTAACTATTATTTAATACCAACTGAGGAGTTCTACATTCGCCTTTGTTTTTTACTAGCTCTTCTAAATCTAGCATCGCTTTTGGGAGATCTGAAATATCTTGAATAAATAACGTATTTGTTGACAATTTTATCCACTTAAAAGATTCAATAATTTTATGATTATAATTACCTATGGCAATACATGGAACCCCTGTAATGGCTGAAACAATCATTCCATGTAATCTATCTGTAACAACAAGATTAGAATTTCTAAACAAAGTCAACTTCTCATCAATTAACTTTTGTCTTATAGTAGAATTATTAATAACAACTTCTTTATTTTCACAAAACATATCTGTTTTAAAAACATGTTTGTATTTATCTGATAATGTATGAATAATAAAATTTCTGTTTTCTTCATTAAGTATACTTTCTCTATCGCTTCTAAGCACAGCGATAGCCGTTTCTTTTTTTACCGAATCATTTATAAGTACCTCTGGCAAAACGTACTGCAAGACAATGTCCGGTATTAAAAGTACTTTATTTTCAAAGCTTTTTTTTGCAAAATCATACGATTTTTCCTCTCTCGCGCAGATAACCAAATCTGAATGCTTTGCATAAATAGATATACTTTTTTCTAATTCCTTTTCTCCAATTTCATCATTTGAAAAATGAATCGTTTGAGGTAAAATAATGACCTTATTTTTAGAAAATATTTGGATAATCTCTCGTCTCAAATTCTCGTGGTGTAAATATTCATTTCCTAAATTTCCCCCGCCATGAATTAATATTCTATCTTGAGGTTTTACTAATTTTCTCCCATATTCTAAAAAAACATCTACTATGTCCTCTTGTATTTCTATGATGTTATAATTCTTAAAATTATTTTCTAAAAATTGTATTTCAGCTACAGATATAAAATGATCCCCTATATTAATATGTACTGGTGTTTGTAGTAAAAAAAATGTAGGTTGATTAGGATTTATTCTATTTTTAATTCCTCTTATATCAAAAGTTTCTTTTCCTTTACTGACAAACAGTTTACACAAAAATTTCTTTATTTTTTTAATCATAATTGCTTAGTTTCTATCTCAAAATAGTATGGTGCAAAATCTGCTAATTTTAATCCTTCAATTTTAATTTTAATGAAATCCCTATAAATACATAAGAATTCTGATATTTTTACATCTTTGGTATTTGATCTATTTTCTGTGATTAAAAAAGATATGCTATACTCTCCATCAATTAATCTTAGATTTTTTAGTACAATATCTATTGTTGACTGTTTCTTTTTACCGTCATAATAGGGTTCAAAACGATTTGTATAAACAGTACCTACCATTTTTAAATCTTTATCCGTTATCCTAATAATTGCAAAATATTTATCAATATCTTTTACTAAGTTTACATCAAATTGCAAGTGTAAATCCTCTCCAAATTGGACATACGTTAAGTTTTCCTCAAAAATGTCAATAGAGGAATTATTCACTGAGAAATTAGACATTGTTGCTCCATCCTGCATCTCAATAATACCTGTTTTACTAGTTTTAAATTCAGATAAATACATATCAATACCTTTGTGTATATTTGCTCCATGGTAATACGATTTTCCATGACGCATAAACAACACTTGATTACATGTACGAGAAACTTCTGGCATAGAATGGCTTACAAAAATCACTGCTGCTTTTTGCATAATTTCTAATGTCTTGTTAAACGATTTAATTTTAAAACCGACATCTCCTACTGCTAAAACTTCATCCAATATTAACACATCAGGTTCCGTGAAAGCAGCCACAGAAAAACCTAAACGCACTTTCATCCCTGAAGAATAATATTGTACTGGAGTATCTATAAACTCTTCTAATTCTGAAAAAGCAACAATTTCGTCATATTTTTCGTCGATTTCCTTTTCAGTTAACCCCAATACAGCCCCATTGTTATAGATATTTTCGCGTCCTGTCAAAATTGGATTAAAACCTGCTGTCAGTTCAATCAAGGCATTTACCCGTCCTTTCATGGTAATTTGTCCACGATCAGGAGCGATTAGACCTGTTAAAACTTTAAGAAGTGTCGATTTTCCTGCTCCGTTATGACCTAATAATCCCAAACATTCTCCTCTTCGAACTTCAAAACTTATATCATCTACTGCCCAAAATTCTTTTTTACGCAATTCCCGCTGTTTTGTATTGCCCAAAAAACTACTACCCAAATCTTGCAATCCATATAATAAGCCTAAATTAAGATCTTTGCAAAATTTCTTCGAAACATGTTCTGCCTTTATTAAAATTTCTTTACTCATAAATAAAATAGGATTACATACGTTCAACAATGATTGGAATAGAAATTCGATAAAAAATCCATCCTATTAACATAGCAAGAATACTGATTACAAAAATAAGTAAGAGGTACATTGGTTGATCCCAACTATAACCTGTTAATAAGTTTCGAGTAGAATTGATAATAGGTGTCAGTGGATTTACATTAACTAATTTGGCTAAAAACGGGTTCTTCATCTCTTGGTATACAACTGGTGTTGTGTACATTGCAAATGATAATACCAGAGGAATACCTCTTCCTACATCTTTATACAACATACCAATTGGTGTTACAAGTAACCCTATGGCATTTCCTACAAAAATTAAGAATACAATCATAAGAAGTCCATATACAATTTGTATCCCGGGATTAATTTGAAAGAAGATTAAAGCTACAGAAATAATCAATAGTTTTATAGCACTATTAAAAATTGTTTTATAAAAACCTGATAACAAAATGGCTTCTTTCGGAAAATTAATTTTAGAGATTAAAGCTTTTGCTCCGTTGGTTGAAACTAAGGGTGAATTAATGCTTTCAGAAAATATACTCCAAAGCATCGATCCTATAAATACAAATAAAGGATAAGGCAACTGATCTGTTTCTATTTTTACAGCTCCTGACATACTTAAGAATATCCATACCAAAGCATTGATTAAAGGGGTGACAAATGCCCACATTATACCTAATAAAGACTGTCTGTATTCCGCTTTTTTATCTCTGATAAATAATCTTTTGGCTAATTCTCTTGAAGTAAAAAGATCTGAAAACATTGCTTTAATTTCATTTATAAAGCCTGTTTTTCGTTGTGATGAATATATTGTTGTTTTTAACTCCATTAATATTCAGTTTGATTTTATTGTTGGTTTGTTGGTTATTCTAGAAAAACAAAGTTATTTACTTTGTGATGTAAAACATAAAATAAGACATTAAGAAATTATAAGTTCTGGATATTATCCAGAACTTATAATTTCTTTTATTAATCTCTTAATTATACTGTTCCTTATAGTAATTTTGGTAATCACCAGACGTTACATGATCCAACCATTCTTGATTTTCTAAAAACCAATCAATTGTTTTGGATAAACCTTCTTCAAAAGTGACGGATGGTTTCCATCCCAATTCTTCGTTGATTTTTGTTGCATCAATAGCATAACGTAGATCGTGTCCAGGACGATCTTTTACAAACGTGATTAATTGTTCTGAAGTACCTACTTCACGTCCTAATTTTTCATCCATTTGTTTACACAATTCTTTCACCAAATCGATATTTTTCCATTCGTTAAAACCTCCTACATTATAAGATGCTCCATTTTCTGCCTCATGGAAAACTAAATCAATCGCTTTGGCATGATCAATCACAAACAACCAATCGCGTGTGTATTTACCGTCCCCGTATATTGGAAGTGGATTATTGTTCAGAATATTGTGAATACACAAGGGGATTAACTTCTCAGGAAAATGATTCGGACCGTAATTATTTGAGCAGTTTGTCATCACAATGGGTAATCCATACGTATCGTGGTAAGCTCTCACAAAATGATCTGAAGATGCTTTAGAAGCAGAATAAGGAGAATGCGGATCATAAGACGTTTCTTCCGTAAAGAATCCTTCATCTCCCAATGCTCCAAAAACCTCATCGGTTGAGACATGATGAAAACGCTTTCCCTCAAAATTACCATTCCAAATTGTTTTAGCTGCGTTTAACAAGTTTACTGTTCCGATAACGTTTGTCATCACAAACTCTAACGGATTAGTAATCGAACGATCTACATGCGATTCCGCAGCCAAATGAATAACACCATCCGGTTGATACTGTTCAAAAACCTCTAATATACGTTGTGCATCAACAATATCAGCTTTTACAAATTCATAATTTGGACAATCTTCAATATCTTTCAGATTTTCCAAATTACCTGCATACGTTAAAGCATCTAAATTGATGATTTTTGTTTCAGGATAGTTTAAGACAAATTCTCGTACGACATGCGATCCGATAAAACCAGCACCTCCTGTAATTAAAATAGTTTTCATAGTTTTTTTTTAATCGTTACCAAACAAATCACGTGTATAAATTTTATCTTGTATGTCCGCTAGTTCAGGAGCATTTCTATTTGAAATAATCACATCACATTCTTGTTTAAAGGTTTCAAGATCTTTTGTTACTTTCGATCCATAAAAAGTTTCTTCTTTCAAAACAGGTTCATAAACAACCACCTCTATTCCTTTTGCTTTGATACGTTTCATTATACCCTGAATTGCAGAAGCTCTAAAGTTATCAGATCCTGATTTCATAATTAATCGATAAACGCCTACCTTTTTGGGATTCTTTGCAAGAATAGAATCCGCTATAAAATCCTTTCTTGTTCTATTTGCGTCTACAATTGCCTGAATAATATTATTGGGAACTGCATCGTAATTCGCCAACAATTGTTTTGTATCTTTAGGCAAACAATAACCTCCATATCCAAATGATGGGTTATTATAATGCGAACCAATACGAGGGTCTAAGCCAACTCCCTCTATAATTTGTTTGCTATCCAGATTAAATGTCTGTGCATAACTATCTAATTCATTAAAATAAGCTACTCGCAAAGCTAAATATGTATTCGAAAAAAGCTTGATAGCCTCTGCTTCTGTAGAATGTGTAAACAAAGTTGGAATATCTTTTTTAATTGCACCTTCCTTTAAAAGGTTTGCAAAAACTTCAGCTCTTTCACTTTGTTCTCCTATAATAATTCTTGAAGGATATAAATTATCGTACAACGCTTTTCCTTCTCTCAAAAACTCAGGTGAAAAAATAATATTTTGATAATTTAACCTAATTTTTAAATCTTCAACAAAGCCAACCGGAACTGTTGATTTAATAATTATTATTGCATTCGGATTATATTGTTTGACATCCTCTATAACTGTCTCTACACTTGATGTGTTAAAATAATTTGTCTTGGGATCATAATCTGTAGGAGTTGCTACAATTACATATGCTGCATTCGTATATGCTTCTGTCTTGTCTAATGTAGCACGAAAGTTAAGGTCTTTATGTTGCAAGAAATCTATAATTTCAGTATCTTCTATGGGAGATTTCTTCGCATTAAGTAGTGCAATTTTTTCCGGAACAACATCTAACGCCACTACCTCATTATGTTGAGCTAATAAAATTGCATTAGATAAACCGACATAGCCAGTTCCTACTATTGCTATCTTCATTTATGGTTATTTTAAATTAGTTTAAGAGAACAAATTTAGTCAAATTCTCTGAATATTAGTACCAATTTACTAAAAATGAGGAAATAGACCACTATACAAAACCCTATTCGATTAAAAAACTTTTATTTCCTTTTCAACGAATCAATTATAAATTTAAATAGAACTTACTCCTCGAAAAACTTCGAACAAAATTAGTTCTGTTTTAATATTCAATTTAACTTTACAACATTCAAAAATTATAAACGTAATGTCTGTAAATAAAGAAATCAAACGTATTACTACCGAAACTGTTCGTAACATGAAATTTACCGGAGAAAAAATTTCGATGTTAACGGCTTACGATTTTACAATCGCTTCTCTTGTAGATGCAGCCGGAACTGAAGTGATTCTGGTAGGTGATTCTGCAGCAAATGTCATGGCTGGTCACGAGACGACTTTGCCTATTACTTTAGACCAAATGATTTATCACGCACAATGCGTGGTTCGTGGAGCTAAACGAGCATTAGTTGTTGTTGATTTGCCTTTCGGAACTTATCAATCAGATCCTCAAAAAGCATTGGAATCTTCGGTTCGTATTATGAAAGAATCTGGTGCACACGCAATCAAACTAGAAGGAGGTAAAGAAATTGAAGAATCTATTCGTCGTATTGTAAATGCGGGTATTCCTGTCATGGGACATTTAGGTTTAACGCCTCAATCTATCTATCAATTTGGTTCATATAAAGTTCGTGCAAAAGAAGATGCTGAAGCTGAAAAATTAATCAACGATGCTAAATTACTAGAAGAATTAGGTTGTTTTTCTTTGGTCATGGAAAAAATACCTGCAGACTTAGCCGCAAAAGTAACAGCTTCTATTCATATTCCTACTATTGGAATTGGCGCAGGTTCAGGATGTGACGGACAAGTTTTAGTTGTACATGATATGTTGGGATTAAATAATGAATTCAAACCAAAATTTGTACGTAAGTATTTAAACTTAGAAGATCAAATTCATGAGGCAATAGGACAATATGTCGCTGATGTAAAATCAGCAGACTTTCCAAATGCAAATGAACAATATTAAATTTTAGTTGAAAGTTTTGAGTTTTGAGTTTATTCTCACAACTCAAAACTCATCACTCACAACTCAAACATGAATCCAGAAATTTTATTCGAAGACAATCATTTGTTAATCATTAACAAAAAAGCTGGCGAATTAGCCCAAGGAGATGAAACTGGTGACATCCCACTTATCGACAGTTTAAAGGACTATATAAAGAAGCGAGACCATAAACCCGGAAATGTATTCTTAGGATTGGTTCATCGTTTAGATCGTCCAACTTCAGGTGTTTTAATTTTTGCTAAAACATCAAAGGCTCTTACGCGAATGAATGAAATGTTTCAGAAACGAAATATTGACAAAATTTATCGAGCAATCGTTCAAAGTAAACCTCCAAAAAATTTTGAACGTCTGGAACATTACCTAAAGAAGAATCCGAAAAATAATAAAACAACTGTTTATTCTAAACCAACTGCCGATGCGAAGAAAGCAATTTTAGAATATACTTATTTAGGTGCTTTAGATTCATTTCATTGTGTAGAAGTGAAATTATTTACAGGTCGATCACATCAAATTCGTGCGCAACTTTCTTCTATAGGTTGCCCTATTAAAGGTGATTTAAAATATGGAGCAAAGCGTTCTAATCCGGATGGAAGCATTTGTCTACATGCCCACAGAATTACTTTTGAACATCCTGTTAAAAAAGAAGAAATGACCATTATAGCACCAGTTCCGAAAGATGCAATTTGGCAGGCTACAACCAAATTTTAATTTGTAAATTTGTTTCTTATTTGTCTATCAAATGAACAGCATTTTTTATTTTATCATCTATCAAATTTCTCGGTTACCATTATCGATTCTATACAGATTTTCAGATTTTTTATTCTTTCTGCTTTATACCGTTATTGGATATCGAAGACGTGTCATCCGAACAAATTTAGAGAAATCTTTTCCTGAAAAATCACACAAAGAAATTAAAACTATTCATCGAAAGTTTTATGCTAATTTTTGCGATTATTTGGTCGAGACATTAAAAAGTTTTTCTATTTCTCAAGAAGAATTAGACAAAAGATTTACGTATTCTAATCTTGAAGTCTTTGATGAGATAAAAACGGAAAAACGTGACGCAATGATGATGTGCGGCCATATTTTTAATTGGGAATGGTTCATTGGAACCGTAAAACATTTGCCTGCAAAAGAAACGGCAGCTGTTTACCATAAGATTAGAAATCCTTTTTGGAACGATAAAATCAACGGAATGCGTGCGCGATTTGGTACAAAAGCACTCGACATGAAAGATGTGCTTCGTTTTATGATGAAAGCTCCAAATGACGGAAATCTAACTTATTTGTTTGTTGCTGATCAAAGTCCAAAACAATCTGCCATTCACTATTTTATCAATTTTCTACATCAAAGAACTCCTGCTTTTAACGGTTTTGATAAAATTGCCCGCCGCAAAGATATGGGTGTGGTATTCTGCCATACTGAAAAAATAAAACGTGGTCATTATCATACGACTTTTATCCGTTTAAAACCTCAACACGAAGAATTCGAAGAAAACGAGATTGTTCATCAATTCTTTTCTCATTTAGAAAAAACTATTCACCAACATCCAGACAATTGGCTTTGGAGTCACAAACGTTGGAAATACGCCGATTTATAATTATGAAAACAGCAATTGCCATCTTAAATTGGAATGGAGAAAAATTACTTCCCCAATTTTTACCTTCGGTTATAAACAATTCTAAAAACGCAACGGTATATGTCATTGATAATGCTTCTACTGACAATTCTATCGAATTGCTGAAAACTCAGTTTCCTGAAGTAAAAATCATTCAAAATAAAGGAAATTATGGTTTTGCTCAAGGGTATAATGAAGGTTTAAAACAGATTGATGCTGATTATTTTTGTTTGCTCAATTCAGATGTTGAAGTCACTGAGCATTGGATTGAACCCATCGAAAAGTTATTCGATCAACATCCTGATATTGCAGCAATACAACCAAAAATATTAGATTATAAAAACAAAGAATATTTTGAATATGCAGGTGCCGGAGGAGGTTTCATCGATAAGTTTGGGTATCCCTTTTGTCGCGGACGTGTTTTTTCGACGTTAGAAAAAGATAACGGACAATACGACGATACAACACAAATTTTTTGGGCAACAGGAGCAAGTTTATTTATTCGTAAAAAAGATTTTTTTGAGCAGAATGGTTTCGATGAAGATTATTTTGCACACATGGAAGAAATAGATTTGTGCTGGCGACTGAATAATGCCGGGCGAAAAGTTTATTATTGTGGCGAATCGACAGTTTATCATTTAGGAGGAGCTACATTGGATAAAGCCAATCCGAAAAAATGGTATTTAAATTACCGAAATAGTTTGTGGATGATGTTAAAAAATCTTCCGAAAAACAAATTATTTCCAATGCTTTTTACCCGGCTTTCAATGGATGGAATTGCAGCAGTTGCTTTTTTACCTACACAAGGATTACCGCATGTTTGGGCTGTCTTTTTATCACATATACATTTTTATAAAGGTTTTTTCAAAATGTATAAAAAGCGGCAACAACATCAACTAAAGAATTATTCAGATAAAGAATTATTGCCCTTTCAGTATTTCATCAAAAAACGCCAATATTTTAAAGATTTGAAATAACCTTTCACTCATTTTATACCAATTTTTTAAATTTACATTATTTTTTTATTCTATTTTTGTAGAATCAAAAAATATTCCTATCATTGTAAGTAAATTAAAACTGCAATGAAAAAAATATTGACACTATTTACGTACTGTGCTTTCTTTACAACTTCTATTTATGCGCAGAAACTGGAAGTCACTTATCAGGAAATTACAAAGCTTAATGTTGAAGAATTCAAAAACGCTTCAACGATTCAGGTAAACGGTTCTTCGACATTACCAAAAGAGCTCTACGATAACATGATGAAAAGCGCACAAGAACCAAAAGATTTTATCTTAAAAATATACGACAACGAAACCAATTATAAAAAAATTGAAAAGCTGGATAATCAACAAACCAGTGGAATCAAAATGACAATTAGTTTTGGAGGTGCAGGAGGAGATTTATTCAAAAATCTATCGACAAAAGAATACACGAAAAGCATTCATTTGATGGATAAATCTTATATCATTAAAGATAAATTAAACGATTACAATTGGAAAATTTCTAGAGAATCGAAAAAAATTATCGGATTTGATGTCAAAAAAGCAACAGCTGTTATAGACAGTACAAAATCTATTGTTGCCTGGTTCGCACCAAGTATTGCTGTAAAAGATGGTCCAGGAATGTACAATGGTTTACCTGGTTTAATTTTAGAACTTGAAATTAAAGATTCCAAGAATAAATCGGTAGAAAGTATGACAATCCGAGCAACAGACGTAAAAGAAGTTCCTGAAATGAAACCGTTTGAAAAACCAAAAGATAAAAATGTCATTACGGAAAAGGAATTCGAAGAATTAACAAAAAAACAAATGGAACGTTTCAAACAAATGCGCTCAGAAGGCATTGATAAAAAAGATTAAAAGCCATACTTTACCAAAAAGTCAAATCATAAAATGATTTGACTTTTTTTGATCCCACATTAAACATTCTGATCATTTGATTGTCTAATCATTAAATTTCATCCATGAAAAGAATAGTTTCAGTTTTTATCCTTCTTACAAGTTTAGTTTCTTTTGCCCAACAAGAAAAAATAGAAGTTACTTACACGTCCAAAATTATTTTACCCAAAGATTTCTCCTTTCAATCTTCAGGAGATAGTGGACGGCAAATGCCTAAGGAGAGACAGGAGGAGTTTATCAAATCGATTCAAGAACCACAAGAATTTACATTAACAATTCTGGCAGATGAGTCAGTCTATAAAATGATTGAAAAGATATCAAATAATCAAAATCAAGGAATGAGAAATCCTCGCGGGGGAAGTAGAATGAGCATGATGGATGGAGACAATGTTTATAAAAACACCTCTACTCACCATTTCTTAAAAGAGCAGAACATGATGGGTAAAAATTATACCATTAAAGATTCTTTGCCGAATTTTGATTGGAAGTTAACACGCGAAACAAAAATAATTTTAGGAAATGAAACCAAAAAAGCTACCGCAATTATTGATGATATCACCACTACAGTTTGGTATATTCCATCGTTGAAATATAAAACAGGTCCTGAAATTTTCTGGGGATTGCCAGGACTTATTGCAGAGGTAGAAACGGAAATAAACAGAGGTCCTTTCAAAGGAAAAAAAATCATTACGTTGACCAATATTTCAACCTCAACTACTGTGAAAGCACTTGAAAAGCCAAAAGATAAAAATACGATTTCTCAAAAAGAATACAACAAGTTGATGAATGAACAGCGCAAGCGTTTCGAAGAAATAAGAAATTCCGGTGTCAATAAACGAGAATAAATTTTCTTGCTTCAGAAGTGATTAAATTTTATCAATATTTCATTCAAATTTATATTTTAAAACTTATATTTAGTCATAAATTAATCTTTAGAATAAAATACTATGAAAGCTTTAATCATTGTAGATATGCAGTACGACTTTTTACCCGGAGGTGCTTTGGCTGTAAATGATGGAGATAAAATCATCGATCGTATAAATAAATTACAAGAAAAATATGATGTCGTTGTGGCGACACAAGATTGGCATCCTGCTCATCACAAGAGTTTTGCTTCTCAACATCCCGAAAATAAACCTTTTGATGTGATTGATCTGAACGGTACCCGTCAGGTTTTATGGCCGGATCATTGTATACAAGGCACGAAAGGAGCAGAATTACATAAAGATATTAATCAAAAAAAGATTAGTGCAATTTTCCGAAAAGGAATGAGCCCTGATGTAGACTCGTACAGTGCTTTTTTTGATGTAAATAAGAAAAACCCAACAGGTTTGCACGGTTTCTTAAAAGATCACAATATTCTGAGTGTTTACATTTGTGGTTTAGCGGCTGATTATTGTGTTTACCATACAGCAAAAGACGCTTTAGCTCTTGGTTACACAACCTATATTTTGGAAGGAACAACGAAAGCCATTAACCAAGAATACTTTGATGAGTTGAAAGAAGACTTTATCAAAAAAGGAGGGAACGTCTCAACATATTTATTATAATTAAACCTTCGATATTGAAAATTAAACATGTCATTTGAAAACGGTAACTTTTTGAATGACATTTTATTTTGATTAAAAATTAAAAAAAATTGTAACATTATTCTATAAAAGTAGACTAACTATTTAAATACACAATTATGAAAAAAGCTATTTTAACATTTGCCTTAGGAATTATTACAACTACTGTTGCTATTGCTCAGGACAATAAAGCCCAAAACATTGATGCAACCTATGTTTGCGAGATGAAATTAGACTATGAAAAAACGATGTCTCAAGTTCCTCAACAATACCGTGCACAGGTTGGTCCAATGCTGAAAGCAGAAATTGATGCAGGAATTTTCATGAATTATTTTTTCAAAAGTAATAGTAAGCAATCCACTTTTGTCCTTGAACAAAAAGTTGGAAATGCTCAATCGCAAGGAGGAATGATTGCACAACAAATGGCTACATTCGATAACAAACCTACGTACAAAGATTTTACAGTAACTCCCAATATGTACTATAAAGAAGTAGATATGGGAACAAAACAATACTTAATTAAAGACCAAATTCCAGATTACAAATGGAAAATTTCTCGTGAAAAAACGGAGATTGCAGGTTATCAGGCAACAAAAGCCGAAGGTGTTATGATGGATTCTATTCCTGTTATAGCATGGTTTGCTCCGGCTATTCCTATTAAAGACGGACCAACTTCATTAGCAGGATTACCTGGGTTGATTGTAAAAGCTGAATTTGATTATCAAAGTACACGAATGATCTTCACTTTAAAAGATTTAAATATTTCCGAAAAAGATTTAAAAGTTGCACTACCTACAAAAGGAGAAGTTGTGACTCAAAATCAATTCATGAAGATTATGGAAGATTTACAGAAAAAAATGAAAGAAATGATGAACAGTGGTGTAGACACCAAATAAAGTTTTATCCAGCATCGTCTTCTGCAAGAAACAGATGGACGATGCTAATCTTTGAAAAAAAGTCTTCGATTGCCACTAAAATACACATATGAAAAAAATACTCTATCTAATTTTATTCATTACTTCTACTCAGATTTCTTTTGCCCAAGAATGTAAACTAAAGGGAGCTGTTGCTGATGAAAACGGAATTCCAGTAACAGACGCATCTGTTTCTGTTTTTGATAGTAAGAACGAGGGAAAAGGATTCGTTTTTACAAGTAATATTGGTGAATTTGAATTCAAATTACCTTGTGGAGAAAAATATGACATCGAAATCGAGCAGCCCGGATTCGATACTTATATCGAGAATATTGATTTAACAGAGAATACAACCAGAAAACTAAAGCTCAAGAAAGGAAAAGAAATTTCACTGAAAGAAACAATTGTCAAAGCTCAGCAAGCCATTAAAGTAAAAGGTGATACCATCGAGTTTGATGCAGACTCTTTTAAAGTGGGGAATGAAGAAGTTTTAGAAGACATTTTAAAAAAATTGCCCGGAATAGAAGTTCAAAACGGAAAAGTTTTGTACAAAGGAAAAGAAATGAAACAAGTGACCGTTGGCGGGCGCGAAGTTTTGGGAGGTAACGAAAAGTTATTAAATAAAAATTTACCTTCTGATGCTGTTTCTAAAATACAATTAAACACAAAGTTCAAATCAAATCCTTTTGCTTCTTCGCTACAGGAAGATGATGAACAATTTTCGTTAAACATTGAACTAAAAGAGGACATGAAACGCCTGGCTTTTGGTAATGTAACCTTAGGAGGAGATGCTGATCAACACACTGATGCACAAGCAAAAGTATTCTATTTCTCTGAAAAAACAGATGCAACTTTAATTAACGATTTCAATACATTTGGTAAACAGGTTTTTGATCAGGATGATTATGTCAGTTTCTTTGGAGGATATTCAGAATTTAATGCCGAAGGGAGTATTTATTCTTTAAGAGGTAATTCGAACAACCTGAATTTAATGTCAAAAAATGATGCGCCAAGTATGAATACGTACAATGGGGCAGTTCATTTTGGAGTTGAGCCTAATAAAAAATTAAAAGTTTCAGGTTTTGGTTTAGTCAATACCAATAATATTCGTTACGATTCTAGATCAGAACGTTTCTATAATAACATTGAAACTCCTTATACAACAGTCGATGAAGAGCGTAATAAAAGTAATGTTTTAATGGGAATGTCTCGTTTACGTCTTGATTACAGTCCGAATGACAAGGGACAAATTAAATACCGTTTAAATTTCAATTATTTGGATAGTGAAAATGAGCAATTAGTAGATAGTTATTACAACGGTCAAAAAAATAGCTTTAGAAATGTTAATTCAGATCAGAAAAATTATTCATTAGCTCAAACCTTATCTTATATCCGTAAAGTTGGACGTGATGATAATGTTGGATTATACTTCCGCCATCAATATCAAAAAGATACTCCGGATTATAATATTCTTTCTACAGCCAACCCATTTTCGTCTTTTGATATGTTCAAAAATTTATCTCAGGTAGATAATCAGTATAATCTTAATCAAAATCAAAATTACGTCTTAAACACTGTTCAGTTCTATGGAATTTACAATCATTTATTAACCAATACAGCCAATCTTAAACTAAAAGCCGGAACAAGTTTTAGCACACAAGATTTTGATAATTCAATTTATGATTTCAATACTTTATTGAACAATAATGCTTTAATTAGTCATACAGGATTAGATTACAATGAAACTTTTGTTGATGCTACATTAACAAAAAAAATAGGTAATTTCCAATTAGATGCCGGGGCAGGCGTTTCTTTCTTTAGTGAAAAGTCGAGCTATCAAGACGGTGAAAAAATAAAACGAAACGAAACAAAAGTTTTGCCGCATATCAACCTGCAATACAAATTTAATAATGCGACGAGTATTCGTGCAAGTTATACGCAGGATTATAGTTACCCGTACACAAAAGAATTTAATGATTCGTATACCATTCAAAGTTACCAATCTATTTTCTATGGAAATCGTGACTTGAAACAAGCTTTAACTCATAATGCCAGTTTAAATTTCAACCATTTTAACTCTTTTTCTTTCTTTCATGTTTTTGCCAATGTGACGTATTCTTTGCGTAAAAATAGTATTCAGACACAATCTGTCTTAAACCGTGATTTTATCATTTCGGCAAACGATACAATTGTCAATACGTATCAGTTTAATACCATGATTAATTCTGATGATGACCAAGAAACGTATTCTGGGTATTTTATGATTGGGAAACGTTTCACTAAATGGTACAATGTTCGATTTACAGGTAATATTTCAACTTCTAATTATTACACCATCACACGAAACATAGAATACCGAAATGGAACTGTTATAAACGATGAAATAAATAATGTGAACAATAAAAGTTTTACGCAGACCTATAACTTAGAAAATGCGTTTACCTTCAAAAAAGTCTTTGAATTGAAAGCCGGTCTTAACCTGAATTTAAGTAAATACCAATCTCTTGCAGAGCAAAAATTCACCAATTGGCGCCCATATGGAGATGCAGCATGGTCCGTGACAGATAAATTATTAGTGCAAACAGATTTTTCTTATCGTTTACAATACCGTGACGGAGAAGAATTGAATACGGCAAAAGAATGGAATGCTTCTGCACGCTACAACATCGCTCGAAAAACATACTTAACCCTTACAGGAGGAAATTTACTAGGAAATAATATTATTGTTTCAAATGGCTTCTCTGATAACTATATTTCAACAACAACTAAAAATGTTTTGGGCAGATATTTTATTGTCAGCTTAAGATACAAGTTCTAAACCAACATTTTATCATATTATTCTCTGAAACGCGCCTATTTTTGTAGACGCGTTTCTTTTATTCATAATTTTTGTACTTTTAATCTAATCAACAAATTAAAAATAAAGATGGGAAACCAGTCAAATGAAATGTACAAAATAATCCAACCTGAGGGCTGGACAAAAAGCTTAACTGATGATCAAATTATAGCCCTTTCCAAAGAAAGTGATTTCTCAAAAAATATTTTAGATGAAGGAAGAGACTATTGTTACTTTTTAGACAAAAAATTTTATGTTACCCGAGAAAAACATATCGAGTATGTCAACATGTCTTATACTCTTACAGATCCTTCTAATTTAGAAAAAGCATCTACTTATGACACCATTGTTGAAGAAAACGAAATCTTCTTGATTCATCGAATCAGCGTTATTCGAGATGGAGAATTAATTGATAAATTACCCGATATTACCATCAAAGTTTTAGACAACGAGAATGATAGCGGATCAGGTATCATCAACAAAAGTAAAAAAATCAATATCTCGATCAAAGATTTGCGTTTATATGATACACTTGTTTTAGAAGATGCAAGAGAAAAAGTTTTTACCGATAAAGATTTTGTTCGCAAAGAATACAGCCGATACTTATGGGTAAGTCCGGATTCCTATTGGGCATATGGAAATTATAAATTCGAATTAATCAATCAACGTGATGATGAATTTGCGTATAAGAAAAATTTCTTCCGAGACGAAAATGGAAATTTAATTGAAAATGAAACCGGAACTATTGCACCCGGAACTTCTTATATTTTTGAGCTTTCCAACTATTTGAATCCAACTGATCCAAATCGTGAAATTTTTCCTTACATTGATTTTGCAACAAAAAGTACATGGGAAAAACTATCCAATTTTATTTCTCCTTATTACGAAGAAGTCATCCAAAAAGCTAGTCTAGAAAGTTTCGCGCCTAATTTAATTGAAAAATTAAATGAATTTACCAACTTAGAAGATAAAATAGAATATGCCATCGAATATGTTCAGAACCACATCTATTATATCTATAACGCGGACGAAATGAGCGGTCACAAACCGCAAGAAGCTGAAGTAACATACACCAATAAACAAGGAGATTGCAAGGCAAAATCTATTTTATTAAAAGTTATTTTTGATTATTTAGGCTTAGAATCTTCTATTATTTTATTGAATTATAATACTGATTTCTATTTTAAATATTACCTGCCGTCATTATTGGCTTTCAACCATGTCATTGTAAAAGTGAAACACAATAACGAAACCTATTATGTAGATGCAACCATGCGAAATGAATATGGCTGGTTAGAGAATAGAAGTTTTATTTATTTTGCACATTATTTAGAAATCAAACCAAATCAAACCTTACAAATTCGTTCTCCTTACAAATTCCCAAAGTTTTGCATAGAGGAAAAGATTAACATAGCGACAAAAGGAAATGAAGGATATTTAGAATCAGAATCTACTTATCGTTACAACCGGGCAAATAACATGAGAAGATATTTCAAAAACACCAACAAACGTGAAATTATAGACAGTTGGAACAGCTTCTTCTATTATGCTTTGAATTATAGTGCCGATCGTCCGGAAATGGATTTAAGGGATATTTTTAAAGATACTTCAATCGATATTGTTTCAGATGATAAAAAACGAAACGAATTAACGATAAAATATAAAGCACGAATCGAAAATCCTTATTTTAAAGACCGTGTAACAAACGAACGTTTTTTAATGTTCTTTGATCGAAATATTCCCAAAAACAATGTCCGAGATTTTATCCACAAAGATGCGAGTTTCTGGCACAATTTTGATAGTGAAAAATATGAAATCAATCTGTCAACTGATCAAAAGATTGATATGAAAGAGAAATATACGATTCAGGAATCAGCAATCAATGATGAATATTTCACTTATTCCAGCCGAAAGAAAATCACACCAAATGGAGGAAGTGTATTCATCGAATACAATCCATTTACCAATCATGAAATCACCACAGATCATTTTGAGAAATTCCGCAGCAATCATCATATTATTGCAGATAGTAATTACGGTTTAGGACTAGATATTATAGAACCGGGGTTACTGAATATGTTAAAATTCAAAATGAAGAAAACATTCAAATAAATCACACATGAAAAAGTCCCGAAAAGTTAATTTCCGGGACTTTTTTATTTAATCACTTGTGGATAATCAAATCGATTATTGGGATCATATTTCTTTTTCAATTTTTGCAATTGAGCAAGATTATTTCCAAAATAGGCTTTATTGGCTTCTGGAAAATTGACATCAGGATAATTTCTGTATTGTTTTACATTTCCCAATTTTCTTAAAAGTTGCTGCACTTCTTCAAAATCTTTCACCAATTTTTCTTCTTGTGAAGGCAAATCCCAATAAGCTTGTAATTCGCTCAAATAATTAATGTCCCGATGCGGATAGGCCGAATCTGAAGCTTTGACTTCGTTAATCTTTCCTCCCAATGTATTAATTTGATAAATCATTCCTTTGGAAGATGTCACTTTTTTAAACAATTCTGTCAATCCATTTTCAATATCATCAATTCCCTTATATAAACCAGCAGAAGCATTCTTAAAATAAATCGGTTCCTTTACGCCATAATAATTTTTCAGTGCAGCAGCAAGATTTCTATTTTTCATGGGTTTATAATCACTCGCTAAAGGAATTAAAGCGGAGAAATTCTGTTCAAAATCTTTTTGATTAGCTGAAAAGTTGGTAAATAAAATTGTCAAAAACTTTCCGTTCAAGACAAAAGCGGAGAATGCTTCATTGGGTAATTTATCGGTTGCTTGAAACCAAAGCTGAATTAATTTGACAAATTTATCTGACGTAAGGTTATTGAACTTCATCCGATAGCCACTGAATGACTGCGGTGCCGGATAAGTTTTGAAATGCAATTCGGTTACAACACCAAAATTTCCATTTCCACCGCCTTTACAAGCCCAAAGTAAATCAGGATCTTTATCAGAATCAATGGTGTTTCCTTTGTAATCAATCATTTTTACACGAAGCAAATTATCGCATGTCAAACCATATTTTCGACTAAAAAAACCATACCCTCCGCCTAAAGTCAATCCTCCTATTCCAACAGTTCCGCAAGAACCGGCCGGAATAATTCTTTTCTTTGGTAAAAAATTAGCATAGATTTCCTGTAAAAGACAAGCTGGTTGTAATTTCACATTATTATCCTGTAACCAGGTAATTTTGTTCATTAAACCAAGATGAATTAACATCCCGTCATCACTATTCGAAAAACCTTCGAAACTATGTCCACCACTTCTAATTGCTATTTTCAGTTTCTTTTCATTTGCTAATACAATCGCTTTTCTTACCGCATTATCTGATTTACAGACGGCGATAATTTTCGGAAATTTATCTATCCTCTTATTGAATGATTTTCTGTACTGATTGTATTTTTCATCATCTTTTTTCAACAGAATTAAATCATCATCCAAGAAATCATCAAACGAATAAAAAGACATAAAAAAAATTCCTAAACTACCTGTGCCAAGCAATTTTAGGAATTCTCTTTTTGTATAATCATGTTGTACCATAGCTAAAATTGATTTAGCCTAAAGATACAATTATTTGATATTATTCTCCTTTAACCAATTTCTATAATTTTCAGCATTTTTTAAATGTTCCTGATAATCATTGGTATAAATATGATAGCCCGGTTTTTTAGGGTCAGCAACAAAGAAAATAAAATCATGGTTTGCCGGTGACAACACCGCATCAATTGCTCCTAAATTTGGTAAACAAATAGGTGCCGGAGGCAACCCTTTGTTACGATAAGTATTGTAAGCATTAGATGACCACGTCCATTTCTTGTAGACACGTTGTACCTTTTGATCCCATCCGTTTTCCATTTTATAAGCATAAATAGACGTTGGATCAGCTTCCAAACGCATATCTTTTGCCAAACGATTCATATAAGCGCGAGCTACTTTTTGTTGCTCATCCATATTATCCGAAGATTCTAACTGAACAATAGAAGCCAGCGTTGTGACTTCTAAAGGTGACATATTTAGCGCTTTCGCTTTTGCCAAACGTTCTGCGTTCCACACTTTATCATGTTGGGCAACCATTTTATCCACAAATTTTTCAGGTGTTAGTCCCCAATACACAAAATAGGTTTCCGGAATAAAGTATTGTTTTACGGTCTCATCATTTAGCGTTGTATCGTTCTTTTCCTTCACAAAATCGCGAATCGCTGTTAAAACTTCGATTGAATCCATATCTATTTGCTTCGAAACCGAACCTGCCAAATGATAAATTGTCGGTTCATTCTTGATACGAAGTTTTACCTCTTCTTGTTCCCCTCCTTGCAAACGATCAATAATGTCGCGATTAGAATCGGAGCTCGAGATTTTATACTTTCCTGACTTAATTGTCGCCGGATAATCTGCCTCTTCAGCATATTGTTTGAAAAGCTTTTCATCCTTCAAGAACGGTCTCAAAGAATCTAAAACTTGGTCGAACTTAGCTCCTCTGGAAATATAGATGTAACCGTCTTTGGTTGCATTTCCTTTAAAACCATCTATAAATGTACATCCTATAAGTCCGAATGAACAGATTAATATTAGTAATAGATTTAATTTTTTCATTGGATTGAATTAAATTTCAATTTCACCTTCAAAAACTTTAACAGCTGGTCCGTTTAACCATACATTGACAAAGTTATGATTATTTTCTTCAAAATTTACAGATAAATCACCACCCATTGCTTTTACTTTGATTTCTTTTTTGTCAATCAAATTCTTGACATAAGCAGAAATAGCGGCTGCAGTAATTCCTGTTCCACAAGCCAAAGTCTCATTCTCTACCCCACGCTCATATGTTCTTATCGTAAGGGTTTTGTCCGGCATGACCTCAACAAAATTAACATTAGATCCTTTCTCAAAATAGGGCGCTCCGTTTCGAATTTGTTTACCTCGTTTATAAACATCCACTTCACTCAGATTTTGTACAAATTCTACATGATGAGGAGAACCTGTGTTCATAAATAAATAGCCGTCATGATCTTCGACTTCTTTTACATCAATCATCTGCAAGCGAATGATATCTTGGTCTACTACACCATGATGCAAACCATCAATTGCATTAAATGTCATCTTGTCATTTGCTACTTCCAAATCATTGGCAAATCGAATAATACAACGTCCCCCATTTCCGCACATTGTACTTTCGTTTCCGTCTGAGTTAAAATAAACCATTCTGAAGTCTGAATTTTTATCATTTTGCAACAAAATTAATCCATCAGCTCCAATCCCAAAATTACGATGACATAGCCTGTTAATCAGTGCTGTAGAAATTGGAAAAGCTTTTTCTCGGTCATCAATCATGACAAAATCATTTCCAGCTCCTTGATATTTATAAAATTTTAATTTCAACTTCTTAAATTTTAAACAAAGTAAAGACATTTTTGTCACTCTTAACTAATGTTATAAAAGATTTATAATTTAGTGTTAACATGCGTTAAACGGTTTGAAATGTTAAAGTTTTGGTCTTAAATTTGATTTAATCTAAAACATTAAAAACTTATATAATAAAAGATGAAAAAATATACAGGTTACTTATTAGTTGGATTAGTGAGTTCTATGACAACTATGGGAGGTTTTTATTTGATGAATGATAATGGAAATAACCCATTTATTACGAATGCAAGTAATCAAAAGAATGGTGACTTTGAGTTTGTCGACTACAAAGGAAATTATGGTTATGATGCGCCTAATTTTGTTCAAGCTTCTAATAAAGCTGTACACACTGTTGTAAGTATTAAAAATTATTCAAACCAAAGACAGCGACAACAACAGCAGTTCTTTGATCCTTTTGATTTCTTTTTCGGACAACCAGAACAACAGCAACGTCGACAACAACAGCCCGATCAAGATCAGCCATCAGGAATGGGTTCCGGTGTAATTATTTCACAAGATGGTTACATTGTAACAAATAATCACGTGATACAAGGTGCTTCTAAAATTGAAGTGACCTTAAACAATCAGAAAAGTTATACTGCTGAATTAGTTGGTACAGATCCAAGTACAGATATTGCTTTATTAAAAATTAGCGAAAAAGGTTTACCATTCACAAAATTTGTAGACTCTGACGCAATAAATGTAGGAGACTGGGTATTGGCAGTAGGAAACCCTTTTGGTTTAACTTCTACAGTTACAGCCGGTATTGTTTCAGCAAAAGGCCGTAGTATTAATATTTTAGGTAAAAATTCTGAATCACCAATTGAATCATTTATCCAAACAGATGCAGCGATTAATCCAGGTAATTCAGGAGGTGCTTTAGTTAATTCGAATGGAGATTTAATTGGTATTAATACGGCTATTTCTTCTCCAACAGGTGCTTATTCCGGTTATGGATTTGCAGTTCCTGCAAATTTGGTAAAAAAAGTTGTAGAAGATATTAAATCTTACGGAATTGTACAACGTGGATATTTAGGAATTAAAGGTTTCGATTTATCGAACGAAGATGCTGTAAAACAATACAACAAACAATTTAAGAAAAATATAAAAACAGACAATGGCGTTATGGTTACTGAATTGGTATCAAAAGGCTCTGCGATTGATTCGGGAATTGAAGAAGGAGATATCATTACAGCTGTAGACGGTAAACCTATTACTACTTTCTCTACTCTATCGTTCATTGTTGGTAGCAAACGTCCAGGAGACAAAGTTGCACTTACTGTGAAACGTGGAAATACAGAGAAAACATACTCAATTACATTAAAAGATGCGAAAGGAAGTACAAAAGTAAGAAGTAAAGCAGACTTAACTCCTACTGAGCTTTTAGGAGCACAATTTGAACCATTAACAGAACGTCAAAAAGATAATTTTGGAATCAATTATGGTGTGATGGTGAAAAATTTAGAATCTAGTGGAAAATTGGCTGCAGCTGGTGTTCAAGACGAATTTATTCTTCTTTCTGTAAACGATAAAAATGTAAGTTCACAAGAAGATATTGAGAAAATATTGAAGAATCATAAGGGTCGCGTTTCAATCAAATTTGCTGATTATTACGGGCGTATTTATACAAAAGGTTTCACGATGGATTAAAATTTTGAGTCGATTTTAAATTTTGATAAATCACTATAAATAGCTACAACAAAATGTGTTGTAGCTATTTATTTTTAAAAAAACCTTATCTTTATGAATATGATTCTTACAACGACATTAAAAAAAACACTGACGAGCTTCTTATTCTTATGTTCCTCTTTTTTATTTTCTCAAAAGCATCATGATTTCCTTTATGGATTTTCATTAGGTTACATGAATCAATCGGGGAATTATGGAAAAATAGGTGCTTTTTGGGAAATTGAATCTGGCAATAACAGTATGTTAAAACTTGATGTAAATGCAAACATTACAGGAATGAAAAATAAGTTATCCATCATTCCGGAAGCAGGATTAACATTCTATACTTTTCCAGATCGATTAGGTGGATTAGGTATTTTTGCAGAAACAGAATTTACCCCTTACACCTTTACGCCAAAAGCAGGTCTAAGCCTTTTTACTTTTATTGATTTTGGGTTTGGTTATGGATTTGAAATGCATCAAAAAAATAATTTCAAATCAATTGAAGGCTTCCAATTTAGCTTCGGAATTAATATTCCTCTTAACTTTCAACTTAAAATGATGTAATAATTGATTATTTTTACCACATGAAAAAAATTATTGCACTCTTTATATTCTTTGTTGGTTTACATGCTAAAGCACAACAAAATTTAACCGATTATTTCACCGTTAATTTGGGTTATGAATATTGGAATGGCAACTACGGAAAAGTTGGAACAGATTTATATCTAGTACAAGATAACAACAATATTTTGACATTTAGTGCCAATGCGAATTTAGGGTATATGAAAGATAAATTTCGTGTCATTCCAGAGGTTGGTGCCGGATATATGTTCAATTTCCGTAATAATCCGGGCGACCCTTATAGTTCAAATTTCAGTTCTGCTTTTTATGTCATTCGTGCTGAAGTCTCTCCTTGGACTATTACACCAAAAGCCGGAATTGCAATATTGAGTATAGTTGAATTAAATGCAGGATACTCTTTCGAATTTAGAGAAAATAAAGATTTTAAAGAAATGAGTGGATTCAGAGCCGGGTTAACTATTCATTTGCCGACTCAGCTTTTTTAGCATTTCTAATTCTTTTGCGCAATTCTTTTAAACGGATATATAGATCAGATGTAGAAGCATTTTCTTCAATTGTATTGAAAATAAAAACTCCTTTATCTATATAAAAAAATATAATGGCTTCGTGATCTGCCACTTTGAACGCATTTGTTATGCCATTTATTTTATTTCCAACCCAAGATAATTTACATGTTTGCAAATCAAAAACATGGTCTTCGTTTCCTAATATATCTTTGAAAATCAATTGTTCTCCTTCTACATACAAAACACCACTTCCTTGAAAAGATTTCATTTTAAGAAACCTTCCTTGCGGGCGTCCAATGTTATATCGTACTACAGCTTTCAGGTCAACATCTTCCGGTAAACTCTTCAGCGTATGCATTTCATTTTTTTCTCTGACCTTCGCATCAGATACGGCAATAACAAAGAATATCGAAACAAAAATTCCGAAAATTAAAAAGATGATAAGTATTGATAAAAGCGCTGCCATAGTTTTATGAATGATAAAGTAAAGTTATAAAAAAGCCTGAATTATCATCTAAATAAACCACTTTTTTTGCGGTAGACTTTTAAACACTTCTTCATCTTGAATAAAAATATGATGTTGTTTGGTGATGACACCGTCAAAAAAAGATCATTTTGTAGCACTATCAAAAAAGAAAAGTCCTAAATAAATAGGACTTTCTTATTCAAATTAGTATTAATTTCCGGTTAGTAAACCAATATTTTAACCGTATTTGCTTGCCCCTTCTTGTCTATAGTTTTGACGATATAAACTCCTTTTTCCCATCCGTTGGTGAAAATTGTTTTGAGAGCGTTTCCAGAAGAAATTAAATTTCCATTCATGTTATAAACCTGGTATGTTTGATAATCGTAATCAATGCGAATTTCCTTTACATTATTTAAATAATGAATTGAATGTTTATTTTTTTGAACATCATTTACAACTAAAGCCTCAAAAGGGAACTTATAGAAATCTGTGTTATATGATGTCGCTGAGTAATCACTCCCATAATAGATATATAGACGATCAAATTCTCCATTTCTTTTTGTTCCGTAACCAGACATTGTGATATTTCCTTTTTCTGTACGTCCAGAAAAACTTGCCAGTACATTATTTTCATCTTGTGCAATACTGTATGTATTTGCTCCAATATTATTCACCCTGTCCTGATAGGCATATACATATTCTATTTTATCATCATCATTTACAATCGTAGGGTTTAATGTTAATTTATTTAGAAATGGTGCGAATAATTCTGTTTCTAGAGAAATCGGTAATCTTATTTTTTTTATTTCTTCTCCTTTTATATCATAATGTTTTACAATACCAAAAGCTTTATCTCCTTCTATTTCTCCATAATTTAAACCGACCACATAATTATAAGAAGTTCCATTTGTTATCCTATTCAAATTAAGAGATAATAAATCATCTTTGTATACTGCTGTAAAATCCTGGGCTAATTCAAGTTCTGGCAAATTGTAGATTTTAATATTCGAAATTCCTTCATCACTCCCAACTAACATCACAACCTGATCTTTTTGGTTTGGTAATTCTGTCAATTCAATCCCGGTTTCTATTCCTCCATTTGCAATATCGTCGTTTAAGGTTTTAAGAACTGTCCCGTCCTCGTTTACAACATAGTAATTGAACCACTCACGATCATTAGGCATATCATAAAATAGTGTCCCATAGGTAAACTCTAGCTTGCTATCAGTATTATAAATATCTGTCGAAATATCATATTTATCTGTATTATAAAACATTCCGAAAGTAGTCATAGGAATGGTATAAGGATTTTCAGTATCAAATCCCATTACAGGTAATGTATATGTTTTTTCTAAAGTAAACGTTTCGGCATCAATAAAGTCTACCACAAATTTTGCATTTGTATTAAATTCTAATGTACTATTGTCCATTAACTTTTCTGAATAATGTGAAAAAATCAGGTAATCTTTTCCATTCATTTCTTTATGAGCTAATGGTAATCCAACATAATAATTAACCAAATCAAAATCTACTTTGTATTCTAAATTATGAGCAGTATTATTCAAGTTAACCTTCTTTACTGTAACATAATCTTCGTTACTATCATAAGTATAAATGTTCAATCTTCCTTTAGAATCTCTTAATATTTCTGCAGAAGATGCATCCACTTTGTATAATATATCTCCTGTTTCATTTACAAACCAAATTTGATGTTTTTGATATTGTGGTCCTTGGCCTCCTTCAAAAAAATGAACATATACACCAACAATTAATTTGTTATTGTTATCCATTATTTTTGAAGAAAAATCTCCTATTGGTTCTGCTCTATTTGCTGTTTCAGGAATACTAATCGTAAATTTTTTATCCACTTTTAAATCGTCTGCATATGTTTTAAAAGTTAACGAAGCATTTTGTCCATATTTTGCATCTACAGAAAACATAATGGTTTCATTTGTATCTACATTTTTTCCATAGGTCCAACGTTGTGCATTTATACTTCCGAATGGCAGAATGTCATTTTTCTGTGTTCCTTTTCTTGTAAAATTGTTTGCTGTTTGTTCAATATTTCCAAAATGACTATGATCTTTTCCTCTGTTATAAGTTGTCCAATCAAAACTCTTTTTTAGTTTTTCCGAACGATTGGTTTTACTTTGTTTAATAACAGCTGTATTCGATTTCTCAAAAATAGTTTGAGCGGAAGTAATGCTTATTCCAAAAAGCGTAGCCAAGAGTATAAGTGTTTTTTTCATATGATGTGTATTTTCATCAAATGAAGAATGTTTTTATTACAATTGAAATTCTTATAACTTTAAGAAGAATGAATATTACTTGAATTCATTCATCACAAAAACCACTTAATACATTACATAAAAACCAGATACTCTTTCTTTTTCAAGAAAATTATACTTTCATACTTTTTTTATGTCGTACATACATTTTCCGAAAAACTAAAATCAATAAAATAAACATTAATGAAATGGGTAACCAAAGTTTTGTCAGTTTCGTCATAAAATTCTCATCTTTATGCAATAAATAATTCAAACTCTTTTCTTGAGCTTTCAAAAATGTTTCTTCCAGTTGGACATTTGTTTCTTTTACAAGACCTGTGTATGTTTTGTAGGATTCAAAATCTCTCAACTCGAAAGAATTTTGTGCCAATAATTTATAAATTTGATTGCTTACCTGCAAAGGTTGAGAAGATTGAATATCTTTTAAAACCTCATTCAATAGCTTATTCGAGTTGTGATATTCTTTTTCATATTGATAAATTCTTGCCAAGCTTATTTTAGCAGATTGATCATATTCTTCTAACTTGTTCTTATCAATAACTTCCATTGCATCATTCAAATAGATCTTAGCAGAATCGAGAAGGTGTTTATCGATCAAACAATTTGATTTTTCAATGTAAACAAGTGCCAAATTATTTAAAATAGATTGATTGCTCTCAGACTTCTGATATGCTTTTATTGCTTTATTGTAGTATTTTAATGCAAAATCACAATCCAAATCATCTTTGTAGCCGTTTCCTTTTATCCCATAGATATTTCCCAGATACATTGCTTTTTTTTCTTCCGGAAATGTCTTCGATAAAATTAATTTTGTGGATTGATCTAAATATTCTCTCGATTGTGTATTGAACCCATACCCCTGAAACAACTCTCCCAACCGTCCCAATATACGAGCCTCATTAAAAGTATCTTTTTCTTTCTTAACATAATCATACGTTTCATACGCATATTTCAGCGAATTATAGCCATCGTCTAACGATGAATACGCATTCGTTTTAATTAATCTTGCGGTTATTTGATCATTTTTATCTGTCGAATTTTTAATAATCTGATCCGCAAGTTCGATTGCTTTCTTCGGATCAAAGTAAACGTAATCATATGCTGTTCTAATGCTGTCTACTTTTTGAGCAGATAATACCGGAATGACCAATATAAAAAAGAGGTAGAATAATTTAGTCTTCATTTTTCAGTCAAATTTTTGATAAAAGAAGAAGGTGTTATTCCTGTAACCAACTTAAAAAAGGTTGTAAAACTACTTTGAGAGGCAAATCCGCTCAAGGTTGCTAAATGGCTGACTTTGTACAGACGAAACTTTTTATCTTCTTCTAAGAGTTTGACAATATAGATAATACGAAGTTCATTTATGTAATTGTTAAAGCTCTTTTGTTTGACATTGTTTAATATCGTAGACAAGTATTTTACGTTTGTATCCAAATCCTTTGCTAATGTTGATATGGTAATTGTTGGATTCAAAAATCCATTGTTCTTCTCGAAAGTATCTAATTTAATTAAGATTTCCTTCTCTACTTTATCCGAAATCAGGTTAGGTTTATTCGTCGGCTTTTTCTTTTTATAAAAGCTTATAAATACAATCAATCCTAAAAGAACGATACTAAAGATAACCGAAAAAATTTGAAAATTCTTGTTCTCTTTAGCTATTCTTACTTTATTTTGTTCCAATAATTTATTGACAAAATGATTTCGGGTATTTCGTTTTTCCACATTTAGCCGATCGTTAAGAGCAGTTAATTGTGCGTTATAATCCGCAAATTTTTCGAGAGAATTATTTTTCAAATAATATGCTTTGAGTTTTTTCAGAAAAATAAACCTTTCCACTTCATTTGCTGTATGATGCAAACTATCTGCTACTGCTTTCGCTTCAAAATCTGATTGAACTGGATCTCTAGTGCTTGAATTAATTGAAAAATCTGTACGTAAATCCAAAAATTTATCATGCATACTGTTGACCCAATCTTTATCCTTAGACTTTACTTTCTTGTATAATTTTTCAGTATGTTCTTTGAATCCTAAATAATTAGCTATATCAGCTCCAATAATATTGTATTTGTCTTTTAATTCTTGGTTATCCAATGCGTCGACTTCCGATTCAATATCAAAATAAAGATCTACTGCTTCGATATCTTTGGATACATAAAACTTGATTTTAATTAAATCAAGTTCGTAATTTATTTTTTGTTCGGGATTTTTCGCATTTGTGATAAGGTATTCATAAATTTTAATGCTCTTCCCATTATCTTTTCTAATTTGTTGTATCGCCTCTTGATAAAAAATCGAGTTCTCATCTGTGTTTTGAGAAAATCCGAAGGTGGATAAAATAAATACAATCAAAAAAACAACCCTATATCCCATTTTTAACTAAACCTAGTTGTAAAAATAAAAAAACTCTGATGTTATCAGAGTTTTTTAAGGGTATATAATTGTATTTTTTACAAATCTTCTATTATACAGGTGTATTCATATCAAAAGCTTCAAGATATTCAGCAACACGCTTTACAAACATCCCGCCTAATGCTCCATCAACTACGCGATGATCATAGGCATGAGATAAGTACATTTTGTGACGAATTGCAATCATATCACCTTGTGGTGTTTCGATAACCGCCGGTTTTTTTACAATAGCTCCAACAGCTAAAATTGCCACTTGAGGTTGAGGAATAATTGGTGTTCCTAATGTGTTCCCAAAAGAACCAATATTCGTAATTGTATAAGTACCTCCTTGGATTTCTACCGGTTTCAATTTGTTATTACGAGAACGGTTCGCTAAGTCATTTACTTGAGAGGCTAAACCGGCTAAATTAAATTGATCCGCATTTTTAATTACTGGAACAATCAAATTTCCGCTTGGTAAAGCTGCTGCCATTCCTATATTAATATTTTTCTTTTTGATAATTCTATCACCATCAACCGAAACATTAATCATAGGGAAGTCCTGAATTGCTTTAGCTACAGCTTCTATAAAAATTGGCATAAAAGTAATCTTCTCACCATGTTTCTTCAAAAACTCATTTTTATTTTTATCTCTCCACAATACAATGTTCGTCATATCTACTTCAATAAACGAAGTCACATGAGGGGCTATTTGTTTTGCCTGCAACATATTTTGCGCAATAATCTTACGCATTCTATCCATCTCTATAATTTCGTCACCTTCTCCAACACTTATTGGCGCAGATACTTGTGGTGCTTGAGTTTGGGTAACCGGAGCAGATGAAGTGCTTATTGTTGCTACTTGATTAGTTGCTTGATTGCCTCTATTCTTTACAAAATTTAAAATATCATCTTTCGTTACACGTCCATCTTTGCCAGAACCTGTAATTCGATCCAGCTCTGCTTGAGAAACTCCTTCTTCTTTTGCTATAGATTTTACCAAAGGAGAATAAAATTTGTCGTCAGATGAAGTAATCACTGTTTCAGATTTGATTGCAGCAACTTCAACTTCGATAGATTTTGCAGCATCTGCAATTTCTTGATCACTATTGGTATCAACTTCTTCTGTAGTCTCTGTTTGTTCTACCACTCCATCTACAGATAATATTGCAATAGGTTCACCTACTTTTGCAATTCCATCTACAGGAACTAAGATTTCTTTTAAAACTCCCGATACTGGCGAAGGAACATCAGAATCTACTTTATCTGTTGCAATTTCAACAACCGATTCATCTTCAGCAATTGTATCACCAATATTTTTTATCCAATTGGTAACGGTAGCTTCCATCACACCTTCTCCCATCGAAGGTAGAATTAATTTATAGTCAGACATGCTTTGTGTATTTGCGTCTTACAAATCTAATCATTTTTTCGATTCTAAAAAATAGTCAAAAAAAAGTTTAATCCATTTCCATTTTAACGTATTCATAAAAATATCGCTGTATATTATTAATTCCGTAAAATAAAAAGAACTAATAAAGCTTATATTATCAATTTGATAGTTAGCTTAAATAAAAAAATCCCCCAATCTAAGATTGAGGGATTTTTGAAATATTAAGAATAATTCTTAAGCTTCGTAAGTTGCAGTACCGTTGTTTACTTGAGGTTCTTTGATTTCACCAAAGTTTTTCTCGAAGTTTGTTACATTTTCTGCTAACGATTGAGATAATTGTTTTGCTTGTAATGGAGACAAAATAATTCTTGATTTTACACTTGGTCTAGCACCTGGTAAAAATTGAACGAAATCTACAACGAACTCAGATGGTGAGTGGTTGATGATTGCTCCTGTAGCATAAACACCTTGAGCTACTAATTCGTTTAACTCAATGTTTAATCCTTCGTTTTGTTGATTTTCTGACATTATAATTCTTGTTTTGCGTTTATTAATTCTTCGTATTCACGGTTAGATCCTACGATAATGCTTTGATATTCTTTTAATCCAGTTCCTGCAGGAATTAAGTGTCCAACAATTACGTTTTCTTTTAATCCTACTAAACCATCTACTTTACCAGCTACAGCTGCTTCGTTAAGAACTTTTGTTGTTTCCTGGAACGATGCTGCAGACATGAAAGACTTTGTTTGTAAAGACGCTCTTGTAATCCCTTGTAAAACGGCCTCTGCTGTTGCAGGTAAAGCTTCACGAGCTGTTACTAAATTTTTATCTTCACGTTTTAATTTAGAGTTTTCGTCACGTAATTCGCGAACAGTGATGATTTGTCCTGGTTTCAATGTATCAGAATCACCAGCATCTTCCACGACTTTCATTCCAAATAAACGATCATTTTCTTCCATGAAATCGTCTTTGTGCTCTAAACTATCTTCTAAGAATCTTGAATCTCCTGAATCAACAATACGAACTTTACGTAACATTTGACGTACGATAATTTCGAAGTGTTTGTCATCAATTTTTACCCCTTGTAAACGATATACATCTTGAATTTCGTTTACTAAGTATTCTTGAACCGCTGTTGGTCCTAAGATTCTTAAAATATCCTCTGGTGTAGTTGCTCCATCTGATAAAGGTTCACCTGCACGTACAAAGTCATTTTCCTGAACTAAAATTTGAGCAGATAATTTAACTAAGTAACGACGAATCTCACCATTTTTAGATTCAACGATGATTTCACGGTTACCACGTTTAATTTTACCAAATGATACCACTCCATCCATTTCACAAACAACAGCTGGATTTGATGGATTACGAGCCTCTAACAACTCTGTAATACGAGGTAAACCTCCTGTAATATCGCCTGATTTAGCAGACTTACGAGGAATCTTAACTAAGATTTTACCTGCATTAATTTTTTCACCATCGTTTACCATTAAGTGTGCACCTACTGGTAAGTTGTATGTTTTTTCTTCACCATCGATTGTGATAACTCTTAACGCCGGAACTAATTTTTTATTACGTGATTCAGAAATTACTTTTTCTTGGAATCCTGTTTGCTCATCAATTTCAATTTGATAAGTAACGCCTTGTTCTAATTGTTCGTATTCAATTTTACCAGTAGATTCCGCGATGATTACCCCATTATAAGGGTCCCAACTTGCAATCTCTTGTCCTTTTTGAACTTTAGCTCCGTTTTTCACTGATAAGATTGTACCATAAGCGATGTTAGTTTGCTGACGAACGTTTCCTAAATCGTCAATCACTTTCATCTCTGTAGAACGAGAAACAACAGTATCTACTTTGTTTCCTGCATCATCAGTAGATTCAACAGTACGTAAGTCGTCAAACTCAACTGTACCGTCAACTTTAGCATTAATTGTATTTTGCTCAGAAACGTTACCGGCAGTACCCCCAACGTGGAATGTACGTAATGTTAACTGTGTACCAGGCTCTCCAATAGATTGTGCAGCAACTACACCTACAGATTCACCTTTCTGAACACCTTTACCTGTTGCTAAGTTACGTCCGTAACATTTCGCACAGATTCCGGTTTTTGCTTCACAAGTTAATGGAGAACGCACCTCTACATTTTCGATACCAGCAGCTTCTAAAGCTTCACCAACATCTTCTGTAATAATGTTTCCAGCAGCAATGATTAATTCACCATTATCCGGGTTGTAAATATCATTTAATGAAGTACGACCTAATACACGAGAAGATAAACTTTCAATGATTTCTTCTTTTTTCTTAAGTGCTGAAACTTCTAAACCTCTTAATGTACCACAATCTTCGTGCATTACGATAACGTCTTGTGCAACGTCAACTAAACGACGAGTCAAGTATCCTGCATCGGCAGTTTTTAAGGCCGTATCGGCAAGACCTTTACGCGCACCGTGCGAAGAAATAAAGTACTCTAAGATAGACAGACCTTCACGGAAGTTAGAGATAATCGGGTTTTCGATGATATCCCCACCAGTAGAACCGGCTTTTTGAGGTTTCGCCATCAATCCACGCATACCTGATAACTGACGAATTTGCTCTTTAGATCCACGTGCTCCAGAATCAAGCATCATGAATACAGAGTTAAATCCTTGTTGATCTTCTGTCATACGCTTCATTACAATTTCAGTTAACGTTGCGTTTGTTGTTGTCCAAACATCAATAACTTGGTTGTAACGTTCGTTATTTGTAATAAGACCCATGTTATAATTCATCTTGATGTTCTCAACTTGGTTGATCGCACCAGAAATAAGGTCTTTCTTTTGTTCTGGAATTAAGATATCTCCTAATGAGAATGATAAACCACCCTCGAAGGCATTTCGGTACCCTAATTGTTTCATATCATCTAAGAAAGCAGCCGTTGTAGGGAAATCTGTAATCTTAATGATTTTGTTAATAATAGTACGTAACGATTTTTTCGTTAATACTTCATTTACGAATCCCACTTGTTTCGGAACGATTTGGTTAAATAACACACGTCCTACAGAAGTTTCGATTAATTGATTTTCTACTAACTCCTCTCCTACACGAATTGTTCCTTTTACACGAATTGGTGCATTAAGATCTACTGCTCCTTCATTGTATGCAATTTGAACTTCTTCGTCTGAATAGAAAGTTAATCCTTCACCTTTTACTGTAAATTGGTGGTCTGTACGACGAATTTTTGTCATATAATACAGCCCCAAAACCATATCCTGAGAAGGTACAGTAATTGGTGAACCATTTGCAGGGTTTAAGATATTTTGAGAAGCTAACATTAATAATTGTGCTTCTAAAACAGCTTCTGGTCCTAATGGTAAGTGAACAGCCATCTGGTCACCATCGAAATCGGCATTGAAGGCCGTACACACTAATGGGTGTAAACGAATTGCTTTACCTTCGATTAATTTCGGTTGGAATGCTTGGATACCTAAACGGTGTAACGTAGGGGCACGGTTTAATAAAACCGGATGTCCTTTGATTACATTTTCTAAAATATCCCAAACAACTGGCTCTTTTCTATCGATAATTTTCTTAGCCGATTTAACTGTTTTTACAATTCCACGTTCGATTAATTTACGAACAACGAATGGTTTGTATAATTCAGCTGCCATATCTTTTGGTAAACCACATTCGTGTAATTTAAGTGTTGGACCAACAACAATTACCGAACGAGCAGAATAATCTACACGTTTACCTAATAAGTTTTGACGGAAACGACCTTGTTTACCTTTTAATGAGTCAGATAATGATTTTAACGGACGATTACCATCCGCTTTTACAGCAGATGCTTTACGTGTATTATCGAATAACGAATCTACCGCTTCTTGTAACATACGTTTTTCATTACGTAAGATTACTTCCGGCGCTTTGATTTCCATTAATCGTTTCAAACGGTTATTACGGATAATCACACGACGGTATAAATCATTTAAATCTGATGTTGCAAAACGACCACCATCTAATGGAACTAATGGACGCAATTCTGGTGGAATAACAGGAATAACGCGCATTACCATCCATTCCGGACGGTTTACGTGGTGCATATTTGACTCACGTAACGCCTCAACAACTTGTAAACGTTTTAACGCTTCTGTACGACGTTGTTTAGATGTTTCGTTATGTGCTTTGTGTCTTAATTCGTAAGATAATTCATCTAAGTTGATACGAGATAATAGGTCCTCTAATGCTTCAGCACCCATTTTCGCAACAAACTTATTAGGATCTGTATCTTCTAAATATTGATTCTCGATCGGAAGAGTTTCTAAGATATCCAAGTACTCTTCTTCTGATAAGAAATCTAATCTATTTAATTCTTCACCTTCTGGTCCTTTTGCAATACCTGGTTGGATCACTACATATCTTTCGTAGTAAATTACCATGTCTAATTTCTTAGATGGTAAACCTAAGATGTAACCAATTTTGTTTGGCAATGAACGGAAATACCAAATGTGTGCAATTGGCACAACAAGGTTGATGTGTCCAATACGCTCACGACGAACTTTCTTTTCTGTAACTTCAACCCCACAACGGTCACAAACGATACCTTTATAACGGATTCTTTTATATTTTCCGCAGGCACATTCGTAATCTTTTACAGGTCCAAAGATACGCTCACAGAATAACCCGTCACGCTCTGGTTTGTGCGTTCTATAGTTAATCGTTTCAGGTTTTAAAACTTCACCTTTAGATTCTTGAAGAATCGATTCCGGAGAAGCTAACCCAATACGAATTTTTGAGAATTGACTTGTTTTATTTTTTGTTGACATATAGAAATGTATCTAACAATTATATTATTATAACGAAAAAGGTAGAATAATAGGTTTCCCTATTATTCTTCCAAGTTTATGTCTAATCCAAGACCTTGTAATTCATGTAACAATACGTTAAATGATTCTGGAATACCAGGTTCTGGCATTGGCTCTCCTTTTACGATTGCTTCGTAAGTTTTCGCACGCCCAATTACGTCATCCGATTTAACTGTTAAGATTTCGCGTAAGATATTAGATGCACCAAATGCTTCTAATGCCCAAACCTCCATCTCTCCGAAACGCTGACCTCCGAATTGTGCTTTACCTCCTAATGGTTGTTGAGTAATTAATGAGTATGGTCCGATAGAACGCGCGTGCATTTTGTCGTCAACCATGTGTCCTAATTTCAACATGTAAATCACTCCTACAGTTGCTTTTTGATCAAAACGTTCTCCAGTATTACCATCATATAAATATGTTGTACCGTGTTTTGGAATACCTGCTTCTTCTGTGATTCTATCGATATCAGCGATTTCAGCACCATCGAAAATAGGTGTAGCAAATTTTTGCCCCATTTTAAGTCCAGCCCATCCTAATACCGTTTCATAAATCTGACCGATATTCATACGAGATGGTACCCCAAGTGGATTCAATACGATATTTACTGGCGTTCCGTCTTCTAAGAAAGGCATATCTTCGTCGCGAACAATACGTGCAACAATACCTTTGTTACCGTGACGTCCCGCCATTTTATCTCCTACTCTTAGTTTACGTTTTTTCGCAATGTAGATTTTCGCTAATTTAACGATCCCTGCAGGTAACTCATCACCAACAGAAATTGTGAATCTTTCACGGTTAAGAGCTCCTTGTAAATCGTTGTACTTAATTTTATAATTATGTAACAACTCTTTTACTAATTCGTTCTTATCCTCATCTGTTGTCCAAAGAGATTCTGTACCAGTTAAGTTTAAGAAATCTTCAACGTTAGATAAGATTTTTTGCGTATATTTTACCCCTTTCTTGATGACCTCTTCGTTCAAGTCGTTGTAAATACCTTGAGAAGTTTTTCCGTTCAATAAAACGTATAATTTCTCTAATAAAATCTCTCTTAATTCATTGAATTTAACGTCGTACTCTGCTTCTACACTATCAATGATTGCTTTGTCTTGAGAACGTTTACGTTTATCCTTAATGCTACGTGAAAACAATTTTTTGTCGATAACAACACCACGTAATGATGGAGAAGCTTTAAGAGAAGCATCTTTAACATCTCCCGCTTTATCACCAAAAATTGCACGTAATAATTTTTCTTCTGGTGTTGGATCAGATTCTCCTTTAGGGGTAATCTTACCAATCAAAATATCACCAGGTTTTACTTCTGCTCCAATACGGATCATACCGTTTTCGTCTAAGTCTTTTGTTGCCTCTTCCGAAACGTTAGGAATATCAGAAGTTAATTCTTCCATACCTAATTTTGTATCACGTACATCTAATGAATATTCATCGATGTGGATAGATGTAAACCAGTCTTCGCGAACAGCTTTTTCAGAGATTACAATAGCATCCTCGAAGTTGTACCCTTGCCAAGGCATAAAGGCAACAACCATGTTACGACCAATTGCTAATTCTCCTCCTTCTGTTGCATAACCTTCAGATAGAACTTGCCCTTTCTCTACACGGTCACCAATTTTTACGATTGGTTTCAACGTAATTGTAGTTCCTTGGTTCGTTTTTCTGAATTTAGTTAAGTTATATGTTTTCTCTGCAGTATCGAAGCTTACTAACTCTTCATCCTCTGAGCGATCATATTTAATTGTTATAATGTCAGCATCAACATAAGTTACTGTACCTTCACGTTCTGCATTTACTAAGATTCTAGAATCTTTTGCAACTTGTTTTTCTAATCCAGTACCTACAATTGGTGCTTGAGGTTTTAATAATGGAACTGCCTGACGCATCATGTTCGATCCCATTAACGCACGGTTGGCGTCATCATGCTCCAAGAAAGGAATTAATGATGCTGAGATAGAGGCAATCTGGTTAGGTGCAACGTCGATTAAATCTACTTCTGATGGAGTTACAACTGGGAAATCTCCATCTTCACGAGCAGTTACACGTTCAGTAGCAATAGTCCCATCGTCTTCCATGTCGATATTGGCTTGAGCAATTACTTTAGATTCTTCCTCTTCCGCAGTTAAGTAGATAGGTGCTGATTCGACGTCCACTTTTCCTTCTTCTACCTTTCTGTACGGTGTTTCGATGAATCCTAAGTTATTAACTTTAGCGAATACACATAATGACGAAATCAAACCAATGTTTGGTCCCTCAGGAGTTTCAATTGGACATAAACGTCCATAATGAGTGTGGTGTACGTCACGTACCTCGAATCCCGCTCTTTCTCTTGATAAACCTCCAGGTCCTAATGCTGATAAACGACGTTTGTGCGTAATCTCTGATAATGGATTGGTTTGATCCATGAACTGAGATAACTGATTCGTTCCGAAGAATGAGTTGATAACAGATGATAATGTTTTTGCATTAATCAAATCGATTGGTGTGAACACCTCATTGTCACGAACATTCATTCTTTCACGGATAGTTCTAGCCATACGAGCTAAACCTACTCCGAATTGGCTTGCCATTTGCTCACCTACCGTTCTTACACGACGGTTAGATAAGTGATCGATATCATCTACCTCTGCTTTAGAGTTGATTAATTCGATTAAGTATTTAATAATCGAAATGATATCTTCACGAGTCAATACTTGGATATCCTCGCTAATGCTTAAGCCTAATTTTTTATTTAATCTGTAACGACCTACTTCACCTAATGAATAACGTTGATCAGAGAAGAATAATTTATCAATAATTCCTCTTGCTGTTTCCTCATCTGGTGGCTCAGCGTTACGTAATTGTCTATAGATGTACTCTACTGCTTCTTTTTCAGTATTCGTAGGGTCTTTTTGTAAAGTATTATGGATAATTCCATAATCAGCAGAATTGATATCTTCTTTGTGTAATAAAATTGTTTTTACACCTGAATCTACGATTTGATCAATGTGATCTTTTTCTAAGATTGTTTCACGGTCTAAGATAATTTCATTACGTTCAATAGATACAACCTCTCCTGTATCTTCATCCACGAAATCCTCGTGCCATGTATTTAATACACGTGCAGCAAGTTTACGACCTACAACTTTCTTTAAATTAGCTTTATTAACTTTTACTTCTTCTGCTAAATCGAAAATTTCTAAGATATCTTTATCTCTTTCATATCCGATAGCACGTAATAAAGTAGTTAATGGTAACTTTTTCTTACGATCGATGTAAGCGTACATTACGCTGTTGATGTCTGTTGCGAACTCAATCCAAGATCCTTTAAAAGGAATAATACGAGATGAATACAATTTTGTACCATTCGCATGGAAAGATTGTCCGAAAAATACCCCAGGAGAACGGTGTAATTGAGATACAATAACACGCTCCGCACCATTGATAATAAATGATCCTGAAGGAGACATATAAGGAATTGTTCCTAAATAAACGTCTTGTACAACAGTTTCGAAATCTTCGTGTTCTTCGTCAGTACAGTACAATTTAAGACGAGCTTTCAATGGTACACTGTACGTTAATCCTCTTTCGATACACTCATCAATTGTGTAACGTGGTGGATCTACGAAATAATCTAAGAATTCTAAAACAAACTGATTGCGTGTATCCGTAATTGGAAAATTCTCAGCAAATGTTCGGTAAAGACCTTCATTTTTTCGTTGGTCAGGTCTTGTTTCCAACTGGAAAAAATCTTCAAACGATTTGATCTGAATGTCAAGGAAATCTGGGAACTGAGCGACTGCTTTTGCAGATGAAAAGCTCAATCTTTCTTTTTTCTCAGTCGAGTTGCTTAATGTTGCTTTAGTGGCCAATTTCGAATGAATTTTGGTTTATATAATGACTTTATGCGTAAAAAGGTTTAGACCTAACACATCCCGTGTTAGGTCCAAACCTATATTTTTGAGTAATAAAAATTACTTCAATTCTACTACTGCACCAGCTTCTTCTAGCTGTTTCTTTAAAGCTTCAGCTTCATCTTTAGAAACTGCTTCTTTAACTGTAGCTGGAGTTGAATCTACTAAATCTTTAGCTTCTTTTAATCCTTTTCCAGTTAATTCTTTAACTAATTTAACAACTGCTAATTTAGATGCACCTGCTTCCTTTAAGATTACGTCGAATTCTGATTGCTCTTCTGCAGCTTCACCTGCTCCACCTGCAGCAACAACTACAGCAGCAGCAGCTGGTTCGATTCCGTACTCATCCTTTAAGATTGTAGATAATTCATTAACTTCTAATACTGTTAAGTTTACTAACTCTTCAGCTAATTTTTTTAAATCTGCCATTTTAATGCTTTTTGTTTTTTAAACTTTTATTTAATATGAGTGTGTCTTATTCCTCTGAAGCTCCTTCTGCTTTCGCATTTTCTTTGTTCTCTAATTGAGAAACAACCGTTTTGATTGGAGATTGAAGTAACATGATGATATCTGCGATTAATTCTTCACGAGATTTCAATGCTACTAATTGAGGTAATTTGTCATCACCTACAAATATATTATCTTCAATCCAAGCTCCTTTTAAGATAGGTTTTTCAGATTTTTTTCTGAAAGTATCGATTACTTTTGCTGGTGCATTACCAACTTCAGCAGTCATTAAAGCTGTATTTCCTTTTAAAGATCCGTAAAGCTCTTCGAAGTTTTTATCTTCGATTTGCTCCATAGCTTTCTTTAATAAAGTGTTTTTTACTACGCGTAAAGTAACATTGCTTTTGTAGCAAGCTCTTCTTAATTCAGTAGTATTAACAGCGTTTAATCCGTCGATATTTGCTAAGTAGATAATTTTTGCTTCTGCTAATACAGCTTGCAACTCATCTATCATATTTGCTTTATCTTGTTTTGTCATTGCCATAATCTACTAATTTTAAGCGTTTACACTTTTTGGATCTACTGATACACCTACAGATTGAGTTGTAGAAAGCGTGATGCTTTTTACATATGTTCCTTTAGCAGCTGTTGGTTTTAATTTAATTAAAGTCTGAATTAATTCATTCGCATTTTCTTTAATTTTATCAGCATCAAAAGATACTTTACCAACTGCAGCGTGGATAATTCCGTAACGGTCTACTTTGAAGTCGATTTTACCTGCTTTTACTTCAGAAACGGCTTTACCAACCTCTAAAGTTACAGTACCTGATTTTGGGTTAGGCATTAATCCACGAGGTCCTAAAACACGTCCTAATGGTCCTAATTTACCCATAACAGCTGGCATAGTAACGATAACGTCTACATCTGTCCAACCTTCTTTAATTTTTTGTAAGTATTCGTCTAATCCTACATAATCAGCACCCGCTGCTTTAGCTTCTGCTTCTTTATCTGGAGTAACTAATGCCAATACTTTTACATCTTTACCTGTTCCGTGTGGTAATGAAACTACTCCACGTACCATTTGGTTAGCTTTCTTAGGATCTACCCCTAAACGAACTGCTATATCTACAGATGCATCAAACTTTGCGTAGTTTACCTCTTTTACTAAAGATGATGCTTCATCAATAGTATAAAGTTTATTTTTCTCTACTTTAGCCTGTGCTTCTTTTTGTCTTTTTGTTAACTTTGCCATTTCCTAAAATGTTTTAATTATTCTGGAGCTTGCCCACCTTTTACAGTTATACCCATAGAACGTGCAGTTCCAGCAACCATTTTCATAGCAGATTCAACAGTAAAACAGTTCATGTCCGCTAATTTGTCTTCAGCAATAGCTCTAACTTGATCCCAAGTAACAGTACCTACTTTTTGACGGTTAGGCACACCTGATGCTTTTTTTAATTTCGCAGCTTCCATTAACTGAACAGCAGCTGGTGGAGTTTTAATTACGAAATCAAATGATTTGTCTTGATACACCGTAATAACAACTGGTAACACTGCACCTTGTTTTTCTTGTGTACGTCCATTAAATTGTTTACAAAACTCCATGATGTTAACACCTGCAGCACCTAAAGCCGGACCTACTGGTGGCGAAGGATTTGCTTGTCCTCCTTTAACTTGAAGTTTTACAACTTTTTCAATTTTTTTTGCCATTTTTTTTAATTCTTAAAATTAAGCGTTATGTGGAAGCAGCCTAAATTTCTACTTTTAAATCGCTGAAAGATTATGCAATCTTTTCAACTTGGTTAAAACTCAACTCAAGTGGTGTCTTACGTCCAAAGATTAGGACCATCACTTCAAGTTTACGTTTATCTTCAATGATTTTTTCAACTGTACCGTTGAACCCATTGAATGGTCCGTCGATTACTTTAACAGTTTCACCTACCATGTAAGTTACACCTAAATTCGTATCTACGTTTTCTGCTAATTCGTCAACTTTACCTAACATTCGGTTCACTTCCGATTGTCTCATTGGTACAGGATCACCTCCTTTCGTTGCACTCAAAAAGCTAATTACACCAGATGTATTCTTTACCATGTGAGGAATTTCTCCTACAAGTTCAGCTTCAATCATGATATAACCTGGAAAATGTACTTTTTCCTTTTGATATTTTTTACCGTTACGGATTTGAATCACTTTTTCCATAGGAACAACAATTTGTCCTACATAATCATTCAAATTCTGGTATTGAATTTCTCTTTCAATATAATCCTTAACTTTTAGCTCTTGTCCAGCCACAGTCTTGATTACATACCATTTCTTTTCACTCATGATTCTAATTACTAAACGGGATATTTTACAAACTAAAAAGCGCCATAGATAAAGTTAAGCACTTGTGTGAATAATGTATCTACCGCATATAAAAATATAGCTAACAAAACTGTAGCTATTGCAACAATAATTGTGTCTCTTTGTAAATCAGAAAATGATGGCCATGTTACATGCTCTCTAAATTCTACAAAGGAATCTTTAATATATTGTACGACTTTCATATCGTTTTCATTTAGCACGGGCACAAGGATTCGAACCCTGATCAACGGTTTTGGAGACCGCTATTCTACCATTGAACTATGCCCGTAGAATAAAAAGAGTGGTAATCATTGAAGATTACCACATCTTCTTTATATTTTGACTATAATTAGTCTAAGATTTCAGTTACCTGACCAGCACCAACTGTACGTCCACCTTCACGGATTGCGAAACGTAAACCTTCGTTTAATGCGATTGGTTGTAATAAATCAACTGTAATAGTTAAGTTATCTCCTGGTAAAACCATCTCAACTCCTTCTGGTAAGTTAATTTCCCCTGTTACGTCAGTTGTACGTACGTAGAACTGTGGACGGTAACGGTTGTGGAATGGAGTGTGACGACCACCTTCTTCTTTAGTTAAGATATAAACCTCAGCTTTGAATTTTTTGTGTGGTTTAACAGATCCTTGTTTCGCGATAACCATACCACGACGGATTTCTGTTTTCTCAATACCACGTAATAATAAACCTACGTTATCACCAGCTTCACCTCTATCTAAGATTTTACGGAACATTTCAACCCCAGTTACAGTAGAAGTCAATTTTTCTTCTCCCATACCTACGATATCAACTGCCTCCCCAGAGTTGATTACACCAGCCTCGATACGTCCTGTTGCAACAGTACCACGACCTGTAATAGAGAATACATCCTCTACCGGCATTAAGAATGGTTTATCAGCATCACGAACTGGTTGCTCGATCCATTCATCAACATTGTTCATTAAGTTTAATACAGTTTCAACCCATTGAGGCTCACCGTTTAATGCACCTAAAGCAGATCCTTGGATAACAGGAGTGTTATCTCCGTCATATTCGTAAGAAGACAATAAATCTCTTACTTCCATTTCTACTAACTCTAATAACTCAGCATCGTCAACCATATCTACTTTGTTTAAGAAAACAACGATACGAGGAACGTTTACTTGGCGACATAATAAGATGTGCTCACGAGTTTGAGGCATTGGACCATCAGTAGCAGCTACTACTAAGATACCACCATCCATTTGAGCAGCACCTGTAACCATGTTCTTTACGTAATCCGCGTGACCAGGACAGTCAACGTGTGCGTAGTGACGGTTAGCAGTTTCATACTCTACGTGAGATGTATTAATTGTAATACCACGCTCTTTTTCTTCTGGAGCATTATCGATTTGATCGAAAGCTTTTGCTTCTGAATAACCAGCATCAGCTAATACTTTAGTAATCGCTGCAGTCAAAGTTGTTTTACCGTGGTCAACGTGACCAATAGTACCAATATTTAAGTGCGGCTTATTACGGTTGAAAGTTTCCTTTGCCATTTTACTTTTTATTAATTTCTATTGTTATACTTAAATTAAAAAAATAACTTTAAATTATTTTCTAAGTGCAAAAATACACTTTTTGATTTATATAAAGATATTTATTTTTGACTCGCGTTAACCTTGGTTTAAATGAGTTTCAACAACTACTTAAAAGATTAACTATACTGGGCGAACCAGAATTTTGAGCGGGAAACGGGACTCGAACCCGCAACATTCAGCTTGGAAGGCTGACGCTCTACCAATTGAGCTATTCCCGCATTCACTTCTAAAAAGCTTTGCAAATTTACAGATTAAATCCTAAACCACAAAAGTTTTTAAAAATTAAGTTTGTGGGGAGAGCAGGATTCGAACCTGCGAAGGTGAAACCAACGGATTTACAGTCCGTCCTCGTTGGCCGCTTGAGTATCTCCCCGCCTTATTTTTTTTATTCTTTAAAACTTTGAGCCGATAGAGGGACTCGAACCCACGACCTGCTGATTACAAATCAGCTGCTCTAGCCAGCTGAGCTACATCGGCATTTTTATTTTTTAAAGACTTATTTAAAAGAACAGCCCGTTAAATATCTTTGTTTAACGGACTGCAAATTTACGTTGTTTTTTGAATTAACCAAATTTTTAGGTTTTTTTTTTAGTCAATTCTTCATTTTTTATCTATCGCTGATTTTTTCTTTTTTTCTGATAATTAATTTTTTTAATGTATCTACCGACAAATCAATACATTCTTCAAAAGACTGTCCAGTTTTACTCACAACGATATCATCTCCCGGCACTTCTAATTTGATATCAACTGTCTTGTTATGTTTTTCTGCAGTATTTTCTAGTTTAAATGAAACGTTCGCTGCAATGATTTTGTCTGACAAAGTTTCTAATTTTTCTAATTTTTTTTCTAAATACTCCTCTAAACCTGGTTTAGTGTTGAAGTTTACTGCTTGAAAGTTAATTGTCATAATTACTCTTTTTTGTTCTCACGCGGGTGAGCTTTGTTAAACACTTTTTTTAAATTTTCTATACTCCCATGTGTATAAATTTGAGTCGATGACAAACTTGAATGCCCTAAAATATCTTTCACTGCATTCAGATCTGCTCCGGAATCTAACATATGGGTTGCAAATGAATGCCTCAGCATATGAGGACTTTTTTTATGTTTTACACTTATAAGACTAAGATAATATTTTACTTTGGAATAAACAAGATTATCGTACAAAGGTTTTCCTTTTTCTGTTACAAAAACATTCGTACATTGTAAAGTAATTTCATTGTGTTTTCTTGAATTATAAACGGTTAAATCTTCTAACAAAAAGGCAGAAATTGGAATAATTCTTTCCTTATTTCTTTTCCCTAAAACTTTTATAGACAATGTCAAAGGGTCGATATCGGTTTCTTTTAAACCTATCAATTCTGCACGACGTATTCCCGTTTGGTACATTACATCAATCATTAATCGATCACGTGCACCTTCGAAAGTATCCGGAAAGAAATCTTCATTATTTAACAAATCATTCAATTCCGTTTCTGTAAACGGAACCAACACCTGCTTATTCTGTTTTAATGAATGAATCTGTTCTATTGGATTTACTGTTAAATGATTCTCCTTGATTAAGTATTTATAAAACGTGCGGAGAGCACTCAATTTGCGATTAACCGTTTTTTCAGATTTCTCCAATTCAGTTAAATACATGACAAATGCGCGAATATGATTTTTGGTAGCGAGTTGGATTTCAGATGAATTTTCTTCTTGTTGATAAAACGCAACAAAATCATCCAAATCTCTTTTATAACTTGTAATGGTTAGCGTAGAATAGTTTTTCTCGAGCGCTAAATAATCTAGAAACAGTTGAATAAATCCCATAAAAAAACCTATTCATCAAAGTTACAACTTTAATAAATAGGTCAACAGAAATTAATTCTTTATATTGTTTAAAACAGCAATTTATGCTTCTTCTTGAGCAACTAAAGCTTGTTTGTAGACTGCTCTACTCATTTTTTGTCTTTTCGTCACAGAAGGTTTTGTAAATTGTTGACGTGCTCTTAACTGACGTACAACACCTGTTTTATCAAATTTTCTTTTGTATTTTTTTAGAGCTCTTTCGATTGACTCTCCGTCTTTTACTGGTATAATCAACATAATTTTATCTATTTCTTTTTGAGATGGCAAATATACAACTCTTTAGTAATTAAACAAATCCTTTTGTATTAATCTTTCAAAATATTTCTACCAATGACTAGTTTTTGGATTTCCGTTGTACCTTCTCCTATCGTACATAATTTAGAATCGCGGTAGAATTTCTCAACAGGAAAATCTTTTGTATAACCGTAACCTCCAAATATTTGAACAGCTTCATTAGATATTTTAACACATGCTTCCGATGCATAATATTTTGCCATTGCACCCTCTGTGGTCATCGGTTTTTTATTATTTTTAAGATAAGATGCTTTACGAATTAACAATTCTGAAGCTTCAATTTCAGTAATCATTTCAGCTAATTTGAAATTAATCGCTTGAAAATTTGCAATCGCTGTTCCAAATTGATGACGCTCTTGTGCATATTTTAGCGCTGCTTTATATGCTCCTTTTGCAATTCCTAATGATAATGCAGCAATAGAGATACGTCCTCCATCTAAAATTTTAAGCGCTTGTTTGAAACCATCTCCTACATTTCCTAAACGATTGGCGTCAGAAACACGAACATTATCAAAAATTAATTCTGCTGTTTCCGAAGCTCTCATCCCTAATTTATTCTCTTTTTTACCTGACGTAAAACCAGGCGTTCCTTTTTCTATCACAAAAGCAGTTGCATTATTCTTTGCTCCTTTTTCTCCTGTTCTCGTCATTACGACTGCTACATCACCGGAAATTGCATGTGTAATAAAATTTTTCGCTCCATTTATCACCCATTCATCTCCGTCTTTTACTGCTGTTGTAGACATTCCTCCCGCATCTGAACCTGTATTGTGTTCTGTTAATCCCCAAGCACCAATCCATTCTGCTGTTGCTAATTTTGGTAACCAACGTTGTTTTTGTTCTTCATTTCCGAATTCTAAAATATGGTTCGTACAAAGTGAATTATGTGCAGCTACAGATAACCCGATTGAAGGATCTACTTGAGAAATTTCATCAACAATCGATACGTATTCATCATAAGACAATCCACTTCCTCCATATTCTTCAGGAACAACAATTCCCATGAATCCCATTTTCCCTAATTCTTTGAATACTTCAACAGGAAAAGTTTGAGCTTCATCCCACTCCATAATATTTGGTTGAATATATTGCTTCGCAAAATCTCTGGCAGATTGTGCTATTAACGATAAATTTTCGTTTTCTAAGAAATTCATTTTTTTGAGTTTTTATTATGACTTAACTCCAAAAGTAATAAAATTCTATCAAGTGAAAAGTTTTTCTTTTATGATTATTTTTATTCATTAAAAATAATTGACTATCAGCGGTTTTAAGTTAATAAAAACCTTAAAAAAAGCAAATGTTAAAAGTCATTTTCAAAAATGATTTTTAACATTTTAATTCGGATAATTTTGTCTGAATTTTGTTTCAGAAATAAAAAACAAACAGATATGAAAAAAGGACTTATACTATTAGGGGCAATCTTTACATCAATTATTTCATTTGGTCAAGAAGCCGGTGAATTGCATATGCGCGTAAGAGCAACCGGTGTAGTTCCTATGGAGGATGCTAAAATTGAAGCAATAGGCGGAAATGTAGCTGTAACAAATAATCTTATTCCTGAAATTGACTTTACCTACTATATCACAAAAAATCTTGCTGCAGAATTAATTTTAGGAACATCTAAACATGAAGTTGTTGCTGTAAACACTGCTTTAGGAAATTTAGATTTAGGAAGAGTGATGTTATTGCCTCCTACATTAAATGTTCAATACCATTTATATCCTACTAAAAACTTCAAACCTTATGCCGGTGTCGGTATTAATTACACGATTTTTTATGATGAAGGAAAAGGTAAAGGTAGAAACGCTGCTGTTACAAGTGTAGATTATAAAAACAACGTAGGTTTCGGGTTTCAATTAGGATTTGATTATAAACTCAACGATAAATTATATTGGAACGTTGACGTCAAAAAATTATATTTAAACACAGATGTTACTGTTGGTGCTGCTTTAGACAAACAAGTTTATGTACCAGCTGATGTAGACCTTAATCCTTGGTTAATCAGTACGGGTATTGGTTTCAAATTATTCTAATAATCGACCTTTTATATATATTATTATGATTTTTAAATCAAAAAAAGAGAAGCGCCTTTTGCTTCTCTTTTTATTTAAATTGATTTATATGAAAATATTGTTCATAAACCGGATTTAACTCAGTCAAGCTTGTACACGGTGTTTGTCTTAGTTTTAGACGTTCAATTCCTACTGTATAATCACTTAAAATCTCCTCATAATTATTAACATAACCATATGCACCTATTTCAATTTTATTAAAATTTAAAATTTCAGGTTTTACAATTTGAATTTTATCAGTAAAAATATCTTCTTTTACATAAATAACATCTATCAAGTCGACACAATCGCCATCAAAACCTTCTGGGATCCTTCTTCCGAAAATTTGATCATCAATCATAAAAGATATTCCAAAGTAATATTGATCATTTTCATTAATAATATCAATTACAATTGCATTAATATTAGATCCATCAAATGAAATAATATCTCCAAACTTCAATTTTAAATTCGAATCATCAATCTTTCCATAATTTGTTTTATTCCTATTATTTTCTGTTGTGGAAAGATTACAACCGAAAAAAGAACACAACATAATGAAAACTCCAACATATTTCATAAAATAAAATTATTCCTTTACTCGTTTATCTTCAATGTGATGACTTCGAAAATAATCTCTTACCGAAACAAACGTAGGCTCTATGTGTACCAATACATCCTTTACTTGAGGCATTTCTGCTTGTACCGCGTCTTTCAAATCGTGACTGATTTTATGCCCTTCCACAACTGAAATAGACCCATCAACAATTGCATGTAAATCCACATAGTAATTCATTCCGCTTTTACGGACGTTACATTTCTCTGTAGCCATAACACCTGGTACATGAGAAGCTATTTTTCTTATTTCTTCTATTTCTTCTTCATACAACTGCTCATCCATAATTTCTCCTAGTGCAGGACGAAGAATTTTATAGGCATTGTATAAAATAAACGCTGATGCAAAAAGCGCAGCTACATCATCCGCAGCTTCCCAACCAGGTCCCATCACTAATGAAATTGAAATTCCAATAAATGCCATCAGAGAAGTAATCGCATCCGAACGATGATGCCAGGCATCTGCTTTTAAGGACGAACTATTGGTTTCGACACTTTTTCTCATTACATATTGAAAAGACAATTCTTTAAACAAAATAATCCCTCCTAAAACCAATAAGGTAAATGGTTTTGGTTGATGATGAGGCGTAATAATGTTCGTGATACTTTCTTTTGCGATAATAATTGCAGAGACAATTAAGAATGTCACAACCAAAAATGTAATTAATGCTTCTGCTTTTCCATGTCCATAAGGATGATTTTCATCTGCTGGACGAGAAGAATATTTTAGTCCGAAAAAAACAAATATGGATGAAAAAACATCAGCTGAAGATTCGATTGCATCGGCAATAAGTGCATATGAATTTCCAAAATAACCTGCTAAAAACTTAATTCCAGCCAAAGAAGCGTTTCCTATAATACTAAAAATTGAAGCTTTAATTGCTTTTTCCGAATTATCATTCATTACAAAAAAAAATAAGCCCTACAAATGTAAGGCTTATTCTAAATTTATATCTTGAAAAATTTATTTTTCTAAGAATGGATATTTGTAATCTTTTGCAGGAACAAATGTTTCTTTGATTGTTTGAACAGATGTCCAACGTAACAAGTTCATTGCAGAACCTGCTTTGTCATTTGTACCAGAAGCTCGAGCTCCACCAAATGGTTGCTGCCCTACAACTGCACCTGTTGGTTTATCATTAATGTAGAAGTTTCCACATGCATTTTTCAATGCTTTAGAAGCGAATTCTACAGCAGCGCGATCTTTTGCAAAGATTGAACCTGTTAAAGCATACGCAGAAGTTTCATCAACTAATTTTAAAGTTGCTTCAAATTCATTTTCATCGTAAACATAAACAGATAAGACAGGTCCGAAGATTTCCTCTACCATTGATTCATATTTAGGATTTGTTGCTTTAATAACTGTTGGTTGAACAAAATATCCAACTGAATCATCATATGTTCCTCCAATGACAACTTCAGCTTCTGAAGATGCATTTGCACGATCAATGTATGCTTTCGATTTTTCAAAAGAATTTTTATCAATAACCGCTGTCATAAAATTAGAGAAATCTTCCGGAGATCCTAATGTCACAGTTGCCAACATTTCTTTCATTTGTTTTTCAACTTCATTCCATAAATTAGATGGAATATAAGCACGAGAAGCCGCAGAACATTTTTGTCCTTGGTATTCGAATGCTCCACGAACTAATCCTACAGCAACTTCTGTTGGACAAGCTGATTTGTGAACCATTACGAAATCTTTTCCTCCTGTTTCACCTACGATACGTGGATAAGTTCTGTATTTATCGATGTTATCACCGATTTGTTTCCATAATGTATTAAAAACTTTCGTAGAACCCGTAAAATGTAAACCTGCAAAATCAGGATGTTCTAAAACAGTTTTTGCCGTTTCTGCACCACTTGTTAAAATCATATTGATTACACCATCTGGCAAACCTGCTTTTTTGAAAACTTCCATTGTTACTTTAGCAGCCAAAGTTTGTTTATCAGAAGGTTTCCAAACAACAACGTTCCCCATTAATGCCATACAAGATGGTAGGTTACCAGCAATTGCAGTAAAGTTAAATGGTGTAATGGCAAATGTAAATCCTTCTAATGGACGATAATCTACACGATTCCAAATTCCCGGAGAAGAAATCGGCTGATCTGCATAAATTTCGGTCATGTATTGTACATTGAAACGCAAAAAGTCAATCAACTCACAAGCTGAATCAATTTCTGCCTGCATTGCATTTTTAGATTGACCAATCATTGTCGCAGCGTTTAATTTCGCTCGGTAAGGTCCCGCAATTAAATCAGCTGCTTTCAAGAAAATCGCGGCTCTGTCTTCCCATGGCATTGCTACCCAAGCTTCTTTTGCAGCCAAAGCTGTATCAATCGCTTTTTTCACATCTTCTTGTGTTCCTTCGTGAAAGTAACCCACAACTTTTTGATGATCATGCGGAGGACGAATTTCTTTCTTATTTCCACTGAAAATCTCTTCAGAACCAATGTATTGAGGAACTTCAGTTACCTCATTAAACATTTTTTTGTATGCGTCTAATAATTGCGCACGCTCTGGCGAACCAGGAGCATATGATTTTACCTCTTCGTTAACAGCTTGAGGAATTTGAGCAAATGATTTTGACATCTTGATTATTTTGTTTGTTTATATTTTTCGAGTTTCAAAATTACAAAAAATAAATGAAAACAATCTCAGTTCTAACAATTAGAAAAAGCTTCATTTATATCAGGTTATTGTAAAATAAATTACCTAATTCTCAGGTTTTCCCTTTTTATCTTTTGTGTGTATCACTTGTTTTTCAATATTCTCTAAATATTGAATTTGCATTTCCTGAATTTCTAAAAGCTTTTTGTTTTGATGCACCAACAGATGGTCTATTTTTTCACTGAGTAATTTAATTTCCAATTCTGCTTTCAGATTAATTTTATAATCATGTTCTGCTCGGTCTCTATCTTTGTCTTCCTGTCTATTTTGGCTCATCATGATAATAGGCGCTTGTATAGCTGCTAAACAGGATAAAATTAAATTGAGTAAAATAAAAGGATAAGGATCAAAACCTTTATTATGAAGCATCCAAAAATTAAGAAGCATCCAAGCCACTAAAAAAACGAAGAATGAAATAATAAAAGTCCAGCTTCCCCCAAAAGAAGCTACTTTATCTGCAATCCTATCTCCGGCTGTCAAGGGTTTTATAGCATCTTCTTTTATATTTTCAGAAAGAATAGAATTATTCCGAATCGCTTCCATTACATCTTGATCCAACTTTTCCATTTCTCCTTTTTCCTGCGAAATTAAGCTGGCAAAAAATTGACGCCGGTATTTATTCAATTCCTGAATTGACACATAATCCTCCTCCGTAAAATTTGGATAATCCTGTTGAATCAATCTAAAAATCTCGTGCTGAATTTCTTTTCCTTTTACAGCCTCGTACGGATTGATTGTTTTCTGAGTAACAAAACATTTCATAAGTATCTGTTTAACTTAAAAGTTGTAACAAAAAACGCTCCTAAATTTAAGAGCGTTTTTTGTTAAAAATTATTGGTATAATAATCAAAATAGTTGCAATTTGATTTAATTTCCTGATACGCTTTTGTATCAGCATATTGTTTCAAATTTTTAAAATTAGATCGATAGTTTGCTACTTTATAGGCCAATATCTTATCTTCATTATCATATTGATTTTCATATAAACGCATTAAAACCGGATCTTTTGCATTATAAAAACGTCCTTGTTCGTTCTTTGATAAAGCAAACAAAATCTGCACTTTCATTTCTTTATCTTTAGCCAGATCAAACGCTTTCTTCAAATAGGTTTCTGATGGTGAAAAATTATCGACATAATTTCCTCCCCAACCAAAGCTTTTATAAAAGAAATTATTTGTTGTTTCGTATTCTCCTCCATAATTATTAAACTTCGGACCATTTTCATTGTTTCGGTCAAATGTCAATAAATAACGGTAATAACCTAAAGTTGTCGTATTATAATAAAAGTTTCCTAATAAATAATTTGCTTTTGCTCCTTCTTCGGTTTTCTTTTTGGCTAATTTATTCAATTCGATGATCGAATTTGTTAATTCTAATTTTGACATCTTTGGTTGAATAAATTGAAATTCATTTAAATAAGGTGTCGCAATTACCTGATCTTCATCGCATGTAAAACATTCTATTTTATTGTATCCAAAAATCTGCTTCGGAATATTATGATATCCATCGAATTGATTTTCTTTCCATGTTTTCGTTTCTTTTCCTTTTTCGTAATCATAATCATATTCAAAATATGAACTTAGAGATGTGTGAAATTTTTGATCGATTTTCTCAAATTCTTTTTTTGCCAAATCAAATTTCATCTCACCCAAATACAATGTTCCTTTGAAATCGGCCAAATAATCAGACAATTTAAACTGAATTTCTTTCAATTTTTCAGTTCTCCAATCCCACGAACTCGATTTTACTTTAGCATTGATCAAGTATTTTTCGAAAGCAGTTTTATTTGATTTTTTATCCAATTTATCCAAATCATGAATAATTGCCCAATCCGGATTAGATCCTAATTGTGTAATTTCATTATGAATCAGAAAAGCTTTTCCTTTGTCGCCTTGTAAATAAAAACGATTTGCCAGCACATCTAAAATCACATTTTTCAGATTCATTTTTTGATCATCATCAGCTGAATAATCATACACATCTTGTGGTAATTTTGGATATTCATAATTCAAAATTGACGCATATTTTTGCATCAGTTGATTTTCAAAATTATCTGTGATTTTCTTCTGTTCAAAAATTTCCAATAATATTTCAATTACTTTTTTTTGTTGTTGAAATTCTTTTGAACTCGAATTTACTTTTGCTAAATAATCCTTTGTTTCCGTAAAATTTTTGTTCAACAAGTTTAAATAAGCAACAGATAAATTCCAATATTCTTTATCATCTGCTTTTACTGCTTGAGATTTTGCCACAGCAATTAATTCATTGATCAGAACTTCATCTTTTGAATCTTCGGGATTACTGTAATAATTGCCATTTGTTTTTACAGGCAAATATAAATCTGTATATTTTTTTCGTTCTTGAGAAGAACTCCAATAATAATCTTCAGGATTTTGTTGTAAATATTCACGCTCGATTAGATTAATTGAACGTGCAAATAATATACGTGCTTGCGGCGCATTCACATCATTTGCAATGATCTTTTTCGCAGGAGCCAAAGGGTTCGAAAAATCATTGTAACCAATCAATAAAAACAAATCATTCTTCTCCTGGTTTGTTTTTGCGTTTGCCAAAAGCTTCTCATAATTCAACTCTTCTGTCACTTTCATCGATTGATAAGCACTTAACTTTCTATCATTTGAATGAGAAAAAACTTCGAAGAAATCGTAATTCGCTTGAATATAATTCCCTAATGCTCGTTCTGCTCCTGCTTTTTGATCCAACGCATAATAATAAATTGAATTTTTATTTCCTTGCGACGCAACATACATGTTGAAGTAATTGATTGCATCTTTATATTCATGAAAATAATGGGCAAAACGAACCAATTGATAACCATAGCGAATCTTTAGTTCTTTATCTGTTTCAGCATTCCAGCTTTTTTTCAGAACATCTAATACTTTTTTATAATTCAGATTATTGACATTTTTTTCAGGACGGTCTACATATGACCATTCTCCATTATCAATGTAATAGAAAGCCATATAAGGTTCTAAATATTTTGCATACGACAAATAAAGCAGTTGTTGTTTGTTCTTTTTTACCCAATCTGTCGTCGCATAATTATATTTACTATCTGTCGATTTTCCATTCTTTACCAATTGATCAATTTCTTGTTTTGATGCTTTAAAGACCAATTGATAAGCTTGTTGATAACTAATTCCTAACTTTTTTTCCCATTCTAAAATATTATCATTTTTCTGATTGGTGTCAACTGAATAATAAGGATTATCCAATGTCATCAAAAATGGCTGATACTGTGGTGCTTCACTCAATGTTTGAGAAAAAAGATTGTAGTAATAATAATCCTCTCCTCCTCCGTCAGCACAAGCAAATACTTTGGTTAAACCAAACGTTAAGCATAAAGTAAGTACTATTTTTTTCATAATTGTGTTGGTATTGTTTTCAAAAACTTTGAGTCTAAATGATAATAAATCAAACGATAATCGTATTTTAATTTTGTATCGAGGAATGATTTCGTTTCTACCAATAATTCAGGTGAAATTATTTCCACTTTTATCGTAAAACCTTTGCTTACATAAAAATTGTGTACAAAAAAATCGTCTTCCACCTCGTAAAAACCTTCTCGAACTTTCTTTACCGGTTTTCCTATCAAATCTTGCTCCGAAAAAGAATTAATCAGCTTTATTTTTCCGACATGATTTGTCAGAATTGCCCATGAATAAATTGGCAATGCAACATCCAGTTGAATTGGATAATCATTCAGATTATTGAGGTAATCTTTGGCAATCTTTACATCTAGAATCGAATTATTTTCCGATTGATCGGTAGGATTTTCGGTCGCATAACACATCAACACCATTTTATCTAAAGGCGGGACACCTTCTTTGTCTTTAAACTTTACTTGATGTAAACGTAGAGTTGCAGATAGTTTTTTACCCGAAATATGTTTTAACTCTGATAAAAAAGAAAAATAATTTTCCCTGGTCGATTTCGTCCAATCGCAATCAATCTGAATTTCGTTGAAATTTTTCAAATGTCCTCTTTCAGCAGTTTCGCTTAAAAAATTATAGACATCTTTTGCCAAAATCTTCACTTGATCTTTAGAGGTATTCAGAAAAGTCCTGTTGGTGATAAAAACTGTTGGAATATAATTGACGTTTAATTTTGTTGCTTCAAAATGCTGAATAATTCCAATTGGAGCTATTTTACCGGCTTTTTTATCCACATCAAAAAAACGAACATACACATTTTCAACATTCAGCGAATCAACAGTCTTTTTTTCAGCTTCATTGACTGTATAATTACTTCGCCAATAATAAAAATCGATTGGTGATTTTTTCGTTTTGGAGTTGCATCCAATGAAAAGGATTAAAAGGACAGGAATAATTCGTTTGAATAAAAATTTCATACTCAAATTTAGTCAGAAATTTAGTCAATACAATAGATAATTTTAGTGAGATTTTTGGGATAAAGTTAAAGAAGTCAATTATTATTTCCACTTTTTGATATGCTCTATGGGTTCTTTTAGTTGATAACTCAATGATTTTATTTTTGCTTTTATCAGTTTCTTTCTTCCATAATAACTACGTGTATAATGTAATTCTGCATCGCCTACAACTTGTAGCCATTGTTGATGAAAGTATTCTGCCTTCTTCTTGTGTTGACCTATAATTTCAGGAACCGAATGATAATCTCTTTGTTTGAAAAGAGTCATCAATTCGCTTTTTCGTTCGATAAAATACCGTGGATTATCAATCGGATTTAAAATTGTTTCCAAAGATTCTAAAAAGATTGCTTTATCATAAGTTGTCCCAACTAGTAAACTACAGGAAATATTTCCTGTTTTATCAACCGTCATTAAAATATTTTCAATCTTTAAATCAGTTGATAATAAATTAAAATGCTGTAACGTATTAAACAGCGCAATTGCTATTTTGTGAAAATCTTTTGTAATATCTCGGTATTGAATATAAAGTTTGATGTTTCGGTAAAAGTTAAACCCGAAGTAGACAACTCCGACAGTTGATAGAAAAATCAATGTCGAAAGAAAGCTTCTTTTCGACATCGAGAATAAAAGTGTTCGAATACTTTCTTCGAAAAAGAAAACAATAAAAGAGCTTAAAGAGATCATTAAACTTGTTGTGATGTTTTTTATCGACTTCGAATAATATAAATGTTTTGAAAAATCATACTCTTTCTCTCCATCATAAAAGTACTTTAATTCATTGTCTAATTTTGTTCCTCCTGCTATAGAAACTTTCCATGAATCTCTAATCCTCTCATCATCTTTACTGAATTGTATTGCATTTTCGTTATACTTTTCCACTGAATTAACCGTCAACTCTTCCGGAAGATTCAATCGTCCTATCCCATTCGAAATAATATCCTCTTTTTGAGAAATTCCAACAAAAGCCTCAAACCTCTGCTTCATTTTATCTAAATCCGCTCCTCCATCTGTTTCATTTAAATTCAATGTAACCAAATGCCATACATTACTTACTTTATCCGGTCGATTAGAATCAACGCGGATGGCTCTTCCACGCATTTGGTTGGATGTCACAAAAGATCCTACATTACTTGCTAAAACCAAACTGTTGATACTGGGAGCGTCCCATCCTTCTCCCAGATATGCTCTTGTTCCGATGATTATTTTGATAAAACCTTCATTGAATAATTTTGTTAAAACGCTCAATAAATTTCCTCTGGAATGACCTTCTGCCACAACCTCAAAAAAATTATCATCAAACATGACCGATTTGAATTGTATAGCTTCTACATGATCTTTAAAATGAACAACTATTTGTGGAAGAATTGTTTTTGATACAATGACCATAGATCCGGTAATAATCGCAAGATGTGGTACAATTTCAGGAGTTAAATTTCGGAGTTTTTCAAAAATCGGAAAAACGCCTAATTTTATTTTACTTGCGTCATTGACTAAATTAGTCGAATAAAATTCTTTTCTTATATAATCCGTCAAGATAACCATATGCAGATTTTCACCCAAATGCTTATATTCTGACATCACAATATCAGCTATACTCTCTATCTTTTTGACACTATTAATCAACGAATTTTTAATTTTTTGATTATAATGTAATGTCACTTTCTTCTGATTGATCGCCCCTATTCGTTTGAGATGATAATGAAAAGGTTTTAAGAATTTTTCATGTTCCACGTAAAACGATTCCTTTTTGAACAAAAGATAATTAAACATACATTCTGCCCAATAATAATTAAAAGGAGGAAAATCTATCCGTTCATTTTCCAAAAGATCCAAATGTTGAAAGTCAACTGGTGTATCAAATAATTTCAAATAAATAATAAATGCAGCATACGCTTCAAAATCTGCATAAATTTCATCAAAACAACTTGCTGGATTTTTTACAAAATCTAATTCTAAAACAAAATCATATAAGGATTTATTTTGTTTGATTTCCTGAAAAAAAGATTCTACTTCTTCAAGATTTTTAGAAATGATCTCTTTTTCAAAATTTGTCGGAAAAGAACAAATTAATACATCTTGGTGAGGACATAAATCCTTTTGTTTAACTAATTCCGGAACAGTAATCTCACAATCTATCGTTCCACAAAATGTTAAGTACCTGTTCCATTCTTCCTTTGAAACATCAAATGGCGGAGTTGCAGTTAGTGCTACAATCTTAGGTGTTAATTCAGACTTTATTTTATTCAGACTTTTCCACCATTCATTCTTCAAATGATGCGCCTCATCTACAATCAATGTTTTGACATTCTTCTCTTTTAGAAGATTCAACAAGACTTGTTCATCTTTTGTTACAGATGCATGTAACCCTTGATAAGTTGAGATGGTAAGAAACTTCGGTTGATGAATATCCAACGAAATCCAATTTACTTCCTCCTCCTTCAAAAAAAGTTCAATAAACCTATCTTTCCATTGATTGCGGATAGCCAATGTTGGAGCTAAAATCAATGTGGGCTGATTGATTCGAAGCATAACTTCTAATCCCAGAACCGTTTTTCCGGACCCCGGTGGAGCAACAACATGAAGATGAGCATCTTCTAAATGAATTTCTAATTCATGTAATACTCGTTGTTGATAACCGCGCCAATTGTATTTAAATTTGATTGGTTGGTTGGTAAAACTCATTATTTGAAACTCAAAAAATTTGAAATTCAGTTATCTTCTCGAATTTCCAGTGCCATATCCCATTAAAACATCGTATCGTTGCCCCCAAGGTCTATAATAAAATAAAGCCTGGTATTGATTTTCCGTTTGCCAAAAACTTCCACTTACATAAGAAGGATCAACCTTTCCTGTTTTTGTATTTTTAACGACATATTGATAATTGTAATACCCTTGTTTCAGGAATAATTCAGTTACCCAAAGTCCGGATTCATCTTTCTCTAGCTTTGAATTTTCATCGATATTCCAATTGTTAAAAGCACCTACCACATAAGGTTCGTACAAGCCATTTTGATCCTCGAAAGCATCTAATGCAAAATAAACCCATGAATAATCTGCTTCAGAATTTGCGGCATATTCATTTCCGTAACGATTATTCCGTATATAAAAGTTCCCATTAATATCCGGGTAATCATCATAAGGTAAATTATACTTTGGGATATCAACCCGTAAAACTGTATGGTAAACACTGTCTTTTCTGAATGTTTTTTCTGTCGTTAAACTCGGGACTTCTAGATTTTTATTATCAAACCAGTTGTACTCCGCTCCACCTGCAAACAAGATATCTGTACCGTTATATGTCAACTGATTTGGTCTTGAAAAAGAAGGACGATCGATAAAATACCCTTCATTCCAATTGTTATTTTTCATCAAAAACAATTTTGCACCATCTGGAACTTCTGTCAAATTTTGTGTCCCGCTTACGACCTGAATCTGCAAACGTTGGTTGAATTCTTTTACCGTTGGATTATTGTAACGAGAAACCATTACACCAACATCTGCAATTGGCTGATAAATGGCAAAACGTTTTGTAAAGATAGGGGTTGAATCATTTTCTAAATAAACTTTCAACACATAATTCCCCGGCAATTTAACATTCATTTGTTCATTCGGAAACTGAATTTGATAATTGGTATATTTCTGATAAGTATTGAACGAATTTTTATACGTTCGGGCATAATCTGAATTTACGCCATTTAGAAATTCAGATTGAAATATATTCGATTCAGACCAATCGGCATTTCGATGTTCAATGGAATACTGGTAACGTTTATAACCTGCATTGATATCATCAAAAAGAAAAAACAACCTTTCTCCTGAACCTAATCTTATAATGGGTGTATTATCGTTTGTCTGCGGATTAAAAATTTGGACCGTTTTGATATTTTTCGGAGGTTTCACATCCTGAAATTGTCCAAAAACAATTGACATCAAAAGACATAATATAATCGAATAGAATTTCATTTTCATTATTATTTTGATTTATAAAAATACAAAAAAGCGTATGTCTTTTTAAAAAGAACATACGCTTATATAACTTTAAAATTTATTTTTTAGTACAATGCAGGAAATTCATTTGGTTTTGCTTCACGCATCAATTCATAAATTTGCTCTGTAATATCATCTACAGAAGGTTTTGAGAAATAATCACCATCAGTAGCATATGCAGGACGATGAGCTTTTGCTGTGATTGTCAACGGTGCACTATCTAATGTAAAGTATCCTCCTTGTTTTTCGATAATTTCTTGTAACAAGAAAGCACTTGCCCCTCCGGGAACATCTTCGTCTACAATGACCAAACGATTTGTTTTTGATAAACTTTTCGCTACATCAGCCTGAATATCGAATGGCAATAACGACTGCGCATCAATCACCTCAACAGAGATTCCCAATTGTTCCAATTCTTTCGCTGCATCCATTACAATTCTCCAAGTAGAACCATAAGTTAACAATGTAATATCTTTTCCTTCTTTGGTGATTTCTACTTCACCAATTGGTGTTGTAAACTCTCCGATATTTTTAGGTGCAGGTTCTTTCAATCTGTAACCGTTTAAACTCTCCACCACAATTGCTGGTTCATCCGCTTGCATTAATGTATTATAGAAACCTGCTGCTTTTGTTAGGTCGCGAGGGACTAACACATTCACTCCACGAACCAAATTCAAAATTCCTCCCATTGGAGAACCTGAATGCCATACACCTTCCAAACGGTGGCCACGCGTTCTGATAATGACAGGCGCCTTCTGTCCTCCGTTTGAACGATAAAGAACCGTTGCCAAATCGTCAGAAATCCCCTGTAAACAATAAAGGATATAATCTAAATATTGAATTTCAGCAATTGGACGTAAGCCCCGCATTGCTAAACCAATTCCTTGTCCTAAAATTGTAGCTTCTCGAATTCCCGTATCTGAAATACGATCGATTCCGTATTTTGCCTGAAGACCTTCCAAACCTTGGTTGACATCTCCAATATTACCGGCATCTTCACCAAAAACTAACGCTTTTGGGTATTTTTCGAAAATTTTATCAAAGTTATCTCGAACAATTACACGACCGTCTTCTAATTCAGGATTGTCTCCAAATTCAGGTTGTACTTGTGGAACCTGTGTTGCAGAACCAGAAACTAATTTTGTTGAATAGATTTCTTCTTCTCTTTTCAATTTCGTTTCCAACCAAGAAAGTAATTCCCCTTTGGAACTTAAATTTTCTTGTCTTGTTAGACGTATAACTTTACGAACAGCTCCATAAACATCACGTTTGAACGGGCTTTTCTTTGCTTTAAGATTATTAATCTCAATGTTGATAAATGCTCCATTGGCACTTTCTGTCGCAACTTTATTTAGTACATCCAATGCTTGATTTTTCAAGTCTAAAATTGGATTCAAATAATCTTCCCAACATTGTTTTTGAGAAGCTTTCACCTCTGCTTTTATTTCTGCCTCTACTTGATCCAACTCTTCTGCAGAAATAATTGCTTCCGAATGATCTGAAAAAGCTAATATATATTCACGGAATTTTGCAATTCCATCAAATTCTTTTTCCCACGCCAAACGCTCTTCCGACTTATAACGTTCATGTGAACCGGAAGTTGAATGCCCTTGTGGCTGTGTACATTCTTGTACGTGTACAATACATGGAATATGATGCTCACGGGCAAATCTTTCTGCACGCGTATAAGCTTCTATTAATGCTGGATAATCCCAGGCTTTTACAGTAATAATTTCATACCCTCTTTCATTTTCTGTTCTTCCGAAACCAGATAATAATTCGGAAAGGTTCGATTTTGTACGTTGAAACTTTGCAGGAACTGAAATTCCGTAACCATCATCCCAAATCGAAACAATCATTGGTACCTGTAATACACCTCCCGCATTTATTGTTTCCCAGAAATGTCCTTCAGATGTACTTGCATCTCCAATTGTTCCAAAAGCGATTTCATTTCCACTTACAGAAAATTGTTGTTCTGTATCTGATTCAGGAATATTTCGATAATATTTAGAAGCTTGTGCCAATCCCAACAAACGTGGCATCTGACCAGCTGTTGGAGAAATATCTGAACTCGAATTTTTTTGTTCTGTTAGTTTTTTCCATGAACCATCTTCATTTAATGAACGAGTTCCAAAGTGAGAAGTCATTTGACGACCTCCGGATGACGGCTCTTTTTCTAAATCTGTTAAAGCATATAACTGTGCAAAAAATTGTTCAACCGTTAATTGACCAATTGCGAACATAAATGTTTGATCGCGATAATACCCGGAACGGAAATCTCCATTTTTGAATACTTTTGCCATTGCAATTTGAGGTAACTCTTTTCCATCACCAAAAATTCCAAATTTAGCTTTCCCTGTAAGTACTTCTCTTCTTCCTAAAAGACTTACTTCACGAGACATAAAAGCTGTTTTATAATCATTAATGATTTGGCTTTTAAATTCTTCGAAAGTAATTTTATTTACCTCTTTTGTTTCCATTTCTTTTGTTTGTTGCATCACAAATTTAACAAAAGATTTGTAACTTACACCATACAATTTACGTCTACCTAATGAATTAGATAAGAATTGTCAACAATAAAAACTAGTATAAAATTAAACGTATGAAGAAAACTTTACTGAGTTTATGCCTTGTTTTCACATTAGGCTCTACAACTTATGTTGTAGCTCAAACTAAAAACCAAACTGCAACATTTGTTACGCAAGTGGAAGGAATTAAAGAATACAAACTACCGAATGGTTTGCAAGTTTTATTAATTCCGGATCAATCGCAGAGTAATATGGTGGTAAACATTGTTTACAACGTTGGATCAAAACATGAAGGATATGGCGAAAAGGGAATGGCTCATTTATTAGAGCATATGTTATTCAAATCGACAAAAAATCTTGGTGATATCAAAAAAATGTTATCTGATAAAGGAGGAGCAGCGAATGGTACAACTTATTATGATCGTACAAATTATTATGAAATTTTTCCTTCTTCTGACGAAAACTTGCGTTGGAGTTTAGAGATGGAAGCTGATCGTATGATTAATGCGACAATTAAACAAGAAGACTTGGACAAAGAATTCTCTGTCGTTCGAAATGAATTTGAAATTGGAGAAAACAATCCATCTAGTGTTTTGATGGAACGTGTAATTTCGGCTGGCTATTTATGGCACAATTACGGAAAATCAACCATTGGTTCAAAAGAAGATATTGAACGTGTAAAAACTCCTCAATTACGTAAATTTTATGAAAAATATTATCAGCCGGATAATGCCACTTTAATTGTAGCCGGAAAATTTGATGAGAAAAAAGCGATCGATTATGTCAATCAGTATTTTGGAAAAATTCCAAAACCTACGCGTATTTTAGATGAAATTTTAACAGCAGAGCCTGCACAAGATGGAGAAAAATTTGTAGAAGTAAAACGTGCCGGAGACTCTCAATCTGTTGGCGTGATGTATCACGTTGCAGCTTACAGCGACAAAGATTATGCAGCAATAGATGTTTTAAATAATATCTTAACTTCAGATCCATCAGGGTATTTATACAAATCTTTAGTCGATACACATAAAATTGCTTCTATTTGGGCTTATAGCCCGGAAGTTCGTGATGCAAGTTTTTTTTATATAGGAACTGAAATTCCAAAAGAGAAAAATATCGAACAAACCAAAAATGATATTCGTGCTGAATTGGACAAAGTTGCAACGATCAATTACACAGACCAAGATGTACAACGTGCAAAGGCTGCCATCATCAAAAACATCGAAAATCAAAAAAACAATACGATTAACTATGCGGTCAATTTAACAGAAATTGTTGGAGCCGGTGATTATCGTTTAGGGTTCTTGTACAGAGATAATATTGAAAAAGTCACAAAAGAGGATGTAAAACGTGTTGCTGAAAAATATTTCAGAGCAAACAATAGAACAGTGGGAACTTTTATTCCGACAAAAGACGAAATTCGTGTAAAACCAAACGAATTAACCAATAATCAGATTACTGAATTGGTTTCTAATTACAAAGGTCGTGCTGCGGAAAAAGAAGCTAAACCTTTCGAAGCTTCTATCAAGAACCTAAAAGCTCATTATGCCGAAGGAAAATTAAGCAACGGGCTAAAATATGGAATGATTGACAAAGAAATTAAAGGTGAAAAAGTCATTCTTTCATTTAATTTACCTGTTTCAAATGAAAAAGATTTGGCAGACAAAGGAATGATCAGCCAATTAACTGCTCAGTTATTAACTGCTGGAACAAAAAATCTTACAAAAGAGCAGATCAAAGATCAATTAGATCTTTTAAAATCTTCGGTTGGATTTAGATTTAGTGGTCAAACTTTAACTGTAAACATTAATACGTACAAAAATTCATTAGACAAAACAATGGATATTGTTCGCCAAATCATTACAGAGCCTACTTTCCCTGAAGCAGAATTAAACAAAGCTGTAACAGAATATGTCACTTATTTAGATGCAAACACAAACGATCCGCAAGCTTTAGCATTCAATGAAATTAGTCGTTTAACTTCTAATTATCCTAAATCTTCTATTTTCTATACCGCTTCTTTCAATGAATTAAAAGAGGAGTTGAAAAAAGTGAAACAAGCAGATCTAGTTCATTTCTATAAAAATATTTTAGGTGCTCAAAATGGTGTTGTGTCAGTTATCGGAACAAACGACAAAGCTAAAATTGAAAAATTATTAAATGAAACGTTTGGGAAGTGGAACAGTAAATCGAAATACGAAAAAGCCTACCCAACATTTACAGCAACTAAAAAAGAGGATAAGATTTACAATATCGCCGACAAAGAAAATGCTGCTGCTGTTGGAGCCATTAATTTCAAGATGAATCGTGAAAGTGCAGATTATCCAGCAATGGTAATGGCGAATGAAATGATTGGAAGCGGCGGTTTCTTGTCTGCCCGTATTCCTATGCGATTAAGAGAGAAAGAAGGAATCAGCTACGGAGCAGGTTCTTATGTTTCTATTCCTAATGAACCTAAAAATGACGTTGCTTCTTGGGGGTATTATGCTTTCTTGAACCCTACAAAACGTGAAGCTGTTGAAAAAGCGTTAAAAGAAGAAGTTTCAAAAGCATTAAAAGACGGATTTACAGCAGAAGAATTAAAAACAAATATTGTAAGCTGGAAAAATAGCCGTAATACTTCTTTAGGTATGGATGGTACTTTATTAGGATTATCTAATAGCTATTTATTGAACGGAGTTAATTTTGATGAATTTGATAACTTGGAGAAAAAAGTCGATGCGCTTCAAGTGAACCAAGTAAATGAAGTTTTCAAAAAATATATTTCGTTAGATAAATTGACATCGGTTTATACCGGAACTTTTGATAAAAAATAATCTTTCATTTCATCCAATTATAAAAGAAGCTTCAGAAATATCTGAAGCTTTTTTTATATTTTTTTATGAATAAATAATTGTATTATTATTCATTTCCAGTCCAAAATGTAAAATTTTATGTTAAAAAACTTATCTTTTAACATAATCGAAAGTTTTTGGCATTATAATTTCTTAACATTAAACCAATAAAAAAATATTTAACCTTAAATAATAATTTATATGCAAGGATTAGAAGACAACAATCAACCAACGAGCAAAGGTAAAAATGGTTTAGTAGTACCTTTAGCTTTAGTAGGAATCTTATTGGCAGGAAGTGTTGGTTACAACATATATCAAGCAAATCAAATAGGAAATTTAGAAAAGAATGAATCTCTGAATTCTCAAATCCTTAAAAATGAGACTGGTCAGAAAGATCAGATTCGTAGACAATATGATTCGATTTTAAACGACTATACACAATACAAAGCTCGTATAGAGGATCGTAATAATTTGTTAGGAGATAAAGAAAATATGATTCAATTAAAGAATCAAGATATTCAAGAGATTTTAGACAAAGATAATCCTACGGCAGATGAAATGAACCGTGCACGTAAAATGATCGCTGATTTAGAAGGCAGTGTAAAAAACTATAAATCTGAAGTTTCTCGTTTACAAAAAGAAAATGCAATTCTTGTACGCAATGTAGAAGATTTAAACAATAGAAATTCTGCTTTAACAACTGATAACAACAATTTAAAAGAAAGCAACAAAGAATTAACATACAACTACGAAACTGAAAAGAATGTTCGTCAAAAAGACAACACGATTTCTAAAGGAAAAATAAACGAATTAAGTTCTACCTTATCAGTTTCTAATCAACAAATAAAAGGAATTCGTGTAAGAAACAGTGGAAAAGAAGTGGAAAAAACACGTGCAAAACGCATTGATAAAATTCGTGTTTCTTTTGACGTTGACCGTAATTCCAGAACAGAATCTGGTGATAAAAAATTATATGTTGCCATCTATAATCCTGATGGAACTTTAGGAAGATATGGAAATGCGCAAGGAGGACAAATTGAATTGAGATCCGGAGATACGGTAAATTTTTCTGATGCAATCAACTTCAATTATACAAATGGACAAACAAAAAATATAACTTTTGATTGGGAAAATGAAGAATTCCAAAAAGGAGTTTACACATTCAATGTATATGAGAATGGGTTTAAAATTAGTCAAGCAAAAATAACCCTAAACTAATTATTCATATTACAAGACTAACCAAAAAACTCAGCAAATGCTGAGTTTTTTTATGATTTAATTTTAATTTTTTATCGTTTAAGAAGATTGATACTTACAGTAGCTAATTCATTGTTTGGAAACTTTTTAAACAATGTTTTATCAGGAACCAATCCTGTTTCTTGACAAATTCGATGAAACACCTCCACTTCAACGATATATTGATCCGAAAATCCATGTGTTGCATCATAAGCTGTAGCTGGTGTATTCCCCAAATTCTTCGCGGTTAAATCCGGAGCAATTGTGTGCAACTCAATTAACAACAACCCGAACTTTTCTACATAAGGTGCCCATTTTTTGAGGTGATTCAATAAATTTTGTTCGACATCATTGTTCGACAATCTTTTTCCTCTAAATGAAAAAGCTCCTGTAGACGAACTCACTCTAGTTGTCTTCACTTCTTTTACATCTTCCCAAATTCTGTTATGATCCAAAAATGTTCTGATGTTTAGCAAATCGCTCAATTCTATTGAATAATCATTCCTCAAATCAGTTGCCAATCGATCCGGATCACCAATATCTCCCCAAATAACTTTTGCCCAAATATCATTTTTAATCAAATTGGCACGTGTTACTTTTAAAGCTGCTTGATTATAATCTGCTCCTACAAGAAAAAGAGGATATTCGTCCAAATGCTTTCCTCTCAAAGTTTGACGTTCTATCACATCATATAAATGCTGTAACAATGCTCCATTTCCACATCCCATATCCAAAATACCTTTCGGTTGTTCTTCAATTGGTCGATTAAATATATCAATAATAAATTCGTCTATTACTTTAAAATATGTGGAATGCGCACCTCCGCTGCCCCACACATTCATTTCTCGATTGACATGTTGCTCGTCTTCATTTGCTGCAATTTCTCTTAATTTTGTTGGAGAGCCAAACAGTAAATCGTTCAACTTGGCAAACATCGGTAAATAAGATACTGTTACACCATAAGAAGTTGCTCTTCGTGCAAAGAACAATCCTGTTTCTGTAAACTTATAGTTTTTCTCATGTTTCGTAAACCATCCCAATTCTGACAGTCTTTCCAATATTTTTTCAAAAGCTTGAGGATTTTTATGAAACTCATCCGGATTAAATGATGCTTCCATAAAATATTTATGAAACAATCCGCTCATACCCATTCGAACAATAATTGGTCCTACCAAAGCGCCTTCAATGTGTTTTGTAATCTGATAATGCAGCGGTTTTTCCAGAAATTCTTTCTCATCACTTGTCATCAAATATGTTTTGTATTTGTCAAATAATTTGACCCATTTTTTACAAAACTCATCCGAAAAATCATGTTGATGTATGACCTCATCCTCTGCTAAAAAAACAGCTAAATCGTGGTAAATATCAATGTTTGTAAACGCCCGGTCTGAATATTTAGTCGTTTGAATTTCGACAATTTCTTTTTCATTGTCTACACTGTATTCTAACATATTTTGAGAAGCCAAAACACGTAAAGCCACATTCAAATAACCTTCATTCGTTTGAAACTCCTCTGTTAACTGATCCAACACCAGTGTTTTGTGCTCTACAATGTAATGCAGGATACCTTTACTCGCCAAAGCGTTCAGTATCGGAGCTGTCACCAAACCATCGAGATGTCTAAAAATTAACGATCTCAAATATTTTTTATCCATTTTGGTTGATTTTTTCTACTATAAATATATTGATTATTGTGAAAAAAATAAGTGAACAATAATCTAAAATTTTGGATGCTAAAATAAAAATGAAAACCTCATCAAATGATGAGGTTTTCATTTTTAATCAATTTTGATAAAATTTCCATTCAAATCGAATTTCAAATCAATTTTATTTTGCAACAATTCGACTTTAATTTCTTTATCCTTCTCGTCAATTTCTATTGATTTTGCATCGATTTTGGGATATTTTGCTTGAAGGTATTTCACGATATTCTCCGGGAAAAATTTGATTGGAATTGCTTTTCCTAAACCATTTTTCACTTCAATCCAATCTCCATTCTCCGTAAATTCAATTTTAGTTCCGTCTTTTAACTGAACATTATATGTGGCAACATTTCGTTCAACTTCTTTCACCGCATTCAAAAACTCGATATTTCCGAAATTTCTCGAAACAAAATTCTGAGCATTTACCGGCAGGTTATTCGCGGCAATCACTGTTTCATTCGGATCTAAAGCAACTGTTTTTTGCTGCCCATTGTCTTGTAAAACAGCATACGAATTTTGGAGAGTAGCTGATTCTGTATGATTGGGAATATCGCTCTCTGACGCGATAGGCTGTTCCGGCGTTTCGGCTTTACTTGAAATGACTTCTGTTTTTTCTGCTTGTTTTGAATTGCACGAATACAATGCAAAGACCGCAACAGCTGCTATAGATAATGCTATTTTTCTCATGATTTGGATTTTAATCGTTTATCAACAAGCATTATACCACAAAAAAAAGCCGGTTAAAATTTAACCAGCTTTTAAGAATCTATTTTTTCTTTTGAACTAAAATTAAATACTCCCACGGTTTCAATTTCAGTTTGGTTGTTGCATCGAATGTGACCTCTTCATTGTTCATAAAATTCTTATAGTTTCCGTTTATTGGAACTGTAATCTCTTTCGCTGACTTTGTCAAGTTCGCCACAAAATAAGCTTCTGTTGTATTTTTCTTACGCTTAAAAGCTAAAATAGCTTTATCATCAGATGTTTTTAAACGTTCATATGACGCTGCTTTTTTCGCTCCGTTAAAAGCTTCATTCGTCACCTTAAGTTCTCCTAATTTTTCATAAACACCTCTCATTTTTGCTGTTGGGTTACGATCAATGGAATCTTTAACAAAGAATTTTAAACGACGGTTAAAATCTTCTTCCTGCCCATTATAAATCAATGGGATTCCCGGTAAAGTATATGTTAATGCCGCAAAAGTTTCAACCGCATCTCCCATTCTTTCGTATTCTGTTCCTGCCCAAGAGTTTTCGTCATGATTAGATGTGAACAATAATTTATAATCATCTGCTTGCCATTTTTTAGGGATAGAATCCATGTAGGTATCAATTGCTGAAACATTTTTCTTCCCTTTTGCAATATCATTCATAATATGATGAAATTCCCAACCATAAGCAGCATCAAATGCATTGACTAAAAGCTCCGGTTTTTCAGTCTCCCCCAACATAAATATTTCGCGCCCATTTGTTAATTGAGGTTTCGCTTCTTCCCAAAAATCAGTTGGAACTTCGTGCGCCATATCACAACGGAAACCATCAATTTTGAAATCATCTAACCAATATTTCATATCGGCAATCATTTGTTTGCGCATTTCTTTGTTCTCAAAATTTAACGCTACAACATCACTCCAGTCATAAGGGGAATGCATTTTACCATTCTTATCTTGTTCATACCAATCCGGATGTTGCTTCACCCAAGGATGATCCCAAGCAGTATGATTGGCAACCCAGTCCAGGATGACATATATCCCATTTTTATGTGCTTCATCTATCAATTTCTTGAAATCTTCGGCAGTTCCGAATTCCGGATTAATTCCCCTGTAATCTTTTATTGAATAATAGGATCCTAAACCTTCCTTTCTATTTTCTTCTCCAATCGGGTAAATTGGCATAATCCATAGAATTTTAACTCCTAATTTTTTGATGTTCGAAATTTCTTTCGTTACCGCCGCAAAAGTTCCTTCCGGAGAGAACTGACGAACATTTACTTCATAAATCACTGAAGTCTCTGCCATATCAGCTGTAAAAGGCAAAATTCCTTTCTGCTTTAATTCAGATGTGACAGATTTGGATTCTGTTTCTTTTTTATTGTTACAACTTGTTAAAAACAATGTTGCAACCAATGTTAAACCAACTATTTTTTGTATCATTTTTTTCGTTTATTCGTTTTAAAAATTACTCTATTTTTTCCAATAAGACTATCTCAAATGGTGTATCCAATTTCAATTGTCCATTGATAACTTTTCCTGATATTCCGGCATAAGCATCACGAACTTTCGTTCCATCTTTCCAAACTGAATCTATATTGATTGTTTTTACACCAATAGGCATCTTTAGTCCGATTACCACTTCATCCGTTTTATATTTTCTTGTAAAAAGATAAGGAGAATTTTGTAAATCAGTTTGATTCCCTGCACCAACAGCAGGATGATTTCTTCTGAATTGTCCTAATTTTCTATAATGATTCAATAAAGATTCTGTCTCCGAATTAGGTTGAATATCACTCCAATTCATCTTTGAACGAAGATTGGCATCTCCATCAACACCTTCAATTTCTAATGAACGAGCAGTTTCATCACCGTAATAAATCTGAGAAATTCCCGGAGTTAATAACAATCTAGTTCCTGCTTCCCATGAATCTTCGCGGTTTTTATCAAATGGAGATCCATCATCATGAGAAGTAATATAACTCATCACTGATTTTCCTTTCATTTTGTGTTGAAGAATATCATTGTAACGATTAAATAGTGCCTGATTAGATTCTTGCTGTGTTGAACGCAAATCAAAATTGATTAAAGCATCAAATCCATTTTCAAAATAATTGACCGCTTTGTCAGGGAAGTGAAATTGTTGTCCATCATTAATCGAATAATTATACACTTCTCCCAAAAGGAAGAACTTATTTTCATCCAATACTTTTGATGGGTTTGCTGCTTTATAACTAGTAAAAGCATCTTGACAAATTTCTTCAAATTTCTTCCAAACATCTTCTTCCGTATGTTTCACTGTATCCACCCGATAACCATCTATTCCATATGTGCGAATATAATCTGAAAGCCATTTCATGATGTAATATTTCGGTGCTTTTGGAAGATTATATTTTAGAAAAAATGCATTCAATTCTGCTACTTCTTTTTCCAACCGCCCTTCTTTAGACCATTTGGCTAATAATTGCGGTGGCAGCATCACATCATTTTCTGATTCAGTTAGAATATCCGGTAAATTTTTCACTAAAGTACATTCGATTGTCATTTTGTAAGAATCATATGTACATTGAGGTGAAACACGAACCCAATCTGCAGGAAAAACACCATCCGAACTTGTCACTGGTCCTGTATGATTGATTACCGCATCTAACATGATTCGGATACCTTTTGAATGCGCTTTGTCTATTAATTCTTGTAATTCCTTGTCAGAACCCCAGTTTTTATCAATCGAAGTCCAATCTTTTGTCCAATAGCCATGAAATCCGTATGTTTTTCCCTGGCCTTCATCTACAAAGCCATGAATCTGTTCAACAATTGGTGTCATCCAAATTGCATTGACCCCTAAGTCAGAAAAGTAATTATCCTCTATTTTATTGATAATCCCACGAAAATCTCCACCTTCAAAACCTCTTAATTTTGCTGTTTCTGCTGTTCGTCCATAATTTATATCATTCTTCTTATCACCATTTTCAAATCGGTCTGTCAATAAGAAATAGACATTTGCAGCATTCCAGACAAATGGTTGTTTTTCTGAATGGATAGTTTGTGTTACTTGTGTTGTTGTTTTAGAACAAGAACTTAAGAACAAAGACGCAATCCCTATTGAGAAAAGTATTTTTTTCATTGTAAAAAGTGTTGAGTTTTAAGCGCTGAGCGTTGAGAAAAACTCAACACTCATTACTTTTATTGCTTATTTAATTTCTTTGATACTAATTGCAAAACCTCCACCCGGAGCAGACGTTAAATTCAAATTAGATTTAGCATCCACTTTCTTTGTTTCTATGTTATAAGCCTGAGGATTTGTTTTATAATGTGCATCTTTTGCATCAGCATAAATTGTCGCCTCGTATTTTTTTCCTTTCTCCAAGAAATCTAATTTGATTTTTGTCGAGCGAGCATCTGTACCATTTACATTTCCTACAAACCAATTGTTTGAATTTTTGTCTTGACGTGCAATCGTCAAATATTTCCCAGGCTCTGCTTCAAGATATTTAGAATCTTGCCAATCTACTGGTACATCCTTGATAAACTGAAAAGCATCAGAAAAACGTTTGTAATGTTCAATGATATCTGCTGCCATTTGCAAAGGTGAATACATTGTAACATATAATGCCAACTGATTCGCAATTGTAGAATTTACATGTGAATGATTATTCGGATTTAATTTTTTTACATCCATTTCAAAAATTCCAGGTGTATAATCCATTGGCCCTCCTAAAAGTCTTGTAAACGGTAGAATTGTGACATGATTTGGTTTTGAACCTCCAAATGCCTGGTACTCTGTCCCACGAGCAGATTCGTTTCCGATTAAGTTTGGCCATGTACGCGCAACACCTGTAGGGCGAACCGCTTCATGTGCATTCACCATAATTTTATAGTCAGCTGCTTTTTCTATTGCATATTGGTAATGATTGATCGTATTTTGACTGTAATGATAATCACCACGAGGAACAATATCACCTACATATCCACTTTTTACAGAGTTGTAACCATTGTCTTGCATAAATTTATACGCTTTGTCCAAGTGTCTTTCGTAATTACGAATTGAACCTGAAGTTTCATGATGCATCATAATTTTTACACCTTTAGATTTTGCATAAGCATTCAATGCTTTTACATCAAAATCCGGATAAGGTGTAACAAAATCGAAAACATAGTCTTTATGATTTCCAAACCAGTCTTCCCAACCTTCGTTCCATCCTTCTACCAAAACAGCATCAAAACCATGTTCAGAAGCAAAATCGATGTACTCTTTTACATGTTGATTGTTTGCAGCATGTTTTCCGTTGGGTTTTGCATTTTTATAATCCGTAACACCCAATTGAACCGTTGGATATTCATCCGTATACGCCCAAGAACTTTTACCTGTGATCATTTCCCACCAAACACCAACGTATTTAACAGGTTTGATCCAAGATGTATCTTTAATTTTCGAAGGTTCATTTAAATTATAGATTAATTGAGGTCCTTTAAACGCAACTTCTCTTGCATCATCACTCGCTATAATTGTGCGCCAAGGCGTATTGAAAGGCGCTTGTAAATACCCTTTATCTCCTAAAGCATCTGGTGTTAACCAAGATTCGAATGTCAAGGTTTTCTCATCCAGATTTAAACTCATGGCAGGATAATTAATCAAAGCTGCTTCATGTAAATTGATGTAAAGACCATTTGTCGCTTTCATCATTAATGCCGTTTGAACCCCTGTTTTTGAAAATGCTTTTTGAGACGCATTTCCGATATAAGCTTTATCAAATAAGCTGCTGATTTCTGACAATTTAGATTCTGTAAAATCATATTCTTGTGTATCATAATCACCAGGAATCCAAAAAGCGGTATGATCGCCAGCCATTGCGAACTGTGAATGCTCTTCTTTAATTACAAAATATTTTAAATTCTTTTGCTCTGGAAATTCGTAACGGAATCCTAACCCTTCATCAAACAAGCGAAAACGGATCACCATTTGTCGGTCTGTATTGGGTTGAGAAACTGCAACCGCCAATTCATTAAAATGATTTCTGATTTTATCTACCTCTCCCCAAACAGGCTTCCAGGTTTCGTCAACTGTTGATGTTTTTGTATCAACAATTGTGAATCCTGATAAAAAATTTGCAATATCTTTTGCCTTCTCGTCTTCAACACGATCCTGCACTGCAAAATCCATTTCTTTATGTTTCGTCTTAAACTCAAATCCTAAATGACTTGGTTTAACCACATCTTTTCCTTTATATTTTAATTGATAAGTTGGTTTTCCATCTTTAGACAAAGAGAAATCCATTACAAAATCACCATTCGGAGACTTTAACTCTTGTCCATAAACCATGTTCATCATTGCGATTCCTACACCTAGTATAAACTTAAAGTTTTTCATATTTCTTGTTTTTGTTTTTTTCTTTAGTGTCAAACTAATCTTGTTTCAGCTTATCCCTTAGTTTTATATGATTCTAAAACGGGCTTGGCGTGACATTCCTATTTCAACTCAATAATCATTGAAGTTTTTCCGTCTATTGAGATTTCTTCTTTTGAATTAATTGAAAGATTTTTGTCTGAGAGAATATCTTTTCCAGAAGTAATCCCATTCAATGATTCAGCAAAACGATCTAATTTGAATGTTTGTTTTTCCGAATTAGCATTCAGAATCACCATCACCGATTCTTTTTCATTGTATCTAAAATAAACATATACATTCTTTACCGGCATATAATGCTTTGTTTTTCCTGAATGAACAACCTCCTTATTTTTTCTCCAATTTAAAATTTTTGCTGTAAAATCGTGAAAAGTATTTTGCTCAACTGTTCTTCCGGCAGTTGAAAAAGCATTTTGTTTATCTGACTTCCAACCTCCGGGAAAATCGCGACGAATATCTGCATCTCCTTTGCTTTTATCTCCACGCATTCCGATTTCAGAACCATAATAAATCTGCGGGATCCCACGAACAGTTGAAATCAACGTTAATCCTAATTTATAATCATTCACATTTCCATTCATGATTTCATTCCAACGTTCTGTATCATGATTTTCCATGAAGACAAACATGTTGTTGACATTAGGATAAAGAAAATCATTCGTAAATGAATTGTAAAGCTTTATCATTCCTCCGTCCCAAGATTCTTCTTCTTTGATTGCTTTTGGCAATTCTGAAAATAAATTAAAATCCATCACAGAAGGTAGGTACGAATTGTAATGATCGATTTCAGCAATTTTCGAATCTTTTTGCCAATACGAAATATGCGCCGGTGAATACATCCATGCTTCACCTACAACATTAAAATTAGGGTACTCATCTGTAATGGCTTTGACCCATTTTGCCATTCCTTCTTTGTCATTATACGGATAAGTGTCCACACGCATTCCGCCCAATTCAGCATATTCAATCCACCAAATTGCATTTTGAATCAAGTAATTTAATACCAGAGGGTTCGATTGATTCATGTCTGGCATTGTCAAATCAAACCATCCGTTCAATGCTTCCTTTTTATCGACTTCTGCAACATTGGTATCAAATTGAGATGTTGTACGATAGTTAGAGCGTTTAAATCCTTTTAAACCTCCATCCGGAAATTGATGAATCCAATCTTGTGAAGGCAAATCCTGAATCATCCAATGCGATAATCCCCAATGATTGGTCACATAATCCTGAATCAGCATCATTCCACGCTGGTTTAATTTCTGAGATAATTCGCGATAGTCTTCGTTGGTTCCGTAGCGCCCGTCAATCTTATACAAATCCGTTTGAGCATAACCGTGATACGAATGTTGCTTCTCATTGTCTTCATTTACCGGAGTCAACCAAACAGCCGTCGCTCCAAGATTCTGTAAATAATCTAAGTTGTTGATAATTCCTCGTAAATCTCCGCCGTGCCTGCTATCAGGAACAGTACGATTGGCTTTATCTGTCAATTCATTTTTAGAATCGTTATTCTCATCACCATTCGCAAAACGATCAGGCATAATCAAATACACCACATCTTTTGATGAAAATGATTGACGATTTGCAGAATTTGATTGACGATTTTTTAACTCATATGTATACGAATCAACAACCTTGTTTTTATTTTTAAGATGAATTTTAAATGACGATTTATTGACTTCATTCGTATCAATCGTCACAAAAACATAATTTGGGTTTTCTGTTTTTTGAATCTCTTTAATTTGAATTTGATCCGATAATTCAATGGAATATTTATTGATATTTTTTCCATAAACCAAAATCTGCAATTCCGGATTCTTCATTCCTTTCCACCAAAACATTGGCTCTACTTTTTGAATTTGAGCAAATGCAAGCGTTGATAAGAAAGAGGTTAATGCAATTATTTTTTTCATAATTAAATTAATGTGTTTTGAATTTCCATTCTTTATAGCACTTAAAAAACTTTCAACTTAAATAAAAATACCCTGAAAGCCGAGGCTTTCAAGGTATCTTGAATTTCCCTTTATTAAATTGAAGGTTGAACAACAGACTTTTCTCCGAAAACATAAACTTCTAACGGTTTTGTTCCTTCTAATTCGAATGTTGTTTCTCCTTTATTTACAATAACTTTTAAGATTTGATTGCGGAAATTGATTTTAAACGAAAATCCTTCCCATTGCTCTGGCAAACGTGGTTCAAAATATAACGCATCGTTCTTTACTCGCATTCCACCAAATCCTTCTACAATTGACATCCATGTTCCTGCCATCGATGTAATGTGTAAACCTTCGTGAACCTCTTTGTTATAATCATCCAAATCCAAACGAGAAGTTCTTAAATAAAACGTATAAGCTTGTTGCATTCGTCCCAAAGTTGCTGCTTGAATTGAATGCACACAAGGTGATAAAGACGATTCGTGAACTGTTAATGGTTCATAGAAATCGAAATGTTTTTCCAATTGATCTTTTGAGAATTGGTCTTCGAAATAGTAGAATGCCTGTAATGTATCTGCCTGCTTGATATAAGCTGAACGCAAAATTCTATCCCAAGACCATTTTTGATTGATCGGACGTTCTTCTTTTGCCAACTGAGAAACAGGTGTTAAATCTTTGTCTAAGAAACCATCTTGCTGTAAGTAAACATCATGTTCTTCACTAAATGGAAAATAAATATTCGCAGCAACTTTTTTCATTTCTGTTAATTCCTCATCTGTTAGATGTGTTTTAGCTACAATTCGCGCATAATCTCCAGGATGATTTGTTTTTACTTTTTCCGCTTGCTCCGCTAAATAGTTCATACACCACTGTGCACAATAATTAGAATGGAAATTGTTGTTCACATTGTTCTCGTATTCATTAGGACCAGTCACACCTAACATCACGTATTTCCCTTTATCATTGGACCAGTTCACACGTTGCTTCCAAAAACGTGCAATTCCTAATAAAACTTCTAAACCGGCTTCCGGAATATAAGATTCATCACCTGTAAAACGTGTATAGTTAAAAATCGCAAATGCTATCGCTGCATTTCGGTGAATTTCTTCAAATGTAATTTCCCATTCATTATGGCATTCCTCTCCGTTCATTGTCACCATAGGATAAAGAGCTGCTCCAGCTTTAAACCCTAATTTTTCTGCATTTTCAATCGCTTTATCCAACTGATTGAAACGATACATCAACAAATTACGCGCTACTTCTTGGTTTTTTGTTGCCATATAAAAAGGCAAACAATACGCTTCTGTATCCCAATATGTAGAACCTCCATATTTTTCACCTGTAAATCCTTTTGGACCAATATTTAAACGTGCATCTTTTCCTGAATACGTTTGATTTAACTGGAAAATGTTGAAACGAATTCCTTGCTGTGCTTTTACATCACCTTCTATCGTGATATCTGCCATTTCCCATGTTTTCGCCCATGCTTCTTTTTGGTTGATTAACAATTGTTGATAACCTAAAGCATTTGCTTGTTTGAGTACCTTTTCGGCAGCGGCAATCAATTCGTTTTCCTGATGGTTTGTAGAGACAATATACCCTCCAAATTTCTGAATCGTTGCGACATCATTTGCTTTTACTTCTATTTCATATCTAAATTCTACTTTCCAATCCGTTTTCGTCGAAATTATCGGAGCAATTGCTTGTTTTTCATTGTTAATGAAAATAGTATTCTCCATATAGGTAACCACATTGAAATGAGTTTTAAAAGTCTGTGCCTGCACGAAGCCTTGTTCTCCTTTGATTTCAGAACCAATTGGTTCCCAAAAAATTTCTTCCCAATTGGCATCCTCATTTTTTACATGAGTATCAACATAAGGTTTGTAAACAATCTTCGCATCTCCATTCAGCGGCTTAATATCGTATTTAATGATACCTAATTCATCTAAATCTTCAGAAAGAAAACGACAGACGTTCACTTCAATTTCTAAACCGGAAGGTAGTACTGCAACAAAAGATCGATACAGTAAACCTTCTTTCATGTTTAATTCACGACGGAAATTTTTAATTGATTTACACGTATTTAAATCGAACTGTTTTCCATTGATTTCGATATCAATTCCAATCCAAACCGGTGCATTTAATACTTTCGCAAAATATTCGGGATAACCGTTTTTCCACCACCCCACTTTTGTTTTGTCAGGATAATAAACTCCGGCAATATAGCTTCCTTGAAAAGTATCCCCTGAATAAAATTCTTCGAAATTAGCACGTTGCCCCATCGCCCCATTACCAATAGAAAATAAACTTTCTGACGATTTCACTCGATCTTTTTCAAACCCTTCTTCGATAATTGACCACGCATTCGGGATGATATAATCTTGATTCATTTTGTTTTGTATGTTGATTGTAAAAAATTATTGATTGATTAATTCCATTAAGAATTCCTCTGTGATTTCGGTAAAGTTGTTGAAATTATATTTTGCTTCGTTTAAAACCGAAGGTTCTCCGATTCCAACACTTATCATTCCTGCAATATTAGCTGCCTGAATGCCTGCAACCGAGTCTTCAAAAACAATTGCGTTCTCATTTGGTTGATTTGCTTTCTTTGCTCCTACAATAAATACTTCAGGATCTGGTTTTGCATTCGAAACATCATTTCCATCAACAATGTCATCAAAATAATGCAGAATATTTACTTTTTCTAAAATCGGACGAGCATTTTTAGAAGCAGAACCTAAAACAATTGGCTGGTTATTTTCTTTTAGAAAATTTAAAACATTCATCACTCCCGTAAGAATTTCTGAATCGTCCATTTTGTTGATGTATTCTAAATAATCTTCATTTTTTTGAACCAACCATTGCTCTTTTTGTTCATCTGTTGCTTCAACATTTCCTAATCCAAGAATGATTTCTAATGAACGAACACGCGAAACTCCTTTCAAGAGTTCGTTATGTTCGTGTGTAAAATTAATTTCCAAGGCTCTTGCAATTTTCTGCCATGCCAAGAAATGATATTTCGCGGTGTCAACAATGACACCGTCTAAATCGAAAATAAATGCTTTCGTTTTCAAAATTTTATGCTTTGATTGGTTCATCCACATCTTTTACTCGTGTTACAAAAAGTGCCGCTAATACGAGAGCAACGCCACTTGTCATAATTGCGTAAATGGGATTATCGTGATAAATATATTTTACAATTGGACCGCCCAATAGAGCGTTGACGATTTGAGGCATACAGATAAAGAAATTGAAAATTCCCATGTATACGCCCATTTTTTTAGCTGGAATAGCTCCGGCTAAAATAGCATAAGGCATCGATAAAATACTAGCCCATGCGATTCCCACACCAATCATTGAGATGATTAAAAGTTTCGGGTCGTGAATAAAATAGATGGAGATTAATCCTAATCCTCCACAAATTAAAGAAATTGCGTGCGTTGTTTTTCGACCAATTTTTAGTGCCAATGCAGGTAAGAAGAATGCAAAGATTGCAGAAACCGCGTTATATACACCAAAGATTATTCCAACCCAGTCGCCTGCTTTTTGATACGTTTCTGAATGTGTATCACTTAGCGGAAGACCATAAACATGATGTGCAATTGCCGGTGTAGCAAAAACCCACATCCCGAATAAAGCAAACCACGTAAAAAATTGGACTAAACCTAATTGCTTCATTGTTTTTGGCATGTTACCAAAATCAGTGAAAATTTGTGTTAAACTTGCTTTTTCTTCTGTTAAAGACTCTCTTCTTTCCGCTTTTTCAAAAGCATCTAATTGTTCGGGAGTATATTCTTTCGTCGTAAATACGGTAATTAGAACAGTTATAATGATCGCAATTGCACCTATTATGAATGATAAGATTAAATGAAAAGGTACTTCTCCGGCGGCGGCAGTACTCGATACTCCAAACCAATTACTTAAAACATACGGCAACCAAGATCCTATTACTGCTCCTAAACCAATGATAACTGTTTGGATAGAATAACCTAATGTACGTTGGTCAGAAGGTAACATGTCCGCTACAAATGCACGCATCGGCTCCATTGCGATGTTAAACGAAGCATCCATAATCATTAAGAAACCGGCTCCCATCCATAACGCAGGCATAATTGCAGTAAATGCTCCTGCCTGAGGCATTAAAATTAATCCAAATGAAGCAAGTAAAGCTCCTAATAAAAAGTAAGGTTTTCTTCGTCCAAATTTAGACCATGTGTTGTCTGAATAGTGACCAATAATAGGTTGAACAATCAATCCCATTAATGGTGCTACAATCCAAAACCAAGACAGTTCGTGTACATCAGCACCAAACGAACTTAAAATTCGGCTCGCATTTGCATTTTGCAAAGCGAATCCCATTTGAACTCCTAAATATCCGAAACTTAAATTCCAGATTTCCAGAAATCCCAATCTACGCTTTTCCATTATCGTAATTTTATTATGTATTTACGATAAGCGTTTTATGCTTATCAAAACTATATTTTTTTGTTTGAGAAGTAAAAATATGTTTTGATTTGATTACAATGTTAAAACATTTTTTCGGGATTATTGCAACTGTAACAATTATTTATCCAAAAAAAACTTACTAAATCGTTGTAGTTTCTCTGTGCAATAATTCAGTACCTACAACTTCCGTAATATAATGCTCATGTTCATTTTCAGACTCTAGTTTTTGGATCAAAAGTCGAGCAGCAATTTCCCCCATTTTAAATGCATTTTGTTTAACTGTAGAAATGCTGGGAATTGAGTTTTTGGAAATTACACCATCTGTAAATGCGATTATATGTAAATCTTCCGGAACTTTTATCCCTTTTTTTAATGCAGCTCTAAGCACTTTAACAGCATATAATTCGTTTACTGCCATCACTGCATCAAACTTGTTCTTTTCAAAAAAATCATCAATCATCGTATCTAATTGACTTTCATCTTCGACTCTTAATATTAAATTATCGTCAATTTCAATTCCGTTGGCTTCCAATGTCCTCTTATAACCTTCTGTTCTTAGCCTTCCTACACTGATATAATCCGGTGTCGTGATGAATCCTATTTTCTTACGACCTTTACTTATGAAGTACTGTATCGCCTCTTGTGTCGCAAGTACATCATCAATAATCACTTTATCGGTATACACTTCACGCGTTACACGATCAAACATTACGACAGGCATTCCTTGATTGATAATCTCTTTGATGTGATGATAATCCTTCTTGGCTTGGGTTTCCTTAGAAAGAGAAATCACGAAACCATCAATACTTCCTGACGCAAGCATTTCCATGTTAAGGACTTCCCGGTCGTAAGATTCATTTGACAAACAAATTAAGACATTATATCCATATTGATTCGCTAGATTTTCAATCCCGCTAATGACCATGGCGAAAAAGTCATGAACAATTTCGGGAATGATAACCGCAATGGTTTTCGTTTTACGGTTTTTAAGACTTAATGCAATATTATTTGGTTTATAATTGTATAATTTCGCAAATGCCTGAATCTTATTTCGTGTTGCTTCGCTAATTTCTTCACTATTTTTCAACGCTTTAGAAACTGTTGATATCGAAACATCTAACTCTTTTGCAATTTGCTTTAATGTCAAATTCTTTTTCATAATCTTCTTTCTACTTAACCCTCAATCTTGTTTTACTAATTTCCGCCTTTTTTATTTAAAATTAACACACTTCTATAAATAATTTAATTATTTATTAACACGAAAACGTTTTCGTGTTATTTCTCAGTGTACCACATACACAATCAATCAATTAAACAACTTACATTTGAGATTGAGAAGTAAAAATATAAATTAAAAATTAACGAAACAAAACGGAAAATATATGAGGATTTTAAAACAATCTCTTCTTGCATTAGTTTTATCAAGCCCAGCAATTTTATCTGCACAAACTGCAGTAAAAGGAACGGTATATGATAGCACAAACAATGCAATTCTTCCTGGAGCTGATGTTTCGAACATCACAACAGGAGAATCAACAATTTCTGATGAACAAGGAAACTTTACATTAGAAGCAAATGACGGTGATGTCATTGTAATCAGTTTCTTTGGTTATGATGATCAGGAGTTGACTTATGCCGGACAAACTCAATTGCAACTTCGCATGGCTAAAACAACTGAGAACTTAAAAGAAGTTGTGATAATAGGATATGGAACTGCTAAAAAAGAAGATGTTACAGGATCTGTCAATCAGTTAAATTCTGAAGATTTCAATAAAGGATCTATTACTTCTGCACAAGAATTAATGACAGGTAAAATTGCTGGTGTTGTAGTAACATCTAGCGGAGGAGCTCCTGGAGATGATCAAAAAATATTAATTCGTGGTAACAGTTCAATTTCTTTAAACCGTGAACCACTTTATGTTGTAGATGGACTACCATTATCAGATGAAAAAATTGGAGGCTCTCGAAATCCATTGGATTTCTTAAATCCTAATGACATCGAAACCATGACCATTTTAAAAGATGCTTCAGCCACTGCCATCTATGGTTCTCGTGCCGCCAATGGAGTTGTTTTGATTACGACAAAAAAAGGAAAAGGGAAAAAATTTAAATACAGTTACAATTCTACAACTTCTGTTTATGATCCAATCAAAATGGTTGATTTAATGAATGGAGAAGAATTTAGAGCTCTTGTAAAACAACACGGAACTGCTGATGATATTGCAAAACTAGGTAATACAAATACGGATTGGCAAAAATTAATTTATAAAACAGCAATAGGGTTTGATCATAATTTTAGCGCTGTTGGAAAAATTGGGGATTTTATGCCATCTCGTTTTTCTATTTCGAATACAAATCAAGATGGAATTCTAAAAGGGGATAACATTAATCGTACAACAATGAGTGTTAACTTAAATCCTACTTTCTTAGATGATCATTTAAAATTTGAAATTAATGCAAGGGGATCTTATATCGAAAATATTTTTGCTAATCGTGATGCTATTGGCGCCGCTTTAGAATTTGATCCTACACAATCTGTTTATTCAACCGGAATTAATTCTTGGCAAGGATATAACGTTTACACTCAATTAATAGATGGACAATATTTTTTGAAAGATTTAACTCCTAATAATCCAATTGCATTATTAAATGAAGTAAACGACACATCTGAAACAAGACGTTTTGCAGGGAATGCGAAAGTCGACTATAAGTTACATTTCTTGCCTGATTTGACTGCTACTGTAAATGTAGGTTATGACATTACAAATGCGAATGGTAGAAAAGTTTCTAACTATGCATTACCAAGTAAAAATACAAAATGGGACGGAGCTTATTCTAATTTTAGCAACGAATTTTCAAACAAATTATTAGATGCTTATTTAACATATAACAAAACTATCGGAGCTTCAGCACTTAATGCTGTTGTTGGTTATGGTTATCAAAAATTTGGTTTTGATAAATTTTCTTTTGATTCTGAAAAGGCTGAAATTGGACAGATAGCAGCTGTTATCGATAAATACGAAAGTGTATTATTATCATACTATGGCCGCGTTAATTATAATTATGATAACCGCTATATTCTAACCGCTACTTTACGTGCAGATGCTTCTTCAAAATTAAATCCTGATGATCGTTGGGGATATTTTCCTTCTGCTGCATTTGCTTGGAACGTTGCAAATGAAGATTTCTTGAAAGGAAATAAGACTCTTAGTGATTTAAAATTAAGAGTTGGTTATGGTCAAGTTGGTAATGTTAATGGCTTAGAAGATTATTTATTCTTAACTCGTTATACCCAAAGTTTATCATCTGCTCAATATCAGTTTGGGGATAAATTTTATCAGGTTTATCGTCCTGAAAAAGTAAATCCAAACTTGAAATGGGAAATCTCTAATACATTGAATATTGGAATTGATTATGCCTTATTTAAAAACCGTATTTACGGTAGCTTAGATGTTTACCAAAAGAAAACAAAAGACTTGATTGCTGAAGTTTATGTAGATCAGTTTACAAATTTCTCTAATAAAATTAAACAAAATATTGGAGACATGGAAAACAAAGGAATTGAGTTTAGCATTAATGCCGACATTATCAAATCCAAAGATTTTGATTGGTCTTTTGGCTATAACATTGCGTACAACGACAATAAAATTGTTAATTTAAAAAATGACAATTACATCGGAGGAATTGATGGAGGTACAGGAATCAATGTTCAAGTTCATAAAGAAGGGTATACACCTTTTTCATATTTAGTTTACAAACAAATTTATGATTCAAATGGAAAACCGATTGAAGGTGCTTATGAAGATTTAAATAATGACGGTGTTATCAATGAAGACGATCGTTACTTACACAAAAGTCCATTTGCTGATGTAACTATGGGATTCAACACAAGATTCCGATACAAAAACTGGGATTTATCTGCAACTGCCCGTGCCAGCATTGGAAATTATGTATATAACAATGTAGCTTCTGCAAAAGGATATTTAGCAAAAGCAACAGGTAATGGTCAAGGTTATTTATCAAACGTACATAGAGATTACTACAATACAGGTTTCTCTGCTATTACAGCAACAAACTTAACTAGTGATCATTATATAGAAAATGGATCTTTTTTAAGAATTGATAACATTACATTAGGTTACAATTTAAAAGAAGCCATCAAAGGTATGGATGTCCGTTTATACGGCGCAGTACAAAATGTCGCTTTATTTACAAATTATGACGGAATTGATCCTGAAGTTTTTGACGGAATTGATAGAAACTTTTATCCAAGACCAAGAACATTTGTCTTTGGTTTAAATGTTAACTTCTAAAAAGAAAAAAATGAAATTAAACATATTCAATATTAATAAAATCGCTTTAATTGGAATCTTTTCATTGTTCACATTAACATCTTGTCATGATGATTTGAATTTAGATCCGATTGATCCTGATATGGTAACAGAAAATGAAGTTTTCTCTAACTCTCAACAAGCTAAAGCTGCATTAGGTAAAATTTATGCTTCTTTATCTCTAACAGGTCAAGAAGGACCTGCCGGGCAACCAGACATTGTAGGTGTAGACGAAGGAACCTCTCAATATACACGTTTGATGTTTTATTTAAATGAGTTAACAACAGACGAAGCTATTGTTGGTTGGGGAGATGCAGGATTACCTAACTTACATGCTATGGATTGGGGGGCAAGTAATCCATTTGTAGAAGCGATGTACTTTCGTTTAGCACAGACCGTTTCATTCTCTAATTCTTTTATCGAAAAAGCTGAAAGATTAGCTGAAACAGATCAAGAAGTAAAAAAGTTTGTTGCTGAGGCTCGTTTTATTCGTGCTTATGCTTATTATAATTTAATGGATTTATTTGCTAATGTTCCTTTAGTAACTAAAGTCTCGTTAGAATTACCAAAACAAAATAACCGTCAGGAAATTTATACATTCGTTGAATCTGAATTAAAAGATTTAGAAACTCTATTAGCAGAACCCAGAACTAATGAATATGGACGTGTAGACAAAGTAGCTGCATATGCATTATTATCTCGTTTATATTTAAACTCAGAAGTATATATCAGCCAAAATAAATACAAGGAAGCTGCCGAATACTCTAAAAAAGCAATCGAATCTGGTTATATCTTAAATACCATTGATAAAAATAATAACGGAACTGCTTATGATGAATTATTTTTAGCCGATAACGACACAAATGGCGCACAAAACGAGAATATATTTGCCATTAATTTTGATGGACGCTATTCTACAACTTACGGAGGAGCAACATTCATTGTTAAATCAAAAATAGGAGGCACTATGGCTCCTGCTGATTTTGGTGTTAATGGAGGATGGGGAGGTCCCCGTACAACAAAGGCATTAGTCAACCAATTCTCAAGTTCTGTTTCTCAAAGCAATTCGGAAGGGAATCCAACCTCATGGAGAGATAAACGTGCCATGTTTCATTCTGATGGACAAACTTTTGAAATTGAAAATGTTTCTGAGTTTAAACAAGGTTATGCGATTACAAAATTTTCTAATAAAAAATCTGATGGAACAAATGGAAATAATGATACTGGTGAACATGCAGATGTAGATATTCCGATTTTCCGTGTAGCTGAAATGTATCTTAATTATGCAGAAGCTGCATTAAGAGGTGGAGGTGATACAGGTATTGCACTTGGTTATGTCAACAAATTACGCGAACGTGCCTATGGAAATACGTCCGGAAATGTAACGTCTATTAATCTAGATTTTATATTGGCTGAACGTTCTCGTGAAATGTATTGGGAAGGAACACGTCGTATAGATTTGATTCGTTTCAATAGATTTACGAGTAATTACAACTGGCCATTCAAAGGAGGAATTACAAATGGAATGAATGTGGATAACCACAGAACAATTTATCCGATTCCATTCAATGCTTTGGCTGTCAACTCAAATTTAACTCAAAATCCTGGTTACTAAAATGAAAAATTTTATAAAATATATTTCGTTAGCTTGTGCAAGTGTTTTTGCGTTAAGCGCTTGTAACGATGATGAAGATATCATCACATTAGATCCCTCAACTTTTGTTGCGCCTAAATTAGAAGATCCAACATCAAATTCACTTATCTTATTAGAGGAAAACGCTGCTGAAACAGCGATGACATTTAAATGGAGTGCTGCTGAATATGGTGCAAATACACCTCCAAAATACGAGCTTCAAATTGATGTAAAAGGAGGAAATTTTGAAAAACCAAAAGTGATTACCTCTACTTCTTCGGTCACTGCTAATGTAACAGTAAAAGAATTAAATACGACCGCTATTGATTTAGGGTTAGAGCCCTTTAAAGAAGGTGAACTGGAATACCGTGTTATTTCAACAGTTGGTACTCCAGGTTCTCAACCTTTGATTTCTAATGTAAATTCTTTGCGGGTAACCCCTTATCCTACAGATTTATCGACTAACTGGGGAATAGTAGGTTCCGCAACACCAAATAAATGGGATGGCCCAGACATTCCTTTCTGGAAAACTGAAACACCTAACGTATTTGTAGCTTATGCTGATCTCATTGACGGAGAAATCAAATTCCGTCAAGATAATAAGTGGGATTTAGATTATGGAGATAACGATCCTATTGATGGAAAATTAGATAAAGGAGGAAAAAATATTAGTGTTAAAGCAGGTTCATATAAAGTAACAATTAACCTGAATGACTTGATCTATAAAATAGAACCTTATACATGGGGATTAGTTGGAGATGCAACACCTAATGGATGGGAAGGTCCAGATGTAAAATTAGCTTATGATGGCATGGAAGATGCCTGGTCGACAATTGTTACGATGAAAGACGGAGAATTTAAATTCCGATTAAATAACAAATGGGACGTGAGTTACGGAGGTACGGATACTCCTAATGTTTTAACAGATGAAAATGGTGCCAACATCAAAATAAAAGCAGGTACATATAAAGTTACTGCAAACTTCAACAAGAAAACTTATTCTGTAGAAGCACAATAATTAATTTTTTCTCATTAATTATATAAACTCTAAAAGCCATTAAAATTCATATCGTTTTTTAATGGCTTTTTTTCTAAAAACCACAAAATATGAAAAACACTTTATTACTCTTCATTTCTGTGTTCTCGCTCTTTATTGTGAAGGCACAGATTACAACACTCCCTATAACTCCCGAACCAGAGCAGCCTGTGACAATTTTTTTTGATAAAAACAATACAGGTTTAGCTAGTTATTCGGGTGATATTTATGCACATACAGGTGTTACAGTAGACAATCAAGCATGGCAAAATGTTATCGAATCCTGGGGAAATAATACCACTCAGCCCAAATTAACTTTTGTATCAGGAACAACCTATAAATTAGAAATCACAACGTCTATCTATCAATTTTATCAAGTTGATCCTTCTAAAAACATTACAGCAATTAATATTGTTTTTAGAAGTGACGATGGAAAACAACAAACAAACGATTTCACAATCAATGTTGGCTCCTTCAAAATGATATTAAATCATCCTGTTGAAAATAGCATCACCAATTTAACATCCGGGGCTGCTTTTAATATTAAAGCAACCTCAACCAAAAATGCAAATTGGACATTAACCGCAAATGGTCATCCGATTGATGCGATAACAAATACTACTGATTTCGATAAAAATTATACCATAACAGCCAGTCAAAACTACATTTTAAAAGCAGAAAATAATGGCCAAACGATTTCAAAGTCATTTCAGGTTTTTATAAAACCAACAGTAAACGAAGTGGCAATTCCTGCGAATCTGAAACAAGGAATTAATTACATTGATAGCGACCCCACCAGAGCTTATTTGGTACTTTTTGCTCCTCAGAAAGAATTTGTTCATGTGATAGGTTCATTTAATAATTGGCAGATTTCTGATCAATATGTTATGAACCGCGATACGTCAAACAAAGATTTATATTGGATTGAAATCAATAATTTGAAATCCGGGGAAACGAATACATTCCAATACAGAACAAGTGACGGAATAAAAACGGCTGATCCCTACTCTACTTTAATTCTCTCGCCTTACGATGATCAATACATCAACGCTGCTACATATCCTGATATGCCTGTTTACCCAAATGAGCAACAATTTGAAGTTTCTGTTTTACAAACAAATCAACCTAAATACAACTGGAAAACAACAAATTTCAATCGCCCAAACAAAGAAAATCTAATTATTTATGAACTGTTGATTCGAGATTTTAACTCGGCTAAAACCTGGCAATCTTTGATTGATGATTTTTCATATTTCAAAAATCTACATGTAAATGCTATCGAAGTGATGCCTGTTATGGAGTTTGAAGGAAATATTTCATGGGGATACAACACCGCTTATCATTTGGCTTTGGATAAAGCTTACGGACCAGCTTCTAAGATGAAAGAATTTATTGATTTGTGCCATCAGAATGGAATCGCAGTCATTCTGGATATTGCATTAAATCATGTGTATGGTCGTTCTCCTTTGGTCAGAATGTGGATGAATGATCCTGATGGTGATGGTTTCGGAGAACCTACTGCAACAAATCCTTATCTTAATCAAGAAGCTAAACACAGCTACAATGTTGGCTACGACCTTAACCATCAATTGGCTCCAACACAATATTATGTAAAAAGAACAGTGGAACATTGGATCAATGAATTCAAAATTGATGGTATTCGTTGGGATTTAACAAAAGGATTTACTCAAAATTGTTCCCCTTCTGATGAAGCCTGTACCAATAATTATCAGACAGACCGTGTCGCCATTCTGAAAAAATATGCAGACGAACAATGGGCTATAGACCCTTCCTCGTATATCATTTTTGAACATTTAGGAAACAATGGCTCTGCACAAGAGGAGAAAGAATGGGCTAACTATAGAATAGACGAAGGAAAAGGAATTATGCTTTGGGGAAAAGCGACCAATAATTTCAACCAAAATACAATGGGATATGAATCTGATAGTAATTTTGATTGGTTAAAACATACCGTAAAAGGATTTGACAGAAAACATTTGATCGGTTATGCGGAAAGCCATGATGAAGAAAGAATAATGTATAAAAACTTACAATGGGGAGCTACAAACGGATCATATAATATAAAAGATTTGAACACTTCCTTAGAAAGACAAAAAGCACTTGGTGCTGTTTTATTTACTATTCCAGGTCCAAAAATGCTGTGGCAGTTTGGAGAATTAGGCTATGATTATTCGATCAATTATTGTGAAGACGGAACAGTTAATGATGGTTGTCGTACAAACCCAAAACCAATTCCTAGTGAAATAGGTTACATTACAAATACAAATAGAAAAAGTGTATATGATATTTGGGCAAAAATCATTCAGTTAAAACTGAACAATAAAGTTTTCGAAACAGATCATTATACCATTACTTCCGGTGATTTAAAACCTCGTATCCAGATTACAAATAATCTGTTATCTACAAACGAATTATACGAAGTGATTGTAATTGCTAATTTCACAACTTCTCCACAAAATATCGCTCCATTATTCCCTTTTGTTGGGAATTGGTACAACTTAATCGACAATACAGTTGTAAATGCAACAAATACAACCTCTTCTTTTACTGTTAATTTAAATCCTGGAGAATTTAGAATTTATGGGAATACGAAAGCTAATTTATCAACAGATTCTATTGATGTAGCAGCAGAAGAAATCAGATTAGTTCCAAATCCTGTTTCAACCTTTTTCACCCTGAATACCAACTCAGAAAAAGTGAAAATTTATGATGTTTCAGGAAAGTTAATAAAAGAATTTTCAGGAACCTTTTCTTCAACTTTTCAATTCAATGTAAAGGAATTAATAAAAGGAATCTACATCCTTGATGTCAAAACAAAAAAAGGAAATTCTTCTATAAAAATGATTAAAAAATAAATAAAAAACCTCATCAATAGATGAGGTTTTTAGTTTTTAAAAATTAAGTTTAATATTATATTTCTCGTAAAAATTCTTGATATGTGTTACTGCTTCTTCCGCTGTATCAACTAAACGAAACAGGTCCAGGTCTTTTTCGGAAATATAACCATCTGCAATCACTCGGTTTCTAATCCAATCAAATAAACCTGACCAGTATTCCGTTCCAACTAAAACAATCGGAAAACGACCTGTTTTTTTCGTTTGAATTAACGTCAAAGCTTCAAACAATTCATCCAAGGTTCCGAAACCTCCCGGCATTACAATAAATCCTTGCGAATATTTCACAAACATTACTTTTCGAGCAAAGAAATAATCAAAATTAATTTCATATTCACGGTCGATATATTTGTTCAACTCTGTTTCAAAAGGCAATGAAATCCCTAAACCAACAGAAGAACCTCCTCCTTTTTGAGCTCCTTTATTTGCAGCTTCCATAATTGCAGGACCTCCTCCTGTAATCACTCCAAAACCAATTTTTGTCAATTGATATGCAATTTCTTCTGCCAATTTGTAGTAATGGTTTTCTTTTGGCGTCCTTGCCGAACCAAAAATAGAAACACATGGTCCTATTTTAGACATTGCTTCATAGCCATTCACAAACTCAGCCATAATCTTGAACAATGCCCAAGAATCATTTATTCTAATCTCATTCCAATCTTTTGGTCGAAACGGAGATTGTATTCTATCATCTTCTCTCTCTTTATCCGTCATAATACTTTAATAAAAAAACCGTAACATTTTTGTTACGGTTCAATATACAAATTTATTGTTTCTTAATCCTTAATCTCTACTCATAAAAATTCGTAAGATATACCAGAACAATAACATTAACGAAGCAAACAATGATAACGCTGCTGCTACATATTGTTGTGTTCCAAACTCATATTTTAATTGATGCGTATTATACAAAATTGCTCCTCCGGCTAATGCACACATTCCTACTGAGAACCATAATCCTAAATCGAACCCGAATAGCATTCCTGCAACGATTAATCCTATTGCTAAGAAAAAACCGATAGTTAAAGCACCTTTTAAAACAGAGAAATCTGCTTTTGTTAAAAATACAATCGCTGATAATCCGATGAATAATCCTCCTGTTACAACAGCTGCTTGTTTAATAACATAAGTTCCTCCGTAGTACAAAGCGATGTAAAGCATTGGAACAAAGATTAAAGCTTCTGCAACGATATATAAAAAATATCCTAAATATTGTTTTGATTTAGAAATTGAACCATAGGCCATTTTTTGAGCAACCCAAGTAATTCCCATGAAACCGGCTAATAAAGCAAGCCAAAGGTAACCACTCGTCAGACTTAACATAAAACGAACCAACGCTTCTGATTGTAGCATCAGAGATTCTATGAGTACAAAGACTAACACCCCTCCGGCAACGTGACCGTAAGTATGTTTATAAAAATTTGCTCTTTCTACATCTGTTGCCTCGGCAACCAATTGGTTTTGTTGATATAAATGTTGATTTTCCATACAATTCTATTTAGGTAGATATTTTTCATTTAATAATTATTGCTAAAATAATAAATTTCAGCTATTCTTTTACTCACTATTTTCAGGATTTTTTAAGCTGCCTTCATTTAATTGATTATTTAATAATTACTTAAAGTTTTGTTAATCCCCTAACCTTCTTTAAAAGATATATTTGCTCCTAAAAAAATCATATCCATGAAAACACATTTATTCTTCTTACTATTTATTTTTCTAATCAAAACCAACTTACTCGCTCAATCAACACCAAATGACCCATTATTTTTTGAAAAAGGTTCTACCTGGCTTTACCTGGATGACGGTTCTAATCAACAAAAAGAGTGGACTCTCTTAACATATGATACAAAGAATTGGAAAGAAGGAAAAGGTCATTTTGGATTTGGAGACGGGGATGAAGACACTTTGATCCAAAAGGGATATATCCGCTATTTTTTCAGAAAAAAAATTACAATAGATGATGTCACAAAACTTCCTGAAGAAGTTATTTTTAATATCATTCATGATGATGCAGCGATCTTACATATCAATGGAAAAGAAATTTTGAGAAGTTCTCTTCTTCCTCAGTCCGGAGATATTCCTCATGAGTATGAATTAAGTACATTTATACCGAACGACAAAGAAAATAGTTTTTTTCAGTACAACGTTTCTTCTTCAAATTTTGTAAATGGTGAAAATATTATTTCTATCGAAATTAGAAATCAAAATACAAGAAGCTCAGATGTATCGTTTGATTGTTTTGTGAGTGAAGATAACACAACTCCTGTTCCTTTCCACAAAGACGGGCCTTATGTATTTTATAATAACGATCAAATAACAGTGACTTATATTACGGAAGCTGGTGTCGTAAACGAAACATATACAACAAATGACAAGGTTATTCTTAAAGTGACTGATCCCACTACGTCTACGACATTTGATGTTCCTCTAAAAAAACAACATCAAACAGAGTTATCAACATATCTAGCTCCATCAAAATTCTTTGTGACATCAGACATTGAAGGTCAGTTTTCAGCTTTCAAAAAAATGTTAATTGACGGTGGTGTGATGAATGATCGTTTGGAATGGACATATGAAAACGGGCATTTAATTGTGAATGGAGATATGGTAGACCGCGGGCCTTATGTTACAGAAGTTCTGTGGTTAATCTATAAACTAGAAACCGAAGCTGAAGCAAAAGGAGGAAAAGTACATTACATCATCGGGAATCACGATATGATGACCATGACATACGATTTTCGTTATGTCAACAAGAAATATATAGAAAACGCCAGCTATTTAAAAAAGACATATGGCGATTTCTTTGAACCGAATACAGCGTTTGGAAAATGGTTCAGAACCAAAAATATTATAGAACAAGTAGGTGATTACACTTTTGTACACGCAGGCATAAGTCCACAGGTTTCTGATCTAAAATTGCCTTTGGATGAAATGAATGGTTACGGACGAAAAAAAATGAATGGAGAATCATGTACAGGCAATTGTGCTACTGTAACAGGAGGCAGTGCTTCCGGATTATACTGGTACCGCGGAATGGCAAATCAAGTTCTTTCTCAAGCGCAAGTTGATGATATTTTAACTAATTTTAAGACAAAACATATCATTATTGCGCACACTGTTTTCCCTCAAATCACTTCGTTGTACAATGATAAAGTTATTGCAATCGACGTCTCTCATGTTGATAATATCGCAAATAATAAAGTGGAAGCGTTGACTTTCTCTGATTCTTGTTTCAAAACGATGGTTTCGATTGGAAATCAAATCACCTTCAAAAATTTATTCGACAAATGTGAAAACTTATCTATTTCAGAAAAAATAAAACAAAATATCACGATCTATCCAAATCCTACTACAGACTGGATCAATATAGAAGCGAATTCGAATCAAAATCTCTCAATAAAATTAGTTGACATAAATGGTCGAAAAATCCCTAGTCCTTCTACTAAAACATCCAAAGGAATCAAAACAAATATTCAAGCACTTCCTAAAGGAATTTACCTTTTAAAAGTTTATGACAACGGACAAGAAATTCTAACCAAAAAAATCATCAGAAAATAGTTTACTTCAAAATCCTCCATCATTTTTGGAGGATTTTTTTCTTCCATTCTATAAGACCCAATATAGAAATACCCAACAAAACAAGGTATTGAAAAGATGTAATAACGGCTCCTTTGTACATCATAAGCGGAATCATGATTAAATCTCCGATAATCCAAAAAAACCAATTGTCAATTTTTCGACGTGCCATCAACCACATTCCAATTAGAAATAATGCTGTTGTTGATGCATCTATAAAATCTATTTTGGTATAATGCAATTTACATTGCGTAATAAAACCGAAATCAAACCCATTTTGAATAACCGGACGGAAATAATAAATTGTCAAAATAAAAAGAAAGCTGAGTATAAAAAGAATGGCTCCATAAAAATATTCTTTCTTCGATGCCCATGAAACCTCTACATGTTTATGATCTTCTTCAAGATTTTTTTGCCACAACAGCCATCCATAAACCGCCATTGAAGTATAATACACATTGATAATGGTTTCGCCATATAATCCCCAGTTAAAAAATAAATAAATGAAAATAAATGTCGAAATAATCGTTGTCGGATAAACTAAAATATTACGTTTATACGTGTAATAAACTGAAATAATTCCGAAGAGTGTCGCAACCGTTTCAAGGATGATATTTAGAGCTGAATACGTTTGATAAGGCGAAATGATGTAATCAATAAAATCGTTCATATACTAAGTGATGAGTTTTGAATTCAAAATTTATTATCCTTTAAAATTTTCTTTCCGTAAGTATTTAGTTCCTCTAAAATTGGCATAAAAGAAGTTCCTAATTCTGATAATTTATAAATCACTTTTAAAGGAGGTTTTTCTCCATAAATTGTTTTTATGATTAACCCATCTTCTTCTAATTGTTTCAACTGCAAACTCAAAGTCGATTCGGTTATAAATGATAATTCTTTTCTTAAAACATTGAATCTTTTTTCTTTATTTTTTAATTGACATAAAATAACGGTTTTCCACTTTCCTCCAATCAAATCCATTACAAAACTTGTTGCACATGGATATTCTTTCGATTTATATTTAATATAATTTATGTTGCAAGAATCTTCCATTTGTTTAATTTTTAAACTACTATAAATAATAGTTATTGACTCTGTATAATTTACTCAATACATTTACAAGTATATAATTTAAAAATTAAAAGATGTACCAATTGGCCCAAATAAATATTGCAAAAATGATCGGAATTAATATTGACGATCCGGTTATGAAAGAATTTGTAGATAACCTTGAACATGTAAATCAACTTGCAGAAAATAGTGATGGTTTTATATGGAGACTAAAAGACGAAACCAATAATGCAACAGAATTTAATCCTTACCATGATGAACAAATTATCATTAACATTTCTGTTTGGAAAGATATAGAATCACTTGAAAATTTCACTTACCGAACATTTCATACCGATTTTTTAAAAAGACGAAAAGAATGGTTCTCAAAATATGGTGAAGCTCATTATGCTTTATGGTGGATAAAAAATAATGAATTTCCAACTATCCGAGAAGCGGTAGAAAGATTAGATTATTTACAGAAAAATAAAGAAACCGACTATGCGTTTAGCTTTAAAAAAAGACATTTCTAACTTCGATCTATTCATAATCCAACACCCAAACCAAATAATAATCACCAACCATTTTATAAAAAGCATGATATTTACGGCTCTTTACCTCGTCTGATATCCAACATGTAATTTGCTCATTCTCCCCTAAACTAAATTCTTCTACACGGTAATGATTCAAAAAATTCCAAAGATTCCCGCCATTTAGTTTATACAACCCTTCTTTTATTCCCCAAATGATATGCAGATACTCAATCTCATGCGCCTGAGGAATCCATGTTATTTCATCTTCTCGGGCAAATTTGTGTTTGATATTTAGAATTTTCTTAGGTCGTGCCAATTCGATGTCAATTCCAATATTAAATTCGCTCACGCCAACAGAAACTAACCCATACGAATGGGTAATCGAGATTTCTTTATTTGTAGGTAAAAAGGGCTTTCCTCGTTCATCGTAATTTACATCATAATCCAAATCCAATTGCTTTAGACAAGCGCGCAATCCGAGATACTCCCTGGCCTGCTTAGGTCGAAGATTTTTATATTTCTCCATTCTATAATCTTCTAATTGAAGATATTCCAGTAAATCTTCGTTCGACTCCGTCACTTCCCAAGTAATAATTCGGGTATGTTTAAAATCGTTAATATAATCGATGATAGGCATTTTATTAATCGAAATTAGTTTGTAAATTTGTACCTTATTTTTAAATCAAAAGTTAGTTAAATATATCAATTGATGGATACAAAAACGCAATACATTCCTTACAAAGTTAAAGATATTTCTTTAGCTGAATGGGGAAGAAAGGAAATTACGTTGGCTGAGGCCGAAATGCCTGGGTTAATGGCTATCCGTGAAGAGTATAAAGCAACTCAACCTTTGAAAGGTGCTCGCATTGCGGGTTGTCTTCACATGACAATCCAAACTGCAGTATTAATCGAAACGTTGGTAGCTTTAGGAGCAGATGTTACATGGTCTTCATGTAATATTTTCTCTACACAAGATCATGCTGCTGCTGCAATAGCTGCTGCAGGTATTCCTGTGTATGCTTGGAAAGGGATGAACGAAGAGGAATTCGATTGGTGTATCGAGCAAACATTATTCTTCGGAGAAGATCGTAAACCATTAAACATGATTTTGGATGATGGTGGAGATTTAACGAATATGGTGATTGATCGTTACCCGGAATTAGTTGCTGAGATCAAAGGATTATCAGAAGAAACAACTACAGGTGTACACCGCCTTTACGAAAGAATGGAGAAAGGTACATTGCCTATGCCTGCCATCAACGTAAATGATTCTGTAACAAAATCTAAATTCGACAACAAATACGGATGTCGTGAATCTGCAGTAGATGCAATTAAACGTGCTACAGACTTGATGATTGCCGGTAAACGTGTTGTAGTTTGTGGTTTTGGTGATGTTGGTAAAGGTACAGCGGCTTCTTTCCGTGGTGCCGGAGCAATTGTTACAGTAACAGAAATTGACCCTATTTGTGCTTTACAAGCGTCTATGGAAGGTTACGAGGTAAAAAGATTAGATTCAGTGGTTGCAAATGCTGATATCGTTATCACAACTACCGGTAACTTCGGAATTGTACGTGCAGAGCATTTTGAGAAAATGAAAGACAAAGTAGTCGTGTGTAACATTGGGCACTTCGATAATGAAATCGATATGGCTTGGTTAAACTCAACTTACGGTTCAACTAAAACTGAAATCAAACCACAAGTTGATATGTACAATATCAATGGAAATGATATCATCATTTTAGCTGAAGGACGTTTAGTAAACTTAGGTTGTGCAACAGGACACCCTTCTTTCGTCATGTCAAATTCTTTCTCTAACCAAACTTTGGCTCAAATTGAATTATGGACGAATTCATCTGCTTACGAAAACAAAGTATATACTTTACCTAAGCATTTAGATGAAAAAGTAGCAGAATTACATTTGGCTAAATTAGGAGTAGAATTAGAAGTTTTATCTCAAGAACAAGCAGAATACATTGGTGTAACGGTTGAAGGACCTTTTAAACCAGAATATTATAGATATTAATTAATTTTAATTCAGAATTTTATTTGAAGAAATAACACACTTAACTATATGCCCTCGCCCTGAACAAGCGGGGGCTTTTTATTTTCATCATTTTAATGTTTTCTATATTATCATCTAAAATAACCTATCTTTAAAAGATTATAGAATAATATTAATTACGGATTATGATTAAAAAATGTCTACAAATCGGATTCCTTCTAATTGCATCCCCTCTTCTTTTGGCACAAGTAGAAAAACCATCTGAAATTTTTTGGAAAAACCTGGAAAAACATTGTGGCAAAGCGTACGAAGGAAAACTAGCCGAACATATTACAAGAGACGACTTTACGGGTAAAAAATTAACCATGCATGTAAAAAGCTGTTCTTCAAATGAAATCAAAATTCCATTTAATGTCGGAGACAATTATTCACGTACATGGATTTTGACCAAAAAAGATGGAATTATCACCTTAAAACATGATCACAGACACGAAAACGGAACTTCAGAAACGATTACTTTTTATGGCGGAACAAATACCAATTTCGGTTTTAAAGATTTTCAAATGTTTCCTGCTGATCAGGAAACAGCAAATTTAATCGATTATGCTTCAACTAATATTTGGTGGATTACATTAGACGATACAACTTTTAGTTATAATTTACAAAAGGCAGGCTCGAAAACACCATTCCATGTCTATTTTGATCTAACAAAAGAAATCACAATTCCACCTGCTCCATGGGGTTGGGGAACACCGCGATAAAAAGAGCTGAGCTCTTTTTATCTTTTGATTAGAATATCTACATTGATTGCCGGCGTAGCACCAAGTGGTGTTTTTTGCCATTGTGCCGATTTTTCTCTTCTGTATAAACATTTTGCCAACAAAGAACTGCTAAAATAAACTGGTCTTTCGATTTCTTCATAAAAATAAACAATAAAAAAATAAAACTTTGATTTTCAGCAATAAAACAGAAATGTTAAGGTGATGTAAAGGTCAAAAATTCGGGTAAAAAGAAAAATAAAGTGACATTTGTTTATCATCAAAATAACACAATATGAAACGATTTTATTTTCTCAACTATTGTTTACTTTTTCTATTTTTTGGGTTAAGTAAACTCTCGGCGCAATGTCCGGAAGGTCAGGCAGGTTTAGTACAATTAAAAAATCAGGAAGAGCTCGATGCTTTTCTCACAAATTACCCCAACTGTACAGAACTTAATCGAGACCTCAGAATTGGAAATGTCCAAAGCGGATCTAATATTACCGATGTATCCGGTTTAAAAAACTTGAAAAAAGTTCAACGTCTACATATCGAATATAATCAAAACTTACAAACACTTGCAGGTTTAGAACAATTGCAAACAGCGCAAAGAGTTACTATCCAGCTTAACAACAACCTGACCAGTATAGAAGGTTTAAGTGGCTTAACAAACGTTGAAGAAAGTCTGTCTATCTCGAATAATGAAAACTTACAACATTTGAAAGGTCTCGAGAAAATCAAGAATATTGGCGGATTGATTCTTATCAATAATCCAATACAAAATCTAGAAGGTCTTAATCAGTTAGAAAGTCTTAAAGATGGTTTGAGTATTTTAAACAATCCATTGCTTAGCGACCTCTCTGCACTATCAAAATTAACAAAAGCTGGTGGACTTTATATCAGAAACAACCGTGCTCTTCCCAGTTTGTCAGGACTCGAACAGTTAAGTGAAATTACTCTTGATGTTTTACAAATTAGCAATAATTACAATTTAAAAAATATTGATGCTCTAAGCGGTTTAAAATCGGTTAAAAACATACAGATTGAAAAAAATGCGCAATTAAGTAATTTACTCGGATTGAATAATTTAAACATTACTCAATTAGAAGATTTGAAAATTACGTACAATCCTCTTTTAACCTATTGTAATTCTACAAGTATTTGTACTTATATTTCCCAAGGAGGTTTCAGTGAAATCAAAGAAAATAGCATTGGTTGTTCCTCTACACAGGAAATCAGTTCTTTTTGTAGTACCGATAACAATTGCCCGGAAGCAGGAGACATTCAATTAAAAACACAGGCTGAAGTTGATGCTTTTCTAATGCAATACCCAAACTGCGCTATTTTGCATGGCAACCTAAAAATAGGAACTTTAAATGAAAATTCTGACATTCACGACCTTTCTAAATTTCAAAATTTAAGTGCCATTGTAGGAGGTTTATCCATTTATAATAGCCAATTGGAAAATTTAAAGGGGTTTCATACATTGACACAAATTGCCGGAGATTTGATTATTGAAAACAATAGTAAATTAACTGATCTCTCTGCCTTTTATAATCTGTTCTCCATTAATTCGTCACAACTTATTATCCGAAATAACGACATGCTGGAAGCGCTTTGGGGATTAGATAATCTAAATCCCAAGAAAATCTCTAACCTGATTGTAAGTTCTTCCCAAAATCTATCCATGTGCAATGTACCAAGTATCTGCAAATATGTTTCTGCCTTCGGAAGTCAATATGAGCTTTCGGGAAATGCCACAGGATGTAATTCTTTTGATGAAGAAATGTTTGCCTGTAGAGACTGGGGAATGTTACCGGAATGTCCGGAACCGATAGAAGATCTTACCACCGGTAAATATAGTGTAAATTTCAACTCGCAGGAAGAAATTAATCATTTTAAAATTCAATTCCCGGATTGTACCCAAATCAATGATCTTGTCCGAATAGAAGGAATTAACTCTAATATTACCGATCTTACGTCATTTGAGAAAATAACCGCATTAAAAGGATTAAAGATTTCGAATACCAATATCAGCTCCTTATATGGTTTTCATCATTTACAAAGCGCCACGGATTATTTAGATATCGGTGGAAATAAAAGTTTAGTTAATTTGAATGAACTTTCCCAACTAAAAAAAGCATTCTTTGTAGACATTACGCGAAACGATTTGTTGGAAAACCTTAACGGATTGAATCAACTCTCATTTGTTAATAAGCTTAATATAGCAAATAATCTAAAACTTAAAAATTTAAACGGTTTAGACCAGTTAACCGCTTTATCAGATGGTTTTGACGATCCTCAATTCGCACAGTCTGATTTGTCAATTGGTTACAATGCTCAACTCATTAATTTAGAAGGTTTGAAACTGAAAAAAGTCAACGGAAGCATAAGCATAATGAATAATGAAAGTTTGCAGAACCTTAATGGATTGCAATCTTTGACTCAGTTCAATGGGGATCTTCGCATCCAAGAAAACCCGAAGTTGACAAGCATTGAAGCACTTGGTAATGTGACCAGCGCTATAGATGAAGAGCATTATTCGTTAAGTTTTGGTGGTTTACAAATTGCAAGCAATCCTTTACTAGCGAATCTGAACGGTCTTCACAATATAAAAGCAACAGGATGGGTCAGTATTTCAGGAAACCATTCTTTAACCGACCTGAAAGGTTTGGGTAATATCACAAAACTATCGGAGTTAAGCATTTACAGTAATGATAAAATAGAAAACTTAAACGGACTATCGCCCAACCTATCTACTTTAGGAGTTTTAAACATCTTTAACAATCCTCAACTTGTAACGCTTGATGGTTTAAATAATTTAGCCGCACTTAGCCGTTTCGGATATATTCATCTAGAGAATAACCCTCTACTAAATGATTTGACTGCATTGAGCAACCTAAGAAAAATGGCGGATGATATGAGCTATCTCAAGTTAAGAAATAACCAATCTCTTACTAGTCTTAAAGGATTAGAAAACATTGATGCAAAAACCTTATATAGTATTGAGCTGACCAATTCCCCCAATCTCTCACAATGTAATGTAAAAAGCATTTGCGACTTTTTGACCAACAGCGGAGAAAATCTTATTTTCAATAATGCTACAGGATGTAATTCTCCTCAGGAAATTTTAACCGCCTGTAATCTTTCGATAGATGATGTAAAATTTTCGGATGATTTGATTATTTATCCCAATCCTGTTAAAACTCAATTCAACATTCAACTTAAAACGAATGAAAAAATCAGGCAACTTAAAATTTACAACATGGCCGGACAAGAGGTTTACGATAATCGTTTTCATCAACAAAATCATAATATCTCCCATCTATCAAAAGGTCTCTACATCGTTATTATAAAAACAGATACCAAGAGTTATCAGCAAAAATTAATTAAAGAATAATTTTTTTCATAAATTTAATAGCGTGAAGAATAACAGTCTCCTTCATTTAAGGAGACTGTTATTTTTTCTTTCAACCTTATTATAATGAACTCAAAAATATTGTTTTATTATATTGTCATAAGTGTTTTTACAGCTACTCTCTCTCTGTTTGCACAAACACAAAATTCCGAGCTTCCGGAATACAAAAGTCATATTAAAAATCTTCTGGCAAAAGACAGTATACAGGCAGCAAACACGCTCATTAATAAAAATATTTCTTTAGATCCTGCTTTCTCTTATGAAAGTTTGACCAACAATCTTACGAAAGCTAAATCCAAACAAGATGCTTCACTCCTAGCCAATACCTATTTTACTTTGGGGAATTTTTGGCACACAATGGGGAACAAATCAAAAGCTTTTGAAAACTACCTGGAAGCTGAAAATTATAGCAAAAAAAGTCATCATCTCCGCCTATTAGGAAGTGCCTTACGCAACAGAGCAACATTGACGGCAAATCTGGACGAAAGAATAAAATTACTGGAGGAAAGTATTAAAATTTTCGATCAGACAAAAGATAAACTCAATTCCAGTATTTCTCACATGGCGATGGGACTTGCCTACAGTTCAAAGCTCGACTGGAATACCCCAAGCAAAGAAAGAGATCCGAAACAAGTAAAATATTATAAGGAAAAGGCATTTGAACACTACAAAATTGTTGAAAAAAATAATCAAGAAATGAACGATCCGGAGATTTATGCCTCTTTACAGACCTCTTATGGTGAGTGGTTTTTGTACGAAGGCGAATTAAATCAGGCAGAAGCTTCTTTCACCAATGTTGTTCGTCATATTCCTCGTTCATTAATAAAAGGAAAAGTAAATGCCTTGATCCAGTTATCTTACATTCATCAGGAAAAAAACGAAATTCAATATGCGTTAAATAATCTAAAAGAAGCTGATAGTATTTCAGCCCAAAATGGTTTCAACGACCATTTAGCGACTATTTATGAACAATATGCTTCTCTTTATGAACAAAACGGAGACCTAAAAAATACACTTTTATATACCAAAAAATACACTCAGAAACTGATCGAACTCAATACGACCAACAACGAAGACAAAATACATATCGTAGAACTTGAGCATCATTTATCTGAAAATGAACTGAAAATAGAGCGTTATAAAACGCAAAGCAAATACAACAAAATCTTAATGATTCTAGCATTGATCTGTTTGATTTCTTTGCTTGTTTTTGCGTATTTAATGGTAAAAAATCATCGTCGAAAAATAGAAAGCCTGGAAAAATCAAATATTATTAAAGAAATCCAGATGAAGAATCAACAACTGGAAGACGACTTGCTAAAAGAGAAAGTGAGCTATGTTCAAAATCATTTGAGCACAGTTGCCAACCTATCGAATAAAATTCTTCATTTTCTGGATGAGCTTAAAACCCAAGTAAAGGAGTTAAGTCATAACTCTGCTTATCTTAAAAATATCAACGATTTAAAGGTTGCATTTTCAAATATTCTAAACGACAAAAGCTACTTAACAGAACTTAATGCAATTTCATCTGAGCTCAACCAGGATTTTTTTGTTTATCTCCGAAAAAACTATCCTTCGGTCACAAAAAAAGACGAACAGTTATTCGCATTCATTATTCTTAAAATGAGCTCTAAAGAAATTGGAGAAGTATTAAATATATCAACAGAAAGTGTTTACATCAAACGGCATCGGTTAAGAAAGAAGTTGAACTTAGATATAAATGATTCCATGATTCAATTTTACGAAAAAATCATTGCGCAACTTTAAAATCAATCGATTTTACATCATTCATTTCAATTTGTTTAACCTCTTTTCTTCCTATCTCTCAATAATTTATTCAGCTATTTAATTTCGAATTGTTTTTTTACTTAAATTTAATAGAGATAACAAATTGAATGAAAATTAAGCTTTGCATCTCATTGGTTTTATTTCTAACTTTTTTACAAATTCACGCTCAGAAAACAGGGCTTATATTAGCTGAAAATGTAAATAAAGAGACTATTTCATTTGAATTTATCAAGAATTTAGTCGTCATCCCCCTAACATTGAATGGCCATCAAATGAATTTCATTATCGATTCAGGTTTAAAAGAAACGATTTTATTCAGTCAATTTGATCAAACAATTAACAAAGAAAATCTGCGTCAAGTAACTTTAAGAGGTTTAGGAAAAGATGTCGCAAATACAAAAGGTTATTATTCTTCTGACAATGTAATGATTATCGGGAAGAATTATGCTTCTAAAAATATGAAGATTGTAGTCATTCAGGACGAAAACTTTAATCTTTTTTCCCGGTTAGGAATTGATGTTCATGGCATTATTGGCGCTGAATTTTTCAAAAATTATCCTATACGTATTGATTATTTCAAGCATAAAATAACCATTTACAACTCTATTCATTCTGTCAAAAAATTAGCAAAATACCACGTCAATGAATTAGAAATCAACTCAGAAAATAAACCTTTTACCATCATAGACTTCACTCATGATAAAACCTACGCTCATCAAAAAATGTTAATTGACATCGGAAATAGTGATGGTTTGTGGTTGTTTAAAAATCAAATTGGAAATTTACCTGCTTTACAGCATTCTTTTTCTGACGAATTAGGAAAAGGATTTAATGGCACTATAAACGGAGAACGCGGAACAATTTTTTCTGTTAATCTGGGAAAATATACGTTTCAACAACCTTTGATTGCCATTCCAAATTTTGAATCAATTCAGTTCATTAATGTCAAAAATGATCGGAAAGGTTCTTTAGGAAATGAAATTTTGAGACGTTTTACCATTGTATTGGATTATCCGAATAATAAATTTTATTACAAACCCAATCGAAATTTTAAAGATGCTTTCCATTACAATCGAAGCGGACTTACAATCATTCATGATCAGTTTGAATGGAAAAAAGAAGGAGTTGGTTTGGCATTTGACCGCAAGGAACTGAATGAATACAATACAGCACCTTCTAAAAAGATAAATTACCAATATGTCTTGAAACCCGTTTATAAAATAGAAACTGTACGAAAAAAATCAAATGCTGAAATCGCAGGTGTAAAACCAAATGACAGATTACTAAAATTGAATGGTAAACAAGTGGATAAAATGAGTTTAAATGAGATTGAAATTTTTATGCGCAACAACGAATTTCAGCAAATTTCGATAAAAGTCTTACGAAACAATCAGGAGCTTGAATTCAAGTTCATATTAGATATTCCGTATAAAGATTAGTCTTCTAATTGATCCAGTATTTGTTTTATTTGTTTCAATTTCGACCCATAGTATTTGACATACATATAATAAAGGATCACTCCTATTATTACAATAGTACCAATTACCAAAGCAATCATCCAAAGTATAAAATTTGGATTTGTTTTGATTGTTTCAGATATATGAATGATCTGATTAAAAAATTTCTCTGAGTTTCCAAAAGAGAATAAGATAAAGTATAATCCGATTCCACTTGGTGTTGCGACGATTGTTGTCACAAGATAAGTATCCAAAGCATATTTTAATTCATAATATACTTTTAATAACATTTCTTTACTAGAGTTTAACTCGAAATCTTTAGATATTTTATAAAAATGATAAAACCTCACATAATTAATAATCGAACCTAATACAAGGTAAAAACTAAAAAAATAATAGAAAAAAACACTGATTCCGTTTATTTTATACAAACTAATGTATGGCATTACGAGAATAAAAATTATCGAAAAAACAACCACCCATAATTCAACTTTTATCTTTTTACGTAAATCTTCGAGAATATTACTCGCAGATTTTAATTGATCAAAATCTTTTTTGATTTTCACTCCTTCCGAAGATTGATTGTCCCATTGTTTTTGTAATTCATCAAAATTCATAACCGTATTTTTTTATGATGTTTTGGATTTTCTCTTTTGTTCTATTCAATTTCACACGTGCATTCACTTCTGTTATTCCCAAATTAGAAGCTATTTCCTTATGGCTTTGCCCTTCCAGAAATAAAAAAATCAATGCTTTTTCTACTTTGTTCAGTTCATGAACCGCTTTATAAAACAATTCCAGTTGGTTTTCTTTTTCTCCTGAATCTACTTCATCCACCTGATCAAGATTCTCAATAAACGTATGACGCTCTTCTTTTTTCTTTTCTTTTTTAAAATAAGTCAAAGCCGTGTTTAACGAAACACGATACATCCAGGTCGAAAATTGAGAATTTCCTTCAAAACGTTCAAAAGATTTCCACAATTGCAAAACAATCTCCTGTATCAAATCATTTTGATTTTCAGAATTGTCCATATACATCCTGGCGACTTTATGTAAAATCCCCTTATGCTGGTTAATTCGTTCTAAAAATTCTTGTTGATTTTTCACGTTTAGAAAAGGTTAATCTAAAACAGGTGTCACTTTATAACCTTTTGATTTCAATAAATTAATCAAACCTTTTTCTCCTGCTAAATGCGCCGATCCTACAGCAAGTAGAGTCGGTTTGTTTCGAATAATTTCCGGAATAGATGCACTCCATTTTTCGTTACGCTCCACCATCAGAACATCATATAACCCCGGAGTAGAAGCCGAATATTCTTTCATTATTTTATCCAATTGATCGATATCTTCCTTTTGATAAGCAGCAAACATTGTATCAAAAATCTCTTTTGTTTTTTCAGAATCCATTTCTCTCAACACCTTTACCATTTCCTTTGAATCAATAAAACGATCCAAGTAATCATATTGATCTTTTACCGTCGATAATCCGCCCATAGGTTTGTTTAATGTTTTATATGAAGCAATAATTTCTTCTTCAAAGCTTGTGACCTGACATGGAAAAGAGCTTTGCATCAGCATTGCCATAATCATCATTGGTTTTATTTTATCAAAAACTGCTAAATTGGCACCAAACTTTGTTTTTAATTGATTGTCTAAATAAACTGAATCATCTTTCGAAAGTTGAGAACTTATTGTTTTATCTCCCATCATATTTGCCTGCATTTGCGACATAAAATTAGGATTGCCCATATCAATCTCAAAAACAGCCTGACTAGTCTGCTCCATTGCTTTTGTTAACTTCGGTTTCATTGCAAACTTATCCTTACAAATCATATGTACCGTTCCAAATAAATACGACGGTTGCTTCAAATCTTTCCCTTCTATTTTCCATAAAAGCGAATTTTGACCAAAAGTAAAAGTGATGGCAAATATAAATGTAAAGGTGATTATTTTCCTCATGGTGTTAATTTTTTAAAGTTAGTCTCGTACATGACGATTCGCTACACATTATTTTACTTTTTTCAATGCGACCTGTTCATCATTGATGAAAAGAATACAATCCAATCTAAAAAATTCCTGTAAAATATTTACTTTGATTAGGAGTTTCTCATTTTTCGAATTATTCAAATGCCCTGTCAAAATTGGTGCAGAGAAATAGTTAATCTGATAATCTTGTAATTTATCATTAACAAATAATCGTTCTCCCGAAAACCAATTATTTTCAATTCGAATGACATTATTCTCAAAAGTTGCTTCCCAAATAGATTTCATCGTTCAATTATTTTAGTGTTTACTAGTTAGTAGACATAAAATAAAAACGTTACAAAAGTTGTCAAAAAAATCGAATCAGTGTATTAAAGCAAGTAAAATAGCAGATATATACAAGCCAAAGCCAAAAATAATATGTGTGAGCAAACTTCTTAAACGCAATACATTCGGATTAGGAAGTTTTGAAGAAGCAAAGCCAAAACCAAAAGCAGGCTGCATTATGAAAAAAGGCGCAATCGTTGTAAGAATCCCAATGATGAATGCAGGTAAGAGCGTCGGATGATTTAACCATTGTACGCCAAAAATCAAGACCAATAAAAATGAAAATACAATTCCAATTGAATAATGAGCAACCCAGCCTAAAAGTACTTCATTTTTTACAGGTTTCGAATCAACTATTTTATCATGAGAAAATTTTCCTTTAAAAAAATAACCAATCCATCTTCCTACAAATCTATAATCTAACGATTTTATGTGAAAACATCTCAACATAAATGCCCAAATATCCATCATTAGCGTAGCTCCTATTCCAACTAAAACAGTTTTAATGATTATTTCCATATTCTCTTTTTTTATAAAGATAAATCATTTTTCTTCTAATGCGATAAAGTCGCATTAAATTAATAAAAAAATCACCGAATATTTCTATTGTTCTAAAAACAATATCCTTGAATTAAAAATCCATTTCCAGCCAGATAGGCAAACTAAATTCTTCTAATAAATGTGCCAATTGATATTTCTGATAATCGTCTTTAGTTATCCATACCATTTCTTCTATCTCAGAAGCAATTCTAAGGGTTTTATAAGCCTTTAATTTTACATGAAAGACATTTGCATGTACTTTAGTATTTTTTTCGTTCACAGCAACAGAAGTATGTTGTCCTAAAAACGAAACGTCATGCAATAAAATATCAATATTAATTTCTTCTAAAAATTCGCGTCGAAGTGTTGTTAACAATTCTTCATCTTGCTCTCGTTTTCCACCAACCATCTGAAAAAACTTCGAATTCTTTTTTCGAACAGCTAACATTCTACCTGTTTCGTCTGTCACCAAAGCATTGACAAGAAAAATTTGATCCATTATTATCATTTTATTATGCACTATACAAATTTAAAATGAGAAAAGTTTAGCGCAAAAAAAAGCTTCACATAAAATGTGAAGCTACATAAGTTGGCGATCCGGACGGGACTCGAACCCGCGACCACTTGCGTGACAGGCAAGTATTCTAACCAACTGAACTACCGGATCAGAAAATTATAAATTAAATATATTTTTTACGATTTTATAAAAAATTGCGATCCGGACGGGACTCGAACCCGCGACCACTTGCGTGACAGGCAAGTATTCTAACCAACTGAACTACCGGATCAAAATCTGTATCGATTTCGGATTGCAAATATAGGTGGATTTCTGATAAATCCTAAACTTTTTGCAAAAAAAATCTCGGAAATTTTCCTTCCGAGATTCTTTTATTTCAAAATCAACGATTTAATTTATTATAAAATCGCGTTTAATTTTTCTACTAATTGTTCTTTTGGAACAACTCCAACAACTTTATCTACAACTTCTCCGTCTTTGAAAAACAAAATTGTAGGAATATTACGAATCCCATATTTTGCCGCTATTTCCTGGTTGGTATCTACGTCAACTTTACCAATAACTGCTTTTCCTTGGTATTCTGTAGCAAGCTCTTCCACAACTGGACCAACCATTCTACAAGGACCACACCAAACTGCCCAAAAATCAACCATTGCAGGTTTTCCTGACTCTATAATATCCGATGCAAATGATGCGTCTGTTACTTCTAATGCCATAATCTTATTTTTTTTATCTAATCTTAAGTTTACAAATCTACATAAAATTTTATTGCTGAAAAATTTCGATCATATTATCTCTCAATTATAAGATAGATGAAACGCATAATTAATTCAGTTTGAAAGAGATTTCTTGTAATTCATCCAATTCTTTTAACAAATCTCGGCAAATATTAATTTTGATTTTATTGGCCGGTAAATCCAAATTATTCAAATAATCTTTTGAATCAATCAATTGTATTTTCAACTGTTTATCGCCTTGATATTTGAACATAATATCGGACAATTTACTCAATGTTTCTTCCGAAAATTTTGGTACTTCAATTTTTACCGTCATTTTTTCGGCTTGCTTTTCAACAATTTCATTTAACAGTAAAATATTTGTAATATTCTTGTATACACGCCCTTGCGTAACATTTCCTTCTTTGTCTTTGAACTCCTTTTTCGAGATATTCAATTTCAGATTCAAGAACATGTTTTCCTGCATATAATGTCTATATTTCAAATAATCCCCTCCAAAAACCATGATATCCATCGAATCTGTGTAATCGCTAAATGTAAAAATACCAAACTCATTTCCATTTTTTGCAATCCGGTGTTGAATATTTGACATCATTCCGCAAATCGACACTTCTTTGTTTACAAAGTTATCTTCGTTCACATTAATATCTGAAATACTACAATTTGAAGCCATTTTCATCTCATGTTTAAAATCATCTAACGGATGCGAAGAAATATAAATTCCAACGACTTCTTTCTCCTTCGAAAGACGTTGCAACATATTCCATTTTTCACAATCCGGCAGCATCGGAACTACATCTTCTACAACAGAATCCCCTCCAAAATCTCCAAATAAAGAAGTCTGAGATGAATTTTTCTGCTCTTGGTAACTTGCTCCGTATTTGATTAACTTCTCTAAATTAGTTGTTGTATTTTCGATGAAAAAATAACGTCCTCGATGGAATTCAAATGAATCAAAACCTCCCGCCAGAACTAAATTTTCAATCGTTTTCTTGTTCACGGTTCTTAGTTCAACACGTTTCACAAAATCATAAATATCTTTGAACGGACCATTTTCTTCTCGTTCCGTAATGATTGAATTTACAGCTGCCTGTCCAACTCCTTTCACCGCTCCCATTCCAAAACGAATTTCATAATTTTCATTTACGTTAAATTTTGTAATCGATTCGTTGATATCTGGTCCAAGAACGGCTAACCCCATTCGTTTACATTCTTCCATAAAGAATGTCACTTGCTTGATGTCGTTCATATTATTCGACAGCACTGCTGCCATATATTCAGCTGGATAATGCGCTTTTAAATATGCTGTTTGATAAGCTACCCATGCATAACACGTCGAGTGAGATTTATTGAAGGCATACGAAGCAAACGCCTCCCAGTCTGTCCAAATTTTTTCTAAAACTTTTGGATCATGTCCTTTTTCTGCCGCTTGTTCTACAAATTTTGGTTTCATTTTATCCAAAACCGCTTTTTGCTTTTTCCCCATCGCTTTACGCAAAACGTCGGCATCACCTTTTGAAAAACCTGCCAATTTTTGGGAAAGTAGCATTACTTGCTCCTGATAAACCGTAATTCCATAGGTTTCTGACAAATATTCTTCCATTGCCTCCAAATCGTATGTAATAGGTTCCTCTCCATTTTTACGACGGACGAAAGACGGAATATATTCAATTGGTCCCGGGCGGTAAAGTGCATTCATCGCAATTAAATCGGCAAAAACTGTCGGGCGTAAATCCTTCATGTATTTTTGCATTCCAGGTGATTCGTATTGAAAAACCCCAACCGTCTCCCCTCTCTGGAAAAGCTCGTACGTTTTTTCGTCATCTATCGGAATTTCGTCCGGATCAATCACAATTCCTGTTCTTGCTTTTACCAATTTGATAGTATCTTTAATCAAAGTTAACGTCTTCAATCCCAAGAAATCCATCTTCAATAATCCGGCGCTCTCAGCAACCGAGTTATCAAACTGTGTTACATATAAATCTGAATCTTTTGCCGTTGTGACAGGTACGAAATTGGTGATATCATCTGGTGTGATAATTACTCCACAGGCATGAATCCCTGTATTCCGAACTGAGCCTTCTAATATTTTTGCCTGCTGAATTGTTTCCGCTGCCAAATCATCTCCATTTGATAGACGTTTCAACTCATTAACTGCTTCTAATTCTTCAGGTCTTAAAGCACCTTTTAAAGCACTGTCATCTAAATTAAAGATTTTAGACAACTTCATATTTGGAATCAACCCTGCAACACGATTGGCATCAAATAAAGGCAAATCTAACACACGAGCAGTATCTTTTATTGAAGATTTCGCCGCCATCGTACCATAAGTAATGATTTGTGCTACCTGATTTGCGCCATATTTATCAATCACATAATCCATAACCAACGAACGTCCTTCATCATCAAAATCAATATCAATATCGGGCATGGAAACACGGTCCGGATTTAGAAAACGCTCAAAAAGTAAATCGTATTGAATAGGATCTAAATTGGTAATCCATAAACAATAAGCTACAGCAGAACCAGCTGCTGATCCACGGCCAGGACCTACAGAAACACCCATATTACGGGCTGCAGCAATGAAATCTTGTACAATCAGGAAGTAACCGGGGTAGCCTGTTTTTTCGATGGTTGCCAATTCAAAATCGATGCGCTCTTTAATTTCATCCGTTAATTCAACATACCGTTTTTTAGCACCTTCATAAGTTAAATGTTTCAAGTAAGCATTTTCACCTCTTTTTCCTCCATCAATATCATCTTCAGCGTGATGAAATTCTTCCGGAATATCAAATTTTGGAAGTAATACATCTCGATAAAGCGTATATTCATCAATCTTGTCTATAATTTCTTGAATATTAATAATTGCTTCCGGAACATCTTGAAACAATTGTTTCATTTCCGCTTCAGACTTAAAATAATATTCCTGATTTGGTAAACCGAATCGGAATCCGCGACCACGACCTATTGGAGTCGATTGTTTTTCTGCATCACGGACACACAACAAAATATCGTGCGCATTCGAATCGTCTTGATTGATGTAATACGTATTATTTGTCGCTACAACTTTTACATTGTGTTTCTTCGCAAAAGCCAATAAAGTTTGATTAACGCGATCTTCATCTTCTTGGCCATGTCGCATTAATTCAATGTAAAAATCATCGCCGAACTGCTCTTTCCACCAAAGCAGAGCTTCTTCAGCTTGTTTTTCACCAAGATTTAAAATCTTATTTGGAACTTCACCTTGTAAATTTCCTGATAAGACAATTAAATCGTCTTTATATTTTTCGATAATCGTTTTATCAATTCGAGGGACATAGTAAAAACCATCTGTATAAGCCTTCGATGCCATTTTCGCTAAATGATGATAACCATTTTTATTCTTTGCCAAAATGACAATTTGATACCCATTGTCTTTTTTCGATTTATCTAAATGATTTTCGCAGACAAAGAATTCAGAACCAATAATCGGCTTAATTTCAATTTCTGTTGGTTCTTTTCCTTCAGCAATTAATTCTTCATTTTTTGCTTTTGCCGCGTTATTATGATTCTGTACTTCTGCATTAAAATGAAATGCACACATCATATTTCCATGATCTGTAATGGCTACAGCAGGCATTTTATTTTTAGAGGCAGCTGAAACCAAATCTCTTACAGAAATGGTTGATTGTAAAATAGAAAACTGTGTATGATTGTGTAAATGTGCAAATTTTGCTTTTTCAAATTGTTCTAAAACTTCTTCCGAAATTTCAATCACCTCATCATTTCCTTCTTCTTTCGCTTTTGCCTTTGCTATAGCCTCAGAAGCTTTTTTTAGATTAATGTGGTTAAGTCCAACCGGCTGAATATTGGTTTGATTGATTTCATTGAATCGAACAAAATAATCATCTTCCACTTCTAATTCAGCTTTTGTAAAAATTCCTTTCCGAATCAATTCGAAAAAACAACGTGTCGTTGCTTCCACGTCGGCTGTCGCATTATGCGCTTCACCAAACGGAACACCAAATAAATACTGATGCAACTCTGTTAAAGTAGGCAATTTGTAACGACCACCACGACCACCGGGTAGTTTTAACAATTCTGCCGTCACTTCGGTGCAGGTATCCAAAACAGGTTTTTCTGCCAAATTATTCGTATAATTCATTCGATAAAATTCGGCTCCCATAATGTTGATATCGAAACCTAAATTTTGTCCAACAATAAATTTAGCTTTTCCTAAAACTTCATTGAATTTATCTAAAACTTCTTTCAGCGGAACACCTTTTTCGGTTGCTAAATCTGTCGAAATTCCATGAATACGTTCAGAATCGTATGGAATATCAAAACCATCGGGACGAACCAAATAATCCTGATGTTCAACAATTTGCCCCATTTCATCGTGTAATTGCCAAGCAATTTGTATACATCGCGGCCAATTGTCGGAATCAGAAATAGGCGCGTTCCAATCTTTCGGAAGACCAGTTGTCTCTGTATCGTATATTAAGTACATTGAGTTTTCGTTTGAAGCTGTAAATTTACAAAATCTTAACTGAAGATTTTCTTAAGATACGTTAAGAAGTTTTTTAATATATTTGAGTAAATCTAAGTAAATATCTATGCGTAACTATATACTAATTTTTCTTTTTCACTTATCTTTTTACTCTTTTTCACAAAATTATATATATAAAGGTCAAGAAAGATATTTAGCAACCCCTAGTTGGACTTATTCTGTTAATAATGAGTTTAGAAGTTATATAGATCTTCAAGTTGCAAAAAAAAATCATGGAGGCTATTTGATGATATCTTATTACGAAAGTAATTTCTATGGATTCCCTAATTTTGATATTTATTTATATTTAGAAGATGGTTCTGTAATTAAATGCCTTAATAGAAATATTAATGATTATGTCGATAAAAAAATTTTTAAGATGTTTCAATTGACATCTACTGAAATCGATAAATTAAAAATATCCAGAATTAAAACAGTAAGATTTGGAAACAAAACAGCTGAAAATTACGATTATGTTAAATCTCTAATTTCTAATACAAATTATTCAGAAACAGAAAAAGATATATATAAACTTTTCGAAAACTAAAAAAGATGAACTTAATTCAGTTCATCTTTTTCTAAAATTTCTTCTGTTTCAAAACTCATTTTAAGTTTGATGAGTTCATCTTTTATGTTTTCTAACCGCTTTACAACATCTATTTCATCTGTTGTATTAGCGATTCCTTTTTTACCTATCGCCTGCTTAGCTCCCTCTAATGTATATCCTTTTATTTTGACCAAATAGTAGATGTTCTTAAAACAATCTATATCATTTTTGGTAAATAATCGATTTCCTTTTTTATTCTTTTTGGGTTGAATAATTTCAAATTCTTTTTCCCAAAAACGAATCAATGATGCATTTACATCAAAAGCTTTGGCGACTTCGCCAATCGAGTAATATAGTTTATCAGGAAGGTCTGCGTTCATTATCAGCGTTTAATCCAAAGATAATGACAATTTTTTAGAATTTTGATAGATTTTAATGAAATCGTCCGGATCGACATCATCATAGAAATACATAATCGGATCTACCGGTTCTCCGTTCTTATGAATTTCATAATGTAAATGCGCTCCTGTTGATAATCCTGTTGATCCGACATACCCGATTACATCTCCTCTTTTTACTTTTTGTCCATTGCGAACTTTGGCACGGGACATATGTGCATATAAGCTTTCGTATCCATTTCCGTGTTTTAAAACCACCATATTTCCATAACCGGAATTAAATTCTGACACTTTAACTGTTCCGTCTCCGGTTGCATAAATAGGCGTTCCTGTACTTGCTGCAAAATCCAATCCTTTGTGCATTTTGTTTACCTTCAGAATTGGATGAAAACGAGAACCATAACCGGATGCTAATCGACTTACATATTTATCAGCAACAGGTTTTAAAACCGGCATTGATGATAAATGAGCATCTTTAACTCCTGCAGAACGAAAGACTTCGTCTAAAGACTTTGATTCAGTTTCAATTTTAGCAATTAACTTTTCAATATCTTCTGCCGTATAATTGTCAATCTCCTGGTTGACAGAATCAATATTTTCGTTTACGCGCATATCATAAATTGTACGGTAAATATTGCGGTCTTTCTCTTCAATTTCTGTTAAAGCATCTTCAACTTCTTTGAATTTTTTATGTAACTCTTGGTTCTCATTCTCCATTCTTTCCAACTCTGCTAATAATTTGCTTTCGTTGTTTTTGAATTTTCCTGCTTTTGAAGCATACTCAGAATCATTGAAATGATATCCAATCATTCCTGCTGAGATTGTCGATAAACATAAAAATAATAAAACATACAATGCTGTTTTAGGTGTTTTCTGGACTCTTTTCTTCATCCAACTCATCAAAAATTTTGCAGAATTATACTTATAGTTTTTATTTTCCATTACTTAACCAACCTTTTATTATCTTTGTAAAACGTTTGCAAAGTAACAAATATTGTATGAGCAAACATGTTAATCAAATGATAAAAATAATTTAATTAAATGAAATCCAAAGATATAAGAAAAGAATTTCTGCATTTTTTTGAAACAAAAGGACACTTAATTGTAGACTCAGCACCTATTGTTTTAAAAGATGACCCGACATTAATGTTCAATAATTCGGGGATGGCACAATTCAAAGAATTCTTTTTAGGAAATGGTACTCCAAAAAGTAATCGTATCGCGGATACACAAAAATGTCTTCGTGTTTCTGGTAAGCATAATGATTTGGATGATGTAGGAAAAGATACTTACCACCACACGATGTTCGAAATGTTAGGAAACTGGTCTTTTGGCGATTATTTCAAAAAAGAAGCAATTGCCTGGGCGTGGGAACTACTAACAGAAAAATACGGAATCTCTAAAGATCAAATTTATGTAACGGTTTTTGAAGGTGATAAAGGTGACGGAACATCATTAGATGAAGAAGCGTTAGAACTTTGGAAACAACATATTGCAGAAGACAGAATTCTTTACGGAAATAAAAAAGATAATTTCTGGGAAATGGGTGATATAGGACCATGTGGACCATGTTCTGAAATTCACGTAGATATTCGTCCGGAGGCCGATCGTTTAGCTGTTGATGGTAAAACATTGGTTAATATGGATCATCCACAAGTTATCGAAATTTGGAACTTGGTATTTATGCAATACCAACGTAAAGCTGATGGTTCTTTAGAATCTCTACCAGCTCGCCACATCGATACAGGAATGGGATTTGAGCGTTTAGCAATGGTTTTACAAGGAAAATCATCTAATTATGATACAGATGTTTTTCAACCAACAATTCAAAAATTAGAAGAAATTTCTGGTGTAAAATATGGCGCAGCAGAAAAAACAGATATCGCGATTCGTGTTGTAGTTGACCATTTACGTGCAGTTTCTTTTGCAATTGCAGACGGACAATTACCATCAAACACAGGAGCAGGATATGTAATTCGTCGTATTTTACGTCGCGCAATTTCTTACGGATATCGTTTCTTAGGTCTTAAAGAACCTTTTATCTATAAATTATATCCAATCTTAAAAGCTGAAATGGGCGATTTCTTCCCGGAATTAGTGAAACAAGAAACAATTGTAACTGGCGTTATTCGTGAAGAAGAAGCTTCTTTCTTACGTACAATTGAACAAGGATTAAATCGATTAAATCAAATCATCGAGCAGTTAGGAGATTCTAAAATGGTTCCCGGTGATGTTGTATTCGAACTGTACGATACTTTCGGGTTCCCGGCAGATTTATCTCGCATCGTTGCAGAAGATCACGGTTTCACAATTGATGAAGCTGGTTTTGAAGCTGAAATGGCGAAACAAAAAGAACGTTCGAAAAAAGCAACTGCTTTGGTAACGGATGACTGGGTTATTTTAGATGACAAAGGAAACGAAACGTCTATCGCTTATGATCACACAGAAGCTGAAGTTAACATTACGCGTTACAGAAAAGTAAAAAATAAAAAAGGAGAATTTTTCCAATTAGTATTCAACCAAACCCCATTCTATGCAGAATCTGGAGGACAAATTGGTGATACAGGATCTATTTCTACTTTGAATGAAACAATAGAAGTTGTTGATACGAAAAAAGAAAACAACTTAGTAATTCATTTTGTTGAAACTTTACCAGAAAATGTAAACGCTATATTCAATGCTAAAGTTGATACAGAAAAACGTAACGAGACAACGAAAAATCACTCTGCAACACACTTAATGCACGAAGCTTTACGCGAAGTTTTAGGACCTCACGTAGAACAAAAAGGTTCGTATGTTGGGGATGATTATTTACGTTTTGACTTTTCTCATTTCTCTAAAATGACAGATGAAGAATTGGCAATTGTTGAGCAAAAAGTAAATGATAAAATTGCCGAAGCTTTACCTTTAATCGAAAAAAGAGATTGTGAGATGAACGAAGCTATAGCTGAAGGTGCAATGGCACTTTTCGGTGAAAAATATGGTGACAAAGTTCGTGTCATTCGTTTTGGATCTTCTGTTGAATTATGTGGTGGTACACATGTAAAAAATACAGCTGATATTCGTTTATTCAGAATTTTATCTGAATCTTCTACTGCTGCAGGAATCCGCCGTATCGAAGCAATTACTTCAAACAAAGCGATTGAAGCCTATAAAGATGCAGAGAAAAACTACAATGACGTTTTAGCTGCTCTTAAAACGAAAAATGATGCGGTAAAAGCTGTTCAACATTTATTGGATGAAAATGCTGAATTGAAGAAACAATTAGAATCATTCGTTGCTCAACAGGCTGCTGCAGAAAAAGCAACATGGAAAGCAGCAATCAAAGAAGTTAACGGGATTAATTTCTTAGCTGTAAAAACGAATTTAGATACCAATGCCGCAAAACAAAATGCAATCGATTTGACAAAAGAAATCGAGAATGCGTTTATCGTTGTAGGAACAAATGATGCTGTAAAACCATCGATTACAATTTCTATCGCGAAAAACTTAGTGGATGAAAAAGGTTACAACGCCGGGCAGATTGTGAAAGAGATCGCCAAACATATCAACGGTGGCGGAGGAGGGCAACCTTTCTTAGCTACTGCAGGTGGTAAAGAGGTTTCCGGATTAGACACAGCGCTTAAACAAGCAGAAGATTTTGTAAAATAATCTTTTCAGAAAATAAACTCAAAAAGCGTCTTGAATTCAAGGCGCTTTTTTTATTTTTATCTCACTGTATTGAATTAACACATTAACTAGATTTAATTTTGAAAGACATCAAATTATTGATTGCCATAAGTATCGTTGCCATTGTTTGGGGAACGACTTTTCTTGGAATTCGAGTAGCTGTCGAAACAATTCCGGGATGGTTTGTCGCAGGAATTCGCCAATTTATTGCTGGCATTATCATGTTTATTTTACTTCTTTATAAAAAAGAATTAAAATGGATCGGCTGGAAAAATTTGTCTTATCAGCTTATTTTTTCTTCTTTAATGCTAATTGCCGCAAACGGTTTAACAACAGTTGCTGAAGAAAATTTATCAAGTAGTCTGGCTGCCTTAATTAGCGCTACTTCTCCTATTCTCGTTTTTTTAGGAAGTATTTTTATTGGTCTTCAAAAATTTAGTTTCAAAGGGTTAATTGGTGTCTTGATGTGTTTTTGTGGAGTTTTATTTATTTTTTGGGATGGATTACAAGAATTAGCAAATCCCGAATTTAGAACAGGAATTCTTCTTCTTTTTTGCGCCATAACAGGTTGGGCTACCGGAACAATTTTTACTAAAAAAATGAATATTCAATCCAAAAATATTTCTCTCAATCTTTTTTATCAATTTATATTCGCCGGAATTATTCAAATTATTTTTGCTTTCATCTTTAGTGACAATTATAACTTTGGAAATTGGAGTACAAAAAGTATTTCAGCGATGCTTTATTTAGCTGTTTTTGGTTCTGTTATTACCTTTTTCTCCTTTCATTATGCTTTAACCAAGATCTCTCCGATACAAGTTTCAATTTTATCCTATTTCAATACAATTATCGCGATTGTCTTAGGTTGGTTAATATTAGATGAAGAAATTTCGAAAAAATTCATAGTAGCAACCATTCTTATTATTTGTGGCGTTTTTATTACAAATTATAAACCGGAAATATTTAAGAAAAAGTAAACTTATCCGTTGTATGAAACTTAATGGTTATTCTTAATAATTATTTTTATTATCATACTCTTTTAAAATATCATAAAAGTCCTCCTTCGAAATTCCATTCTTAGAGTTTAATTTTATATCGATTATAAAATCCATCTTATTTCTCTTCTGATTTGATATTGTATCAGCTATATGATTGATAGAAAATTGTGACACCTGTATTTTATAAATTTTACTACCAACAGAATCAACAAAAAAATTTTGATTATCTAAATTATTGTAGTCATAATATTCTATGGTTACATCATAATTATTGGTAGTTTTTACATACGGCTTTTCAAAATAACTAATACAAAAGGGAATTATAGTTGCTAATATATTCCAAATTATATGTGAAAAAATAGCAGAAATAAAATTGAATTTAACTCTTAAGAAAGTATACAGATACCCCCCTATAATTTGGCTTCCTACCAAAATAGGAGATAATAATATTAATTTTAAATCAATATTTCCGTAATTCGAAAGGTGTACTATTCCAAAAATAAAAGGAATTAGATAAACTATATATGGAAATATTTTATTCCAAATAGATCTTTTAATAAAAAGGGAATAAAACGTATTAAATCTTAATGGCAACCTAAAAATTAATTCCTCAATAACAGGTATTATAAAAGCCGTTATTATTATTGTATGAATAAAGGTATTATCTTTGTATTCAATTTTTGAAAAATCTTCTGGTAAAAATTTTTGCTCACTTATATAATATAAAAATGGAAATATTATTATAAAAATTACTAACTCTAACACTATCGTTAGTCCAATAAATTTAGTATTTTTTAACAATGTCCCTCCTAAATATTTACTATCCTTTGGTGTTTTGTAGAAATAAAATAATTCTCTTATATATTCTTTCATCTATCACTTGTATAAACTTCTATCATTTTTAATTTTAGAAGGTTTTTAATTTTAAGATTCGCTAATTCTGTTATATTCGCAATGTTATCGTATCTCGATTTATTCAAGTCGTATAAATTTATCACTCCTGATTGGTATGCAATGAAAGACATATCATAGACTTCTTTAGAATTAAGCACTTTTTCTTCAGAAATTTTCATTAATTCTATACCATTATTATACATAAGTATTTCATTCATGATTAACTTATAAAGATTATTTTCTTCATTTAGTAATACATTTTTTTGTTTTTCTTCATTTAAATTGGCTTGTAGTATAGAAGATTTCATTGAATACTCATTCAAAATAGGGATAGATATTCCAATTCCAATTCTATTCGTAAAATTATTTTTCCATTGGGTCAATAATGGGTCGTTTTTTATTAAAGTCTCTAAAGATCCTATATAATTACTTCCTATAGAATAAAACCCAAAAATTTTAGGTTTAAGCCTATTCTTAAGAAGTTTTGTTTCATACTGTATAGAAAAAAGATTATTTTTTTCAGCTAATAATGAGGGATAATCTGAGATCGTTTCTTTTATAGTTTCTTCTGTATATAAAATGTTACCAAACATAACATTTGATAAATCTTCTGAAAGTTCTATATTATGTATTTTGTAATCTTTCTGCAAAAAATTGATCAAATTAAAAATTGATAATTCTAAATTCATTCTTTTTTCGGCCAAATCAAAAATAGCTGAATTATATTCTTGTTTTACTTGATTTAATTCAAATTTCGTTATTACTCCTACCTTATACTTTTTTTGTGTTATATTAAATAAATCAATAATATTTTTAACATTATTATCTGAAATTTTCAGAATTTCATTATTTAACAAAGCTTCAAAATATAATTCGTTCAAACTAATAATAATCTTATTCTCTATATCTAATGATTTATAAATAGATGCATTATTGTCAAGTCTACTTTTCTCTTTTTTTATTTTAAGAGAATTATAATTATAAAGCAATACATTTGTCTCTAAACCAAACTCATTTTTATATTCAGAATACAATCTATTAAAATGTTCCTTGTGATTGTGATTCTCTGTGCCTGCTTCGTGAGAATTAACATCTGAATGGAAATATATTTCATCTAAATCATGATTATGTGAATATAAATTGTAATAATTATTAAAATAAGCATTTATATTTGGTATCCAATTTTTTTCAGCTTCTCTAATTTTTTCTTCTGACACTTTTATATCTATTCTAGAGTTTTTAATAATATAATTGTCGTTTTTTACTATATCAATACAATCTTGTAATGAAAGCCTAATTTTATTCTCTTGAGCACTTACATCAATTATTAATAGTAAAAAAAAAGAAAGTACTAATTTAAAATTTGTTTTTGCCACAATGAATAATATTTACCTTTAGCTTCAATTAGTTTATTATGATCCCCCTCTTCCATTAAACTCCCTTTTTCAATAACAATTATTTTATCAGAGTTCATAACTGTACTTAGTCTATGTGCAATTACTATTAAAGTTTTATTCTTATTTTTAAAATTTTGTAATGCTTTTTGTATAAAAATTTCTGATTCAGAATCTAATGAAGATGTGGCTTCATCTAATATTAAAACTTCTGGATCTTTATACAGAGCTCTTGCTATAGCAATTCTCTGTTTTTGTCCTCCTGATAAAAGAGCTCCATCCTCTCCTAAGTGTGTCTGAAACCCATTAGGTAGCTCCTCTATAAAATTTAATATACCAATGGATTTACTTATAGAAATAATTTTTTCCATATCAGGAAAATCTTCCCCTAATGCTATATTTTCAATTACGTTTCCTGAAAATAGGTTGATTTTTTGAGGAACAGTAGCAACAATTTTTCTTAAAGAATAATTTGAGATATAATTCAGATCATAATCTCCTATTAAAATTTTCCCCCCTTTTAATGGATATAAGTTTTGCAACAAATTAGAAATGGTACTTTTCCCTGATCCACTTTCTCCTACAATAGCAGTAATCTTACCTTTTTCAAAAGAGCATGAGAAATTTTCAAAAATTTCTTTTCTTGTTCCATACGAAAAGAAAATATTATCAATTTTTATATTTCCTATCCTATCAACAGTAATATCAAATTTTTCTGTTGCCTCTTCTCTTTCCAAATCCATAATCTCAAATAATCTATCAGAAGCTATTAATGCACTCTGAATTATTTTATTTGAATTAACTACTGAACTCATTGGTCCTGTCAAGAAGCCTATTAGAGTATAAAAAGACAACAACTCTCCTGCTGTAATTTCATTATTTATAACAAAAAAAGAACCAGACCATATAATTATTATAGTGAAAAATTTAGATACAAAATCTGTTGAATTGGTACTAAACAACGAATTTTTAACAGATTTATAAATAGTTGAAAGTAAATTAGAAAAAAGATTATCTGTTTTATTTTTTTGATAATTTTCTATGCCAAATTGTTTGATAGTTTTTATTGAATTTAAAGATTCTACCAACTGACTTTGTAAATCAGCTGCATTTTCCATCAACTCTCTTTCAACTTTTTTATTTAATTTATTCATTACTAAATAAATTATAAAATATAGTGGCAAAGTAATTAACATTATTAAGGCTAATTTCCAATGATAAGTAAACATCAAAGCAAAAGAAAATATAATAGTAAAAAAATTCACAAACAATTCAATAGATACGTCATTTATAAACGTTCTTATCTTTACTGCATCATTAATTCTTGATGTTATTTCTCCTATTTTCATTGTGTCAAAGAAACGCTGTGGTAGATCTAATAAATGTTTATAATAACCGAGTATTAAATGCTTATCAATCTTTTGCCCTGTTTCAAATATGTATATATCTTGTAAATACCCCATTAATATTTGAAAAAATAAAACGATTAGCATTCCTACTGATAATAGGTTTAATAATCTAGTATTCCCATCTATAAGTACATAATCTGTTATTTTTTGTATATATATAGAAGTTGATAAACCTAAGATAGTTATAACTATTGCTCCTAATAAACATTGAGTTAATATAGATTTATGTGGTTTTATTAAATTCCAAAACCTACTATAATTACTTTTCTTTTCATTTCTTTCTTCAAAATATTCATTCTTTTCCAATAAAATTAAAACTCCAGTCCATATTTTATTAAAATCTGAAAAGCTATCTTGAACTATTTCTCCATATTCAGGGTCCATGTAGATAACTTTATTTTTTTTTATTTCATATATGACTACATAATGGTGTAATACTTCATCCTTTATTACATGTGCTATTGCTGGTAATGGCACATGTAGTAAATTCTTTTCTTCAGTTTTTACTCCTTTTGCCTTAAACCCCATTTTTTCTAAACCTACAACTAGCCCTAAAGCATTTGTTCCTCTAGTATCAGTGTGGCATAGCTGTCTAATTTTAGCTATTGGTAAAAAAAGATTATAATATGCTCCTATTGAAGCTAAACACGCAGCACCACAATCTTTGAAATCATGCTGTTGTATTAAAATTTCTTTCTTCATTTTCCTAAATTCGGATTGAACCAGTCATCTACATTATCAAATAACAGTTGCCAAATAGTTCTATCTAACAAATAAAAACGAACATTTACAGTCATTCCCTTTTCAATATTAGCTTTATATCCATTCTTTAACTTTAAGAATTTTTTATCCATAGAGCAAAATACTATAAAGTATGGCTCATTAGTTTTTTCATCATACGTTATATTTTTTTGAATCTCTATTACTTTGCCTGATAACAATCCCCATTGATTATAATTATATGTGTCTACTTGTACTTTTATAGACTGTCCTTTCTTTATAAACCCTATATCTTTAGGAGAAACTCGCGCTTCTATTACCAAAGTACTTTCAGGAGATATAATTCCTACCTGTGTTCCTGTTGTAATATAATTTCCTACCTGTATTCCCGAATAGTTTATTAATCTACCATCATCAGGACTTTTAATGATGTAATTGTCAAGTTTTTTATTTGTTGTATTTACTTCTTTTCTATTCTCTCTAATTATTCTTTCTAACTCCCTTTTTTCAATTTGCCATGTAGCAATCTGCTCTTGTTTTATATTTCCTATTTGTCTCTTTAAGTTTTCAACTTTAAATGAATTTTTATCATATTCTGCTTGAGTATAAATACCAGCATCAAATAACTTTTTAACTCTTTCAAAATCTCTTGTTGCTAAATTAAGTTCCGATTCTATTTGTGCAATCTTCTCTCTATAAGCGCTAACTTGTTTTTGATAAACACCTGTATTCAAATCATTTAACACACCTTTAGATAAACTTATTAAATCCTTCAACTGAGAACTAAAGTCTGTATATTGAGTATTTTGAAATTGATTATATTCTTCTAATTGATCTGTATTAATTTCAATTATTGTATCACCTTTTTTAAAAAATTGATTATTTCTAATAACATTAGATTTAATTATTTTCCCTTCAACCATAGAAATAATAGGATTATTATTTTTTAAATCATTTACTATCCCATAAGATGTTGCAGATATGGGGACCTTAATAAACGGTAATGAACAAAAAACCAAAAGAAATAATACAACTATAGACGTATAAACATGTAAACCTCTCATTCTATTTTTTTCTTCTCTTTTCTTACTAGTAATAATATACCTATAAGTAACAGCGATAATAGTAAACGCGGTATAGATATAGGGAACTCAAATGAAAAAACTCTTAATGGCTCATAATTTTCTCCTAAATAAAAAAAAATATGAGGTAATATTAATACTAGTATTATATATATGTGTGTTTGTCTCATTTTAAAAAATAAAAGTAGGATAGAATCCTACTTTATTATAAATAGCTATATTATAAGGTTTTTAATCCCATAATTCATTCCAAGCATCTGTAATTTCATCAATTAGTAATGCATCTTTAATAGCTTTTCCTATTTTCTTACCAGTAGCTTTACATTTAGCACAACCTCCATCTATGTTTTGTAACTCCAATAATGTTAAATTTTTCATAGTTTGTCTATTTTTATTAATTACTAACCAAAAAGTCCATCATAAAGACCTTCCGCAAAATCTTTTACGTGATTCCAAGCTTTTTTCACTGCTTTTCCTGCACTTTTACAAGTTGCACAACCTCCGTTTACTTCTTGTAACTCTAATAATGTTAAATTTTTCATAGTTTTAATTCTTAATTATCCTTCATTCCACCCATCAATAAAATCATCAACATGAGATTTGGCTGCTCTCCATAGTTTTTTAGCTCCTTTAACTATTGCTCCTATTCTACCTCCTCCTTCAATCTCTCTTAACTCACTAATGTTAAGCTCTTTAAAATTTTCTAAATTCATAGTAATTATTTTTGATTTTTATTACGGTTACTAAATAACTGTTTTTTTCAATGAATAAATATTCCATTTCGAATAAAATATTTCTTAACGAAGAATAACACTATTATAGTTTATTGCATTGTAAATATTTTTATACTTTTGTGAAAAAACTACCTAAATTTTATGAATACAAATGATTTTGGCTTAAAAATAAAAGCCTTAAGAGACTCTACTAATACTTCTCAAGAAGATTTAGCATACGCTTTAAATATTTCGCAAAGTAAATTGTCTAAAATTGAAAGTGGAAAAGTAAAAAAAATAGATTTTATTTTAATGAATGAAATATGCAACTACTTTTCTGTTAACATTGAAGATATGATTTATAAAAGACCAAAAGAAATTATTTGGAATATAAGTAAATACATTAGTATAATATCATATTTTGATTATATCAATATTCTTTAAACTTAATTCCTATTAAAAAATAATCTCTAAAGAAATTCTTGTTTAGAGTATTACAGTGTATTTTGTTTTCAGGACACCCTGGAAAAATATTTGTTGTCTTGGAACTTAATACAATTATCGCGATTGTCTTAGGTTGGTTAATATTAGATGAAGAAATTTCGAAAAAATTCATAGTAGCAACCATTCTTATTATTTGTGGCGTTTTTATTACAAATTATAAACCGGAAATGTTTAAGAAAAGAATTATCTAAAATTTTTATAACGCACAAATTTTCATATTTTTAACAAAATTTAACAAACCTAAAATTATGATTGACTGGTATAAAAAAGCAGTTTTTAAAAACTATGCAAACTTTTCAGGAAGAGCAAGAAGAAGCGAATTTTGGTATTTCATTTTATGTAATTTTACAATTACTTTTTTATTATATGCTCTATTATTTGCACTTTTAGCAATTTCGGGAAATATTGAAGAAGAAAGAAATAGAAGTATAATGGCTTTATTTAGTGTATTAGCTTGGGGAATTATTCCTCTTTATTCTTTAGCCGTTTTTATACCTAATTTAGCCGTTTTTGTTAGACGTTTACACGATACAGGTAAAAGTGGTTGGACTTTGTTAGTTTATTTTATTCCTCTTGTCGGACTAATACTTCTTATTGTTTGGTTAGCTTCTGATAGTCAACCTGGCTCAAATAACTGGGGACCAAATCCAAAAGATTTAAATGATTCAATCAACCAAATTGGCTCAACAAACATTTAAAATAGATTTTAATCAATTGTCTATAAAAACAAAAAACTCGCAAATTGCGAGTTTTTTGTTAATCTTTTATTCCGTTAAAAATATACTGTAAAATTGGATTAATTTCCGGATTTTCAAGGTGTTTCTTGAAAATTTTCGTGTAATATTTTGGTTTATTAATCATTTTACGTTCCACCAATTCGTCTATTGTATCAATGTATTCAACAGATGTTTTTCCAATCAATAAATTATCTAATGATCTCCCTTGATCAACATAATTTAAAATTGTTTTCAACCCTTTTAAATAAAGTGCATCTTTTGTAAAACCTCCTCCGCGGTAGACACGAGTTGTTAGATAAAAAGCGTCTTCAGGTTGCATTTTATATTCTTCCATTAAAATCATAAATGTTTCGTTGAATGATTTTCCGCTCGTTAACATATGTACAGCTATTACGCGCAATCCAAGCTCTCTTAATCGGCTATGATTAATAGAATCTGAATAATATTCACTTAAAATTGCCAGACCTTCCTGTGTTAACGTATTAACAGGTAAACCAATGCTAAATATTTTCAATGGTTGATCCAACGAGTTCATTGTTGTCACCATGTGTACACCAATTTCGTGCTCAATTAAACCAGTTGTAAAGCGTTTATCAAATTTAACACCTCGTTTAATCACTACTTTTTTCTTACTGTTGATTACAAGTGCTTTTGAAGCAATATCATCAGAAACTTCTATATCAAATTTAAACCCGTAATCACTTGTTGCATTTCTAAAAAGATTCACGACTTCTTCTTCTGTATAATTTCCTTGTTTATCCATTCTAAACTCTGGGCAATACAAAATGAAATTTGCATTTTCGATGTCTTTTTTCGAAGGTTCCCCAAAGTAACGCAACGAATTGTATAAAAATTTATCGGTACCAAGATTGGCTAACAAATCTACTTTGTCAAAATATGAATTTATCGTATCGACATACATATTTTGAATACTGATATCGTTTATCTTTTCAACCTTAATATTGGACAATTTTCTTTTAAACTCGAATGGATCAATGTTCAAAGGATTGTATTTAAATTGAGGTTCATAAGTATATTTAGAAGCTAGGAATTTTTTCTTCTCAAATTCTAAATTAATAGGATTGATAACACTTAACAACTCAAAGTTTTGAACCAATTGATACAATTGTTTATCAATTTTCACCAAATCTGACTCCAACTCATTGTGCAGAATGTTTACCTGTTTAGATCCAACTTTATAAGTCGTTTCCGTTTTTACAAATTCAAAAGCATGATTAAGAATCGCAGATTTAAACCCTTCTTTTATTTGGTTGATAATTTCAGGAAAAGATTCTCCTGTTAGCTCATCACAATATATTTTAGAGACTTCAGTTGCCAGAACCAATGTATTCTTAAAATTAGTCGTCACAAATTCTAACAAATATCCACGACCATAGAATACATCGTTTATCGCTGAATAATTGTGAATGTTTTCCAGCTCAATATTTGCTAATTCATCGCGCCAGCTTTCTACATATTTCCCGTAACGTTCATTGTCCACACGCTCAGAACCGATATTAAAAACAGGAACAGGTCTATCCCAACGTTTCCAATTGTACGAGTGTATATCATAAACCAAACATGATTTAAATTTCGATTCAAGTTTCTTAATCAAGGCTTCAAAAACTTCATAAAAAGCATGATGTTTCGCGATACTTTTTTGTTTTTGAGAAGTTGATAAAGGTTCTTTCCATACTTGTTTTCCCCAAGCTTCTTCGTATACAGCAGTTTCAGGACCTCGGTTTAAATCATATTCAAAACGAGAATCACATCCTTGAATAAGAACAGGAAAAGTTTCGATAAACTCAGCAGTATGCGGATCTTCTTCATACCATCGCTCGTAATTACTCAACAAACATTTTTCGCGAATATCTTCACGCATCTGCCCGCCATCATGAATTGCAGCGCAAACATAAGGAATGTATTCGTCAATTTTTATTTTGAATGATTCGTCTTCTGCATATGCTTCAAATACAATTTCGCTCTCAATGTTATCTAAAATTTGCTGTATACTTAAGGTTTTCATGCTTTAAATTCTTTATATCTCTCCAATAACATCGAAACAATTTGTTTTTGTATCTCCGTGTTATTGTTTACATTATTGTGAGGAACAATTCCTCCGGGACTTACGACATTCAATTCAACCATTTTACCGTTAATCAAATCAATTCCGCAAAAATAGATTCCATCTTCATTTAACTGTTTTCCTATTTTACGGCACAATTCTAATTCATGTTCATTCATATCATGTCGGATTGCAGAACCACCGGCTGAAATATTAGAACGATGATCACCTTCTGCAGGAACACGCATTATAGCACCAATTGGTTCTCCATTAATGACAATCGCACGAACATCTCCTTTTTCTGCTCCCTCTATATAATTTTGGCAAATAATAGGTTGGGCATTTCCTGTATGGTTGATATAAAAATCGCAAATCGAGCTTAAGTTACCAATATTTTTTCGTTCAAAGAGTATAACACCTTTTCCTCCCATGCCATCTAAAGGTTTGATGATAAATTTTTCAAACTTATTTTCTTCTACAAATGACCTGATTAAATCAATATCCTTTGTAATAAGTGTCTGAGGAACAATCGTTTCTTCACCATCATCAAAAGATGCTGCATAGATTTTATTGTTTGCTTTACGTAAACCCGAAATTTTATTTACGAAGAATACTTTCTCTTCTATCAATTCCAACATGTTTAGTAAAAGCGGATCAATAGGAGGATCTGCCCTCATAAAAATCATGTCAAACTCGGTCAAATCTTTTATACTACTTTCAAATTTCATGGTATGATAAAATTCAACACAATCTTCCGTTTCTGAAGTGATCATCTTTTTGCAGTTCCCTACAACTTTACCTTTGGCAATAGAGATATCTTTTTTTGTCAAATAGGATACTTCAAAACCACGGTCTACGCATTCTTTGATAATTCGCATTGTGGTATCTTTACCTGGTTCAACCTTGTCCCAAGGATACATTACGAAGCATATTTTCATATAAATAAAAAGGGTATTAAAATCAATGCAATAATAACTAAAAGTTTAATACAAAAAATACTCTACAAAAAAATATATAATATTTGTTTCGATTCTACGAAAACAACTGATTACTAACAAGTAATCAAACAAAAGGGTGATTGATTTTTTAATTTCAATCACCCTCAGGTTGGTAAACTATAAACTATTTATTTCTTAAACGATCAATTGTTTCTTGAACTTTCGGATCATCTGCTTTTACGCTGTAGTAATCTGCAATTTTTCCATTTTGATCAAGAACCATATACCGAGGTATCCAATTTAAATCAATACCTGTGCCAAAATTACCTTTCCAATTATTTCCCATGTAAAAGTGCTGACCTTCAATTTGATATTTTTCAATCCCTTTTTTCCATGCTTCCTCCGTTTTGTCCATTGAAAGGTAAACAAATGTTACATCAGGATTTTTTTCGTGTAAGGCTTTCAATGCAGGCATGTTTTTGATACAATCTCCACACCATGTTGCCCACAAGTCCAACAAGACAATTTGTCCTTTATAATTTGAAAAAGCTTTTTCGATGGTTACCGAATCTCCTTCAGAAGTTACCACTATATCCTGTAAGGCTGCCTCCGGAAATTCAGTTTTCATCACCGTCGGAATTTTCTGCGAAAAAGCAGTAATTCCTACAAATAATATTAAAACGCTAATTATTCTTTTCATGATAATTTTTTATCGATTTCATGTATTTTCAAAATCTATACCAATTTAGTAGATTTATAAGCGAAGTTAAATATTTATTTCGAATCATAGCAAAAAGATGTAATTTTGTTTCATGCAAAAATATCTGATTATTGGGTTGGGAAATATTGGAGCTCAATACGAAAACACTCGTCATAACATTGGTTTCAAAGTCGTTGAAGAAGTTGCTAAAAGAGCGGATGCGAAATTCTCGCCTTCTAATTTTGGTGATATCGCCCAATTTAAATATAAGGCACGTCCGGTGACATTATTAAAACCAAACACTTACATGAATTTGAGTGGGGATGCAGTTCGTTTTTGGATGAAAAAGGAAAATATTTCACTCGAAAATATATTTGTCATCACAGATGATTTAAATCTGCCTTTTGGAACAATTCGTATACGTGGTAAAGGAAGTGATGGCGGACATAATGGATTGAAAGATATTCAAAATAAAATAGGTGGGCAAAGTTATGCTCGATTACGCTTTGGTGTAGGAAACGAATTTTCTGACGGAAAACAAGTTGATTACGTTTTAGGAGAATGGTCTGCAGAAGAAAACGAAAAAATGAATGAGCGATTAAATTTATCTGCAGATGCTATTTTATCGTTTATTTTTCAAGGATTAAGTAATACAATGAATCAATACAATGGGAAATAAAATTTTAGGAATCGCCCTGCTTACAGGTATACTATTTTTAAGCTCTTGTGCAAACCAATCACCAAATATTGAAGGAAAACAGGCTAAGCAAGAAGAAATCTTGTCAACATTGGACAACGCATCGGAAGTTAATCTGAAAAATAAAAAGAATATTTTATTGGATGTTCGTACACCGGAGGAATTCGCTGAAGGGCATGTTCCCGGAGCAATTAACATTGATGTAAAAAATTCGAGCTTTGAAAAAGAAATTCAGAAATTAGACCCAAAGAAAAATTATTACATCTACTGTAAATCTGGCGTTCGAGCGAAATTAGCAACTGAAAAAATGCAAGAAAAAGGGTTCAAGAATGCGAAGAATTTCAAAGATGGAATGTCTACTTACCAAGGAACTATAGCTAAATAATGGAAGGATTTCGTCCCGAAATATTAAAAGAAATTGTCACAACAAAAATGCCCTTCGGTAAATATGAAGGGCGTTTATTATGCGACCTCCCTGTATCTTACCTCGAATGGTTTGTTGGTAAAGGTGGTTTTCCAAAGGGTAAACTGGGCATTTTATTATCGACCGTTTACGAAATAAAATTGAACGGATTAGAAGAGATTATCTATGAATTGAAACGTCAATTTGGCTCAACTTCCAACTGATAGATTCTCGATTCTTCTTCCCAAGGATGATACCCTTGCCCAATATACTTGAAACCAAATTTCTCATAATACCCCACATGATCTGTACAAAGATTCAGGTGTCTAAAGCCAAATTTCTTTGTATCTTTTTTAGCTTGATCAATTAAAAGTGAAGCATAATTATTCCCTCTTTCTTCCTCCGTAATATAAATGGCACAAATCCAAGGATAAAGATCCATTCTGCTAATAAAATCATTGGTAATCAAACCAGCACAACCAATAATTTTATCGTCCTTTTCTAATAAATACCATTGAGGAAGCGGATTTTCTGAATTGATCGAATTTACGATACAATCTTCATAAATAATCGGAGCAACCTCGCTCCAACTTTCTTGTATATATTGAATTCCCTTGTTCAGATATTCTTTATTTTCTCTTAATGTAATAATCTTCATCATTTAATTAATTTATTTGGTTTCCCATTCATAGAAATTTGCATCATTGCGCAATTGAAATCCTGCACTTGTATACAACGAATTCCCGATCTCATTTGTAACACTTGTCTCCAATAACATGGCACAAGCATCTGTTTTGCGACACAAATTCTTTGCTTTTTCAATCAATTCTCTCGAAAAACCTTGACCACGAAATTCTGGCGAAACAAACAAATCATTCAATATCCAGAAACGTTTCATTCGAGTGGATGAAAATAAAGGATACAATTGAATAAAACCTACCGCATTTTCTTTCTCATCAAAAACCAAATAAATAACAGATTCATTATTTACAATTCGTGCTTTCAAAAATTCTTCAGCAGCTTTTACATCCGATTTTTTATCATAAAATTGACGATACGCATCAAATAAAGGAACTAATTCGTCTAAATTATTGATTGTAGCTTGTGTTGTCATGATTTTTTAATTTTCGATAAATTATTATTACATATAAGATTAGAAATGCTAAAAAAGCTATAATGATAAAATAATTTCTTTTATTATGAATAGATTTTGAAATTAAAATTTGATTGCCTTTTTCTAACTGAATGATAGAAATTGTATTTTGATTTTTATCAATTCCTTCATTATAAATTTTTACAAAGTCACCAATTTTTAAATCATGTATTATTGATTGATAATTATTTGAAAATCTTTCAAAATAAGAATATTTATTGTTATCATTTTTAATTTTCATGTAGAATACATCAGTTTTTGTTGTAATGCTTCTATGAGAAGTTCCTTTACTAATTCTTTCTGTTATTCCTATTTCAGAAATTATACCTTGATTTAATTTAAAATCATTTTCAGATTTGGTAATGTCTTTTATTAAACCGAAAATAATGAATACAAATACAATTGGTAAAAAAACAATACCTAACCATTTTATTAAATTAGAAATTCTCACATTTTCAAATTAAATTCATCCATACAAATTACTTCCATCAAGATATTCCCAAACTTTTGGAGGTAACATTGGTTTGATATTTTTTCCATCTTTGATTGCATTTCGGATAAATGTAGAAGAAATTTCCATCAAAGGTGCTTCGACCATTTCTACATTATCCAAATTTTCTTCTTGCGAATAACCGGGACGCGGATAAACATACAATTGATAATCGCGCATTAAAATCTCAGCATTTTTCCATTTTGAAATTCCATCTAAATTATCAGAACCCATAATCAACGCAAAATCATGTTCAGGATATTTCTCGTTGAGATGAATTAACGTATCAATTGTGTACGAAGGTTTCGGTAAAGTGAATTCGATGTTCGACGCACGAAGATTAGGATAATCTTTAATCGCTAATTCAACCATTTCTAATCGGTCGTATTCATTTGCCAAAGAACTTTTTTTCTTCAACGGATTTTGAGGCGAAACCACAAACCAAACCTGATCCAAATCGGTAAATTGCTGAAAATGATTCGCAATAATTAAATGTCCAACATGAATAGGATTGAATGATCCAAAATATAAACCGACCTTCATAGAATTGTTTTTTTATAAAAAACAAAAATACAATAAATCCACTATTAAAAAATCCAGCCGGAGCTGGATTCTATAATCTAAAATTTCATCAATTCTTTATATAGCTTATGTGTGGGAAGCCCCATCACATTAAAATAACTCCCGTTCATATTGTCTACTCCAATATAACCTATCCATTCTTGGACACCGTATGCCCCGGCTTTATCAAAAGGTTTGTAATGATCAATATAAAAATAAATTTCTTCATCAGATAATTCAGTAAAAGTCACTTGTGTTTCATCCGAAAAAGTCACTTCTTTTTCAATGGAACGAATCGTAACAGAAGTATAAACAGAATGTGTTTTTCCACTCAATTTTTTTATCATTTCATAAGCTTCTTCACGATTTGAAGCTTTCTCTAACGATTCATCATCTAGCCAAACAGTTGTATCAGATGTAATGATTAAATCATTGGGCTGAATAGCTGAGTAGGCCTTTGCTTTCTTTGCAGAAAGATATGCTGTGATTTGTTCTTTTTTGAATTGATCCCGGTCAAAAGACTCATCAATATCAAGTGAAACTGTCGAAAATTGTAATCCTAACCCCGCTAAAAGTTCTTTTCGTCTTGGCGATTGAGATGCCAAAATAATGTTGGCCTCCTTAAATTTTTCTGTTAATAACATTTTAAATTCTCTTATACCGAAGCGACACCTTCGGCATTATACCATTTGTCCTGAACTTTTAAGATTTGCTCTAATAGATCACGAACGCATCCTTTCCCTCCATTCTCTGGTGAAATATATTCTGACGCTTTACGCACATCCATACACGCATCATTCGGACAACATGCCAAGCCTACTAGACTCATCACAGCTAAGTCTGGATAATCGTCGCCCATATAAGCTACTTCATCAGGATTCAAACCATACGAAAAAAGTAAATCTTCGAAAGCTTCCACTTTGTCGCGTTTATTCACATAAATATCTGTTAAGCCTAAATATTTTAGGCGATTTATTACCGCTTCGTCTTTTCCTCCTGTAATTACGGCAACTCTGATTCCTTGTTTGATGGCTAATTGCATCGCATAACCATCGCGTGTATTCATTGTTCTCACCATTTCGCCAGTTGGTAATAAAATTAAATTTCCATCTGTCAAAACTCCATCTACATCTAAAATAACCGTTTTAATGTTATTTAATTTCTCTTTGTAACTTATCATTTTTCGTAAACTCGCTTTATTGAATCTGTCAATAGTTGGTAAATCTGTAATAATCTCGAATCATTTTGTAAAGCCTCTAAATGACGATCTATAATCATCTGATCTCCACGTTTTGCAGGACCTGTTTGAGCATCTTTCGGATTCATTTCAATTACTTTATTTGCTGTTTCCTGAATCAGGGGTAATAATACATCAAACGGAACATTATTTTGTTCACAAATATTACCCGCTATATAATACAAGTGATTGACAAAGTTATTTGCCCAAACACCTGTCATGTGAACTTGCATTCGGCTTGCAAAATTTAGTTCATGTACTTCACTTGAAATACGGCTCCCTAATTCATTTAACTTTTTTAAATCGTCCGGATTTTCAGCTTCAATAAAAAATGGAATATTATCATAGCGCATTGTTCTTTCTTTTGAGAAAGTTTGCAAAGGATAAAAAACGCCTTTGCGGTAATCTCCTTTCAAAACTGACAGAGGAGATGAACCGGAAGTATGAACGACCAAAACGTCGTCGTATGGAATATAATGCGAAAATTCTTCGATTCCAGAATCTGCACTCGCGATAATATAAATGTCTGCTTTTTCTATTTCAGATATTCTATCTGTATAAGAAATTCTATTGGCTTCACCGATTTCTTTAGCGTGCTCTAATGTTCTATTGAATATTTGTCGAACATTGCAAGTGTTTTCGATTAATGCACGAGTTAAATGAAATGCAACATTTCCCGCACCTAATATGACAATTGAACTCAATGTTTTAGCATTTTTCTTGTTAATATTAAACGAATGATAAAAGTAGCTTTTTCATTCGAGGAAATAAAATTTTAAAAAAAAATTAAAATTGCTGTAACATTTTTGACTCCTTTGCGTCTTATAGGGAAAAGTTGCTCTAATCAACTTTTTGTATTATGTAAAACATAGTACTTAAAAAAAATAAAAAATTTTGTAACAAAACGTTTTTTAAAACGTCTAATTAGATAAAAATTGTGACAACTGTGATAATGTATTATGTAAAACATAGTACTTGTTAAAAAATATTAACTATGAGATTAAACAAAATTACTTTAGCTATTCTTTTCTCCGTTTGCTCTATTTACGGATTTGCACAGGAACACTATCCTGTGAAAGGAAAGATTGAAAACGCAAAAAATGAAGCTGTCGGTATGGCGGCAATTCAAATTTATAAAGCAGATTCAAAAGAATTGTTCGACGAAGTCTATGCCAATGAAGATGGAACATTCGAAATTCCAGATTTAGAAGATGGCAACTACCGTTTAATCATTACAGAATTTGGTTATCAACAATCTGTGACAACTGCAGAGGTAAAAGGAGGCGAACTAAATTTAGGTAACATTGTTTTACAAAATTCAAAAACTGAAACCGTAGAGTTGAAAGGTGCTTTTGTTCGTGCAGAAGTTTCTCAATACCGCAACGAAATTGATAAACGTGTGGTAGAAGTCGGGAATGATTTAATCAGTTCCGGAGCAGATGCTGCCGCAGTTTTGAATAATATACCTTCTGTTAATGTTGATCAGCAAACTGGAGAATTATCGTTAAGAGGTAATGAAAACGTGAAAATTTACATCGACGGAAAACCTTCTTCTTTGTCTGCATCACAAGTATTAAAACAGATTCCTTCCAACCAAATTCAACGTGTTGAAATTATCACGAATCCATCTGCAAAATACGAAGCAGACGGTAAATCCGGAATTATTAATATTGTAATGGTTAAAGGTCAAAAGAAAGGGTATAATATCGCTTTAAATACAGGTTATGAACAAGGAAAAAGAAGTCGTTTTAATAATTCATTAACTGCAAATGTAAACACTGGATCTTTCAATTTTTTCGGAAATTATAGTTACAATAAACGTCCAAGTGAATTTCATGGTTATTTGAATAATTATGACACTAATCTTAGAAGTGCAATTGATATTTTAAATAATGATGAAAGTCAAGCTGGAAAAATTGGTTTTGACTGGTTTATTGATGACAAAACAGCTTTAACAGTTTATACCAATCAATGGTTTGGAAAAGGAACGGGAGAAATTGGTTCGGATATGATTAATACATCTAATCAAAATTTTTATCCTAACAATTCAAATTATGATGGAGACTGGAGAAGCCAAGATTATAGTTTGAACTTTAAACGAGATTTTGATAAAGAAGATCATAACATTGTATTAGACGCATTCTTCTCGAAAGCAAAAAATACAGATTTACGAAATATGTATAATTACTATCCGGAAGAAGAAAAATATTATGAAGATCGTGATGATAGAACGGATAACATTCGTGTCAATTTAGATTATACAAACCAAATAAAAGACGGTGGTAAAATAGAAGCCGGGGTACAATTTAGAAGAGAACAAAACGATAATAGTTTGTTAACAGATAGACGTATTCTAGTAAAAGGACAAATTTATGACCCAAGTACTGATTTTAATTTTACGAGAGATTTTTTCTCTGCATATGTTAATTATGGTCAAAAATTTGGGAAATTTGGAATGCAGTTAGGCCTACGTGCAGAACAATTTAAAGATAAAGGAGATTATTTGGTAAATGTTATTGAAGAAGGAAAAATTGATCAAGATAAATTAGACTTCTTTCCATCTGCTTTCTTAACGTACGATGTAACTGAAAAAGGACAAGTCTCTTTAAACTATAGCCGCCGTATTGATCGTCCAAGAATTGGACAACTATCTCCGGTTCCGGAATGGTCAACGCCAATGATGTCAAGTATCGGAAACCCTTTATTAAGACCAGAGTACACAAATAGTTTAGAGGTTGGTTATTTACAACGTTTTGGCAAAAACTCCATTTCTGCCAATGTTTTCTATAGACATATCAAAGATAATATCTTCAGAAATGTTTTACGAAACGAAGAAGTTGCCGGAGCATATATTCAGAATTATGAAAACTATGACAAGGTAAGTGCCTATGGTTTTGAACTAAGTTTTAATCTTGCCCCAACAAAATGGTGGTCGTCTAACATTAGTGGAGATTATACACACAATACAATGGTTGTTCAACAAAACGATGAATTAGTAGAAATGGATGCAAACCGCTTAACAGCCCGTATGAACAACACCTTCAAACTTACAAAAGCAATTAGTTTACAGCATTTCTTTATGTACCAAGGAAAATTCAGGTTTATTCAAGGAGAAATGCAGGACATGTGGCGTATGGATTTAGGCGCTCGTTATACATTTATGGGTGGAAAAGCATCATTAAGTGCTCGTGTCAGTGATATTTTCAGAACATTCTACGGACGTTTAGAAATGTATTCACCAGATAGAGGGTCAGGAAATTTCCGTTGGGAAGCACATACAATGAACATTGGGTTCACCTACAATTTTGGAGGAAAAGTACGTAATCGTGCAGAAGCTCAACAAAATAAATCAGATAACCAAGGTGGTGGAGTTGGTTTCTAATAAATTACATTCTTCATTTATATAATATTTTTAAAACTAAAAAGAGTTCCAAAATAATTTGGAACTCTTTTTTATTGAGTAATATATTATTTTTATTGAATTTCTTTTTTGAATAATTTGTTCAAGGTCACAGTAATTGCACCATCGCCGGTAACATTTCCCGCCGTTCCAAAACTATCCATCGCTATATAAAGCGCAATCATCAATGCTTGATTTTCGGCACTGAATCCCAGCATCGAAGCAATAATTCCGATTGCAGCCATAATTGCACCTCCGGGAACTCCTGGTGCCGCAACCATTGCAATTCCAAGCATCATGATAAATCCTAAAAATTGTACAAAATCAATTTGCATTCCTTGTATCAACATCAAAGCCAAACAGCAACAGACAATTTTTAACATCGATCCTGATAAATGGATTGTTGCACACAAAGGCACAGAAAAGTTAGCAATTTCTTCGCGAACACCAATTCTCTTTACTTGTTCTATTGTAACAGGAATTGTTGCTGCAGAAGACTGTGTTCCTAAAGCTGTAAAATAAGCAGGTAACATTAATTTGAGCATTTTGAATGGATTTTTCTTTGCAACAATTCCTGCTATTGTAAATTGAATAATCAATAAAATAACATGAAGCACGAAAATAACCCCAATAATTTTTAAGAAAACATTCATAATGGTCACTACTTGTCCTGAATAAGACATATTTAAGAAAATTCCAAAAATAAAGATGGGCAATAATGGAATGATTAAATGTTGAATCAAGTACGTGATGATTTCTTCAAAATCGGCTGCAAATTTACCAAAAGTTGAGTCTTTTAATCGCGATAATCCTATTCCGAAAAGAAAGGAAAATACCAAAGCCGGCATCACCTCAAATAACGGAGGGAATTCTATTGAAAAATAAGGTGTAAATTCTTTTGCTTTCTCAACCAGATTCAATTGTCCAGTTTGATGTTCTAATAAACTCGGAAATACAGACATACTCACAGAATAACCTAATAAACCTGAAAAAATCGTTGAACCATAAGCTATTAAAACTGTTGTTAATAAGAGTTTCCCTGCAGTTTGTCCTAACCTTCCAATGGACGGAACGATTAACCCAACGATAATTAAAGGAATAAGAAAGTTAAGTAATTCGCTAAAAAAATCGTTGAATGTCATAAATATACGACCAATAGCTTCCGGAATAATTCCGCCTAATGCAATTCCAAGTACAATGGCAAGAATTACTTTTACAAGTAAGTTGTCTTTAAGTTTGTGCATTTTCAAATTTAAAAAAAATCCACCCATTTCATGATTTTTATTCCAATTGTTGAAAAAAGAAAAAGCGATACTTATACTTAAGTATCGCTTTTTATATGAAAATAAAATATAAAATTATTTTTTAGGTAAACGTACAATTCGGCTCGCATCGTTTGTGTAAGCTTTGTTTCCACTTAATTTTTTGTATGCAAATTTAGAAGCCAAACGCGTATTTTCAGAACTAATATTGTTTGTCACATCTCCTTTATTATTCATTCGATCAACAATATCATAGGTTACATCATACCCCAACTGTTCGTAACGCGTAGGAAATTCACAATACACTTCTTTAAAATCTTTAATGACACTTTGTACCTCTGTATCTCTTGTATTGATTAAACGTGCCGTACTGAATACAAACCCAAATTCACGGAAAGCATCAATATTTTTTGCATTTTCGGAACTATAAACATCATACACCGAAACAGATTTTATTCCGTAGGCTTTGATATTATCCTTGTTAAATGTTTTTAATTTTTCTAAATACTGTCTACCCAAAGTATCATCATCACCAACTAAAACCGTAATAATTGGTGTATAATAATCTTCGTTATTTACTTTATCGTGAGGTTGCACAATTTTCGTAGCACTATCAACAATCACAACATTCGCTTTCAACTGTTTTTCAAGTTGTTTCTTGGTATAATTTGCTAATTCCTGGTCGTCTCGATTTGTCAACAAATAAACTTGTTCCCCGGCAAAGTTTTTTCCAATTTCTTCAATAATTTGATCAGCAATTACTTCATCTTTTGGATTAGAAATCAATAAATCATTAAAAGAATTTAATGAGTCATCATTTGCATAAGGAGAAATTACAGGGATACCTGAATTACTAAAGAAATTCGCCACTTCGGTAACATCGGAAGTATTCAATGGTCCGATAACGGCATCTGTTTTGCTAAAATCTGTTGTCGATAAAATATCATGTAAAGAGCCATTTTTAGTATCAATAACTTTAACATTCACACTTTTTCCTTTTTTTGCCAAACGAGTCAAAGCTAACTTTGTACCTGTGAAAAATTGCATGGCTTGCGAATTTTTCAATTGTGGATTATTCGCGACATCAAAAGGGAGCATAATGGCAATATTAATTTCATTGTCACTTGCACGTTTCAACTTACCTGCTGTTCCGTATTTAATAATTTTTGCTCCTTTTTGCAATGGAATTCTCAATGTCATTCCAGCTTTTAAACCATTAATTAAATCAGGATTTAAACGCAGCAATTCATCTAAATTCGTATTGTATTTCTCTAAAATACCATAAGCAGAATCTCCGTTTTGAACCACATAATTTATCGTATTTTCTTCTATAACGGCAGAACCTGATTTCTTTGGAATAGTAATTACCATTCCTTCTTTCTCTCCTGTCTGCAGAGCTGGATTTTCAGCATAAAAATCATCCACGCTCACATTATACTGTTTAGCTAACGTATACAAGGTTTCTCCTTTTTTGATTAAATGAGTTCCTTTTGGAACAGAGAATACTTTGTTATTTACAGTTTTCGGAATCTTAATCACGTCTCCGATTTCTAATCCTCTTTCTTTTAGCTGAGGATTTAGAGAATTTAATGTTTCTTCCGAAATTTTATATTTTTTTGTCAAATTGTAAACCGTTTCTTTCGGTTCAATTGTAATGTACAAATAATTATCGTCCGAAGTCGTTTCATTCGAAACTGTACTTTTAGGTGTATTATCTTCAGTTGGTTTGGTTGTCGTAGCTCCTTTACCCGGAATCACGATCAAATCACCTGGATGAATTCCATTTTTTTCAATCTTAGGATTGGCTTTATACAATTCTTCCTGCGAAACACCGTACTGTTTCGAAATTCCGTAAACGGTTTCTTTCGCTTGAACTGTATGCGTTTTTTGCTGTGCATAAAGTGATGATGCTCCGACAAATAACAATAAAGCTAATATTTTTTTCATTTAGATGAATTTTCGTGGTCAAATATACAAATTATGTTTTGTTTAAAGTTCTTCATTCAATGTATTTATGATAAACTCAAACGCAAAAGGCTGGAGACTATCTTCAATAAAATCAATGAAATACTGGATGTCAATGTAATCAAAATCAGCAAAATTTTTCACACGTTCCTGCAGTCCATTTTGTTGAGAAAGTTCATTCAATAATTGTTCAATTCTTTTCAGTAAATCTTCATTCTTCTTGACTTCTGCATGCACCAAACGTTTTTTGATTTTCTCAAAACCTTTCAATTGTTTTGTACGTTGCGCTTGTATCATATCAGCAAAAGAAGACTCTGTTAACGAACTCAAATGTTCCAAACGATTAAAAATACTCTTTAATTCTTCTTCCAATTCAGGAAGTTTTGGAGCAATCTCTGAAGAAGCCATCGATTGGCTTTTCGTAATAGCCAAACTACTTGAAAATAAATCTTCATTTGACACTTTCAGTTTTTGTTGTTTTTCGTATTGTTTACCAGTTCTGATTAACAATGAATTTCTCAAAACCAAAAGTGGAAAATCAACCTTAAACTGATTGAACATTTCTTTCAATTGCAACCAATAAGCTATTTCACCTCCTCCACCAACATAAGCAACATTTGGTAAAATTGTTTCCTGATACAACGGTCTCAAAATCACATTTGGACTAAATTTATCTGGATTTTGGTACAAATCAGCTAGTATTTCTTCTTTCGAAAATTTGACTGAAGTGTTATTGACAAAATACGTTCCGTTTTGTTCCACAATACGTTCACGCGAATTATTTTCTTTGATGTAAAATAAGTTTATTTCACGTGGGTTTACCTGAATCGAATAACCTAATTGTTCTAATTTTTTATTTTGAGGAATCACTTTTTTAAAAGCGATTGAATTGACTAATTCCTCTTCAAAAGCTGGAACCATCACTCTTTTTAACTCTTTATCATCTCCATCAATCATCAACAATCCTTCATCTTTGAAAAGCAAATGCACCAATTTCCGTGTAGCATCAGTTAATTTTTCGTTCGATAAATAAGATTGTTCAATTAAATTTTGAAGTTCTGTTTTCTTCTTTCCATTCGGTAAAAGTGTCAAAAAAGAGTTGAAAACTTCTTTCAATCCTTCTGTCGATAAACGTCCAACGGGTCCTCCAAAATCTTTTTCCCAATGAATAATTCGATCTCTAAATTTGAAATGATTGATTTCCTCAAAATCATGGTCTTCTGTTGCCATCCAAAACATTGGAACAAAATTAATTTCATCTTGTTCTTGGTTCAATTCTTTGCACGCTTTAACCACTTGCAAAATCTTATAAAAAAAGAAAATAGGTCCTGTAAATAAATTTAACTGATGTCCTGTTGTAATGGTAACAGTATTGTTTTCCGCTAATTTTTTGAGATTTTTCTGTTGTTTCTTCGACAATTCCAAATGACTCAATTGCTTCGAAATTTGTTCAACAAGAATTCCTCTGTTTTTATAATGTTCAAGCTTGTTTTTTGCTTGTTCGATATAGTTTTTTTTTGTTGGATATAAATGATAGAATTCTTTTAAGTTATCATCTTGATTGATATAGTTTAACATCAATTTTGAGAAATAGTTTGAATCCTTAAGTGATATTGTCTCCATTTAATTCTTATTAATTGTTTGATGGACATCCAACGCTCTGTCTGTAGCAAAAATGTCCACGCCGTCTTTTTCTAAATCGCGATAAAGTTGTCCATTTCTTGTCGAAGCACTTTTATCCAAGTTGCCTAATGTTCCAAAAATAACCAAAATATCTTTGTCATGAATTTTATCTAAAAATGACTTTTCGTTGCGACGAGTTCCCGTAAAGGCAACCATCTTGTCAGTCGGGATTCCACTATTAATCATTTCATTCAATTCACGTTCGTTTCGCATGGAAACAGACAATAACATATTTGGTGCAAGTTGATGCAACTTTCTTGCCTGGCCAACTGTATACGTTACCAATACAACCTTCTTTTGCATATTCGTTTGTTCTATTGTCGAAACAATATCGCGATAATCAACACCTTTTTTAATGTCAACCATAAAATAAATTGGTTTACTTTTCCCCCAATTTAATGCTTCTGCAAATGTCGGTACTCTATAAGAGGTTTGTTGTCCGAAATCATCTACCAAAAAGTATTCCTTAATCATTTTCAGATCAACTTGATTGACATCTTGTCGTCCTGTAGTTGTCCGCTGCAACGAATTGTCATGCATTAAAATCAATTGATTGTCTTTTGTTTCTGCAACATCTATCTCAAAGATTTGGATCCCTTTTTGAGCTAAATAGTCAAACGTTTCGATGCAATTTTCCGGAAAACCTTTTATGCCGCTTCCTCCACGATGAGCGCTGACAAAATTTTTGTTTTTGGTCGAATATTTGAAGGAGATCACATCAGAAGATGTGTGTTGATTTTGTTCGGCTTGACTTTTATTTGGATTACAACTGAAAACAGCAAGTAAACTTAAAATGAAAATTCCGAAACAAAACCGTTGAAAATATTTGAAATTCATATTTTTAAATAAAAATTTAATTTAATTCATCCTAGTATAGTGAATGATGCAGTAAATTTAAAGTGAAAATAATCAACAAAATAAATTATTATGGGACTTAGAACTTTTTTGAAACGAATTTTAGGAAAAACTGAAACAGCAATAGATGTTGCAGGAGATAAATTTGATGATGTATCTGCAACTGTCAAAAAAACAGGATCATCCATTGCAGATGATGCGTCAGATTTTGCTCGGAAAACAATTAATAATCTCAAAGACGCATCCGGAGAACTGAAAGAACAATCAAAAGAAGCAGCGAAAGACTTTAAAGAAAGATCAAAAAAAGACTATGAAGATGTAAAAGATATTGCGGAAAAGCAAATGAAAGAAACAAGTGCTTTTGTAAAAGAAAAAATTTCTGACTTAAAAGACTCTGTAAAAGAAGAAAAAACTGAACTGGAAATAAAAGCGGAAGAATTGAAAACGGAAGCAGAAAATAAATTGGATGAAATTTCAGGAGATATAAAAAAAGAAAGCAATTAATTTAGTGTTATTTGATTTTTGATTTATTTTTACCAACATTTCCGAATGTTAAATTTCTAAAGAATTTTTAAAAGCTATGAGAATGGTTTAATTTTTGTAGCTTGTATTATTCCTCGAATTAATGAATAATGACTGAATATAAAGATCTCGAGCCCTCTACTAATCCTAAGCATAAAAACGAATTCGTCAAGAATATCATCATTGCCGTTTTGGCTGTAGCCTTATTGTTGGCTATTGGCTATATTGTTTATTCTAAAGAAGCTAATGCAAAGAATTCAATAGAAATGCAAAGTGATATCAATGATTTGGAGCGTTCCAGAGAAATTTTAAAACAAGAATTACGTATCGTCAGAGCTGATTTTGATGATGCAAAAACTCGTGTTGTAAAAAAAGATTCATCATTAAGCTATCAAGACCGATTAATTTTAGAAAAGCAAAAGGAAATCCAAGCGATTCTTAATAAAGAAGACATTACCGGCGACGAATTAAATCGTGCAAAACGCTTGATTACGTCTTTACAAGCTGATATTAAAGTGTACAAAGAAGAAATTGTTCGTTTGAAAGATGAAAACAAAAAATTAACGAATAAAAACACTGAATTAACTTCTCAAAACTCAAATTTAACAGATCAAAAACAAGCTGTTGAAACGCATTTGAATGAAGAGAAAGAAAGTCATCAAAACTTAATCAAAGAAACTAATTCTACTTTGTCAATTTCCAACTATACCATCACAGGTTTACGCGTAAAGTCTAGTGGAAAAGAAATTGAAACAACAAGAGCACGAAGAATTGATAAAGTTCGAGTATCTTTTGATTTAGATAAAAACCTAAATGCAACTTCTGAAATCAAAGAGTTATACGTCACAGTTTATAAACCAAATGGAGAAATAGGAAAGTTTAAAGGTGCAAACTCCGGAGAAACAACTTTACGTTCAGGAAGTTCTATTGACTATTCGGACCGCGTTAAAGTAGATTACAATAATATGTCAGGGTCTAGGGTAACTTTTGATTGGGTCGATTATGATTTTCCAAAAGGAGAATACAAAATTGACATTTACCAAAACGGTTATAAAGTTGGTCAGAATGTCATTACATTGAAATAAAAGAAGCAAATAAAAAAGAGCGACTCATAATTATGAGTCGCTCTTTTTTATTTAACAATATTTTTCTCCATTTTTCTGCAACTTCAAATCACTTACATATGTTTTGATGTACTGTACATTGCTTCGCGGACAAATCAATAAACCTTTCTCTGAATTAATAACAATATAACCATCCAATCCATCTACAATAATAGCTTTATCTTCTGTTGAATAAATGAAATTATTCTGAGCATTGTAGCCCGAAAAATGTTTACACAATAATGTATTCTGATTATCATCTTGGTCTTCGCCTGTGTATTTATACTTTTCGTTGATTGCAGACCAGGTTCCTATATCACTCCAACCAAAAGTTGTAGGAATGACATACACATTGTCTGCTTGCTCTAAAATACCTTTGTTGATTGAAGTGACGTCCAACGTCGTGTAAATTGGTTTTAGGGTTTCTGTATTTTGCAAAGATTGATCAAGATCAAAATACTTTTTCAATGTTTCCTGCGTCGAAGGTAAATATAATTTAAATGCCTTTATAATACTATCCACCGACCAGATAAGAATCCCTGTGTTCCAAATAAATTCCCCACTTTTGATAAAAGATTCTGCAAATTCAAGATCAGGTTTATCGATGTAAGATTTTACTTTTTTAATAGGAGTTGGATGTTCTATAAACTGGATATAACTGTAATTAACATCCGGCCTCGTAGGTGCAACGCCCAAAGAAATTAATCGGTCGTTATCAGCATCTTCAAATGCTATTTTCACTTTTTCAGCAAATTCTTCTTCATCAAAAATGAAATGGTCTGAAGGAGAAATAATCAGTTTTGCATTTGGATTAATCTGTTGAATTGTCATCGCAGCCAGTAAATTACACGCTGCCGTGTTCATTACCCTTGGTTCTATGATAAAATTATTTTCATCAAATTCAGGAAGTTGCTCTTTTACAATTTCTTTATAATCGTGAATTGTCACAACAAATATATTTTCTTTTGGAACAACTTTTTTTAATCGATTATATGTTAATTGAATAAATGTTTTTCCGATTCCTAGTAAATCATGAAATTGTTTCGGTTTTTTTATTGTACTCAAAGGCCATAATCTCACTCCAGTACCGCTAGCAAGGATAATAGCATAATTATCTTTATTATTCATGATTGTTTTTTAAAGTTTATTTACAGTTGCAGTCGCGTTGATCAAATATTTTTTCTTGGTTTTCAACTCTAAACAAAGATACCTTAATTTCCGTTTGGATTCTTTTTTAAAGACTCTTTTTCCTATTGAAAATATTGTGCCATCCTCTAAATCTTCTAAATAAGTTTGAGCAGGATTTTTATCATCAATGATATATTTTGAGATATTAATATCAGCTCCTAAACTCGCTTTTGGATGTTTTGCGTGATGAAGAATATAAGGTTGTAATTCTTTTGGATAGATATGGAGCGATTCTAATAACAAATGTCCAAAAATAGTCTTCCATTCCTTTCCGTGAGGATTTATTTTCCGGGAATCAAACTGGACGAATGTTTTGAGATGAGCTACTTCATGTGTAAATACAAAAAAGAAAGCATAAGGATTAAGATCGCCATTTACCGTTATTTGATGACGATTATTTTCGATCAATTTGCGATAATCTCCTAACTTAGTTTCTCTTCTTTTTGTAATCTTAAGTGTGATATAATGATTTTCCAACCATTTTTTCACATACAAGTCTGCATGAGTAGGGAGATAAGAAATTAAATGTTCTAAATTCACATTGTGCAAGATAAATAAAAAGCCTTTCCAATAAAAATATTAATTTTGTCGTAATGAAATTAATTGCAAACATAGGGTCGTACTTTATGCTTATGGGTAAAGTATTTAGTAAACCTCAAAAAATAGGAGTTTTCTGGAAACTGACTGTTAGGGAAATATATGATTTAGGTGTCAATTCCTTAGGAATTGTGACCTTTATTTCAACATTTATGGGAGCTGTAGTTGCGATACAAATGGCACAAAACTTCCAAGGAGCTGCTATTCCTGTGCCAGATTCCTATATCGGTTATGCTACAAAAGTAGTTTTAGTCTTAGAATTTGCACCTACCATTATGTCGCTGATTTTAGTTGGTAAAGTAGGTTCTTACATCGCTTCGAGTATCGGGACTATGCGTGTTACAGAACAAATTGATGCACTCGATGTAATGGGAATTAATTCAGCTAACTTTTTAATTTTACCAAAAATTATAGCATGTGTATTCTTTAACCCATTATTAGTCATGATTTCCATTGGATTTGGGCTATTAGGGGGGTATTACATTGGCGTTTTTACAAAAATGTGGTCTGCAGCCGATTTTATTACCGGTTTACAAATGAATATGGCAACAAAATTGTTTGTTTATACATTTGTTAAAACAATGGTTTTCGCTTTTGTTATTGCAACAATTCCAGCTTATTACGGTTATAAAGTAAAAGGTGGATCCTTAGAAGTTGGTCGCTCTGCAACAACAGCAGTCGTTTGGACATCTGTAGCGATTATTGTAATCAATTTAATTTTAACACAAACAATTTTAAGCTAATGATTGAAGTAAAAGAAATCAGAAAATCATTTGATGCAGTTGAAGTACTGAAAGGTTTTTCTGTGACTTTCGAGAAAGGAAAAGTTAGTTTGATTATTGGTCAAAGTGGTTCCGGAAAAACTGTTTTTCTTAAAAACTTGATTGGATTATTAACTCCAACCTCTGGACAAATTTTGTACGAAGGTGATAACATGATTGAATTTGATTACAAAGAAAAACAACGCTTGCGTTCAGAAATCGGAGTTGTTTTTCAGGGATCAGCTTTATATGACACGATGAATATTGTAGAAAATGTAAAATTCCCTTTGGAAATGTTTTCAACTATGTCAAATGCAGATGCGGAAAAACGTGCGAGAGAAGTATTAGACCGTGTAGAAATTGCCCGTACAGCACTTAAAAAATATCCGTCAGAAATATCTGGAGGAATGCAAAAACGTGTAGCTATTGCGCGTGCGATTGTAAATAATCCTAAATATTTATTTGCTGATGAACCAAACTCTGGTTTAGACCCTAAAACTGCATTAGTTATCGACCAGTTAATCTATGACATTACAAAAGAATATAATACCACGACGGTTGTGAATACACATGACATGAACTCGGTGATGGAAATCGGTGACCATATCGTATTTCTTAAAAACGGTTTCTTAGAATGGGAAGGGACGAAAGAAGAGATTTTAGTGGCTGATAATCCGAATGTAATTGATTTTGTATATTCGTCAAATCTTTTCAAGAAATTGAGAGAAGCTCTATTAAAAGAAAAACAATAAAAATCAATAAAAATAAAAATTCTATGAAAAAATTAATTTTAGCTGCATTTATCGGCTTAACTGCAAATTTTGCAATGGCTCAAAATATCAATTTTGGACTTAAAGGAGGAGCTGTCTTCAACACCGACAAAGGAGAAGTGTGGAACGACGCAACAAGAAATATTTTCAAAGGTAAAGCTGCAGCTGGTTTTCAGGCGGGTGCTTTAGCAAGAATTTCTTTAGCCGGAATTTATATTCAACCAGAATTACTGTATACGCAATTCAAAAATGAATACAATATTGAAGGAGAAAGTTTTGATGTTACTAAAAAACGTATGGATATTCCTGTAAATGTTGGGAAAAGGTTTTTAGGAATTGCGCACATTCAAGCAGGTCCTGTTTTCTCTTATTATTTTGACGATAAACTTTCTGTGAAAGAGTTTACTAAAGCAAAACAAGATGAATTTAATGTCGGAATGCAAATTGGCGGAGGCGTACAGGTTTCTAAATTATTGTTCGATTTACGTTACGAATTTGGTCTAGGAAAAATCGGTTCTGAAATTGTTAACTCTGATGGCAGACAATTTCAAACAGAAAATCGTCCACAAATGTTAAACTTATCTGTGGCATATTTATTCTAAAAGGTTGTTTGTAAATAAATTTATTGGATATATTTGTTCCAAATTGTATTTTTGCAACCTCGTAAATTATTAAAATGGCAAAAAATAATAAAAAAGAAGAATTTGCTACAGAGCAATTCGTAGAAAAATTAGATAGAACAGCTTTCAACGTCGAATATTTTGTTGAAAAATATGCTAAAGCAATTGGTATTGGTTTAGGCGTAATTATTGTAGCTGTTTTAGGTTATTTTGCTTACTTAAAATTAGTCGTTGAACCTAAGTCAGAAGACGCGTTCAAAGAAATGGTTCAAGCAGAACGTCTTTTCGACCAAGATTCTATCAATGTAGCGCTTAATGGAAGTGCAGGAAGTTTTCAGGGTTTACAACAAATTGTAGATGAATATGGAAATACTGACGCTGGTAATTTAGCACGCTTCAAAGCAGCTAGTTCATATTATAAATTAGGCGATTATGCATCTGCTGTAAAATTATTAGAAGATTTTGATACAGATGATAAGGTAATGCTTGCTCAAAAATACGGGATGCTAGGAAATGCTTTAGTCGCTTCTAACAAAATGGAAGAAGGACTGCCTTACTACGTAAAAGCAGCTGAAGCAACAGAAGTTGAAACTTTACAATCAACTTACTACACAAAAGCAGGTCAAATTGCAATGGAATTAGGTAAAAATGCAGATGCATTAAACTATTTCCAAGCTTTAGAGGCTAAATATCCAAATGCAAACAATGGTGAAACTGCAAAATTTATTGAGCGTTTAAAATACGCTGCAGAAACTGCAAAATAATTCACTTCAAATAATCGTTACAAGCCGAACAAATTGTTCGGCTTTTTTTATTGATTCAAATCAAAGCTTATCCAGAATCATTTTTGTAATTTTACCAATCAATTTATATACAAAATGGCAACAGAAAATAAAAATTTATCTCAATATACCAAAGCTGAATTACCAAATGTCGCAGGTTCAAAATTTGCAATCATCACTTCTGAATGGAACAATCATATCACCTTCAATTTGAGAGATGGTGCAAAAGATACCCTTATCGATTTAGGAGCATCCCCGGAAGATGTAACCTTGTATCAAGTTCCTGGTAGTTTTGAATTGATTTACGGAGCTGACAAAGTTGCACAAACTCATCCTGATTTGGACGGAATAATCGTTGTAGGATGTGTGATTCGTGGAGCTACTGCACATTTTGATTATGTTTGTCAAGGTGTAACACAAGGAATAAAAGAACTGAATATCAAACATGATATGCCAATTATTTTTTGTGTTTTAACAGATGAAAACGAACAACAATCAATTGATCGTTCTGGAGGAAAACACGGAAACAAAGGTGTAGAAGCTGGTGTTGCTGCTGTAATGATGGCTGATATGAAAAAGAAATTATTTTCCTAATTCCTTTTATTTAAAAAACTCATCACTTAAGATTTTTTCAATGCCAATAGCAGAAGATTTTCAATCAATTTATGCTAAGAATTGGGAAATTTATTTCTCACAATGCGATCCGACCGGAAAAATGAAATTGACAGAAATGGCCAATCTTTTTCAATTAACCGCTTCTGAACATGCGATAAAAGGAGGCCTTGGTTTTTTTGATTTGCAAAAATCAAATCAGTCCTGGGTAATGAATCGTCTTAGAATAGAAATCGATGAACTACCTTCCTGGACAGATTTTGTTGAAGTCAAAACATGGATTGAAGTTTTGAAAGGAGCTAAATCAATCCGTGATTTTACAATTGAGAGAAATGGAAAAAAACTGATTGGTGCTTCAAGTTTGTGGGCGGTTTTCAATACCGAAAAACGTCGTCCGGATATTCTACAACTAGATTCATCCCATATTCAACGATTTCCTGATTTGAAACCAACAAAAGTTGAAAATTCTATCCTGAATACAGCTTTTGAACCGACAGAAATTATACATTATAAAATACAGTTTTCGGATTTAGATATTGTGAGACATGCGAATAATACCAAATATTTAGAATGGTGCTTGAATACTATTGATCCCGAAATTATATTGGAACATCGTGTTAAAGCTATTGATATGAACTTCCTGAAAGAATTAAGTTTACATGATGAAATCGAAATTCAGAAATCAGAAAGTGAAAAACTCATTCAGTTTAAAATTGTAAAAGACCAACAAATAAATTTTGTGTGTCGATTAGAATTAAAATAAGATCGAACTGGAAATAAATTCATTCTGAACTTGTTTCAAAAGCACGCTTTATAGAATAATGAGAAACATTCAGCTTGACAATAAAAAAAGGCTTCAATATGAAACCTTTTTTTATTATTTTAATTCTTTTCTTAGCTCAAATTTGGTAGAATCTGCTGTTTCTATTTTCTTTTGGTCTTTATCCAATTGGCTAATTTTCCCTTCTTCCACTAAAAAAGCATTCGGCACATTCGCAATTTCCGGAAAAACAATTGTATTTCCATCTTCTTCAAAATGAAATGTACCGGTCGTCATCATTGCATCTTTATCAAGTCCTAAACGTTTTGTCGAATAAACATATCCTTTATTCGGTAACAATCTGATTTCCATTTCAACCTCTTTACAATCTTTCTCGAAACAAGGTAAAATTCCTTTGTAGGTTCCTTCGAACTGAATAGAACTCTCGGCCGTCTTCGTTTCAACTTTCAAAGAATCTGTCGTATTCTCAACTTCATTTTTCACTGACTCTGTCTCGCTTTTACAACTTGACACAACAAATGCTGCGATTGTAAATGTGGCTAAAATTATTTTTTTCATTTTTTAGAATTTGATTTAAAGGTAAGTAAATTTTAAGCCAAAAAAAATCCTTCCGAAGAATTTCGGAAGGATTTATGATATGTTTGATCTACTTATTTTGATTAGAAAATCTCTTTCGCAGCAAAGTGGAAAGCAGCTTCAATTGCAGCATTTTCATCAGAATCAGAACCGTGAACAGCATTCGCATCGATAGATTCTGCATATTTAGCACGAATTGTACCTTCAGCAGCTTCAGCTGGATTAGTCGCACCAATTAACGTACGGAAATCAGCAACTGCATTATCTTTTTCTAAAACTGCAGCAACGATTGGTCCAGAAGTCATGAACTCAACTAAATCGTTGAAAAAAGGACGCTCTTTGTGGATAGCGTAAAATGCTTCTGCATCTTGTTTCGCTAATTGAGTCATTTTAGCCGCTTTGATTTTGAAACCAGCGTCAGTAATGTCTTTTAAAATATCTCCGATGTGTCCTTTTGCAACCGCATCAGGCTTAATCATTGTAAATGTAATGTTTGCCATTTTATTGATTTGTATTTAATTCTTAGTTTTTGAGTAGGCAAAATTACAAAAATCATTCAAACTCTTTCTATTTTAAGAAAAAATTTCTTTTATTAGAAAATATAATAAATAATTATCCATTTCAGACAACTTAAAAGAGACAATCTAAAAACTAATGGGAAAAAATTAATCTCGCTTTTGTCATTCTATATCTTTCGAATCAATGCGTTTATCAACATAAAACAAAATAATTCCTAATGCGATAATTCCTAAACCAAATAGACTTTCCTTTGGCTTTTGCATCAAAACAAAATAACAGATGTATAAGCTAAACATTAGAAAAACAGCAGGTAATACATAAAAAAACCTACTTTTAATGATGGTTAATTCATCCCGTTTAATAAAAAAAGCTGTACATATCGCTAAGGTTGCTAAAATCTGCAGCACAAAAGAGGTGTATGTGAAGATCACTTCAAAATCACCTGAAAAAATCAGAAAAATACTTATTGTGGTATGAACCCAAATTGCCCGAACAGGAATTCTGTTTTTATTTTCTTTGGCCATGAAATTCCACAATTTATTTTCTCTGGCTGTTGCCTGTGTTAGCCGGGAACCAATCCATAAATACCCACTAATTGTCGCTATTAGCTGCAACGCAATAAAACAGCTCACCCATTTAACATGATTGCCTAATAAATTCCCAAATGAAATATTTGCGATATTTTCTTGTCCTTCTAAAGCAGCAGAAGATGCATGTTTTAGAAATACAAAATTCAGTAAAACATAAGAAATTGTCACAAAAATAACTCCTACAAATAACGCTTTCGGCAAATTTCGTTTTGGGCGATCGATCTCTTCAATAATATAAGAAGCTGAATTCCAGCCGGTATATGCAAATGTTACATAAACCAAAGAAGTTGCAAATGCAGGAAGCAACAATTCATTTTTCCAAGTTGAATCAAAAAGTACTGCATTGGGTTCTACTGCCGGGGCAAAATAAAAGCCTAAAGCAATTAAAATAATAATAAATCCGACTTTTAAGACCGTAAATATATTCTGAAATTTACTGCTTAAATTTAAGCTAAATGATTGAAAAACTGCTACAATCACAATCATTGCAATCGCAAACTCTTTTCCTAATTCGAGTCCAAACACATTGAGGTATTTTCCCATTGCCAATGCCGCTAATGAAATCGGCGCCGAAAAACCTACGAACAAGGAAATCCAACTTGACAAATAACCAAAAAGCGGATGAAATGTTCGTGACAAGTAAATATAATCTCCTCCGGATTGTTTAAATTTTGATGCCAACTCCGAATAGATAAACGCCCCTATCAACGCCAACACCCCTCCTATTGACCAAAGCAATAAGATGGAAGTCGTATTTTTAAGATCCGATATTTGATAACCTAAACTGGTAAATACCCCAGTTCCTATCATATTCGAAATGACTAATGCTGCTGCGGTCTTCCAACCAATTTTAGAATGTGCCATACACAAAAAAGTGTCAATTGAAATGTTTAATTTACATTAAAATTGACACTTGCTGATTATTATTTTTATTAGAATTTAAAACTTGCTCGAGCAAAATAATATGCTCCTGTCATCCCCATTTGAACCGGCGCATACGGAAACACTCCGTAATATGAATTTTCGTACACCTGTTTATCCGGGAACACGTCAAAAAGATTATTTGCTCCTATTGTGAAATTAAAATTCTTTGTGATATCATATCCAATCGAAGCATCCGTCACCACTTTTCCTGTATGCTCTTGTATACTTCCCCAAGGGTAACCATCTTTTACAACTTTTCCGAAATACGTGTTACGCACCATAAAATGGAATCCTGAAATCGTATAATTCAATCCTAAAGTAGCTTTTGTTTTAGGACTTAATGATTCGATAATGTTCACTTGATCCGGTCCAAAAAATTCATTCGTCGGAATAGTTAATGCTTTTGGAAAATGATAACCTACAATCTTCGTTTCATTAATGTTTCCTGATAAACTCGCATTCAGTTTCCCTTTACCTAAACGGGTATCATATGAAATAACCAAATCTACACCTTTTGTCTCGGTATCTATCGCATTGGTAAAAATACGTGCAGTCGCGACATTGTATTTTTCTAATGCAGGATCTGTTATATCAGATGTCAAAACAATACGGTCATCAACTTTTATAAAATACCCATCCAATGTGATGAATAATTTTGAAGTCGGACGAAAAGTTAAACCAAGGCTAGCATTGATTGACTTTTCTTCTTTCAGCTTATCCAAGCCTATCTCTCTTGAAAGTTCAGATTCATTTCTGATAATTCCTTTTGTAACCAAAACCTGGTCGCCATTATCATTCAAGAATAAATCTGTGTAAGAATTGCTGAAGTATTTTTGCTGTAACGAAGGCGCTCTAAATCCTGTAGAAATAGCTCCACGAATAGAATATCCTTTAGCATATTCATACCTCATCGCCAATTTCCCATTAACTGTACTTCCAAAATCAGAGTAATTTTCGAAACGTCCCGCTAAATCTGCTGTAAAATGACCAAATTTTAATTCTCCGTCAATATATGCCGCAACGGAATGACGGTCTCCTTTTACAGCATTCAATGGAGAAAATCCTACAAAAGACTCTGATCCTGATCCGATATAAGACGCTTCATCTCCTGCTTCAATTTTATATTGTTCAAAACGATATTCACCACCAAAAGCTAAACTGATGTTTTCATTGATTCGTTTCGAAAAATCTAAATTAACTGTGTTTTGTAAAAATTGATGTTTACCTGCGTAAAAATCTGTTGGAGAATTTAATCCTAACGATTGATTGATCGAATTTTCTAAATCATATTTGAATGAATTCAATCCAAACGTATTGCTCAAATCAACTTTCCATCCATCATACGAATAGCGTAATCCAGTTGAATTTGAATAATCATTTACATTTGATTTTAAAACTGCTTGAAAACCATTTGGGTAAACTTTCAACGCATCTTCTGACAATTCACTTGGAAGTCTTCTAAATCCAAAACCATTTCCTTGACGCAGGGAAACTCCTCCGAATGAATAAAAATCCAGTTGATCATTAATAGCTGTTTCTGCGTTGATAAAAAATTGTTGATTTTTTATCGCTGCGTCTCCAATTTGAAACCTAAAATCTTTTCTGAAAAGCCCTAATGCAGAAATCTTAGCATCATCAGCTGCTCTTGCTGCATCCGGATTATCAGCAAAATCGTACGCAAAATTATCTCCGAAAATATCTAAATTATGATCTTTTGAACGATTCGTTTTCTTGCGCTCACTTACAACCGCTGAAAAAACAATCGAACCCGATTGTCCTAATTTTGTTCCGTAACTTCCGTTAAAATTATACGTTTCACCATCATTACGTGAAGTTTGACCATATGTTAGCGAAGCATCTCCTCCCGGTTTAGATTTCAACACAATATTTACCACTCCCGCAATTGCATCAGAACCATATTGCGCAGCCGCACCATCACGTAAAACTTCAATTTTATCAATTGCTGAAATCGGAATTGCTCCTAAATCTGTTCCAACAGAACCATTCCCAACCGTATTTTGATAATTCACCAACGAGGTTGTGTGACGACGTTTTCCATTAATTAAAACCAAAACCTGATCTGGTCCCATTCCGCGCAATGTCACAGGATCGATATGCTCAGTTCCATCGGCAGATGATTGACGAACCGAATTAAAAGAAGGAATAACCACGTTTAAAATATCATTCACACTCAATTGGGGTGAAGATGTTTTCAATTTTTCAACATCGATAATATCGACAGGAACTGATGAATTAACCACCGTTCTTTCTGATGTACGACCACCGATTAAAATAACTTCGTTAAGATTTGTTTCCTCTTTTTCAACCTCTTGAGCGAAAAGTGTCGATGCGCAAATAAATGCGAATGAAGCAAGTAAAAATTTGTTTCTTTTCATTTTTAATTTTCATAAAACTTTCAAGAAACCAACAGATAAAAGTGAAATACTTTTACTCATCTTTCCCTCTAATAGGTTGGATTTAGCACCTTAGATTATAAGTCATCTGGTTGCTAAGGTTTCATAGGGCCAATCCCTCCACCTTTCTTGATAAGTGATGCAAAGATAATGTTAAAAAATGAATCAGCAAATAATACTCTATTAATTTTATAGAGTTATTTTATAAGTAGAGAAATATCCAATTCCTGACTTTCTTCCAAATCCATCATTGCATTCACTCGCTTGAATGATTTGAAATTCGATAAATCTGACACTTTAATATTTTTCTGAATAATCTGACCTGATTGTAATAAAGCTTCTCTCATTGTTCCTTTTAATAGAAAAGTTCGTGGTGTGATCCATTGAGAACCGTCAAAAAAAACGATATTCGAATAAATACAATCGGTAATATAATTTGATTTTACCAAGACCAAATCATCTGTTTTTGATTCTTTTAAATATTCATCAAAAAACCAACGATCTAAATATTTGTATGAATAATCAATTTTATTTTCAATCTCAAAGAGCTTAATTGAATGAATAGGCTGAATATGATAAGGCTGAAATTCTATGGACTGAATTTCGCGATCATAGACAATTCTCACCTTATATTTTTCAGGGGTTATATCATTTGGAAACTTGATCATTTCATGCAATAAAATAGGTTCTATTTCATTAAAATGGTCATTTCTTGTCCGGTTAAATCTCGCTTGATGAAACTCTAAATTTCGAAGTTGTTTGTCAACACAACAAATCGATTCAATAAATTGGAACATATACTTTCTGAATTAATTCTTCGTATTCTGCTTTTGCTTTACTTTTTGCGGTAATTCCTCCTCCACTCTTAAAAAATAACTCTCCTTGTTTATTTTCAATAAAACGAATCATCACTGCACTGTCAAGATTTTCACCATCAAAAACACCGAAAACACCTGTGTAGAAATTCCGATTGTACTTTTCGGCTTCTAAAATAATTTCGACGGTTTTCTTTTTTGGCGCACCGCAAATAGAACCTGCAGGTAAAAGTTGATCGAAAATCGTTCCTAAATTTTTATAATACTCATCGTTTAACTCTCCTTTTATTTCGGAACTAACTTGCAGCAAGGTGTTGTCATTTGTTTTTACTTCGTCAATATATCGGTAATTTATCACCTCTACATTTTCGGAAACAAGACTCAAATCATTTCTGATTAAATCAACAATCGTCGCATGTTCAGCAGCTTCTTTTTCATCATCCAAAATCAGTTTTCTTGCATTTGGAATCGATGCATCAATTGTTCCTTTCATAGGATTTGAGAAAATTTTTTGATGTTTAATTTTCACGAAACGTTCAGGAGAAAAACAAACAAATTCATCTTTATATTTCAACTTGTATTTTGCTTGAGAAAATTTAAAAATCTCCTCCAAAGTCAAATCGGTTTCAATCTTAGTTGGAAGTGTTAAATTCGTTAAATACGAATTCCCAACTAAAATATTGTCATGAACATTGTTGAATTTTGGCAAATATTCATCGAAAGTTATTGGACATTTCTTCAGTTCAAAATCCCTCTCAATTGATTCTTTTTGAAGAAAATTAATCTCAAACTTTATTTCTTGGGTTAATTCTTTTAATGGAATAACCTCTCCGTTTTCCTTCAAAAAGTCAATCATAAAAAAAAAGGGAACTTTTTCAGCTCCCAATTCATTCATTTTTGTAAAAATCGAATGCTTTGCTAACATTCGATAAAATTAATATTATTCTTGATTTGTTCCAAGCAGATCAATTTCTGTTTTTTCATCATCCGTTAAAATCATCTCTTTTAACATAAAATAGACCATCATATATCCAATCGGATAAGTTGCAAGTGCTCCTACATAACATGCAATTGTACCAATTGAAGCGACTAAACTTACAACTAAAGCCATTAAAACCATCCACCAAAAATTCTTTTTTACGATTGCATAAGACGTTTTTATTGCTTCGACAGCACCCATATTTCCATAATGAATAAAATATGGCGCTAAGAAAATACAGGCTTGTAAAAAAAGTAAAAAAATTGTTGCTACAAACAGGTACATTATTCCAAAAAGTGATGAACCTAAAACAAATGCCGGGCTCACATTTTCAGGATCATTGAGCATAAGCGGTAAGAAGGAAAAGATGATATAAGGTGACATCACAGCTAATGAAACTCCGATAATGATAAGAGTAAAAAGAAAATAACTTCCTATATTTTTGAATCCTCCAAAAAAGTCTCCTACTTCTAACGTCGTTTTATTTTCAGCACGTTCTGCTCCTATCATAAATCCCATCAAAAGTGGATACATGACAAAAAGCAAACCTATAACAGTAAAAGAAGTAAAGACATATATAATTGCAGCAACTAAGGCATAGATCACAAAAGGCTGCCAATTATTTTGAAAAAGCTCCAAAGATTGATTAAAGTACTTACCTATATCAAACTTAAATTTATTGTTTTTGTAATACTCAATTTTGTTGTAATCTAATGTTTTCATCTTAACGTTGGTTTAATTGAAATTAATGTAAATTTGTCTGATTAGTAGAGTAAAATTAATAATTGTTACAACATGAATGCAAGCGATTTATTATCAATCATAAAAAACAGACGTTCTATATTTCCTCCTCAATACAACCAGGAAGAAATCACACGCGAAGAATTAAATCAAATTTTTGAAGCAGCCAATTGGGCTCCCTCACATAAAAAAACAGAACCTTGGCGTTTCATCGTTTTAGAAGGTCCTGTGAAAGATCGTTTTCGCGAGTATGTAAAACGTATTTATGTACAAGGAACTCCTCCTGATCAGTTAAGCGACCGAAAAATAAATGCTTTAATTGAGAAATGTGATAAATCGAATAAAATTGTTTTAATTAACTTTTTAGACACAGAAAAAAATCCTGAATGGGAAGAATTAGCTGCAACATCCATGGCTGTACAAAATATGTGGTTAATGGCAAGTACACTAAATATCGGGGCATATTGGTCTTCTCCAACAAATGTAATTGCAAATGTTGACGAGTTCACAACCATGGAAGAAGGTGAGAAATGTGTTGGTGTTTTCTATATGGGAAAATATGATGGTGAGACACCTGAAGCTGTCCGTCAGCCTATCGAAAATAAGGTGAAATTTTTAGCATATTAAATTAAAAAAGGTTGTCAAAATTGACAACCTTTTTTAATTTAATATGCTAATCTGATTATCTTTCATTGTTTTCATTGATTAAAACTCAGCATATTTCGGATTTATTATCTGACGAAAAAAGCAGAAATTTGATTTATAAAAACATGTTCAAATGGAAACGATTATGCATCTAAATTACAAACGTATTGCCAACGCAATTGAGTTTATTCAGGAGAATTTCCAAAAACAACCTCAACTACACGAAATTGCTGCACATGTCAATATGAGTCCGGCACATTTTCAACGCATGTTTACAGAATGGGCAGGAACAAGTCCGAAGAAATTTCTCCAGTACATTAGTATTGAACATGCTAAAGAAATGTTGAAAAATCCGGAGAATTCTATATTTGAGACAACCTATGAAACAGGTTTATCAAGCACCAGCCGCCTTCATGACCTATTCATCACGATAGAAGGAATGACGCCTGCAGAATACAAGAACGGCGGAGCTGATTTAAAGATCAATTATACTTATATTGAAAGTCCATTTGGAATGCTATTGATTGCCTCAACACAAAAAGGAATTTGTCATATGGCTTTTGAAGATAATTTTGATGAAGGCTATTTGCATTTAACAAAAAAATTTTCCAATGCTGATTTTGAATCTCGTTCAGATGTGATCCAAACAAATGCCCTAAAAATATTCGACCACAATCAAACTAATCTCAAGCATATCAAGCTACATCTAAAAGGAACGGATTTTCAATTAAAAGTATGGGAAAGTCTCTTGAAAATCCCTAACGGTAATGTATCGACATATGGAAAAGTTGCAGAACAAATCGGCAACTCTAAAGCATCCAGGGCAGTAGGAACCGCAATTGGTCAAAATCCAATCGCCTATTTAATACCATGCCACAGAGTCATTCAGTCTACAGGTAAAATAGGCAATTATATGTGGGGAAAAACAAGAAAAGCAATGATACTTGGCTGGGAAGCAAGTCATGATGAAAAATTGATTTAATTATACAGCTTATATTTAATTCATTAATTTTAATCGTATCAAAAAAAGAGCTATGATCAAACATACACAATTGAAGCCCGAAGAATTGAAACATAAGATTCGCCATCGAGAAATTCTTTTCGGAGGCAATCAAAAATTAAAAATCTATGGCCGGTTAAACTGTACTTCGGGTAAAAGAATGAAAATTGAAAACCGAGTCTTTTTCACTTCTGAGCAGGATGCTATTGCACATCATTTCCGTCCTTGCGGACATTGTATGAAAGTTGAATATTTAAAGTGGAAAAATGGACTTATTTAACCAAGAAACAGAATCAACTGAAAATCATCTTCCATATGATGGTACAGTGAATTACTACGGACAAGTTTTTACAAAAACGGAAGCTGATTATTATTACACACTGTTGATGGAAAACATCGAGTGGCGCAATGATGAAGCTGTTATTTTTGGGAAAAAGATTATAACAAAAAGAAAAGTAGCCTGGTACGGCGATAAAAAATTCGAATATTCTTATTCGAATATAACAAAGCATGCATTGGAGTGGACAAAAGAATTATTAGCATTAAAAACGATTGTTGAAGAAAAAACAGGAGAAACCTATAATTCCTGTTTATTAAATCTTTATCATTCCGGAGATGAAGGGATGGCATGGCACAGTGATGGAGAAACAGACTTAAAGAAAGATGGTGCAATTGCTTCCTTAACATTTGGTGCTGTACGCAAATTTTTGTTTAAACATAAAGAAACCAAAGCAAAAGTTGAGTTCATTTTAGATCACGGAAGTCTTTTGGTTATGAAAGATACAACCCAAACGTATTGGTTGCATCGCTTACCTCCAACTAAAAAAGTAAAAACTCCACGAATTAATCTCACTTTCCGAACCATCATCGATTAAATGTTTTCATTTCCCTTTTACTATTGTATGATTCAATCGTAAAAAACTGTATTTTTGATTGATAAAAAATGAAACCACATTTATGAAAGCAATTTTTAAACTAGTCGTCGCTATACTTTTACCTCTTTTCTTATGGAATTGTAAAACTACAGCTTATCCCGAATACAATGATCCAATTCCAGCTCATGACACATTTACGATTCAATCTAAAAGTGTAGATGAGTTACGTACAATTAATGTATGGATTCCTGAAGACTATAAAAACTCAACCGAAGGAGTTGATGTTCTTTACATGCCGGACGGAGGAACCAAAGAAGATTTTCCGCATATTGCCAATACTTTAGATGAATTAATTAAAGCTAAAAAAATAAAACCTATTTTACTGGTTGGAATCGAAAATACGCAAAGAAGAAGAGATTTGACAGGAAAAACGGACAATGAAGAAGATAAAAAAATTGCACCGACAGTTGGAGGGTCTTCCGAATTCAGAGCATTTATTAAAGATGAACTATTTAATGAGATTCAAAAACGCTACCGCATTACTGATAAAAAAGGAATTATTGGTGAATCATTAGCAGGTTTATTTATTGTTGAAACTTTTCTGAAGCAACCTGACATGTTTGATTACTATATTGCAATGGATCCGTCTTTATGGTGGAATAATCATAAAATGGTACAAAATGCTAAAAATGATTTACTAAACTTTACAGCATCCAATAAAAAAATATGGTTTGCCAGTTCAAAAGCAACAGATATCGTACCTTACAGTCAAGAACTATCAAGAACATTAAAAGAAACAAACAGCAAAAACATTCAGTGGCAATATTCAAATGAACCTAAAGAAGATCATAGCACAATCTATAGAGCAACAAAAGAGAAAGCCCTAATCTGGTCATTGAATTAAATAAAAAAACCTTCGAAATAATTTACTTCGAAGGTTTTTTTATGTTTCTCATTGTTCACTTAATTCTTTTAATTTAGACAAACCTTCTCCATACGATTTTTCCATTTGCGAATCCATTAATAATTTCATCAAATTCATTGGATAATCAAATTTACAATCCATGCTCCAAGTCACTTTTGTCGCATTCCCTTCTTTTGTTAATACCACATCAGAAGTCGCGTCACTTTCAAAAGGTTTTTTGAACAACATTTTTGTTGCAACTTTTTCATTCGGTTCTAAAGCGGTGATGATATGACAACCTTGTCCTACTTCATCATTTCCATCCCAACAATATTCATCTCCAACTTCGCCTTGATTTCCTGAATAAGTTAATTTCAGATTTGGATCTAATTTCATCCACGGATTCCATTCATTAAATTTCTTCGACGAACTAACTTGTTCATACACCTTTTCTATTGGCGCATTAATAACTATAGAGGTTTCGAAATGATATTGTTTACCCAAAGCAAACATTAATATTGTGAGTACTATAAGCAAGCCTACAATAAAAAGTAGAATTTTTTTAAGAATTTTCATATCGTGTATTTTGAAATAATTATTTGAATACTAATATATTAATTCTTATTCTCAAAGTAACGGAATTAAAAAAATAATTCTAAATTCTCCTAAAAAGGAATATTCTTTTTCATTGAAAACATATACCCTAAATGCATTGCTTCATGAATATTATTGTATAAGATTGCATCTTCAATAGATTCCAAACTCATTCCAAAACTTGTTTTATACGAACGATAATAGGATAGTTTTTCTGAACGATAATCTTTAAACAGTTGCATCGGTGTACTTTCAAGCATTTCTTTCAACTCTTGCACCTCATTTTCTGTTACCTCCGTATTTCCTAAAGTTCCTTTCTTATATTTTTGAATAAACTGAATATCCACCAGCATCCTATTATCCGTCAAATAATAATGAATCAGTTGTTGGGTTGCAAGAACATGAGCCGCATTCCAAAACAAATTATTCTTATACCCTACAGGGATATAAAGTAATTGCTTTAACGAATGTTGTTCAAGCTCATCAATGATCTGTTTTCTAATATTTGTCAGATAAATAATATGCTCTTCCATAGTGAGATTTAAAGGTTAAAGATACATTAAATTACTACTTTTTATCAAATAATAGACTAAAACAATTAAAATCACATTTATAGATTATTTAAAGTCTTTGATTCTTTGTAATTTTGTCTCATTAAAATCAAAAGATGGCTTACACAAGAGATCAGATATATCAAGTATTAGAAGAATTGGGTATTCGCAATTGGATGCGTAATGCTCAAGTAATGGGAAATGATATTATTTTAGATATTGTTTCTCCTTCTCCTGCAATGCATGAACGCAAGCGTTTGGAAATTGCTTTAAAAAATGCTTTTAAAGAAAATTTACCTGAAGCAAATCTTAAATTAAATATTTCGGTTGAAGTAGAAGAAAAAAATACAAACGAAATAAAAGGTTCTGAATTACCGGGCGTTAAAAATATTATCGCAGTAGCATCAGGAAAAGGTGGTGTTGGAAAATCTACCGTTTCATCAAATCTGGCAATAAGTTTAGCAAACATGGGCTTTAAAGTTGGTTTATTAGATGCCGATATTTATGGGCCTTCTATGCCAATTATGTTCGATTGTCAGGATGCACGTCCATATTCTGTTGAAGTAAACGGTAAAACAAAAATAAAACCCGTAGAAGCTTATGGAATCAAATTATTATCAATTGGATTCTTTGCAGATACAGATCAAGCAATTGTTTGGAGAGGGCCGATGGCAGCAAAAGCTTTGAATCAAATGATTCGTGATGCACATTGGGGAGAACTAGATTTCTTATTAATCGATTTACCTCCGGGAACAGGTGATATTCATTTATCTATTGTTCAGCAAGTTCCTATCACAGGTGCTGTTGTCGTTTCTACGCCTCAAAATATCGCTTTAGCAGATGCTCGTAAAGGAGTTGGAATGTTCCAAATGGAAGCAATCAATGTTCCTGTATTAGGAATTGTAGAAAATATGGCGTATTTTACACCGGAAGAATTGCCAACTAATAAATATTATATCTTTGGACAAAATGGTGCTAAAGATTTGGCTGAACAAATTGGTGTTCCTTTCTTAGGTGAAATTCCAATTGTTCAATCAATTCGAGAAGCTGCTGATGTTGGACGTCCGGCTGCAATGCAAGAAGACACTCTTGTAGCAGAGGTATATAAAAACATTGCACGCAACACTGTTCAAAGTTTAGTAGAACGTAATAACACATTGCCTCCAACAGAAGCTGTTCGTATTACGACAATGGCAGGGTGTTCGGCAAAAAATTAAAAAAGAAAAGATCATGACTCCAGAAGAAAAATATTCAGAAGTTGAAAAGGCCTTAACTGAAATTAGACCATTCTTAAATTCAGACGGAGGCGATATCGAATTAATATCTGTAGAAGATAATATTGTAAAAGTTCGCCTAACAGGTGCATGTATTGCATGTTCAGTTAACCAGATGACATTAAAGTCAGGGGTTGAAATGACAATTAAAAAATATGTACCTGAAATCGTTTCAGTTATTAATGTTTCAGATTTTGAAACTCCTACTGAAGCTGATCAAGTCTCTTCGGTTAAAGAAGAAAATTAGAATATCGTTTTATTCAAATAAATTAAAACGCCTTTATATCAATTTATAAAGGCGTTTTATTATTTTTGGCAAACAATTTGAATCTTAACCACAAAACGAAAAATCGAAAATGAAAAAATATATTTTATTTTTTACTTTTATTGTCCTTTCATTCGCTTTACCATTACATGCCCAAACCAATTATAAAGTCGGAGAAAATCTTAAATTTAGGGTTCATTATTCCGGGCTAAATGCCGGCTTTGCGAGTATAGATGTCCGCGAAGCTACATTGAATGGAAAAAGTCATTACCATATTGTAGGAAAAGGAAATTCAACCGGAGCCGTACGCGCTTTTTTTAAAGTAGATGATAATTATGAATCGTATATTGATAAAACCGATCTGAAACCGACCAAATTTGTCCGAAATATTGTTGAAGGAAGTTATAAACGTCATCAAATTTATTATTTTGACCATGCTAACAGAAAAGCAAAAGTTGAAAATAAAAGAGATGGAAAAATAACGACAGAGACAATTCCTTATGATGCACAGGATTTATTATCTGCTTTTTACAGTCTACGAAATGCTGATTCTTCTAAATTGAAAACAGGGGATTTCCTGAATGAAAATATTTTTTTGGGAGACGAGACTTTAAAATTTAGGTTGAAAGTTTTGGGGCGCGAAACCTTGAAAACAAAATTTGGTAAGATTTCGGCCATCAAAATTCGTCCTTATGTGCAATCAGGCCGCATTTTCAAAGAATCTGAGTCTGTTACCATGTGGATTTCTGACGATGCAAACCTGGTTCCGCTTAAAATAAAAGCGGGCTTATTGGTAGGATCTTTAAACGCTGATCTTAACGAATATAAAAATCTAAAATATCCACTAAATTTCACAAAGTAATTTCTTATAAATTCTATCAAAAATCCCTCACTTAATGAGGGATTTCTTCTTTTAAAATAACAATTCCTTTTGCATCATAATAGATACAAGAATAATCTTCTAGCGAAACGACCCATTTTTCTATTCCAGTATTAGCACAATGCATACAAAAAGTATAATAATCTGTTTCTCCTTGTTGATGAATTTTCAAGTAATTTTGAAATTGTTCTCTGTTCACTTCTTTCGAAATTGAGAGTTCTTCGTATTTCGGTAAAGAAGAAATTTTGTAATTATCTGTCCCCAAATAATTCGTATGGCTATCCGAAACCCAGGTTTCGAAAGATTTAACACCTAATTCATTTATTTTTTTAATAAAAATACAAAATAAAGTTCTCTATGTAGACAAACCCCGACATAAAGAGGAAAGTGTCAACATATTGAAGATTTTAACAGAGTAAATTTAAACAACAAAAGCCATAAATTAGCCTTAGATCGACAAAGATGCCGCTCTAAATCGTACCCCCTTATTATGCAGACAAAAGGGAGACAAAAAAAGAGTTAAAAAGGCTGTTTTTGACCAATAACTGACTACTATTGTCCACCCTGGAAGCCACTCATTTTTAAAGGTTGAATTTAATTTTACAACATAAAAATGAAGCGTATGAGAAGTACATTCAAAGTCCTTTTCTTTCTGAAAAGAGACAAACAAAAAAAAGACGGAAGTGTACCTGTTTATTGCAGGATTACCATTGATGGAAAAGAAGCCCGTTTCGGAATGAAAAAGGATATTGATCCTAAACTTTGGAAGGTGAAAGAAGGAAAGGCAACGGGAAAAAGTGCCGAATCATCTGAAATAAATGCACTGCTTGAAACAACAAAAGCCGCAATCCATAAAATTTATCGTGATGTTCAAGAGCGAGAAAATGCCGTTACAGCCGAAAAAGTAAAAAACATTTTTCTCGGAATCGACAGCAAACAATATATGTTGTTGAAAGCATTTGACGAACACGTTGAAGAAAATTTTAATCTGATAGGTAAAAGGATTGTAAAATCTACCTATACTAGATATTACTATCTACGAATCAGGTTATCGGAATTTCTTTTAGAAAAATACAACCTTTCTGACATTCCACTTCGGGAAATCAACTATCAGTTTATCCGTGATTTTGAAATGTATCTACTGACAGTTCGTGGAAATAAGCAAAGTACCATTGCCCAATATTTAATCAGTTTAAAGAAAATAGTCGAGTTGGCTTACAAAAATGAATGGATTTTCCGGAATCCGTTTATCAATTATAAAATAGAAGACGAAAAATCTGAAAGAGGCTATCTTACCCAAAGAGAAATCGAAATTTTGATGAATTGGAAATTGGATAAAAGACTGGAGAGAACAAGAGATGTTTTTATTTTCTGCTGCTTTACGGGTTTATCCTATATTGATGTATTCAAATTTACCAAAGAAAAAATTCAATTATCTATTGACGGGCAACAGTGGATTATGGGGAAACGAGAGAAAACCGATATGGATTATTTTATTCCAATGATGGAAATACCAAAGAAAATTCTGGATAAATATAAAAACCAAACTTTCAAAGACGGGAAACTACTTCCTGTAAAAACGAGTAGAACAGTGAATCCACATTTAAAAGAAATTGCGGAAATATGTGGAATTAAAAAGCATCTGACTTTTCACTTATCACGCCATACTTTTGCCACTTTAGCCATGTCAAAAGGCGTTTCATTGGAAAGCGTGAGTAAAATGTTGGGACATAAAGATATAAAAACTACCCAGATTTATGCAAAAATGACGACTGAAAAAGTTAGCAGAGATATGGCAATTTTCAAAGAAAGCATCAAAGAAACTGAAAGAAAATTTGCAATGAATTTTTGAAAAAAAAACCGAATATAAACATACAAACGGAAATGGTTTTTTATAGCTGTTTTCGTTTTTTGTATTCACTCATAAATAAAGAACCTACTAGTTATAATACCTATAAAAATAATACAGGGTACAAATTATCCACCTATAAAAAATACTGCAAGTCTCAACCACTGACCTGTGATAAGTAAGAGCTATTGGTATCTAATTTTTCAGCAAGTAATTATAGCAAAAGTCCTTTTTCGTTAAATTCATTGTTGTTTTCAAACTTTTCAAGTTTGCATCGTAGGTCTGTAAAAACCTCTTTGCTTTGTATGATGTTTTTTTATGTCTTCAGCATTTATACTTTTGACATATTCGAGCAAATCTCTTCCTGTCAATTGAAGTAGTTTATCATTAATCATTACCGCAACTCCACTTTTTCCGATGATTGAAATTTGATTGTTGAACCTTAAGATTGGGTGTAATTCTTAGTATATCTATTGCTGTTCCTCCAGAACCAGCTACGGAATTTTCAACATTAAAAACTAATTTGAATGAGCTTCGCATTAATTATATTACTTATGAATTGTATCATAATCCCAATTTTGGAGTATACTGTTGAAGGTTTAGCTTTGAATTGTGGTGTCTTCTCCCGACAGAATTTCTCTGATCTTTTTCAGGAAATTAACGGTATTCGTCCAACAGATTTTATAAAGTAAAGAAAAGCTGAATTAAAGGAAAAAGAAACTAAAAAGGAGGGATGTTAAAAATTATTTTTTAAGAGAACTCCTTCAATAATCAGGAGTTTACAGCTAGTTTTGTATTATTTTGGAATAATCTAAAAACAAATGGAAAATAGAAAATAAAGAACAATCCTTTTTCTTATGTTCTGATAAATACGATGCATCAAAACCATTTTTAATCATTAGATTTTCTAGCTGTTTAATAGTTTCAATATCCGAATTTGAAGAAAGTTTTTGATTTATTTTTCCGGATAGCATTATATGAGTTAAAGACGGATTTTCTATAAAAGCTAATTGTCCCTCAAAAGGCAATCTTAATTTTGTATAATTCCTCTCAGTAATTTTTTTTGTGTCTGTAACATATTCCGTAACTGATGAAGATGTTAATCTTTTGCATTCAATTGCAAAATATGGCTTGGTGTTTTTACCCCACGAATTTTTTTGTGCTTTATCTACGATATGAATATCAATAGGATCATTATGTAATTTATCATCTACCAAACCTCTGTACTCCTCAGAAACTTCCTTATTAACTGTAAAACGATCTGTTCCATCTTCAAACAAACAAAGCTCATTTTCAAGATAATCATCAACTAAACGGTTTCGTAAATAATCCTCTTTTTTTATTTTTCCAATTGTTTTTTCAGAAAGATCATAAACTATTTTATCTGTGATAATTTTTTCGTAACTACTAATTACACAAGTCAAAATATCTTTAATCTGTTTTTTAGTTAAGGATATTTTTTCTCGTCTTTTTTTAACAAAGTTTGAAGCATTTGAATTCATTCAGCAGACTTGTTTAATTCGTTTAACTCTGCTTCTTGGATAATCTCTTTAAATTCTGCTACATCATACCAAGCCATTGCTCTGTGCCAACATTTATATTCATTGGGTTTAATGATGTAAAAAGCATTATCTTCAAAACCTTTTATATCTTTTTGAATAAATAAGTTCTTTTCTATGTTATCTGTACTTACGATTTCAGAAACACTTAATGTATTTGCCAAACTTTTTAGTACGCTTTGTATATTTTTATTTTCTGAATAAATAATCGGATTATCTGGTTTTTCTTCTTTCATTATAAAATTCATTGCAATGAAATGATTTAAGGTATATACTTCAACTTGAATATATTCATCAACATAAATCTTTGAAAATTCATTAAGATAGATTTCTGCATATCTTTTCAAAAGCTCAATGTCATCATCTACCTTATGAGTAAATAAATCTTGTTTGCTTTCTTGAAACTGATATCTTGAGACATTTAAGACATAATCAATAAGATCTTTTTCATATTCTTTTATATCGTATAGTTCATAAATGATATTGTTTATTCTATCTAAAGCATTATTGTCGATTGGTGGCTCTGGATTTTTATGGTTGGCTGATTTTAATTCAAATTTAGTATCATCCTTTTTAATATTGTTTAGATAGAATTCCTTTATAGGAGTCAATAATGAATCGAATAACTGTGTTATTTTCGTTTTTATTTCTTCGTTTGCAATTACAATAGGAAAATTTAGATATTCATCATCAAATCTAATTGCAGGTCTTGTTCCAATTCCCCATGCGCCTGTAATATAAAATAAATAATAATTGTATAAATCACTAATTAATAGTGTATAAAGAAATTTCAGGAAGTTTTTATCATTGGAAGAAATAGAAAAAGTTCCTTTTCTAAAAACACTATCACTTTCTACGTATGAAATTACAGGTTTATTCCAATTTTTACTTTGTTCTTTTAATAAAATTTTTTCACCTAAAAATATATCTTTATTTCTTCCTCTTGATAGATAAACATCACTCTCTGAAAGTATTTTCGATTTACTAGTAAGAGTATAGTATTCATTAATATCATTATTCTCAATTATCGGAAGACCAATTAATCCTTCAAATTTTTTGCAATCTTTTCCTCTTTCAATACCTGCTCCTTTAAGGAGTTTACCTTTTTTTACAAAATCAAAAATTTTATCTTTATTATAATTAACTTTATTTATGAAATGAAAATCTAAAGTATTCCCGTATAAAGCTACTTTAAACATCCAATCATTTTCTATAAAATGTTTTTGAAGAATTTCTTTTTGATCAAATTTTTCAATGACAAGCATTCTGAAGTTTTTCAAAAAAGAATTTACTTTTAAACTATGGTGTTTTACAGTATTATTGAAATGTTCATTGTTATTCGATAACCGAAAGAATATTATAGACGTAGGACTTTCTTGGGTATCAAAAAGAGATTGTTTCACTGCTGATAAATCAAAAAACTTATCAATACAATATGTATTTAATACATCTTTTTTGAATTTTCTTGTAGTCTTTGAAACATTATAAAACATTGTACTTGTTAATATTAATGCACTTTTTGTATCAAAAGTCATAAAATCCTTAACTCGTAATAAGAAAGATTGTGCAATCTCGAAGTTTCCAACAGTTTTGTTATTTGTTGTTAGCCATTTAGTGTGTATTACATCATCTTTTTTACTCTTCCACGGCGGATTTCCAAGAATGAATTTCGGTTGTATATTTTTTATTGTTTCCTCAAAATCAGCAGATTCTAAATTATTTTCATTATTTAGTTTTCCAAAAAAGTTAGATTCAAAAAGGTTCTTACCTATTAACTTAGGAAATTGGTATATATTAATATCCGCAGGGTCTAAATAGTCTAACAATGCAATATAAATCGAAAAGCAAGTAACTTTCAAAGCCTGTGAGTTAATATCAATACCATAAAGGTTATTTTCTGCAAAACTTTTTATTTTTTCACTAAATAGAATTTTATCATCATTTCCATTTAATTCAATCTCTTTCTCGATGATTCTACGAAGAGATTGAACAAGAAATATCCCTGAACCTACTGCTACCTCAAAAATAGTACAGTCTTCGGGTTTATTGTTTTTTAGAAACTCATCAACAGTATCTTTTAATATATAGTCTACTAAAAATGAAGGCGTATAGACTGCGGAATCTAGTTTTCTTTTCTCCTCATCAATTAGAGACTCGTAAATTCCCGAAATAACTTCTACAGGAATAATTGAAAAGTCAAATATTTCAAAAAAGAAATTTTTAAATAATGAATCATCTCCATCCAATTCTCCGGCAAAAACTGCAGATAAATAATCGGCTTGGTTATTTGTTAGTACAAACTCTGTTTCTTTAAATAAAACTCCATTAAAACGTTTATTAAGTTTAATAAACAGTTGATTGAGATTTTCCGGATCTTTTATAAGCTGAATAAAGTTTTTACGTCTTTCATTCAAGTTCTCGACATCACCAGGAATTAATTCGTTATCTATATTGATTTTTCTATCAATCAGATAACGAATAAATATTAGTCTTAAAATCAAAGAATTTGCCTCATTTTCATTCAATGAAGAATCGCTAGTTAAATGATTTCTAACCTCTTTTATATTACTGAATAAACGTTCGTTTACTCTTTTTCTATGGGTTTTACCTTTCTGTTTTTCAATATATTCTTTCTGGAACCAATCCCAAGTATTTCCACTTTCTAATTCCCAAAGATTAAATAATCTTTTTATTTCATCCTCAGATAAATCTATTTTTTCAAGAGTGTTTTGCTTTTTGTCCTTAATATAATTTAGGGCATTAAAAACCTCAATACCTGTATCTTTGAGAATAAAAATAATTGAGGTGTTATCAAAAGACCATACCTTTTTATACAAATCACTTAACTCTCGATTATCTTTTGTAAGGTCGAAAAACAGAATTAAAGGTTGCGAATTAAAAATATAAACAGCATCAGGTAAAATTGATTCTATCTTTTGTTGGATATCCTTATGAAACTGTACATCATAATTGTTGTTGCTTTTATTTCTAAAAACAACACTTTGGTCGAGATCAAGACTCTTCAGTACTTTATTTAAGCTATAATTATCCACAATATTCCTCAATATGCAAATCTAAATATAAAAAATAATATTAAGACTATAATTTGTTCTCCATTGTCAAAACAAATAAACTGTTAAAATATTTTAACTGGGACTGACTGTTAATTAGCGTTCAATCACCAGCCTATAAAGAATAATGTAAGGTTCTATAGCTGACCTGTAAGAAATAATACAGGGTTCAATCACTGACCTATAAAAAATAGTGTAAGGTTCAACATTCAACCTGTAAAATATAATACAGGGTGCAAATCACTCACCTATAAAAATACTACAAGGTTCAACGCTTTAACCTGTAAAAAATAATGTAAGGTTTAGCATTTCAACCTGTAAAGAATACTGCAAGGTCCAGCCACTGACCTATAAAAAATAGTGTAAGGTTCAACATTCAACCTGTAAAATATAATACAGGGTTCAACATCCAACCTATAAAAAATAACATAGGGTTTAGTACCCCAGCTATAAAGAATAATGTAGAGTACGAATCACCCGCCTATAAAAAATACTACAACGTCCAATGCTCTAACCTATAAAAAATACTACAAGGTTCAGCCACTGACCTGTAAAAAATAAAGTAATGTTTAATACTTCAACCTGTAAAAAATAGCACAAGGTATTCTTTTTAGATTTTTAAAAACTTTAAATATTGATAATCATAAGTTTAACAAATAAAACACCCATTTTTTCAGAACTCTCAAAAAATCAGCCTTATTAATGAGCAAGATGTGTCTTTGTATATACAAATTTTAGCAAATTTCTATATCTAAAAGACCTCTTGCCTTTTTTGCAAAAAGGGGAAAAAACGACGGAACTTGTTTTTTAAAATTTCAATGAAAATAGGTTTAATTATCCAAAAAAATCCATTTTACTCTTTTTTAATCTTTTCCTATTCCAGACTAATCTAAAGTAGTCTTACTCCGTCCAAGTCGCGTGAATACTATTGTTTTCATGGTTTTGATGTGCCAATTTTGTAAAGGAAATATCCATGAAAAAATGAAAAATGGAAAAGAAGACGTGATTATTATAAGAGTTCAAAAATTAAGAAAGAAAAACTGGAAGCAACTCTGTTTAGAAAAAAATATTTCTCTGACCAATTTAATCATTGATTCTGTAGAAAACAGGATTCTGGATGATGAGAGAAGAAAAATAGTAACGTTCATTGAAAAGCAGGACAACATCTTTGTTAAAATTGAAACCAACATTAATCAGATTGCCAAAACGGTAAACGGTCAAAAGTTCATTTCGGACTGTCAATTACAAAAGTTCTCTGAGCAGCTTGCTGAAATTATAGCACTAAAAAAGCAACAGAATGACCTTTTTCTAAAAATCTATTCAATGCTTGGGAAATGATTGTAAAGATTATGGAATCCGCAGGACCTTCCTTCCCCGGAGTAAAATACAACGATAAAAAGGTAGGTAATGGAAAAGGCGAATTAATGCTGATGAAAAATTTTCCGTCGTTCATTAACGAATCAAGCAACCGGGAAGAAGTAAAATCCTATTTGGCTTGCATTTCCAAAAACGAGAAAGTAAAGAAACCGCAATTCCACGCCATGATTTCAACCAAGTTTCAAGAACATTCCAAAGAAGAGCTCAGCCAAATTGCTGAAAAGTTTATGGAAGAAATGGGCTACGGAAACCAGCCTTTTCTCATCGTTTTTCACAACGATACTGAAAGCAGCCATGTGCATATTGTTTCGACAAGGGTAGATAAACAAACCGGAAAAAAGATAAACGACAGCTATGAAAAGCTGAAAGCGCAAAGAGCTTTGGCAAATGTAATGGAAAAGATGTACGGAATAAACAATGTAGAAAATATCAATAAGCTTCTGAGTTACCGGACCGGCTCTTTAAAACAATTGGAACTTTTACTGGAAAGACATGGATTCCGGTTAGCTCAGAACAAAGAAGACCAAATTAAATGGGATATTCTGAAAAATGGTGTTTGTGAAAAAACAATTTACGGGAATCAGTTTGTTTTTGACAACAGAAAGAATGATGCCAGAACGAAACAAATAAGGGCTATTCTAAGCAAATACAAAGAGCTCTGCTCCAATAAGGTGTTTAAAGTGGAAGACAGAAGAAAACAAGATTCAATGCTTCCGAAAGAAAAACAGGATGAAGATTGGAAACCTAAAATCGAGTTTGAAAGTGAGCTTCAGAAAAAACTCAGAGAGGTTTTCGGGATTGATATTGTATTTCATCATAAAGACACGAAGAACCCTTTCGGTTATACAGTGGTTGACCATAAAACAAAAGCGGTTTACAAAGGAAGCGAGATCATGAAAATGAATGACTTGTTTGAGTTCACTTCCGAAACAATGGACAAACGGCTTTTTGAACGGTTGAAAGATTTTAACATTCCGGATAAAGAAATAAAAACAGTGCTTTTGAATTTTTTGAAAACAAAGCATCCGGAAAGTGATCTGTATGACTTTATGCTTTTTGAAAACAGAAAAAGAAAGGATAAGGAAACTTTTAATGCAATAAGAAATGATGTAAAAGAGCATCTTACGGCACAGAATCACCATGATGTTCACCTTATAAAATCGGAACACGGAAAATATTACACCATCCATTCCAAATTCCATTACATCGGAAAACTGGAACAATTGATTGGAGAAAAAGAGTATCAGAAATTTATACATCCAAATGAAAATCACTCAGGCAATCTAACCACCAAAGAACTAACAAAAGCAGTCAATCAAATGCTGTTCGAATGGACGAAAACTTCAACAACAGGAAAAGATCCTGCACAAGATGAATTCAAGAAAAGACGTAAAAACAAAAAAAAATCATAATATGATTATCACATTCGCCACACAAAAAGGAGGAGCAGGCAAAACCACGCTGGCTATTGCTTTTGCCAATTATATTTCGGCACTATCCGACAGAAAAATCAATGTTTTTGACTTTGACTATCAGAAGTCCTTCTATAATAAATGGAAAGAAGATGAACTTTCCGAATTGCCGAAACGCTATGAAGTCAAAGTAGCAGGAGATGGAGAGAACCCTTTTTCAGATTTAGAGCAGCTGATTGGTTTAAAGGAAAGCAGAGATATAAATGTCTTTGATTTAGCCGGAACACTTGATGAAAAATACAGCGACCTGTTGATTTACAGTGATGTGATTATCATTCCTTTCGAATATTCCGATGTATCGGTAAAGTCCACACTGGTTTTCAAAAATGTTCTCGGAATGCTGGAAAGCGAAGCAGAACGCATTTTCATCCGCTCTAAATACGATAAGGGATATAAATACCTCAATCAAAAGGAAATGGATGTTGAGATTTCGAAATACGGAATTCTGATTGAAAGCCCTGTCTTCAAAAGAAACTGCCTGCAAACCATTGATACCAGAAAATTAACCTATGAACAGAAATATGCTGTAAAGAATCCTTTTAATGAAATCATAGCACACATTAACGAAGCACTTCAAACCACTATTTAGAAAAGAATTGAGAACCTAAAAAAATCTAAAACAATGATCAAATATTCACTTCTACTTATAACAGCTTATGTTATTTATTATGCCGGAAACATTATCTACGATCTTTTTCTTAAAAAAGAAACTGCTGTAAACCGGGAAGAATCAGAAGTCTTTTCTTTTTCTGATTATGCTTTAGATAAAGAAGAACCGGAAGCTGTAGGAATTGAAGATGTCGAGAACCTCAATCTGCCGCAATCGTTCACTCAAAAAGAAATCATCCCGAAACTTTCCCCGGAGCATGAAGAAAGACTGAGTCTGGATGAATTAAGACAGCGTTTTGAGTCCGAACAGGATTTGGATGACGTTTTGGAAAACGAGCCTGAAAGAACAAAAGAAGAATCGAAAAACAAAGATAACGGATGGCATCAAATCCTTAACCTTTCAGAAACTATGGTTCAGCTGGTTTCCAATATCGACGGGCACAAGGTGTATCATTCAACAATGTAAATCAAATTCAACTCTTATTTAACCTAAATTTTAATTTTTTATTACGATGAAAAAGAATTTCAAAAAAAACGTGACAACAAAAAAGGCTCTAACCCTTGCTTTAGTACTGTTGGCAACGGTTCCGATGTTTGCCCAGGGCGGAGCAACCGCAATCTCCAATGCAGCAAGTGACATCAGGGACTATTGGGACCCCATTAAGCTGATTCTGAAAGCAGTTGGCGGATTGGTCGGATTTATCGGTGGCCTGCGGGTTTATAACAAATGGACCAACGGAGATCAGGATGTGAACAAGGAAATTCTTGGTTATGGAGGAGCCATGATCTTTTTGCTTGTAGTTCCGGAATTTGTCACTGCATTCTTTGCCTAATATGGGGTTTTATCTCTACAAGGGGCTGAAAAAGCCTCTTGTATTTTTCGGATTGAAAGGAAAGTACATTTTTTATGCTGTGGGTATTATCGCAGGTGGTGTCGTAAGCTCCCTTATCTTATCCAAATTCGGATTGTTAGGTTCTTTGCTTGGACTTGGTGTAACCGCAGGGTGTGTTTATCTCATTTTTAAAAGGCAGGACAAATACGGATTGTATGACAAAACCAAAAACTTCAATCAGATTTTAATTTTTCCCAAAAGGATAAGCAACAAAACACGATTAAAACGAAATGAAAACAAAAAAGCAAGCATTTGATATTCCTTTTATCGGCTACGATTATGGCAAAGATATGGGATGGGATTTTGATGTTCTTTTTGGACAATATGGAAATCCGGTTATCGGTATCAGTATCAAGAATAGTGTAGAACAGTACTCGGCAGACCCCGATAATTATCTCCATTTTCATACAGTTCTCAATCAGGTCGTAGCCATTATCGGAGAAGGACGAATTGTTCAAAAGCTCGACCTGTTTTCAAAAAAGAAATACACAGCTGAACCATTCAATCAATTTTTACAGCAAAAATATTCAGAACATTTTGATGGGCGACTTTTTAAAACAATTGAAACGGTACTTCTCTTCACAGATATTATAGATGACAAGCTGAAAAAGAAAAACAAACAGTACGACTTTTCTGATAAAAGTTACAAAGAACTTCGGGACAAATGCCAAAAAGTATTTATGCTTCTAAAGCAGAGCGATTGTGAGCCGGAATTCTTATTTGAAAAAGACTTTGAATACTATATTTCCGGGGCATTGTCAATGCAATTTACAAATACACCATCTTTTGATAATATTAAAAGTACAAATGAGTATTTGCGAATCGGAAACCGATACGTTAAAAATATTTCCTACGTTGATGTTGAAAATATTGATCTACCCTCTGAGATTGAACCTTATTCTATCTTGGGAGGTAACGGAGCAGCAGCAGAAACAGCAGTCGATAATTTTACGTTCATCAATGAGTTGGAAGATTACGAAACGATTATTTACAATCAGGTTATTACCATTCCACCACAGGCACAGCAGCAAAGGGAACTCGACAAAAAAAAGAAAAAGCATGAAGGAGCAGCCAATAATTCACCATCCAATGCCATTATCGCAGAAGAGATTGGGACGCTTTTACATCATATCGCCATTGATGGACAACTCGTTGTCAATGCTCATTTTTCTATTCTGTTTTCAGCAGAAACACTGGAAAAAATGGAAAATATCCAGTCAATGATTGAGAATAAGCTTTTCACCAAAGGTATCAAAGTTTCGCAAAATGCCTACAATCAATTGGAGCTTTTTCGTGCTGCAATTCCGGGCAATGCGACGGAACTTAGGGAATACGATTTATTTATGACAACAAGCGAAGCAGCCTTGTGTTTTTTTTTTAAAGAGTGTTACCCCGTGAATGAAGAATCGAACTTTTATTTAAGGTTTACAGACCGACAAGGTGTTCCTCTAAAAATAGACCCGGCAGATTTACCGATGAAAACAGGAAGAATCAACAACAGAAATAAGTTTGTTCTCGGTCCTTCAGGTAGTGGAAAATCTTTCCTGATGAATAATATCATCGAACAATATTTGACCTACAATTATGACGTGGTGATTGTTGATACCGGAGATTCTTATTCGGGAACCTGTAAATACAAAGGCGGAAGATATATTCAATATACAGAGGAAAAACCCATTACGATGAATCCATTTCTGATGGACAAGAAAGAATTCAATATTGAAAAAATCGAATTTTTAACCAATTTGATTTTTTTGATCTGGCAAGGTCCCGACGCATCTGTATCTGCTGCACAGAAATCCATCCTGGATAATGTATTGATGTCATATTATCACCAGTATTTCAACAAAGGAACGCAGTGGTATGAGAATAAGAGTTCGGAAGATCTGATTCTTTATTTGAATAAATACAACATTTATGAAGAAGATATTTATGAAGAATTTGAGAATGAAGTAAACAAGCAAAATAGCTATTACGATATTTTGGGAATCGCTTTTGATGCAGATGCACAAGAAATTAAAGAAGCCGGAAGAAAACTTTTGAAACGTTATCATCCCGATAAAAACCTTCATAATCCCGATTATGACAGCGAGAAATTTTATAAGGTTTTTGAAGCCTACGAAATACTGAATGATGAAAACCGAAGAAAAATCTACAATGAAACCCGGTTAGCTCTCATTACATCCGATGAAATTATTAAAAGACCTGAAACAGCTGAAGAGTGGAATGAATCATTCAGAAAAGCCATTATCAAAAAAATCAAGGAACTTGAAGAAAAATTAGAATCAAAAGAACTTTCTTTCAATGGATTCTATGATTATTGTGATAAATTCCTTCCACTTTATCTGAATAATAAAAAGCATACGATCACAGAAAAAGAATTTAATCTGAGAACTTTTTTGTTTGTACTGAAAGATTTTTACAAAGGAGGACGATACGGAACCACTTTGAATGAATCAGCCGATAATACACTGTTTGATGAATCGTTCATCGTGTTTGAAATCGATAATGTAAAGGATAATCCAAAATTGTTTCCGATTGTAACGCTGATCATTATGGATACATTTATCCAGAAAATGCGATTGAGAAAAGACCGCCGAAAAGCCCTTATCATTGAAGAAGCGTGGAAAGCGATAGCGAGTAAATTAATGGGTGGTTATATTCTTTACTTGTATAAAACGGTTCGAAAATTCTGGGGAGAGGCAGTTGTGGTCACACAAGAATTAGACGATATTATCGGAAATGCCGTGGTAAAAGACAGTATCATCAACAATTCCGATACCTTCATTTTACTTGACCAGACCAAATTCAAAGATAATTTTGACCGTATTGCGGCTTTACTTTCATTGAATAAAGTGGAGCAAAATAAGATTTTCACCATTAACAATCTGAACAATAAATCCGGACGAAGCCGATTTAAAGAATTTTATCTCAAGCGAGGTTCTAAAGGAGAAGTCTATGGAAACGAAGTTGCCCTTGAGCAGTACTTGACCTACACGACAGAAAAACCTGAAAAATCCGCAGTTGAATACTATGTGCAAAAATATGGCAACTATGATGAAGCCTTGGTTAGAATGGTAGATGATTTGAAAAGTTTCGGAGACAGCCTTGAAAACCTGGTGTCTTTAGTTAATCTGTACCAGAAGCCTTTAGACAAAAAAATTATTTCGTATTACAAGATGATGAAGAATACCTATAAAGGGGAAAATATTTTCAAAATCATTTCACAGGAATTGGAAGACCAAAATATCAGTTTTTCTGAATTAATTAATCAAAAAGAATATGAAAAAGTTTAGCATTTTATTTTTAGGAATTGGAAGTTTAGGCTTTGCTCAAAACACTTACATCGACCCGACTGTAACAGCGGCGATGATCCTATATTCGGAAAACCTGAAAGCCAAGCAGAATGATGTCGTAGAAGAAACCTCTAAATTGAAAGATGCCCAAACATGGGTAGGCACTCAAATGGTTGCAGCCAATGACATTCAGAATAAACTACTGAAAGGGTTGAAAGAAGTTTCGGGAACCTTACAGAACGGGATTCAGTTAAAGGAAATCAATTCCGAACTTAATAAATGTTACACGTATTCTTATGAGGTTGTTAAGTTAGCATCAAAGCATCCCCAGTATGCCATTTTTGGAACGAAAGCTTCACAAAAAACATATGAGCAGAGTATAAAAATCGTAACCGATGTATCAGATATTTTGGCTTCAGGAGAGCTTAATCTTGCTACGGCAGGAGATCGGTATAAAATACTTCATAACATTTCCGGAAATGTAAAAAACCTGAAGCTTTGGCTTCTGGCGATAAAATTAAGACTGGAAAAAGCCAATCGGTTGGGATTCTGGAATTCCATCAATCCGTTTGCAGGATACATCAATACCGATAAAGCTATTGTAGAGGATATCATGCACCGATACAAACGAAACTTTTAAAAATCATACGATGAAAGTGAAAATCAAACTTCACCGATTTATCAGAAGTAGCATTTTTCTGAGTTTACTGATTCCTGTACTATTTGTCGTGTTGACTTCTATGGGAGGTGGATCTACACCACCGTGGCAAAAAGAAAACGTTTCTTTTCCGATGATGAATATTCAAATCAATGCAGCGATGAAAGAACACGACAGGCAAAAGGAAATGAGGCAAAAACAAACCCTAAACGCAACTGTGGAAACAGCAAACCAATCAGAGTGGAAAGGTTTTAAAGAAAAGGTTACGAAAATTCAGGACCGATTGCGGATTGTTTCATTTGCTATTCAGGCAATACCTACCGGAATTGCGATAAATAGGGAAATAACGAAAATAAAGAATAACCAGACAGCAATCATGAACGAGATCGGCACAGCACCTTATTCCATCATTTCTGTATTGCCTTCCCAGGTGCAGTTTGTCGATGAGCTACAAATGGTAACACGCCTGATAACCGGAATTGTTTTGTCTTACGGAGCAATCAACCAAATGGAAAAATCAGAACGTAAAATTTTACTGGATTATGCACTAAGCGAAGTCAAAACATTAAGCAGGAATTCTACCCATATGCTTTTAAAAATAAGAGACATTAAAGCCAAGGTTTTACGCAATAAAAGGGCATTCCAATTTTACGTCAACCGTGATAAACAAGTAGTTGAAAACATTATGAAAAACATTAAATCTTTTTAGGCATGAAGAAAAAATTAACTATTGGGTTATTTGCACTCTTAGGAATCTCTCTCTATAGTCAGCAAATCGTGATCAATGACAAACTATTAACTCAAATAACAAAGGATCATGCGGTACGATTGACAAGTGAACAGCTATTTCTGAATTCCTACGAAAAACAAAATGAGCTGTATAATAACATCAAAAATAAAACAGCCCAGGTAATTGCTATTCAGGAGTACATCTACCAGCAGTTGAAAAATGTTAATTCAGCCCTTACACAGAGTAAAAAGCTGATCTATCTCTATGAGTATCTGGGGAAAATAGTAACGAACTCTAATAAAATGCGAAAATTATCGGCACAGCATCCGCAGCATGCCGTATTGGTTTCAAAATATTACGCAGCAATCGGTAGGCAGGTAACAAAGCTTCAGCAGGAAATATCACAGGATATTTTAAACGAAAACAAAGATTTTTTGATGGATGCGATGGACAGGGAAATGCTGATTGAAAAGATTTTTACGCGTGTCAGAAATATCAACGGAAATATTCTCTATATCATTTTGCGATTGGAAAATGCCAAGAAAATCCCTTACCTGTATCAGGTTCCTGTACTAAGAAACTATATCAATGTAGACAAAGCCATTGTAGGAAACATTATTCAAAAATATAAATACCTATTCAATTAATATTATGGAAAAGCTATTCAAAAAAATAAGTCTCTTACCGTTATTGCTCCTTACAGTTTCAATGTACGGACAGGTAAGTGTAAAACGATTAAATGACCCTGCTATTGTCGCCCAGCATAAGAGAATGACCTTTGAAAGATGGGGAGATTGGCGGCCTTATCCTAAGTATTTTTTAGGCATTCAGAGAAATGTTGCCTACGCTACAGTTTGGGGAATGTGGGCACCGAAGATTAACAGGGATTATAAAAAAGGAGATGATATAAGACCTTTAAAACCAACGGGAATACAAAACCAACGGTTTGCTGAGCTTAAATTCCAGGAAGAAGAAGCAAAGAAAATCAAGGCAGCATCCGACACTATTTATAAAAGAAGTGTTCAGGATTTTGCCCACTGGACTTCTACTACGGTTGACGCAGACCCCCTTTGGCTCTTGTATTACAAACGGATGTTAAAACCCATTACAGAGTTTCCCGATGCACCACAGAATTTTATCCAATGGCGGTTGAAAGGCCAAGTAATTTACGAAATACTTAAAACCACAGGCACTTTAAAAAGGCTTCAGGAAGAACTGGATTTAATAAAAGAAAAATACGAGATGTCCCGATCTATGGATATGCCCAGAGGAAAACGTTTCGTCATGTATCATGAAACCCTTATCAGGTGGCGAAAATTTGAACAGGAATTAAAAAGGTATAGCAATAAGACGACACTTCTTTTAGATTACAAAATGCTTTTAAAAAACCATTCTTCTACCACCATACCACAGGGATTTACACCTCAAACGGATAAAGAGATTATACATAACAAAATGCAACACTACAAACACCGATATTAGATGATAAATAAAAAACTCACGCTATTTTGCTGCATTCTGGCAATTTTATTACCGGTAATCGGCTTTGCTCAAACTGATGCTGATTATAACAATCTGCTTCAGTTTTTGAAGGGAGACGGAGCTTTCGAGAAATGGTTTATGGAGGTCTTTACAAAACTAGACAACAAAGTACAGGATGAAGCAGTAGGATCTGCACTTGTCGGAAGAGCCATTGGTGGTCTGGGAGCTTTAATGTATCTCGGATATATGGGCTGGCAAATGGCAGCCGGAGACCGTGAATGGGAAATAACGCCTATGCTGAAACCTATCCTGATAGGATTTACACTGGTGTATTGGAGTGGATTTGTCAATTTGATACAAGCTCCTTTTGAAGCTATTGCCGAGCCCGGAATTGCCATTTTCAGCGACATTGAATCCGAAGTGAATGATTTGCGTGTTCAACGATTTAAAAAACAACAGCAGTTGCTGGATGCCGTGATCAAACTAAAAGCAGAAGAAGATGCCAAGCAAGACGTTATTAACAATACGGGCAAAGATGCCGATGATTCGTGGTTTGATATCAGCGAAGGATTGGACAAATTAATTCAGCCCATTAAAGAATGGCAGATTAGAATGCAGTTTCAGATGCAGAAACTGGTAGCCGAACTCATTGAGTTTGTCTGCCTATCCATTCTTCGGGTTTGCGTGTATCTTATTTTCTTCATCCAAAAGATCTGGGCGTATATACTCATTATTCTTGGCCCTATTGCTGTTGGAATGTCTCTTGTTCCGGGATTTGAAAACTCGTTATACAGCTGGGTATCCAAGTTTATCAACATCAATCTGTACACTTTTGTTGCGTACACCATTATCAATATCGGACAGCAACTCATCGCTTCCGGTTATATGATGGAAATTGAGCGGTACGACACCCTGTTAACAAATGGAACGATCTCCAATTTAGATGCTTTGCTGGTGTATGTAAGTAATTCCGGAATGATTTATAACCAGCTTTTTACGTGCGTTGCCTATATCGTAACGGGAATAGGTGTCTTAATGACCCCGACCATAGCCGATACTATCGTAACAGCAGGCGGTGCCGGTGCAATGACCAAGATGAAAAGTGCAGCAGGAAAAATGGTAAGCGGTGCCAAAACAGCCGTATTGGCAGCTAAAACAGGAGGTGCTTCCACAGTTGTAGCAGCTAAGACAGCTTCAAAAGCTGCTGAGCTAAGTTCCGCTTTCGGAAGAGTTCAGAACGCAATGAAAAATGGAAAATAATAAAACGTAGTCCTAACAATTAATCCCTAAAAAATGCTTATCAGAAACATAGAACAACGAATTAAAATCAATAAAGTTGTTTCATTATCAGCCATTGTATTTGCTGTTTTTATCGTCATCAGTGGTTTTGTCTTTGCGTATAAAATGATCCAGGATTCCCGAAAATCCATTTATATTTTGGACAATGGCGTTCCGGTTTTAGCCAAACAAACCGATGTTTTACTAAACAGGCCAGTGGAATACAAAGCGCAGATTGAATTATTTCATCGTTTGTTTTTCACATTAGCTCCGGATGACGCCTATATTAAAGAAAATATTCAAAAATCATTGTATCTCATAGACGACAGTGGAAAAAAAGAATATACCAACTTACGGGAAAAAGGGTTTTACAATCAGATTGTTGCCTCGAGTTCAATGGTTAGCATCCATACCGATTCGATAGCAGTCAATATGGAACAACAGAAATTCTCTTTTTTTGGAAAACAAATGATAACAAGAAAATCGTCTGTCATTACCCGAAAATTGATTACTGAAGGATTTTTTGAAGACATTATCCGAAGTCCTCATAATCCGCATGGTGTACTTCTCAAAAGCTGGCGAATCCTTAATAACGAAGAAATCTCAAATCAAACCAAAAATTCGTATTAAAAATGAATGCTTTTTTCAAACAAACCGGAAGAAAATGGCTGGATTGGGCTGTTACAAATCCCAAAAAGTTTTTTACCTATTCCATGCTTTTTTTATCGGTCTCATTCGTCATCTCCATGATACAGGGAATTTTCTTTCCCTCTGAAGCCGCATTTAAAATAAAGCCCCCAATGCTGTATTCCAAAAGCAATACAAGTCAAAACACAATTGTAAAGAATGAAAAGGAAATGGAAAAAATAGTCAATGAGCTTAAAACCCTGAAAGTAAAAAGAGATCAGAATGCTTTACAAAGAGAAGACAGTCTGAGAATTGAATATTTGTTTAACCACTATCAAAAATTAAAAAATGCCGGTAGCACCGGAAGCAATTTATCTAAAAATCAAAAAGAATGAAAAAAATTGATTTCAAACAAAAAAAATACATTTTGCCTCTTCTGGCGCTGCCATTTTTGCTCCTTTTTGTGTATGTAGGTACTCAGTTTGCAAAAGAGGATACTTCAGAAAAAGATAAAACCAAGGAGCTTTCCATTTCTTTAGGCGAATCCAAAGATTCCATTATGACAAAAGATGATGCCTATGATGCGTTTTTTAAAAAAGACGACAACAGAACCATGCTGGAAGGGCTGAATAAAGAAGAGGACAGCTTGTTAAGCTATGAGGATCAGCTTTCATTAGACCAAAAAAGGAAGATCGATTCGTTAAAAGATGTCAGGGGAAGGCAACAAACTTATCAGGCAAAAGTAAATCCGTCATCGTATTATAATCCTAAAAATCAGCAAGACGACGATTACAAACGATCTTCGGATATTATCAGAATGCTCAATGATAAATCTTACGGAAAAACGGAAGATCATGACGTAGCAGAACAACCGAAAGCAAACAATCAGAATGACCCTGTCAACTATTTGAAACAACAAATGCTGGTCATGGATTCGTTGGAAAAAGCAAGAGATCCCGAGTATCAAAAAGAACTTTTAGTAGAACAGAAATTAAAAGCCAATAAAGAAAAAATGGATGCATTTCTTAATTCTACATTCAATGTCAGCAAATCCGGGATAAATAACGGATTCAATGCTTTCTACAAAGAAAAGGAAAACAGTTTTATAAAAGCTGTGATTGATGAAGACAACAAAGGTTTTTTGGGAAGCAGAATCCGATTTCGATTACTGGAAGACATTTTTGTGGGAAACCGGAAAATAGAAAAAGGCACTATATTATATGGGCTAATCTCCGGATTTTCAATGCAAAGGGTCAATCTTACGATTGTATCCGTATTTACTAGAGGAGAGATTTATCCTGTTAATCTTTCGATTTATGACATTGACGGTATGAAAGGATTGTATGTTCCTGAGAGTGTCTTTAGGGATATGCTTCGGGAAATGGGGAGTAATTCCGTTCAGGGAACCCAAATGGATATGGGCGGAGAAGGATTTTTTACCAGTCTTGGCGCTAAATTATTTACATCGACCTCAAAATCCATTGCCAATCTGATTAAAACGAACAAAGCCAAACTGAAATACAATTCGTATGTCTTTCTGATTGATGAAAAACAACTAAAAAATTCACAAAACCAACAAAATAAATAAGAAAATGAGAACGATGATCTATACGCTGTTTCTGTTTACAGCCAACTTTTTAACGGCACAAACGGCAACGAAAGAACAAGTTATTTCGGATTTACCGGAAATAGAAATTACCAAAGGAATCAACCTGCATATTATTTCACCTGAACCCATTCAATATGTGGATTTATCAACAGAAAAACTAACGGGAGATTTACCGGCTTCCACGATCGGTAGAATTAAAATTACAGATCATTCGGAAGAAGAAAAGGAAAAGACCAAACAATCAGCTCCTTTTTTTATTGGAGAAAATATCGGAATTATTACCGTAGTAGGTCAGTCTTTTATTGCGCAATACAAGGCGGTCTACAGAAATCCTAAAGATGTGAATACGGTTACCAATATTCATATTCAGCCCGAAGATATGCAACCTATTGAGTTTGATAAAATGACTTTTTCTCATCTGGAACTGAGAAAATTTGCATGGAACATTATTCAGAATAAATCAGATAAAAATCCGATTAGAGAAGAAAAAAATCTAAAATTAAATGTAAGACTCAACAATGTATACGTGATGAGTGATTATATCTTTTTGGATATGACTTTTCAGAATAACACCAATTTAAGCTATGATATGGAAGATTTAAAGTTTTCCATAGAAGATAAAAAAATCCACAAAGCAACAAACAATCAAAGCGTTGAAATGATGCCGATTTTTCGACTGAATCAGCAAAAACATTTTAGAAAGAATTTCCGAAATATTTATGTGTTCAAAAAATTCACTTATCCAAATTCTAAAGTGATGATGATCCGCCTGATTGAAGAACAGCTTTCAGGAAGAACCATTGAAATGAAAATCAACTATTCTGATATTCTTAAAGCAGATACATTTTAATAGACCGTGCTTACGTCAATTTTTAATCAAAGAAAATGCAAGAACAACAACATCAGATTAAAATTTACGGATTCCTGCAAAAAGTAGTGTATGCTGTTGTCGCATTGGATTGTGCATCGCTTTTTTATCTCAATGCTGATATTCCGGTTGTGTCCAATCTTTTAAAGAATTTTTCTAAACTGAGTTTTATTTCACCACCAATCAATGCCAAGTTTGCGACACTCATTTTGATTGGTTTAGTTTCAGTGGGTACAAAAGCAAAGAAAAAGAAAGACTTACATGTTGGGATTGAGATTGTGCTGCCAATGGTCTTAGGATTGGTCATGATTTTTTCATCACTGATTTGGCAGGGCGAAGCCGGAAATACCGAGCTTCCTAAACTATTTCCGGGGATGAATCTCTATCAGGTCATTTATACTGTTTTATCCTTTTTAGGAGCGGTTATTCTTCAGATGGGAGCAGATTCTATCTCGAAATACATGCGTCAGAAAATGGGAAAAGACCGTTGGAATGTAGAAGAAGAAAGTTTCGACCAAAATAAAGAGCTGATCGATACAGATACAAGCATCAATATTCCGTACCTGTTTCGGTACAATGGAAAAAATAATAAAGGTTGGATGAACATTAATCCGTTTCGCGGAACAATGGTCATTGGAACACCAGGTTCCGGTAAATCTTTTGGCATCATTAATCCGGCCATCCGTCAAATGATTGCGAAAGGCTTCTGTCTATGTATCTACGACTTTAAATTTCCTGACTTGGCACAGATTGCCTATTATCATTATTTATTGAAAAAAAGCAAAGATTCGGGTTATCATTACAGCTTTCATGTGGTTAATCTGAATGAAGTCGAAAAATCAAAAAGAGTCAATCCGTTCAAAAAAGACTATGTAAAAACCTTAGCAGAAGCGCAAGAAATGGCGGAAGCAATGGTTTCATCCCTTCAAAAAGGTGGTGCAAGCGCCGGAGGTGGTTCAGATCAGTTCTTTACACAATCTGCTATTAATTTTCTTTCGTCTTGTATTTATTTCTTTGCTACGCACGAAAATGGAAAATATTCGGATTTACCTCATATTCTTTCCTTTATGAACCGTAGTTATAAAGAAATTTTCGATACGCTTTTTCATCATGAAGAATTGTATTCGCTTCTTTCACCTTTCAAAACGGCTTATGATAACAAGGCATTTGATCAATTGGAAGGACAGATAGGAACGCTTAAAATTTTTCTTTCACGATTAGCAACCAAAGAAAGTTTCTGGGTGTTTTCAGGTGATGAAGTAGAATTAAAAATTACAGATAGAGATAATCCGTCCATTATTATTCTGGCTTCTGACCCGGGTACACAGGATATTAATTCCGCCTTGTATTCCGCCGTTTTAAACAGAACATTACGTTTGATAAACTCTAAGAAAAATTTACCCGGAGGAATTATCGCCGATGAGTTTCCAACGATTTACATTCATAAAATTGACAATGTAGTAGCTACGGCAAGAAGCAACAGAGTGGCTGTTTTGTTGGGACTTCAGGAAATACCACAACTTCGACAGTTTTACAAAAAAGAAGTTGCAGACACCATTTCTGCTATTGTCGGAAATATCATTTCCGGTTCAGCGAGGGATAAGAATACGTTGGACTGGTTGGAGAAACTTTTTGGGAAAATAAAGCAAAAAACATATTCCCAATCCATATCACAGCAGGGAACTACAACAAGCATTAATGAAAAAATGGATAATATGATTCCTGCCGGAAAAATTGCAGCCTTAAAAACCGGTGAAATGGTCGGAATGATTGCGCAGGGTGAAGAAGTTACACAAGAGTATAAAACATCAGCAATAAGTGGGAAAATCAATCTCAATATGAATGCGATTAAAAAAGAAGAAAACAGTTATCCTAAAATGCCCTCCTACTATTCTTTTGTGGATAAAGCAGGAAACAGTCGTAAAGAAGATGTTTTAATGACCAATTTCAGAAAAATAAATAAAGAAGTCGAACTAATTGTAAACGAACTTATAAGAGCGTAATGATGAAAAAATACATGTATAAATTAATGATTTTGGGAATTTTCTTTTCAACTTCATTGGTTTTCGGGCAGTTTAATACGCTTAAACCGATGATACCGAAAAAGTCGGAAACGAAGATTTCCGAAAAGCTGAAAAAGGATAAAAAAACTGAAATCCAAGAAGAAAATAAGGAAAAGAAATCGCTTAAAAAAATACTCGGAATTACCACCAAATCTGATCTAAGAAATGAAATCGATTCTTTGAAAACCTGGATAAAAGAATTTAATTCTTCCCATCATCAAAAAAGGAATGACCAAAATTTGAAGGATTCCTTGATTTGGCAATCACAACCGGAAAAAGTTAACATTCAAAAAAGAAAAACTACTGTCTCAAAATATGATTTTGTAGAAGAACCGGAAGATTATTTTCCTAAAATAGTCATGCCATTGAATCGAAAAATAGCAGTTACATCTCCTTATGGAATGAGAATACATCCGATTTCCGGGATATCGAAATTTCATAACGGAATTGATTTGGCAGCCCATTACGAAAATGTATATGCTGTAATGGACGGAATTATCACCGAAGCGAGCTGGGATAATAAAGGAGGTGGCAATTATATCAAAATCAATCATTTTAACCGATTTGAAACCGCTTATCTACATCTTTCTGAAATTTATTATCGTGTCGGAGAACGTGTAAATGCAGGATTCATCATTGCTAAGAGTGGCAATACCGGAAATTCTACGGGACCGCATCTGCATTTTGCAGTAAAAGAATTTGGACAACGAATTAACCCATCTCATTTTTTAAATGACCTAATCAAAGTAAACAATTTAATCGCAACTTATTATGCAAAATGAACATTTACCGACTGATGATCTGAAAAAATTCGGAATCATCAACGAAGACTTATCATTCTCTAAAAAATTGAATGAAAACGATATTCAAAAATTTCTGCAAGGCTATACGATCGTTGCGGACAATGACAAAAACAGAGCTACTTTTCAATTGGTAGAAAACAATACCAGACTGAAAGTTCACTTTTTGGAACGGGATAAAACGATTTCTGAGATTCTTGAAAACAGTAAAAATAAAACCCAATATACCGATACTTTTTCAAGATACAATGTAAACAATGATGGAAATTCAGCGCAACTCAGTTGGTCAAAAACGGCTTTTATCTATGATAAAGAAAGTGAAAAAACTGTCGAATTCGATTTAATTAGAAATAAGACTGAACTAACGGCAATCATTGCCGATACAAAAGATATAACGGAAATAAACCGCTATAAGAACGAATTGCAAAAACTGCAAAGTTTCTTGCAAGATAAGATAGATCAGTATCCGGAAATAGCAAAAGACATAATCAATGACATGAATATTGTTTCGAACGAAATCAATACCGTAAACAGTATTGCAGCTGACGAAAAGCAATTATCTAAAGCAGATAATACTGAAATTTATTTGAATGTGAACGATAAAGATTTATATGAAGATGCAAACAGAATGAGAGAAGAACAAGAAGAGGAAGAAGAAATACATAAACGCAAAGCAAGAGGAAGATAATTGTGGAAAGGGTCATTTTAAATGACATCTAAACCAAACTTTGACTGTTGCATTCATTTGCAGCAGTCTTTTTTTATACTATTTGTTCTTAGAGTAGTTTTTAGCCTCATTTGGTAGTTTTTAGTGTTCAACAAGTTGATTTTCTTTTGTTTATTGTTTTTAATCAGCAAATTAGCAGGATACATTTTGATAAATAATGAATGGGTAAAGATGGAAAATAAACTATCCTTGTTTGATAAGTACGTTACAATAAGAACAAAAGCTTACAAAGATTTTGTAAAAGCAATGGAAAACACATCTCCCAAACATTTTTTTCGAGATGACGAGAAACAATTTACAGAGAAAGAGAAAAAGTTTCTTCACATATATCGGAGTAGGGAGGGAGAACTTATAGAGGATTCAAATTTTAGTGTGAAAATACAAGTTGATCTGAAACAAGATTTACTGGCAGTTACACGCCATTTTAATAAAGCATCTGAAATGGTACACTTCATAGATGAACAACAATTAGGAAGTAAGAAGATGATGATTGTTCAAAACAATATAAAATTTACTGAAGCTACTTTTGACAATGAAGCATCAAAACAGAAATACCTGTCTGATCTGTGGGCAAAAGAATTTACAACACCAACGGAATTAAGTAAAGGATTGACCACTACACAAATTGACGAAAAACAAGCCTATCATTACCGAAAATATGAAGCAGAAGCTAAAAAATCAGGTTTTGAAATTACGTCGCTTATTTGGGAGGAAAGCATGATCAATCATTCACAACACCCAACAAATTTTTCCTTTCGCTATGACGAAGAAATGGAAGCCACTTCTTCAGGTTTTCAATTAGAAAATGTGATAGATTACGAGAGAGAAGATTTGCTGAAAAAAAATAAAGACCGGGAAATAATAGAAAAACTTCAAAAAGAAACAAGTGATAAACTTAAAAACAGATGTAGACCGTTCAGCTCCTCTGACAATGATTTCAAAGTTATGGAGCAATTTTCAAAAGTAAATATAGAATCTTTTAACAATTTTTTTGCAGATAGCTCATCTACTGTTGAACATAAAAAATACTCTAATCTAAAACAGGATTTAATTCGTAATAATTATCCTCCTGATAGAATTAAAGAAGTAGAAAATCTGGTAAAAGAAAGCACTTACACACAACAAGCTGAACCAAATAAAGTTCATGTTGACCATTTTATTAAAATACTAAATGATTTAAAAGAAGAAAATTCAAAGGGAATTGAAGTTGTTCACCAAAATCCTGTAAATGATGCTCTAAAACAAATTTCTGAAAAAATACAGGCTTTACACAGAGAACGTGATTATGAATTATTAGCGGACAATTTTTCTACAGCAAAACAAATAGAACACGAAATAAATGATTTAGAAGAACAAATAAAAAATAGTAACAATAAAAACCTCAATAGTATGACAACACAAGATTTTAACCAGGTACAGTATTTAAAAGACCAGATGAAGTACCTTGGTTTCGGAGAAGATGAGAAACTTCACAAAGACCTGGAAAATGGAATTAAATCGAAGAAACAACAATTTGACATCAAAACCACATCCGACAAAACCTTACCGGGAAACAAAGTTGATTTTACGTTGAATTACAGTAAAACGGAAAAAGGTGGCGTTTTTCTGAATTCTTACGATGCAAACTTAACCAATGAAAAAGGAGAATCCGTTGCCCAGAACTTTAGGATTTCAAGAGAGGATTCTTTCACGGCAAAAGAAGCGATCAACCTTTTAGAAGGACGAAGCGTTAAAATCGAATTCGACAATCCGAAAACCAATGAGAGAGAACCCGCTTTTGTCAAACTGAATTTTAACGAAGAAAAAAATCAATACGGCAACTACAACTTCCAGACGTTCTACAAAAATTATGGAGTAGATGCCGCAGAAATTGTAGAAAAATCCAACTTGATTTTCGATAAACCGGAATATAAAGCCGATACCGTTAAATCTTTGGAAAAAGGAAATGCAGTCAAAGTAAAATTTAATCACGCAGATCAAATAATGGAAGGGAAAGCCGTTTTGAATCCGCAATACAAAAACCTTTCGCTGTATGATAATTCCATGAACCGTATCAATACCAATAAACCTTTGGAAGGCCTCGATCAAGACAATAAACATGAAAAAAACAATGTGAAAGAACAAAGTATGAAACGCTAATTTTTAATCGACATTATCTCAAAACGGTAAGTCAGCGAATGATTTGCCGTTTTTTTTAAACTTAAACATTATGAAACCAATAATACCATTCTTTTATCTGTTTCTTCTTTTCATAAGCAGTTCCTGCCATAAAAAAGAAATTCAATCCGAAAAAGGCGGAATCGATATGATTTCCAATATCTATTTCGATGCATCTAAAGGCTTGGAGAAACTTCAAAGTTTTCATTTGTCTAAAATAAATTATTCAGGAGACACCATTATAGAGTTGGTTCCCGATTTTACCTTTCCTGAAATCAATCAAAGCTTACATTACATCAAAGATTCGATTTATTATTCTCTTGATCCGCAAAACAATGCCGTTATTCTCTCCGAAATGACCAAAACCCAAAATCCATTGTCCATTTGGAATAAAAAAGAAGGAGCCGTCTTTTCAATGGAAGAAATTCCGAATTACCAAAACAGAAGAAATTTATCAGACACCATTTTATTTAAGAAAAAATACAAACGTTTTGAAATCAATTCTCCGTGGAGTTATACCCGTTTTTATATTTATCAGACCGACACGATTCTACCGTATTCACTGTACAAGCACGCCGAAAATGATTATGGAGGACGACTGGAACGTATTGATTCCTACAATAAAAAAGAAGACATTTTTGTAACACTTCAACTCATTCCCAGAAAAAGCTGGGATGATACAGCAAAAGAATTATTTGAATTTAATCACTTTGTAAAAAACAGAAAAAATGAGTAATCAAGACACTTTACCTGTTTTTTCTGATGATATTTCCGAAATGATAGGAAGTAAAAACGAAATCATTGTATTTGAAAACAATAAGGATATGCTTTCCTTTTTAGAACTTCTAAAACTGAACAATCAAACCAATAACAGAACACTTATTACGCTTAATTCTGTGTTAAATTCTAAGAAATTTCTAAACAGATACCAGAATTTTGAAGGTAAAATATTTCTATGTTTAAGCAGAAATAAAGCCGCAGATGCGGCAACCGGAAAAATTCTGAAGGAGTTTAAGCATAAAGACATCAAAGATGTACGTACATTATATGACATTTGTGAAACGGGACATGAAAACCTAAGTGAATATTTAGAAAAGAAACTCAATCTTCAAAATAAAAATCCTATTTTAGTAGAACCTAAAAATCCAAAAGATGCAAATCGTATTAGATCCGAAGGAATTTCCAAAACTCAGCAAGTGGAATCCGGAACATCTCGACAAAACGCTGGACAATCTATCGAGAAAAGCAAATCCGAACAAAACGAAAATCACACAGGAAGACAAAATGTGGGCAGCAACCATGCTGGAAATGGACTTGCAGGCACAGAGCGGAGCGATTCGGGAAGAACCCGAGGAAGACCCAATGACAACACACAACAAAATGATGCTGGAAAAAATGCAACAAGAGAACATTCCCTGGGCGGAATCTTATCCGGGGGAATTATACCCGATAGATCAGGAAGAGGATTAAATTCATCGGTTCAAAATGAAGGGAATTTAGAAGTTCTCCTTTCAAAATACAAAGGTCAGAAGCTGACAAATGAACAAGTTGCAGAAGTCGTTTTTGCAGCTTGTTTTGTTTCTAATGACAATCAAATTCTTCTAAAAGAAAATCTTAACATTACCGAAGATTTAAAAGCCATCTGCAATCAGTACAAATCTGGTGGAACAGCAAAAGAAGGTCGGGGTATTCTTGATGAATATTACACCGATCAAAAAATAATTGATGCTGTTAAAAATCTTATTAAAGATAATTTCAAGGATAAAAAATCCATTTCGGTTCTGGAGCCAAGTGTTGGTACCGGAAACTTTATCAATCTTACAAAAGAGTTAAATAGTCCAACTTCGATAACAGGATTTGAAATAAACGAAACAACCGCTAAAATTACCAAAATACTTCATCCCGAAGCGGCTATTCATCTTCGTTCTTTTGAAACGGAATTTATTAATGAAAATGGCGGTAAAAAGGATTTTGCACAAGCGTACGATTTGGTGATCGGCAATCCGCCTTATGGGGAACACAGAGGTTATTACAAAGGATTGGGTGAAGAACCCAAAGTATCTAAATACGAGGACTATTTTGTTAAACGGAGTTTAGATGTTTTAAAAGACGGAGGAACTTTGGCAATGTTACTCCCATCGGGATGGCTGAATAGACAAAAAAGTTTGAAAAATGCTGAGATTTCTGAAGGTTTCCGATTGCCCAATGGCGCTTTTTCCGGAACACAAATCGGAACCGATATTATTATCCTCAAAAAGAATTCTTTAAAGCAAACACAGGATATTTCGAATTATTTTAAAGGAAATCCTGAAAGGATTTTAGGGAAGATCAAAGAAAAAAGCAACCGTTTCGGGCGAATGGAAGAATATGTTTCGGGAAATTTAGACGAAGCACTTCTAAAAATCGAACAGATTCGAAATAAAAAGCATACGACAGCAATACAAATGAGTTTGTTTGATATTCCTGAAGAAGATGAACCATTTCTAGTGCAGAAAGAAGAACTGAATCAAGTTCCCGATTTAGTTTCAAAAGATATTCAAGAAAATACAAAGAAAAATATCGAAAATGTGCTGTTACATCTAAACAACATCAAATTCAAAACACCGGCAATAAAATCTGAAATCAAAAAATATGAGAAATACCGAGATAATTCAGACGCTTTATCTTCAAAAGAATTAGAAAAAATTTCTACCGCTTCAGCAAAAATTTTAGAAAGATATTCGGGGAACGGAAATTCAGAATATAAAGTTCAGACACAACCGACTATTCAAAAAAAGATTCTCAAATATCAATTTAAAAAAGAAGATACGATCGTTCCTACTTCTTTGCAAAACAGTCCTGATATTTCTCCTGACGAATTAGAAGCTTTCCGGGATACCAATTACGAGGGAGTTTTGAATAAAAACGGTAAATTCCGTCAATATGCCAATTATATTGATGGGAAATGGATTCACGATTTTTATTACGCAGAAGGAAATATTTATAAAAAGTTAAAGCAATTAGAAATTGATTTTAAATCTTCTTTTTCGGAAGGATATTCTGAGGTGCAATATGCAAAACAAAAAGCATTATTGGAAAAAGTCCTTCCTAAAGCCAAAACGTTGGATGAGATTTCAATCAGTCCAAACCATGAATTTGTACATCAATTTGATTTAGGTACCATTGAAAAGGAAAGATGGAACAGTAATTCCCGAACAACGGAAACCGTAACAGAACAATATAATTTAGCAGAAAAGTTTAAAGATTTTGTAAGCAATTTACCGTCTGAAGCTTTTCAAGGTTCTTCGTCTTGGGAAGTTCGTCAATTTGTCGATAATGAAACAGTAACAGGAAGCGACAAAGAACGAAATGCTTTAGTGCGTGAAAGACGAAAAGAAGCTGCAAATGATTTGTTTGGAAAATTTATCCATGAAGAACTTTCTGATGATTTACGGGAACGATTTGTCAAAGATTTTAATCGAAATTACAATAATATCCACGTTCCGGATTATTCAAAGTTTCCGTTGTTTTCAAAAATTTACCAAAATTTCAAAGGAAAACCACTGCAATTAACCGAAGTTCAGAAAGGTGGAATCGGAAGAATGACCACGAAAGGCGTCGGACTTTTGGCGCACGAAGTTGGTTTTGGAAAAACACTTTCAGGTATTCTCTCGATGCATGAAGCAATGGAGAGAGGAAATGCACAAAAACCACTTATAGTCGTTCCTAATGACAGTATTTTAAAACAATGGGTTGATACTATTTTTGAAACCATCCCAAATGCGAAAGTGAATGTTTTAGGGAATCTTGGGAAAGATTATGATCTTTCAAAATTTGATAATAAGGACGGAGAAATTACGCTTGTCACGTATGAAGGATTTAATAATATCGGTTTCTCGCAGGAAATTACGGAAAGACTAGCTTCCCGATTTAGTTATATTTCTGCAAGTGAACTCAAAGGGATAACGAATTCCGAAAGAGATTTTCAGAAGGAACTGGAAAAAGATAAAGAAATTCAAGGCAAAATGAAGCGTGGAAAAGTCTACGATTGGGAAGACTTCGGTTTTGACCATTTGACTTTTGATGAAGTTCATAATGCGAATCATATTGTAGGTAAAGTGAGGATTGAAGACAGAAAATTTGCTTCTGATTTCAGAAGCCAGAACCAGCAAACCTCAAAATTAGGAATCAATACCTGGATGGCAGCTCAGTACATTCAGGAAAATTATGACGGTAGAAACGTTACGCTGCTTTCTGCTACGCCTTTTACCAACAAACCGTTGGAATATTATTCCATTCTTTCGCTGATTGCCAATAACCGTTTGGAAGAATCCGGCTATTTCAATGTCAACACGTTTTTTGAAACCTTTATGGAAGCGGATAACGATATGGAAATTGATGCCAAAGGCGATGTGAAGTTCAAGACCAATGTCCGCAGATTTAAAAATAATACGCTGTTTCAACAGCTGTTATCGGAATTTATCGATATTAAAGGAGAGGAAGATAATCCGGAATTGATGCGTCCTGCAAAAATTAATAAGGAATATAAAATTGAACAAAACGATCTAACGAAAGAACAATACAATTTACTCCATGATAATTTTGATTATGAACAGAAAGGTGCAATACTCACTCATATTCTTAATGCACGGTTAATTGCCATTTCACCGTATTTATCACCATATTATGATGGAGAAGAACCTTCCTTTAAAGAATTTACAGAAAATTCTTCAAAGCTAAAGCAAACAATGGATTTAATCCGACAGAATAAAAAAGACATTCCGGATTCGGGACAGATTATATATTCTGAATTGGCTGTCTCCGAATTTTCAAAGTTAAAGGAATACCTTGTACGTGAAGTTGGTTACAAACCCGAAGAAATTGGTATTATTACAGGAACAACAAGCAAACCAAACCGTTTAAAAATTCAGAATGATTTCAACTCCGGGAAAATAAAAGTAGTCATTGGGAGTGAGGCCATTCAGGAAGGAATGAACCTTCAGGAAAATACGACAGATATTTATATGCTTTCATTGCCGTATAATTTCACTTCTTTACGACAGGTGGAAGGTCGTGCATGGCGACAGGGAAATAAAAATGAACATGTACGAATTAATTTTATGCTGACCAATGATAGTATTGACGTGTTTATGCTTCAGAAGTTGCAATCCAAACAAGCCCGATATTTGGAAGCAATGAAAAACGGAGCGGATGTTTTAGATATTTCGGATATCAGCACACAGGAACTGAAAACGGCAATTATTACAGACCCGATCACTAGAGCGAACATCGAAATTGAGTTGATGAAAAAACGATTTGAAGATGAAAAGAATAAGTTTCTTGCCGATAGTGCTTTTGTCCTGAGAAAGTATGAAGCTTTCATCAAGGTACAGGAAGAAGTGACTAAAGCTCAGCATAGTTACAATAGAGTTTTAGGCCATTCTAAAGACGAAAATGGAGATTACTGGAAAAACCAGCTGCCGTACTATCAAAAAGGAATTGATTCAGCCAAAGAATTGGTTTTGGAAGCTATTGAAAATCTATCAAAAAAAGGGGTTAATGTAACAGAGATTGAACAGCAAACCAAAGCTACCGAACATAAAATAGAGGAACTTGACAAAAAAATAGAAAATCTTCCGGAAGTGAGAAAGGAATTAGTCGTGCAATACAAATTAGAGAAAGAAGAATCGCTGAAAATCGCTGAAATCCAGAATTATGTAAAAGAAAGAGAAACCGAAAATTCCGAGTTATTTATAACTAAAGAATCTTACAAAACTTTAAACAATAATCACCCGGTAGAAAAAGAGAATGATTTGGAAGAAGAAACAGAAATATATGTAGGAAGAAAAAGGTAAAAGCTTTACTAAAACTCATAAAATAACCAAAGGTAGACGTACGTCTACCTTTGGTGTTATTGTGAATGTTTAATTAATATATTGTGATACAATAATCAGAATACATCTGACTACCCAATTAAGGAAAGTCTCTATTAAATAAGTTTCTATCTGCTTCTAACCATATGCATGGTACTTTATTATAAAATAAGTTGCGCTAAAATAACATATCTCTATGAAATTTTTCTAAAACGGTCTCCCAAAATAAAAAATATTACAATTATAAGTATAATAATAATCCAACTGATGATAATAAATAATGAAGCCTTTTTTTTAGGTAGTGCTTCGAATTCGATTAAATAAATTTTCCATTTTTCTGAGAAATCAAATATAATAATGTTTAATAAAATTATTACTCCACAAGGAATAAATACAATGGGCTCTGTTAAACTTAAGGTAGGCCTAGTTTTGTTAATTATAGAGTAACTAAAAATAATACAATAATAGATTAGTATTTTTATAATGATAAGAGAAAGCTCTGCTTTAAATTTAGAAAAAATTTTGGGAGCAGATATTTTCTCCCAAAATAATAATAACGTATAAAAGATAAAAAAATAAATTCTTTCCATTTATTATAGTTTTTGAGCTCCCCAAGGAGCTATATAAAAATGAGTACGGTTATTTCCTGTGTTCATTATAGCATCTACTTCTTTTTGAAATTTCACGTTATCATTCATAGCATTTACTGCTCCTCCAGGATAAAAAGCTTCTAAGGTTCCATAAAGAAGTGATGCAGGAGTACCCCAACCAGTAAGCCCTAGAGCTCCCATTCCAATATTAGTACCAAGTTTACCGCCAGAAATTTCATTATTAGAAAATTTATTCACATCCATGATAGCCCCTACAGCGAATAATGATTTACCCATTACACTTCCTATTCCATTTAAAGTATTACTTTTTAAGTATGTCTTACCATTGCCATAAAATCTATTCCCTAAAAAATTTACAGGTGAGTTCGGTCTGGCTGTTCCTATATATAATTTTGAAGAAGTATTAGATAGACCTGAAGCGGCATAACCTAAAGTCCAATTAGATTGATCGAAAAAGCTACCACTCTGATAATTACCGGCCATTACTAAATGACCACTTGCAAAACCAAAGTCAGCTGTATTATTTTCTAATAATTGAGTTGTATTACCCATTGTTAGAGATGCTGTACCATTTTCATTAAGATTTAATGAACCTGTTTCTCCTGTAGCCTTGTTATCAACATTTATAGATGCAGAGGGGCCTAAATATGTTTCACCTTCTGCTAATTTTGTAGAAGCATTTTCTTTTGTTAATGAAGCATCATAAACATAATTCCCAAGTCTATCTTGTTTCCAATCTTCAGCAGCCATCCCATCAGGGTCAATAAAATAAACAGGATTATTTAACGCATAAGTATAAGGAGAGAAGCGTCTTGATTTTTCAGCTAACGGGTCAACATTAAACCAACGACCTATTGTTGGATCGTAGTTTCGTGCACCGTAATCATACAAATTAATATTAAAATCGTCTTGTAACTCTTTACCATTGTATTTGTACTTATAGTTAGCATTCGCAACATTTGTATTGTTGTATCCCTTATGTTTTAAGCCAAACGGATAGTAATTGTTTTCTTCTAATACTTTTAGAGTGCCATTACTTTCCTTTTGGTAGCTAAGACGAACATTCCCTAAATGATCAGTGTAATTGTACACATAATTAAAAGCTGTACCACCAGTTACATTTACATAACCTTCTGCTGTTGGAAAAAATTGTAAAACTGATTGATTTCCTTTTCCTGCTTCTTGAGAATACTGAAAACCATTCATATAATAAGTTGCTTCAGAATTTGATAGCAGATTCTTCTGTACATACTTTGCTAACTTTGTCCCGGTAGCATCATATGCATAGCTGATCTTATCTCCATTTCCCCAAAGAACTTCTGTAGGTAAATTTAAGGAATTATACGAAATCTTCGTAATTCCTTTGTTTAAATCTTGAATTAAATTTCCATTAGCATCGTAGGCATAGTCGTTACCCGAAGTATTTCCATCTATAAAACCTACATCTTTGTACCCGGGACTATCTGTTACAGCCAGCAATTTATTTGAGTTGGCTTGATAGGTATAATTCGTATCATCTATCCAAATCATATTGTTAGAGATATCTTGCTCACCCGAACGAGTTATTCCAATAATATTCCCATTCTTATCGTACCCCTTGATAATTTCATTATAAGCATTAACTATCTGATTAGCACCTTTGATATAAGTACCTTCTCTTAATCGATTGAGATTATCATATTGATAATTATAACTTCTGATAATATTGTCAGAGACTTTCCAAATAGCTTCATTAATATTCCCATTGTACAAAGGTTTGAATCTTTGAGGTTCCCATGTCAAACGAGTTACTTTATCATAATTTAAACGAAATGAAAACAAATCTTTATACGTTCCGGTTTCCGTTACATCAATATTATTGATATCTGTTAACCATCCACGGATATTATACTTATAATCCACTTTTTGTAAAGGTGTAGACGAATTGGTGTTTCCAACTTTTTTCGAAGTCAATTGATTAATCTCGTTGTAAGAGTTCTGAACAATATATTCCTTTGGATTATTGTTGACCTGATGGGTTTGATACTTCAACAATTCATTGGGATAATAATCAAATTCTTCTTTTACTGTCATCTCATTACCTTCGGATTCTGACAGTTTGTGTTTGGTCATCGTATTTTTAACCTTCCCTCTAAAATCTAAAACAGAAGCTGTTGTTTGGTAACCATCTAAATAATTCACCAAATGTGAAGCGACCGGACGAAGGTATTCTTCGTCGTAAAATGTATAGGCTTTGTTCCATGTTGTTTCACCCAAAACGTTGGTATAACTTGCAACAGCCAAACCTTTGGTTCTTGTATCATTAATTCCAATAACATTCTGTCCATCTATAATAGAAAAAGGAGTAACTCCTAAATTTTGATAATGATCGTAATACTGAACAGATTGAACGGTTAAACTTCCGTTAGGAAATTGATTGTTGGTATAAAAAAGACCTGTACCATTATTTCCCAACCCTACACTTGTTCTTTCTTCGTTATTAGGCGTTCTTTTATTATTCAGCGCTGTTTGCATTGAACCTCGTGTGGCTGAATTTTTAAAGAAACCTGAATACACCATTCGTCCAAATTTATCGTATTTGAAGAAAGTCCATCCTTTATTTGTTCCTGTTCGTTGATTGATATCTTGTTGTAGTGTTAAACGATCTTGAGTGTCATACACCATAAATTCTCTTCCTTTACCCGGAAGTTGTTTTTCAACCAACCTGTTCTTTTCATCATAGACATACTGATAACCTAGTTCATCCATCAACTTTTGCCAATCGGCTCTCAGTGGATTCGAACCGTAATATAAATCTAGAAGTTTAGGAGGCAGCACATAGGCTAAGTTTCCGTAAATATCGTATACGTAATAGGTATCGTGTCGGCCATCGCTTGTATCAATTCGTTTTAGGATCACCTGCCCTTCTTTATTTTTGAATTCAACAATAGGCTGTCTATTCTCATCAGTCGTCACCGTTTTATACAATGTCCCATTTGCATAATATACCGGAGAAATTCGCCTCGTTAATTCTATGTCATATACTTTTGTAGTGGCATTATAAGTTGTCTTTACCTCAAAAATAATGACTTCATCACTTGATTTATTGGCTTGATAACTAAATTTAATTTCATGTCCGCTTCCGGGAGCCCATGATTTTCCGGGAGCTGCTTGTGCCAATACACGATTCAATGGTGAATTTTCAAATGTTTTCTCAGAGAATGGAGTTGTATCACCTGTTAAAGTTGAATAAAATGTCGTTCCTGTTGAAATCGTATCTATCTGATTACTAGAGTTTGAAATAGGAAATGGCAAATATTCCCGTGCCTGTCTTCCGAATTCGTCGTATTCGATAGGGGTTACGATCGTTTTTCCTAATGGAGAAGCGCCTACTTGCAGCACTTGTTTTTCACGCCCTAATCCATCATAATAAACAACGGTTTCCTTTTTCTCTGTACAATCTGCTTTTAAACATTCTGTGGTTTTAATGTAATTTTCTCCTAACGACGGCATAAACTGCTCTTGGTAATCAGAAATACCGTTCCCATTTGCATCAATAAAGGCAATAAAAGTTGAACCTGAACTTGCTTTTACATTAAATCCAGGCTGCATAGAAACAGTTCTTTTATCACTTACTGAGGTATTGGCAGAAGTAGGAGTATTAAGTATCTTCTGAGCAAAACTAAACCCAAAAAGATGAATGAGAAAAATGATATAGATTTTTTTCATATTGTTTAGTTTTTGTAATTGTATTTAAATGTTTTGATCACTTCTTTTTTGTCGTTTCTGATTTCTTCTAAACGATTGGAAGCATCATATTTATAATATTCTGTTTGACCATTTGGAGTTGTGATACTCGTTACACCAACAAGTGGTTGGTAAACATATGTCGTGATCATTGCATGAGGGAATGCTGTACGTAAAGTATTAAAAGATTCTTTCGTCAGAGAACCATCATTACTTTTCGTTTCTAAATCACTGATATAAGCAGATACTTCACTATAAGCAGCTCCTTCAATTTTAGCGATAGGGTACTGCCCGTTATATCCCCAAATAATGGCTACTGAAATGCCATTCTGGAGAGCGTATTGAGTCAGATTCCCTTTGTTATCATAACTACTATAAATGACTTTACGATCATCCGTTTTATTTATGTCTATACCACTTCCTTTCTTTTGATGAACAACAGACTTTTGAATAATTCCGTTGAATTCTGCATATTGATTGTGGATTTCAGAAATATACGTGTTTCCAACTTTTTGTTTTGTAATGACCGGTTCTGAAATACGGTTTTGAAGAACCAATTGTGACATCTTATTACTGTCTGTATAACCACTTGTCAAATCCGGTGGATACTGATATTCTGTCGTGATGATTTCGCCTTTAGAGGTTGTAGTAACTTCACTAATAGGTTTAATTTGGTTATAATTGTAATTAAATGTTTTAATTTTTTCTATAAATTGTTTATTTTCAAAAAAATCTACTTCTTTGGTTTCTTTTAGTTTTATCCATGTACTTGGATAATAATAAGCATTCACATCGAAAGTAAATACTTCACTTCTTAAGGGACCTGCATAAGATGAACGAATACTTATATCCATTGCAGGATAAAGGTATTCAGGATAAGCACTATCATATTTTGAAGAAAATTGATTGAAATAATTATCAAATTCGTAAATATTAGTGATTGTCCTAACAATACTTCCTTTATCATCTTTGTATGTTTCATTTTTCAATAACCCTCCCATATAACCATTATAAGGGCCTTGGGAATAAGGTAATTGATACTGAGAATATCCTTTTCTATAAGGGATATAAAACTCTTTTTCAATTGTGTAATAAGAGCTATCTTTTAAATTAATTATTTTCTCTGTCACGTTAGGATAAACAATGGATTTATTTTCTAAAGCATATAAGTTAAAGTAGTTTTGACTTGATACGTTTAAATATTCACAAAAGTTATCAGGATCTGTATTATATGTAGGCTGTTTAGTTCTGGTATAATAATTCATATTCATATCTCGACCAAGAAAAAATCCGCTAGGTTCATCCGGTTGATCAAACTTTTTGTAGATGTACTGTTTTTTATAAGTTTCTGTATTTGCATCCTCTTTTAAAACCAATTCTTGTACACGAAGATTACCGGCTGTTCTATATACAAAGGGAATCTCCCTTTCTTTCTTAATAAAATAAGAGAGACCAATAGTAGCAGGAACATTGAAATTTAATGAAGGAGTACTTCCTAAACCACGTACAAATACATATGTAAATTTAAAAGAAAGGATATCTCCTTTTTCCAAATTAACGGAATTAGCAACAGTAGGATCCCGATAAATATCATGAGGACCTTTGTCATATAACTTTTTCCAAGGTTTATTATTTATAAAAACTTCTACATAATAATGGCTAACTGTAGGAAGAGATTGAGGTAAAGTAGTAGGATCATAATCTACTTTTTCCATTCCTTCATAAGAGAAAGTTAATTTAGGAGAAGTAAAATTGGAATCCTCTACTACAAAAGACTTAGTGACTGATTGTTGTACTTCAGATGCAGAAGCAAAAGTTCCAATATTTTTTTGTTCCTCATAATATTCTTTATACCCTTCATCATAAAAATCATCTAATTCATATTTTATCTGTTGAAATCCACCTGTCGGAAGTTGAATAGATTTCATAGAGCCGATAATAGCATCATTTAATCTCGGATTCTTATTGGCTCCTTCGTAAGAAGTTAAAATTCCTGATTTATCTACATATTTGTTAGAAGAAGGAAGAAAATCTCCTGCACTGCTATAATTCCCCCAATAATCTTCTTTTCCGGAGAAACGTGAAGGAAAGTCTGTTTTTAGTGATCTTTTATCAACACCATAATAATTAAATGAATAATTGGTATTCGTTAAACTTTCATTCACTTTAAACAAGAATAAGCGTTTATTCAAATTCTCTTGATTATTTTGAGGAATAATTTGAGAAGGGGTTGTAGAAGTTGTAAAATCTGATTCTAAATTATAGTTCTTATATAATTCATTGTTTTGATAAAATTTTATTGATTTTAAAACCTTTCCACCTATCACTTCTTGATTATTTGAAACATAATCAAATGTAATTTGACCATTTGGATAAATCACTTCCTTTATGACCTGATCTGTAACGTGTTGATGATTTCTACTAACAGAGAATGCTTTTCCATAATCAGGACATGGCATCATTCTATCTTTGTCTGTACCATCGGTTTTTAAGTCTAAACTTTTATCGTAAGAAGCCGTAAAGTTATAACTATCAGATTCATATTTAAACTGAATGATTTCATTGGTTGGTAGCTTTATAGAGTCTAGACGATATGAAAAGCCCACTTTTTCTGAATTGGTATAAGTGTTGTCCGTAGGAGTTGCGTGTAAATTACTATTGGTTATACTTCTATATTCAGAAAAAAAGTAGGTATTTCCTTGGTCATCTATTAGCGTAGTGATGTTTGAAATTTTTATATCATCTTTTGGAATCGTATGAAAATTTCCTTTACTATCTTGGATAAATCTCCCTGATTTTGAAGGAAGTGAATAAATAAAATAATCTTTATTTGCATCTAAAACAGGCAGTTTCCCTGGTAAATTATTTACACCAGTCAATCTTAGAGCCTTCATATAATCATTGTCTCCGGACGTCAGAGGCTTATCTTCATTTGGTTGAAATTCATAATATTTTTTATCCAATTTAAGTTCTTCAACCACATTATCAGACACTCCTCTCACATCTCTATTCAATGAAATATTTCCTACATTCAGGACCCAGCCTGTTCCAACTCGTCCACTTATGTTATTCACTCTGATACCTGTAGTAGAATAATCCAATGAGATAGGTAAATTCAATTTTTTTAAAGAAATACTTCCCAAGTCAACTTTGTAACCATAAGTTCCGGTGTAAGTACCGGGAGGTAAATCGATATTTTTAATCAAAGCTGCATTTTCAGGAGTTTTAGGATATATTTCAGGAATATATGAATAGCTTTTTTGCTGTGCTTGTGAATATGTTAAAAATAATAGAGCGAGCAAAACTATATTTTTCTTCATGTGTTACTTTTTGATAATTTTAATGGATTCGGTTTGGTTGTTGGTTTTGATTTTCAAGATGTAAACGCCGGCCGGATACTTTCCTAAAGAAACAGGCGTAGAACGGTATTTCACTTCTTTCGACTGTAAATGCTGCCCTGTTAAATTGTACACTTCAATAGTCGCTTTTTGAAAGTCTTTGTTGATCAATACATTCACAATATCCGGGGTTGGATTTGGATAGACTTCGATATCATCCCGTTTTGCTGCAACAGATTTATCGCCTAACTTCACCAAATAAAAATCCGATTGTCCTTTATTTCCTTTTGATTCCTGAGTAGAATTTCCAAATAGAATCAAGGAACCATCGCGTGTCGTAATGGCTTTTTCAAGGTAATTGAATCCTTTTTCACCAAACTGTTTTTTCCAGATTTCCGAACCATTTTGATCAAAAGATTTGGCCACGTAATAACTTTCAATTGAATGATCATTACCACTTGTTCGTTTATTGGCTGTAAGAATAAAAGAATGGTCAATTGATTTGATTTCTGTAATTGCGACATCCTCATTTATTTCCAACGCAGTCATTCTTTGAGTTTGAAAATTAAAATCGGTCTGAATAACTTTGGGTTTTAATTGATTCTTCTCTTTTTCCAAAATAGAAAACAAATACCCTTTTTCATTTTCCTGAAAAGAAATCAACTGATGATCAGAAGTCAAATCGAACGCATATTCCGAAACCAGCTCTCCTTTTTGATCAACCTGTACAATCCATGTTGCATTTGAAGTTTGATCAATCGATTTATTTCCACTTGCAGGTGAATTTGAATTGCCAACTAAAACAAAACCATCTTTTGTTTCCACAACCGATTTGATTTGATCGTCAAATGCCCCTCCAAATGTTTTTTCCCAAAGGAGTTCACCTTTCTCATTCAGTTTGATGATGTAATAATCGTTTCCACCAAAATTTTCACTTTTTTTCAAGGAAGAAGAAGTTGAATTAGAGTTCGCAGCAATTAAATACCCTTTATCTTCTGTTCTGATGATGTCAACCGGAATATCATTTCCATTTCCGCCAAAAGATTGTTGCCATTGTAACTGGCCTTTCGCATCAATTTTAATGATCCAAACATCTTCATTCCCTTGATTTTCACTTATTTTATCACCGGATTTCGAAGAAGTAGAAGCGCCTGCTAAAATATAACCTCCATCGGCTGTCGATTTCGCTGCGTAAAGAAAATCAGCTCCATTCCCACCAAAAGAATTCTGCCATTCCTGTTTGCCGTTCTCATTCATTTTCCAGATAAAATAATCCAGACTGCCCTGGTTTTTCTTTTGAATATCACCTGTCGCATCAGAAGCAGAACTTCCCAAAATCAAGAAGCCATAATCAGGTGTAGGAATTGCATTGTAAAGATATTCTGCAAATTCTCCCCCGATAGATTTTTCCCACAAAACTTCTTGTTGGGAAAAAGCAAGCATAGATGCCATCAAAGAAAAGATAGAAAGTAGTTTTTTTCTCATATTACTTTTGTTTAAGTTGCTGGATTTGGTGAGTTAATTCTTCAATTTTCTCATTCTGTTCAATTAAATGAAGCGTTAATTCTTCAATTTTTTGAAGAAGAAGATTATTCATTTCACCCACTTTTAATCCATTTTCTTGAATCTCTTTTGCCGATGGCAAATCAGGTAGATGATGATTTTTTACCGTAAACGCTTTTATTTCTTCTAAAGATTTGAACTGATAAGAAGGATTTAATAATGAATTTCCGGTATAATATTTTTGAAAAACATAATCCGCAGGAACAGCCAAATCTACTTTAACCTCCTGTGCATGGATATTTCCTTTAACAGCCAACTTAGCATCAGGATTTAAAGTTCCTATTCCTATGTTTCCATTCCCTAAAATAATCATTCGATTTGCAGCTGCTGTCAAAAAATTAATTGTTGTAACACCTCCTGAGCTAAATGTCGACTGAATATTTGCACCATTCTCATTGGCAAATAAAATGATTCGGTTATTCCTTCCTTCAGCATTATCAAATAATGTTAGCTTCGCTCCGGACCCAAGGGTATTCTTTATTTCACCATTCGTAGTAAGTCCTGAAACGACACCATTCGCATCTCCTAAAAGAACTTTTTGCCAAGCTCCCCATTCAGCATTAAGCGGTAAAGCATTTCTATAATACATTCCCTCTCGATTAAAATTAAGTTGATAATTTTCTCCTCCTGAGTTATCCCTACTTGTCCAGGGAGAAATAGTCAAATTTGCAGAATAATTTCCCGAGCCAGGAACCCCAATAGTAGCTCTTTTTTTAAATTCAACTTGTAAACCACTTGCTTTTGCATTAGGCAAATCATTCACATCACGAGTATCAAGCGCTTTTAATTTAGTAGCATCTTGTGCATAAACTATTCCTATTGGAAAAAGTAGGAATGGAAGTAGATTTTTTTTCATCTGTTTATTTTTGTTTAAGTAATTCTATTTCCTGTTTTAATTCTTCGATATTTTGTGCTTGTACTTTATTTTGCTCATTCAGCTCAATTAAATGAAGTGTTAATTCCTCAATTTTTTGAAGAAGAAGATTATTCATTTCACCTACTTTTAATCCATTTTCTTGAATTTCTTTTGCCGATGGCAAATCAGGTAGATGATGATTTTTTGCCGTAAACACTTTTATTTCTTCTAAAGATTTGAATTGATAAGAAGGATTTAATAATGAATTTCCGGTATAATATTTTTGAAAAACATAATCCGCAGGAACGGCTAAATCTACTTTAACCTCCTGTGCATGAATATTTCCTTTAACGGCTAACTTAGCATCAGGATTATTTGTTCCAATCCCCACATTTCCTTGAAAGGAAGAAATTTTTGACTCAGGATAAATTCTTATCGTTGTATTGTTATAAGCAAGTCCAAGGTATAAATAATTTAACCCATTAGCCGGTCCAAATCCGCCAAATCCGCCAAAATTCAATGTAGGATCAGCTTTAGATGCAAAACTATAAGACCTGGCCCATCCCCCTGCATTTGCAGATGTTGATAATATTTTAATACCAGAAGCCGGAGCATTCCAATCTAATAAAATTTGATTTTGTATATCCAAAGCTACCTGAGGAGTAGAAGTTTTTATTCCCACATTCTGATTAAATATTTGTTGAGCATGTACAGAATAAATTGATAGGGTACAAAATAAAGAAAGTAGTTTTTTTTTCATATTACTTATATTTCTATTGTTGTTTTAATTTTGATTTTTTTTGATAAAGAAGAGAACTCATCTTATAACCTGTTACCTGTTTACGGAATTTGACTTCTATAAAAATAATTGGCATTCTATCCTATGAAAGATTCTTTTAAAGATTTAGAACATAAACAAAAAAACATGGTTTACCTCCACAGATTTTGTTTTTAATATGCACAGTAGATAACTGAAAGTATTTTCAAGTGGAAAAGTTCTGTATAGTTTGATTTTAGTTACAGAAACGCTCTTAAAGTTGGAAGGTATAACCTGAATATATTCAGAAAATCTATTCTTATTGTTAAACAAAGTCAGAATATTCAGGAGTAGATGATTTATCATATTTTCTAGATCAGTAAAAAATGATTACAAATCTAAACAAAATGTTAAAAGAAAAATAAATAAAAAACACAACTTTTATCATGTCAAGCATTTATTTAAGAAACAACAGTGGTAAATTATACACCGCAACTCTTATTAATAATTACCGTAATTGTTTTCTAAGAGTTTAAAATAAAATTTTCATACAATCACAATAAACAAATTCCCTAACCTCAATTTTGAAGAGGTTAGGGAATTTTATCATTTGAAATTTTGATTAAACAGTCAAGGCTTGTTCTACTGATTGACTTTTCAGTTTATATGCCGTTTTAATCATATCAGCAGCTTTTTCTCCTACCATAATAGCAGGTGCATTTGTATTCCCGGAAGGAACATCTGGCATAATTGAGGCATCGGCAACCCTTAAACCTTCAATGCCATAAACCCGTAGCTCAGGATCGACAACCGCCGTCTTATCAATTCCCATTTTACAAGTTCCTGTCATATGATGATACGTACTGGATGCTTTTCGAATATAAGCAAGTACTTCTTCTTTTGTTTTATCTTTTCCCGGATATATTTCTTCTTTCATCCAATCTTTCAACGCATCAGTATATCCCAGTTTTCGACAAAGTTGTACTGCTTCGTATAAAGCATCTATATCAGCCTGTTCTGCCAAATAGTTCGGATCTATTAACGGAGAATCTTTTGGATCATTCGATTTTAATTTAATGAAGCCCTTCGATACTGGTCGAATAATTCCGGCACAAAATGTAAAAGCATTTTCAGGCCCCTCAAAACCAGGTGCGTAATAAGGTAGTGCCATAAATAAAGGCTGCATATCGGGTACAGTCAATTCAGGTCTGCTTTTCCAAAAAATCTGTGCTTCCAATAAATTTGCTTTTGGTGGAACGATTTCCTGTTTTGCTTCAAAAATAACACTGCACAACAAATGATCTTGTAAATTTTTTCCTACGCCCGGTAAATGATGAACAACATGGATTCCAACTTCTCTTAATTCTTCCTGATCCCCAATTCCGGAAAGCATTAAAATTTGTGCCGAACCAATAGTTCCGGCAGATAATACTACTTCGTGTCTGACTTTTGCCTGAACCAATTCTCCTCCTTTTTCAAACTCTACTCCTACACACGTTTTATCTTTTATAAGCAATTTAGAAACTGTTGCTTCTGTAAGAACAGTTAAATTCTCCTTACCTAAATATGGTGTTAAAAAAGCCGCTGCTGTTGAACAGCGAATACCATCTTTTGTAACAGATAAATCATTTAATCCTGCCCCCCAAATCGTTTTATTAAAATCATCCGTTGTTGGATACCCCAATTCTTTACATCCTTTAATAGCCGCAATTGAAATAGGATTAGGTTCTTTAATTTTAGTCACAGCCATAGGACCTTCTCCTCCATGCACTTCATCCGCTCCTAGCTCATACGTTTCCGATTTTTTGAAATAAGGTAATACACTTTCATAATCCCAACCATAACATCCTTTGTACGCCCAATGATCATAATCTTCTTTAGCTCCACGAATGTAAATCATTCCGTTGATTGCACTGGATCCTCCTAGGGTTTTACCACGAGGCCAATATTTAGTTGTGTTTCCTGCATTTTCCTGTGGTACAGTATGGTAAGCCCAATCACGTGTTGTATTCCAAATCAAAGGCCATTTGGCAGGCGACTGTATTTCATCTGCTAAATCAGAAGGTCCTGCTTCTAAAAGCAAAACATGAATATTCGGATTTTCAGCTAAGCGGGAAGCCACTACTGCTCCTGCAGAACCGGCTCCAATCACAATATAATCGTATGTATTATTCATTTTTATGTGGTTTTTTAATGTTATTATTTTTTGTAACTAATTACTTTCGGTAGTGTAACAGCTTTAAGTCCTTCAATTCCAAACTCAACGCCATAGCCAGACTGTTTTACCCCTCCAAAAGGAACAAACGGATGAATTGCACCATGCTGATTCTGCCAAACTGTACCTGCTTCCAATTGTAAAGCAATTTCTTCTAATTGATCCGAATCAGTTCCCCAAACAGAAGCTCCTAAACCAATTTCCAACGCATTTGCTTTTTCAATTGCTTCCTCTATCGTTTGATATGTAATGATTGGTAAAACCGGACCAAACTGTTCTTCGTCCACTATAGGATCTCCGTTCTTCACTCCTGTCACATAAGTAATCGGAATAAAATAACCTTCGGTTGGAACATCCGCTATCGGAATATAAAGGTTAGCATGAGGGTTATTCTGTACTGTCGCAATCAAATCATTTACTTTATCAAATTGCATTTTATTTTGGATCGGACCTAATAAACTTTCTTCATTTAATCCATCTCCCATTTTAAACTTTTTTGTTACCTCAGTTAAGACATGAACTGCAGCATCCAAATCGTCTTCATGCACATACAAACGTTTTAAAGCGGCACAAGTTTGCCCCATATTCAAGAAACTTCCCCAAAATAAGCCTTCAGCAATTTGATCAAAATCAGTATTTGGCAATACAATTCCCGCATCATTTCCTCCGCATTCCAATGTTAATCGAGCCATATTATGTGTTGAAGCTTCAATAATTCTTTTTCCTGTTGTAATAGAACCGGTAAACATAATTTTTCCAATCATCTTGTGAGATGTAAGATGAGCTCCTATTTTACCATCTCCTGTCACGCAGTTCAATACACCTTCCGGCAAGACAGTATTAATCAATCTAAACATTTCCAAAGATGCAATCGTGGTATATTCGGAAGGTTTGATTACTACTGTGTTTCCCATTTTTAAAGAGGGAATAATTTGCCAAATCGCAATCATCAATGGCCAATTCCATGGTGTTATTGCTGCAACTACTCCAATCGGAACTCTCTTTAAAATATCTTTTCTCGTCTCATCTTCAAAAATTAATTCATCTTCTAATTGAAGAGAAGCAGGCACCTGTGTCCATCCGATGCAGGCATCCATCTCAAAATTAGACCCTGGACCATTCAAAGGTTTTCCCTGCTCTTTTGTAATTAATTCTGCCAGGTACGCCTTATTTTCTGTTAAAACATCCGCTATTTTCAACATGTAATGATCTCTTTCTTCTTGTGATAAGAGCCTCCATTTAATTTGCGCTTTCTTTGCCGTATCAACTGCTTCCTCAACATCATCTATTGTCGACACGTAATAAGAACCTATTGTTTCGCCATTCGCGGGATTTTTTACTTCCGCTAATTGATTTGATGTTTTTTGTACACCATTAATTATATAAGAATATTTTTTCATCATGAGTTATTTTTATTAATTTCAATTATTCAAATTTTGAAATATTTAATTGAAATAAATTGACCTATCCTGTAAAATGATTGATTTATTCTACAATCTCATAAAACAAAACTCGCCAAATGGAAAAAATAGAACATAAAACAGTGTACAGCATACCCTATGGTGAAATATGCTTATATGAAACAAATGTTCCTTTTAAAGGACTTGATTTTAATTTTGACAGCCCTTCAATTTCCATGATGCTGCAAGGAGAAAAACATATAAAATGGAAGAATGAAAGTTTTGAATTTGGCACAAAAAAAATATTAATCCCAGAAAAGAAACAAACATTGACCGTAGATGTTGAAACAGCGTCTCGGGAAAGACCTTTAAAATGTGCTATTTTATCGATTGACGAAAATTTTGTGACCGAGTTTTATGACGAGTTGACTTCCATTCAAAACAAAGATTGGTTAGATGTGATTGGTGTAGACGAAAATGAAATCTTAAACTATTTTGTGTCTGAAGAAGATCTACTCATCAATAGTTTTTTTAATTTATTAAATGATCGTACTTCTTTAAAAGAAAAGGTCAATCGGTTGGATTATATTTTTCAATTAAAGATGAAAGAACTGACCTACCTCATCTTACAATCAAAGGCAAGAAAATTGCTAATTGACCAGTCTATTTCTCAAAACAATCCTCTTTTTGACGTCATTAATTACATTCATTCAAATTTTAAATCAAAGATTAAAATTGAAGAATTGGCAAAGTTAGCGTGTATGAGCGAATCGAAATTATTTTTAAAATTTAAAGAAAATTTTGGCTGCTCTCCCAATCATTTTATTATCCATAAAAGATTGGAATATGCGTATTCAATATTATCATCTAATCAACACAACCTTACAATTTCTGAAATCAGCTATAGATGCGGTTTTAATAATGTTGAACATTTTAACCGAAAATTTAAAGAAGTTTTTGCTGTAACCCCCGGAAAAATTAAACAATTGAACCATAATTAATTGAATAAAATCTGACAATATGAATAAACCGTCTAACAGTTTTCTTTTTAAATTCACAAAAAAATCAAGAAATTTTTCTAAATGAAACAATACATCAAAAAATTCATTTTTCCGTTCATCAAAGAAATGCTACCTGTTATTGCAGGAATATTAATTGCGCTATTTATTGACAATTGGAACGAAAACAGAAAAGACAATCAATATATCAACCAAGCATTTTTATCCATCCATAGCGAATTGGATGAAACCAAAAAAAATATCAATGAGATTATTCCTCTTCAAAAATTATTAATTGATTCTCTCGATTTTTATACTGACGACAAAAAAATTGACATTGCAGATATCTTACTAAAAAAATCGAAAGGAATTCATATTGCAACCATTAAAACAAACGCATGGAAGACGCTTTCTAATTCAAAAATAGAACTCATTGATTACAAAAAAGTAACAACTTTAACCGATATTGAAGAACAAAAAGATATTTTAAAAACAAAAAGTGACTATTTAGGGCAATTTGTATACTCAAATCTGAATGAAACAGATAAAAACAAGAAAGAGGTTTTAAAAATTATTTTATTGGATATTATTCAGACTGAAAAAACAACATTATCGTATATTGAATACTTTGAAAAAAAATAATTTAATTCCATCTTCTCAAAATATAATTATTTTTTGATTCAATTTTCACCTAACTTTAATCAATCATGTAAACACAAATAAATATGGATTTACATTCGGGTTTACCTTATTGGATTGTAAAAAATGAATTTTATGATGCATATAATCCACTTCGAAAAAATCATAAAATTGATGTCGCCATTATTGGTTCAGGTATTACCGGGGCTTTAGTTGCTCACGAATTATGTGAAGCCGGAATTCCATGTGCATTGATTGATAAACGTACCATTGCAACAGGAAGCTCTGCAGCCAGTACTGCTCAACTTCAATATGAAATTGATACACCTTTATCTGAATTGGTTAAACTTGTTCCTGAAGAACTTGCTATTGACGCCTACTTCAATTGCTTACAAGCCATCACAGATCTTGAAAATATTTTCAAAAAAACAAACATTGATGCAGATTTCAAACGAGTACCAACCATCTTGTTAGCAAGTAATAAAGCAGGTGTCGAATTGCTGGATAAAGAATATGCAATCAGAACCGAAGTGGGGTTACCGGTAACCTATCTGAATGCACAAGAATTGAAAGCCTATCAAAATATAGATGGAATTGCAGCATTACAAAATGATACTTCAGCCCAGATGGATGCCTACAAAGCGGCTATAAATTTATTAAAATATCATCAAGAAACACATCAACTTGAAATATACACGCATACCAAAGTCGAAAAAATTCAGGAAAATAAACATGGATGCGAATTACTAACAGAACATGGTTATACGGTTACATGCAAATATGTGATAGTTGCAACCGGCTTTGAAGCCGGACAGTTTCTTCCTGAAAAAGTAATGAATTTACTGTCTACCTATGCGATCATCTCAGCTCCGGTTGACAAGAAAATGGTTTGGCCTCATCGAAGTCTCATCTGGGAAACGGCAGAACCATATCTGTATATGCGCACAACCAATGACAACCGTCTTATCGTAGGCGGTGAAGACGAAGACTTTCAGAATCCTGAAAAAAGAGATGATTTACTTCGTCAAAAAATTCAAATTTTAGAAAAAAAATTCAAAAATCTGTATCCGGAAATTGAATTTAAAACCGAAATGGCATGGTGTGGAACATTCAGCTCTACAAATGATGGTTTACCTTATATCGGACCTTGGAAACAAGGAGACCGTACATTATTTGCATTAGGTTATGGCGGAAATGGAATTACCTTTTCTATGGTCGCCGCCCAAGTTTTGAAAAATATTATTTTAAATCAAAAAGATAATCGTTTAAAAACATTTGGTTTTGACCGTGCAAGAAGATAAAATATAACCTGAATCAATTTGCATAAAAAATCATCGAAAAAGGAAATTGCGTGGTATAAAAAGAAAATACTATATTTGTTCACAATCAAAAGATTTTTATCTTAATTTCCCTCTGTATCAAAAAAATGTCTACTTTTTTACAATTCAGGTTTTGGGAATTTTAATAAAGGTTTATCCTCATCCGATTACAGCTGTTTTTGTTGCCTAATAATTTAATAAAAAATTAGCAATCAATACACCTGATCTATCCAAATAATCGGATAGAATTTTGTAAATTTGTAACCAATACATTAGAAAATTTAATGGAATATAATACACTTCGTACGCAATTGATTATTCCTGAATATGGACGACATATTCAAGAAATGGTAAATCATTGTAAAACAATAACAGATGAAACAGAACGCAATGGGTTCGCAGAAATTATAATTGAAGTAATGGGCGAATTAAATCCTCACTTGCGCGATGTACCGGATTTTCAACACAAACTTTGGGATCAGCTTTTTATAATGGCAGAATTTGATTTGGATGTAAAATCCCCTTATCCTATTCCAACCCAAAAAGATACTGTAAATAGTAAGCCGAATAAAGTTGACTATCCGCAAAGCATTTACAAATACCGATATTATGGGAATAATATTCGAAAAATGATTGATGTTGCAGTAACATGGGAAGAGGGTGAGAAACGTGAAGGATTGTACTTTGCAATTGCAAATCACATGAAAAAATGTTACTTACTTTGGAACAAAGATACAGTTGATGATCAGGTCATCTTCAATCATTTGTATGAATTATCTGATGGAAAAATTGACTTAAGAAAAGTGGATGACCAATTGGTTTCTCCTGAACGTTTGAATAACAATAACACCCATTCAAGCAACAATCAAAACAATAGAAGTCACCAAAATAACAGAAATCATCAAAATAACAACAACCGAAACCAAAATAACCGAAACAACAACCAAAATTCGAATAATCGAACGAATCAAAATAATAACAACCGAAACCAAAACAACCGAAACAATAAAGGTTAAATCAAAACTATTTAATACAACTAAATGGCTACATTTCAAATAAAGGGAGGGAAACCTTTGAAAGGAGAAATTACTCCGCAAGGTGCAAAAAATGAAGTACTACAAATTTTATGTGCGGTTTTATTAACCAATGAACAAGTTCGTGTTAAAAATATTCCGGATATCCGTGACGTCAATCGTTTGATTGAGATTTTAGGAGATTTAGGCGTTAAAACACAAAAAAATGGAAAAGGAGATTTCACTTTCCAAGCCGACGAATTACGATTAGATTATTTAAAAGGAAAACAATTTCGCAAAGACGGTGCTGCCTTACGTGGATCAATCATGTTAATGGGACCTCTTTTAGCTCGTTTCGGGGAAGCTTTCATGCCAAAACCAGGAGGAGATAAAATTGGACGCCGTCGTCTGGATACACACTTCGAAGGATTTTTTGCCTTAGGAGCAAAATACCGTTTCAATCCTGATGAGGATTTCTACGGTGTAGAAGTGGACGAAAACGGATTACAAGGTTCTTACATGTTATTGGAAGAAGCTTCTGTAACCGGTACTGCCAATATCATTATGGCAGCTGTTTTAGCAAAAGGAACAACAACCATTTATAATGCAGCCTGCGAACCATATATTCAACAATTATGCAAAATGTTGAATCGTATGGGCGCTAAAATTTCCGGAATATCTTCTAACCTTTTAACCATAGAAGGTGTGGAAAAATTAGACGGAACAGAACATACTTGTTTACCGGATATGATCGAAATTGGATCATGGATCGGTTTAGCTGCAATGACAAAATCTGAATTGACCATCAAAAATGTTTCATGGGAAAACTTAGGTGTCATTCCGGATGTTTTTAGAAAATTGGGAATCAAATTAGAAAAAGTTAACGACGATATTTATATTCCTGCTCAGGAAAATTATGAGATTGAACGTTTTATTGACGGCTCAATTCTGACTATTTCTGATGCGCCTTGGCCGGGATTCACTCCTGATTTATTATCTATTATTTTAGTCATTGCCACACAAGCAAAAGGAAGTGTATTAATTCACCAAAAAATGTTTGAATCTCGTTTATTCTTCGTTGATAAACTAATTGAAATGGGCGCACAAATTATTTTATGCGACCCTCATCGTGCAACTGTAATTGGTCTTAACCACGAAACACCGTTAAAAGGAGCAGAACTGACTTCTCCGGATATTCGTGCCGGTATGTCTTTGTTAATTGCTGCCCTTTCTGCGAAAGGCAAAACTGTTATCCATAACATTGATCAAATTGATCGCGGATACGAAGACATCGATGTACGTTTGCGTGCAATAGGCGCTGATATTATAAGAGCTTAAACAAAACAACATGCAATCTATTATTGAATTTATCACCAATTTTGTTCAACGTCCGGATAAGGTATTAATGGACATCATCAATACATATGGCTATTGGATATATGCCATTTTATTCTTGATTATTTTTGCAGAAACAGGTTTAATCATCATGTCATTTCTGATGCCTTTTTTACCCGGAGATGCCTTAATTTTTTCGGTTGGAATGATTGCTGCAAGTGATGAACAAAACCATTTACATATCGAATACATTATTCCTTTGTTAATGGTTGCAGCGATTCTTGGTGATAATGTAAATTATTATGTTGGTCGCAAATTCGGCGGATGGATCTTAGGACGAAAAGATTCCTGGTTTCTCAAAAAGAAACACATCGAAAAAGCAACAGAATTCTTTGAAGAGCATGGAAAAAAAGCAATTATCATTGCTCGTTTTATGCCTGTTGTTCGTACCATTATTCCATTTATTTGTGGTGTTACCAATTTAAACTACAAAACGTTTATTACCTATAGTTTTATCGGTGCGGTGCTTTGGGTTGGTGCTATTTCATTATTGGGACATACATTAGGCCAATTTGATGTAGTAAAAAATAATTTAGAAAAATTCATTTTCGGAATAATTTTATTGGCCAACATGCCATTGATTATTCGAATAGTAAAAGCTCAATTTAATAAAAACAAAACAGAAGAATGAGACAATTTGGATTAATCGGAAGAAATATTTCTTATTCATTTTCGAAATCTTATTTTGCTGAAAAATTTAAAAACGAAAACATTGTGGACGCTGTCTACAATGTTTTTGATTTAAAGCATATTGATGAAATAGAAAATATATTCAAAACGAAAGATTTGGTAGGCTTTAATGTCACCATTCCATACAAACAAGAAATTATACCGTTTTTAGACGAATTATCTGATGAAGCAAAAGCAATTGGTGCAGTAAATACTGTATTGATTAAAGATGGAAAGAGGATCGGACACAATACAGATTGCTATGGCTTTCATCATTCATTAGAACCGCTTTTAACACCGGATCACAAAAAAGCATTGGTTCTTGGAAATGGAGGTGCTGCAAAAGCCGTTTATTATATTCTTGATTTGCTGAAAATTGAGTATAAAATTGTGTCGAGAACAAAAATGGAGCATCATTTGACCTACGATGAACTGAATGAAAAAATCTTGAATGAGCATCAAATTATTGTAAACTGCTCACCGGTTGGTACCTTTCCAAATATAGAAAACGCTCCACTACTTCCCTACCAATTTACCAACGAAAGACATTTATTGTACGACTTAATTTACAATCCACCTTTGACGAAATTTCTAGAAAATGGTCAAAATCATGGAGCCAAAATAAAAAACGGTCACGAAATGTTGGTTTTACAGGCTGAAAAAGCTTGGAAAATTTGGAACAATCTCACTAAATAGACTTGATATTGTCCTCAAATTTTATTAGATTTGAGAAACAAAACTTATTTTCTTATGAATACTGAAATGGATAACCTGCAAAATGCAGATGGAGAACAATTACCTAAATCTGCACCCACAAACGACTCTAACACGGAAACATACAAAACAGAAGAGTCATCGAATCAAGAAAAAATAAATGATATTTCTTTCAAAGATTACGAGACATTTAGTTTTGATGTATTGATAAATGAAGCAAAAAATCTTTTGAGCAAATATGATGTTCAGGATATTCGCGAACATTTTAATCAAATCCGTGAAGCATTCAAAACTAAATTAGAGGAAGACGAAGCTGCTAAAAAAGAAGCTTTTTTGAATGATGGTGGTGATGAATTAGATTTTAAATACGAAACTTCTTTTCGTGCTAAATTTAATGCTGTTTACAATGATTTCAAAAATCAACTGGCCATTTTTCATAAGGAAAACGAAAAAAAGGAATCTGATAACCTGAAAGAGCGCTCAGAAATTATTGACGAGCTAAAAGCGTTGTATCAAGAACCAAGTGATTCATCAGCCGCAATGTTCAAAAAATTCCGTGAATTGAAAACGCGTTGGCATAATGCGGGAAGAGTTCCAAGTAAAAATGCGGAAAATATTTTCAAAAATTACTTCTTTCATCTGGACAATTTCTACACTTATTTGGACATGAACAAAGAATTGCAAACACTTGATTATGCTCATAATCTAGAAGTTCGTTATTCAATCATCAAACGTGCAGAAGAATTAGTACAAGAAAATAATGTACAAAAAGCATTGAACGAATTACAATATCTTCACCGCTTGTGGAAAGAAGAAGCTGTTCCTGTACAAGAAGATTTACGTGAACCAACATGGTTAAAGTTTAAAGAATTAACCAATAAAATTCACGACCGTAAAGGAGAATTGAATGAAAAAATAAAACAAGAGCAAAAAGATAATTTAGAGAAGAAAAATCAAATAATAGCTCGTATCAAAGAAATAGCGTCTAATTCAACGAACAAATTACATAGCGACTGGCAAAAAGCAATCAAAGAAGTCAATACATTACGCGAACAATTTATCACGTTAGGACGTGTTCCGAAAGAAAAAAATTCTGCTACGTGGGAAGCTTTTAAGGAAGTTACAAGAGAATTCAATCATATTAAAAATGATTTCTATAAAGATTTAAAATCTGAACAACAGGTGAATCTTGAAAAGAAATTGGCATTACTTGAAATTGCAAAGCAACACACAGATAGTACTGATTGGAATAAATCGGTTCAAGTGATTAAAAAAATCCAAAATGATTGGAAAAAAATAGGCCATGTACCTAGAAAAAATTCTGATAAAATCTGGAAAGAATTTAAAGATACATGTAATCAATTCTTCGACCGTTATAAAAAACGACACGAACAAGCGAATGAAAAATTTGAACAGAATTTTGTAAACAAACAAGCTTTCTTAGAAAATTTCAAAAATCAGACAATTTCCGAAGACAAAGAAGAAGCGTTAAAGCAATTGGAAGAAATTCAAAACAGTTGGACCAATTTAGGAAAAGTACCGTCTGACAAAACATCAATTAACCAAGAATTTACAGATGTTTACCACAAAAAGCTAGATGCTTTGAATCTTTCTAAAAATGAGCTGAACGACTATAAGCTACAATCTTTTGTCAATAAAGTAAAATCCGGTAATAATGGAAATTTATTAGACGATGAAATTAGAAAAACACGTAAAGCAATTGAAGATTTAGAAAAAGAAATCAATCAATTGGATAATAACGTACATTTCTTTTCGAATGCGGATAAAAACAGTCCTTTGTTGAAAGATGTTTACAGACAAATTGACGAAAAACGTAAAAAATTAACTGAAGCAGAAATCAAATTGAAAACATTATTCAATATTGATTTTAATGCATAATTTTTAAACATGACACAACAATCTATCGATGAGCATTATATGGCTCGTTGTATACAAATTGCTGCAAACGGGTTAGGAACAACGTATCCTAATCCGTTTGTTGGTTCTGTAATTGTACATAACAACCAAATTATTGGAGAAGGGTTTACATCTGAATATGGTGGTCCACATGCTGAAGTGAACGCCATAAATGCTGTTAAAAATCCTGAACTATTAAAAGAAAGTACCTTGTATGTTACATTGGAACCTTGTTCACATCATGGGAAAACACCGCCTTGTGCTGACCTGATTATTAAAAACGAAATTCCAAAAGTAGTCATCGGAACTTTAGATCCTTTTGCAAAAGTAAATGGCCAAGGTTATTTGCGTTTATTAAAAAACGGCGTTGATGTTACCTTAGGTATTTTAGAAAAAGAATGCCTTGAACTGAATAAACGATTTATCACTTTTCACCAGAAAAAACGTCCGTATATTATCCTGAAATGGGCACAAACAGAAGACGGTTACATGGGGCGTGATGATGTACAGTTGTGGATTACAAACCAATACACAAAACAATTGGTGCATAAATGGCGAACGGAAGAACAAGCGATTTTAGTTGGAAAAAATACGTCTTTGATTGATAATCCTCAACTCAATTCGAGATTATGGACAGGGCATAATCCGGTGAGAATAGCCATTGATAAAAATTTAGCCATTCCAAGAAGTTTTCATTTGTTTGATCAATCACAACCGACCATCATATTCAATTCGCTTGAACATGTTGTCGAAGAAAATTTAAGTCTGATCCAATTAGACTTTACACAGAAAATACTTCCCCAGGTCATGCAATATTTATATGAAAATAGTATTCAATCCCTGATTGTGGAAGGCGGAAGTGATACGATTCAGCATTTTATCGATGTAAATTTATGGGATGAAGCAAGAATTTTGAGTTCGGATACAATTTGGAATGAAGGGATTTTAGCGCCTCGCCTGAGAGGAACCCGTATCGCAAAACATCGCTTTTTAAACGATGAATTAAACATCTTCGAAAATAGAATAGAACCTGAAGAACCTTAAATTTAAGGTTCTTTTTTATTTTATCATTTTCATATTTTTTCTAAATCTAAAAACCTTTTTCTTAAAACTACTATTTAAACTATCTTTGCGGTACTTTTCAATACAACATGACGGACAATTATCGTACAATCGAGAAACCTGTAGAAGATGTAATTTTCAAAGAATTGGGCAGCAAATTTATTAATTTTGCTTATCCGATTGAAACCGAAGAAGATATTAAAATCTACTTGGAACAATTACGCGAAATTTATCCGGATGCTAATCATCATTGTTATGCCTACGCGCTTGGAATTGATGGTAAAAATCATCGTGCAAATGACGATGGAGAACCAAGTGGATCTGCTGGTTTACCAATCTATAATCAAATTCTCTCAAGCGAAATAACAAATATTTTAATTGTTTCAGTGCGTTATTTTGGGGGGACTAAATTGGGGATTCCCGGTTTGGTAAAAGCCTATAAGTATGGTGCACAACTTGTATTAGAAGAAGCAAAAATTATTGAGAAGTTTGTTTCAAAACGCGTAAGAATGATTTTTAATTACGACCAACAAGGAATTGTTGAACGGAATGTAGATCGTATGAATGGTGAAATTAAAGACAAACATTTTACGGATAAATGCATGTTTACAATCTCGGTCCGCGAAAGTAAACTGGAGGAGTTTATACACATGTTTGATGAATATTACCAAATGGAAATTAAAATTATGGATAAATGCTAAATAGCTTAACTTCTTTACGTTTTTTCTTCGCTTTTTCCGTTTTCTTAAGTCATTTAACATTTGTAAAAACAGATTTAGCTTGGTACAATTGGTTGAAAAACAATGTTTTTTTTGAGGGGTATCTTGGAGTTGGATTCTTTTTTATTTTGAGTGGATTTGTTTTGGCCTTGAACTATGAACATAAAATTCTAGCACAACCAAACTTTGATAAAAAGAAATTTTATATTGCTCGAATTGCTCGAATTTACCCGTTGCATGTCCTTACATTCTGTATTATGATGCCTTTTATTTTGCTTCATGTCTGGCAAGGCTATTTTCATTGGGATATTGTTGCTTCAAATTTATTTTTACTTCAATCTTATGTTCCAATAAAAGATTTTTATTTTTCTATTAATAACGTTTCGTGGAGTATTTCTACCGAATTATTCTTCTATCTCATGTTTCCTTTTTATGTTATTTGGCTTTATAAATTTCCAAAACTGAACTATATTTTATTAGCAGCCATTCCAATTATCATTTTTGCAGAACCCTATTTCAGAACAAATCTGAAACTTGAAAAAGCTATTTTCTATATTAATCCATTCGTAAGAAGTTTAGATTTTATTTTAGGCATTATAACTTGTCAATTTTACAAAAAAATCAAAGATTCGAATATCAATTTTTCGAAAGGAACGTTCATGGAATTATCAGCGATTCTCCTCTTAATTCTATTTTTTTATTTTCACCATGACATCGCAAGAGCTTTTCGTTATGGAATTTATTATTGGGTACCAATGGTTGGAATCGTTTTAGTTTTCGCTTTACAAAAAGGATTTTTCTCTCGACTACTTCAACACAAAAGCCTTGTCTATTTAGGTGAAATCAGCTTTGCCTTTTATATGATTCATATGATTGTAATCAAATATGGCAATCAATATCTGCCTCCTATTAACGATTTTACTAAAATTGGAATCTATTTTATTGTTGCATTAATCCTAAGCGCTTTAACTTTTGAATATTTTGAAAAACCTGTCGCAAAATGGATAAAAGAGAAAAGTAAGTAGTATAGAGTTTTTTGGCTATAATCAATTTAAATAATTTATTATCAACGAGATTGTAACAATACTAATTACGACTACAATCAATATATCTAGATAGCTTATTTTTTTTGAACCAAAATTTGTAGTTCTTTTTCTTTTTTTTGAAAACACTATTTCTTTTTTCATTTTCATAAACAAAATAAGCCGCAATAATTATCGCGACTTATCCATCAAATAATTAATAGTACATTATATAGTTTAAATAGTGTAATCCACTTTTATTGGTACTTGTAACAGCTACCTGTCTTCTTTGCTGATTTTCCTGTCATTTTATCAGATAGTAGTAAGATAAACGGACATCTTACTTCGGCAGCTTGCTGTTTAAGTACTTTTTCAGCACGTTCGTCTTTTCCATTTCCTGTTCTAAAATTTATCATTCCGGTTTTAGACTTTAAATCATCTCCTTTTTTTAAGCCTGCTACTAAAGATTTATCTTCTAAAATAACAACCTTATGCCAATCCTTATCGTCTGTAATTTCAATCTTATCAGAGACATCTTCAATACGAGTGCTTTTTCCGTAAAATACTTTATTGACAGAATAACGACTAAGAGACTGTATCGCGTCTTCCCCATCGTATGTAAATTCTACTGTAAATTCTCCAACTCTTTTTATCTGTCCTTCAACAATTTCCCCAGAATGTTTGTAGATTTTATCTACCTGTCCAAAAGAAACAGAAGCCATAAGGCTTAAACCAAGAATAAAAATGTTTTTCATTGTTAATTTAATTTTTAATTATATAATTTAGTTTATTGTCAAAATACATGATGTATGATCTATAGTAATTGTAGCATTGAGTGAATTGGCTTCTAAAAGTCCATGATTTTGAGAAAGATCAGTTGTTGGTTTTTTCAATAATTCTACCAATTGATTTATTGATTCTTGGTACATTTTCTTCTTAGTAGAATTCTTAACCAAAGAAATATAATATGTTTTATAGTTTTTCTTAACCGGAGAAGCTAGTTGTATTTCTTCCGCAAAGTTTTGAAAGAAACTCGTTCTATTCTTAGAATTAATTACAGTAATTTTTTTTATGTTTTTTCCTTCAGTTTCAACGACCATATTAATTTCATAAGGAGCTATCTCTATATCGGAATAAGATACTTTTTGATTTCCAAAATTATCTTCAATGGAAGATGATTGTATTCCATAATATTCTTCCAATTCTACTACTCTATTTCCTATAAAAGATTTTAATGTTTTGTAATCTAATTTTTGAGCATAATTACAAATAGACAACAGCACTAATGATAAAGTAAAAAATGATTTCATGGGATGATTTAATTGATTAATAATCTGTATAAAAATTAAGATTAATTCTTAGGCAAATTTTATAATTCCATGTTAAAAAGCCTATTTTTGCAAGTATAGTTAAAGGGTAGTTTATCAATTACTACCTATGGGTAGTAATGTTAACAAATTGATAATCAATAAAAAAATGAGTTTATCCAAAAAATACTTATTCATTTTCTTTTTAATTCTATTTACACAAATAGGAGTTTGTAATGTTATAAATTCCGAAATGTTAAAGAATGAGATTGCCAAGAATAATGAAATTGGAAATTATAATCAATCGATTCTTAAACTTGATGAAATAATTCATCATCCCAAAGCAACGAATTATGATTTATACAATGCCTATTTATTAAAATATCTTACTTATAAAACTTTATTGAATTATCCCGAAGCAGAAATAAATTTGAATGTTGCTGAAAAATATGGCATAAAGGATAAACATCATAAAAATGAAATAGAAATAAGAATTTTAGTTGAAAGAGTTTTTATAGAATATGATTATTTACGATTTGAAAATGTAAATAAATTTATAAAAAATGTGAATCAAGAAAATCTAAAATATTTAGATGCTGAAACGCATTCTTTTTTTATTTCTGTCTTAGCTACGATTGAAATAATGAATAAAAATTATGACAAAGCCGAAACTACTCTTTTTGAAGCGGTAAAAATCCTGGAAAAGAAATCGCCGAAGCATTTACCAAATATATACCGAAAATTACTTCATTTTTATACCGATACAAAGGAGAGTGACAAAGCAATTAACGCTTTTGACAAAGGTATTTTTTATGCTAAAAAATACCAAATGAGACTCTATACGTTGAATATGTACGAATCGCTTACTTGGCATTATGCACAAAATGAAAACTGGGAAAAGGCATACAAAACCCGAATCATTGTAAATCAACTGGCTACGGATTATGACGCCGGAAATCAAAGTGGAAAAATTCAAAGTTTAGAAAGAGAAATTCTTAACAAACGAAACGATTTAGAACTTAGAAATCAAAAAAACATCAAATTCTTTTTAGGAACAACTTCTGTTATATTTATTATTTTACTGCTTGTTTTGTTTAAATTATACAAAACAAATCAAGAAAAAAGAAAACTTGTAGAAAATGAAAATAACCGAATTCGAGCTAAATTATCGGATTTGATGAATAAAGTAAATGATAAAGAAATAACGCTAAGTAATTATCAATTATCTGATAGACAATTAGAAATTATAGACCTGGTAAAAAAAGGACTTACAAACAAAGAAATTGCAACCCAACTTTATATATCAGAAAACACAGTCAAATATCATTTAAAAATTATTTACAATACATTAGGAATTGATAATCGAAATTCTTTATAAAAAATAAGCCGCTTTACAGCGGCTTATAATTAACTTTTCAATATTCTAAACGTTATGATATTTAAAACTCTGGTCATTTTTGATGGATTTAACCGATTCGTAAATCAATTCGATTACATTTTTCACATCAGATTGATGAACCATCTCCACTGTCGTATGCATATAACGCAAAGGTAATGATATTAAAGCAGAAGGAACCCCTCCATTACTATACGCAAAAGCATCTGTATCTGTTCCTGTAACACGAGAACTTGCCGCTCTTTGGAAAGGAATATTATTTTTTTCAGCCGTCTCTATAATCAGCTCACGGACATTATTCTGTACAGCGGGCGCATAATAAACAACCGGTCCATCTCCACATTTTTGTTCTCCTTCTTTTGATTTTGTAATCATAGGTGTGGTTGTATCATGCGTTACATCTGTAATAATTGCTACATTTGGTTTGATTGTTTGCGTAATCATTTCCGCTCCGCGCAACCCTACTTCTTCCTGTACAGCGTTCACAACATATAACCCAAAATCTAACTGATCTTTATTTTCTGCAAGTTTACGTGCCACTTCAGCAATCATAAACCCTCCCATTCTATTGTCAATTGCCCGGCAAACAAAATAGCGATCATTCAATGTAAAAAATTCATCAGGATATGTAATCACACAGCCTACATGGATTCCAAGCTCTAGGACTTCTTCTTTAGAGGTGCAGCCTGTATCAATCCAAATTTTATCCGGTGTTGGAGCTTCGTCTTTTCCAGCTTGACGCAAATGAATTGCAGGCCAGCCAAAAACGCCTTTTACAATTCCTTTTTTTGTATGAATATTTACAACTTTAGAAGGTGCTATCATATGATCTGAACCTCCATTTCTAATGACATAAATTAACCCATCTTCTGAAATATAATTTACAAACCACGAAATCTCATCTGCATGTGCTTCTATGACAACTTTATATTTTGCATCAGGATTAATCACGCCGTAAGCAGATCCATAATTATCTGTCTTTACTTCATCTACGTATGGTTTGATGTAATCCATCCAGACTTTTTGCCCTTCGCTTTCAAAACCTGTTGGCGAAGCTGTATTTAAATAGTTCGTCAAAAAATCCAACGATTGTTGATCAAACAAATTATTTGTACTCATTTTTAGTTTATTTATCTAACAAATGTACTAATTTTAGGAACAATTTTTGAGCATATTCGAACATGAAATATTACATCTATCATATCACTTTAATTCTCTCATTACTTGGTTTGTCAAATCTAAAAGCCCAAATCTTTGGTTTGGATTTAGGCGGTAAAAATCCTTCTCAAGAAATTAAAAATGATTCAATAGATATAGACGAACTATCTTTCAATCCGTTAGATACCATCCATCTAAATGAATCGAATTTTTATGCTGTTCACTTAAAATCTGATTTAGAAAAAAAATATTATTTATGGTTGAGAAAGCGAGTACGTGATGTTTGGCCTTATGTCCGAACTGCAGTAAGAGAGTACAACTATGTCTCGGATACCATTCAATATATGGATAAAAGACGTGACAAAAAACGTTTTATAAAATCTCGTCAAAAAGAATTAGCAGATCAGTTTGAAAATCAATTGAAAAATATGTCCAGCTCTCGTGGTCAAATTTTAACGAAATTGATTTATAAAGAAACTGATAAAACAACATACGATATTATTAAAGAACTTCGAGGCGGACTAAATGCTTTTCTTTATCAAGCTGCAAGTGGTGCATTTAATATAGACCTGAAACAAACTTTTGATCCAAAACGCACCCGAGAAGATTTGTATATTGCAGTTATTCTTCAGCGGGACTTTGCCGATGGAACATTAAAACCTATTGACGAAGATTAATCTATCTTTAATCCTACCTCTTATAATAATATCCTGTTTTTTTATTATATTTGATTTAATAAAGGGAAAAACGTGGGAAATAATATAAAAAGAATTGGTGTATTAACCTCCGGAGGTGATGCACCGGGAATGAATGCGGCCTTACGCGCCGTAGTTAGAGCTTGTAAGTACTACGATATACAATCAGTCGGAATTCGTCAAGGTTACGAAGGCTTGATCAATAATGATATGATAGAGCTTGGTCCTCGTTCAGTAAAAAACATTATAAATCAAGGCGGTACAATTCTTAAAACAGCTCGTTCTTCGGAATTCAGAACCCCTGAAGGACGTCAAAAAGCTTACAACCATCTAAAAGAAAATAAAATCGATGCATTAGTGGTTATCGGTGGTGACGGTTCGTTTACTGGAGCAAATATCTTCCATAAAGAATTTGGCGTTCCATTTATAGGAATTCCCGGAACCATTGACAACGATATTTTTGGAACAGATTTTACAATTGGGTATGACACAGCTTTAAATACTGTGGTTGAAGCAATTGATAAATTAAGAGACACTGCAACTTCTCACGACCGTGTATTCTTTGTAGAAGTAATGGGACGTGATGCCGGTTTTATTGCTTTAAATAGCGGTATCGCCTCAGGGGCTCAAGATATTTTAATTCCTGAACAGCGTGACAGCGTAGAAGAATTATGTTCTTCTTTAGAACGTTCGGAGAAATCTGGTAAAAAATCAAGTATTGTTGTCGTTGCCGAGGGCGAAAAATTAGGCGGTGTGTTCGAATTGGCAAAGCAAGTTCAACAACGTCATCCTGAATATGATATTCGTGTAACAGTTTTAGGTCATATTCAACGTGGAGGATCTCCATCTTGCCATGATCGTGTATTGGCTAGCCGTTTAGGTATTTCTGCTGTGGAAGGTTTATTAGAAGGAAAAACAAACTTAATGGCAGGAATTCGTTCAAACAAAGTCGTTTTTACACCTATAGACGAAGCTATTAAAAAACACAACGAAATCGATTCAGAATTAATAAAGGTTGCTAATATTTTAGCTATCTAAAACAAAAATTAAAATATAAAGGGAAATTATATATATTATGTCAAAAATTAAAATTGGAATCAATGGATTCGGAAGAATTGGTAGCCTTGTATTTGGGGTTGCTATTGAGAGAGAAGATATTGAAATCGTAGGTATTAACGATTTAGTAGAAGTCGATTATCTAGCTTATATGCTAAAATATGACTCTGTTCATGGAAAATTTAACGGAGAGATTAAAGTAGAAGATGGACACTTAATTGTCAATGGACAAAAAATTAGAGTTACCGCAGAAAAGGATCCTGCGAATTTGAAATGGGATGAAGTTGGAGCAGATATTATCATTGAAGCAACAGGTTTATTCTTAACAAAAGAAACTGCTGGTAAACACATTGAAGCAGGTGCTAAAAAAGTTGTTTTAACAGGACCTTCGAAAGATGATACTCCAATGTTTGTAATGGGAGTTAATCACGAATCTGTAACAGCTGAAGATACTATTGTTTCTAATGCATCTTGTACAACAAACTGTTTAGCTCCGTTGGCAAAAGTCATTCACGAAAAATTCGGAATTGTAGAAGCTTTAATGACAACAGTTCACGCAACGACTGCGACACAAAAAACTGTAGACGGACCTTCTAAGAAAGATTGGAGAGGTGGTAGAAGTGCAATGGTAAATATTATTCCTTCTTCAACAGGAGCTGCTAAAGCGGTTGGAAAAGTCATTCCTGAGTTGAATGGAAAATTAACAGGAATGTCTTTCCGTGTTCCAACAGTCGATGTTTCTGTTGTTGATTTAACAGTGAAGTTAGCTAAAGAAACTAACTATGATGAAATCAAAAAAGTAATGCGCGATGCTGCTGAAGGTGAATTGAAAGGAATTATGGGTTACACAGAAGATGCTGTTGTTTCACAAGATTTCGTAGGTGATACACGAACAAGTATCTTCGATGCTGAAGCTGGTATTATGTTAAACCCTACTTTTGTTAAATTAGTAGCTTGGTACGATAACGAAATTGGTTATTCAAATAAAGTTGTTGACTTAGTTCAACACATTGCAAAAATTTAAGCGTAATATAACTTCGTTTATTTTAAAAGTCTTTCCAAAATGGAAAGACTTTTATTTTTTAATACTTTTTTAATATTTTATGGACTAATATTTGATTTGGTCTTGAAAACACTTCAAGATGAGAAAAAACAGACAAATTATTGAGCCGAAAAAATCTACAATTGACAAAATACTAGCTTTTTCTAAATCGCTCTCACATGTTAAAAATCCAAAACTAAATTCAAAAATTAATTATCATTTGAATTAATTTAACTTTATCTCTTCTATTTATAAAATTCGTAGTAATGTTAATTTAATATTATTAATAAGTATAAAATTTAACATTTATTTATTTTTTTAAGAACTTTTTAAAAAATTTTTAGATTTTTTATGTTAAAATACTTGTAACAAATTTTTGTTTAACTATATTTGGGTAAACAAAAAACACAGCCTATAGATTAAATTCTACTTTATAATTAACAATTTACTATTATGAACTATGAAGATGACTCTTTATTAATCCAAGATTATTTAAGAGGTAATGAAAATGCTTTAGAAACATTGATAGAGAAATACAAAGGAAGAATCTATAGTTTTATATACTCTAAAGTCTTAGATAAAGATGTAACTGAAGATATTTTTCAGGATACTTTTATCAAGGTTATCCTTACACTGAAAGGTGGACGATATAACGAAGAAGGCAAATTTTTGCCTTGGGTTATGCGTATTGCTCACAATTTGACTATTGACTATTTTCGATCAAACAAAAGAATGCCTACTGTCAGTGAAACAGTTGGGTACAACGAAGATTTTAATATTTTTGATTTTATCGGAATTTGTGACGAATGTTCCGAGACTAAAATTATTAAATCACAAATTGAACATGATTTAAGGAATCTTGTGACACAATTGCCTGATGATCAACGAGAAGTTCTGGAGTTAAGAATTTTTAAAGAATTAAGTTTCAAAGAAATTGCAGAAGAAACAGATGTAAGTATAAACACTGCACTAGGAAGAATGCGTTATGCCATTATTAACCTTAGAAAAGTAATTGAAAATAATAACATTATTTTAACATTCGATTAAAAAATAAACTTATCTATTTAGCGTTTTCACAATAAATAAGTTTAAATGATAGAATTTTACTCTGAAAATTTACAACCACAACAATTTACAATTGATAAAATATTATATTTTTCAAAATCAGTTAGGTTTATTAAGTCAACACTATTACATGAGGATTTTATCATAAATATGAACTAAATTTGTTTTGAATTTTCAATAAAAAAGGTCTAAAATGTTAAACATTTTAGACCTTTTTGTATGATGTGATTCTTCTTATAAATTATTTTGATGTAAAAGTAGAAGCTATAAATAACTCATCCATTTGAGTCTGATCAATCGGAGCCGGAGCATCAATCATCACATCGCGTCCTGAATTATTTTTCGGAAATGCAATGTAATCACGAATTGTCTCAGAACCATCTAAAATTGATACAAAACGATCAAAACCGAATGCCAGTCCTCCATGAGGTGGGGCTCCATATTTGAATGCATTCATTAAGAAACCAAATTGTGCTTCTGCCTGTTCAGGTGTAAATCCTAATAATTCGAACATTCTTGCTTGAATATTTTTATCAAAAATACGAATAGAACCTCCTCCGATTTCATTTCCATTCAACACTAAATCATAAGCATTGGCACGAACTTCTCCGGGATTCGAATCAATCAAATCCATATCTTCAGGTTTTGGAGAGGTGAACGGATGATGCATCGCATGGTATCGCTCAGATTCGTCATCCCATTCTAATAATGGGAAATCTACAACCCATAATGGAGCAAAAATTTCAGGATTACGTAATCCTAAACGTTCTGCAATTTCCATACGTAAAGCAGACAATTGAGAACGAACCTTATTTGTATTACCAGACATCACTAACAATAAATCTCCAGCCTTAGCATTCATACGTTCTGCCCAAGCCGCTAAATCTTCCTGAGAATAAAATTTATCCACAGAAGATTTGTAAGTTCCATCTTCATTGCAACGCACCCAAACCAAACCAGTTGCACCGATTTGCGGACGTTGTACCCATTCAATTAATTTATCAATTTCCTTACGCGTATAAGAATTACATCCCTCTGCAGCAATTCCTACAATTAGTTCTTGCTCATCAAATATTTTGAAATCATGACCTTTTGCTAAATCAGTAATTTCGCCGAATTCCATTCCGAAACGGATATCCGGTTTATCATTTCCATAACGGCGCATTGCATCTGCAAATGTCATTCGAGGAAATTGTTCAAAATCTAATCCTTTGAATGTTTTTAATAAATGTTTTGCCAGACCTTCGAAAACATTCATGATATCCTCTTGTTCAACAAACGACATTTCACAGTCAATTTGTGTAAATTCTGGTTGACGATCCGCACGTAAATCTTCATCACGGAAACATTTTACAATTTGGAAATAACGATCTAATCCTCCTACCATTAACAATTGTTTGAATGTCTGAGGAGATTGTGGTAATGCATAGAATTCTCCCGGATTCATGCGAGATGGAACCACAAAATCACGTGCACCTTCTGGAGTAGATTTAATTAAAACAGGTGTTTCAACTTCTACAAATTCTTGTGCATCTAAATATTTACGAACCTCTTGCGCTACTTTAGAACGGAAGATTAATTTTTCTTTTACCGGGTTACGACGAATATCTAAATAACGATATTTCATACGAATATCTTCTCCCCCGTCCGTATTATCTTCGATAGTAAAAGGAGGTAAAGCTGATTCATTCAAGATAGTGATGTTTTCAGCTAAAATTTCGATATCTCCTGTCGGAATATTTGGGTTTTTTGAAGCTCTTTCAATCACAGTACCTGTAACTTGAATAACAAACTCGCGTCCTAAGTGACGAGCTGTTTCAAATAATTCTTTGGAAGAGCGTTCTTCGTCTAAGATAATTTGTGTGATTCCATAACGGTCACGTAAATCGATCCACATCATAAAACCTTTATCACGTAACGTTGATACCCAACCGCTTAACGTAACTTTTTCATTAATGTTGGCTTGTGTTAGTTCACCACAAGTATGAGTTCTAAACATTTGTCGTCAAATTTATAGGGCAAAGGTAAAGTTTTGGTGTGAAATAAAGAAGTTATCTCATTCTTTTGAGTAAATAAATTTTACTCAAAAAAGCGATTCAAATTTGAATCGCTTTTTTAGTATTATGAATTTTGATTTCTCAATTTACTATGTTTATACCCATATGTAAAATATATGGTTAAACCGATCGCAATCCAAACCAAGAAAATCATCCAGTTTTTAAGTCCTAATTGTGCCATCATATAAAAACAGCACAGCATACCTGCTAACGGAATAATAGAAGTTCGTTTAAAAAATGTTCTAATGACCATAAAAACATAGATCATTAAAAAGATAATCATCGGAATTTTGTGTTTAAAAACATCCCATCCTTTTTCCATTTTTTTATCTTCATAAACAGGTAATTTACTTAGAGTTGATTCATATTGTTCTGCTGTCAGTCCAGTCAAATAATCATCTAAATGTTCTACTTCATCTCCTGTCAAATTATTGATCGTTGCATAAGAATCTTTCAGCTCTTTTGGAGTTAACGAACCAACAAATTGTTCCACAGGCATTACTTGTGGTTTATTTGTAAAGAAAGTAATCGAATCATCTTTGAAAGTTGTTGCGCATAAAAATACAATTGCAGCCGTCACAATTGGCATGATAAATTTTGCATCAATAAAAGGTGTTTTAAAATTTCCTCGCTTGGCATTCGGGTCAGCATCCATTTTAAGAACAGCTGCACAAACCAATACAAAGGCGAACAAAGTTCCGATAGAACAAGCGTCTACAACCAGTTCCAAATCAGTAAATAAAATTGGCACACCTACTACAAATCCGGTAAACACTGTCGCAAAAGATGGGGTTTTAAATTTGGGATGTATTTTTGAGAATTTCTTAGGCAGCAAACCATCACGCGACATTGTCATCCAAATACGAGGTTGTCCAATCTGAAATACAATAAAAACACTGGCCATGGCAACTACAGCTGAAAAAGCAATAATTCCGGCAAGCCATTTCAAATCTTTTATTTTATCAAAAACATAAGCCAAAGGATCGCCCACATTCAATTCAGAATAATGCACCATTCCTGTAATAACCAAAGCAATTAAAACATACAAAATGGTACAAATAATGATTGATGCAAAAATACCACGTGGCAAATCTCGTTTTGGATCTTTACATTCTTCTGCTGTTGTACTAATCGCATCAAACCCTATGTAGGCATAAAATACAGAAGAAACACCAGCCAAAACCCCTCCTATTCCATTCGGAGCAAAAGGATCCCAGTTATCAGGATTCACATAAAAAGCTCCTACAATTATCACTAAAAATACAACCGCTAATTTCAAAACAACCATTGCATTACTTGCCTTCCTCGATTCGTTAATCCCACGATAAACCAAAGCTGTAATCAAGAATGTAATGATTAAAGCTGGGATATCCACAACCAAATTAAATCCCACATAAGGTGCATCTTTAAATGCCAAATACTTTGGAATCTCTTGTGCATAGGGTGAATTTGCAATACCTTCTAATGTCTTACCTTTTGCTAATTCATTCGACACAAATTCAAATCCTTCTTTTGCCGTAAAATAATCCATGGTCATCCATTCCGGAAGATGAATTCCAAGCCCGGAGAGCAGTGTCGTGAAATAATCGCTCCACGAAATAGCCAGTACTATATTTCCAATTGCATATTCCATAATCAATGCCCAACCAATAACCCAAGCAAACAATTCGCCGAAAGCAACATAGCTGTACGTGTAAGCACTACCGGAAACCGGCACTAATGAAGCAAATTCGGCATAAGCAAAAGCAGTAAATCCACATGCAATTGCGGTAAATATAAATAAGAAGATAACTGCTGGACCACCTTCAAAACTCGCTCGGCCAATGGTACTAAAAATACCTGCTCCAACAATTGCGGCAATACCAAAACCTGTTAAATCTCGAACACCTAGAGTTCTTTCCATTTTAGCCGAATTTTTGGCTGATTCTGCTAAAATAGATTCGACAGATTTTTTTCTGAATAATTGTGACATAATTTATTTAAAAACGGGCAAATATAAAAAAGTCAATTCCAAAATCGGATAGATTTCGCATAAATATTGGTTTTTTATGCAAATTTTCTTTTTTCTTTTGCGGGGTTAGATTAATTTTAAATTTAAATCAAAAAATTAACATGAAACAATTTTTATTTGCAATTGTGATAGCGGCAACGTTGGTAAGTTGCGATTCCACAAGATCAATCTCTCAGGAGAAGTACCAGAAAAGTCTTGTAAAATACTCAGACAAAATTTCTGAAGCTGAGTTGAAAAAGAATCTATATATCATTGCTGGAAATGAAATGGAAGGTAGAAACGCCGGAAGTGAAGGCGAAATAAAGGCTGGTAATTACATTGCCAATTATTACAAAGAATTAGGGATAAATGGTCCTAACAATAATTATTTCCAAATTATTCCTGCTCAAACATTCAATCGTGTAAAAGGGGAAATGCGCAACGTTATGGGATTTATCAAAGGTTCTGAAAAACCTGATGAAATAGTTGTCATTTCTGCTCATTATGACCACGAAGGCATTAAAAATGGAAAATTATATGCAGGTGCTGATGATGATGGTTCAGGGACTGTTGCTGTGATGGAAATTGGCCGTATTTTCCGTGAAGCCGAAAAAAAAGGAATTCATCCAAAACGCTCTGTTTTATTATTACATGTTTCGGGTGAGGAAAAAGGTTTATTAGGTTCTAAATATTATTCAGATCACCCAATTTTTCCATTAGTAAATACTGTTGCAAATGTAAATATAGATATGATTGGACGTGTTGATTACGAACATAACGAACAAACACGGGATTTTGTTTATGTAATTGGGTCTGAAATGTTATCTTCTGATTTACATAAAGCTGTATTAGCGGCCAACGAAGGTTTAGGAATTGATTTAGACATGCGTTATAACACACCAGATGATCCAAATCGTTTCTATTACCGCTCTGATCATTATAACTTTGCAAAACATAATATTCCTTCTGTTTTCTTTTTTAATGGTGTTCACGATGATTACCATCAACCGGGAGATACGCCAGATAAAATTGAATATGATTTGTTAACACGTAGAACAAAGTTGGCATTCAATACAATTTGGTTATTAGCAAATGCAGAAAGCAGACCTGTTGTAGATAAAAATTCTCCGATGCCTTCGACAAGATAGTTGAGAGAATATACATAAAAAATCCCTTCTGATTTTATTAAAGTTCCAAAAACAGAAATAATTAATACTTTTTACATTAAAGAATTAAAAAGCCTTAATTTATTTATAACTTATGGAACGATTCAATGATAATACATAACATAAAAATGAAATTTAAAATATTAAAATTCACCCTTATATCTATTTTATTTATTTGTACAACTATATTAATTCAAAGTTGTGCGTTATCTGCAATTTCAAGTGAACTAATGCATTTCAAAAAAGAAACTGCACAAAATGGATTAATTGTTGGTTCAATAACATTTCCCTCAGAAAAAGCGAGATATACTGGATACTTTATTAGAATAACTTCAATAGATTCTGATGAAAAAGTTGCTAAAAAAAATTCTACTGAAATTCATATAAGTCCTGATCAAATATTTAAAATGAAACACACAGGCCAATTAGACAATCAAAAAACTTATTTATTCGCAATTGAAAGACCAGAAGGAAATTATGAAATACCAAGTATACGTTTGTTTACAAATAGTGGAGTTCCATCACTACAACGAACTAATTACGTTGGTGGTTTTTCAATCCCATTCAATGTTAAAAAAGGAGAAATTACTTATGTAGGAAATATTGTATTTGATGAGTATGCTAATAAAGATATTATTCCAGTTAACTATAGAAATAATTTTCAAAAAGATATAAATGCTATAAAAATAATTCAACCTTATGTTGATTGGGACACAGCTATTAATGATACAAATAGAAATATTGATTACAATAATAAAAAAGTAAAAAAATAAAAAGGTTGGTTGAGAATCAAAAAAAATTAAAACTCCTTTCTTTTAACTATTCCGGCAATTCCGTAACTTTGAGGAACAAAAAATACAAACAATGAATAATGATATTCTAAACTTGGAGCCTAAAGCAATCTGGAAAAATTTTTCAGCATTGAACTCAGTTCCAAGGCCTTCGAAAAAAGAAGAAAAAGTACGTCAGTTTATCATCAAATTTGGTGAAGACTTAGGATTACCTGTCGAAACTGATGAAGTCGGAAATGTATTAATTAAAAAAGCCGCATTTCCGGGTATGGAAGACCGTAAAAAAGTTGTGATGCAATCGCATTTGGATATGGTTTGTCAAAAAAATAATGATGTAGAATTCGATTTTGATACTCAAGGAATTGAAATGTACATTGAAGATGATAAATTTGTAACTGCAAATGGAACAACCTTAGGTGCTGACAATGGAATCGGAGTTGCAACAATTATGTCTATTTTAGAATCGAAAGACATTCCTCATCCTGCTATTGAAGCTTTCTTTACAATTGATGAAGAAACTGGAATGACAGGTGCTTTGGGATTAAAAGCTGGTTTCTTATCTGGTAAAATTCTTTTGAATTTAGATACAGAAGAAGATGATGAATTGGACATTGGTTGTGCCGGTGGTGTTGATGTTACAGCTACAAAAGCTTATACTGCAGAAGCTACAAATGGAACTGCTTTTACATTAACATTAAAAGGCCTAAACGGAGGTCACTCTGGGGTACAAATTCATGAAGGTTTAGGGAATTCGAATAAATTAATCGCTCGTTTGTTAAACGCCGGAACTGAATTTGGGTTGAAAATCGCTCATATGGAAGGTGGAAGTTTGCGTAATGCAATTCCTCGCGAATCTTGGGCTAAAATTATAATTCCTACGGATAAAGTAGATGCTTTCAAAGCGGCTTATGAAACTTTACGTTCAGAAATTATTGAAGAATACGAAACGAAAGAACCTAAAATGGTGATTACTTTAGAGGCTGCCGAAGCAACTTCTGCAATATCAGCACAAGACTCTAAAGTTTTTGTTCAAACTATAATGGCTGCTTTTAATGGTGTTTATAGAATGAGTCCAGATGTTGAAGGTTTAGTAGAAACGTCTAATAATGTAGCGCGCGTAGAAGTTATCAACGGCAACGCTCGTGTTTTATGTTTGACACGTTCTTCTATAGAATCAGGTAAAGAGGCATTAGCACAGACGTTAAAATCTGGATTCGAGTTAGGTGGTTTTGAGGTTAAATTTTCTGGTTCATACCCTGGTTGGAAAGCAAATACACATTCAGAAATTTTAGAATTGATGAAAGGTATTTATGTTTCAAAATTCGGAGAAGAACCAAAAGTTGTAGCCTGTCATGCCGGATTAGAGTGTGGAATCATCGGAACAAATTATCCTGGTTTGGATATGATTTCTTTTGGACCTAATATTTCTGGTGCTCACTCTCCTGACGAAAGAGTTGAAATTGCTTCAGTTCAAAAGTTTTGGGATTATTTATTAGATATTTTAAAAGATATTCCAAATGACGGACCGGTTGATTATAGCTGTGCAAATTCTAAAAATATCTAATTTCTTTTTTGAAATATTTTCTAAGGACCACTGGAAGTGGTCCTTTTTATTTATTCAATACCACATCAGGGTTTCTCCACTTAAAATCTTTTGATAAAATTAAGTACCGTTTTTCTTTAATCATCAATCTATATTCATATTTATTCAAAAAAACACAATAAAAATTCATTAAATCCCTAAACATTAGGAGAACTTCAAAGAATCAATTATTTTAGCGTTTCGTAAAATTGAAGACAAACAAATAATGAAAAGAATTTTATTATCCACGCTTTTAGTGGTTATGCTTTTTCCTTTTAAAGTGAAAGCTGACGAAGGAATGTGGTTTTTGATGTTCATTGAACGTCTGAATCACCGTGATATGCAAAAACAGGGATTACAATTAACTTCAGAAGAAATTTATAGCATCAACAATAACTCTTTAAAAGATGCTATTGTACAATTTGGAGGTGGATGTACTGCCGAAATGGTTTCTGGTCAAGGGTTAGTTTTGACAAATCACCACTGTGGTTATGGTGCAATTGCCGAATTATCTGCTCCAGAACATGATTACTTGAAAGATGGTTTTTGGGCAAAAGATAAAGCAGCCGAATTAAAACCAAAAAGCTTAAAAGTACGTTTCTTCGTTCGTATGGACGATGTTTCAAAACGTATTTTAGGTGTTGTAAATGATAAAATGTCTGAGTTAGATCGTGAGAAAGCGATTAATCAAGAGATTGCTAAAATTGAAAAAGAAAACAGCGAAAATGGAAAATATGTTGTTTCTGTTCGCTCTTTCTTCCAAGGAAATGAGTATTATTACTTCGTTTACCAAGATTATGAAGACGTTCGCTTAGTAGGAACTCCTCCTAGCTCTATTGGTAAATACGGTGGAGATACAGATAACTGGGAATGGCCTCGTCATACAGGAGATTTCTCTATGTTCCGTGTATATGGTGACAAAGATGGAAATCCTGCGGCTTATTCTACAAACAACGTTCCATTACAACCAAAACATCATTTGCCTGTTTCATTGAAAGGTTACCAAATGGATGATTTTGCAATGATTTTAGGATATCCTGGACGTACAAATCGTTGGATGCCGGCACAAGGTGTCGCTCAAAATGTAGAATATGCTTATCCTGCATGGGTAGAAGCTTCTAAAGTAACGATGGATCAAATGAAAAAATATATGGAACAAAATCAAAAAGTAAACATTGATTATGCTTCTAAATATGCCGGAGTTGCAAACTATTGGAAAAATCGTGATGGAATGATTGAAGCGTTGAAACTTCACGGAACGGTTGCTAAAAAAACAAAAGAAGAAGAAAAATTCAATAAATGGGCCCAAAAGTCTAAAAACAAAACGGAATATGGGAATGTTGTAAAGAATTTGAATGACTATTATGCAAAAACAAATTTGGATGCCCGTCACAATAATTACATCAATATCTTATTGCGTTATTCAACTTTAGCAAGTGCGCCTTATTCTATTGGTAAAGCTTTAGAAAATTATGCTGCGGCAAATGATGCGAAACGTAATGAAATGCGTCCAAAAATTCAGAATGCCATCAATGCGTATTACGAAAAAATGTATTTGCCTTTAGAAAAAGACTTATTGGCGGCTCAATTGAATCTTTACGCTTCTAAAGCTAACGAGGCTGGTTTAGCACCTTATGTTGCTGATTTAGCGAAACAAAATAACAAGAACTTTACATCTTTTGTAAATGATGCAGTTGAAAGAAGTTTCTTTGCTGACCAAAAACAAGTTGAGAATTTTTTAATTTCTCCGGATGTAGAAGTATTAAAAAAAGATCCCTTGTATGTTTTATCTAATGCTTTAGTAGAAAGAGCTTCTAAGCAAACAGATGAACAAGCAAAATTAAGCGACGTGTACTCTAAAAACTTCCGTTTATTAGTAAAAGGTTTACGTGAATCTAAAATCGGAAATATTTTGTATCCAGATGCAAACTCTACATTGCGTTTAACTTACGGTTCAGTTCAGAATTTACCAAAAAGTACAAATCCAAAACGTCAACCGGATGTTGCTTCTAATTACTTTACAACGTTAGAAGGAACTGTTGCAAAACACATTGCCGGTGATGAAGAATTCGAGAATCCACAACGTTTATTAGATTTAGCAAAAACGAAAGATTACGGGCAATATGCTGATAAAGATGGTTATTTACACGTGAATTTCTTATCTAATAATGATATTACAGGAGGAAATTCAGGTTCTCCGGTTATGAATGGTAAAGGAGAATTAATCGGTATTGCATTTGACGGAAATATTGAAGCTATGGCTGGTGATGTTATCTTCGATCCTAAATTGCAACGTACGATATCTGTTGACATTCGTTATGTTCTATGGGTAGTTGATAAATTTGCCGGTGCAAAACATATCGTTGATGAAATGACGATTGTTCGCTAAAATAAAGCATTTGTAATAAAACATATAAAGCCTTATATATACTTAATTATCAGTGTATATAAGGCTTTTTTTTGCAAAATATTTGTAAAAGTTTATATTGCCACAACTTTTCTTAATTCAATAAACCTTCAAAATTAAATTACAATTCACCAAACTTAATTTGCCTGCCGTAGACTTCAAGATTTTTTTAGAGGATTAAACGTATTCTATCAGAAAATAAATACTCATTCTTTTAAACCCGTATCAGAAAAAATGAGATAAAATTTCTTATTTCGACAACCACAATTCTTCATACATTAAAACATACCGGTTTTTATTTTTCAAATCGTCCGGTTCCTGATAAGGAATTAGATTTAATTATATAAAATAGTTAAAATCAAATTTTTAAAAACAAAACCAATAGAAAAATATCCTTCAATCTGTGTAGTAATCACCTCTCAAAATATTCTTTAAAAAATATTTCTAATAAAAATCGAATTTTTATTTTTGCAAAAAATTACATTTATGAAATACTTTTTTACTATTTTAATTGCCATCAGTAGTTTATTAAGCGAAGAATTAAAAGCTTCCATACCTAATGACCTTGTACATATTCCGGATGCAGCTTTCAAAACTTTTTTATTAAATTATAAATATGAAGATGGAGATTATGTTAGAAATTTGGATAGAAATCAGGACGGAGAAATTCAAGAAAGTGAAGCTCTTTTACTAAAAAAGCTGACAGCATTAGGTTCTACAACTACCTTAAGTGCTATAAAATCATTTAGAGGAATAGAATATTTTAAAAACCTGAGTCATATAGAAATTCCAAATTGTCTTCAACTGGAAGATATTGATTTATCTCAAAACGAAGCATTAACACTTTTATATTTAGGAGGTAAATTTACCCACCTTGATTTAAGAAATAATTTAAAATTAAGAAGTTTGGATATTAACAATTCAAAATTAGAGCATATCCTATTTAACCCGAACAACATCATTAGAAGTGTCACTTTAACCTCTGATGTAATGGAAAATTTTAATTATCCTACACTGAAAAATCTTTCATCTTTACATTTAATTTTTATGGACGCCTTGAAAGAATTGGATATTAAAATTTATCCTGAATTAAAAAATCTTTCTTTAGGTTCGAAAACCCTTAAATCCTTAGATTTTAAGGATTTAAAAAAATTAAATTCTCTTTATTTAGATGATTTGACAATTGATTTAAGAACATTCACATTATTAGATTTCAAGTATTTAAATAGTTTTGGGTTAAGAAATATAGCAACGGTAGAACAAATTGATTTAAAAGACAATCACAGTACTCATTTTGAGTATATCTATTTAGATGCTTTGCCTCAATTAAAAAAAGTGTGTGTGGATGATGAAGTTGAAAAAGATTCATTCATAAAAGCACTGGAACCAAAAAATTCATGGAAAAATTTAACTTATTTAGTAGGAAAAAGTTGTGAGGAAAATTTATCTATAGCTCAAATTCATTCAATAAAAAAACTTCAAATTTCTCCTAATCCCGTAAAAACATCGTTTACAGTAAAAGGAATTGATGTAAAATATCTCGAATTAATCAATTATGCGGGGCAAATAATAAAAACGTGGAATCCACAATCCAATTATAGTACAGAAGATTTACCAAAAGGTTCTTATATCTTGATCATACATGGTTTTGATTCTACAAAATCAGCTAAACTTTTAATTGAATAACAATAACATTTTGAAGGTTTCCACAATTGGAAGCCTTTTTTTGTGGAAACAAATTATCTTTGATAAAAAATTTTAATAATGAAAATTATTCCGTTGTTAGAGGGTGTTTACCATGTGGATGAAAAAAAGGATTTTCATTTCAAAAGCCAAGAGCTACTAGATGGAAAACCTGATACCGGTTATTATCTCATCGTTCGTCCATTTTTGATTCAAGTTGGAGAGGAAAATATTCTAATCGATACAGGTTATGGAGGAGAAATAGATTGTGAGCCAATTATTTTGAGAGAATTAAGAAGACATGGTATTGCGCCTAATCAAATTACAAAAGTATTGATTTCTCATTTACACAAAGATCACATCAACGGAATAGGGAATTGGGTTGGCGAACAGTTTGTTTGTAATTTTCCTGAGGCTCAAATTTACATTCAGCAGCGTGAATATGATTATGCCATTGCGCAAACAAATAATTCTTACAATTATGAACGTTTAGAAAAATTAAAATCATTCAATAATATTATTTGGATGGATAATAAAAATTCAGGAGCTATTTCTGAACATATTCAATTTGATGTTACAGGAGGTCACGTTCCGTTTCAACAAGTCTTTTGGCTAAAAGAAAATAAGGAAATCATTTTTTATGGGGCTGATAATTTACCTCAGCTTAATTATCTCAAGTATCATGCAGCTTTCAAAAATGATATTGATGGTGTAAAAGCCATGGAAGATCGTTTACAATGGGAAAAACAAGCAAAAGCTGAACATTGGGAAATACTTTTCTATCATGGAAAAAGAACTGCCACAAAAGTATTCTAAAAAAAATATGTGATCATTTTTTAATAAAGAAGATAAATGCCGATTTCAATTGATTAATTCTAAATCATATAAAGTAATTGAATTTGTACACTTATATTTATAAAAAAAATAATGTCATCAACACGATATCCTCAACGCATTATTTGCTTAACAGAAGAAGGAACAGAAATTTTATATAAAATCAACGAGCAACATCGCTTGGTTGGAATCAGCGGTTTTACTTATCGTCCTCCACAAGCACGAAAAGAAAAACCTAAAGTTTCTACTTTTTTAGATGCGAAGTTTGAAGAAATTATCGAGTTGAAACCCGATTTAGTTGTTGGCTATTCAGATTTACAGGCAGATATTGCTGCTGAATTAATCAAAAGAGGAATCAATGTTTTTATTTTCAATCATCATACAGTAGAAGAAATTTTAAACATGGTTCTTCAATTTACTTCTTTAATTGGCTGTCAAGGTAAAGGGTTAAAATTAGTCGAATCGTATGAAAAAAGGATTGAAACAATAAAGCAACAAGCCTCACTTCTACCCCATCAGCCTACTGTTTTCTTCGAAGAATGGGACGAACCCATTATTTCTGGAAGTGCTTGGGTAAATGATTTGATTGAAATTGCAGGAGGAAAATTGGCCTTTCCTGAATTAAAAAATAAAACTTTAGCAAAAGATAGAATTTTATTGAATGAACAAGTTATTCAACGAAATCCCGAAATTATCATTGGTTCGTGGTGTGGTAAAATGTTCAAACCTGAAAAAGTAAAACAACGCGTTGGTTTCGAAAATGTAAAAGCTGTACAAAACAACCATTTATACGAAATAAAATCTGAATTGATTTTGCAACCCGGTCCGGCAGCGCTAACCGATGGATTAGATAAAATTGTGGAGATTATTGAACGCTATGAATAAACTACAAACTTGGAAAAATCAAAATGTACATTCAACAAATTTCACTTGATATAAACACGACTATTGATAAGAATAATCTTATTGATAAATTTGGATTGCTTATGTCTTTCTATCGTGGAAGTGGACAAACTCAAGGATATAGGGAATCACACTATCTTGACGGAAATAAAATCATTTGTTTCCCTTTTACATTAGAAAAAGACAGTCTTCATTCATATTATAATAATTATTACGTCAATCGTCAAATTCAAAAAATTGAAGAACTTTGTAATTCTAAAATTAATTTTAAAACAGTAGGAAAATCTTATGAAGGTTATAACGGAGGTTGCCAATGTAAACAATCAGAATTTTATATTTTAATTACAAATTATTCAACTATTCAATCTCCGATAACTTGTGGAAGCTGTAATAAATCTGTTCCGTTATACAAACTTCCTGCTTATTACGACTATGGATATTTACCAATTCTAAGTTGGGAAACGAATTACCAATCTTGTGATAATTTGCAGATGAATTGTGAAGTTGGAGAACGTTGGGCAACCAATCAAATGCAGAATATAAACTCGCAATTATCTAAACAAGGATTTAAAATTTGCAGAGAAATAGAAACTTTGACTAATACGCCAATCTATTATTTTATCTACAATTATAGGAAAAATAAAAATGATTTTACAGAGAAGTGTCCAACTTGTAACAAGAAATGGAAATTAAAAAATCAATTATTGAATTTTTATGATTACAAATGTGATCATTGTAAGATTATCTCAATTAAAACTTTAAATTCATAAAAAATCCCGCTAAACGTTTTTTTGTTATTCATTTTCTAAACGTTTCCTTTCATCAATAATAGATTTTAAATTATTGTATAAATTTTTCCCTTCAGTAGAATTTAATTTATTTAAAACAAATCGTTGTCCATTAAAAAGTACAGCCCCTTGATTATGACGATAAGTAGATGCATTAATAAAATATTCCTTCCCTTTTTCAATATCTAGCTCTAAATATCTTTTTTTTGATAATTCATCACTTGAAAAAATTAATTTTCCATTTTTTTTAATAGGAATACTAATCATCTGATTTTCTTTTATACGAATGGTTTTATCTCCCAAAATAATCTTATGTTCTGAAGAAAGTCTATTTTCCCCATCGAATGTTACCGCCTTTCCTTCTATAAATGTACAAAGAATATGAACAAGTGCATAATCAGCTGTTTCATCAAATGTGTTTTCAGATTCTTGATGAAATTTTTTCATTTTTGAAGTTGTATTGTAATAGATATTTGCCTTAAGTCTATAACAAGAACTTGAATAACTCGGTTCTTTTATTTCATCTATTAGAAGTATGTTTCCATTATTTTTTTTTACTTGTTGAATAGCATTATTCATAACTTCTCCTTTTGAACATTCAGTAGAAAAACCTGTGTCTCCTATTTTAATACGTCCTAATAAAACTGATTTTGAAGGTAAATCTTCTTTATTATAAATCACCAAGACCTCTTTATTTTCTAATTCATTTATATTTTGGTTCACTAATTTTGTACTAATAGATGAGCCACAACTAGAAAACAATAAAAATAATACACAATAAAATATATACCTCATCATTTTTTTTATCAAATATAAACAAAAAAATCCCGCTTTCAGCGGGATTTAAATTATTGAATAATATTGACTTCTCTGACCAATGTTACATCATATTTGGTTTTCACATCTTCTATAATTCGTTCAGACAACTCATAAATTTCACGTCCTGTTGCGTTTCCATAATTCACCAAAACCAATGCTTGTTTATCGTGAACACCGGCATCTCCAAAACGTTTTCCTTTCCAACCAGCATGTTCTATTAACCAACCAGCGGCTAATTTTACACCTGAATCAGTTTTAAAATGAGAAATTTCCGGATGAAGCTTTTCAATCTCAGCAAACTCTTCGTTCGAAATCACAGGATTTTTAAAGAAACTTCCCGAATTCCCGATTTGCGAAGGATCCGGTAATTTACTTTGACGTATTTTGATGACAGCTGCACTAATTTCTTGAATCGAAGGCTCAAAAATTTGTTCTTTTTCCAATTCAGCTTTTATTGCACCATAATCCACATGAAGCTGATGATTTTTCTTTGTCAACTTAAACGTAACTGCCACCAAGACAAATTGACCTCTCAATTCATTTTTGAAAACAGATTCGCGGTAACCAAACTGACATTCTTCATTTGTAAACGTACGCTCGTCCCCCGTTTCTAATTCTAATGTTTGAACTTCTTCAATATAATCTTTTACTTCAACGCCATACGCTCCGATATTTTGCATCGGCGCGGTTCCTACATTTCCAGGAATCAACGAAAGATTTTCTAATCCTCCAAAATCATTTTGCAACGTCCATTCAACGAAATTGTGCCAATTTTCGCTCCCTTGCGTTTTTACGTACACAAAATCTTCATCTTCGTTGATAATTTCGATTCCTTTCAAATTTAATTTTAACACAATTCCCGGAAAATCGTCTACAAAAAGCATATTGCTTCCTCCACCTATGAATAAAATTGGTAGATTTTTTTGACGACGAAAAACCAAAACTTTTCGTAAATCTTGAATAGTTGCAACATCTGCAAAATATTTTGCTTTCGCTTCTATTCCGAAAGTGTTGTATAATTTTAATGAATAATTCTCGATGATTTCCATCTTCGTATTTTCTTATGATCTAATTGTTCCAGGATATTGTTCTAAAGCTTCTTTTAATAATTCGACAGAACGAACTAAATCTTCTTCTTTCAGAACATATGCCAAACGTACTTCTTGTGTTCCTGAGTTTGGAGTTGAATAAAATCCTGCTCCCGGTGCTAACATAACAGTCTCTCCATTTGAAGAGAAAGATTCTAACAACCAAATTGCAAACTTTTCTGCATTGTCTACAGGCAACTGGATCATACAATAAAAAGCTCCTTTTGGATTAGGACATACTACTCCAGGAATTTGCTGTAAACCTTCTACTAATGTATCACGGCGTTTTAAGTATTCTGTACGGCAATCTTCAAAGTAAGTTCCTACATTCCTGTGTGCCAATGTTGCAATGTATTGAGAAATTTCAACTGGACTCAAACGTGCTTGCGCATATAGCATAGCAGCTTTTAAGAACTTTTCATTGCGTGTAATTAAAGCTCCAGAACGTGCTCCACATAAAGAAAAACGTTTCGATTCCGAATCAATTACAATTGCATTCTCTTTTAATTCCGGGAAACTTAATACAGATGTAAATTCTTCTTCTGTATACAAATACTCTGCATAAACTTCATCCGAAATTAAATAAATATCATGCTCCAGAACTAACTCTTTTAATTGGTTTAATTCTTCTTTTGAATACACATAACCTGTTGGGTTTCCAGGATTACAAATTAAAATTGCACGTGTTTTGTCTGTAATTCTTTTTGCAAACTCTTCCACAGATGGCAAAGCAAAATTATTTTCAATTGTAGAAGGTACCGGAACGATGTTGACATCATTTTCGCATGTAAATCCGTTATAGTTTGCATAAAAAGGTTCTGGAATAATAACTTCATCCCCTGGATTTGCTATAATTCCAAAAATAAACAACAATGCTTCAGACCCACCTAAAGTTGCGATAAAGTTCTCCGCAGTTAATTCAATTCCACGATTTGTAAAATAATCTGCCAGTGCCTGGCGATATTCTAAAGTACCTTCAGAATGTGTATAAGAAATAATATTTGAAGGAAAATTTTTCAACCCTTCTAAAACAGCTTCCGGCGATTCGATATCCGGCTGACCAATATTTAAATGGTAAACTTTAGTTCCTCTTTTTTTAGCTGCATCTGCGTATGGCACCAGCTTTCTGATTGGAGAAGCCGGCATATCTTGTGATTTTTGAGATAATATTAACATTTATTGTAATTTTTTAAAATTGATTTCAATTCTTTGGTATTGTTTTTGTATTTTTAAGGTGTAAATATAAAAAACGTTTAATCTCAAAAAAAACTTTATTATGAGTAAATTAAATAATGCAACTAAATTATTGGCAGGTTTAGCAATCGGAACAGCAATCGGAGCAGTAGTAGGTTTATTATATGCACCGGAGTCAGGAAAAGATACGCGTAAAAAATTAAAAAAGGAAGCTGACAAATACAAAAAAGAGTTAGATAAGTACGCAAATGATTTTTCTGATAAAGCGAAAAAAACGAAAAAAGAATTAGAAGCTAAATTAGAAGAAGTAAAAGCTAAATTAGCTGAGCAAAAAGATGAATTTGTTGCGAAAGCAAAAGAAGCTGGAAAAGATTTGAAATCTAAAGCAAACCAAACAAAAGAAGATTTAAAAGACGAATTTCAAGAAAACGTAGGAGTTTAATTCAGCTTTAACAATAATCCTTTAAAAAATTATCGTTAAATTTGTTTAAAACAATCTAAATCTTATGTTCAACGAACTGAAAACCTACATCAATAATAGAATCACATTAACCAAATATGATTTAATAGATTCCGTAAGCAATATGTTAGCAAGTGGAATTTATATTCTCATTCTTGCAGTGTTTGCATTATTTTTATTATTGTTAGGTAGTTTAGCATTAGGATTTATTTTAGGCAGTTATTTTAATGATACAGGATTAGGGTTTTTAACTGTTACTGGAATTTATTTTATCGTAATGATAATGTGCCTTTTGTTCAGAAAAAAATTAAAATTATTCTTAACAAATATTGCCATAGAAAATGCGATGGAAGCAATGTCTAACCAAGATGATGACGAAGATGAAGAATAAAGAAAAACCGGTGATTAAAAATTTAGAAGATTTACGTCTTGCGAAAAAAATGCTTCGCATTGAAATGAAAGCTTCTGAGCAAAAACACGACAATTCTTTAGTCAATAAAGCAGTTGGTCTTATTACAAATTTAAAGACGGACAGTAGCTTTACTTCATCAAAAGTTGAAAATGCTTTGCATTGGGCCGGAGATAAAGCTTCAAAAAAATATCCGATGAAAGGAATTACCAAAATTGTAATTTCCGGATTAATCATGATAGCCGTTCCTATTATTACAAGTAAAATTCAGGAATATATTGAAGAAAAACTTTAAAAAATATTTTCATAAAAAAGCCTTACATCATGTAAGGCTTTTTTTATGTGTTAATCTTAAGCTCGATTAATATTTCTCATGGAAATATTCGTTTAATATTTTAATTTTATCTTGTTTATCCTTTGCTTCCTGATGACGCAATTCTACACGACGAATTTTACCTGAAATTGTTTTTGGCAATGATTCTACAAACTGTACGATTCGAGGAATTTTATAACGCGCCAAATGTGCTTCCGTGTATCTAAAAATATCTTTTGCTAATCTTTCAGAAGCCTCGTATCCGGGAGCCAAAATAACGAAAGCTTTTATCGCATTACTTCGTAATTGATGAGGGCTAGCTACAACAGCTGCTTCCATTATTGCTTCATGCTCTAACAAAGCACTTTCAACTTCAAATGGCCCAACTCTAAAATCAGATGCTTTTATGACATCATCATCACGTCCGACAAACCAGATATAACCGTCTTCATCCTTATAAGCCTTGTCTCCAGTATAATATAAACCATGTTTAAAAACTTTTGACATCTTATCTTTCTGAATCAAATAAGTTTTGAAAATCCCATTGATTGTTTCTTCATCGTAAACAACACAGATATTTCCTTCTTCTCCTTCTTGTACAACTTTACCATTATCATCAGCAATGACAATATCATATAAAAAAGTCGATTTCCCCATCGAACCATATTTTATTTTCATATTTGGTAAATTAACTATCATAGCTGTCGATTCAGATTGACCATAACCATCACGAATAATAACTCCTGTTCCTTCTTTCCAGACATCAATAATTTCAGGATTAAGAGGCTCTCCGGCAGCAACACATTGTCGAAGCTTGAAATGATAATTTTTTAAATCTTCTAAAATCAATACACGTAATGCTGTTGGCGGTGCACAAAAAGTTGTTACACCTAAATCCTGGATTGTTTGTAATTGTTCTTTTGAATCAAATTTATCTGCATGATAACCCAAGATGGTTGCACCCATATTCCAGGGAGCAAAAAAACTACTCCAAAAAAACTTTGCCCAACCCGGTTGCGAAATATTATAATGCAAATCTCCCTGCTTCATTCCAACCCACGAAGAAGTGGTAAAACCACCAAGCGGATAAGTATAATGTGTATGCACAACAACTTTAGGCATCCCTGTAGTTCCGGAGGTAAAAAAATAAAACAAGTCATCATCTGGTTTTGTATCAGCAGCCTTTGCTTCTGACGACTCATTCCATAATTCATTGAGGTTTGTCCAACCTTCCCGTTCTCCTTCTGTAATTAATTTGATTTTAATCTTTCTATCAAACTTTGCTTCTGCTTCATCAATTTTTGACGCATTCTCCAGATCCGCCAAAACAACTTCTGGAAAAGAAGATTCGAATCGAAAGGCTAAATCACGCACTCCTAAAGTTGTTGCCGCCGGAATAATAACCAACCCTCCTTTGATCGCTGCTAAGTAACCAATCCAGGTAATTGGTAATAACGGAACTTGGGAAAACATTTTGTCTCCTTCTTTAATTCCTTTACCTCGTAAATAATTTAAAAATTGATTGTATTTATTCGATAAATCTTGAAATGTATAATCTTCTCGTTGATCATTATACTTCCAAATCAAACCCTTCTGCTCTCCTAGTTGAGCAACATTATAAGGTTCAAAAACATCTCTTACCCAATTAAATTTTTCCGGTTTAAAAATTTTAATTTCTTTTAATTGTGCATAATCTTCTTCTTCGATCGATGATCGAATAGAGTTAAACAATTCTTGTACTGTCATTTATTTGTGGTTTTGAATAAATATAGAAAAATTATTTATTCAAACATCCCTTTTAAGAATAAAAAAAGGATGGTTTTATTAAACCATCCTTTCTTATATCTAATTATTGAGAATACATTAATCTCTACCTCTTCTAGAGTTTCCCGTTCTGTTACGGTCTCCACCGCGGTATCCACCACGATCTCCTCCTCTACTATCACGGCTATCGCGGTCACGATCACCTCCACGGTAACCACCTCTGTCACGATCACGGTCTCCACCTCTGTAACCTCCGCTTCTTTCACGGTCATTATCACGACGGCTGTTGTAACCACGTCCACGAGAATCACCACCGCTACGACGGCGATCTCCTCCACGACGGTCTCCATCACCACGTCTTGGTTCCGGTTTAGAAATTTGAACATCTAAATCTACTCCATCACGTTGCGCATCTTTGAAAGATTCTAATACCAATGATTCGAATTGTGTATCCACTTCGAAGAAAGAGAAATTACGTAAAATTTCAATTTTTCCGATTTCGATGTTGCGGTTACGTGTTTGCTCGTTAATCAATCCAATTAAATTTGGAACACGTAAGTTGTGTTTTTGACCAATGTTAATAAAGAATCTTGAGAAATCACGACCACCACGACGATTAGAAGAACGATCTCCTCTATCACCGCGGTCACCTTCAGCAGTAATATCTTTTGTATTTTTGTAATATTCTAAGAAAGAATTAAACTCCACCGTTAAGAATCGTTTTAACAATGTATCACGATCAATATTTGCTAATTTTTCGTTAACCGTTTCCATGTATGGTTCGATTAATTCTTCATCAACTTCAATATTTTCGATTTTCTCGATTAAAGAAATTAAACGTTTCTCACAAATCTCAGCTCCTGTCGGAACATTTTTAGGTTCAATTTTAGATGCAATTAATTTTTCTAAATCTCTAATTTTACGAGCCTCACGACCACCAGAAATGATAATAGAAATTCCTTTGTTCCCTGCACGACCTGTACGACCAGAACGGTGAACATAAACTTCCGGATCATCTGGTAAGTTAAAGTTGATTACGTGTGTTAATTCGTTAACATCAATACCACGAGCAGCAACATCAGTCGCAACTAAGATTTGAATGTTTTGGTTACGGAATTTATCCATCACATGGTCACGTTGAGATTGAGATAAATCTCCGTGCAATGCATCTGCATTATAACCATCTTGCATTAATTTATCTGCTACATCTTTCGCTTCGCGACGAGTTCTACAGAAAACAATACCATAAATATTTGGGTAATAATCGGCTAAACGTTTTAAAGCTAAGTAACGATCAGAAGAACGTACTAAATAAACGTGGTGCTCGATATTTTTAGATGCAGTATTTACTTTACTTACAGCAATCTCTACCGGATTGTGCATATATTCTGAAGCGATACGACGAACCTCTGAAGGCATCGTTGCTGAGAATAATAATGTTTGTTTTTCTTCTGGAGTAGTTTCTAAAATTGAATCGATTTCGTCACGGAATCCCATGTTCAACATCTCATCAGCTTCATCTAAAACTGTCCAAGTAATGTCATTAATTTTTAATGCATTACGTTTTATTAAATCCATTGTACGACCTGGTGTTCCTACAACGATTTGCGGATTATCTTTTAATCCTCTAATTTGTTTTACAATGTCAGCTCCACCGTAAACTGCTTGTACACGCACTCCGCGCATATCTGCTGAAAAAGATTCTAATTCTTTTGCAATTTGTAAACATAACTCACGTGTCGGGCATAAGATAATTGCCTGAACCGATTTTGAATCTGTTGCTAAATTGTTTAAGATTGGAAGCCCGAATGCTGCTGTTTTTCCAGTACCTGTTTGCGCCAATGCAATAACATCTTGATCTGATGAAAGGATTTGAGGAATAGCTTTTTCTTGGATTGGAGATGGACTAACGAATCCCATCTTCTCAATTGCAGTTAGGATATCATCTTGAAGTCCTAATTCTTTGAATGTAATCATGTTAGATACGACACCGAGATAATGAAATTCATTTATGTTTCATATCACGGTTTTATTTTTAAATTATTTAACCAACAGATATGAAAGAATAAAATTAAATGGCTGAGCAGCCTAAAAAATCCCTAAATGAATATTCTTTAACATCCGTACCTTAACTCTAAAAGGCTGTGCAAATGTAAGGATTATTTTTGAAACACACAACACACTTTCATAATCCTTACAAAACACGCACAATTATTTATTTTACTGAATGTAAGCACATTACTAACAATCTGCTATATTTACTGCAACTGCCAGACCTCCTTCTGAAGTTTCTTTGTATTTATTATTCATATCTTTTGCCGTTTCCCACATGGTATTGACAACTTTATCCAATGGAACTTTTGCATTCAAAGGATCTGTGTCCAATGCTAATTCCGCAGCGTTAATTGCTTTAATTGCTCCCATTGTATTGCGCTCAATACATGGAATTTGAACTAACCCTCCAATTGGATCACACGTTAGCCCCAAATGATGTTCCATTGCAATTTCTGCAGCTATTGTTACCTGAGCAGGAGTTCCGCCCATTAATTCACATAAAGCTGCCGCAGCCATTGCAGATGATACGCCAATTTCTGCTTGACAACCTCCCATTGCAGCTGAAATAGTTGCTCCTTTCTTAAAGATAGAACCAATTACTCCGGCTGTCGTTAAGAATTGTTCAATTTCTTTTTGTCCAGCTTTATGATTTTCGATAACCAAATAGTACATCAAAACAGCTGGAATTACACCTGCGCTTCCATTTGTTGGAGCTGTTACAACTCTACCTAAAGAAGCATTGACTTCATTTACAGCCAGAGCAAAACAACTTACCCATTTTAAAATCTGTCGAAAATATACCTTGGTTTTTCGAATAGATGTTATCCATTCATTTGGATTAGAATATGGTGTTGTTCCTACCAAATTTTTATGCATATCATATGCACGTCGTTTTACATTTAACCCTCCTGGTAATATACCTTCTGTATGACAGCCAATGTACATACATTCTAACATGGTATTCCAAACACGCATTAATTCGTGGTGAATTTCATCTTCAGTTCGAAGTGTTTTTTCATTCTCGAACATAATTTCAGAAATCGACTTATTTTCTTTGTTACAAAATTCTAATAATTCTGTTGAGGTATTAAATAAGTGAGGAAATGCACATGTTACATCTGCATTTATAGTATCATCACCTTCTTTTGTAATGAATCCTCCTCCGATTGAATAAAATGTTGAAGTAAACTTTTCGTTACCATAGAAAGCTGTAAACATCATTCCGTTTGCATGAAAATCTAAAAATTCTCTGTTGAAAACGATATCTGTTTTAGGATTAAATTCAATTAAAAATTTATTTCCAAAATTTAATTTTTTCTCATTATTTATCGCATTGATAGTAGTTGAGATATCATCAATAGGAATATACTCAGGATCGGCACCACTTAATCCTAACATTACAGCATAATCTGTAGCGTGCCCTTTTCCTGTTAAAGATAAAGACCCGTATAAATCTACACGAACTTGCGTAATTTTATCAAAAATAGATGCAGCCTCTAATTCTTTCAGAAAAGCTTCTGCAGCACGCCATGGGCCTAAAGTATGAGAACTTGAAGGGCCAACGCCAATTTTGAGCATATCAAATACTGAAATACAATCCATTTTGCACTTTTAATTTACATTTTTCCACACAAGACAAATATAACCGTTAATTCACATATTCACTTTATTTTTGGATAATTTTTATCAATTCAAACAATTATAGAGCTTAAAACATTCATATTGAAAATTTTAATAAAAATAATTCAAAATAAAAAAGAGGCAACATAATCATGCAACCTCTTATTATATATATTATTATATTTTACTTACTTGAATTTATACCAATACGGATAAATAATTGCTAAACCGTAACCTATAAACACAAATAATGAGAACATCGTAAACAGCGTTCCATCAGCCATAAATTCAGGTTGTATCACTGCTGATGCAAATAATGAAACAACAACCATGTACACCCCTATTCTTTTGTATGCATTCACTAAGAAAATTCCTGCTAAAGCAATTATTCCTAAAACAATTGTAACAATTGGGTACCATTCTGGCATTTTCGGAGCATCTTCATTTAGCATCTGTCTGAACAAATAATCATTTGTCACCAATAACTGATATCCACGATAAAGAATACTTAAAACCAAGAAAACCATTATAAAGATCATTGACTTGAATAAGAAAGACTTTTTATTTCCTTCGTGTTTCAAATCTTTATTTTTTGTCTGATCAGTCATCAAGACTTTTGTGTCAAAAATATCATCACGTTCTTGATTGGTATCTAATTTTTGATCTGTCATAGCTTCATTTTAAAATAAAAAATCATAACCTTTTAAACTCAATTTTTCATATTTTTCTTCATCAAAACGATACAATTTAGATACTTTACGATGTTGTTTAGGATCTGTTGTATTACCTGTTTCAATAATCAAATTTGAATTAAAAATTTTCTTTCTAAAGTTACGTTTATCCAATTCTCTGTTCAACGCTTTTTCATATAAACTTTGTAATTGTGCAATGGTAAACTCATCTCCTAATAAGTTAAATCCTACCGGACGGCGCTTGACACGGCGTTTCACGCGCTCTTTTGCATATTTTACAATCTCATTATGATCAAAAGCTAAATCGGGAACACGATCGTAAGGATACCATTCCCCTCCTTGCGCTTTTACTTTTTCTTCTATTTGAGGTGTTAACTTCACCAATGCATAGTAGGCAACATTTACAACTCGTCCTAATGGATTACGGAAAACTTTTGTAAAAGCTTTCAACTGTTCTATATAAGTTTGGTGCTCATCGTACGCAATTTTTTCGATAAGCAATTCATGAATTGCCTGATCATTGCTTACGGTTGGTGCGATATATTTACCTGGTAAAACCAAAGCTCCTCTAAAAGGATCGTTTAGTTTTTTATAAACTAATATTTTAAGATCTTCTCCATCAAACCCGAAAAGTACGAGACTTGAACATAGAGCGACCTGAAAAAACTTTTCCTTTTCTTCGTCTGTCATTTTGTGGGATGATTTAAAAAGTTGAACTTTTCTTAATGAAAGATCGAGTGCATCAATCTATTTTTATCATTAAAAGATTCTTCTAACGAAATCATAGATTCTGTTCTCAAAACATCATCAATCTGATCAATTTTGTAGATAACTTCTTTCGCATCAGAAGTGTCTCTTGCGCGAATTTTACAGAAGATATTATATTTTCCGGAAACAACATGAACAACTGTTACATTAGGAATTTTATATAATTCGTCTATGACTTTTTGAGTTTTGTTTGTTTTTGTAAGCAATAAACCTACATAAGCTACAAATTGATAACCCATTTTATCATAATCTGTAATTAGTGTAGTTCCTTTGATGATTCCAGCCTCCTCTAATTTCTTGACACGTACGTGAATCGTACCAGCAGAAACATTCATTTTCTTCGCTATTTCTGTAAATGGCATTCTTGTATTGTCAATCAAATACATCAAAATTTTCTTATCAACATCATCAATTATGTAATTCATTTTCCTAATTTTTGATTATTATTATTGTTTTAATAAAAAATCGAATTAATTTTTAGCAAAATTATAAATAAAACAAACAAACTTCAAAATATTTTTTAATGATTTATTTAATCTTTTACTTTTGTTACAATAATAGTTCAAAAAAGAAAGAACTAATCACTTTTGTTTGTTTGCGCGAGTTTATTGTCTAACCACAATAAACTCATTTTTTTTTATTTAATTTTAACTAACCCGCGACGTTTCTGCTGAACTTTGGGAGGTGACGTTTTTTGATAAGTAACTTTTATAGAATCTTTAGTATTTTGACGAACTGAATCTATTTTTCTTTCTTCAGCTTTCTGTAATTTAGGAACTACTATTGAGTCAAATTTCTCCTGTCTTTCTTCTACAGTTTTCGTTTTGGATTTCTTTTTGTTATCATCCAACCCAAGGAAACCTCTGAATGTATCAAAATTCTTGTTGTACTGAATTCCTACTCCAAAACTTTGATTCAAGTTATTTTCCATTCCCGGCAATAAACCAAAAGTTGTTGGTTTGGTAAATGCTCTTAATAATAAACCGCCATTATTCAACTTAGAAATATCGTATGTGATGTCAAAATTTCCATCAAAATTCTCCTGAACATTTCGATTATTTGTTACAGCTATTCCATAGGAACCTCTTAAACTCAACCTATTGTTTACACGATAGGAAACTGATGTTCTAATTTTATCATTTGTATCAGACTGCGCGCTCCCTCCTACATACTCCATTTGTATGTCTACATTGTTCGCTATAGACGACAACATACCTGCAATAGTAGACAGACCGATATCAGCAGCTGTACTTGTCACTCCGGACTGAACCGCAGAAGCATCTCCAAATTTTCCTGTTAATAAGATATAACTAAATTGAAGCATCTGTTCTTCTGTATTGGAGCGGAATTTTGATTGCAACTGCGAATTAATATCAGATCCTGCATTTGGAATTGTTAAACCAAAATCAATAATTGGTTTTTTCAGCGTTTCAGAAATATTAATTGATAAGAGAGCATCATGAATCTGAGAACGTCCAACTCCTAAATAATCTCCCACATTCGAAACTGAGCGTTCGTATTCCGCAGTGATATTAAGTGTCGCATCAAGCGGATTTCCTGCAAACTGAACCGAAGATCCTTTCTTAATTTTAAAATCTTTCGGGATCAAAGGAAACTGTCTGAATTCATAAGTTCCACTTTCTATATTATATACACCTGTAATACTTAATCCTGCTTTATTCATTAAGAATCGAAGATTTTCTGCTGTACCGCGAGCAGTTGCTTTGTCATTTGTGGCTGCATCAAAAATTAGATTGACCATTGAATTAGGGTAGGCATTAATATTCACATCTATCGACATTCCTTTCGGCGTGCGATGTTCGTTATTCTTTTCTTTGTCTTCGATATGTTGATGAGGAACAAAACGAACCAAATTATTTTCAGATTCTATCGTTGTACTACCTGTATTAATGGTTAATTCAGAATTTCCCACAACAGTTGCATCACCGGCAATCTCTAGCTCCTCGACCGCACCAAACATGGTCACATTTCCTTTTGCAAATACCTTCCCATAAAAAAGCTCATTGTCTTTTATAGATGTATTCATCACCAATAAATTATCTGTATCAAAATCTAAATTGAGACCCCATTTACTTAAGCTTTTAAAAAGAATCGCCCCATCAACTTTTCCTTTTGTATTGTACGCTGTTTCTTTAAAGGCAACATCATTTAACATAATAATCCCCTGTCCGGCTCCTTGCTTCGAAACTAATAATTCATTTTCTCCTTCAAACAAATAGTCTGTTCCCAAGAAATTTACTTTCAGACCAAGATCTTTTGCAATCATGTTTCCATTAAGATTTGGTAAATCGACAGGTCCATCAATTTTTAAATCCCCTGATAATGTACCACGCATATTAGAGAAAACCGATTTCAAGAACCCTTCTAAGAAATCTACATGAAATTCGTCAAAATTAGCTAAAACATCAAGCTCAGGTCCGGTTGGTTTATTGATGATATTTCCTCTCGCCATCAACGATTCAATTTGTTCTTTTTGTAAACTAAGTCCAAAATTGAATGTTTTTTCGGCTACATCATAACCACCTTGTAAGGTTAGATTACCAAGTTCAAAATCATTCAAGCCTAAGCTATCAATTTTTGCTTCAAGCGTAGGTTCTAACTTTTCTTTTGTTCGTACAACATCTACTTTTCCATTTGCTACACCGACAATTTTTAAATTATTCAAAAATGTTTTAGGAATAATTTTTTGGAGATGTAAATCTTTAAAATCAGCATTAAAATTGTAATCAATGTTGTTGTTAAACAATCCACTCACTTTTAAATATTGTGCCTCCGATTCTAATGACAAATCCTCTACTTTTAACGATTTATTGATTCGATTAAAAAGAATACGATTTGAATTTGCATCATTCAAGTGATTAATTGTCCATTGTGTCGAATCGATTTGAATAGTCGAAGGCGAAAATCCGAAAATTAAATCGTTTTTATTTTGTACCGTATGGAAAAGATTTAAATTGAATAAGATTGGACTTTTTCTACCGATATTAAAATCCGTCTTCACAATCATCGTATCGTTTTTCGGAACCGAATTAACATTAATTGCATTGATCGTTACTCCACTCACTTTCAAACTATCAATTTTTGCATTTAAAGTTGGTAGTTCAGCAATTGTATTCAAGTTCACATTCGATTGAAACAATTGAATTCCTGCATATTTTATCCCAGGTGTATTTAAGGTCGCTTCCAGTTGGTTCTCTGTTCCGTCAATATAACCTTTAATATGTGTATCCGGTTCTATCACAATTGATGGATCAATATATTTCAGCAAGTTTTCCTGTACATAGACATCAAAAGAAAAAGCCTGGTTCGGAGAAACTTTTTTAAGACGGAAAGATGGTACCAAATCAACAAGAGAATTATTCATCACATCTGCAACTTCTGCAATATTAAATTTCCCATCAACAGTCGCACGCATATATTCAGGAACATCTAATGTCATGATTTTATGAGAGCCGTTAATTTCTGAATTCAAAATAACATGAGCCAATTCCAATGTATCTTTTTTAGAGCGGAAATAAAGATTTTTCACATCAATATTTCCGCTTAAATCATTTATATTCGTCAGCTTAAAATTCCCTGTAACATTCCCGCGAACAACTGCATTTAAGTTTTTTGTTAAACCGATAAAATCTAAATTAACCTGTCGGATATTCGAGGTAAAATCAAAATCGTAAGGTTTTCCGCTGAAGTTAATTTTTCCATTCAGCTGTGCATTTAAATTGGGGTCTTTGATATCAAATAAACCATTAAACTGATAATTTTTAACCAAACCATCAACTGTAATATTTTGATAACGTTTTCCCATCAAATCCATATAACGAAGTGTTCCGTCCACATCTAAATTGATATTTTTCAGATCTGTTCCTCGTCCATCAAATCTAAACTTACCGCTTACATAGCCCAAATCTTTCGCATTTGTTAATTGACGAAGATTTAAATTTTTGGCATCTAATGTTCCTTTATAAATTAATGATTTTACATCTTTATAATTTCTTATTTGTGCATTCAAATCTGCATCCCCCAATCCAGAAACAGCATATCCGTTTGCATTAATTTCATTCGGATTAAGCGAAATATCTCCTCGGTAATTCAAATTTCCAAAACGCGTCAATATATCCGGAATCTTTTTGGAAATAAATGTTGGAAGTAATTTTGTAATGCTTTGATAAGAAGTAGTAACTTTTGCATTTCTGGTCGAAAACCTCAGCGAAGATCCATGCAATACATCTTGAAGTTGTAAACGAGAGGCACCTACATAATTGTCACCACCTTTCAGCTCAAAATCAGAGAAAGTTAAATTATTCAACGTTCCGTCTACTTTTCCATACACATCAACCGATGAGTTCTTATCAAATTGTTCTGTAAAATATCGGATTTCTTTAAAATTTATTTTAGAACCCCGGTCAAAAAAAACATCCCAACGAACTTTATCTGCAAAATCAGACATATCAGAAGGCTCCTCATAGCTCAGCAATAAATTTCCGTTAAGTACAGAGGTATCTGTCCGTAAATTTAAATTTCCTATTCGGATTTCCTTTTTCGAATAATGAACTTTCCCTGTAAAATTCTGAACGTTATAAATTTCTTTATTTTTGACCGCTGTAAAACAAAAATTCTCCAGATCTGCCGTAATATCTGAATCGACTAAACGAAAGTTTTTGACTGTCATATTCAGTTGCTTCGAATCTAACCAAACGTTTCCAGAATTTCTATTGACAATTGAAACTTTTCCGTCTGCTAAAATAAAATTTCCATCAAGCTTAAAAATCTTTTTCGGGTCTTTTGGTTTATCCGAACTAAAACCATTTACAAATTTGATAAAGTTTGAAACAGAATCACCTTTATATGTTATTACACGAATTTCGGGCTGAATCAATTTTACTTCATTCAAATCAATATGATCTTTTTTGATTCCAGGTAGAAGAGTCCAAAGATTAATGGTTGTTTCCATGGTTTTTGACTTCATAAAATCATATTTATGGTCGTCTTTTATTTTCACGCCATGGAAATATATTCGCCCAAAAAAATCAATATCCACCGAATCTACAAAAATCTGCGTATTCAATGATTGATTTAATTTCTCTAAAGCAAAATGGGCTATTTTTGTCTGTACCGCAGGGATTTGTATGGCGATTGCTACTGTTAAAACTAAGGTTAGAACAAGTATAATCAACGACAATAAAAATCTTCCTATTCGTCTGACTATTTTCAATGGTTTAAATTTACGATATTTGCAGGGTAAAAATAAGTTATAAATTTTATTCTACAAGGAATTATGAGCGATAAAAACTACATTTTAGCCATAGAATCTTCTTGTGATGATACAGGCGCTGCGATAATTGATGGAAACAGAATTATTTCTAATGTTGTGGCAAGTCAAAAAATTCACGAAATATATGGTGGCGTAGTACCGGAATTAGCTTCGAGAGCACATCAACAAAATATTGTTCCCGTCGTAGATCAGGCCCTTAAACAGGCAGATATTACCAAAGAAGAACTTAAAGCAATTGCTTATACACGTGGTCCCGGATTAATGGGATCGCTTCTGGTTGGCGGAAGTTTTGCAAAATCGTTCAGCCAATCACTGAACATTCCATTGATTGAAGTCAATCACATGCAAGCCCATATTTTGGCCAACTTTATTGAAGATGCCAATGATGAAAAACCGACTTTCCCGTTTTTATGTTTGACAGTGAGTGGCGGGCATACGCAAATTGTCAAAATCAATAATTATTTTGACATGGAAATTTTAGGTGAAACGATTGATGATGCTGCCGGAGAAGCATTTGATAAAGCGGGTAAAATTTTAAATTTACCTTATCCTGCAGGACCTATTATTGATCAAAAATCAAAAGTAGGAAATCCTTTAAAATTCAAATTTGCCAAACCAAAAATTGAGGGTTTAAATTTTAGTTTCAGTGGTTTCAAAACGTCAATTTTATACTTTATCCAAAAAGAAGTAAAAGCAAATCCTGATTTTATCGAAGAAAACATTGACGATTTGTGTGCTTCAATCCAGCGTTCAATTGTTGATATTCTGATGGAAAAAGTAAAAAAAGCTTCTGACACAACGGGAATTAAACAAATTGCAATTGCCGGTGGTGTTTCTGCAAACTCTGAAATACGTCAACGTTTAAAAGATGGTGAAACTGAATTTGATTGGAAAACCTTCATTCCAAAGTTTGCTTACACTACTGACAACGCCGCCATGATCGCAATGGTTGGAAGTTTAAAATTTGATCAAGAAATATTTACAGAAAACACCGCTAAATCAGTAGCAAAATATCACATCTAATGAAATTATTTTTTGGAAAAATACACCAAGATATTGCTGTTTTAAACGAAGAAGAAAGCCACCATTTCGCAAAAGTTCTGCGAGGAAATGAAGGTGATCTGGTTCATGTAACAGATGGAAAAGGAAACTTAGCAAAAGTAGAAATTACATCTATTTCGAAAAAAGTTGTAGAAGGAAAAATCATTGAATTAAAAACGGATTTCGAAAAGAAAAACTATTATCTTCATGTTGCTATTGCACCTACCAAAACAATGGAAAGATTAGAGTTTTTCTTAGAAAAAGCGACAGAAATTGGCATTGATGAAATTACCTTTTTACAAACCTTTCATTCGGAACGAAAAAATATTAAAGTTGAACGAATCGAAAAAATCATTCAAGCTGCAACCAAACAATCGCTAAAAGCTTATTTACCTAAAGTAAATGATTTAACTAAATTCAATGATTTTATTAAATCAGATTTTGAGGGTTTCGTCAAATGCATCGCTCATTGCGAATCGGATATTGAACGTACACCATTGAGAACCGTTTTAGAAAATAATCCTCAGAAAATATTGCTTTTAATTGGTCCGGAAGGAGATTTTTCGAGAGAGGAAATTATTTCTGCTGAAGAACATAATTTTACCGGAATCAGTCTTGGTCACCAACGTTTCCGTACAGAAACTGCTGCTTTACAAGCTGTTTTTGCAGTAGATTGGGGTTTAAAATAATCATAGTTTACACGATAAAAAAACTTCAACCTTGTTTTTGGATTGAAGTTTTTTTTGTTTAATTACTTTGTTCTTTTATAAAATCATTGATGGTAACATTTAAACGTTTGTTACGAATATCTTTCTCAAAACGAATTGGTTCCACTGCTCTTTCATTGCAATCTTTCATTCCGCAATTTTCACAAGTAACTGCCACTTCTTTTACAGGAATTGAGGGGTCATTCATAAATTTTATTTTACGCTGAGCCGATTTATACAATACACCTATCGTTACACTGCGCAAATAATTCGGGTTAAACGGATCTTTCGTTGCAGAAGAGATAACATAATATTTCTGATTATTATTGAATGGATACAATGAAATCTGAGCTGAAATCTCGTGATAATCTCCCTGATGCTTTTCTAGTTCTTTCAACACATTCAACGAAACCCAGCGGCGGCAATAATGCTCATCTGTCTCATTTGCCTGAGGAGATTGTTGTTGATTCAGGTGCAATTCTTTTGTCAATTTAAAAGAATTTGACCCAACTTTCGTTGATAATCTTAAGAAAAATAAATCCCGAATATTGAAATGTTTTGGCAACAAATTTGTCATGCGCTGATAAACCGTTTCCGGTGATTCAGTATATTTTCCTAAAATTTCTTGAAACTTGGATAAATCATGCTGTTCCACTGCAAACAAATCCTGCATATCTTTCAGCAATTTATCTTCCGGTAACAACAATGCTCCCGCAAAATAGGAAGCATAAAAATTATTCAGCAACTGATCAAAGTTTTCAAAACTCGCCCATGAAAAAGTATATAAACGTTCCTTCAGTTCAAGGTAATTATATCCTAATTCTTTCGCCAGAATGAAACGTTTTTGATCATTATCAGAAATCGAGTTGATATAAAGTAGTTTTTTTTCTTTGATATAAATTGAACGTAACTTAGCCAAGTCCTTTGCTCCTAACTTACTGAAATCTTCATAAATGATTAAATAATTGTATTCTTCTTTTAAAATTTCTTCCATTGCTTCATTCGAAACAAAACCGTCTGAATCCACTAAATATTCTTTTAAAAAACTCTTCGCTGCCCCCTCTATTTCAGGAAAATAATTATCATTTGCCTCTTGAAAAGAACGCAATGAAGCCAAGAAAAAACTTTCGCGTGTAAGGTTATAATTATTACCAATTTCAATCAGAGTAGAAATGAAAGCATTAACTTTCATCGGAGCATTAGAAATAATTTCGATTAAATCTCTTTCTTCAATTCCAAATAATTCTAACGGAATTTCCTGCAATAGATTTGATTGTAAAATTTCTGCAATCGGTGCCAAATTTTTATCCAATTTCAACGAAACTATCTCATCGTAAGGAATTTCCAATGCTTCTGCAAGTGCTACAATTTTATCAGTTTTTGGGTATTTTTTACCTTTTTCGATTTCATTCAAGTATGATTTAGAAAGCCCTGTCAACTTAGATAACTTAAACAATGACAAGTCTTTAGAATTTCTAACCTGCTTCAATTTTAATCCAAAAATTAATTTAATGTATTCTTCTTGCATAATTTTTTCAAAAAATATTTGGTAAATGTAAACGAATTTTTATAATTTAGCGAACGTTCGCTGGAAGTAAAATTCCGCTCGAATAACCAAAACCAAAATTACAACAAAAACACAAAAAAATGGATACTATTACGAGTGAATTAAAATTATCGCAGAATAAACTGGATAGTTATCCGGATATCCTGACAAAAGAAGCAGTGAAATTTTTAACTGCCTTACACAAGAATTTCAATGAAAGACGTTTGGAACTTTTGGCAAACCGGCAAGAAAGACAAATCTTTTTTGATTTGGGAAATTTCCCAACCTTTTTGTCGGAAACAAAAGACATCAGAAATAGTGATTGGACAGCCGATTCTATTCCTGATGATTTGAAAGACAGACGTGTTGAAATTACAGGTCCGGTTGATCGAAAAATGGTAATAAACGCATTAAATTCTGGTGCTAAAACATTTATGGCCGATTTTGAAGATAGCAATTCTCCTACATGGAATAACAATCTTCAAGGACAACAAAATTTAAGAGATGCAGTAAACGGGACAATTTCATTTGAAAAAAATGGTAAAACATACAAATTAAATGAAGAAACTGCAGTCTTAATTGTAAGACCGAGAGGTTTACATTTGAATGAAAAACATATCATAATAGAAAAACAAGAAATATCAGGCTCACTATTTGACTTTGGTTTATATTTTTTCCATAATGCACACACGTTACTTTCCAAGCAAAGTGGGCCTTATTTCTATCTTCCTAAATTAGAACATCATTTAGAAGCCCGTTGGTGGAACGATGTTTTTGTGTTTGCACAAAACTATATAGGTTTACCGCAAGCAACAATTAAAGCGACTGTTTTAATCGAAACAATTACAGCTTCTTTTCAACTGGATGAAATTATTTATGAATTAAAAAACCACATTGCAGGTTTAAACTGCGGTCGTTGGGATTATATATTTTCTTACATCAAAAAATTTAAGAAACATCCGAATTTTATTGTTCCGGATCGTTCACAGGTAACAATGACTTCTCCTTTTATGGCGGCTTACTCTCAATTAGTCATTCAGCGTTGTCACAAAAGAAATATCCATGCAATTGGAGGGATGGCAGCTCAAATTCCGATTAAGAATAATGAGCAGGCGAATCAAGTTGCTTTCGATAAAGTAAAAAATGACAAATTGCGTGAAGTAAAAAACGGACACGATGGAACTTGGGTTGCACATCCTGCTTTGGTAAAAGTAGCAAAAGATATTTTTGATGAATTTATGCCTCAAGCAAATCAAATTGATAACAAACGCGAAGATGTTCTGACAACTGCCGAAGCCTTATTAGAACTTCCGAAAGGAACAGTGACCGAAAATGGAATCAGAGAAAATATTAATGTTGGAATTCTATACATCGAAAGTTGGTTATCCGGTAAAGGAGCTGCTGCATTATACAATTTGATGGAAGATGCTGCAACTGCAGAAATTTCGCGTACACAACTTTGGCAATGGTTGAATCAACGTATCATTTTAGAGGATGGAGCTGAATTCAATAGTGATAAATATAAAAAATTAAGAGCTGAAGAGGTTCAAAAAATAAAACAATTCGTTGGTGAGAAAAGCTATCAAAACGGAAGATTTGATGAAGCAGTCAAAATCTTTGACGAGTTAGTTTTAGCTCACAAATTTACAGAATTTTTAACATTAGAAGCCTATAAGTATATTGATTAACCCCTATAACACAGGAAACACACAACACACACATAAACAAAACACAAAAACACAATTATGAGCAATCAAGAAAGAATTCAGAAAATTCAACAGGATTGGGATACAAATCCTCGTTGGAAAGAAGTCATTCGTCCTTATTCAGCAGCAGATGTTATTCGACTGAGAGGTTCTTTGGACATCGATTACACTTTAGCAAAATTAGGTGCAGAGAAACTTTGGAAAGGATTAAATTCGAAACCTTTCATGGCCGGTTTAGGTGCTTTAAACGGTAACCAAGCCATCCAAGAGGTGCAAGCCGGATTAGATGCGATTTATCTTTCGGGATGGCAGGTTGCAGCAGATGCTAATCTATCAGCAGAAATGTATCCGGATCAATCGTTGTATCCTGCAAATTCTGTTCCGATGGTGGTTAAACGTATCAACAATGCATTACGCCGCCGTGATGAAATTCAGTCTGTAACAGAACAAGGAAATATCGAGTATATGGTTCCGATTGTGGCTGATGCTGAGGCTGGTTTCGGAGGAAATCTGAATGCCTATGAATTGATGAAACAAATGATTGAAGCAGGTGTAGCCGGTGTTCATTTTGAAGATCAATTGTCATCAGCAAAAAAATGCGGTCATCTTGGCGGTAAAGTTTTAGTTCCGACACAAGAAGCGATTAACAAATTGGTAGCAGCACGTTTGGCAGCAGATGTTTGTGGGACTCCTACGCTATTAGTTGCGCGTACAGATGCAGAAGCCGCAAATTTAATTACATCGGATATTGATGAAAGAGATTTGCGTTTTATTCTTCCCGGAAGTAGAACTTCTGAAGGATTTTACAATGTTAAAAATGGTTTGGAACAAGGAATTGATCGCGGATTAAGTTATGCACCTTATGCAGATTTAATTTGGATGGAAACCTCTAATCCTGATTTAGGAATGGCAAGAGAATTTGCACAAGCAATCCGAGAAAAATATCCAAATCAATTGCTGGCTTACAATTGTTCACCATCGTTTAATTGGGCAAAACATTTGACTGCTGCCCAAATGGAAACTTTCCGAGAAGATTTGGCTGAAATGGGATACAAATTCCAATTCATCACTTTAGCTGGTTTTCATGCGATGAACACTTCTATGTTCGAATTATCAAAGGCATACAAAGCCAAAGGAATGGCAGGTTATTCGGAATTACAAGAAAGAGAATTCACTTTACAAGAAGATGGTTTTGCAGCAGTAAAACACCAATCTTTCGTCGGAACTCAATATTTCGATTACGTACAAAATACCGTGCAACAAGGTGCTTCCTCTACTACAGCGATGGCTGAAAGTACGGAAGCTGCACAATTCTAATACATACTTTTCAATTAAAAAGGACGTACCGCAACTACGTCCTTTTTTATTTTAAAGTTTTCAGGAAAAAGCCCTTTTAGTTGAATATAAGGCTCTTATGGGGATAATCAAAGAAGTCAGGTAACGATTTGGTAACGGTGCTTGTTGCTTTGTATTTCAACGTGTTTCCGTTCGCTCATTGCAAATATACATTTTTTTTGTCCAAACTTTACCTACAACGCAATAGAAAAAACAGTTGAGTTAGACTGTTTCTTTGTTGCTGAAATATTCCTGTGCAATTGTTATTATTTCTGCACTAAAATATCTTTTGCCATTGCAAGCACCTATGATTGCTTTCTTAAAATCGTCTGCATCACTACCGATGACCAGATAACCGCTAACTCCGATTTTTAAAAGAGATATTACAGCTTCCTCGCTATCATCGTCACTATGGGCAATAAGATTTAAGTTTGGATATTTTGCTTTTAGTTCGTGGAGCTGTGTCAATACCTTGCTATCGAAAAAATCAAGGTCAACGATACAAACTTGGGGCAATTCTTCTAATGCTGATAATTGAGATAGTCCGTTCTCAATACTTTCCGAACGGAACAGTATATCAATTCCTGAAGCTACAAGGTTGTTGCAGATTATATCTATAATCGGGCTTTTATCATTGATAAACGCAATGCTGATTTGTTCGATAGTGTTTGCCATAACTATTTCTATTACTTAGTTATACAAACTTACACAAATATTTCAAGGGTGTCTATTTATTGCCTATGGCAATTTAATGGTTGGTTTGCGAAGTAGTCCTCTATAAATCTTTGTCCATATATTCTTCCAAAGAAGATTTCAATTGGTCTAAAAATGACGTTCGGGAGCCGGCTCGATATTTCATTCGATGAAAAGAATTGTGTAAATCCCCTAAGGTAATCTGAAACAGTCTTTCTAAAGCCAAACTGACTTTTCGTATTCCTATTTTACCGTAGGAAAGTGAGCCATTCGCATACAGCGCATAAATCAGCTCTATTAAGGCATTTTTGGTATCCGTCCAAAGGATACCGTCAGATGAGATACTGTTTGTAGAAAGAGAGCCTGCTATTTCATCATTGTTGATTTTTTGGAGTATGTAGGTATAGAGTAGCTCATTTGCTATTATCCGAGCCACTTTGTTATCATAGTAGGTTGAAAACAACGGGTCAATTTCAAAGACAAAACTATTTAGCCCATCGTGGAAATTGATGTTGCCCAATCTAAAGTAGGTTTCATCACGGTCGGTTCTTCCTGAACGATAATATCTGTAAAAATCTGAATTGTAGATATGCTCCCTGTATTCCTGTTTTAATTCCTGCAATTGTTCTGAAAAATAACTGGCATACATCTTTCCTCCGTCAACGGGACAAGCGGTCTGTATTCGAAATATCTTATTGTGGTAAATGAGTTTGGAGAGGATATATGGCTTAATGTTGCGAAAAAAATTGATTTCCTCCCATTGGTTTTTAAAGCCCTGTTTCGTAACATCCTCTCTTATAGACCATAAATATTCTTTCAGGTATATGGTCATTTGGTATGCTTCATCAATCTCATTGGGGGAAGTGAGCGAAATAGCTTTTTCTTTTCGCTGTATCTCCGAGATAATATGATTTAATGATGATGCCATTCAGATTAGTTTTTTTATTGCTTATTAAACAGAAATATCTAAAGGTCATTCATCGGAATAACCTTTAGATTTCTTTAATTTATATGATTTGTACAGAATATATTTCTTACTTCCCCTGCTCCACACGCTTTAGTGCTTCATTGTCTTTGGTGTCAAATTTGAAATTCTGAAAGTCTTTATCTGTCGGTATTTCCAATTCAAAGCTTTTCACTTCTGCAATCTCAATTTTTAGGTCTTTCCCTGTAAAATCCAAAACGTGTCCGCCTTGTGATTTGTCCGATGAAAGAAAATGAAAATGAAAACCTTTACTGTTGATACCGTTAAGATATTCGGGCAGATGATAACCGATTAATGTGCCTTGTGTATTTGAAAATTCAAAAAACTTTTGGGTGTTAAAAATTGAAGTAATAACGGGAAATGGCTCATCCTTTATAGGGGGAAACGCCCTTGTTTTTATATGGTCGAACTTTCCTGTTATTTTAATGGCATACATCGCATTTTTATTTTTCAGTTCTTTGCTTATCTGCTCCCAAAGGGCTTTTTCTCCAATGGGATTTTCAATAGTGATTACGGTATCGGCTTTAAAGAATGTGGTAAACAACATTGACGTTTTAAAGTTATCGTCCGGTTCAACGGTTTCGCCTGTGGCTTTGGTCTGATATACTTTCCCGTCCAACATCGTCAATTCGCCATCCAGCATATCGGGAGCTCCCAAACCGAAATCTCCTTTAAATTTCAGTTCTTTCAATGGCAAAGTCCCTTTGTACAGACCGCCTACAAAAGCATCTGCCACACCGTATTGATATAGTTTGTTGTATTGTTGCTTATGGTTCATTTCCAATTCTTTTTTATCTGTGATGATTACTTTGTTTTTCAGCATTTGGGGCATATAGATTTTTTGCGTGGCAGGATTATAAAAAATATCTGCTATGCTTTCTTCGGTCAGCAACATTTCAGCTTGCTGATTTTTTAAATCGTAAATCCACAATTTGCCATAACCTTTGGTGGGAAATGTTACCCAATCCGAAATCAATAAATGGGTATCATCTATCCATTCGATGCCATCAAAAAAGCCATTGGAAATATTAGGCAATTGCCGAAAATCTTCGTTGCCTGTTTTGATGTAAACCGAACCCTCGCCCAGCATTTTCCCATTGGTGCAAACCGCAATCTGGTTGGTGCTTTTATTGAACGAAATGCCGTTTACGGCAGAGATATTTCCAATGATTTCAAACGACTTTGTTCGGGTATTCACTTTGTAAATATTGCCCGAATAGGTGTCCGTAATACCGATAAATCCATTTTCCAAACGGCAAATATCATTCAGTACGGTAGCCTGTGGAATAACGAGTTCAAAAACTGTTTTTCGGGTACTGATGTCAAAGCCTACTACACGTTCCAAGTCTGCTACGTATAAGATGCCGTTTTCAATCGTCATCCCTTTGGGAGCGTGTAATACGCCTTTGGTCGGGGCAAACTTCAATTCTATCAGCTTACCGTCTGGAGAAATTTCGCTGATAAATCCGTCACTATCCCTGCTACTGAAATCCTGTCCCTGATTGGAAACAAAAAAACGCTTGCCGTCTGATGTTACGCTTTCAGGCGTTGCAAAGCCGTTGATAATTTGTTGCGAAAAGCTGCTTAATCCGATGCAGATAAAGACTACCGTTAATATATTCCTTACTTTCATTGCCTTAAAATTTGATGACTACTTTACCGAAAACCTTTCCCGATTTCAATTTTTGAAATGCTTCCTGTGTTTGCTCTATGCTATAAACACTATCAATGGCAGGTTTAAGGTTATTCTTTTCAATGGCATTTACCAAATCGCCCAATTCTTGTGCATTGCCTACGGAATAGCCTTGTAGGCGGATATAGTTCATAATGAGCGGGAACACATCAAAAGACAGTTTACTGCCCGACATAAAACCAACCAAGCCTATAAAACCGTGTTCCTTAACGGAAAGAATACTTTGCTCAATGGTTTCGTTTCCTGCCACATCGAGCGTAATATCTACGCCTGTGCCGTTGTTCAGCCGTTTTACTTCATTGCTCCACTGGGGAAAGTCTTTATAATTGATGACTTCATCAGCTCCCAAATCTTTTAGCTTTTGCTCTTTTTCCTTGCTTCCTGTGGTGGCGATGACTTTCAGTCCCGACATCTTCGCGATTTGCAGGGCAGATAAGGAAACACCACCGCTTCCCTGTACCAAAATGGTCTGCCCTGCTTTAATATCAGCTTGTGTTACGAGCATTGCCCAAGCGGTCAAACCTGCAACAGATAGCGATGTAGCTTCTTCATCGGTAAGGTTTTGAGGGGTACGTACCAATGTATTTTCGGGCTGTACGGTAAACTCTGCCAATGTTCCCGAAGTCTGTACACCTGTTCTCAAAGCATTGTGATAAGGCGTTGTTCTCCCTGCTTCCCAATGGGTAACGAAAGGAATAAGCACACGGTCGCCTTTTTTCCACCGTGTTACATTCTTCCCAACGCTTTCTACCACGCCCACACCCTCTGAAACAGGAATGAACGGAAGCGGAATATTTAAGCCATTGCTGTTTTCTACTGTAAGTAAGTCAAGGTATTGGAGCGAAACGGCGGTAGTTCTTACCAAAACCTCATTTTCGCCAACTTCGGGAGTTGGAACTTCGGTTAATTTCAGATTTTCTATGCCGTAGTTTTCTAATTGTATTGCTTGCATAATCTTTTGAATGGAATTTGAAATTAATAACGTTGTCCTCCGATAGTCAATCCACCGTCTACCAAAATACTTTCTCCTGTAACAAAGGAGGCAGACGGACTACTCAACCAGACCACCAATTCGGCAACTTCTTCAGGGTTTCCAAAACGACCCATTGGAGCGTGCCTTTTTGTTGGTTCTTTTAGTCTATCAGCTTCTTCTTTAGGAAAAGGATAAAAACGGTCAAACATCGGGGTTTGAATGTAGCCAGGCTGAATACTGTTAATTCTTATCCCTGATTGTGCAGCTTCAACAGCCAAAACCCGAACCAATCCGTCCACGGCGGCTTTACTTGCTGAGTACACTCCTGAACCTCCAAAAGCTCCTCTTGAAAGCCAAGATGAAGTGTTTACGATTGTTCCGCCAGTGCCTTGTTTTTTGAACTGTTCAATTTCGTATTTGCAGGATAGCCAAGTGCCTTTGACATTGATGCCTACAACATTATCAAATTCTTCTTCGGGTGTTTCATCAATCGGTGCAAAATGTCCCTCAACACCTGCATTGTTAAAAGCAATATCGAGCCTGCCAAAGATGCGAACAGTTTCAGTGATAAGATGTTTTACTTCCTCGCTTTTGGAAACATCAGTTTTTACGAAATGGATATCGGAACTTATTTTTTGCAATTCAGTAAGAGCAGTTTCACCAAGTTCCTGCCTGCGTCCCGCAATAACAACTTTTGCACCTTTTTGTAAAAACAGTTTTGCAGAAGCCAAGCCTATGCCCGTTGCACCACCTGTGATTAGGGCAACTTTTCCTTTTAAATTTTCCTGAACCATAATTCTTAATTTTTATTACGGTACAAAGTTCGCTCCGATGCTTTTTAAAAAGTTATGCAAATCAAACAAATGGTTATGAGATAAGTATAGACAATCAGAACTCTTGCACTGTTATAAAGAATTTAAAAAATCCAAATAAGGAGATACACTTTTCTCAATCCATTCCTCTGTGCTGTTCAGCTCAATTCCATAATAGGCAAAGAACGGTTTGTAATCGGCTTTTACATACTCAAAAGTCAGTTCAAAAGGTCGGGTCAGTTCAGCCATAGTATATTTGTATTTCCCCGTTGTGTTATACTCGTGTTCATCTATTCCAACAGACATCGCCAAAGCGATTTTCTTGCCCGAAACCTTATAACCGCTCTTGCTTCCATACGCCCACCCATAGGTAAGCACATCATCCAGCCATTTCTTTAAGAATGGCGGGCAATTGAACCAATAAAAAGGAAACTGAAATACAATTTTATCGTATTGCTCTATCAGTTTTTGTTCTGCCAATACATCAATTTGATCATCGGGATAAACCTTGTGCAATTGATGAACATCATATTTATCGGGATGCTTGCTTAATTCTTCAATCCACCTCTTATTAATTACCGAACGCTCTATATCGGGGTGAACAATGATTATCAATGTTTTCATATTGTAATGATTTTCAACTATCTGTTTTTTTAATAAAAGTCGGATGTATCCATATTTGCATACACCACATTTTTATACAATGTACCCAAATCATTATGATTGGGGCGGAAATACTCCTGTGTAAAGACCAATCCAATGATATTTTCTTTGGGATCTGCCCAGTAGTGTGTACTGAAAGCTCCACTCCAAGAAAAAGTACCGATACTTGGGGATTTAGAAAATTTGTTTTCTTCAGTAACCAATTCAAAACCTAATCCGAAACGGAAATCGGGGTCGCCTTTTAAAATTACTTGATTTGAAAGTTGGTTGGTAGTCATCAGTTCAACGGTTTTTGCACCTAAAATCCGTTTTCCATTGTAAGTGCCTTTGTTCAACAGCATCTGTAAGAATTTTGCATAGTCGGCAGTCGTAGAAGACAAACCTGCTCCACCAGACAAGTATATTCCGTCTTCCAGTGGATAATCAGGGCTACTATTTTCATAAATCGTATGATTAACTTTTGCAAAATCTTTATCCGTTTTCTCCGAGACGGAAACCAAACGGTCAGCCTTATCCTGTGGGATTTTAAACTGTGTATCGGTCATCTGTAACGGTTCAAATATGTAAGTTTGGAAAAATTTGTCTAATGGAACTCCGCTGACAACTTCTACCAAATACCCTAAAACGTCTGTATTCAGACCGTAAGTGAAAGCTGTATTAGGGTGGTGTCGCAATGGCTGTTTGGCAAGCAATTCCATTTTTTCTTTCAACGTACCTTTGCTTCCAATACCCGTTACCGCTCCTGCCTTGGCGTATATTGCCTGCATTCTTGTATCATCGGAAATTAGCGGATAATCAATACCCGAAGTATGGCGTAACAAATCTCTAATAGTAACTTCCCTTTGTGCAGGAACAGTTGTATAACTGCTGTCGGTAGGATTAAATTTGTCAAGCACCTGCGGATTTTTGAATTGAGGAATATATTTTGAAATCGGGTCGTCCAACAGGATTTTTCCTTTTTCGTAAAGCATCATAACCGCTATGCTCGTTATCGCTTTGGTCTGAGAAGCAATGCGAAAAATGTTATCGGTTTTTAAAGGTTGTTTTGTGCTAACATCGGCATAGCCAAAGGCTTTGTTATAAATCACTTCGCCGTCTTTGAGCAATAATACATTCACTCCCGAAACTTCTTTTGCGTTTACCAATCGGGCAGATAAATCATCAATACTCTTTTCAAGTTTAGTATTTTGTGCGAGGCTGTTTAACGCTATTACGCAAGCTATAGTTGATAAGATTTGTTTTAACATTTTTTATTTGATTTTAAAATTACACCACAAAATTACATAGGCTACATTCGATTTCGTGCCTTTGCAACTTATTGTATGGTACTAACAAAAATGTAAGTATTGATTTGGATGTTTCCTGGTGTATGTTTTAATTTGTTTATTTCATTTCCTCGTTCAATCGGTAGCTGTCTTCCATAAAATGGTATTTTACGATTTTACCGTTGCGGATTTTAAAAATATTGACAAATTGAGCATTAAATACTTTATTGTATTTTAGAATAACTGATGATAATTGACCGACTGCTACTGCATTTTCGCCATTTATGGCGATATACTCCACATCAAATTTTAAGGATTTGATGTTTTGATATAAAACTTTGAAATAATCCTCAACTTCTTTTTTGGTTTGTCGTTTTCCAGTCCACGGAAACTTTTCTTTATTTCCTGGCAAATCAAAATCTACCATATCGGCAAACAAATCTGCTAAACTTCCCTGTTTTTTACCCGATTGAATTTCGTAAAATTCATCAACAACTTTTTTGGTTTCGGCTTCAATTGTTTTATGCTCTATTTCTATTAAATTTTTGTTTTCACTTTTCAACAAATCCACAACTTCTTTATCCTGTCCTGCGTGGTCTGGGTCAACGTAGCAATACATTCTTTTAATACGGTTTCCCTCAAATTCAAAGACCGTGCAAAATTTTCCAAATGAAATCTCATTGTCGGGAAAAACCGCTCCTGTGTGGATTGCACCTATCTCTACGCCCTCCACTACAATAGTGTTATCGGTTACGATAAAGTTGAATTTGTCCAACTCAAAAGTCAAGTTATTGAACAGATTTCGCACCTGTTGTCCGAATTTCTTAACTCCCAATTTTCCCTCCGCAAAACCAAATTTCGGATAGAAAATTTTCACATCTTCCGTAAAAAGGTCAAAATAACTGTCGTCATTAAAATCTCCGCTATTGATTTTCTCGTAATAAGATTTTGCAACCCGAAGTTGCTCGTTTTGCTCTGAATTATTTGTCATAATTTTTTCTTTATTGTTGCTTATTTTTTGTGCAAAGACTTCTCCGCTTGTCATCAAGATCGCAAAAGCTAAAATCGTTCTTGCTTGTTTTCTCATATTGTTTTTGTATTTAATTTATTTTAAACCAATCGTTCCAAAATAGAACAAAAAAAATTTTTACCGTTTTATTTGTTCCGTCAAAAAGTCCACCATTTCCAATACTTCCTGCTTATTTTGGTTCAAAATATAATGGCTCCAATAACTACTGAACGAAGCGAGAATATATCGGGCAATCACTAAGGCAGAAGTTTGGCTTTTAATATCTCCGTCTTTTTTTGCTTGTGCAATCAGGTTTTCCAAAATGGATTGCAAGGCATTTCCGCTTTTTTGGAGGAGGTTTTTCACTTCCTTGTCCGCAGGAGCAACCTCAAAAATGGTGTTCACAATCAGACACGCCTTGTCATCTGCCAAAGTCTGATTAACTACATCTCGGATAACGTATTCCAATGCTTCAATGGCTTTTCCCTTTACTTTTGAGGCTTCCAAATATTGCCTTTCTTTGAAAGAAGCGTAATTGGATAGGCATTTCAGAAACAAATCGTGTTTGTTGCCGTAAGTATCGTAAATACTACTTCTGTTCAAATTCATCGTAGCGACTATATCGTGCATAGAAGTAGCATTGTATCCCTTTTTCCAAAAAAGGTTACGCACAGTTTCTAATTTTTCGTTATAGTCAAACTCTTTATTTCTCGGCATATCGGATGCAAAGATATAATATTAAACCGAATGTTCCAAAATAGATTTATGTTTTCTGCATATTATCTGTATTGAAATTTTACAGTGTTAATCCACATACGCAACTGTCCATTTTGTATCTTTGCAACAAATTGTATAGTACTAACAAAAATGTAAGTATGAGTAAAGTAAAAGAGAGTTCTGTCAACTATGAGAACAGGCAACAGTTAGGTTCAGAATGTTCTCAAATTTATGCTACGAACCTTATTGGCGGACAATGGACATTGGCTATCTGTTGCCATTTGGCAAAGGGAAAACTACGTTTTGGTGAACTGAAAAAACGTATCCCTAATATAACCGAACGTATGCTAACGTTACAGCTCCGAAAAATGGAAGAAAATAAATTGATAACCCGAACAGTTTATGCGGAAGTTCCGCCACGTGTGGAATACGAACTAACCAAAAGTGCAATTCAACTTATACCGATATTGGAACAGTTGGAAGTATGGGGAGAGAAACATAAGAAGATGATTTAAAGTTTGCTGCATTACAGGAACTTTATCCAAGTTCTTGTAATGCTTCAATCAGTCTTTTTGTGTGGTCTTTTGCCCTGTTCTTTACTTCTTCCTCTGTATAACCTGCAACCAAAGAAGTTCCGTGAAAATAAATCGGGTCGATATAATTCATCTGTGTATGGTAAGCGGTCTGTTCCAAATGTTTGCAAAATTCATATACTCTGAAATGCTGAAAGCCCAATGTTTTATAACTGCTTTCCGATGAACCCACGGTAAAACTCGGTACAAAATTTTTGTCTTTCAACTTGTCGCCTTTCGAGCCGTAAGCAAACTGATGTAAAAACACTTCGTCAAACCAATGTTTCAAAATGGCAGGCATACTATACCAATAAAAGGGATATTGGAAAACGATTGTCTGATGTCGCAATAACGCTTCCTGTTCAGCTTCCACATCGATTTTATAATCGGGATAGAGGTCGTGAATGTTTCGGATTTCCAATTCCAAATCACTTTTTTGTAGTTCTTCAATAATCGTTTTGTTAGCAAAAGACTTATCGAAATTCGGGTGTGCTAAAATAACTAATGCCATACTATAATAATTTTAGTTGCAAAACTAATTTTAGTAAATTACATTTGCAATAACTATCGAAATGGATAGACTGAAAAAAAAATAGTAAAATGAAAACAGAATGTATAGGCGATTTCGTGAAATTGAATGGTAAAACTTATCCTTGCACGGTAAGCCTGACAATGGATTTAGTAGGTGGTAAATGGAAAGCTGTAATCCTTTATCATTTAAAAGATGAAGCAAAGAGATATAACGAACTTCGTAAAGAAATACCGTCTGTTACCGAAATGACTTTAAGTTTACAGTTGAAACAATTAGAAAAAGATGGTCTTGTTTTAAGAAAAGTTCACGGCAAAAAACCGCCTGTAAAAGTCATTTACAGTTTAACCGATTTCGGCAAAAGTATTGTTCCTGTTTTGGAAGCAATCACAAAATGGGGAAATAGAGTTGTGAAAGAAAAGGGAGAATTTATTTCTGCTGAACGTCCTATGTAATAAAATTCAAAATCTCCTGTCTAAACAACATTTGCTCCTATTTCTTTCCTAAACTGCAAAGGCGTTACCTCCGTTTGCTTCTTAAAAAAGATGATAAAGTTTGACGAATGCTCAAAGCCTAAGCTAAACGCTATTTCTGCAATATCCCAATTGCTGAATTGTAATAATGCTTTAGCTTCTTTAGTTATTCTTTCGGCAATCCATTCTGTTGTAGTTTTGCCCGTGCTTTCTTTCAAAGCCCTGTTTAATGTATTGGTATGAACGTTGAGCTGTCCGGCAAACTCGTTTGCTGTTTTAAGTTGCAGCGTTTGGCTTGGGGCATCAATGGGAAATTGTCGCTCCAACAATTCTAAAAACAATGTGGTGATACGCTCCGAAGCATTGACGGGCTGATAAAAAGTTTCGGGCGGTTGCATCTTCATAGCTTCGTGCATAATGATTTGCACATAGCTTCTCAATAAGTCGTACTTATTGGCGTATTCCGAGCGTATTTCACGCATCATATTTTCAAAAACACTTTCCAAAAGTTTTAAACTTTCTTTACCGGGGAAAAATATGTGATTGCCCCCAACTTTGAACAATGCCGATTGCGAAAGATTTTCATTTTTCAGGGTCGGGCTTACAAAGTCTTCAGTGAAAAGGCAGAAATATCCTGCTTGGTTTTCCGAAGTCGGTTGCCACGAATAGGGAATAAGCGGATTAAGAAACGTAATAGAGGGCTTGTCTATCTGTATGGATTTGTCGGCATAGCTCAAAATACCTGTTCCTTTTGTAGTCATCGAGATTTTATAAAAATCCCTGCGGTTAGGCGGTAGCGATGTACTGTCGCACGCAAATTCCTCCCTGCGGTATATGTTGAATTGTCCTGTTTTTGAATACTCCTGTCCGTGATTGGTGTGAAATTCCTTTATTGTTTCCTTGCGTTTCATTTTACAAAGTTATGAAATTCAAACGGACAGATGCGAGCTATAACAGATATTTTCACAACCTCCTGCCTTTCTTCTTTTTCTTCTTCATTCGGTTGGCAAACTGTTCTTCTTCGTAGTCCTCGCCCTGTGCATTGGGTAACAGGCTGAATAATCCCAAATCGAAATTAGGCGAATGTTCCTGTGAAAGAAACTCAAAAAGGTCTTTTGTTGGCAAATCGTCCAATGTATCTGTTTTGGAAACAGGGCTGTCCTGTACCTTTAATTCGGGTTTGTTTCCGTTGTTCCACCAATCGTTGAAAACATTTGCAGACAGGTTTCTATCCAATGCCGAACCGTTCCAAACACTACGGCTTTCGTGGTCGATGAATGTTATACCGTAAATCCTCCCGCTGTCGTTCCTGCGGACAAGGGTATTAATACCCTGCTCGGTCAATTGCTTTTTAAAATCCGTTTCGTTGCTTGTCGTGTGCATAGCCAATTCAACGGTATTCTTTAAAATTGACCTTGCAGGATTGGTCTTCATTTTCTCTTTAGACTGTTCCAAGTGTTTTTGCAGTTGTGCTACGCCTGCATCTTTTCCGAATAGCGATGCCTTGAACGGATTGCTTGCCTTGTTTCCGTTCTCGTCCAATGCCACATAGACCAATCCGTTTACGGTCTGACCGTTCCTCTCGCCTTTGACTTCTTCTGCTGTGATGTTGAAAAGAGAAAGTAACGCATTGTAGCTACCCATAGTTGAAAAGTTGTAATACTTTGGCAAATGGCGGACTACCGAAGCAATCTGACTTTTTATGTCGCCTTTATGGTAATCCACAGGTCTGAAAACCTTGTTGGCTTGTTTCTGCTCCTGCTCGGTTGCTTTGTGCAGGTTGTATTTCTGTTCCAAATCCCGACAGATTGCCATTGAACGAGGGTGGTCGTAATCATCGGGGATTTTCTTTCCGTCAATGCCTACACAGGTCGAAACGATATGGATATGCGTCCGGTCAATGTCCGTATGTTTGAAAACAATATAGGGCTGATTGCCGTAGCCCATACGTTCCATATACACGCGAGCCATTTCGGTAAACTGCTCATCGTTTACCTTGTCTTTCGGGTCTGGGTTCAATGAAATATGGCGTACCGTCTTTTCCGTTTTGATGTTTGCTGACAGGTACGGCTCAAAGCACTTATTGAAATACGCTACGGAATACCTGCCGTCCACCGTATCGGGTATCTTGTTCAGCAATAAAACCGCTCCGTTTTCATTGTCCACTTTATGCTGATTGTACAAAATCGCTCCGTACATATTGCTTCCCTTTCCGATTTTTGCAATCATTTCTTTACTCTTTTTTCAGATACTTTGCTTCAAATTCCTGTGTCAGACGGATGACTTCCTTAGTGACTTTTACCAATTCAATGGTTTCTTTTTCCAGTTTAAAGAGGTATGCGGATGCTTTTTTCTCTGAAAAATTGCGGTACAATAGCTTTACAACCTGATTGTAATTTGTTCCGATTGCCCTGAACTGACTAAAAAATCGGGTCAGCTTTTCGTGATATTCTATTGCATTCATATCAATTTTGACGGTCTTTACCGTCTTCTGAAAGATGCAAGCCGTGATGAAATGTGCCACTGCTTTCATTCCCGATTGGTCAAAGAGGGCAAGGAACTTGGCGTTGTCCTCTGCATTCAGGTTAATGGAATACCGATTGACCGCAGGGTCGTTCTTCGGTTTTCTCCCTGTTTTCCTAACCTGTTTACTGTTCTTTTCTTCCATAATAAATCCATTTTAAATCTTAAACAAACGGGCGACTTCGGAGCCGTTTCCAGCCGCTGCAAGGGCAAGTGCTTTTGAGGTACGGAAATTCATTTCGAGTACCTCAAAAGATAACTTGCTCTGAACAGGAGTTCAGAAAATCCGTCTTGGGGACAGATCAGGTTAATTAGAGATAACCCACAGCTTATATTACAAATTTCGCTAAGATCAATTGAATAACAGTTATTTGAAAGCAGGATAATGGATGCAAAACACCGCCAGTTAGAGCCACCTTTTCTTTATTTTGTACATACATCCTGTTATTTGTCAGAGCAGTTAACTGTTCAGCTGTACAAACGGAAAGTTGTAGCCACAGTTACATATAACTCCTATCAGCTGAAAATACAGACAATTTTGCAGGTGGACTTTCTGTTGGAAGGAATTACTTATTTACAGAGTCGCAATTAAAATAAATTATAGCTGTATCGTAATATTTCAAATCACATAGTATAATTTATAACAATCAATAAAATTAAAATCATGGATGACAATAACAAAAAAGTAAAATCGGATATAGACGAGGCAAAAATGATGAACCTGATGGTTGACGGGGTAAGAAAAGAAGGATTTGATATTTCCGCAGAAGAAATACTGGAAAAGAAAAAAAATGAGGGACAGGAACAGGAACAGCCATTTAAAAAAGGGAACACCCGTCCAAAAAGCTACAGCCGACCCGATTATGAAGAAATATTTTTCAAAGATGTAAAAAGTACGGCACGGCATGTAAAATCAGTGCACATCGATCCCGATCATCACAAAAAACTTTCGCGAATTGTTCAGGTAATAGGAGATAATAATACCACCATTTATGCCTATCTGTATAACCTACTGGATCATCACTTCGGGGAGTTTGAAGAGTCTATCACGACCAGTTTCAATGAAAAAAACAGACCTATTTTCTGACTTCTTTAAGTAGTGTTATCAAGAGCAGGAAATATTAACAAAATACAAGTAAACGATATAAGGCACCACCCATTGAGACGTTGAAATAAATAATGCAAAGCTGAAAAACCGAATAGTTAGAGTATAGAATCAAGCGTAAAAAACAATGAAGTTCCAAATCTCGAACGTGTCTTTTTTTTGGATTTTCGATTTCGACATTGATGCAATGGACTTTATGAAAGCCTATAGACTATTATTTCCCGAATTTCAGAACGTACTGGTCAGCAGGAAATTAATGAGCTCATCTGTTTTTATAGATATGAATAATTGGTCACGGTTATCCGTGACAAAATTTACTTTCTGCCCAACTATACCATCGAAAAAGCCCTGAAATTATTTCCAGAACTTAAAAAAAGTAGAAATGTACTGCTTGAATCGCAAGGACAAGCCATATCAATAGATTTATAAAGGTATAAGCCTAATTAATCGTGTTCTTTTCGCTTTTTTTTCCGCAACATCTAGCTAAGAAGACAGTCAAGGCAAATCTATCAAATACGTCAAAATTGTTTTTATCTACAAATATTGTAAATGACGGTAAATTCTCTAAAAATATTTCCAAAAGAAAAAAAGAAGAAAAAAAGAAAGCAGATACATGGGAAGGGCAATGATGAGACAAAAGGAAACGGAATAAGTCCCGAAGGGTGAAAAAGAAAAAATTTTTCGGAGCTTTTTTCTTTTTCATTATGCCGTAAGCTTTTGACTGGCTTTTGCGTGGGATGTCCTTCCCAACTTAGCTGTCTTTTTATCTGTTTTATTCTGGAAACCATCTTTCCCCAATGTTCCGCTTCTAAAAAGCGGATGAGATTCCATTAATATTTTATATGGCTTTGAAAGCCACTGAAAGGATAACGAAAAATACTCTTTGGTGTTCAGATCGGATATTTTTGTTATTCTTTCTACAATATCTGTTCAAAACTTTTTAATTTACCTAAGGAAAAGCACAGGCAAATTAAAGTGTTTTAGGATCAAGTTTGTTTGTAATGTCAATGCGAGCCAAATAATTCTATTGAGTGTCAAGGTGGATAATACAAAACGTTCCCAATCATATGAAGCCAATCCAAAGAAATAAAATATTTATAGGGGAAGGATGTTCAGTAGAATATTCCTTGAAAACCAGAAGCAATCCGTCCAAACTGAAAGTACCATTGGTACACATTAATGGCTATATGTTATGACTTAAAAAACATTGAAAATATTCAGCTATTATAGATTAGTAAAAAGCCTGTAATTATTGCACAAAGACAATCCAATTACAACAACACACTCTTAGAATATAAACTTTAGATTGATACTACAGCCTACTATTTTTGCAGTAGTCCGACAAATAATGCCAGCGAATACAACATTGGAAAGTACTTTAAAATTAGATTTTATTTTCGAGTCTTAAATACTTAAGACATGGAAATAACGATTCTAAATATTCAGATTTTAGAAGCAGTGAATAGAGAAGTAAAGGAAGTTACGAATTTGGTAGCGGAAATTACGGCTCCCTACAAATCACTACAACAGGCAACTAAATGGTTAGATGGACAGGAAGTCTGCCAATTGCTAAACATTAGTAAAAGAACTTTGCAGACTTATAGAGTGAAAGGAATTCTCGGAGCTACGCAGGTCAATCGCAAAAATTACTTCAAGATGACAGATGTTGAATTTCTGATGCAGTCAGGTCAAATATTAAAAAGCAGAAAAAATGGAACAGATTGAAAATTCGAATGAAGATATGCTTGCCCTGCTTGAAGCTGTGGTTGGCATCAAAAACGAACTACTTTATATCAGGGAATATTTTCACCCACTTCTAAAGGGGGAAATCTACCTGTCAGGCGAACAGGTCTGCAAGATGCTTCACATCAGCAAACGGACTTTACAACAATACAGAGATGACGGACTGATTCCTTTTATCAAGCTCGAACGGAAAATACTTTTTAGAGAATCGGACATTATCAGATTATTGGAAAATAATTATCGACGTTCGCTGAATAATGAGAAAAATATTTAAAATTTGTAGCTGTTTAAGACAACTAAAAGCCCATTGTTCAAACAATGGGCTATCTTGCAAAAGCATTTTTTTAATCTACGTTTCAGATTATTACAATACGTATTTCAAGTTGTCCCTTCGTTTCCTAATTGATACCGACCTCCTCTTACTATTTTAAAAAATGTATCCACTATTATTAAATAAGCTGACTTGATGCAACGTACTTGAGTAGTAATTTCCACTAAAAGAATATTATTCCTGATCATTATCGAAATACTTTTTGATAACTATAAGTGTCAGGCTATACAGAAATTCCATAATCTTTTCCGCTTCTTCCTGCGTTACTTCCATACCTTCGCTTTTAAAGAATTCCATTACCTCTTCTATCGGGATTCTTGATTTCTTTTGTACGAGTCATGGATTTGTATTTATAATTAAACCATCAGTTTTTTCAAATATAAATCCCATCTCTGCACCGTCCAATAATTGACCTTCAATTATGGTTTTTTTAAGTTGTACCATCAACTTGTCTACAATCATTTTCATCTGATCTGCTTTCTCAGTATTAACTTTTGCTATACTGTGATGTACGCTCATATTATAATCAGTAAAAGAAAAAATGTTGGACGAGAATTGATCAAAGAGATAATGGTATTTATGTATGTCCTTATCTGCGTAGATACATAGTTGCCAAAGGGCTTCGGTCGTCATATAATTTGGCAGATAGTAGGTTTTTGCATAGATGTATGTTCTACAAAAGGACAAGAGAAATAAAGCAAAGATATTATCTACCCCTTGATAATTTTCTTTTTCTCCATCAATCAGTTTATAAAACTGCAATGAACTTCCCAATGTGCTTTTGTAATAAAAATAAAGGTCATTGTGCTGTGGATGATGGGGCGTTTCCCAATGTGGTTCCGGATGATACTGATCTGAGGAATAGATGAGATTTTTACCTTGCATAATGAAAACAAAGAAACTCTGGAACTCTCGGAGATTCTTTTGAATCCAGTAACGATCGTGACCCACCAATAAAAACCTGTATTGAGTTCCAAAAAGGCTCATCAAAGAATGCGTGATGGCTTTGATTTTTTCATTGTTTACATTCAGACCAATTAGCAGTAAATAGTAAGTTTTTACTTCTCCATAGGTTGTTTGATGAAAAAAATAGATTTGTTCCAATTCTGCAAAAGTCAGGATTCTGTCAATAGCTCTTTCAAGTATTTCATCTTTTGACGATCCCTCGATTGGACATAGGTCTTCATCACCATTACATATCTTCTCGTATTGCTTTTTTATAAGATGCTTTAAATTGTAGAATCGAACTGAGATGAATGTATATAACGAATCCGAAATAATGCGCAATGAATCAAACAATTCTGAATTGTAGATTAAATCATCCCCTTCAATTGATTTCTTTGTTTCGTCAAAAATTTCACTGATAAAATATTGGTGCTGATTCTTTTTGACAAAATATTGCTTAAGTTCCGGAATGTAGATCAGCAGTTTATTTATCCTTATATTCAGATCAATGTCGAATGTCCTGTTTCCGGTAAATAATTCTTCTAGATATTCAAGATCATATTCGATCAGTTTTTTATAGGAAGTAAAGACACTATTATAGGAATTCTCAGCGATCAGCCTTTCGACCTGCAACTGATGGATCTCGTGGTCGTGGTGGAAAGTATCCTCGTACCGATTGAACTTTTTGTGATATTTTTTCCAGTTTCTGTTTATCAATAGTGAAGGTAGTGAGTCTTCATTTTGATAGATCATTGATGACTGTTGGCAGTAGTATTCTATGAATGGGTGACCTTTTGAAAATTGGTATTCGATTCTGGAATAATCAATGAAATAAATATAGACCTGATACTGTTCTCTAACTTCGGCAACCCATCTTTTTGACTGCAATTTTACAGCATCTGAATTTTTGGAGACAGAGATAAGCAGGTGTGATTTCGCTGAGGTCTTTTCCTGCTTGTAGAATATCTGAATAATTAAATGGTCGTGTACAAGCTGATTCAATGTATTTTCCAAGAACTCACTGGTGAGGATGAAAAACGGAGATTTCTTTGGGGTTGTCATAGCTGATCGTTTTTAGTTTCATAATCACTATCGTAGTGTATAAAGATAGCCTCAATAAATAAATGAAGCAAGGCAAACCAGACCATCAGATCGATATGAAGATCCATCTCGGGGTCGTTATCATATCCGATAGTCTGGTTGAAAACAAAATCATGGTCTTTCATCTTTTCCTGATACTTCTCAAAATAATCAATTCCAACAATTGACAAAATAAGAAGAAATAATTCATTGATGCACTTCTCAGAAGTAGTTGCATTGATGATGTATTGCGCGCTGTTAAAATTATCCAATTTATCAGTTTCGGATTTGGATTCGACCGAACTATTTGATTTGCCCTCAAAGTAAAAATGAATGAGTAATAATATGCAGGACAGCAGACCTGCCGTCTTGACATCTTGTGAGCTTGCATTCTTGAAATCGATATTCCCTGCTAGCAATTCCTCCAATTTATATTCTTGAATCAGATCGGGATAGTTATCAAGCAGTTCTGTAAGTTTCGGATTATGCAGTTGGTCACGCAGGCTGAATATCCCAGTTTCAAGGTCTTCTCCCCGAGAATTTTGAACGAGAATACCCAGTGCGATCTCAGCCTGCTCTCTGGTTTTTACAAGCTGATTGTCTTTGCTAAAGTGTTTGTTATTTTTCATATCAATAATTTTATCTTTTGTAAAGTTGAAAAAGGACTGAGGGATATCCTATTCCGGAAAGGGATATATTATTCGGGATCGTCTATCTTTTTATTTTTGATCTTTTCGATTCCACGCTCTCGCATCAACTGTGCTGCATCAAGCATTTTGACCATATGGATATACGGTGTTATTAAATCTATGTCAACAAACTCTTCTACGAAAGGAGATGCTGACAGATGCAGGATCTCGCAAAGAAAGAAATCAAATTCGGCAATGGTCTTTTCAGTAAATGCTCTTTGGAAAACAAGGAAAGGATTAAGATATTCGTCCTGTAATAAAGAAGCTTGATGCAGATAAGACCAGCTTTCGGGTGTGTCTTTTATTTTCCACTTTTTGTCTTTGTGCTGTAACCGTATGCAGGCTTTCAGGAAAGAGCGAAAAGCCGTGTAAAAAACAAATAGCTGTCCCGGATAATCACTACTGTAGACCTCTTTCTTTTGGACAAACAGCATTGCGCCTGTCAAGATTTGCTTGTGTGAATCCAGATCTGCATAATCAAAAAATGAATCGATCAATGCAAAAGGATTTTCAATCTCTTCTGCTGACCAGAAAAAAGATTCCAAGGATATTTTAGACTTTTTCATAGGAATAGGTTTTAAAATGTGAGAACTAAGATCTGTTGTTGCCACAGAGTAATCTATTCTTTTAGTGAATAAAATATACGTTGGAGGGGATATTTTACAGGATAATTTTTTAACTTTACAATTCAGACGAATTAATAGAAATGGCTTTATCTTTAAGCCTTTAAAATTTTGATAACCGCTATGGAACAGAAAATACATCAAGGGAGAAATGTGAAACGCTTTAGAGAAATGCTTGGAATTAAGCAGGAAGCTTTGGCATTTGACTTAGGAGAGGAATGGAATCAAAAGAAAATTTCTATGTTGGAGCAGAAAGATGTGATCGAGGATGATTTATTGAAAGCAATATCAAATGCTCTTAAAATTCCTGTAGAGGCTTTTCAGAATTTTGATGACGAGCAAGCAGTTAATATTATTGCAAATACAGTTACAACTGTAAACGATAATGCAACTGGACAATTATTTCAAATAAATCCTACAATTAATACTTCCGAAAAGTGGATTGAAGCCTTAGAAGAAATCAGAACACTTAATAATGAAAAAACTGCATTATATGAAAGAATGCTAAAGGAAAAGGACGAAATGCTGGATAGGCTTACTAAACTGATTGGCAAATAAATATAAGTAATTCGGGATAATTACTTTTTCATAGGAAAGGCTCAACTTTTAGTTGAGCCTTTTTCTTGCTTAAAATGTTATGAATTTTTAATTGAATTATTATCATTCAATATTTTTCGTTAATTTTAGAAATTACCATTAAAAAACTAGTATCAAAAAACCATCGAAGACTTAGACTATGAAAATTTCAAAACTCAGCATTACTAATTTTAGACTTTTAGATGATATCGAAATCAATATTGAAGACGATATAACATTAATTGTTGGTAAGAACAATTCAGGTAAGACCTCTCTATTTGAGATCATAAATTTATTTTTTAATGATAAAAATCGAATTTCATTTCACGATTTCTCCCTAAATAGCCACGAAGCTTTTAATGATTGTTATATAAAATACAGCGAAGAATTATTGGAAATCGTTGATGATGAACAAAAAGAAGAAATCGAAAAAAAATTAATAGAAGAAATTCCAAGAATAACTTTAGGTGTTCAAATAGAATATGATAAGATAAAAGATTCGTTGATTAATCTTAGTGAGTTTATATCTGATTTAGATGAGAATCGATCCGATGCAACATTATTCTTCAAATACGAGCCTAAAGATACTATTGGTATTTTTAAATCATTCGATAGTCGTCCAAAAAAAGAAGTTCAACTAATTGAGTGGCTAAATGAAAACATTTCGAGTCATTACGCAATACGTGTATTCGGTGGAGAAAATTTGATTGATGACAATATTTTTAGTAAGATACAGTCTATCATCAATTTCGAAACAATTCAAGCTTCAAGAAAGTTGGATGATATGAAAATGGACAACAATAGGTCTTTAGCTTTAGGTTTTTCTGATTATTATAAGACAGTGAGCTCTGATAACAATAATGATGTTGAAGAATTAAAAATTACTTTAGCCGGCACCTCCAAAGATCTTGATAAGAGATATGCGAAAGTTTTAGATACGATTCTAACTAAACTTAGTTCATTTGGTGTTGACAAAGATATCAATATTCCAGAGATTATATTAAAATCAAAATTTGATCCTGAGACCATAATAAAGAATAATATTAAATATTTTTATAAAAGTGGTAGTATAGAATTGCCGGAAAATTACAATGGATTAGGTTACAGCAATTTAATATATTTAGTATTGAAGATTGTATCATTTATTGAGGATTTTAAAAAGAAGAAGGCAAACAATATTACTCAAATTTTAACGATTTTAATAGAAGAACCAGAGGCTCATCTTCATCCACAAATGCAGCAAGTTTTTATTGAACAGATTCGAGAAACTATAGCACATACATTATCTCACGATAAAATTCAAGTTCAGGTTATGATAAGTACGCACTCATCTCATATGGTTGCTGAAGCTGGGCTAAATATCAATCGAAGTTTTGAAAGAATACGTTACTTCAGTAAATATCTAAATGAAGGAAAATCAATTGTTGAAGTTAAGGATTTTAATGAATTCAAGCACAAAGAAACTGTTCCAGATACTTTTAGATTCTTAAAACAATATTTGAACTTAAATAAATGCGATTTGTTTTTTGCTGATAAAGTAATTATGGTTGAAGGAATTACCGAAAAACTTTTAATGCCACTATTTATAAAAAAGATTGTTCCACAGTTGGAAAATGAATATGTATCAATAATTGAAGTAGGTGGTGCCTACACACATAAATTCCAAGAATTTTTTAAGTTTTTAAATACCAAAGTTCTAATTGTTACTGATATAGATTCCGTTGATCCTGCAAATAGCAGAAAAGCTTGTAAAGTTGATACTCCCAATTCTGTAACTTCAAATTCTACATTAAAATCTTGGATACCTAATAAAGAAAGTATTAAGGATTTATTAGAAGCAACGGTAGAAGCAAAAATGGATTCCGATATTATCAGAGTGGCTTATCAAATTAGCGAGGATAGTCATAACTACACATCTCGAAGTCTCGAAGAGTCAATTATAAATTGTAATAAAGATTTCTTTTCTCAAACAAAAGATGAGAAAACAGTGAAGGAATTTTTCTCGCTTCTTGTAGGAAAAAATTTAGAAAGTGAGCCTTACGATTTAGCTCCAACTTCAAAGAAAAAAACAGAATTTTCTTTCGATTTAATGACTTTTGAAGAATCCGAAACTTTAAAATGGAATGTGCCAAAATATGTGAAAGAAGGATTAGAATGGCTGGCTAAGAATGATCATTTAAAAACTGAAATTACAGAATAATATGGGAGCAATTGAAGAAATAGTATCTTGTATAGATTCTAAACAAAGTTATGTCTTAGAAGCCGGTGCAGGCTCCGGAAAAACATATTCACTTATTCAAACATTACGATATGTAATAGAGAAACGAGGTGCTGAATTAGAATTAAACGGACAGAAAATAATTTGCATTACCTATACCAATGTTGCTAAGAATGAAATTATAAAACGTATTGAATATAATGATTTAGTAAATGTATATACAATTCACGAATTTTTATGGCAATCAATAAAGCAATTTCAAAAACAATTGAAAGTTGAACTTTGCAAATTAAATGAAGTAAGATTGGCAAGTGACAAATCTAATAGCAAAGATTCTAAGTACTTAGAGAATTTATCTGCTCGTGTTGAAAATATCGATAATGTGATTTATGACGATTCATCTTTTAGAGATTTTGAGAAAGGCGAACTTCATCACGATGATGTAATTGATTTAGCGAAAATGATATTTGAGAACTACAATTTGATTACCTCAATTACTGCCCAAAAATATCCATATATATTTATAGATGAATATCAAGATACATCGGAAGAAACAATTAAATTACTAATTGACGATTTGTTAATTCCTAATAGTAGTAGAATTGTTCTTGGCTTTTATGGAGATTCACATCAAAAGATCTATGATAACGGTATAGGTGATTTAGAAGAATATTATGAGAGAGAACTACCAATTTTACAATTAATTAAAAAAGAAGAAAATTATCGCTCTTCAAAATCAGTTGTTCATCTGTTAAATAATTTCAGAACTAATATACAGCAAGTCTCAAAAAAAGAAATTGATGGAACTGTAAGATTTTTATATTGGGCTAATCATCCGGAAAAACCCAAAAAAGGTATAACAGAATTTAATAATGGTTTAAAAGCGATCAAAAATAAATATTATGATGATGCTATAATAAAATTAAAATTAGAAAATTGGAATTTCGAATCGAATAGCAAGGATAAAATTTTAGTTTTAGCTAATAGCAGAATAGCTGATAGAGGTGGGTTTTCAAATTTATATAGTATTTTTTCAAAGAGAAGTAGCTTAGCAGTAAAAGAAAATTTATTAGATCGAAATCATATTTTAATAAAATTATTCTGCGGATATGTTGATAAAAAATCATCACAAGAAAGAAAAGTAGGTTTAGAACATCTTTTAAATTATTGGACAGAAGGAAATCAGAACGAAGTGATTCGATTCATTAAAAAAAATGGGCTATTTCTTAATGAATTTAAACACAACAAAAAGAAAGAAGTTTCTGATTTCCTGAATGATTTGGCAATTAATAGAGATAAGAAAACAGTAAAAGATATATTAGACAGCTTACTAGAAAAAGAAATAATTTTTTCCAAAAATTACAATGATTTTGTAATTAGAACTAATCAAGAATTGGAAGGTTTGGATGAAGAAAAAACTAATAGAATTGAAAAAGATAAAACCTTATTTAACTCATTTTTAGCATTACCGTACAAAGAGATACTCAACTTTTGGAAGCATATTCAAAATCAGACCGTTTTTTCTACTAAGCACGGTACAAAAGGCGATGAATATAGAAATGTTTTAACTGTAATTGATGATACTGAATGGGTAGCAAAATATAATTTTAATAACTTCTTTAGTGATGTGGATCAAAATGAAGATAGAAAAACATTAACTCGAAATCTTTTTTATGTGGAATGTTCTAGAGCGAAAGAAAATCTAGTCGTTTTAATGCTGTCAAAATTGACAGATGAATCGCTTGCAGTTATTCAAAATTGGTTTGGAGAAGAAAATGTGAATGATATTGAACAGTATTTAGAAAATTAAAATATAAAGTCGTTCGCTAGTTAAAATAATTTATTTTAACTAGCGAACTAAATATTCTCTGCGGTATTAGGCTTCTTATATGATATTACTATTGATTATGAAAGATCAATCATCATATGATTCATTTCTAAATTTGTACTATGTATGGTCTTTGCAATTTTAATGTTTCTTACATTTTCAAACTCATTTGTTATATCTCTAAAACCAATGTTTAAATCAAGTTTGAAGTTTGATGGATAATGAATCGCCAACACGTCTGACTGGTAATCACGCCATTTTTCATCAAATTCATTAGAATTACCTAAAAAATAAATCACAACATAGTATCTATTTATTGTAGAAATGTAAATTGGACACTTTAAAATATGAGTTTCTGTATATTTTTTATCTCTTAAGATAAAAGCTTCAATTAAAGCAATATTTTCACCACCACCAGACTGAACAACTAAGTCTGCATTACCAGCATCAGCACCACCAGTAGAAGTCCCCATTCTAGGTTGGTCTTGGATTGCCCATCCCCAAAAAGGAAAACGAAATCGGAGAATTGCCTCCAAAAAATCATTGTATCTATTTTCGTGCGTAATTTGTTTTATTGCTTCTCGTTTTTCAATAATTATTTTCAATGACTGCACAAGTTCATTTAGAATAAATGTACTCAAATCTCTTTTATCATTTATAATTTCAGGTGTAATACTTGGAATTTTTGAAGGTGTAAGGTTTCTAATTCTTTCAAGACTGATTTTATATTTCTGTAAAAGTTGAACTGATTCAGCGTTGTCAAGGATTTTTTTGATATTTAAAGGTATAGTATTGACACTATTGTTTAGCAAATAATCTTTTGCATTTTGTATATATTCAAATGCCAATTCTTGTAAATCTCGTTCAACATAATATTTATAAATAGTTGGGATTATTTCAACGTCATACAAGAAACTTTTTGAAAGCACATTTATTGTTTGGTCAAATCTTTTCGCATCATTAATTGCTGCCAAAAAATATAATTGATTGATTGCTATTGATTCATTTAATTCTGATAAACCTTTCTTTTCTTCGTCACTAAGACTACTGACAAAGCTCTCCCAATTCTGATTTGCTTGGTTCAATAATTCTATATTCATTCTATTTCAATGGCTTTTAAAGTTTCTGCGCGGTATAGATGAAAAGCATATCTAATATTTTTTGTATCCTCTGACAGAAGTGACCTGAATAATTTAATTGCCTCATCATAGCTTTTGTCATTATATAATTTGAATAATGCAATATAAAACTGCTTCATCTTTTGCATTTTTTTGTCAGCTTCGGAATGCATATACTGCTTTTTAGGAATTTCAATACCATTCAGCTTTCTATAATCTTTCTCTTTGAAGGCCAGTAATAAATTTACTTGGAAAAGAAGATTTTCTCTATTTTCATCGTGGTGCTTAATTTTTTCGAAATGTTCTTGAATTCTATCTATAAGAGGTTTTGCTAACTCCCAATGGCTTTCAGAATTTACAGATTCAATCAAAGCATATTGAAGTTCTGTTGTTGTAAACACTTCGTCAATAAAAGCTTCAATTTTAACTTCTGAAATTCGCTGCGATATAATATCCCGTTGCCCTTTTGAATCCAAAATATTAATTGCTGTTAGCATTCTTCCGATATCATTGCTTGTCGTAAAAAACGTCTTTACGAATTCGTTTGGATTTTTATCGTTAAAATAATTAATGCATTTATAAAGTAATGCTGTCAAATGTTGATTATAAATATTATAACCAAAATCACTAAACATCTCATTAAATATGTCAATTCTCTTATTAGACAAATCATCAAGAGAATAGAGCAAAGAGAAATCTTTTATCCATTTTTCAAGTTGAACCAATGTCTTATTGACAGGCAACCCATCAATCTCATATAAATTTTTGTTTTGATTAATTGATATGAAACTAATCATCAAAGATTTTAAGTATAGTTTGATTTTTTCAAATTGTTCTTGATTTTGTTTTTCGTATTTATCTCCATCGGCATTAAAATTCAAGTATAAAACAAAATTATTATGGAAAGCTTCTAAAATATTATTTTTCTCAAAAAGCAGAAATAAGTATCCCCAATCCATTATTTCAAAACCAAATTCATTTATACCTCTTTCAGCTTTTTGTTTCTCTATCCCTTTGTTGTACGTCTGGACTTCAATATCGATTTGTGAATAAAATTCTGATAAATATTTTTCTAAAGTATAAACTAATTCTTTTGTACTTTCTACAAGTTTTTGTTGCTCACTCTTTGAAATTTCATCCTCTGAAAATCGAATATTACCCAATCGTAATATTTCTACTGATAAATCCAAAAGAGGAGATTTTAATTTTAAAAATTGATTATACTGCGCAAAAACCTTGGTTATATTATTTCTAATATGATCGATAATACTTGGCAATAATGCAATAATTATTCTTGGATTAATAAATGGTTTTGGGTATATATTTATATCTTTTATCCTTTTAATGCTTAATTTTTTTAATGCTTCATCATAGCGTTTTCTAAAAGCATTGTGGCTAATAATATTGTTTGAATTATTATTGTATCTAAAAACTTCTTCTGTTAAATCAAATAAAATTCTCGAAATTACTTCTCCTTTATTTTCATTGTCAGAAGTAGTGGAACAAAATTCATCTAATGTAAAGTCGAATACTTCAAGCCATAAATTATTCATTAATTCATATCGCTCTTCATCTTTTCTCTCCCTATTTGATTGTTCACTTAAAAAATTATCATCGATTCCCATCTTATCAATCATTTTAAATGCGATTGGGATTAACTCAGAATCGGTTAAAAGATAAGGAATGACAAAAGGAAATTCACTAGGAATCTCATGATATAAAGACCATACTAAAAATGGTTTAGAAGTATCTTTTAAAATCTCTAATCCATTTTTATAAGGTCGAGAATCTTTAGATTCATTATGAACAATAATTCTAAGAAGTGAATAGCAAAAGCTTCGTGTTTTCTGATAATCAAAGAATTCATGATAGTACCTTTTGTGAAAATTTACACTCTCAATAAAATCCCAAGATGTTTTATAATTGAATTTAACATTTGGAATTTGAGCTTTAATATCAATGTGTTGATAACGATTCGCATCAAGCCATATTTTTCTAAATTCATCATCAGATTTTAACAAATCATTTTCTGAACTTAAATATTCTACTGCAAGTTCACTAACTTTTGTTGTGTTTTCTTGAGCAAGAAATCCATCTAAATTTCCAACGCATATTTGAGTTCCCCAGATAATCTTAAAATATTTTTCAAATTGTTTTATTGTAGCATTTTCTCCACCAATCAACAACCAAAGTGTCGAAGCAATTTCATTTTTCAAGTATCTTGAGTAATCATTTTGTCCTTTCCAATAGAATACATTGCCCTCTATATTGTAGTCAATTATGTTTTTTTCCTTAAGAAAATTTATAGTTATTTGTTTTGGAGCATACTTTTTTAAAATGTCATTTAATTCGATTCCAGTAATACTTGGTTGCTCATTTTCGAAACAATTTTGAAAATAAATCTGTAAACATCGAACAAAATGCATTTTATCGGATGGAATTTCTATAGGCTTATTTTCTTCTTCGTAATAACCAACTTGCCAAATGAAATTTCGGACTAATTCGGGCACAATCACATCTCCGTTAACTGTTCTAATCCAATGTATTTTATAAAAATCACCAAATGTTAAAGTGGTACCTTGAGTTTTATTATACTCTTCAATTATGGATTCAAATACAGATTTGCTTCTATCAATAAATTTTAATTTAATAAGTATATGAGAAATAATTAAAGAAAGATTAAATAGGAGATTTTCAGATTTTATATTTTGGTCAATATGAGCCGAATAAGCATTTTTATTACGTGCCAAATATTTAAGCCGTTCGCTTAATGATTTAAGTTTTTCTTTTGCGGCGTATGAATAAAAGAATTGCATAATTATTATTTATTTCTAAAATTATTCTGAAAATTAATCTTTATTTTCTTTAAAAAGTTTTTCCATATCACTTCTAAGTAATTTGTATATCCAATTTCTAATAACACAAAAATCATCAACTTTAGGTGTTTTTATTCCATAAATCGTTTGAACCCGATCCCGATCGTATTCGTAATGGATAATACTATTAAGTGAAAAATGTCTTAAAATTTTAACACCATCTTCTTCAAAAGCTTTCTCCGATGACTTATTATTATAATAAATTTTTACATTTTCACCATTAGAAGGGCGGTATCCGAATAACCCCCATTTGAGAACATCAGAGTCTTTCATATAGAAAAAGTATTCGTGTGGGCAATTTGTATAGAATGATAATTCACTTTTTAAAGTTGGAAAATTATCTTCTACAAAAGCTCTATAACAGGATTCTAAATGTTTAAAAAAACTTTCTATGTATAATTTTGCTTGACTCGAAGTATATTGAGAAATTCTTACTTGATTTAAATTCTGTCTTCTATCTTGTTCGTGAAATTGTTTAACTTCAGCAACTGATTTATTTGGATATGGTAAATGATAATTTTTAATTTCTTTATATCCTCTTTCTAATAGAATGTTTACGATTTTAAATAACTCTTCGTAAATTGCAGCATCTCCTCCAAAATGAAGTTCAGGTATCTCTAAATTCGTACTTATTGCTTCTTCAACTTTTTCATCAAGCGTAGGTGAAGAAAAACCTTTTCTGTGGGTAAAGTGATAAGATACTCTAAACCTGTAAACTCTATCTCGTAAATCCGTTAAATCAATTGGATAAATTACTTCGAATCTTGGGAGATAGTAATCATTTACCTTTAAGTCATAACCTAATTTTTTATGATAATAGTAAAGTATCAAGGATATTTGTTCGAAAAGTAAAACATCAGAATTATATGTGGTAAGTCTTCCTTTTTGAATAATATCTTTTAGCTGTTTAAATAGATTTTGTTTGATAATCTTATTTTGGTCGGGAACCAAAAGCGATGTATTAGTTCCGTAAACAGAATTAACTCCCATCTTTAAAAAATCACATCTATCCAAATCTGAAAAAGGGTCTTTTAAATCTTTTAATTGAACTTTTTTTGCATTGGGTTCTAAATGAAACAAAGCATAACCGTCTTTATTTATAAGGTCGTTTGGAAGTATAATTCCAATTTCACCATCCGTTCTTGGGTCAAATAATTTTTTAAAATTTTTAAAATTTTCATCTAAATACAAATTATAATCTGTTACATATTGGAGAGCTTTATCCTTTTTAAACCTCGCAAGAGTAAACATATGTGAATGACTTGCATTTTCAACATAAAAATCAATAGCACTCTGACCAATATAATTTTGATAAAATTTCTCAAGTATATTATAGAATTCAGTATCACTTAGTTTGTCTAAATTGTAACTATGGAAACATATTATGTAATCTCGAATTTTGGAATAGTAAAATGATATATTATAAGAATCTTCTTTGTTAGATTTAATAAGGATATTTCTTGTAAATAAATCTTCAGGCAGATTCTCTTTAATTGAAAAATTTAATTTTCTAAGCAAATTATCCACATCCAATCCCTCATCTTTAAAAGCTTCTAATGATGTATAATCATAATTCAGTAATATTTTTCCGATTTCTGATAAAATTCTAATTCCCTTTTCTGCACCTAAACTTAGTTCCGTTTTTTCAAGTGATTGTCTGATGTATATTTTTATTAACTCTTTATCATTAATTTTATCTGGTATCTGTTTATGGCTATAAACTTCACTAAATATTCTCAAGAAGAATCCATTTCTTAATTCTTTTAATAATTCCTTTGAAATATTGCCTTGAAAGCCAAAAACACTTTTATATACTGGAATAATATTTTCCATTTCTTCATCAGTAAAATCTTCTAATAAGAATCCCATATTACCAGAAGGCTTATTAGTTATCTCTGGAAATTTATTCAGTTCTTCATATAAATGTGATGGAGTTCCATTTATTTTTAAAATACTATCCCAAATATTCGATTTACAGCTAATACATAACTTTACGTTACTTAAATTCCTACAAGCAAGAGCAATCTCACTCAATTCGAGTGAAATATTTGGATTAATACTTTCATCTATCGCATCAATAAATAGTAGAACTTGTTTATTTACAAATCTTCCTAATTCATCAAGTTTCTTTAAAACTAAATCACTATCACTTTTACTGGAAAAAACACCATTCAAATCTTGCGCAATATGTTCTAATGGTGATCTATTAATTATTGAAGCATTGTAAAAAAAAACAAATTTATCTTCTAAGTTTTGGAGAGCTAATGAACAAATTACATTTGTTTTTCCAACACCAGCAGAACCTACCACACTGAAAATTTTTGCATCAGAATTGAGAAAACGATTAAATGCAAAAAGTAAATCTTGTCTTTGACAATAAAGATCTTTGACAAATTTAGAAGTGGGAGTGTTGATAGCTCCTATAATTGGTCCCATTCTATCTTGAACCTGGTTTTCACAAAATAACATTAAATTTTCAGTAGAGAATGAAACAAATTTTTTAAGTGCTTCATACCTTATTCTTAACTCTTCATCCGTAGAAAGAGTATATCCATTTCTCCAAAAAGATGATTGCTCAGAAATTTTTTGACCCGTTAATTCAATTCTTGATACTGAATCAAAAATTCTCGTTGTATGTCCATTAGTGATTATTGTAAATGGAGCAATATCGTCTAGTAGAGACCTCGCATATGAAATTCCTTGGTCTATATCATTTTGAGTTATGGAAATTGAATCATTTTTTAATTCGATAATGAATAAATTTCTTCCATTTCCTTTACATAAAATGTCTGACCTACCTTTAATAGTGTGTTGTGATTTTCCGAGTCTTATAGTAAATGAATATTCTAATTTGATTTCAGAAACATTGAAGCCTAAATCATTTAAAAATGGTAAAAGCAATTTCCCTCTAACTTCTTCTTCGTTCATTAATAATAGTTATATAAGATTTCATTTTTTCACAAAATGCTCAAAATCAAATATACAAATATGCCTTATTAGGAAAAATACTTTTAGTTGAGAATTTATAAAAAGTAACTTACTAAATAAAAACAGAAGATAAAGCTAATTCGCCTGCTCTATCAGCAATTATATTTATCAAGACATAGCGCTTTTTGCAAATACCACATTAAAGGTCTTGCACAAGGTGCAACCTCGAAAAGCTTATCAATAAAAGGACGAGAAAAAGTTACAAAAATCCTCATGTAAATGTTATAATTATAAATATTTTAGAATTTCGTTTAGTTCAATTCTAATTAGATTTAAGAAATAAAATAACTTTCCATCCCTTTAAAATTTTCGGCTACCTTCTCCATATCTTTTCCTACTTTCTCGTTTAATATTTTTGCATAGATTTGTGTAGTTGCGATATTTTTATGTCCCATCATTTTGCTCAGACTTTCAAGCGGAACACCTTCACTGAGAAATAAGGTAGCAAAAGTATGGCGTGCCAAATGGAATGTTACTTTTTTGTTTTCAAGACAGGCAATCAATTGGGATATTTTATTAAGGCTCTCATTGCAGTTATTATTGGCAGGTACGGGGAATACGAGTCCATTTTTGGAAAAACCTTCATACTTATGGATAATCATTTTTGGAATATCTAAAAGCATCACATTGGATGAGGTCGATGTTTTTCTCCTGCGAATGATAATCCATTCCTTGCCATCAAAAAACTCTTGAATATTGCTTTTTTTCAATCCTTTTATATCAGAATAAGAAAGCCCAGTAAAACAGCTGAAAACAAAAAGGTCTTTTACCAATTCATCTTTCTTTTTAATACACTCAAAAATAACAAGTTGTTCCAATTCACTTCGTAGCAGATATCCACGATCTCTATCTTTCTTAGTATTCTTATATTCACTGAATGGATTGCTGGAAAGATGTCTCCTGCTTAGTGCCAGTCGGCACAAAGTTGTTAGCCCAATCATATAAACCCAGATTGTATTGTGTTCCAGACTTTGGTCATTACGAAGATAGTAATCGAATTCCTGAATAAATTCACAATTAATTGTTTTGAAAGGAATATCAGAAGTTTTATATTTCGAAAGAGCAAAACTTCTGAGGTGAATCAAAAGACTCTTGTATTTTCCTAGAGTACCGTATGCTCTAAGTCCACTATCTACTTTTTTCTCAAAGTCCAGTAAAAATTTATCGTAGAATTTAAAAAATGTCAGCTCTCCACTGTCCATACCAAGAAAAACATCTTTCAGCTTATTGCTGTTCACACTTCCATCACTATCCATAATTTTTGAGTGGCACCTTTCAATACCCAAACGTATGCTGTCAAGTCTAGTGTTGAGACTCTGTGCCTCTTTGCTTTTGCCTGAAACCCTTCCGTATTTCAAGTCCCACGCAGAAGCAGAAATATCTAGTTTTGCACTGAATGTGGATTGCTTGCCGTTGACAGTTATCCTGCACATAATTGGCACCAGTCCGTTTTTTTTTGGTGCATTCTTTTTAAGGTAGAATAATACCTTGAACGTTGATCTTTTTTTAGTTTCCATAACTGAAGATTTCTTAATATTAAAATTAAAAATTATTGAGCTTGGAAACAACATGAAACACAATGCAATAAACTGAAAAACAGCAATTTAAAAATTATTTAGAGATTTTATAAAGTAACGATTTGGTAACCTAACTTTTGTAATCTCGTGCATTTTATTGCTTTCTATTGCAATACCAAAAAGTGTAAAACAGTCACAAATCCTTTATTTGCAAATGTTTTACCTGTTTTTTATCTTTGATGTTTTTTATCTAAAACTTTATTTTATACTTGATTATTTATTTTTATCTTGTTGTATAACCTCCATTTGCAAATATCGTTTGCCCTGTAATCCACCAACCATCAGTTACTAAAAATTCAACCAAAGGAGCAATATCTTTTATATCTGTTAATCCTCCAAGCGCAGAAGCAGATGTATGATAAGCTACAGCTTCCGGTTCCTCTTGTCCATAAAAAAATGGTGTATCCATTGGTCCTGGTGCAACTCCTGTAACAGAAATTCCCCGATTCCCGAATTCTTTAGAAGCCATTCTCGTAAAATGCTCCACAGGCGCTTTTGAACCAGCATAAGTAGAATACAATCCTGTATAAGCTGCTAAAAGTGATGTTACAATCGTGCATATTTTTCCATTGTCATTAAGATGTTTTCCTGCTTCTTGAATAAAGAAATAGGCCACTTTCGAATTAATATCAAACATAGTATCATATTCTTCTTCAGTTGTCTCAAGGTATGTTTTTTTCAAAACCATTCCTACTGTATTAATCGCAATATCAACTTTTCCAAATCTATTTTTTGTTTCTTCAAAAAGCTTTTTAATATTTTCTACTTTTGTTAAATCTGCCTGAAATAGAAATGCCTGTCCGTCTGAATTTATTATTTCTGTCAATGTCTTTTCAGCCTCAACTTTTGTCTGATCGCTATTATAGTGAATTGCGACTTTAGCTCCTTTTGCAGCAAAATCTCGGCTTAATAAACCTCCTAAATTTTTTGCACCACCAGCTATTAATACGACTTTTCCGTCTAAATTGTTTCTTTTCATTTTATTTTGTTTTCAATACTTTACGATTCATAAGATTTAATGAAAACAAAAATAGTCATGACAAAAAAATATAATATGGTGAACTTTTCGGATTTTTTAAGTGCTAAATTCAGAAGTAGTCTTATTACTGCATTTTTTATTTTATGTATATTTGAATATGTTGACGACGAAAGACAAAATAAAACTCATTTATCAACCTTGGTTAATTAGCTCATTCATTTTTACGATTGGTTTCACCTTCTGTTTCACTTTTCTAAAAAGTATATTTCTTGACCATATTGATTTATTTAGTATAGACTTTATCTTTCCTATAATATTCGGATTCATTTTTGTATTTGTCTATTTATATAAATTTCCTTTTAGCAGTCTTATCATAGAGAATAAATTTAATTTTACTCGTTCGATACTTTTCTATACCATAACACCTTTATATATGCTTCAACATGTCATCTCAAAATATTTATTGAAAGAGCAATATATTCAACCTTTGATTTTATTTGTAGTTTTAGAAGTTTTTATTCTCCTTGTATTCTTGAGTACGCTTAAATTTGTCAAAGTAAAACACACTACTCAACTTTAAAAATCTGAAACGTCTTTTTATTCATTTCGAATGAGTCACTCTCTGTTTTACCCATTATTTTTTTAGCCAAAGGCGTTTGTGAAGAAAGGATAAAAATCTTTTTGTTTTCAAACATAATTTCACCAAAGCTGCAAGCAATACAAAAATTCCCCATCGAAGTTTCAATATAACTGCCCAAACCAATCGTCTTATTTTCGAGAATTTTTATTTTTAAAAAAAATTCTTGCTGAACCAGTATTTCATTCAATTGATTTTGAATTCTTGTAATTTCTTGCTGCATCATTTCGCGAGACGTTTCGTACTTATCGCCCATACTGCTTTTTGTATCGCTATTGGAAGCTCGTAAATCCTCAATCAAATGATTCAAATAATTTATTTTATCTTCTATTTGATTTTCAATAAACTGATATAATTCTGTTTTCATACTCTTTCGTTAAACTGTTTGTGGTCTATTCTTAAATTTAAGCATATAGAATGTTCCCAAAAGACAAATAAATGCTGAGATATAAATGACCATTGGAATACGATCGATATAATCTTGAAAATACCAACCCGCACATAAAGCACCAAGCCCTATTCCGGCTTCCATTGCAATATACATCGTCGCCATTGCTTTTCCTCTTTCGTCTGCTTTACTAAAATCAATCGTCCAGGCATTGAGTGCCGGGGAAAGAATTCCGGTTGAAATTCCATACATCAAACCACCTAAAATTAATCCTATTTTCGAATCAATTGAAGCTAATATAACCAAAGCTGAAATCAACAGCACCAACCCTATTTTTATAACCAAAACACGCCCTCTTTGATCTGAAATTTTTCCCGCAAAAAACCGAACCATCATCGATGCAATAGTAAAAACAATAAAGAAAACACCTTTGTTCTTAAACCCTAAGTGCTCTGTCCAATCTGGTATTAATGTCAAAATTGAACCGTAGGCCATATAAGAAAGAAACGTAATCAATGCTGCCGGTAATGCTTCTTTTGCTAATACATCGTGCCTTGATATTTTCAATAATCCAAACGAGAATTTCTGCTTATTCTGCAAGGTTTCTTTCATATTGAACAAGATCAATATTGATAACAACGCAAAAAATGAAGAGGTAAAAAACATGACATTAATCGACGAATACAATGTAATTGTACTTCCCAATGCCGGACCGATTGCCATTCCGATACTGAAACAAATTCCGTGCAAACCCAATGCTTCGCCCCAACGTTCGCGCGGAATAATATCAGCAATGTAAGCTGCTGTAGCCGTTGGTTTAAAACCTGTCGAAAAACCATGTACCAATCGTAAAAACAAAAATCCAGAAACGGTTGTCAAAACAGGATATAAAATTCCACAGACAAAACAGACGATAGAACCGACCGCCATAATGGGAACACGCCCGATTTTGTCCGTTAATTTTCCGCTAAAAGGTCTCGAAATTCCGGCTGTTAACGTAAACAATGCAATGATAAACCCTTTGTATTCCGCTCCTCCCATACGACTTAAATAAGCGGGCAATTCCGGAATCATCATGTTGAAACTCGCTGAAAATAAAAGCGAACTGAAACACATTAAAATAAATTGGAGGTTGTAAACGGGATCGGAGCTTAATTTCTTTTTAATGGCAGAAAACATATACGGATTTTTTGCAAAGGTAATTTATCTGAGCGTAAACAAACTACCCAATTATAAAAGTTAAAAAGAAAACAATTGTTTATTTTCACAACAATAGTTATGATATTATTTCTTTTTTAGAGTTAAGAACAAAATAATTAATTAGAGTAAAACAGAATAATAGTAAAACGATTTTTTGATATCAAAACTGAATACTACAAATTATCAGGGTTAAGAGGAATACAAAATTTGTCATTTAAGCACTCAAAGTGAAACGTATGAATAGCTATACTTATACAAAAATGGAAAGAAGATTATTAAAATCTCACAATTCTATCATAAAAACTATTTTGAAATCAAGAATCAAATTCAAACTATGATAAACTACCTTGGGTACGAAAAATTATCTTCTATAGATGAGCTTTACTGAGATATTCAAATAACAAAAAACTATATATAAGTGTATTTTTAAAATAAACCTACAGGACAAATTTAAAAAAGCTCCCGAGAGAGGGAGCTTTCTATTTATGCGACATTATTGATGAATTCTTTTTCGAGAATGCCGTCTACTATTTTTTCAACTTCATCGATGTTGGCTTTCAATAATTCGTTGTCTTCTATTTGTTCTATTTCGTGAAACTGCACATGCTTGTTAAACTCTTGCAATTTTGCATAATATCTTTTCAATTCCGCTTTATTAAAAACGTTTCCGTTCTTCACATAAATCACATGTATTTTTGATTTTATGTATTGCGAAACTTCCAAAATATCACCTCTGTTTCTTGAAATATCAATCGAATAAAAAATTGATTTTAAATACTCACTTTTTGCCGTTGGTTCTTTCACCAACCAATCTGTTGTTTTCGGACTCGCTGCTATCGGAATAATGTTCAACACTTTATTCGGGAACAAGCACGCCATTTCCCATGCTAATCCTCCTCCTAAATCTGCACCAATCACTGCAAAAACCTCTTGTACTTCCAATTCAAATAACGTCAACCAAAACAACACCGCCACATCACGCGCTGTGATATGATCGCGCGGAATGTAATCATATTTTATGGTTTCAGAAACGCCATTTCCAGGAATATCAATACTGATTACCGTATATTCATTCAAATCAATTGCTTTGTTTTTTCCCATGACACCATCCCAATGATAGGTACAATCAGAATCCCCGTGTAAGGAGTGATTAATCAAAATGACTGGAGCAGTTCCTAAAGGAAGTCCAAAAATTTGAAATGTTACCGAAACATTATTTAAAATTGTATTGTCCTCTAAAGGCCAAACCGGAATAGTTAATTGTTGTAAACTTTGCATTGTTTTTAATTTTATATTGGTAATTGTTGTTTTCGTTTATTCAAAAAAAATCCCCATCGAAGCTCGACAGGGAAATTTAAAATATATTAAAAAATAAAATCTCTTTTTAGTATACATAATCTTCCCACGTCCGGATATTCCAAACCTGTTTGCGAATCGACATATATATGCATGTAAACTTCATTTTTTAATTACTTTGTTTCTCAAATTTATAAAATATTTTTCTCTAAACAATTAATTAATTCTTAATTTTTTGTAAAATTTTCTGCGTTATTTTTCACATTACAAATCGTAAAAAATAAGAGGAGTATTAAACAAAGTAATAAAACCTTTTGTCATCGAAATACATTTATTTATAAAATCAGAAGCTTTTAAGAATTAAAAAAAAATCAGATTAAAGTAAACTTTAATCTGATTTCAGGTATTTTTTAAAAATGAAAGTCCATTTTCTAGTTAAAAAAATGACTTGTTTTTACTTCTTTATAAATTTAGTTTGAGTTTGCTTTCCGTTTGAATCAAGTGCCAAGAAATAGACTCCCGATGTCAATTTTGCTGCCTGAATTTTTCCATTGGTTAATTCTCCTGAAAGGACAAGCTGTCCTGTTGTGTTATACACTTTATACGTTGTTTTTGCAGAAGCATTTGCAACATGAATTTCATTTATGACAGGATTAGGGTAAACTTTAATCGTGGATTTTACCGTATTTTCATCTATTCCTAAATTTCCTTTTGAAGAGTTCATACTGACATTATCTATTTTCACCACCGGAAATTCTGTTGCTAAGCCTTCTTCTTCGTGCTTGTAGTTCTGAACCAGAAAAGCAGAAGGCGTTGTCGCAATTAAATCATAATCTCCCGTCTCTTTTATACTGACTTCTGCATTATATTGCGGAATACTAAAATGAATTGTCTTAGTTGTTTTGTCATATTCTACTTTAAGACGTATCCATTCGTTGTCGTTGATGTATAGTGACTCCCGATTAGCATCTCCAGCCCCCTTTTTATTTCCCAAAGCAACAACGTATTCACTAAAGCCTGCAAATCCATTTAAATAAAAAAGTCCTTTTACTTCTTTTGTTTTCGTATTATAAGTAAAACCTCCTAAATTTCTTGCTACTATTCCAACCATCGCATTTGAATTAGAAGAAGAACTTGGTTTAAAATCCAACTCAAAACGCAGAATGTTTTCTGTAGCATCCCAAAAATCAATATACTTGCGTAAATCTACAGGAAGATAACCATTGGAAGGTGTCGCCCGGTTTACAAGTATTTTCCCTCTTCCTTCTTCTTCCTGAAACTGAAAGTTACTCACATCGTAATTAGCTTCAATTTGATCAAGAATCATTAAATAATTTCCTTGTCCGTGCCATTCGGAATACCCTTCATACTCTTGTTTTGAATTTAAGACATTTCCGACTTCATAACTATCAAAGTTATCTTCGAAAATAGTTTGCGCACTTAGTAAAGAGGTCATGCAAACGGCAATTAGTGAAAGTTTTCTCATGTTAATTTTAATTGTGTTTTAACAAATGTAGCAATATCATAGAAAACTAAACTAAATTTTAATAATATTTTTGAAAAATTTTCTATAATAAATCAATTTATAAGATATTTATTCATAATTCAACTCATAAAAGCAATTCGAGTATTAAACAAAGTAAGAAAACCTTTTGTCATCGAAATACATTTATTTATAAAATCAGAGGCTTTTAAGAATTAAAAAAATCAGATTAAAGTAAACTTTAATCTGATTTTAGGTATTTTTTTAAATAACTTGTTTTACTTCTTTATAAATTTAGTTTGAGTTTGCTTTCCGTTTGAGTCAAATACCAAGAAATAAACTCCCGATGTTAATTTTGCTGCCTGAATTTTTCCATTGGTTAATTCTCCTGAAAGAACAAGCTGGCCTGTTGTGTTATACACTTTATACGTTGTTTTTGCAGAAGCATTTGCAACGTGAATTTCATTTATGACAGGATTAGGGTAAACTTTAATTGTGGATTTTACCGTATTTTCATCTGTTCCTAAACTTCCTGAAGATGAATTCATGCTTACATTATCTATTTTCACCAAAGGAAACTCTGTACTTGTTCCTTCGTTTTCATATTTATAATTTTGAACCAAGAAAGCAGAAGGCGTTATTGCAATCAAATCATAATCTCCTGTTTGAGAAATACTGACTTCTGCATTATATTGTGGTATACTAAAACGGATTGTTTGAGCTGTTTTGTCATATTCTACCTTAACACGTACCCATTCGTTATCATTGACATACAGTGGTTCTCTATTTTGTCCTTCTCCATTTTTATTTCCCAAAGCAACCACGTATTCCCCAAAACCTGCAAATGGAGTGTTCAAATAAAAGAGTCCTTTCATTTCTTTCGTTTTCGTATTATAAGTAAAACCTCCTAAATTTCTTGCTACTATTCCAACCATCGCATTTGAATTAGCAGAAGAACTTGGTTTAAAATCTAATTCAAAACGCAGAATGTTTTCTGTAGCATCCCAAAACTCAATATATTTTCTTAAGTCAATTGGAAAAGTATTCTTGGAAGGTGTTGCCCGGTTAACAAGTACTTTCCCTCTTCCTTCTTCTTCTTGAAATTGGAAATTACTTATTTCATAATCTGCTTCATCAGCATTAAGAAGCATTAAATAGTCGCCTTGTCCATACCATTCGCTATACCCTTGATAATCCTGTTTTGAATGTAAGACGTTTCCGACTTCATAACTATCAAAGTTATCTTCGAAAATAGTTTGTGCACTTAGTAGAGAGGTCATGCAAACGGCAATTAGTGAAATTTTTTTCATATTATTTTAATTTGTGTTTTAATAAAGATAATAAATTCTCAAAAAATAGAGCTATTATGATTCAATAAAGTTTTTTCAAAATTTTTTAGTTTCAATTTTTTGTGTAGATTTACATTGTATTTCGAATCGTAAAAAAGCGATACCAACCGAGAGAAGTCTCCACGGTGGTAAAACAATACGGGAATCCATCCCAAAAAAACGAAAAATCCCCTATTATCGAAATACAATAATGTTTTATTATTAAATATTTATTGTATGTCTCAAAACATTTCTGAGTTAAATTTGGCTCCAATTTCTAATGAAAAACTGGTTGAATTTATTAACCAACAATTACCAATTACTGTCCCTGCTTTAAAAGAACACATTATGGAAGAATTTAAGAAAAGAGCATTGGATTATCGCCATCTTTATAATTCCAAAACAGATGAATTAACGATTAAACTTCCTTTGAGTTTGATTGACGGTTGTTTATTCGAACGAAATATTCCAAAACCTCCATTGGTTGGGAATTTTTATGCAATCGTTCACCGCCTTCGAAACTTTTTGCAGCATTCTAAAGAATTGAATGGAAAAAGACTGAAAACATTTCATTATATCTACGATCAACTTTATTTACCTTACGGTTTGGTGGATATTATTTCGGAAGATGAAATAAAAAATCTGACTGAAAATGATGTTTTCATCACCTTCAAAAATTCTAAGCAGCATTTTCCTAATCATAAAATCCTTCAAAAGATATCAAAAGACCATTTATTGCTAACGGTAGACAAAGGAAATTTTTACCGAGGATTGAACAAAGTAACACTTTCTCTTGATCATAAAATAATCCGAGAAGAAAGCTTAAATAACATAACCGCTTAATCGTAAAATGCTTTTAACAAATTTCTATATTTGTTAAAAGCATTTTTTACATGACACCCGAAAAAAAAGAACTTATCGTCGCTAGTTTTAATCGCTCCGAAACTTTAAAATTTTATAACGCATCGCTTGTCGAATGTAAAACAGATTTTATCTCGATCAAAATTCCGAAACAACAAATGATGACACGCAAACATGGCATGTTCAATGGTGCTATGATTGCTTCTTTGGTTGATGTTTCTTCTGGATATGCTGCCGTTTCTCACTATGATGACGATTGTTATGTTGTGACTGTCGAGTTAAAAGTAAACTATTTACGTCCGGCTTTGGGCGACTATTTATTATCAAAAGCTTATGTTATAAAAGGTGGAAAAAAAATCAGTACAATACGAACAGAAATTTTTACAGTAGACGAAAAAACATCAAAAGAAACACATGTCGCCACTTCTTTGGTAACCATGATGAGAATAAAATGATTCCAGATTTTCTAAATATAATTTATCTGAAGACCGGAAATGATGTTCAGCGAAAAGTATATCATCTGTTGAATAAACATCAACTTCTAGAAATATTAGCTGTTTACAATCCTGTTTTTGTTGGCACAATTCCTATTGAAATAAACATCGACAATAGCGATATCGATATTATTTGCGAAACAAACGATTTTGTGAAAGCTAAGATGTATTTAACCGAACACTTTTCTCATTATCCGACATTTGAAATCAAATCATTAAATATCAATCATGAAGATTGTTTGACTTGTAATTTTATAATCGACTCTTTCGAAGTGGAAATTTATTTAGAAAATAAAAATTCGTTACAACAGAATGCCTATCGTCATCTGTTAATTGAAGCTGCCTTATTGGAAAAGTTTGGAGAATCTTTCAGAAATGAAATTATTCGATTGAAGAAAAATGGTTACAAAACTGAACCTGCTTTTGCAAAACTTTTAGGTTTAAAAGGAAATCCCTATGAAGCATTATTAAATTACAAAATCGTGTAATGGTTTTTATTATTGAATGATTAGTTTAATCAATCATTATACTTCTCTTCTTATATAAGGTTGAATTATTTTTATGTAAAAATACATCTTATGAGAATACGAGAATTACACTTATTTACAAATGATTTAGAAAAAACGAAATCATTTTATAAAACTATTTTTTCTTTTGATATAATAGATGAAAAGGACGATCAGTTTAGTGTGCAAATAGGCTGGACGAAATTATTGTTCATAAAATCAACTCAAAATTCCATTTATCATTTTAGTTTTCTTGTTCCAAAAAATCAATTTGAACGTGCTTTTAATTGGATGAAAGACAAGGTTGAAATCTTATATACCGAACCTAAACATCAATTTGCGACATTTGAAAACTGGAATGCAAAATCGTTCTATTTTTATGACGGAGCAGGAAATCTGGCTGAAATCATTGCGCATTACAACTTAGATTATGAAGCGAATGCTGAATTTAATCACACTTCAATTTTAGGCATTTCTGAAATCGGCTTACCCACTACATCCATCAAAACAATCAATGAAATCTTAGAAGAAAAAACAACTTCTAAATTTTGGAAAGGTGATAAAGAGATATTTGGAACAAATGGTTCGGATGAAGGAAAAATTTTATTACCCAATTATTTCATTAAAAAAACGTGGTTTCCTACCGATTTAATGATTCATCCAACACCATTTACCACTATTATTGAGAATGATCATCTTTACTCAAAAATCATTTTTGATAATAATAAATTAAATATATCTAATCTCGCCATTTTATAAGAAATAAGCATGGAATAAAAAGTGATATCTTAAGGGTAGAAAAAAAACGGGTTGTAAATTTGCGCTCTAAATCGTCACCAAAATGGTAAATTTTATTTTAATCGCAGTCTGCATAATTGCCGGAATGGTATTTAAAGCAACAAAATCTATCCATCCCGATGCGCACAAAGGAATTAACACGTGGATTTTATATTTAGCTTTACCGGCAGTCTCGTTCAAATATTTACCAAAGGTAGAATGGTCTCAAGAGATGCTTTTCCCTATTTTTTCTACCGTCATAATTGCTGTAGGGAGTTTGTTTTTCATGCAATTTTACAGCAAAGCAAAAGGGTATTCAGAAAGATCTCGGCGTTCATTAGAATTAGCAAGTGGATACAGCAACACCTCATTTATTGGTTTTCCTCTGATTTCTGCTTTCTATGGTGAAAAATACCTTAGTATTGCCATCATTTGTGATCAAACGATGTTTTTATGTTTATCTACGATCGGAATTATCTCGGCTTTAAAAGGCGGGAGCAACGGATCGGGTACTATAAGTTCTAAATTTATTTTAAAAAGATTATTCACGTTTCCTCCTTTTTTGGGATGTATAAGTGCTTTAATCTTATCTCAATTCATTGATTTATCTCCGGCAGAACCATTCTTCGATAAATTAGCTGCTACCGTTGGTCCTTTGGCTTTATTTTCTGTTGGATTACAATTAAAATTCAATGGGTGGCGAAAACTATGGTCTCAAATCTCAATGTCAATGGTTTACAAATTAATGATTGCCCCTGCTGTTGTTATGCTTTTAGCATTGGTTGTTGGTATTAAGGGAGATGTTGCCAGAATCTCTATTTTCGAAGCTGCAATGCCTACTTTAGTTACATCGAGCATTATCGCAGAACAATTCAAACTCAATACAAAACTGACCAATTTAATTATTGGAATTAGTATTATTGTTGGATTTTTCACTTCTGCTTTTTGGTACGAAATGATTAAAATTTTTATTTCATAAATTAATTTAAAATTTCTTTCAAAAACAACAATGTATGTTGCCAAGCTCTATCTGCCATTGTTTTGTTGTAATCCGGGGATTCAGGATTTGTAAACGTATGTTTGGAATTTGCATAGGTAATCATTTGCCAATCCGTATTTCCTTCTTTCATTTCAATGATTAAATTTGAAATATCTTCAGGTTTTACAGATTCATCTTCCGACGGATGTTCTATTAAAACTTTTGTTTTTAAAGGGTTATTCTTTCGTGCAGCATCTTTTGCTAATCCACCATGAATAGACACAACACCTACAACAGATAATTGTGCTCGTGCCGCTTCTAAAGCTCCGGTCCCTCCAAAACAATATCCTATAACAGCTATTCTATTCGGATCAGCTCCGGCTTTTATTAATTCTTTCAGTGCCAAGTCAATTCGTTTTTGATACGCCGTGTGATCAGCTTTATATTTTCCTGCAATTTTGGCTGCTTCTGAATTATCTTTCGGGTTATTGCCTTCTCCATATATATCTGCTATAAATGCCACATACCCTTCTTTTGATAAATCGATTGCGGCTTGTTTTGCTTCATTATCTGCACCTTTCCAAGCAGGAAGAATTAACACTCCAGGTAGAGATTTAGTTGTTTGATCAGTAACCAATCCGTTCAACTTCTGAGCACCGTCTTTATAGACAATTTGTTTTAAACTTTGTGCATTTAGGTTTGACATCATTAATACAATTAAAACGAAACATTTGATTATACTCTTCATTTTCTAAAAATTTTAGACAATTAAGTTAAAAAGAACTAATTTTATAACTGATATATCTTCGAAGATTTAACATATTCATCATGGAACTTATTACTTTAAAAGTATTTGACAGCGCTATAGAAGCCCATATTCTACGAACAAAATTAGAAAGTGAACAAATTGATGCTTTTGTTTTTGATGAACATTCTGTCGGAATGAATCCTCTTTATGGACAAGCCCTTGGAGGAGTTAAAGTAAAAATAAAGAAAGAAGATTCTATACGAGCAAATGAAGTTTTAGAAGAAATTGATCAACTTGATTACACAAACGATTTGGATGAGATCATTGCTTGTCCTAAGTGCGGAAGTAAAGAATATTATAGTAATTATAAATCAATGAAAGGTACAAAAGGCTTACTTTCTATCTTAGCCTCTGTATTTTTTTGGGTATACCCTATTTATTACAAAACAGTTTTTAAGTGTAAAAAATGTGACGAAGAATTTAACGTTTAAAAACATAAAAAAAGAGCAACAATTTCTCGTCGCTCTTCTTGAACAAAAATATATGATTTCTATTGATTAAATTGTCCAGCGTAATAAACTAGCTCCCCAAGAGAAACCAGCTCCAAATGCTGTCAACATCAATAAATCTCCTTTTTTTAATTTCGATGTATTCTCCCAAATACATAATGGAATTGTCGCTGCAATTGTATTTCCGTAATTCTCTATATTGATTAATGTTTTACCTTCTTCAATATTTATTTCGTTTCCAACAGCATCAATTATTCGTTTATTTGCCTGGTGTGGAACTAACCAATTTACATCTTCCACTGTAAAATCATTTCGTTTCAAAACATTTAAACACGTATCGCTCATGGATTGAATTGCATTTTTGAATACAATTTTTCCATCTTGCTTAATGAAACGTTTTTCATCTACTAATAACTGAGAACTCGCAGGATATAAAGATCCTCCTCCTTCAATATTCAAAAATTCTTTTCCGGTTCCGTTACTTAATAATAAGGCGTCTAAAATTCCTTCTTCATTTGTTGGTTCAAGCCAAACTACACCTGCCCCATCTCCAAATAAAATATTCGTTGAACGATCTTTTATATCTACATACGCACTGATTTTATCAGCTCCAATCACTAATACATTTTTGTAACGTTTACTTTCTATCAAAGAAGCCCCCATATCTAACGCATATAAAAAGCCCGAACATGCAGCATTCATATCAAATGCCCAAACATTCTCTATTCCTAATTTCTCACAAATAATATTTGCTGTAGCAGGCATTAACATGTCAGGCGTAGAAGTTGCAACAATAAGCGCATCTACATCTTTTATATTCTTGCTATATGTTTCAAGTAAGTTTTGAACAGCTCTTACAGCCATGTCAGAAGTCGCTAAACCTTCTTCTAAAATTCGACGTTCTTTAATCCCTGTTCTTTTTACAATCCATTCGTCCGAAGTGTCTGTGATTTTTTCCAGATCTGAGTTTGTTCGTTTATTTTCAGGTACATAACCACCAATAGCAGCTATCTGAGCATATATTTTTTTTGTTAAATCTACCTCCATAAAATTCTTTTCAATCAAATTTCACGAATTAACAGTCTACCAAAAGACGCATTAAGAAAAATTTGAGCAACAAAGGTCTATCCAATTTAACAAATTAGTTAGGATAATAAACGTAATAATATGTCAAAAAGACGTATTTACAACAATTTTTAATTTACATTGATTTACATCAATTATTAAGTAGATGTGATGAAACTTGTAGGAGAAAAACCTGTATAATTTTTAAAAAATTTACTAAAAACAGAAGTATCGACAAAGTTTAAATCCGTCACGACATCCGAGACACTATACTTAGGGTTTTTAAGTAAAACTTTAGCTTCTAACACAATAGCTTCAGCAATAATTTGTTTTGGTGATTTATTAAAAACTTCAACGATAATCTTGGTCAAATGTTTTCGGCTGATAAACATTTCGTCCGCATAAAACTGAACATTACGTTGACGTCTGAAGTGCGTTGAAACCAAATATAAAAATTGTTTGGCTAATTCCTCTTTTCTGACCTCTTTCGTTGTACTTTTAGCTTTCACAGCCTTGTTGTAATAATTTCCCATCTCATACATCAACACAGAAAAATGATGCAATACTAAATCCTTTGCAAAGATATTTTCGTTTTTGATGGTATACTTGCTAATCTTATTCAGGTTGTAACGCATATCTCGAACAATCTTTTTATCCAAGGAAATTATTTTAGGATATTTAGATGATAAAAATTCGACCAAATTATTTGATTTCACATGGAAGCCTGCTTCTATAATTAAGTCCGAATCAATAAAAATTGCTTGTACTGCAAAATCAGCAGAATGTTCTATAATTTCGAACAATTGTCCTGGCAATACAACAATAATGTCATCACGCTTGATTAAAGTAGGTTCCAAATTAACTGTGATCTCACATGTTCCGGCTGTTATTAAAATCAACCCAAGTGACGTAAACTTATAGGGTTTACGTTTAACAAAATAATAGCTATTCTCAGGACCCACATCAAAAATTGCCAATCGCCTATCTGTTGCTTCTTCTTTGTAAGTCCTTAGAATATTATCAATTGAATATAATTGAATGTAATCACTCATTTTTGCGTATTAATTTTTCAAATACAATTTTAAAAGATTTTTTTGACAAGTAAAAACATCAATACGTCTTTTTAACAAAATATTACGTCATTTTGAAAAAATCAATATCCTTTATTCAATGAAACTTCATTCAATAAAGAATCATTGTTTTTCATCTTTCTATAATTCTCAGCAACTTGTTGTAAAGCTGTTGTTGCATTTGTTACACTTGCTATATGAGGTGTTACATAAATGTATTCATTTACCCAAAACGGATGATTTTCCGGTAAAGGCTCTTCCCTAAAAACATCTAAATACGCCTCTTTAATCTGTTTTTTATCAATTGCTTCTACTAAATCTTCTTCTATTAAATGTGCACCACGGCCAACATTAACTAAAACTGTATTTACTGAACATTGATCAAAGAAATTTTTATTTAATATTCCTTCTGTATCTTCAGTGAGAGGTAAGATATTTACAATAAAATTAGTATCGGAAATAACAGATTTCAATTCTTCTGCTCCGGAAAATGATGTGACACCATTAATATTTTTTGGTGAATTTGACCAACCTTTCACTTTAAAACCCAAATTTACAAATTGTTCTGCGACTAGCTTTCCTATTTCACCTAATCCTAATATTGTAATTGTTGTTTCATGGATAGATTGATAATTTTCAGGTATCCATTCCTTATTAAGCTGATCTTTATAATACGTCAATAAATTTTTCATCGAAGTCATTACGCAAGCCAAAACATGCTCAAACATTTCTTGTTTCAACGCAGGATCTACAATACGTGTCACTTTTATTGACTCCGGTATTTTTGTATGCAGTAAATGATCTATTCCTGCTCCAACTGATTGAACCACTTTTAAATTTGGAAATTCAGTAATATAGTTTTCATGCGGTTTCCAAGTCGCAATAAACTCAACTTCATTTGGATTTGAAATCGTTGGATAAATTTCAACCTTAGTTTCCGGCAATAATTCTTGCAAATTTCTTTGCCATTCTTCTGTTGGTTTCTGATTAAATAATAATACGACACTCATAATAATTGCTTTTAAAACAAATGTAAATAACTCCAAATTAATTGCGCATTAAATTTGACGATTTGTCAGATTCCTAACGTTTGGATTAGATTTTGAGAGACAAGCAGTCGATAAGTATACGAACAAAAAAATACAACATACATGAACAATCCTTTATTAGAAAAATTTGATACACCTTTTGAAAGTGCTCCTTTTTCTAAAATAAAAAATGAAAATTATAAGCCTGCTTTTATTAAAGCAATAGAAGAAGCGAAAGCAGAAATAGAGGCAATTACTCAAAATCCCGAGTCACCTACTTTTTCGAATACGATAGAAGCAATGGAACTTTCGGGGGAAAAGTTAGGACGAATTTCTTCTATTTTCTTCAATTTAAATTCGGCTGAGACAAATGATGAAATTCAACAAATCGCACAAGAAGTTTCGCCTTTACTATCAGAATTTGGAAATGATGTTCGCTTAAATCAAGATTTATTTGAACGAATAAAAACAGTTTATAATCAGAAAGATGCATTCGATTTAACAGAAGAGCAAACCTATTTGTTAGAAAAAAAATACAAAGGCTTTTCTAGAAACGGGGCTAATTTGAATGAAGAAGATAAAAATAAATTACGTGAAATTGACAAGCAATTGGCCATGCTTTCATTGCAGTTCGGACAAAATGTTTTGGCTGAAACAAATGCGTACGAATTGATTATTACAAATGAAAATGACTTGAAAGGGTTACCTCAATACGCAATTGATCAAGCGAAAGCTGATGCAGAGCAAAAAAATCACGAAGGTTGGTTGATTACATTACAAGCACCAAGCTATATTCCTTTTATGCAATATGCTGATAATCGTGAATTAAGAGAAAAATTATTCCGAGCAAATGGTGTAAAAGCATATCAAGACAACGAATATAACAACGAAGAAAATGTCAAAAACATTGTGAAACTTCGTCACGAACGTGCTAAAATATTGGGGTATAAAACACATGCCGACTATGTTTTGGAAGAACGTATGGCAAAAACACCAGTGACAGTTTTAGATTTCTTACATGATTTATTAACGAAAGCAAAACCATTTGCAGAAAAAGAAATTAAAGAGTTGGCTGATTTTGCTAAAATTACAGATAGGATAGAAATACTTCAACGTTGGGATCACGCGTATTATGCTGAAAAATTGAAACAGAAAAAATTTAGTCTTTCTGATGAAGAATTAAAACCTTATTTTCAATTAGACAATGTTGTTCAAGGGGCATTTGTAGTTGCAACTAAATTGTATGGAATTACATTTAAAGAAACTGATTATATCGACAAATACAATGATGATGTGACAACATACGAAGTTTTAGATCAGGATAATAATTTCTTAAGTTTATTGTATACCGACTTTTTTCCCCGCGCAGGAAAACGTCCCGGTGCATGGATGACAAGTTTCAGAGAAGCTTCGAATGTAAATGGTCATAACAAACGTCCACAGGTTTCGATTGTTTGTAATTTTACGAAACCGACAAAAGACACCCCTTCTTTATTAACTTTTCAGGAAGTTACTACTTTGTTCCACGAATTTGGACATGCTCTACATGGAATGTTACCAAATACGACTTACGAAAGTCTTTCCGGTACAAATGTATATTGGGATTTTGTTGAATTACCTTCTCAATTTTATGAAAACTTCTGTTATGAACCGGAAGCATTAAAATTATTTGCAAAGCATTATCAAACTGGAAAAATTATTCCGCAAGAATTAATTGAGAAAGTAAGAGCCTCCTCAAGTTTTATGGAAGGTTATCAAACTGTTCGTCAATTGAGTTTTGGCTTGTTAGATATGGCTTATCATGGAAATGATTTAATAGAAATTGAAGATTTACAGGCTTTTGAAAAGGAAACTTTCAAACAAACAGAATTATATCCGGAAGTTGATAAAACTATGATGAGTACATCATTTTCCCATATTTTTCAAGGAGGATATTCTTCAGGATACTATTCATATAAATGGGCTGAAGTTTTGGATGCCGATGCGTTTTCTTTCTTCCAGGAGACTGGAATTTTTAATAAAGATACTGCCAATAAATTTTATAAATTATTAGCATCAGGTGGCACAATTGAACCAATGAAACTGTACGAAGAGTTTCGAGGACATCAACCTACTTCAGCTGCTTTGCTAAAGCGTGCTGGATTAGTATAAATTCAAAAGCCAACTACTTTTTGTAGTTGGCTTTTTTTAAAAAAAAACCGGGAATTCTACCCATTTATTGTTTCCTTATGCTGAGAGAGGTCTAATCCATCAAATTCAGCTCTATCGCTTACACGCAAATGAATCATTTTATTTGTGAGGTAAAATAATGTTATAGCTCCAAAAAAAGTGAAAACGGACACAAAGAATAACGCAATTATATGATGTATAAAACTATTTAAGCCTCCATGCAATAAGCTGGCATTTTCTCCATGAGCAAAAATAGCTGTCAATATCATTCCCATAATTCCTCCTACTCCGTGACATGCAAAAACATCCAGTGTATCATCTATACGTTTTAAACCTTTCCAATACATCGCCATATTTGAAATTATCGCAGTTATAAATCCAAAAAATATACTTTCCGGAACTGTAACAAACCCACAAGCTGGAGTGATCGCTACTAATCCTACTACCGCTCCTATGCATGCTCCCATAGCAGAAACGCTACGTCCGTTAATTCTATCAAAAAGTATCCACGTCATCATTCCAGAAGCAGAAGCAATTGTTGTTGTTCCAAAAGCTAGAGCAGCAGTGGTATTTGCTCCTAAAGCTGAACCAGCATTAAAACCAAACCATCCGAACCATAACATTCCAGTTCCAAGCATAACAAATGGAATATTTGCAGGTTTGTGTTCTCTATTTTTTCGTTTTCCTATGACCAAAGCTCCTGCCAATGCAGCAAATCCAGCGCTCATATGAACAACAGTTCCTCCGGCAAAATCTTTTACTCCAAAATATTTGTTCAATAAACCTTCTGGATGCCAAACCATGTGACAAAGCGGTGTATAAATGATTAAACTAAATAAAATCATAAATAACAAATACGAAATAAAACGTACTCTTTCAGCAAAAGAACCTGTTACAAGAGCTGGTGTAATTACCGCAAATTTCATTTGAAACAATGCAAATAGAACAAACGGTATTGTAGATGCCATATCTTTATGTGGAAATGCTCCGACATGATTAAAAAATGGATAACTTAATGGATTCCCGATAATTCCGTAATGTTCTCCATTTATTTTAAAACCAAGTGATTCCCCAAAAGACAGTGAAAACCCAACTACAACCCACAAAATCGAAATAACGCCTAATGCAATAAAACTTTGCAGCATTGTAGAAATAACATTTCTTTTTCCAACCATTCCTCCATAAAAAAAAGATAAACCTGGCGTCATCAATAGCACTAAACCTGCAGCAGCCAAAATCCAAGCGACATCTGAATTTACAATATTCTCTTCACTAAGGAATTCTCCTGTATTTGGAATATCTACAACTGGTTTCCAAAATAATCCAGCCAATGCAATCAGTGTTATAATTGCAAAAGCTACTTTCCATTTCAATCCGACTTTCATAAGTTTTTAATTTTAACCCTATTAAAATTATGTTATTTATCAAATAAAACTATACAATTTAAACTAATACCATACAAAATCAGAGGGTAATATGTCATTTTAATATTTTAAACATAATTATCCTATATAAATTCATAAAAAAAGATTCCAAAAATGGAATCTTTTTATCAATTTGATTATTTAGTTTTTCTATTATTGGCTATAAAAATAGCTTAAGGCCAACATTTGCTCCAAATGTATTTACTGAATTTTGTATGTATTTTTCCTTTTTATATTTAACTTGATCATAAGATAAGCCTAAATCTAAAGCAATAGAAGGAGTTATGAAATATGAAACACCTCCTTTAACTTTCCAAGTAAAGGCATCGTTTTTACTACTACTATCATAATTAGCATCACTATAGTATTTATATTTTGAACTATTGAAGCCTAGTCCTCCACTTAAATATGGATAAAACTTAGAATCATTTGCAAAATAATAAGAAACAAAAGGCATCATAGAAATTGAATTTCCTTTCGATTTTTGTTTATGATTAATTGAGTTTCCCATAAAATCAAAATGGTATGAATCCAGTGTACTTACAGAATTTCTATAAGATATATCTAAACCAACCGCTAAATTATTAATTACAAAATATCCTCCCGTTACATTAACATCAAACTGGTTAATTTTATGTTTTGTTTCTTTCCCATAATCATTATTATAGTCATATTGGCTAGAATTAAAACCTAATGCAGAAGAAGCTCCAACCACCCAATTGTTTTTCTGAGTTTGAGCAAAAGAGTTTATGCTAAATGCTAAAATAATAAGTAAGTAATTTTTTTTCATTTATTGATAATTTAAAATCAAACAAATATACAATAACAGTAATAAAGAAATCACTACTTTATCAATTTTTGAAAAGCTTTTCTTGGACTCCCATCAAAATAAACCTCTCCACAATAGTGATATCCTAACTTATTAAAAATACGCAACATACCTACGTTATCAAAATTCGTATCAACTTTTATAGAATGAATATTTTTAGAAATTGTAATATTCTCAATTTCTTCCATCGCCCAAGTTCCCAAACCTTTCATCTTAATATCTTGTGCAACAGCCAATCGATGAATGACAATATATGGTTCTTCATTCAACCATTTTCCTTCGATTTGTGTATAAGCAGGTTCTATTTCATTAATAATTGCAACATATCCAATGATTAAATTATTATCGTTTTCAATTACATAACCAAAACCTTTTGAAATATCATTTATAACGACATCTAGATTTGGATAACCATTTTGCCATTGCTCGCTTCCTTCCTCTTTTCTTTTCGCAATTGCTTGCTGCAAAATATTCCAAGTTCTATCTGTATCATTCAAAGTCGCTTGACGTAAATTTAATCCAACTATCCTCACTTATTTTTATTTTCAATATAAGTTATTTTTAAACAAATCATAAGTTTTGATATTTAATTTTTTAATAAATTGAAGTGATAAAACTAACTATTCCAGCATGAAGTTCCAAAAATCTATAAAATATAGAGAAATCCCTTGGCAACAGGTTTTAGCGGTACTTATCTTATTGCTTGCATTTGTATTTTTTAGAAGCGAACGCAAAGAAATGATGCAGATAATCCCAAGTATCAAAAATGCAAAACCTATTTGGTTATTAATCGGTTTTGGAATTACGCTTCTCTATATTTCCTTACAAGCTGCAATGTATATCACAAGTTTTAAAGCTATTGGGTTATCTCTTAAGTTTTGGGATGCTGTAAATTTATTTCTCAAACGGAATTTTATTAGTGTTTTTCTACCAGCGGGAGGAATTAGTTCATTGGCTTATTTACCCAAACAAATCAAAAAGCAACAACTTGAAACAAATGAGGTCATTCAAGCAAGTTCTGTTTATGGTTTTATTGGATTATTAACGGTTTTCATCATTGGTGTTCCCATCATTTTTTATAGTATTTACACCAATAAATATTTTAATGACTCGTGGATTTCATTGATTATATTAGGCATAATTTTAATTCTGGTTTACTTCATCTTTAATTCATTCAAAACCAAAAATAAATTCTATCAAATTATAGAGAATAAATTTCCAAAGATTACGGAAGAAATCAATCCAATTTTTGAAACTTCTTTGAACAGAAAAAATATTAATCTCACGATTTTAATCTCAATAATCATTGAAATTACAGGAATTTTACACGTTTATATTGCTATGCTAGCTTTAGGTATTCAACCTACTTTTGATGTAGCTGCTTTGGCTTATACGATTTCTGTCTTATTGATGATTATTTCACCTTTTTTGAGAGGTCTGGGTGCAGTAGAATTTACAATGGTGTATATTTTAACGCAATTCGGCTATTCTCATAATCAAAGTTTAGCTACAACTTTATTGTACCGAGTTTTCGAATTTTGGTTGCCTTTAGGTTTTGGATGTTTAAGTTTTATGTGGCACGGAAGAAAATTATTTGCACGAATTTTTCCTGCTGTTTTGATCTTTACATTAGGAATGATAAATATTATTTCAGTCATCACTCCTCCTCTTGCAGAACGTTTACATCTTGAAAAATTGTATTTACCGACTGAATTGATGCATCTTTCAAAATTGATGATTCTATTTATCGGAATTGCTTTATTGATTACATCATCTTATCTCATCAAAGGATTAAAATCAGCTTGGATTTTTGCCTTAATATTTTCTATACTTTCATTCTTCGGAAATATATTAAAAGCATTAGATTACGAAGAAGCTGGATTTGCATTTTTGTCAATTGTAATGTTAATTTACAGTAGAAATCAATACCCATTGAAAACAAATCTGAAACGATTAAGACAAGGTTTTTCGATTTTCTTGCTTGCTTTTTTTTCAATTTTTATTTTTAATGTTTTAAGTTTCTATTTTATAGATAAAAGACACTTTGGTGTTGATTTCTCTTGGAATCAAGCTTTTTATTATACTTTTCAAAACTTCTTATTGTTCAGTGAAAATAATTTAGTTCCGAGAACAACCTTTGCTCAAGATTTCAAAGACATCAATATATTTTTTGGATTTAGCTCATGGATATTATTGATTTTAACTTTTTTTAGAGCTAAAAATTATAACACAAAAGATGTTCAGGATTATAAAGAAGCAGAAGAAATTATCGAAAAATATGGAAATTCAGCATTAGATTATTTTAAAGTAATGGATGATAAAACACTTTATTTTTCTTCAACAATCGATGGTTTTGTCTCTTATAAAATCGGTATAAATTTCGCTATTGTTTTGGATAATGTTGTTTGTGATACAAAGTATAAATCAAATTTAATTTCAGAATTCGAAAATTATTGTAAAACAAGAGGTTTAAAAACTGCTTACTATAGAGTTTCTGAAGATGATTTAATTGATTTCAAAAGATTGGAAAAACAACATTTATTAATTGGACAAGAAGGAATTATTGAAGTTGATTCTTTCAATCTTCAAGGAAAAGAACATAAATCGATGCGTAATGCATTGAACACTTTAGAGAAAAAAGCATTTAAAACTGACGTTATTTTGCCTCCTTTGACAGAAGAATTTTTAAATGAAATTGAAGCTGTATCAAATGAATGGTTAAAAGAATTTGATAAAAAAGAAATTGTATTTGCAGAAGGAAAATTTGAACGTAAAACATTAAAAAATCAAACCATTATTACGTTAAAAAATGAAGAAAATAAAGTGGTTACATTTCTGAATGTTATTCCAGATTATACAAAAGATGAAATGACTTACGATTTGTTTCGGAGAACTGCCGATTCACCAAATGGTAGTATAGATGCTGTTATAATTGCATTAATTAATCATGCCAAAAACAATCAAAAAAAATACATCAATATTGGTTTAACACCTTTAGCTGGTTTAGATAAACCGAACAATATTGCCGAGCAGCTAATGAAATTTGCCTATCAACGTATCGGAACGTTTAAACAATATCAAACGATGCGCGATTTTAAAGAAAAATATGCTAGTTATTGGATCAATAAATATATAGTTTATGGAAATGATGTGGAACTTATTCAACTTCCGCAAGCACTAAATAAAGTAATGAAACCTGAAGATGAAAACTAAAAACTTTATACTATTTGGATTGATTATTATCACTGTCGGTTTGTACATCTTGCGTACAAAAGGAGATGATGTCGATATTAAAGATCCATTGCCTCTTAAAGTTTGGGAACATAACAACAATACAAAGCCTATTTTATTTTATTTAAGTGGTGATGCTGGATTAGGACCTTTTTCACAATCAATATGTAAGAATCTTCATCAGAAAGGCTATGATATCTACGCTTTAAATTCTAAAGTTTATTTTTGGAATGAAAGAGATCCTAAAAAAACGGCTGAGATATTAGCAAAATTTTTAGAAGAGAAATTCACACACCATCAAAATCAAGAAATTATATTTATAGGCTATTCCTTTGGAGCTGATGCGATTCCATTTATTATTAATCAACTTCCAACAAAAACTAAAGAAAAAATCCATCAACTTATTCTTTTAGATCCTTACGAAACAGCTGATCTTGAAATTCATTATAAAAATTTAATTTTTGAAAATGTAAGTGGAGAATGGAATACAATTCCAGAAATCAACAATCTTCCTAAGTTACATTTATCTATTATTTTAAGTGATTACGGAATAAACTATCCTTACAAAAAAATCACTTTAACCAATAAAAAAGTTATTTATTTAGGTGGTAATCATCACTTTAATCGAAATTATAAAAAGATAACTGAAACAATTTTAAAACAAATTAATTCTTAATAATTCAAAAACAAATAATGTAAATCCTCGGTCAGGCTCTCCGTTTCAATCTTTTGTAGAAGAAAAAAAATAAACTAGCTTTCAGGATTCCTTATCCTAAAACCTTTATTTTATTCCATAAAAAAAGCCTCAAGTAAATTACTTGAGGCTTTTGATTAAAAACTGGCGACGACCTACTCTCCCGTAAGTAACAGTACCATCGGCGCAGGCAGGCTTAACTTCTCTGTTCGGAATGGGAAGAGGTGAGCCCTGCAGCTATAGTCACCCTAATATTTTTAAATAGGTTTTAGTTCCTATTATTTCTTTGACATTATTGTTTTATTTATTCACACAACCGGTATACTACCATAATCCAAATAAGATTAACTAACCTTCTCTATGACGATTAAATCAATATTAGTATTTAATCTTTTTA
>NZ_KB908293.1:0-367584 GCF_000382425.1 Empedobacter brevis NBRC 14943 = ATCC 43319
AAATAATTTCCGGTATTTATAAGCTCCTATGTCAACTACAATACTACTCGTCTTTCGTATTGGGATTGCAAATATACAACCCATTTTTCCGAAACTCCAAACGAAATTTACATTTATTTTACACAAATACCCTAACTCATTGTTATATCGCTAAATATTTTTTAAAAAATCATAAATTAAAACCGAAAAGTGGCCGGATCCCTGCTAAAACAAGCGCGAAATCTATAGAGGGTAAAACCAAAAAATGTCTAGCGATTTGTGATTATTCAACGAAAAGAGAGGAGAAATTCGGGTTATTGAATCGTGGAAGCATCGTGCTATTAACTATAAAAGGAGAACTTCATCGTTCTCCTTTTTTAGTTGAATACTAAATTATGGTTATCGTTTTAACTTGATACAAACAAACTGTTATTTTACTCTATTCAGATTAATATTTAACTTATATTCTAGAATTAAATAACCTCAGCCACAACAAAAGTACTTCCTCCAATGTAAATCATATCATTTTCAGATGCATTTTTCTTAGCTGCTAACAGAGCCTTTTCTACTGTATCAAAAAAATGTTTGTCTTTCATCTCTTCCGGAATGATTTTGTATAATTCGTCAATCGTATATTGACGAGGAACATCTGGTTGACAAAAATAGTAAGTTGCTTTTTTGGGAAAAAATTTCAAAATAGATAACACATCTTTATCGTTTACAAATCCTAAAACCAGATGCAGTTGATTATACGCTTGTTCGTTTATTTGTTTCGAAACTTCTACCAAACCATGAGGGTTATGTGCCGTGTCAGCTACAATTAAAGGATCATGACCTAAAACATCCCAACGTCCACGAAGGCTTGTATTTTTAACAACATTCAATAATCCATTTGAAATGTTTTCTCCAGAAATATTCCAGTTTTGCTTCTGCAGTTGTTCAATTGCTGTTAAAACAGTACGTTTATTTTTGATTTGATAAGAACCTTTCAGATCTGAGGGCAAATCTTGAAAATGTTTATCTTCTGCAAATAGTACATCTGCATTTCGTTCTTTTGAAATCTGTTCGAAAACAGATTTTGTTTCAGTAGTTGTCTCTCCAATCACTACAGCAGTATTTGGTTTAATGATCCCAGCTTTCTCTAAAGCAATTTTATCCAATGTATCGCCCAAAAACTGCGTATGATCTAATCCTATATTTGTAATTACAGAAAGTTCAGGCAAGATAATGTTTGTAGAGTCTAACCGTCCTCCTAAACCTGTTTCGATAATTGCAATATCTACTTTTTGTTGAGCAAAATATTCAAAAGCCATTGCTATTGCAATTTCGAAGAAAGAAGCTTTTTGCTGAATAATTTTTTCTTCATGCTTCTCTACAAAATTAATCACAAACTCTTCATCAACCATTACTCCATTTACACGAATACGCTCTCTAAAATCCTTTAAATGAGGAGAGGTTGTTAAACCTACTTTATAACCGGCTTCCTGAAAAATTGAAGCTAACATATGAGACGTACTTCCTTTACCATTTGTTCCTGCAATATGGACTGATTTAAATTTCTTTTGCGGATTCCCTAAATATTCGCACAAAGCAGTAATATTTGTTAAATCGGCTTTCATTGCAGATGCTCCTACGCGTTGAAACATTGGTAAATTTGTAAACAACCAATTGATTGTTTCTTGATACGTTCTCATTTATTTAAAATTTTACACGAAGATACAACGCGTAAGAATAAAAAAATCGAATTCTTCTGAAGAAAAATTCGATTCTATTCTTTAATTATGCTAACTTCTCAATTAATCTGAATAATCTTGTCTTGTTGTTAATAAAATTCTTAATACGATAAAGCCAACGACTGCAGCCGTTAAAGATGCTACAAGAATCATCAGTTTTGCTTCATTTATATAACTTGGATCTTTAAACGCTAGCATTGAAACAAAAATAGACATTGTAAATCCAATTCCTCCTAAGATACCAACTCCGAAAACGCGTTTAAAATTAACCGCCGTTGGCAATTCACATAAACCTAATTTCACCGCTATAAAGGTAAACAATGTAATTCCAATTGGTTTTCCTACAACTAATCCTAAGAAAATACCTGTAGCCAAAGGGATACTAAAATGTGACAATCCTCCTCCATCTATAGTAATTGCAGTATTTGCTAAAGCAAACAGAGGTAAAATAATAAATGCTACAGGAATATGTAAAGCGTTTTCCATTTTTGCAGAAAGAGATTTGGTGTCATCTTTTTCGAACGGAATGGTAAATGCCACCAAAACTCCGGCAATGGTTGCATGAATCCCTGAATGCAGCATAAACCACCACACAGCAGTTCCACCAATAATATATGGAATCATATTTTTTACCTTCAGTTTATTCAAAGCAAAAAGCCCTAAGAGAATTACAATTGCAATTCCAAACTGTGTGAAATCTAAAGGTAATTCCGGATTTGGGTAAAACAACGCAATGACTACAATCGCGCCTAAATCATCGATAACTGCTAAAGCTGTTAAAAAAACTTTTAACGATAAGGGTACACGATTTCCCAGCATTGTAATAATAGCTACAGCAAAAGCAATATCTGTCGCCATCGGAATACCAAAACCGTGAATTGTATCTGTTCCTTTATTCGCCAAAAAGAAAATAAATGCCGGGACTAACATTCCTCCCAATGCAGCAAACACCGGTAAAATTGCTTTTTTGGTATCTGATAATTCACCTACAAAAACTTCTCTTTTTAATTCTAAACCGATTAAGAAAAAGAAGATCGCCATTAGTCCGTCATTTATCCAATGCGCAAATGAATGTCCAAACATATCCACTTGCCAAATGGAATCATAAGATTCAGCAAATGGTGAATTGGCTAATAATAATGAGAAGGCGGTACAGAAAATAAGTAAAATTCCTCCTGAAGTCTGGCTATGAAAAAATTTGTTAAAAAGTTTCGAAACGATCATTTATTCTTTTTTTAGTTCGGTAAAAGTAATGCAGCCGTTTTTAATTGCCTAATCCTAATCGTACAATAAAGTGTAAATTATCCATGAACTTCTAAATAATTTTCAAAATACTTTTTTGATACCAGTTACTAAAATTGAATATTTTTTCCATGACAACAATGAAACCCAATGGTAGAATGAACAGCATATAATGTTCACTTTCGATAATAAAATAGCTACAAAACAGCAGAAATCTAAGATGTTCTAAATACGGCAACCATCTTTTTTGTTCCAACTGTGCACCAATATTAATTAATGAAATCAACACAAATGCGGTAAAAGAAATTTTTGTGAATTCATCGAATTTCTCAAAATAGTACGTCAGGGCAATCATCATGGCAAACGATAAAATAAGTTGTCCATTAATGTATCCTTTGTATTTAAAATTATAACTTTCCGATTTATTTTTTGACAACCATTTTTTCTCTATCACCGGCCTAATTTCCTGATCCATAACTGCCGGACTGCCAAAATAAATGATTAATTTTTCTTTGATTGATGATTTTCTTTTTGCAGCTTCATACAGCTCAAAATAATAATGAAAATGTTGCCACAGAAAACTATAACTATTAATAGGATGGGTTAAACCATATTTCGGCTTTTCTTCTTCTTTCTGAAACGTTCCAAATAATTTGTCCCAAAAAACGAAGACATCGCCATAATTCTTGTCTAAATACTTTTCGTCTGAGGCATGATGAACGCCATGCAAAGAAGGAGTAATAAAAATATATTCCAACCACCTTTGCTTCTCTAACATCTGCGTATGTGTAAAAAAAGAATACACTCCATGTACAACCAAAATTGTCATAACCAAATTCGGATGAAACCCTATAAAGGGTAATACACACCAAAATACATTTCGTATAATTGCTTGTAATGTTGTGATACGTGCTGCAACTGTAAAATTAAATTCTTCAGATTGATGATGAACAATATGTGCACCCCAAAAAATATTCACTTCATGTCCTAATCGATGATACCAATACCAAACAAAATCTGTTGCTAAAAGCATCAATATCCAGATCCACCAAGCATTTGAAATCTCTAAAAGGCGATAATTTTCATATATCCAATTATACAATTGATAAAAGCTGGCTGTGATAAATAGATTTAACAATCGTTCTGCAATTCCAATTGAAATATTAGAAATTGAACTCTCATATTTATAAATATTCTTTAATTTTTTCCTTTTTACTACAGCATATTCTAACCATAGAAACAGAAAAAAGGCGGGTAAAGCGAATGCTAAATATTCAGGATGATTCATACTTACGCCGTTAAAAACTGATTAATATATTCATTGAAAATCACAGGTTGTTCCATCATCGGAACATGGCCACACCGATCTATAAACGCTAATCTTGCGTTGGGCAAATGGGTATAAAATTCTTCTGCTACATCCGGAGGAGTAACAATATCCTGCTTTCCCCATACCAATAATACAGGTTGATTTATTTTATGCAACAAATGTTTTAAATTTTGCCGTTTCGCATCTCTCGCAATAGAGATAATAGACAACGCTTTCGTCGGTGTATTTGCTGTAGAAAAAACATCATCGACTAATTCTTTCGTTACAACATCTTTCGTCTCGAAGATTTCTTCTACTTTATTTTTAATATAGTTGTAATCTCTTATGCGAACAAAAGATGCCTGTAAATTATTTTCATATAATCCCGAACTACCTGCAAGTATTAATTTATTGACAAGGGTCGGATGGGCTAAAGCATACAACAATGCGAGATGCCCGCCTAAAGAATTCCCAATTAAAATAGGGTGATGAATATGATTAGCTTCGATATAATCTTCTAAAAAATGGACCAATGATTGAAGCGAATTTCTTTTTAGCTGATTAGAAAACAATGGTAAAGTTGGTGTAAAAACATTGTAATCTTTTTCTAAATTTTTGATCACATCTTCCCAATTGCTAAGGCTTCCGAACAAGCCATGCAATAAAATAATATCTTTATTTTTTTCGTATTTCATCCTACATTTATTCTTGGTAACAAGACAAATGTAAATAAAATATTTAAAACTCTATTAATTATATAGATTTTATAGATTATATATTATTCCTGAAGAATGATCTCTTGAAGCTCCTGTTACCGATGCCAAACAATTTATTTCGTTATTTAAACGGCGATATCCTAGAAAAGCAAAAATCAATGCTTCTTTGAAGTCAATTAAACTATCGGTTGGAACGATGATTTCGATCCCGCACAATTCTCGTAATCGGTTCATAAAAAATAAATTTCGAACTCCTCCCCCGGTTATCAACACATTGTTAATATCGTATTCAGTAAAGATTTTATGAATTTGAATTGCAAAGTGCTCAACGCAACTTCTTAACTTATCTTCGGTTGAGATCTCGTACTTATCAACAATTGTTAAAAACTTAGCTTCTACCCATTCAAATCCCAATGATTTTGGAAAAGGTTGTTGATAAAACTGAAGTTGATTTAATTCCTCCACCAAATCTTGATGAACATCTCCTTGTTTCGAAAGTGCTCCATTCTTATCATATTCAAGCCCCTCCAATTTTGAATAATGGTTCAATACAATATTAACAGGGCAAATATCAAATGCAATTCGCTTATTATTTCTGTTCAGCGAAATGTTTGAAAATCCCCCAAGGTTTAAACAAGCATCATACTGATGAAACAACAATTCGTCACCAATCGGAACCAAAGGTGCACCTTGTCCTCCAAGAATAACATCCTGTGTCCGAAAATCACACACGACTTTCTGGAAACACCGGGAAGCAATTGCAGCTCCATTCCCTATTTGCAATGTAAAAGAATGTTGTGGCTGATGAAAAATGGTTTGCCCGTGAGAAGAAACAAAATCAACTTTCTGAATGTTATGCTTTTGCATAAACTCAGCGACCTGGTCACCAAGAAAATAGCCGAATTCAACATCTAACTTACCCAAGTCCATCGCAGCATATTGATAAGCTTCAGTTAATTTCGTCCGCCAATCTGATGTGTAATAAATGGTTTCTGCCTCTAGGATTTCAAACGAATCAGTGTTCTCAAACCTAACATAACAAATATCCAAACCATCTAATGAGGTTCCAGACATTAAGCCGATACAAAAAGTAGGATTTTTCATCATGTAAATTTAATGAGAGTATTTGATAGTAGATGAATCCCGAAGTTAGAAATTCGGAATTCGTTTCAGCATCACATTGAAAGATTCCTCAATATGCTCGGAAAGACAACGAAATTATTACGCGTTACTCAAAACTTAAAACGCGTTAGGGATAGAAGTGAAAATCCTTTGTTTGTTTTTTTTCAACAAACAAAGATTGTAACGTATAGCCCGACCGAAGGGAACGCCCAAACAAAATACATCTTCGTGAATAAATTGTTGATGAAATTTATGATAATGTTCTCTATAAGTTGGTTTTAAATGAAGAGATAATATCTTATATTTGAAAGATAATATACAAACAATAAACATGGCACATGATGTAATCTTCGATTTGATTGAAGAAGAAAAAGAAAGACAATTAAACGGAATTGAATTAATCGCGTCAGAAAACTTTGTTTCTGACAATGTAATGCGCGCGATGGGTTCTGTTTTAACAAATAAATATGCAGAAGGTTACCCAGGAAAACGTTACTACGGAGGTTGTGAAGTAGTAGATGAAGTAGAAACGATCGCTATTGAGCGTTTGAAAGCTTTATTCAACGCAGAATATGCAAACGTACAACCACATTCAGGTTCTCAAGCAAATGCTGCAGTTTATTTGGCTTGTTTAAAACCGGGAGATAAAATCTTAGGATTCGATTTATCACATGGTGGGCATTTAACACACGGTTCTCCTGTTAATTTTTCTGGCTTAACGTATCAAACTTCTTTCTACGGTGTAGATAAAGAAACCGGACGTATCGATTACGAAGCAATGGCTGAAACTGCACGTAAAGAAAAACCTCAAATGATTATTTGTGGTGCTTCTGCTTATTCTCGCGACATCGATTATGCTAAATTCCGTGAAGTGGCAGACGAAGTGGGCGCTTTATTATTGGCCGATATCTCTCATCCTGCCGGATTGATTGCTCGTGGAATTTTAAACGATCCGATGCCTCATTGTCATATCGTGACAACAACAACACACAAAACTTTACGTGGACCTCGCGGCGGAGTAATTATGATGGGAAAAGATTTTGAAAATCCTTGGGGAGCGAAGACACCTAAAGGAGAAGTAAAAATGATGTCTCAAATTTTGAACGGTGCTGTTTTCCCGGGAACACAAGGTGGTCCTTTAGAACATGTAATTGCATCTAAAGCGGTTGCTTTTGAAGAAGCTTTGTCTGACGGTTACATGGATTATATCGTACAAGTTGTGAAAAATGCAAAAGCTTTGGCTGCTGCCTTAGTGGCAAAAGGTTACGATATTGTTTCGGGAGGAACGGACAATCACTGTATGTTAATCGATTTACGTAACAAAGGAATTTCAGGAAAACAAGCAGAGAATGCATTGGTACTAGCGGAAATTACATGCAACAAAAACATGGTCCCTTTTGATGACAAATCACCTTTCGTAACATCTGGTATTCGTTTAGGAACTGCTGCTATCACGACAAGAGGTTTAGTTGAAACCGATATGCAGACAGTTGCAGATTTGATTGACGAAGTTTTAATGAACATCGATAATGAAGAAGTTATTGATGGAGTTGCAGACCGTGTAAACGACTTTATGTCTTCTCGACCTTTGTTTCAGATGAAATAAATTGAATGTTAAAAATTCATTGAGATAATAGAAAAGCCTTGAACAGTGTTCAGGGCTTTTTAGTTGATACAATTAAAGTAAAAAGTCTTCATAAATAATCATACTAAACGAAAAACAATATTGCAAAAAAAAAGCAACCTCTATAAAAGAGATTGCTTTTGATATTTAAAATAAGATAAAAGTCGTTTGTCTTACGCATTCAATGCTTCTGCTCCACCAACGATCTCTAATATCTCGTTTGTAATAGCAGCTTGACGAGCTTTATTGTATTGGATTTTCAAGTTTTTCTGTAACTCGCTTGCGTTGTCTGTTGCTTTGTGCATTGCAGTCATACGGGCACCGTGTTCAGAAGCATTAGCATCTAATACCGCTTTGAATAATTGCGTTTTTAACGTTTGAGGAATTAAATCTTTCAAGATTTCTTCCTTAGAAGGATTGAAGATATAATCTAACTCAGCTGTGTTAGCTTTCTCTTCTGTTTTATCTAAAACAACTGGTAAGAATTGTTCATTTTGAACGATTTGTACCGCTGCATTTTGAAATTGGTTGTAAATAATTCTGATTTGATCAAATTGACCTTCTTCAAATTTAGCAACTAAATCATCTGCAATCTCAGCTACATCTGCAAAATTTAAATTATCCCAAATGCTTGATGCATTTTTGTAGATTGATTGAGATTTTTTGAACGTTTCGTATGCTTTTTTACCAATTGTTAAAAGCTCTACTTCTTTACCGGCTAATTCATCAGCCAACAAAGCATTTACTTTTTTGATAATACTTGAATTGTATCCTCCACATAAACCTCTGTTTGAGTTAATAATGACTAAAAGTACTTTATTAACTTCGCGTTCTTCTGTTAATGCTCCTCCTACTTCAACTTCTAAAGTAGAACTTACATTTTGTAAAAGTTCACGTAATTTATCTGCATAAGGACGTAACTGAACGATTGAATCTGTAGCACGTTTCAATTTAGCAGCAGATACTAATTTCATAGCACTTGTAATCTGCATTGTAGAACCTACAGAAGTAATCCGGTTACGTATATCTTTTAAATTTGCCATAATTCTATTTGAGATGAAGGATGAAAAGAAACTTGAAGATTGAAACCTTCAAGTTTCATTTGTATATTTCTTAGTACTTAGAAGTAGTTTCTGTAATCACTTTCTTCAATACATCTATAATTTCATCTGTCCATTTACCTAAACGGATAGATGTTAAAGTGTCTGCATATTTGTTGCGCATTAACTCAATAAAATCCGCTTGCCACTCTTTCACTTTATTAACAGGAACGTTTTTCAACATCCCGTTAGTACCCGCAAAAATAACTGCTACTTGCTCTTCTACTGAAATTGGAGAGTTTACATCTTGTTTCAATAACTCTACGTTACGCTCACCTTTTCCAATTACATTCATTGTAGCTGCATCTAAATCAGAACCAAATTTAGCGAAAGCTTCTAACTCGCGGTATTGAGCTTGATCTAATTTCAATGTTCCAGATACTTTTTTCATTGGTTTTGTTTGCGCAGAACCACCAACACGAGATACAGAGATACCTACGTTAATCGCCGGACGAACACCAGAGTTGAATAAATCAGACTCTAAGAAGATTTGTCCATCTGTAATCGAAATTACGTTTGTTGGGATATAAGCAGAAACGTCACCAGCTTGCGTTTCGATAATCGGTAATGCAGTTAAAGAACCACCACCTTTTACGATACCTTTCATCGATTCCGGTAAATCATTCATTTGAGCTGCAATTGTATCATCTTTGATCACTTTGGCAGCACGCTCTAATAAACGAGAGTGTAAGTAGAATACGTCTCCAGGATAAGCTTCACGTCCCGGTGGGCGACGTAATAATAAAGATACCTCACGGTATGCAACGGCTTGTTTAGATAAATCATCATACACGATTAATGCAGGACGACCAGAGTCACGGAAGAATTCTCCGATTGCAGCACCAGCCATTGGAGCATATACTTGCATTGGAGCAGGGTCAGAAGCATTTGCAGCAACGACTACTGTATATTTATCTGCACCGTGATCTTGTAATGTTTTCATAATTCCTGCTACTGTAGAACCTTTTTGTCCTACTGCTACATAAATACAGAAAACTGTTTCACCTCTATCGTAAAACTCTTTTTGATTTAAGATTGCATCTAAAGCAACAGATGTTTTACCTGTTTGACGGTCACCAATGATTAACTCACGTTGTCCACGTCCAATTGGAATCATTGAGTCAATTGAAACGATTCCTGTTTGTAACGGTTCGTTTACCGGTTGACGGTAGATTACACCAGGAGCTTTACGCTCGATAGGCATTTCATATAATTGTCCTTCGATAGGTCCTTTACCATCGATAGGATTTCCTAACATATCAACAACACGTCCTAACATTCCTTCACCAACATTGATAGAAGCAATTTTGTTCGTACGTTTTACTGTGTCACCTTCTTTAATACCTTTTGAAGGTCCGAAAAGTACAATACCTACGTTGTCTTCTTCAAGGTTTTGTACCATTCCTTCTAACCCGTTTGAGAATTCTACTAATTCTCCGTATTGAGCATTGTCTAACCCGTAAACACGAGCAATACCATCCCCAACAGTTAGAACGGTTCCAACTTCTGCTAATTCAACTGCTGAATCGAAGCTAGAAAGTTGTTGTTTTAAAATAGCTGATACTTCAGCTGGATTTATTTCTGGCATCTGTGAAATATTTAAAATTTAGGAATGTAATCGTTTTTCGAAAAATCTTTTTTAAGTGTAGCTAACTTCGTTTTAATCGATGAATCTACTTGGTTGTTTCCTATTTTCAATACGAAACCTCCAATTAAAGAAGCATCAACTTTGTTTTCTACTTTTACTTGACTATTTACAGCTAACGTTTGTTTTGCTTTTGCTATAATGTTATCAATTGTATGTTGATCCAATTGTACAGCTGAAGTAATTTCTGCTGTCACAATATTATTTGCCTGATCGTATAATGTAATAAATTGATCAGCAATTTTAGACAAGATATTTTCTCTACCATGTCTTACAACTAACGAAATGAATGTTTGAGAAGTTTTAGATAAAGATTTGAAAATCTCGCTCAACGCAACTTCTTTTTTCTTCACATCAATCACCGGTGAATTTAAGAAAATTCTTAAATCGTCATTTGATTTGATGATGTGACTAACTTCATTCATTTCAGCATACACTTCGTTTGTTTGATTTGCTTCAGTTGCAAACTCCATCAAACCTTTAGCATATCTATGTGCTGCTCTGAATCCTGCCATGATTAATTGAATTTTACGTGATCAATAACATCATTAACCAAAGCTTCTTGAGCAGATTTGTCTGCCAATTCTTTCGTTAAGATTTTTTCAGCAATTTCAATTGACAACTGTCCAACTTGATTTTTGATATCAGCCATAGCTGATGCTTTTTCATTTTGGATCGCTGTTTTAGCATTTTCAATTAATTTGTTTGCTTCTACAGTTGCAGAATTTTTCGCCTCGTTGATGATATTTTCTTTCATTTCACGCGCTTCTTTCAAGATAGCATCACGTTCAGCACGAGCTTCTTTCATGATCTTCTCGTTTTGAGCGTTTAATAAAGTCATCTCTTCTTTTGCTTTTTTAGCTGCGTTTAATGCATCCTCGATAGATTGTTCTCTTTCTTTAACTGCAGATAAAATTGGTTTCCAAGCTAATGATCTTAACAATACTAATAAGATGATAAATACGACCGCAGTCCAAAAAATAAGACCAACTGAAGGTGTAATTAAATCCATTGTGTGTATGTATTAAATTTTATTTTTTACTAATTAATTTTTTAATGAATTAGCTTCAACAACCAACCGTTATTGAAGCTAATTTTAATTCAAATATTATCCGTTACCTAATAACGCAACTACGATACCAAATAAACCTGCACCCTCGATTAAGGCTGCTGCGATAATCATAGCTGTTTGAATTTTTGAAGCCGCTTCTGGTTGTCTAGCGATTCCTTCCATAGCTGATCCACCGATTTTACCGATACCTAAACCAACTCCTAAAACTGCTAAACCAGCTCCGATTGCTGCAATACTTCCTGTCATGATAATTGTATTTAATTATTAAAAAATTATTTTATTGTTTTTTATATTCTATTTTAATGATGTTCGTGTTCAGCAACTGCTGTTCCGATGAATAAAGAAACTAGCATTGTGAATACGAAAGCTTGTAACGCTGCTACCAACAATTCTAAACAGTAGATAAATAATGCCAATGGGATAGAACCTCCTGCCATTGCTTCTGTTTGGAAAATGAAAATCAACGAGATTAACGACATGATGATAATATGACCAGCAGTAATGTTCGCAAATAAACGAATCATTAAAGCGAAAGGCTTCGTAATAATCCCAATCAATTCAATTGGAGCTAAAATAATTTTCACAGGAACCGGAACGCCAGGCATCCACAGCATATGTCCCCAATACCCTTTATTTCCTGAAAAATTAATAACAATTAAAGCGATAAATGCTAATACAAATGTAACAGCGATATTTCCTGTAACGTTAGCTGCACCTGGTAATAACCCTAATAAGTTGTTGATCCAGATAAAGAAGAATAACGTTAATAAATAAGGCATAAACTTCGCATATTTTTTCTCTCCTATATTTGGAATTGCGACTTCATCACGAACAAAAATGATAATTGGTTCAATAAATCCTGCGATACCTTTTGGTACCATATTTCCTTTTTTGTAGTTAGAAGCAACTGCAGAGAAAACTAAGATTAAAATCACAAAAGACAATAACATTGACGCTACGTTTTTCGTAATCGAAAAATCCAAAGGTTTTGCATTTTCCAAATGAATAGTTCCTTTCTCATCTACATGTGGAGTAACAGAACCTTGTGCGTCTGTTTTGTAGATTTTTTCGTGGTAGTTAATGTAGTAATTTCCATTACTTTCTACAACAGCCTCATTGTGGTGAAATTTAGAAGACATGAAAACATTTAATCCATTGTCATCCCATAATATAACTGGTAATGGAATAGAAACACTCTTTTCTCCTTCTCCAAAAAAATGCCAGTCGTGAGCATCAGCAATGTGGTGCATAATACCTGGTACTGGGTTAAATGTAGATTCACCAGATTTCACTTTAGCAGCTTCCTCTTGGTTTTTCACTTGCTCACTTTTAATTAACTCCTCAAACGTTTTTGGAAGATTCTCATGCGGAACCGCTGTAGAGGCGAATCCGAAATTGAAAAGTAACAAAAACGCTAATAACGCTGAAAATTTCATGTATAATTCCTTTGTTTCTAAATTGCGTGCAAAATTATAGTAAATTAACCACTTACCAAAGTCAAATGCTAAAAATCATTAAACTTTTTTTAACTTTAAATTAATTAAGCGAATAAACACTAAAACTTCGGCTAGCAAAATTACAAAATAACTTATAATTAATTGCACTACATTCGATTTAATTTCTTGATTCACAACAACCAAAGCTAACACAACAGCCATCTTCGCAATCATCCCTCCCATAAAGGCAAAACCAACATAATCAGGGAATTTTATCTTCACAAAACATCCTACTTGTAAAATCATTAAGGTAATTAAACCAATTATTAAATACATCTTTGGTACAATCAGCGGATTTTCGCTAAAATTGTAATGTACCACAATTGCATAATGAATGGCACAAAAAAGTGCAATCATCATAATAAAAGTGAAAGCTAAAAAAATAAATTTCTTGATCATCTGATTATTTTTTCGGTAATTGCTTTAACATCAAATATAACCCTGCAAAAACTCCCAGCAAAGATAAGCCAGCCGTCCATAATGGTTGCTCTGTTTCGAATTTTTTATCCAAAATAGTTCCTAACCATGTAAACAAAGCAATCACAGCAGCCATCTGCATTCCCATTGCAGAAAACTTTAAATATTGATTTACACCTTCGGTCTTTCGATTTTGTTTCATAACTTTTATGTAATTTTGCAAAAAATTATTTCGTGGTAAAGATAGGAAACATAGAATTACCAGACTTCCCTTTATTGCTTGCGCCGATGGAAGATGTAAGCGATCCGCCATTTCGCAGGTTATGCAAAATGCATGGTGCAGATTTGATGTACACAGAGTTTATCTCTTCTGAAGGGTTGATTCGTGACGCAATTAAAAGTCGTCAAAAATTAGATATTTTTGATTATGAACGTCCAATCGGTATTCAAATATTTGGAGGAGATGAAGAAGCTATGGCCATGTCAGCAAAAATTGTTGAAACCGTTCAACCGGATATCGTAGACATTAATTTTGGTTGTCCCGTAAAAAAAGTGGTTTGTAAAGGTGCCGGAGCTGGTGTTTTAAAAGATATTGATTTGATGGTACGTTTAACAAAATCGGTTGTTGAAAGTACTCATTTACCTGTTACAGTAAAAACTCGTTTGGGTTGGGACTCAGATTCTATCAACATATACGAAGTTGCAGAACGTTTACAAGATACAGGCATTAAAGCATTGTCTATTCATGGTCGTACACGAACACAAATGTACAAAGGTGAAGCCAATTGGGAACCAATTGCAAAAGTAAAAGCAAATCCAAATATTGAAATTCCAATTTTTGGAAATGGCGACATTGATTCACCTCAAAAAGCGATTGAATACAAAGAGAAATATGGTGTAGATGGCGTAATGATTGGACGTGCCGCAATTGGATACCCATGGATTTTTGAACAAATAAAACATTATCGCGAAACCGGAGAATTATTAGCAGAACCTACCATTATCGAACGAATGGAAGCTGCTAAAAACCATTTAAAATGGGCCATTGATTGGAAAGGTGAACGTACCGGTATTTTAGAAACCCGAATGCATTATACCAATTATTTCAAAGGTATTCCCAATTTCAAACCTTATCGTACAAAATTAGTCACACAAGATAACCTTGTTGATTTGACACAAACTTTTGAAGAAATCGAAAGAGAATTCATTCCAAGTTTAGAAGAAATATAATTTTACTCATAAAAAAATCCACCAACTACTTGGTGGATTTTTAATTTAAACTTGAGACTATAATTAATTACAGTTATCTACAATCATTACTTCTTCAGGATTCAACGTATCATATTTCATTAATACCACTTCATCTACGTCAGCTCTTGATTGCAACGTAACTTCATAAACTTCTTCGTTCACAGGATATTGTATAGTTGCTTTCGGACGTTTAAAAGTACCGCTTGTCTCAACCACAACTCCTTCTACACATTTTCCGGATTTTGCCAATTGATCTTCCAGTTGATTTTTTTTGTATTGGCTAAATCCAAATGCTGCAACACCTAAAATCGCAATGATGATATAAAAATATTTTTTCATAAACTTTTTTATGTTTCTTATTCGTTTTTGTTTGAAACAAATTTATGCGCAATCCTATTTTTATAAAATCCCCATTAATGGCTAATTTTGAGTTTCGGATTTGGTTTTCAAGGCGTAAAGTGCAAACGTACCTAACCAATGACTTCCCATATAATCATCATTTGTGATATTATTTAATGAATAATTCAAATGATTTTGTGCGATTTTTTTCAACTGATTTAATTCCGGTAATTTGTTTTGAATTTGATACAAAGCTGTAGCGCGACTAAAATTCAATCCATCCAAATGTACCAAATGTCCGTCTGTACGATCCGAAACAACACCGGGTTTTAAATCAAAATTCTTTTTGAATAATTCCGGTAAAAAACTTTTCAGCCATTTTTTATATTCGTCATTCTGTTGAATTTTTGACATAACCAACGCTTCTTCCAAACAAGGTGAAAGAAAATCAGAACCACTTGGCTCGAACACAATGTTACATTTTTTGTCTTTTGCATACAAACGATTCGCATTCTCTATAATTGCTTTTTCGAACGATTGATCGTTTACCGAACGCGCATAATCTATTGCCAGACTTAGTCCAAAAGCTGTATTATCATGAGTTCCTGTACGAATTGGATACACTAATTTCGGTAAATACTCTTTGTATTTTACAAGAATCAAATCCGTCAATGGTCTTAAATTTTCTGCCCAAACCTGCGCATCTTTATCCTGCCAATTGTTTAATTCCATTTGTAATTGTAACAACCAAGCCCAACCATATGTCCGTTCGAAATTCTTATTGTTTTTATCATTGAAAAACGACATTTCAACCGCTACGTTTTCAGGTATTATCAATTGATTTAATTCATTTCTCACCTGGTTATTTTGATCCAATTCCGGAAAATCTTTCATCAATTTTACAATCGACCAAAATCCATGTACAGAAGAATGCCAATCGAAACACCCATAAAAAATGGGACGCAATTCTTTCGGTGTTTTTAAATCGTGTTCACTTCCTAGTACATTTCCTAATTTATTCGGGTATTCAACAGAAATACAATGCGTCGGTAATTCAAATATTTTCTTCGCCTGTTCCAAATGTAATTCCTGAGCAAAAGAAGTTGTGGTGGATAAAATTGTAAAATAAATTAATTTTTTCATCAAAATGTTTTTACCAAATTACAGCTTTTTATTGGAGTCTAAGAATTTTTTGAGCTCATCTTTCGTTTGTTGGCTCTCAGGAAAATTTTTCGCATTTTGTTCGAAAAACTGTTGTGCTAACTCATTTTTCTTTTGTTTCATCAAATAATTTGCAACATTATTGATATACGTTTCACTTGGTTGAAACCTATGATTTAATTTCTTAGAAACAGCTTCAAAAGATTCATTTACGAGATTCGGATGATCGGGAATTTGTTTGATATTAATTCGATATCCCTCAAACTGCCAGCGCAAATAATCGATAGAACCAATCATTGGAACCGACCCATGTTCTTCTTCTACATATTGCTTATAATAATAGCTTAAAGTTTTATTGTCCGATGCTTTCAAGCGTTCATCAATTGTTTTTATGCCTTGATAATGATCACGTAAATGATCCACGTTTTGATTTTCTCCAACTTGGGTTATCATTAAAAACCGATTTTCAAAATTATGAGAAGTTACATTTTGATAAACGTTCAACAATTCTTTATCATTAAACCAAATACTTGGATCATGCGCTACATAGCCATTAAACGTTTTGGGATGATTGTACAACGTTTTTAAAGCAAAGTAACCGCCTAAAGAATGTCCGATTAACAGACGAAAATCATTGACACGATAGTTTTTCTGCATAAAAGGAAACAATTCTGTTTCAATAAAGTGTAGAAAATTGACATCATTTACATGTGTAAAATCTTTTGCTCTGTCCCCGTTCTTATTTGTAATTCCGACAAGGATAGACTCCGGCATTTCCGGATAAAAGCCTGACTGGAATTTATTGACAACTCCGGTTAAAAATGTAAAGTTATTTTCTGCATCCAGCACATAAATCACAGGATAATTTACTTTTTGGAGTTTTGAATGATGATATGATTCTGGCAGATTAATCCAAATTTCCCGTTCTGCATTCAATGATTTTGAATTTATTTTCTGTATTTCTCCAATGGATAATTTCTCTTGAGAAAATCCAATTTGAACAAGTATAAAACAAAGTAAAAGCAGTAATTTTTTCATGTTTAAAATTTTTCTAAAATTAATTATTTAGAACTATTCTATACAAATGATTTTAGACAGCGTTTGAACCAAAATAGTTAACTCTTTTTCAAGAACATTTTCTTCGTCCATCAAACACTATAAAATTTTTAATCAAAAAAAACGACCTCATCCTGAAGTCGTTTCTATTGATTTTATTTTTAGTCATGTTGAAGTTGTTTCAACCTCACATTCCTTATATTCTATTTTTCTAATTTCTAACATGAAATCAACCTCACAAAACTAGCTAAAAATATTCCATTTCAATCCAAGCTGAAATTTAAAATCTCTGTAAGGCACATTAGGGGCTGCAAAATAATCCGGCTGTTTTGTAAACGATGCGTTAATGTGTTCTCCTCGGATATAAAAACGCATGTTGCGTACTTTGAAATTAATGAAAATATCCAAAATCGGATAACCGCCAATTTCCTGAACACTAGTCGGATCCTGTAACGCAAATTCATTAATAACCGGGATATAACGCAAACCGTTGTATTTTGTAAAATACGTGGCATTAATACCAGCCTGCAATTGTGCATTTTTATTGAATAGTTCACCTTGCCAGTACAATGTTTCACGAATTAAGAAATCAGGAAGCGGCATATACTGCTCATTTTTCGAAACTTTTTGATATTGAGCTGTCGACACCAAATTTATTTTTCCAAATCTTAAATGATTTTCTCCTTTAATCTTAACGTAATTTAGGTTATCTGTCAATTGTTTGTATGTTAAATCAGCATCTAAATAAACATGATTATCGATATTGTAAATAGCTGCTTCTAACGTTGTATTAACCTTTTCTAAATTTAGTTTCGCGAAAAGTTTTTGGATATTTTCTGTCTCAAATTTATTCGCATAGTTAAAATCAGCAAAGAAACTTTGGTTGTAAATGGTATTAAGTGACGGAATTTTTGACTGTAACACTGCTCCGGCAGATAGTGTATAACCAACAATCGGTGTTATATCTAAAACAGCATCTACATTGTAAACACTTTTGTAATTATCGGATTGTAAAAATTCTACATTTCCGTAAAGTTTTAATTTCTCATTCCAATCAAAATCAACTTTACCAACTACTCCAAAAAGATTTTCCTTAACCTCCTTAGGATTATTTACATCATAAATTACAACCTCATTGATATCTTTTGCTGAAGTGACCAATGGCTGATCAGAGAAAATACGCAAATTCTGAAATTTAACACCCGCTTCTATTTTCACACGATCTGTCCACTGGAAACCAGCTGTTGTTGTATTCGAAAAATCGGTGGCACTTTTACGATTATTAGTACCGAAACCTGTGATGATGGGACTAGAGTATAAATCTGCGACAGGAGAAGAATCCTCGTATCTGAATTTTTGTTTTTCGTACGAAAATTTATTTTTTAATTCGATTGGATTATAAAAAGTAGAATCTTTCTCATTCATCTTCTTTAGAATTCCATACGATGCATTCAATTCTATTCGACGCGCATCAAATTCCGATTTCGCTGTTTGAGAATTTACTAGAATATTACGTACATTTGTGATTCTACGATCGTCTTGCAAAATAAAATCGTTGATATCTCTGATTCCCCCATTTTCATTATTCTTCAAATTCTGAGCTGCATAATGCCACCATAATTTAAATCGTTCTGACTTTGTTTTGTAATTTGAGGAAAATACGAACGTATTATTCTGTGCCTTCTCATGACGGTAGCGTCCTTCGGAAATTAAACCTCGGTAATGAAATGTATAATTGAATTGTTTGTTGATATTATGTGAGAATGTTGAAGACAAAAAATTACCTTCTTTTACTCCATTTTCATAAATAAATTCGGTATAAGGAGTTTTGACATCATAGTATTTGATATCATTTGCCTGGTAATAGTTGTACTTTTTACCGGTTGGCAACATTGAAGAATTAAACGGTGCATCTTGGTATTCTAAATCCACTACAACTCCTCCTACATTAGGAAAAAATAATTTACCAAATGCATCTCGTCTTATAAAATTTTGGTTGTAATAATTATTGATGCTTAATGTTGTATCAATAACTTCAGGCTTACGCCCATTTGTCCAAAATTTATAATCATCTATTTTTGTTTTAAAATAGGTCACCGAATCATTTGTTGTTGATCCTTTTAATGGTTTTAAAATCTTTATAGAGTCTTCTTGAGCCTGTACCATGACAGCTCCCAATAAAAATAAACCAATGATTGTTTTTTTCATCCTGTTGAATAAATCCTTACAAAAGTAATCTAAAATTGAGAGATACAAAAAAACCCACTTATTTCTAAGTGGGCAAATGTTATAAAAAAGTGCTTCTATTGCCAAAGAGGATGATTAACCATTAATTTATTCAATTCCAGTTCTGTCCTTCCAATTGGAAAAACAAAATATTTACTGTCACTTGCTTGATAACAAGTTCCATCTAAACAATTTGTTTTTTTATCTATTGGCAAATTATTTCGTTTTAAATCAAAGAAGCGATGACCTTCTGCAACAAATTCTTTTTGCATATCAAGAATAATTGCTGTTAAAACATCTCCAGAATAAGGATTAGCTCCTCTTTCCACTGCATGAGTATTTAATAAAGTTAATGCTTCTGAAGTTTTTCCGCTTTTCGCTAATGCTTCCATTTTTATATACTTCGCTTCAGTCATACGAAAAACCTTTACATTTCCTTGATAATTCCCTCCTACACTTCGTGGATATTTAGTTGTCCAGACTCCTTTTGGAACATCTGTGAACGTAACTGATGTATTAAACAGAGCTTTTCTAGCATCATTATTATCATATAATTTATACACTCCTTCTCTTACAAGCATACTTCTTTGACCTCCGGTATTTGCATAAAAAGAAGCTAAATGCGCATTAATTTGAAGACTATACGAAGAAGATTGCTCTATCTCGAAAATTGTTTCATTGTGATTTTCACTAATACTAGCATCAGTGTTTGTAAAATAATCTTTCAGACCGGTAGAATTAACAAGACTAAAATTAGATGGAGAGCCATTTAATACTTCATCAGCATATTGAACCGCTTTATCATAATCTCCTGCTTTTCCTCTAGTTAAATAAGCTTTAGCTAATAAAAACTTACCAGCTGTAGGTGATAAAAATATTTTAGAACTTCTTGCAGATGGAGACATTTCCGCTACACCTTCTGTGAAATCTTTTATAATTTGATCATATACTTGATCGACAGTTGCTCTAGCATTTATATCATTTGGATTGTATTTTTTTGTTTTAAGAGGAATTCCGTACTCCTGAAAATTACCTGATGTAGGATTCGAAGAATACAATTGAACCAAATAAAAATAGGCCAATCCTCTCGCAATTTTAGCTTCACCTTTCATACTCACCACATTAGTGTTACTAGGTACATTATCGTCTAAGATAATAAAGTTTGCGCGTTGGATAACATCATATAAAGCTCTATATTGACCGAAAGAAGTTTCTGCAAACCAATTAAAATTTGTAATTCCATTATAATATCCTCCACCATAATTGGTAGATTGAAAAACATTATCTGAAATTAAATCCCCGTAAAGGATTAAAGTTGCTCCAAAATTAGTCCCTGAACCCAATGATGTATACAATGAATTCGTAATTTTTTGCATATCGTCTTCATCTTGTACATAACCATTATAAACATCTTGAATCTCAGGTTCAAGATCCAAACGATCTTCATTACAAGAAAATCCAACAAAAAGAAGACTTACTAAAGATATTTTAAATATTTTTTTTAACATGTTTTTTTTATTTTTAAAAGTCTAAAGAAATTCCCATTGAAATTGATTTCATAATAGGAGAAGTATAATCATAAGCACCTTTTCCTGCTGCCCCACCATAAGCATTAGAATTTGATTCAGGATCAAAATCCAGCTTTTTATCAAATGTATATACCCACATATTTATTCCTTTCATATAAACAGTCAAGCCTTCAATTCCACTGTTCTTTATAAAAGATGGTGATTTAAAAGTATAAGAAACTTTTACTTCTTTTAAACGAATGTGATCACCTTTTCTAACCCACCTAGAAGAAAGACCTTCACTTCCTGAAGGATTTCCTACAATTTGTTTAGGATTTGATGCATTTCTATTATCAGGTGTCCAAGAATCATACAAAGCAGATGTGATTTGATTTCTACTCATAATAGAGCCATCCCCTAAAACAAAATTTTGCCACATATTATTTACATAATAATCAAATTGACCTGTAAAGAATACACTTAAATTAAAGCCTTTGAAATTAAAATCATTTTTGAAACCTGCTGTATATTTTGGGAAACTCGATTTCCCCATCCATACACTCTTAGCTTGACTTCTATCTGTAGTTGTTTCTGTCTTTGTTCCGTCAGTCCAATATAATCCCGCTCCAGTTTCAGGATCTACTCCTGCCCAAAGAGGAATATAATATTCCAAAAATTCTTTTCCTTCAGCAAAAGCTTTTAATCCATTTCCTCCTCCTCTCAAAATCAAGTTTGGATCTCCGAGTTTAGTTACAGTATTATCATTGTAAGCAAAGTTTCCATACATTCCCCATTTAAATTCTCCATCTAAAGGTCTTGCATTCACGGTTAGTTCAACTCCCTTATTAGTAAGCTCTCCTACATTAGATTTAAATGTTGATGGATTCCCATTTTCCTGTGCAATTGAAGTATCCCATATAGCAGATGTAGTTACTTTGTTATAAACATCAACCGAGAAGTTTAAACGGTCTTTCAGTACCCCAAAATCTAAACCAAAATTCCATTGCTTAGAGACTTCCCATTCTAAGTCTTTATTCCCTGCACTTGCTAAAGACATAATAGGAACAGTCTCTCCATAAAAACTATTAGAAAAATAAGGTAAACTATTATAAGCTGATGAAGCCTGATCTGCATAAGGGATATTTCCAATTTCACCATAATTAACTCTCAATAGCAATTGCGAGAAAGGTAAACTAGAAAAATCTTTCAAAATATTCCAGCTTCCACCAACAGACCAAAAAGTTCCACCTCTATTAGATGATCCAAGAGTAGAATTAGAATCATATCTTAACTGACCAGAAACAGTATATCTACCATCTAGCACATAATTCAAACGAGAGAAATATGATATTTGTGCCCATTTGTAATAACTTTCAGATGATGCATCTCTTGTCGATCCAAAGCCTAAATAAGGTTTAGGTTTAGACAAATGTCTCACATAAGCATAGGTATTATTCCATTTATGCTCTTGGTACTCCATTCCAGCATAAACCTGCAAATCATGTCTATTATTAATAATATTTCGATAACTTACAGAATTTTGCCAGTTCCAATCAAATGCTCTTGTATCTGCCGCTTCAACTAAGCCTCCTTTTAATCCTTTACCTGGATCAGCTTGTGCTAAACCATCTGCTATTGAAGGATCCCAATATGTTTTTTCATTCATATCTTGATATTGCAATCCAAATAATGTATACAAATAAAAGTTTTTAACAAACTGTAATTCTGCATTAATAGAAGATAAATAAGTTCTAATATTACCTCTAGCAAAATCTTTATTTAGAATTGCTACTGGATTAAAGTTATCAGCTGTACCTCCTAAGCTTTGATTATAACTACCATCTGCATTATAAATTGGGTAAATTGGCAACATTGTAAACTGAGCTCTCCATGGGTTTCTATATGCTCCTCCATCATCAATTGACGTTCTTGTCACGTTAGAAAAGTTTCCATTAAATCCCATTTTAAAGATATCACTCATCTTATGATCCAATGATAAATTAACGCTCATACGATCAAATTTACTATTTATAGGTAAAGGTTTATTTTGATAATATGAACCACCAACTCTAAATGATGTATTTTCGCTACCTCCAGTTGCTGAAAAATTATATGTATTAACCGAAGAAAATTTTCTCATCACTCCTCTTCTCCAATCTTCACTTGTTTTTCCATCCCAATTAACATCTCCTGCAAATCTAGCTATGGCGTCACTCATGTTAGCAGCATAACCAGGATCAGTATTCATATTAGCTAAAGCTCCCCATTGAATATATTCAGACGAAGTCATAAACTTTTGTTCATCAAAAGCAATATCCTGGTATGCCATATCTGATGAAACATTAAATCTTGTCTTTTGATTGTAGCGACCTTTCTTCGTCGTAATCACAATAACCCCATTTGCTCCTCGAGCTCCATATAATGCTGTAGCAGAAGCATCTTTAAGTACTGAAACATTTTCTATCGCATTAGGATCAATTGAAGCTAAAGGATTCCAAGATTCCATCACGGATGCGTTATCCGAACCTTTCCCTACAACTACTCCGTCAATTACATATAGTGGATTTGGCGTCCCTATTAAAGACCCAACCCCGCGAATTGTTATAATATTGGCAGAACCTGGGTCTCCTGAATTTGTAGAGAAAACCAATCCTGCTACACGGCCGTTTAATACCTCATCAATAGAAGCTGTTGGTGCTAATTCAAAATCTTCTTTTTTAATAATATCATACGCTCCAATTTTTTGAGCGGCATCCATTTTAATCCCTCCGACTAAATTTACTGTCCCTAATTCGATATTCTCTGATGCTTTTGACGTAAATTTAACATCGCCAAGGGTTGTAGAAGTAACTTTTACAATTTTCTCCTCTCCGTTAGAATCAATAATTTTTAATGTATCGCCTACTTTTGCATCTACATTGAAGTTTCCATCTCCGTCCGTAAAAACTGAAGTGCCTGTTCGTGTAACAATTACTTCTGCTTCTTCCATTGGAAAACCATTCGAGTCTTTTAAGACTCCTTTAACTTGGGCATAGGCTAAACCTCCCATCAAAAACATTGATAGAATGCCCAAAGAAGTAAATCTTCTCCTCATATTGTGTTAATTTTTAGTGCTAATTATTTCAAATATGAGAAATATCATTCATACATGCAAATATTTTGTTAATTTTTTTTAACAAAAACAAAAAAGCCTCTTATTTCTAAGAAGCTTAAACATAGTATATTAATACTAAATATATATTTTAAAATGTAAATGTTGTTCCTTCAGCTCCATCTTTTAGCTGAATTCCTAAAGCACTTAACTGGTCTCTGATCTGATCTGATAAAGTCCAGTTTTTATCCACACGAGCCTGGTTACGCATTTCGATCAGCATTTTTACAACACCATCTAATTTATCCGAACTTTCGTTTACGGCTTCCGTATCTAACCCTAGAACTTCGTGAACAAAACCGTTCATCAATACGTTTAAACGATCCAAATCTTCAGCTGTAATATTCTCGAAACTATCTTTGATGGAGTTAATCATCTTAACAGCATCAAACAAATGGGCTATCAATATTGGCGTATTGAAATCATCGTCCATCGCAGCATACAATTTCTTTTCTAATTCAGCTATATCAACAGTTGACGTTTTCTTTGGTGTTATACTTTCTAATGTTTTCAGTGCTTCTACCAAGCGGTTATACCCTTTTTCTGACGCTAGCATCGCATCATTCGAAATATCTAAAACACTTCTGTAATGTGCTTGTAAGAAACAAAAACGAACAACACTTGGATGAAAAGCTTTCTCAAAAAAATCATTTTCACCAGTTACTAACTGCATAGGTAAAATATAATTCCCTGTCGATTTACTCATACGCTGGCCATTCATGGTCAACATATTTGCATGCATCCAGTACTTTACAGGTTCGTGTCCATTCGATCCTTTCGCCTGTGCTATCTCACATTCGTGGTGAGGAAATTTAAGGTCCATTCCTCCTCCATGAATATCGAAATAATCTCCAAGATATTTTGTACTCATCACTGTACATTCTAAGTGCCAACCAGGGAAACCATCTCCCCAAGGCGAAGCCCAACGCATAATATGAGCAGGCGAAGCATTTTTCCAAAGCGCAAAGTCTACCGGATTTTTCTTCTCTCCTTGTCCGTCTAAATCTCTTGTATTATTGATTAATTCTTCGATGTTACGGTTACTCAGTTCACCATAATCAAGCCCTTTTTTATTATAAGCTTCTACATCAAAATAAACCGAACCATTCACTTCATAAGCAAATCCTAAATTGATTAATTTTTCAGCTAATGCAATTTGCTCTAAAATATGCCCTGTTGCTGTAGGTTCAATTGTTGGAGGAAGTAGATTAAATTTTTCTAAAACTTTATGAAAATCAACTGTGTACTTCTGTACAATTTCCATTGGTTCTAGTTTCTCTAATTTTGATTGTTTTACAAAACGATCATTTTCTACATTTCCATCATCAGTCAAATGCCCGGCATCGGTAATGTTACGAACATAACGGACTTTGTAACCTAAAAATTTCAGGTAGCGATAAATCATATCAAAAGACATAAATGTACGTACATTTCCTAAATGCACATTACTATACACCGTAGGCCCACAGACATACATTCCAACATTATCTTGATTGATCGGTTCGAATGTTTCTTTTTGTCCTGTTAAGGAATTATGTACTTTTAATTGATTTTCTTTTACCATTTTATAGGATTTATTTGTTTAAACATTGAAAGGAGTTTTCATTCCGATGTACGAAATAAACTCTTTTCTTAATTGCTCATTTTCTTTAAATGCTCCGCCAAATTCAGCTGTAACTGTACTTGATTCGATGTCTTTGATTCCGCGCGAATTTACACACAAATGTTTCGCATCAATAATACATGCCACATCATCCGTACCCAAAGCTTCTTGCATGGCTTTTACAATTTGCATCGTCAAGCGCTCTTGTACTTGCGGTCGTTTTGCATAATATTCTACTATACGGTTCATTTTAGACAATCCGATGACTCTTCCTTTCGAAATGTACCCTACATGTGCGCGCCCTACAATCGGTAAAAAGTGGTGCTCGCAAGTTGAATAAACCACGATATCCTTTTCAACCAACATTTGATTGTAGTTATACTTATTATCAAAAGTAGACATCCCGGGCTTGCGCTCCGGCAATAAACCACCGAAGATTTCTTTTACGAACATTTTCGCAACACGCTTCGGCGTTCCTTTCAAACTATCATCTGTTAAATCTAAGCCTAAAGTTTCCATGATATTACGAAAATCCGCTTCTATCTTTTCCACTTTTTCTTCAGCAGACAACTCAAATGCATCACCTCTCAAAGGAGTTTCTAAGTTCGCTGACATATGGTCGTCTCCTATTTCGTCATGAAGATGTTTATCACACATTACATAAAAATTTCTGCAAATTTATAAAAGATAGTGTTATAAAACCTTATCAAAACTCAATTATTCGAATTGACATGATTTCTATTATTTATTGAACCAATGAAAATATTATCTTTGATGTATCACAAATTCGAAAAAATGATCAAGAAAACTTACGGAATCGATTTTCTTTCGTTCGAGGACTACAAAGAAATCAAACAAGGAAACATCGAAATTGAACTGAATGAAGCAAGTCAAAAACAAATCTTACAATCTCAACAGAATGTTGCCAAAATAGTTGCTTCCGGACAAACTGTTTATGGAATCAACACTGGTTTTGGACCGCTTTGCGACACCAAAATTTCAGAAGAAGAAACACGCCAACTTCAACATAATTTATTAATCAGTCACGCTGTAGGTGTTGGGAACCCAATCAAAAAGGAAATTTCTAAAACCATGTTGATTGCAAAAGCGCATGCTTTATCAAAAGGATATTCGGGTGTGACGTTAGATGTGGTAGAACGAATTTTATTAATGGTCGAAAAAGATATTATTCCGGTTGTTCCTGAGAAAGGTTCGGTTGGTGCATCGGGCGATTTAGCACCTTTATCACATTTATTTTTACCCTTGATTGGTGAAGGAAAAGTGTGGGATGGTGATACTATCATTTCGACAAAAGATGCTTTGGCTAAACACAATTTGCAACCTTTGCATCTTTCTGCAAAAGAAGGTTTAGGATTGATAAATGGAACACAATTCATCTTATCCCATGCCTTAAACGGTTTAGAAAAATTTGAATATTTATTAAATTTAGCTGACGTTGCTGGAGCTTTATCACTGGAAGCTTACGAAGGTTCACCTCGCCCTTTTGAAGAAGAATTACATCAGGTTCGCCCGTTTAAAGGAACTTTATTGGTTGCAGAACGAATGAGAAACTTATTAAAAGGTTCTGAAATTGCTTTTTCTCATGCAGATTGCGGACGAGTACAAGACCCCTATTCATTACGTTGTATGCCACAAGTGCATGGAGCATCTCGCAATGCATTTTTTCATTTAAAAGAATTGGCAGAAATCGAATTAAACTCTGTTACGGATAATCCTATTGTTGTTTCAGATGAAGAAGCCATTTCCGGAGGAAACTTCCACGGCCAACCTTTAGCTATGGTCTTAGACTATGCTACAATCGCAGCTTCTGAATTAGGAAACATTTCGGATCGCCGTCAATATTTATTAATTGAAGGAAAATATGGTTTACCGAAATTATTAACCGAAAGTTCAGGATTAAATTCCGGTTTTATGATTCCTCAATACACTTCAGCTGCCTTATGTACAGAAAACAAAACATTATGTTTTCCTGCTTCTGCAGACAGCATCCCAACTTCTTTGGGACAAGAGGATCATGTTTCAATGGGAAGTATTTCGGGACGAAAATTCAACCAGGTATTGGATAATGTCGAAAGAATTTTAGCCATCGAGTTGATGTATGCTTGTCAAGGTTTAGAATTTAGACGACCTCGTAAAACAAGTCCATTTCTGGAAGAGGTTTTTGCTAAAGTTCGTTCGGTTTGCCCAAAATTAGAAGATGACCGTTTGATTGGTGATGATATCAACAATATCATCGATTTATTGCAAACTGAAGATTTCAAGCATTTAATTTTAAAATCTTTATAATAATGAAAACCAACCGCCTAATCCTATTTATTTTTTTATTAACATCAATAATCTCCCAAGCGCAAACCACAACTTATGGAGATAGCAAACCGGAAGAGTTTGAATTTTTACCATATGAAGGAAGTCGAATAATTCAAGGATTTCGTGTAGATATGGGAAATGAGAAATTTTGCATTGTCTATTCAAAACCGGATAAAGGTATCACGCCTGATACTGTTTTTATTCAAGAATATAAAAAAGACGGACTTGAATGGAAACAAAATATAAAAGGAAAACGATCAAGTAAACACACTATTTTCATTTGGGGAAAACGAGGAGGTTTTTTCACTGATAACACAAAAACAGGAATTGCATATACTGCTTTTAGTGAAGAAGATTTGAAAACCGGAGATCGCTTTATTGTAGGATATTTTATCTTATATAAAAACACTGTTTTCACCATTGAAGAGGATAAAAACGGACATATGAAGAAGTCAGATAATTTTGAACAAATTCCTTTACATGCAAAAGAAAGAATTTTAGATGCTTTCAGTAAATTAGATAAATGGAGTAAATAAAATGTTCAAATTTGATAAAAAATCATTCATCATTGCCGTTTTTACTTTCTTAATAGAAGTGATAATTGCTTTGTTTATCAACGACAAAATTATCCGTCCGTTTGTCGGAGATATATTGGTCGTTGTATTTATGTATTATTTTATCAAAGCATTCATTAATACAAAAACGATTAACATTGCTATTTTTACATTAATATTTTCTTTTATCATTGAAATTTTACAGTATTTCAAATTTGTTGAAATCATCGGTTTAGGACATAACAAAGCTGCCCGAATTATTATTGGCACCTCTTTTTCATGGATTGATCTCTTATGTTACTTCATCGGTTTTCTTCTATTATTTTTTATTGATAAAGAGTTGAACAACAAAACATTTAAAACATACAAAAAATGACGTTTCAAGAACAAATAAAACAAGGTATTCCTTCTGCTTTACCTCAAAAAAAAGACAGAAATCCAAACATTAGCCACGCACCAAAACGTAAAGAAATATTATCAGATGAGGAAAAAAAGTTAGCGCTTAAAAATGCATTACGTTATTTTGCACCTCAACATCATGCTGAATTAATTCCTGAATTTAAAAAAGAATTAGAAGATTACGGCCGGATTTACATGTATCGCTTAATGCCGGATTATAACATATATGCTCGCCCAATAGAAGATTATCCCGGAAATTCTGAACAAGCAAAAGCCATTCAGTTAATGATTCAGAATAATTTGGATCATGCAGTCGCTCAACACCCGGAAGAATTAATTACCTATGGCGGAAATGGAGCAGTTTTTCAAAACTGGGCACAATATCTTTTGACAATGAAATACTTGTCTGAAATGACAGATGAACAAACATTGGTCATGTATTCGGGTCACCCAATGGGATTATTTCCTTCGCACAAAAATGCACCTCGCGTTGTGGTAACGAATGGAATGGTTATTCCGAATTATTCGAAACCGGATGATTGGGAAAAAATGAATGCTTTAGGCGTTTCTCAATATGGGCAAATGACGGCAGGAAGTTACATGTACATTGGCCCGCAGGGAATTGTGCATGGTACAACGATTACTGTTTTGAATGGTTGTCGCAAAATTGATGACAAAGGAACTTCCGGAAAATTATTTGTGACCGCCGGTTTAGGTGGAATGAGTGGTGCTCAACCAAAAGCAGGAAACATTGCAGGAGTAGTTTCTGTCACGGCGGAAGTAAATCCTGCTGCAACTTATAAACGTCATGAACAAGGTTGGGTAGATGAAGTTATTGCTGATTTGGATGAATTAGTTGTTCGTGTTCGCGAAGCCAAAGAGAATAACGAAGTTGTTTCGATTGCGTATGACGGAAATGTAGTTGATATTTGGGAGAAATTTGATGAAGAAAACCTGTACATCGATTTAGGTTCAGATCAAACATCGTTACATAATCCTTGGGCTGGTGGATATTATCCGGTCGGATTATCATTTGAAGAAGCAAATGATATGATGGCAAATGATCCTATATTATTCAAAGAAAAAGTACAGGAAACATTACGTCGTCATGCTGCAGCTGTGAATAAACATACCGCAAAAGGAACCTATTTCTTTGATTACGGAAATGCTTTTCTATTGGAAGCTTCTCGCGCAGGGGCAGATGTAATGGCAGAAAACGGAATCGATTTTAAATATCCTTCCTATGTTCAGGATATCATGGGACCAATGTGTTTTGATTTCGGATTTGGACCTTTTCGTTGGGTTTGTACTTCAGGAAAAACAGAAGATTTACAAAAAACAGATGAAATTGCTTGTCAAGTATTGGAAGAAATCATGCAAAATTCTCCAAAAGAAATTCAGCAACAAATGCAGGATAATATTACGTGGATAAAAGGAGCACAAGAAAATAAACTGGTTGTTGGTTCACAAGCCCGTATTTTATATGCTGATGCTGAAGGACGTATCAAAATTGCAAAAGCGTTTAATGATGCTATTTCGAAAGGTGAAATCGGACCAGTTGTTTTAGGTCGTGATCATCATGACGTTTCAGGAACAGATTCTCCTTTCCGTGAAACTTCTAATATTTACGATGGATCAAAATTTACAGCTGACATGGCCATTCATAATGTCATTGGTGATAGTTTCCGTGGAGCAACTTGGGTTTCTATTCACAACGGCGGTGGTGTTGGATGGGGAGAAGTCATTAATGGCGGATTCGGAATGTTATTAGACGGTTCTTCTGATGCAGAACAGCGTCTAAAATCAATGTTGCATTGGGATGTAAACAACGGAATTGCCCGTCGTTCTTGGGCAAGAAACGAAGAAGCTATTTTTGCTATAAAACGTGCTATGGAAAACGAACCTTTGCTAAAGGTTACATTGCCTAATATCGTTGATGAAGAATTATTGTAGAAAGTAAAGATTGGGAAACAAGTGGTAATTTAACGATGAGTGGAAGAAATCCTTTTACTTATGAGAAAAGATAAATCTAATTTCACAAAAAAAGCATCTCATTTGAGATGCTTTTTTTGTAACTTAATGTCATGATAAAACAAATTCAGAATGACTAAATAAGGATACATAAAGTTAATGTCAAAACCATTCTTGATAGAGGTTCATTTATACACAAACAACTTCTTAACCTACATCAATACAATCAACTAGATGGATTCGTAACTTTGTGTAAGAAATTAAAAAACATATAAAAACCAATTGTTATGAACACAAAAAATATAGAAGCTGTTATTGCTCCAAAAGAACCTCATTTTGTAGGAGATGGATTTAGAGTACACAACTTTATTCCAAGTGGTTATCATTTAGACATGAGAAGAATGGATCCATTTATTATGTTAGATTACAATTCTAAATTCAACTTCCCTGCAACTGACAAACCAAAAGGCGTAGGTGTACATCCTCACCGCGGTTTTGAAACGGTTACAATTGCTTACCAAGGAAGTGTATCTCATCACGACAGTTCTGGTGGTGGCGGAACAATTCACCAAGGTGATGTACAATGGATGACAGCTGCATCAGGGGTTTTACACAAAGAGTACCATGCAGAAGAATTCTATAAAAAAGGTGGAATCTTCCAGATGGTTCAATTGTGGGTAAATCTTCCTGCAAAAGATAAAATGAGTACGCCAAAATATCAAGCAATCGAACATAAAGCTATTCCAACTGTTGAAGTAGAAAATGGTTTTATTGAAGTGATTGCTGGTGAATACAACCAAACAAAAGGTGCAGCGTCTACATTTTCTCCTGTTAATATGTTGAATGCAAAATTGAATGTGGGCGGAAAAGCAAATTTCAGTTTTCCTGCAAATTACAACACTCTTTTGTTGGTCATCGAAGGAGAAGTAAAAGTAAACGAGCAGGAAATTGTCCCTACAGATCATTTGTTATTGTTTACAAACGAAGGAGAGGATTTTTCTGTTGAAGCAACTGAAAACAGCGTGGTATTAATTTTGAGTGGTGAACCATTAAATGAACCAATCGCTTCTTATGGTCCTTTCGTAATGAATACACAAGAACAAATTCGCGAAGCATTTGAGGATTATAACAATGGAAAATTTGGTACATTAGAAGAGTAATTAAACAACTTAAAAATAAATTTGATGGAAATTAAACAAATAGACGATAAAAAAAACGGGGCGTTTGTCGTTTTAGATGGCGATAAAAAAGCTGGGGAAATGGCTTACGTTTGGGCCGGTAATGATAAAATTATTATCGATCATACGGAAGTTGATGAAGCTTATGGAGGGCAAGGTGTCGGTAAAAAAGCTTTGCTAGCCTTAGTTGATTGGACAAGAAAAGAGAACATTAAAGTCATTCCTTTATGTCCGTTTGCGAAAGCCCAATTTGATAAAAATTCTGAAATTAGAGATGTTTTATCATAAAATAAAAAAAAGGAACTCTATTTAGAGTTCCTTTTTTATTCTTAATATCCAACAGCTTGATCATCTCCTCTCGGATCTGCACCAGCTTGATAAGTACCATCAGCATTAACAAGGATTCCTTCGACTCTACCGTAAGGTTTACGTTCTTTCAAAAGATAGCCTTTTTGTTGTAAAGATTCTCTAACATTCTCGGAAATCGCATTTGGTTCGTAATCGATCTGATCCGGTAGCCACTGATGATGGAACCGAGGTGCTGCAACCGCTTCCTGCATAGACATTCCGAAATCAACAACATTTAAAACGGACTGAAAAACAGACGTAATAATCGTAGAACCACCTGGTGTTCCTACCACCATGAATAATTTTCCGTCTTTCTCCAGAATCGAAGGAGTCATCGAACTTAACATTCGTTTAGAAGGTGCTATTGCATTGGCTTTTCCTCCCACTAAACCATATAAATTAGGTGTACCTGGTTTCACAGAAAAATCATCCATTTCATCGTTCAGTAAAAATCCGGCACCTTCTACAACCACCAAAGAACCATACGAATTATTCAATGTTGTTGTAACAGAAGCAGCGTTTCCTTCTTTGTCTACAATTACATAATGTGTTGTTTCCATCGATTCTTTGCCAATTATTTCCCCCGGTTTTATCGCTGAACTTAATGTTGCTTTGTCAAATGAAAAATCTTTCATTCGGTTAACATTATAACTTTTATCCAATAATTGTTTTTGAGGCACGTTTATAAAATCCGGATCGCCTAAATGCTCAGCTCTATCAGCGTAGACTCGTCTTTCTGCTTCCACCATCACTTGAATCGTAGAATCTGCTTGAAATCCCCATTTCTGAATTGGATAACCTTCTATTGATTGAAACAACGAAATCAAAGCAATTCCTCCACTTGAAGGGGGTGGCATCGAAATAACTTTGAGTCCTTTATAACCTCCAGAAATCGGCGTTCTCCAAACCGATTGATACTGTTTTAAATCTTCATGCGAAATAATCCCGTTTCCTCTTTTCATTTCATTCACAATCAAATCTGCAGTTTTTCCTTCATAAAAACCTGCTCGTCCTTTTTGTTGAATTAATTTTAAGGTATTTGCCAAATCTTTTTGAACCAATACATCCCCTTCTTTCCAAGTTGATTTAGAAGTTAAAGCATTTGTTTTTGCATTATATTTTATAAAATTATCATGTTTATTCGTTAACTCATGAGCTTGCTTTTCGGTAATTTTAAATCCTTTTTGAGCTAAATTAACGGCTGGCTGTACCAATTCTTTCCAGCTCAGCTTACCATACTTCTCATGCGCTTTTACCATTCCGTCTACGGTTCCGGGAACACCTGCTGACAACTGTCCATATAAACTAAGATCTGTAATTGCATTTCCATCTTTTCCCCAATACATATCTTCTGTTGCTTTTAATGGCGCTTTTTCACGATAATCTAATGCGTCTGTGTTTCCCTTTGCATCGCGGTAAACCAAAAATCCACCACCTCCAATATTTCCGGCATTCGGATAGACAACTGCCAAAGCAAATTGTACTGCTATCGAAGCATCGATTGCATTTCCTCCTTTTTTTAAGACTTCAACTCCAACCTTTGAAGCTTCAGGGTGAGCTGTCACAACAACTCCATTTTTATATGATTCTTGCGCATTTAATTGAATAATTGCGAAAAATGAAACTATAATAAATGATATTTTTTTCATACTAAATTGATTTAAACAAAATTACCAAACCTCTATCAATTGTGATAAAGATTTGGTAAAATATAAAAACTATTTCAATTATAAACTTAATGATAAACGTGCAAATGCAAATCGTCCTCCTGTTCCGAATTGTTGTCCGGTGCGTGAATACACAAAGTATCCCGCTCCTCTATTTCCTCCGATTCTTGTTTCATCAGGATAGATATCAAACAAATTATTTGCTCCCACAGTTAACGAAATATTTTTGTTGAAAGCATAACCAAAACTCAAATCCGTTACAACTTTTGAACTATATGTTTGTGCATCTGCTAGTGTATTTGTAGCAGCATCAACTTCACCGAAATAAACATTTCGCAAATAGACATTCCATTTATCCAATGAATAATTCAATGATAAATTAATTTTTGTACGTGGAATGGCAGATTCTAAATAAATCCTACTTGAACGATCAAAATAAGTTGATTCTTTTCCTTTCAACAAATCAGAGGCATGTACATCCCCAACAACGTTTGTTTTACTAAATGTTGCAGATAAATCTCCGCGTAATTTCCCTGTTCCTATGCGATCTTGGTACGTTAAAACAATGTCCAATCCCTTTGTTTCCGTATCAATTGCATTTGCAAAGAAACGAGCAGAAGTTGCATTTGCTTGTTGTAATAATTCGTAAATTTCTTTATCCTGAGCAGAAGCAGTCGCAGAATTGCTTCCTGTAAATGCTCCTGTATAGATTACCCTGTCATCAATTCGAATGAAGTAACCGTCAACACTCAATTTGAATTTTCCCCAATTTGCTGTAACTCCGGCCGAAACACTTTTCGATTTTTCTTCGCTCAATTGTGGAATTCCTAATAATTTGGCTGCACGACTGTCGTTAGTAAATGTTCCTGAATTTGAGATTACACCTTCCTGGAAGACACTGGATGTTGCACTAAAATATAGTTGATGCAAAGACGGAGCTCTAAATCCTGTACTTGCGGCTGCTCTCAATACATAATTTCCTAATTTATAACGTGTCGAAATTTTTCCGTTCAATGTTGAACCAAAATCTGAATAATCCTCGTAACGAAGTGCTCCGGCAACCAAGAAGTTTTTGGTAAAATTAAATTCTGTATCCAAATATGCTGCGACAGAATGACGTTTTGCATTCACTTCATTTGCCGGCAAAAATCCTGGAAATGCTTGTGCTCCTCCTGCTAAAGCTGTACCATTTGCTGCAAATAACGTATTGATGTTCCCGTTAAAATCCGGAATATAAATTGGGCTTCCATTTCCATCTACACCAATTTGTCTTACTTTTCCATAATTAGCATAAGAAGCTTCTTCACCTGCAAGAATTTGATAATTCTCGTAACGGAATTCTGTTCCAAATGCAACATTAATTCCCGCTAGAGCATCATCAAAAAAACGTGTAAAATCTAAATTGGTTGTATTTTGAGTAAAGCGATATCCACCAGCTTCAAAAGAAGTTGGTGAAGCATCTCTCATGGATGCATTTACTGTATTCTTTACTCCAAAATCGATACTATTATTTCCGTACGTATTAGAAAAATCTACTTTCCATCCATTGATTTCACTACGAACTCCCGCAGCCAAAGACCGATCATAATTATTTGTTTCAATTAAAGGTAAATAACCGTTTGGAAAAATGGATGCAACTGTTTGGTGCAATTGAGCCGGCTGACGACGAAACGCCGCAGATTCTCCCAAACGATAATTTAATCCTCCAAAAGCATAGACCTCCGTTTTTTCAGAAACCGGGAAAAGTGAATTAATAAAAACCGCCCCTCCTTCATTTTTTGATTGTCCAATACGTGAAACATAGTCACCACGTGTTTGACCACGACGCGCTAATTCCTCTTCAGTTATATCTTTTCCTGTTGGATTTGGATACAAATCAGTACGATTATAATCAGAGAAAATAGTACCCGTAAATTCTTTTTGACGATTAAATGGTTGACGCTTATCATAAGAACCTGCAACATTTACAAATCCTCCTTTTTCGCCAACTTTCACCCCATAATTTACATTTGCCTGAAATGTTTCACCATCAAAACTATCTTCTGCATTTTTAGAAAGATTTCCTCCATATGAAATTGATGCCCGTAATTTATCCGTTGAATCTTCTAGGACAATATTAATTACTCCGGCAATAGCATCAGAACCATATTGTGCAGCTGCACCATCACGAAGGATCTCTATTCGTTTGATAGCAGAAGTTGGAATTGCATTTAAATCTGTTCCTACAGAACCTTTACCAAACGAACCGTTGATGTTCACCAAGGATGTTGTATGACGACGTTTTCCGTTGATTAAAACCAGAACCTGATCTGGCCCAAGTCCTCTTAAAGAAGCTGGATCAATGTGATCGGTACCATCTGAAATAACTTGTGTATTTGAACTAAAAGATGGTGCTACATAATTTAAAATTTGATTCAACGATACTTGCCCAACGTCTTTTGTTACCTCTTTGATATCAATAACGTCTATTGGAGTTGATGAGTCCAGTTGAGTACGGCCAACGCTACGAGATCCAATCAGCACAACTTCACTAAGATCAGTTTCTGTATCAATTGATTGAAGAAAGAAATCTAATGAAACTTCATTTTCATCCAGCACATCAAGCGTTTGTGTTGAGGTAGGCTCTCCAATCTTAGACACGATAATTTCATATTTTCCAGGTTCAAGAACTAATTGGTACAAACCATTTACATCTGTCGTAGTTGTAATATTAGTTCCTTTTACATTTACAGTTGCATTGTCTATAGGTCCATTAACATCTTCAACAGTACCTGTTACTTTGGTTTGAGCAAACAAAAATGTTCCTCCGAATAAGGCTGTAAGAAAAAATATTTTTTTGAGTGAGTCGAATTTCTTATTCATTTTTTATTTTTAAAAGTCTAGCAAATTTATAGACTTTATAGGAAATAAAAAAAGTCTCCATTAAATAAAATAAAAGAAAACTTTAAATAACAGTGAAATCATAATTTAATCCTGTTAAAAATCAATAAATTAGGATAAAATTCAATTATAACAAATAGAAAATTATAAAATTAGATTTTTTTTCAATAAAAAAAGGAGCTCAATTGAGCTCCTTTTAAAAATTTATATGAATTGATTATTTCAATTTCTTTTTAACCTCTACAGTTTCGTAAGCTTCGATAATATCACCTACTTGAATGTCGTTGAAGTTTTTGATGTTAAGACCACATTCGTAACCTTTGTTCACTTCTTTCACATCATCTTTGAAACGTTTCAATGAAGCCAATTCTCCATCATGAATTACAACACCATCACGGATAATGCGAATTTTAGAGTTTCTGTAAACTTTACCATCAAGTACCATACATCCGGCAATTGTACCGACTTTTGTTACTTTGAATGTTTCACGAACTTCAATATTACCCGTTACTTGCTCTTTCAATTCCGGCGATAACATTCCTTCCATTGCTTCTTTGATCTCTTCGATAGCAGCATAGATAATAGAGTATGTTCTAATTTCAACTTCTTCTTTATCTGCAATATCACGAGCAGAGCTACCAGGACGAACATTAAATCCAATAATAATCGCATCAGATGCAGATGCTAACAATACATCAGATTCTGTAATTTGTCCGACACCTTTATGTAAGATATTAACAATAATCTCTTCTGTAGATAATTTTTGTAACGAATCTGTTAATGCTTCCACAGATCCATCCACATCTCCTTTCAAGATAATATTTAATTCTTTGAAATCTCCTAAAGCAATACGACGTCCAATTTCATCAAGCGTAATGTGTTTTTGTGTACGGATCGTTTGCTCACGCTGCAATTGATCTCTACGAGATGCAATTTGTTTCGCTTCACGTTCGTCCTCATAAACTTTAAATTTATCACCTGCTGTTGGGGCTCCTGCTAAACCTAAGATTGTAACCGGTGTAGACGGTCCTGCAACTTTTACATTGTTACCACGTTCATCTAACATTGCACGAACTTTACCATGATGAGATCCTGCTAACACATAATCTCCAATATGTAATGTCCCAGTTTGTACAATAATTGTAGAAACATATCCACGTCCTTTATCTAATGCAGCTTCTACCACTGTACCAGATGCTTTACGTGTTGGATTCGCTTTAAGATCCAGTACTTCAGCTTCTAATAAAACTTTTTCCAATAAATCTTCAACTCCTAAACCAGATTTTGCTGAAATCTCTTGAGACTGATAAGTTCCTCCCCAATCTTCAACCAATAAATTCATTTGAGCCAATTGCTCTTTTACTTTTTCCGGATTAGCTGCAGGCTTATCTACTTTATTAATTGCAAATACCATTGGTACTCCTGCTGCTTGTGCGTGAGAAATAGCCTCACGGGTTTGCGGCATGATTTGATCATCGGCTGCAATTACAATAATTGCAATATCGGTTACCTGAGCTCCACGAGCACGCATCGCTGTAAAGGCTTCGTGACCAGGCGTATCTAAAAATGCTACACGTTTACCACTAGGTAAAGTTACATTGTACGCACCAATATGCTGTGTAATACCTCCTGATTCTCCGGCAATTACATTTGCCTTACGAACATAATCTAATAAAGATGTCTTACCGTGGTCAACGTGTCCCATTACAGTGACAATTGGCGCACGACTAACTAAATCTTCCGGGTTATCAATTTCTTCCTCTTCTGTTGAGATTTCCTCTTCGGCATTAGCAAATACAGCTTCAAATCCGAAATCATCGGCAACTAATTGAATTGTATCAGCTTCCAGGCGTTGGTTCATTGTTACCATAATTCCCAAAGCCATACAAGCAGAAATAACTTCTGTAACAGAAACATCCATTAACGATGCCAATTCATTAACCGTAACAAATTCTGTTACTTGTAATGTTTTGTCCATGTCCATTGCTTCTTGCTCTTGCTCAGCAAACTCACGACGTTCTTTACGCTTATCTCTTCTATGTTTCGCTCCTTTAGATCCTTTTCCTTTATTGGTAAGTTTATCTAAAGTGTCTTTAATTTGTTTTTTAACATCTTCGTCAGAAAGCTCTACCTGAGGAACTCTCGGTCCACGGTTATTTCCACCTCTAAAGTTTCCACCACCTTGTCCTTGACGGTTTCCTCCTTGGCCTCCCTGGCGATTTCCTCCTTGACCACCTTGGCGGTTTCCTCCTTGACCACCTTGTCCTTGACGGTTATTATTCCCGCCTCCGTGGTTGTTATTCCCACCTTGGCGGTTGTTATTGTTCCCTCCAGCGTGGTTATTATTTCCACCTTGACGATTATTGTTTCCTCCGTTTTCACCAGATTTAGCAACATCTTCAGGTTTCACATTTTTCTGGATACGTTTGCGCTTTTTCTTATCAGCAGCATTATTTGCACCTTTCTGATTTCCTTTTTTATCGTCAGATTTTTTCTTATCGAATTTAGATAAGTCAATTTTTGCACCTGTAAAATTAGGGCCGTCTAATTTTGTGTAGACAGTTTCAATTTTTTGAGGTTCAACTGCTGCTACTTCTTCAATTTCTTCTTTCTTCACTTCAGGCTTCGCTTCCGTTTTTACTTCAGGTTTTTTAACCTCTTCCACCTTTTTAGGTTCTTCTTTCTTCACCTCTTTTTTAACTTCCGCCTTAGGTGCTTCCGCCTTTTTAGGTTCTGCTTGCTCTTTTTTAGGAGCCGGAGAATCTTGTTTTTTAGGTTTTCCTGTATTATTTATTTTATCAAGATCGATTACTTTAATCACTTTCGGACCTCTTACTTCCTCTTTTGATTCAGTTTTGATTTCCTCCTTTGGAGCTTCTTCTTTCTTGATTTCTTCTTTTTTCACTTCTTCCTTAGCCTCAGGTTTTACTTCTTTGGCTTTTGGTTTTAAAGCATCTAAGTCTATTTTACCAACAGTCTTTGGTCCTTCCAATTCAACTTTCGTCGTTTCGATAATTTCAGGTTTCTTTTCTACTGGTTTTTCTGTTGCAGCTTTTGCTTCTGCTTCTTTTTTCTCAGCAGCTTTGATATCCGAAATTTTGTTAATGACTACTTCACCGGAAGCTTGCTTTTGTTTAGCATCAGATCGGAACTCATTAACTAAAATATCATAAGTTGGCACATCGATTTTAGAGTTCGGGTTTTTCTCTACAGTTTTTCCTCTCCCTTCTAAAAAGTCAACAGCTCTATCTATTGATATATTTAATTCTTTTAATACTTTACTTAATCTTATTGTTTCCGACATATGAAGCTAATCTCTTATTTTAATGTTTGCAAATGTATGAATTGTTTATGACTTGAGTGTGAATTAATCTTCAAACTCTTCTTTTAACACACGGATAACGTCTAAAATAGTTTCCTCTTCCAGATCCGTACGTTTGATTAAGTCATCTACATCTTGTTCCAAAATACTTTTGGCAGTATCTAACCCGATAGCACTAAATGCTTCGATTACCCATGCATCGATTTCGTCTGAGAATTCTGATAATTCTACATCCTCGTCTTGGGCTCCTTCTCTAAAAATATCAATTTCCATTCCAACTAACTTAGAAGCTAAACGAACATTGTAACCTCCTTTACCAATTGCTTTCGATACTTCGTCTGCATTTACGTAAACTAAGGCTTTGTTTTCTTCTTCGTTAATTTCGATATTCGAAATTTTAGCTGGGCTTAAAGCACGTTGAATAAATAAGCTTTGATTGTTTGTGTAATTAATCACATCGATGTTCTCGTTACGCAATTCACGTACAATAGAATGAATACGAGATCCTTTCATTCCCACACAAGCTCCAACCGGATCAATACGGTCATCATAAGATTCTACGGCAACCTTTGCTTTATCTCCTGGAATACGAACCACATTTTTGATGGTAATTAATCCGTCTAAAATTTCTGGAATTTCTTGTTCAAATAATTTCTCTAAAAATTTTGGTGATGTTCTTGATAAAATAATTTGAGGTTTTGCTCCTCTCAATTTTACGTCATCTACAACAGCACGCAAAGTGTCTCCTTTTCTGAAAAAATCTGATGGTATTTGATTTTCTTTTGGTAAAATCATTTCATTTTGTTCGTCATCCATAATAATCACTTGCTTGTGACGTACATAATGGATTTCTCCCGAAACAACTTCTCCAATTAATCCTTTAAATTTCTCATATAAATTAGAGTTATCATGCTCCATAACTTTAGACACCAATGTTTGGCGCAAAGTTAAAATGGCACGACGACCTAATGCTTCGATCGGAATTTTTTCCGATACTTCTTCACCTACTTCGAAATCTGGCTCTATTTTACGTGCTTCAGACAATTCGATATCCGTTGCATCATCTTCAGAAAAACCGTCTTCTACTACGATACGGTTATGCCAAATCTCTAAGTCTCCTTTATCAGGATTTACAATAATATCAAAGTTATCATCTGTTCCATATTTCTTTTTCAAAACACTTTTTAAGGTTTCTTCTAAGATTGCCATCAGCGTAATACGGTCGATGTTCTTATCGTCTTTAAAATCTCCAAAAGATTCAATTAATGCAAGATTGTCCATTAAACTTTAATTTTTTAAAAGGTGACTTTTATAATCGCTTTCTTGATGTCAGCGTAATTTATTTTTTCTTCGTGTTCTACTGTAATTTTACCTTTTCCTATTGGTTTAGGCTCGCGTGCTTCCCAAAAAATTGTAACACCTTCTTCATCGGCTTCTACAATTTCGCCTTCCATCACTTTATCATCTAACGTGGCTTCTAAAATTCGACCTACATTTTTTGCAAATTGGCGGGGCATTGTTAAGTTACTTCCTACTCCAGGAGAAGAAACCTCTAATGCAAAATCACATTCTTCTCTATCGAGATTGTGCTCTACATGTCGGCTTATTCTTACAATTTCTTCGACTGAAAGACCTTCATCTCCATCTGCTAAAATTATAATTTTATCATCCGGAGTGATTTTCCAATCGATTAGAAACAATGACGGATTTTCCGCAATTGCTTCATCTATCAGCTGTTTTACTTTACTTGAATCCATATACAACGAAAAAGAGAGCTATAACCAGCCCTCCCCCATTTATTTCTTTAAATTCTCTGCAAATATAGGTAAATATTTTCTATTGACCTAATTTCAATCATTTAATCTGACTAATTCATTAATTGATAAACAAATATTCCTACAAAAATTAATGTTAAAATAACATCATAACCTGTTGTTAAAATAAAACCGACAAAAGATCCAAACGCTGATTTTAAAGCTGCTTTCGGTTCAGCTGCACTGAAAATTAATTCCCCTAATAATGCTCCGATAAATGGACCAATAATAAAACCTATTGGAGGAAAAAACAAACCTATAATTAATCCTATAACAGATCCCCAGATACCATATTTGGTTCCGCCTAATTTTTTGGTCATATAAGCAGGCAACAAATAATCTAAAAGCGCTCCGATCAACACAAAAAGCCCTGCAATTATTATTGTTCCCCAACTGTAACTACAATCTCCACTAAATTTAAAAACCAATAGACCTGCCAATGCTAAAGGCGCACCAGGTAACACCGGTAATACTGTTCCGACTAAGCCCACAACTAATAAAATTCCGCTTATAAGATTTAGTATACTATCGTTATCCATTATTTTAGTATTTTTAAAACTGTAACTTTGCACAAAACAAATCTATTTTCAAACTCAATTGACAGCCTATGCAAGATAAATCTTTTTATGAAGAATTTTCCGATGGAGTAAAGTTTTTTTTCAATCAATATTTTAAAATTGATTTATCTGAAAACCTTTTTACTTTCTTGGAAATCGTTTCATGGATTGCCATTTTATTTATCATTGATTTTCTTTTAAGAGCAACGTTAATTCCTCTTATTAAAAAAGTAAGTCGTTTTACTGAAAACGACTGGGTAAAATTCTTGTACACAAACAAATTTTTTATTTCAACCATTCATCTCATCCCGATTAGTTTTGCACTGAGCATGAATGTTATTTTGTTCAAAAATGATGGAAATATTTTTCATGTCGTTCAACGAATTACACAACTTATTTCCTTAATTGTTTTTACACAACTTATTTTCAGAGTCATCAATACCATTATTGATGTCTACAATGAAGAAAATAGTTACACCACTGTCGGTGTAAGAACTTTTGGCCAAATGCTAAAATTTATCATCACTTTTTTCTCTATTCTTTCTGGAATAATGATTTTGTTTACCGTAGATAAGAATACCATTATTACAGTTCTCGGAGCTTTAACAGCTGCTGTTTTATTAATTTTCCGCGATGCTATTTTCGGGTTTGTTTCGGGTTTGCAAATTTCATATTCCAAAATTGTAAAGGTTGGAGATTGGATCACTATTTCGAAAGGAGATATTGAAGGAACCGTAAAAGAAATTAATATTAACCTTGTTAAAATAGAAAAATTTGATAAATCTATTGCAACTGTACCGACAGTAGATTTGGTTTCATCTCAAGTCACCAATCATATGGCCATGTTAGCAACCGGAACCAGGCAAATAAAACGTTCGGTTTCATTTAATGTGAATTCATTTCAGTTTTGTAATGAAGACATGTTGAATCGATTTGAAGACATCACTTTAATCCATCGTTATATTCAGCAAAAACGGGAAGAAATTACGCTTTTCAATAGAGCCATAGAAAATTCAGACCTCGATATTAATGGTAAAAACTTAACCAATATTGGTGTTTTTAGAATTTATGTGGAAAATTATTTAAAAAGTTTAAAAACCGTTTCTCAAAATGATCCGATTATTGTGAAACAACTGCCGGTTTCTTCTCTTGGAATGCCATTGGAAATTAGTTGTTTTACAACATCAGCAAATAATTTAGAATTCGAACGAATTCAATCTGATATTTTCGACCATTTGTTAACAGCTTGTCGTAAATTTGACTTGGAAATTATGCAAAGCATTTCGCTTTCTGATATTAAAAAATTATAATACAAAATCATGACTAAATTAAGTGTTAATATAAATAAGATTGCTACTATTCGTAATGCGCGTGGTGGAAATACACCAAATCTTGTAGAAGCTGCAATCAAAATTCAGGAATTTGGTGGGCAAGGAATTACTATTCACCCTCGTCCGGATGAGCGTCATATTCGTTACCAAGATGTTTATGATCTGAAGCCTGTTGTAACAACTGAATTCAATATCGAGGGAAAGCCAATTGACAGCTTTATGGAATTGGTTTTACATTCTAAACCGGAACAAGTAACCTTAGTTCCTGACGCAGAAGATGCCATTACATCAAATGCCGGTTGGGATACAATCAAGTACCAAGATTATTTAACGGATGTAATTAAAACATTTAAAAACGCCGGAATCAGAACTTCTATTTTCTTAGACCCTAATCCTGCTTTAGTGGAAGCTGCTGCAAAAACAGGCACAGATAGAATTGAACTGTATACAGAAGAATTCGCTACCCAATATGGATTGGGAAACCTAGATGCAATTATTCCATACAGAGAAACTGCAAAATTAGCTATTGCAAATGGATTGGCGGTAAATGCCGGACATGATTTGAGTTTGGATAATATTGAATATTTTGTGCGAGAAATTCCTGAAATTGCAGAAGTTTCGATTGGACATGCTTTAATTTCTGAAGCTCTATATTTAGGTTTAGAAAATACCATACAAGCTTATTTACGTAAAATTGAATTAGCAAATTTGTAGAATAATGACAGAAATCGTACACAGCAAAATTGTTGGTTCAGGTGAGAAACATTTATTGGTTTTTCATGGACTATTCGGGCAATTGGATAATTGGAGCACATTAGGAAAACATTTTGGCGAATATTTTACGACACATTTGATTGATTTACGTAATCATGGACGTAGCTTTCATAGCGAAGATTCTTCTTTAGCTGCAATGACACAAGACATTGTGAATTATATGGATGCAAATAAAATCGAAAAAGGACATCTTTTAGGACATTCGCTTGGAGGAAGAATTGTGATTGATTTTGCCATGCTTCATCAACATCGTTTGGATCATTTGATTGTTGCAGACATGGCGCCAAAAGCTTATCAACCTCATCATAATGCTATTTTTAAAGCCTTAAAATCAGTTGATTTTGATAAAATTGAAACAAGAAAAGATGTAGAAGCTACTTTGGAGCAATATATCCCGGAAATTGGTGTACGCCAGTTTTTATTGAAAAACGTTTACCATAGTGATAATGGAAAATATGCCTTCCGTTTCAATTTAACTGCTTTGGATCAATATTACCAGGAAATGATCGGTTCTGAATTGTTAAAAGGTAAATTTGATGGGCCAACTTTATTTTTGGGAGGAGCAAATTCTAACTATATCATGCCTGAAGATGAAATGAGTATTAAAGAGCGTTTTCCAAATGCGGAAATCAAAAAAATTGCAAACGCAGGACATTGGTTACATGCTGAAAATCCGAAAGATTTTACAACAGAGGTTTTGAACTTTTTGTTGAATGAATAATTAAAAAAGCGAGGCTCAAAATTTGAACCTCGCTTTTTTAATCTAAAAGAATTATCATACTGAACTCGTTTCAAAATCGTGTAATGAGAAATGAGATGTTGAATTATTTCAACTTGAATTATTTATATAATTTCTCTAAATTTCGTTACTTCAAATTGCAACAATTCGTTTGCGGTTAGTTTTCGAGGAGAATAGGCAACCAATTCTACATTCTTAAAAGAAAAACGAATCAAATAATCTCGTCCCTGAAATTTAGACGAAATCACTTTTCCTTCGAATTTACCATTCTCTGTAATTGCAATTTCTTCCGGATAAATTACAGTTTTAGAAGATGAATTGATTTCTAATTTTTCTGATTCATCCAGAATATTCACATAGCCAAAAAGCTTGGCTACATATTCTGAAACAGGAAAATTCCTTACATTTTCTACCTCATCAAACTGAATCATCTGTCCATTTTGCAAAACCAGAATCTTATCCGACGTATAAAAGGCATCATTCAAATCGTGAGTCGTAAAAATTACAGTAATTTGATGTTCTTTACACCAATCCATAATTTTTTCTCTGATTGTGAGTTTCAATGTTTGATCCAGATTAGAGAAAGGTTCATCCAACAATAAAATCTCAGGTTGCTGTGCTAAAGCTCTTGCAATAGAAACTCGTTGCCGTTGACCTCCACTCAATTTATTTGGAAAAATATGCTTATAATCTAGCATTTCGATAACATTCAGTGCTTCGTCAATTTGTTCCTGTTTAAATTCTAAATCAAAATTGCTTAAGAATTTTCCAACATTTTCCCCTACTGTCACAAAGTCTAATAAATCATAATCCTGTGCGACATATTTCATCATTTTATGACCCGGAATCAGGTTATAAGCCGGACCTCGTAATTTTTTGTTACAATATAAAATCTCACCTTCTTCAAAATCCAATAAACCATATAATAATTTCAGTAAAGTAGATTTTCCGCTTCCGCTTTCCCCAATAACACTAATTACTTCACCTTTTTTCACGACAAAATCAATACCATTAAGTACTTTTTCTTCGAAATCCGGATAATTATAACTGAGTTGTTTTACGTATAGCACGATTGAATAAATTTTCTTATTTTTGGCTAAGGTATTTAGATTTATTCAATATTAAATAATTGGTTAATCATTTCATTTATTGATATAAATCAATACCAACAATCAATTTATATTATAGTTTTGTAAAAAATTTAAAAAACAATATGAAAAAATTATTTTTAGGATTAGCTGTTGTTTCTGCTGTTGCATTAACATCTTGTGGAGGAAAAACTGAAACTAAAGCTGCTACAGAAGCTCAGGAAGGAGCAACTGCATCTGAAGGAGCTGCTGAATTTGCAGTTGATACAACGACATCTGTTGTGAACTGGAAAGGAGGAAAAACTTTTGATGACATCAACAAACCGGAGGAAGGACACTACGGAGTTGTGAAATTAAAAGAAGGTACTGTAAAGGTAAACAACGGTGTTTTAGAATCAGGTAAATTTGTTGCTGATTTTGCTTCTTTCGAATCTAAAGATTTAGACGCAGATGCGGAGAGCAAAGGGAAATTGGACGGTCACTTAAAATCGCCAGATTTCTTAGACGTTGAGAAATTCCCGACAGCATCTTTCGAAATTACAGGAGTTAAAGCTTTGGAAGGTGGTGATTACAATTCAGAGATTTCTGGAAATTTAGATTTCCGTGGAACACCAAAAAATGTTACGTTCAAAGCTAACGTTACAGTTGATGCAAACGGAGTAACAATCAAATCTGAGGAGTTCGGAATTAACCGCAAAGATTTCGGAATTGCTTTTGTTGGAGCAGGAGGTTCTGTTATAAAAGACGAGGTTTTATTGCAAGTTGATTTAACTGCGAAACCAGCTACAGCAACTGCAGAAGCTGCAAAATAATCTGTCTTATAGATATTAAAAATTATAGAAGCCGTTTATCTAGATAGACGGCTTTTTTATTTAATTTTATAAAAAATATAATTTCTCAATTATTTTTTGTGATAATTAATTGAACTTAATTATATTCGTACTCATAATTAATAACATACATTAACAAAACAATGAAAACAATTAAGTTCTTCCACACGGATGAAACATTTAATTATAATATTGAAAAATCTTTATGCAAAGTCGTTTTTCAAGGAAATAAAAAATGTTTATTGGTAGAAATACATTCAACTGATGACTTAGAACATGTAGAAGGAGATTCGTTACAAAATGATTTTCCACAACTTTCTCTCTTTATCGATGATTTTCCTTTAGATGTAGAATCTGTAGAGGAATTAAATGGTAAAAAAGTTTCTATTCCATATGGTTTTGCCGAGGAAGAAGATGAAGAAGGTGAACTTGTAGAAGTATATTACACCTCGTTAAATGTTTCGGAGGAAGATTACGAAACAGTAAATAACGAATTAACTTTCAGTGTAAATGAAAAAGGTATTTTGACCCTGAACTGGAAAGGTGAAGTACAAGATTTTACAGAAGAGTCTGATGGAGATCTTCCCTTTGAAATTGACTGTACTTTTGAAGAATTTGAATTTGACGAAGACGATTACGAATAAAAGAATAAAACAAAAAACCTCTCAAATCTGAGAGGTTTTTTTAATCACTATAAATTATGAAAAAGTTTACTTTAACTCATCGATTATTACATTGGACAATCGGAATATCGATGATGATGCTTTTCTTAACTGGTTTTTTGAGAATGGAATGGATGAACAAGAAAAATCTTTCTACTTTAATTACTCATGAAGTTTCAAAAGAAGGTTTAAACATTTCTGACGCTACTTTAAAAACAATTGGAAGAAGTTCTTTAGAACCAATGTGGCAATGGCACGAAATATTTGCTTATGTCGCTTTAGGTCTTTTTGCCATACGAATTGTCTATATGTTAGTAAAAGGAATCCGATTTCCTAATCCTTTGAAAAGCCATTCAACATCTGAAAAACTTCAGGGAATAATTTATATGATTTTCTATTTATTAATACTAGTTAATATTGTGACAGGATTTTATTTAATGTGTGGAAATGGAACTTACAAAGATCCTATGGAAGAGCTACATAAAACTGCAATTTATTGGTTCCCTCTCTTCTTTCTTATTCATCTCATTGGAATTATTATCGATGAAACCAATAAAAATTCTGGAATTGTTTCGAAAATGATAAATGGTAAAGATTAAAAATAAAAAAGACACTTCGTAAAGTGTCTCTTTTATTTAAACAATTGGTATATTTTATCTTTTTCGTATCTTTCAATAGTTACTTTTTGATCGGTTTTATAGAATGTATATTCTCTACTATTATCCGTATCAATAATATAATTGGGAAAAGATTTATTTGATCTTCTCATCCTTGTCTCCTTGAGATTTTTTCGATCCTTATTAGATATCAAAAAAGTCTTTTTATCAAGAATCAAAAAATAATATTCTTTTTCTAAGAAATAATATCCACTTGATGATTTTACAGTTAAGAGTAATTTATTATCCTTTACTTGATAAGTTCCTTCTGCAAAACTATAATCAGCATTATTGATTTCTTTACCATTTTTATCTAACTCTACAATACAGCTATAAAAAACAGACTTATATTTGAATTGTTGATTGTTAAACAATTTCAATTCAAAGTTGCTATGTTTAAAGATTAAAGGAGAGGTCAATACTAATTTATCTTGTGCTTTTGTATTAATTGCAAGTAAAAATAATAATCCAACCAATAATTTATTCCAAAAACTCATATAACTGATTAACAATTATATAAATATAAAGAAAATTATCTTCCTTTCATAAAAATCCAAGCCAATAATCCCCACCCGATAATCATAAATAAACCTCCTAATGGAGTAATTGGTCCCAGAAATTTCAAGTTCGTATTCCAATGTTCTGCAAACGACAACAAATAGATACTCACAGAAAAAATAAATGTTCCGGCAATCAAACACCAAGCAGCCGAACGTTCTAAACCATTGTTGAAGTGAAAATACATTCCAATCGCCAATAAAACAATTGCGTGATACATTTGGTAACGTACTCCAACTTCAAAACTCGCTAATTTCTCTGCAGGTAATATCTTCTTGAACGCATGTGCCCCAAATGCACCTAAAATAACCGCAATCATTCCATACAATGAAGCGATTGTCAAAACAAGATTTTTCATAATTATCTCTTTTTATATTTATTCAGATTTCTTTTTCCCGGCCACAAAATCTTTCAAATAATAAGGCTCGAAATAAGCTACATCCTCAAAAGATTGTTGATTAAATTTTTCTTCTGCAACACGAATCATATCTTTCGCTGACGGAAAAGTTTGAACAAATGTTGCATTTAAATTTCCTAAAACTTCCCGGCACTTCTCTGCGCCATCACCTACAAAGACAATTCGTTTTCCTTTCAATTCTTCAAAAGAAGTTTCATCGATGACTTTTGCTTCGGTTTCTGTTAATTGATTGCCTTGTTTATCAAACAAAGCGGTATACACTTCCATTCGGCGAGCATCAATCATTGGAATGATCAAATCAAACTCTTTATTGAATTGAGATTCAGCTAAAATCTGCAATGAATTTATAGCCAGTAACGGTATATCGGAACCGTATGCGAAACCTTTAGCAGACGAGACACCAATTCGCAAACCTGTGTAAGAACCCGGACCTTTTGATACACAAACAGCATCTATATCTGTCCAATTTATTTCGGCTCCTTTTACACACCAGTCTACAAACTGATTCAATTTCTCACCGTGTGCATAGTTTTCATCACTTTCTTCAACCAAACATAGTTGAATGCCATCTTTAGCAATCGAAACTGAACAATTTTTTGTTGAAGTTTCTAAATTTAAGATTGTTGCCATGATGCAAAGATACATCACGAAAGTTAGATGACTTGTGTTCGGTAAGATGATTTTCTTTCGGAATTAAGGAAATAATCACTTTAATTTGTCTGCTGAACAAGCTCTAATCTATTTACAACTGAATTTTGGTCTAAAATAGTTCCCGGCGAAAGTACTGCATTTGTTTCAATTTTAGACTGAGCACCTCCTAAGACTCCAAAATTTGCTACATTCGTCGCTATAGCTTGGTTATTTAATCGTTATTTTTCTTCTAGTGTAATTGGAACTCCTGCATAGAAATCCAATACTTTTTGTTTGAAAATATAGTTGTATTTTGCTTGTAACATTTGGGATTCTGAAACCATCATATCATTTCGAGATCGGTTAAAATCATATAAATTGATTACACCTGCCTGGTATGATTTTTCTGCAAAGTCGTACGAAATCTTAGCATATTTTACCGCCTCTTTTGACGAATCATACGACGCATAAGAACTATTCACTTCGAAATAAGCCGACTGAACGTTTTTCAATACATCTTGTTTCGATTGCAAGTAATTTACTTTTACTAAATCTTCGTTGATTAAAGCTTTTTGAATATTAATTTTATACGAATATTGGTTCCAAATCGGAATTGTAACTCCTACGCCAAAAACTCCCGTTACATTATGACGTAATTGCTCTAACAATGCATCTTGACGCAATCTTTTGTTAAAATACTGCATATAATTTGTTCCAAAATTAAAACTTCCTGTTACTTTAGGGAACAATGATGTTCTGGCAATTTGTGTTTCTTTTGAAGCCACATCCATCTGCAGTTCTGCATGCTTTACAGCTGGTTGGTTCTGATAAGCCGTTTCCACAATATCTTCCAAGTTGTATAACTGAGAAGTCACATTATCAGGTATTTTGACATCCGTCACCGCAAAATTCCTATAATCATTTAACTGCAATAACATTGCCAGATTGAACAACGAACGTTCGATTTCAATCTGTGCGTTTACAACTTCACGCGTATTTGCTGCCACTTCAGATTCTGACTGTGCGACAACAGATTGCGCCACATTTCCTACTTTAAATTTCTTGATATTCTGGTCTAACAATTGTTTTGAAATACTCAGATTTCCAACAGCAACCTGCTTCAATTCTTTATTCAGTAAAACAGCTAAATAGTAATTTGCTATTTGCAACGAAATATCATTTACAGTAATGGCTGTTTGTACTTTTGCTGCTTCCAACTCTAAAGTAGCCTTGTCTTTATTCAGCTGAACAATTCCTCCATTATAAATGTTAATACCGGACTGTACACCAAAAGAATGTGTAAATTGATAATAGCCTTTTTCAATAACAGGATTATAGGTTCCAATTGTAAAATTGTTATCCACATAACCAGAAACTGTAGGTAACCACGCGTTGTAAGTTTGTTCCAGGTTTTTATTGAATATTTCTTGGTTAATTGTATTCTGTTGAACAGTCAAATTATTTCTTGAAGCGTATTCAATACATTTTTCAATGGTCCATTCTTCTTGAGCAAATGAATAAATTGAAGCTAAAAAAGGTAGCGCAAAAAATAATCGTTTCATAAACTATTCTGGTCAGAAAATTAAAGATATTAAATAAGTCGAATTTCTAACAAAAATGTTACGAAATCCGACTTAAAAGTTTATAGGGTTAACAATATTAACCTTTAATTTTTGAAGCAACTGCAAATTCTTCTGCAAAAGCAGCAATTCTTTCCGCTACCTCCTTTTCTTCTGTTGCTCTTTCGTAAGAACTTGACATAGAAATTAAGATTTGGTGAAAGAAACGTTTCATATCATCTTGTGTCATATCTTTTGTCCACAGATCAATACGCAAAGCTTCTTTTGATTTGTCATCCCAAACAGAAAGTAACATTGCTTTTGTTTCTTCGTTGCTAATTCCTCCATCTGGAGCATTCCAAGTCATTTTTTCCGGCACATGATTTTCGTCCAATTCAATCTCTACAGATATATTTGTTGTTCTCATAACTTCTACTTATTAGTTTATTTGACAAAATGGTAAACTTTACCATCTATTGTTTTTGTTGTATAATTTGCTGAATTATTACTTTCTAAGGCGGGTTTGTATTTCGATTCTTTGAAAATTTTCTGCGCATCCATATCCTCTAATAAAGCCTTTAACTCTACTTTTGAATTTACTTTCATGTATTGACGAATAATTTGCAATCCAATCCAAGCTGCAATTTTCCCAGGAGATTCTTGCTCTATTTCATTATTAAATTTAGAAAAAGGACTCGTACTCAAAAAACGTTTATCTAAAGAAACATCAGAGCTGAACACATAATTTTGTTCCACAAAGAAGTTCCAAATCTGTCCTTCATTAGCAATGCACCATTGAATTTGTTCCGGCGTATAACCTACCTTATATTCATCTGGTGTATCTGTTAACAAGGCATCTTGTAAAATGAGTTTCTTTCCTTCATAAATCATTTTATCGATAAATAATTGATTTCTTGGACTAAATGTAACAATATCGTTTGCAATGGCATCAACTGCCTGTGATGGTAAACGCAACAAATCCATATTCGAACGCAAATAACGCTCTACACCAATACTGTCATACAATTTATTTTTAGCCCCTAAATAAGCATCCATTGCAATAAACATTAAACCGGATTGCTGGCTAAACATAATTGGATAATCTAAATTCTGCAGTCCTGATGAATAGGTGTAAATTGTTGGAATTTTATATTCAGGAAAATAATGTTGATAACGTTGAAACATTGGGGTCAACGATTGATTCAATTCGTTAAAATTTCCAAAGATTTTTCTTGACTGCCCATAAATATTCAATTCTTCTTTATTGCGACGCTGCTTTTCCCATATATCATCAGCTGTTTTCGCATCAAAAAAGAAAGGATAATCTTTTCTCAATGTCGCTAAAGGAATAGAGTCATTAAAAAAGTCCTGGCTTATATCATGAATGTTTAATTGAACATTTTGCTCTTTCACATCCACATTCCATGATTTTTCTTTTTTGCACGCAGTAAATAAAATTAAACTCGCAAAAGCTAAGCGATATACAAATTTCATTGTTTGGTTATTTAGCTAACAAAAATAGTAAAATAATCTGTAGAATTTTAAACCTTAGTTTTTTTCATAATGCTATATTTGAAATAAATTATTAAACTATGCAAACTGAAAAAGTTGTACAATATATTGTTTCCTGGTTAAAAGATTATTTGGAAACTTCACATCAAAAAGGATTTGTAATCGGAATTTCAGGTGGAATAGATTCTGCCGTTACCTCTACGCTTTGTGCGATGACAGGTTATCCACTGTTAAATTTGGAAATGCCTATTCACCAAGAAAAAAATCAAGCCGATAGAGCAAAACGACATATCGAATGGCTGAAAGAAAGGTTTTCTTCCCCAATCGATTCTATAGAAATTGATTTAACCACAACTTTTGATGCAATGGTTTTGGCTTTACCAAAAACTGAAACGACAGACAAAGTCAATTTAGCTTTGGCTAATACACGCTCACGTCTGCGAATGACGACACTTTATTATTTTGCTGGTTTGCACAATTATTTGGTTGCAGGAACAGGAAACAAAGTAGAAGATTTTGGGGTCGGTTTTTATACTAAATATGGTGATGGTGGAGTAGATTTGAGCCCAATCGCCGATTTGATGAAATCGGAGGTGTATCAAATTGCAGCATTTTTAGGAATCAATACGGACATTCAGAAAGCAAAGCCAACCGATGGTTTATTTGGAGATGATCGTTCAGATGAAGATCAATTAGGAGCAAACTATGATGAATTAGAATGGGCGATGAAAGCCAAAGATATCGGCTATAGTGCTGATGAATTCGATGGTCGTCAAAAAGAGGTTTTCGAAATCTATTCGAGATTGAACCGAATTAATCAACATAAAATGGTTCCGATTCCTGTTTGTGATATTCCGGATGAATTAATGAAATAAAACAAAAAACTCAGTATTCCTACTGAGTTTTTTTATGTTGTAAATAATATGTAATTGCCATATAAGCTAAGGTGATGCCTGATAAATTTGCCATTAAATCTACAAAATCAAAACTTCGATGAAGTGATGTTAAAATTCCTTGCAAAATTTCGATCAAAAAGCTGATCAGAAATGGAATAATCATCAACCGAAGGTTAGTTAGTTTGTATGCGACAAATAATAAAATCGTCATCATCCCAAACATTCCACAATGTACAATCTTATCTAAATTATTAATCTCAAAGAAGATCTCCAATTCTTTTATCGTACCTAATTTCGAGAAATTTTCTTGTGGAAGCAGTGTCAAATAAAACACAACGCTTACATAAGCAAAAAATAATATTTTTTTTGTCTTATGCACCGATTAATTCTCCGTAAGCAGCAGCATCTAATAAAGAATCTAATTGAGATGCGTCTTCAACCTTCACTTTGATAATCCATCCTTTTCCGTAAGGATCAGTATTGATTAATTCCGGTTCTCCCTCTAATTCTGTATTGAATTCTACTACTTCACCGCTGATTGGCATAAATAAGTCAGAAACTGTTTTTACTGCTTCTACTGTTCCAAAAACTTCTTCTTGACCTAAAGTTTCTCCTTCAGTTTCCACATCAACATAAACGATATCTCCTAACTCTCCTTGTGCGAAAGCTGTAATACCAATTGTTGCAACGTCTCCTTCTACAGAAATCCACTCGTGATCTTTACTGTACTTTAAATTGTTTGGAATGCTCATAATGTTTGTTTTATTGTTTTTTAATTTCCGAATGTAAAGGTAGCACTAAATCCGGCACGAATTTGAGAAATTGGAAAAGCTGTTGAAATTTTATATTTACTCATCATCTGATCCCAATAGAATCTCACATTCAGGTTTTTACTCACGTTGTAATCTGCCGTTAATTTAAATGTCATAATTCGCTGACCTCCCGTTATTTGAGAATCTCCTCCTACACCAGTTTTTTTACCAGGATCATTTATATCTCCAAAGACATCTACTATTTTCCTAATCGTTGTTTGATTATCTCTTAAAGAGAAATCTCCTCGTATATTCAGATCACCTTTAATTGTTTTTTGGCTTCCTTGGTAACGGATTTTCATTTTGAAATCTTTGAAAATATATCCAAATCCTAAAATATATTCAGACCCATAGTCCTCTGTGTATGTGTAATTCACTGCACTTAGCGATAACAGACGATCTCTATTATATTGTGCTCGTAATTGCATACTGTTACGAAACGTTAAATCTACTCCCATTAATGGAGAAAAAGACTCGATCATTGTAACAGCCCCATACAAATTCCTTGTATAGAAATTTCCATTACTATCTGTTCCTGTTACCGTTCCTCCGTTTAATACTCCTGCATCTAACATATAGTTTGGATTAGATTGAACTCCTGTTGTTGTATAAGTAGAGTTGTACGCACTTGAAATTTCTACATTATCAAAATACTTATTTACAATTGGAATAGATTTTAATCCGGTATACGTTATTCTCCAGTTCGGAATTGGAATCGACCTGTTATAACCTAATTTATAACCGCTCGCATCTTTTCCTTGCACCGCTGATAAAAATGCCGGTAAAAGTACATCTGAACTTTTTTCACTAAATCCTTCGTAGTACCCTAAATCTTCATTTTCTGAACTTCCTCTCGTTCTTCCTAAACGTCCAGAAATTGTTTTCGTATTGGCTAAAAATTGTTCAAAAATCGCATCACCATCTTTAAACGCTGTTCTGATATTAACTGTGGAGATATTAAGATTTGTCAGCTCATCGATATAAGGATTTTGAACAGCCAGATTAAATCCGGAATGATAAATACGACGATCTTTCATTCGTTTCGCATTCAAGTCAATTCGTAAATCCGGAATTGGTTCAATCAAAGCAGTTGCATTAAAATCGCTTCCTTTTGTAATTTGATAAGCATCCGTCATCAATTCATCTCCGACAACTAAACCTCTTTCTACCAGTTGTCGTTTTATATCGAATTGCGTTCCATAAACAAACCCTAAACCTGGTCCATTTTTACCATCTACGCCAAAAAATCCCGGTTCATATAATAGTCCTGGAATCACAGCTCCATTCCGTTGATTATAGGTGAAATTTGCACGCTTTAAAGATGATAACACCATCCATCCATAATCTTTGGCTGTAAATTTATGTTTGAATTTATATGCCGATTTTTTATTTGTACGACGCTTCTTCGAAAATAAGGTTGCATAAGCAGTATTCAATGAGTCAATTTCGGCACGACGACCTTTTAAAATAGAATCGAAACGTTTATAACCTTTAAATTCAGGATAAAATCTTGTAAAATCTAAATCCCCTATTAAGTTAATTGAATTCGAATTCTGGGCAGTACCTCTTCCTAAAGTAGCATCTCGCGTTTTAATCGATCCATCAGAATTTACAACTTCTGTTTCAAAATTTCGATAAGCCGTTGCCGTTGCGATCCAATTGTAATTTGATGTAAATCCAGCTTCAATATTCATCCAATTTAAATAAGGGAAGAATTTCAACGGCAATTTATAATTTAACTGAAACTGCTGATCATACTGAACAGGACGACCTATTGTAAACATATTTTGCCAAATCAAACTTTGATCTGCTTGTTGAAATGTAGTTCCGTCATTCAAGGTCATTGTTGAAGAGGTTAAATCTAATCTCAACGATTTTGTCAAATCAAATCCTAAGTTATACTGCCAATTAAACAAGAAATTGTTACTGTAAGTAGGACGAATCAAACTTGAAGAACCTCCTCCTAAATATTGGCTAATATCACGGTATTGTCTTTCACTATATGTACGCGCAATTTCTGTTCGGAAAGAGAAGCGTGTTGGCAACGGATTTATATTAAACTCCCGAATAAATTGTAGGTATTTACTCGATTCTTCTTTTGGCTGAACAGCTCTCCATTTCTTAAATGGTTCATAGGATTTCCCTTTGAATCCATAGCTATAGTTTAAAGAAGCCCTCAATTGCTGATTGATATTATATTGTGTATAAATATCGCGGTAATAATTATCCGAATACATCATCGAGACTGAGAAATTCGATGGATCGTAGAATCTGACAGGACTGTTAGTACTTGTTGATCTGATTTTACGAATATTATTGAACGCAAAACTCTTGAATTGTGTATACGTTCGTACAACTTTCTCTAATTCTGCTTTATTAGGAGCTTCATCAAAAATAATATCATTATCCAACGGATTATATTTCGGGTCAACAAAGCTTTCTTGAATGGTAAAATCAAATGGTATTTCCATTCCCCATTTCTTCGGTAAGAATTTATCTAATTTTACTTGCGCATTCAAAGCATATTGCAACGATTCGTCCTGATTACGGTTCGCAGGTCCTTGATCTATTGCTCCAAAACCTACAGAACTTTTGCTTCCTGAAACTTGCACATTTGCAAAATCTCCTAAATTGAATTGGACATTTGCTGCTGCTGCATATCCGCCTTTGTTATCAATTTCACTTAAACGAAGTTCATTCACCCAAAGTAATACTTCTTTCTCTGCTGATCCGGAAGTGTTACGTACACCAATCATTATAGATGAAACATTACCCAATGTTGGGCGACCTTTTACATAAACTGTTTTATTAGGATTTTCCTGATCAAACGCAAAGTTAAAACGCTGCAATGTACTGAAACCATCTGCATCCCTTTGTTTTTTTGCTTCTGTGAACAAATCTGTTGTAAGGTCGATGAAGTTTTCATCTGGCCAAACAGTACTTTCAGTCGTTGAACTTTGAGGCGTATACTTCACAGGCATTTCATACTCGTAGTAGTTATCCGTGTAATCACTTCCTAAACGAATAAATAATTTTGTACCATTATCTATTGCGTTCGATGTTCTATCCAGTAAGTTTTGTGCCGATACAAACATTTGCATTTTTTTGTATCGTCTCAAATCTAAATTTGTGTTCTTGAAAATAGCTTTTGAGGTACTTCCCGGTTTGAATTTCGCTTTCAAGGTCATCGAAGCCTCATTTTGCGATTGGTACCCTGTCGTTCCTTGTGTTTGTTCGCGATAAACACCTGGAGGCATCATATAGCGAGGACGATCAGTTCCATTACGTTCAATACTTACTTCTCCTACTTCTAAATCATCTATATTTTTATCCTCTTCTGCTCCTTCTTGATTTCCAGCAGCCATAAATGGGTAAACATTTTTTGTATAGCGACGCCATTCCGAACGAACTAAATCAAACGTTCCGAAACGAAGTGTCGTTTCCTGCTCAAAACCTCGCATCACCATACGCATGAAACGAGCAGCTGTTAAAACACTTTCTGCTTGCGAAATAGACGCTTCGTTGTTTAATTCTTCTACACCGTCTCCATCAATATCTAAATCGTAATTATCAACCGGAATACGAACTTGGTACCATTTTACTTTATGTTTACTTTTATCCGGAAACTCTCCGTCGACCTCTTTCCTCGCAACAATGTATTTATTGTTAGGATCCTCTAAACTCTGACGGTCAATTTTTAACGTATATTGGTTATAATTTTCTGTTTGATCTAAATTGAAATCGCCGTTAATATCTTCTGTATCCGGAATCAAGGAAGAGGCATGTAATGGGTTATCTGTGGAGTTATTCCCTTGCGGATTTCTAAAATAACGGTAACGATCCTGTACTGTATTTCCTATTGATGCTCCTCTGAAACGATCGTCTAAGAAGAATAAATAATTATCATTCGCCGGATCTAATTCTCCCGTCACTAAATTATTACTTGTAAGTCCGTAACGTTGTGCTTCTTCTTCATCTGTCAATCCATTGTACCCTAAATCTTGCTGTTTACGAGCAGCTCCATCTGTATCGAACGCATATAAAATAGGATTTAATTGAGGCGTTAATCCCCATTTCGTAGAAACTGTAACAGCTCCGTTTCCTGAATGTGGCATCCCATTTTCGTACATCATTTCTCCATCTTTCAAGACATCTTCCGAAACATTTCCTAAATGCACCAATAATTCTCCTTCTCCTCCATTCCCATCTGCATAAGGATCCATCATCCAAAATTCGATATACTCCACATTAGAATCTTTGAAGTTTGATACTGAGATAGGACGCATCATTGCTCCCCAATTCTTTGTATCTGTCGCATTAGGATTCACATTATATGGTCCACGTTCTTGCGGATAAAAAGTCATATCTAATGTGCTGATGTACGAGTTCGTTCCTGCCATTACATCGCGTTGATCAAAAAGCTCTCTCAACTTAATTCGACGAGCCATATGCGAAGACATTTGCTGGTCTGTTAAAGGAGAACTTCCTCCAAGTCCATAAAAACGAGGATCAATCGTATACCATGATAACATACGACGACCGTTATTGAACGATAAATCATCATTCTTCATTCCATTCGGGAAAAACGGGTGAAAACCGGAAGCAGAATATCCTGCAGGTTTTCCCGGCGTTGACCCAAATTTCCAAGAACCAATATCAAGTAAACTTATACGAGATTGAGAATCTTCAAAATCATCAATATAAGAATATCCTCCTGTCACTTTATTAACACCGGGCATTAAATAAGCCGCTTCTGCCTGAACACTAATGTTCGACATTTGATCCGTTTTAATTCCCGGAATTTTATTTGTTAAACGTGTTAACCACTCAGCTTCTGAGTTATATTGTGTATTCAGTCCAAAAATTGTGTTATTAACAGGTTCTGAACCAAATTGAGTTTTTTGTGTAACCGGACGCTCTTGGTAATTAATTAATGTTCCGCCTAACATAAATTTATCACTAAACTTATGCTCAACATTCACTCCCATGAAACGTTTCTTCTGTAGGTTAAATGTTGATTGATTTTCCAATGCTACATTAATTGGGGCACCGGAATTTTTCAACTGTTCGTTAATGATTTTTACACGACCCAATTGATAATCTACCGTATAATCTATGCCCTCTGTTAATATCGCCCCACCGGAAGTTACCTTAACAGATCCTTGAGGCACATTGAAAGCTCCCAAAGGAATTCCGTCCGAAACAGTCCCTTTATAGCGTCCTTCCAATGTATAGCGATTGGCTAATTTTTCTCCAGGAAGTGTATTAGGTAATTGACGGTAAATTTGATTGAAAACATATTCTTGATTTTGACCTTGTAATTTATCATTCAAATAACTACCAAAAGGTTCTTTCGTAGTAAAAATAATATTTCCTCTTTCTGTATCAATCGTAATTCCTGATTCAAAATCAAATAAGCCATCTCCCTTACTTCCGTCAGGATTTTGTTGCAATTGACCGTTTGAATTCAACCTGTCCATGTTCAAAACCTGAAGTAACGATTGTTCTGATACAGCTGAATTTGGTAAATAATTTAACTTCCCTGAAGACTGTTCACTATTATCTTTGAAGTTAATATTTAACATAAAATCTTCATTCGAAACACCATAAGCATTTAACGAATAGATATTTTTCATCATCAAATCCCACATTGGTGATGCCACGTTTACAGCAGAATTTGGTTTAACTAATTTCGCTATAATAGGTTTATCAGTCTCATCAGACATTTGCCCTACAGTATACAACTTTCCAGGATCTGTACTTAATGTATATTGAAATGAAACAGCCAATAAATCTTCTCCATCTACTAATGGAGTATTCAATGAAATGTATCCTAACTTTGGATAAAAGGTAAATTCAGAAGCATCAAGTTTCCGTACATTTTCATTAACGATAAAGTTTTCACCATCTTGAAATTGTTCACCGTTAAAGTTGTAGCTATTTAAGAAGCTTCTTGCGTCGCTAATTTTCGTAAATTCTCTATCTAAAATATCTTTAAATAGTGTATTATTATCATTCTTAGGCGCTAAATTACTTTCTGCAATATCTCTTAAAGCTATAATTGAACGTCTGTTTTGTTGATTTCCTCCTGATTTATCAACTTTCCATACTTCAATTCGCTGAATATTAATATTACTATTTATTGCAGGATAATTGGATAAAGCTCTATCATAACTATTTCTGAAGTATTGTCCTAAGAAAAAGTGTCGGTTGTATTCATATTTCTCGGCAGCGATTTTAAAATCCGTCATTACACCTCCACCTTGCACAACTATATTTTTTGATTCTGAACGCTGTTCAGAAAATACAGCTGAAACATTGGTACGTCCAAATTTTAAATCTGTACGAACACCAAAAAGTGATTGTGCACCAGTAATCAAAGAGGTACTTAACGGCATCGAAATATTACCGACTTCCACATTTTGTAAAATATCGTCTTCACCTCCAAACGGATCCAATTTATTTCCTAATGCTTTTCTCCATTGAAGTTTCATTTGATTCTCAAAACCAAAACCAGCTTGGGTATCATAATTCACTTTCATTTGAAGATTCTCTCCAACTTTTCCCAAAATACTTAACTGCATACGTTGATTAAGATCCATCGTAAGGGTTTGCCTATTCTGTGGTAAAAGCATTGGATTGTCTATCTTTTGCAAGAAAACACCAAGGTCCAAACTTGCATAACCTTGCGGAATTAAAGAAATTTCAGAACCTCCGAAAATAGTTTCAAAAGCTTTTGATTTTACTCTAAAACTTGGTAATATGCTACTTTCTTTCTTTCCTTCTTTGTCTCCAAATCTTTCCTCACGATAAAATTGATCATTGGTTTGAGATTTCGTTCGGAAATAATTTTTCATGTCTTGATTCTGAACCAATGTCAGATATTCTTGACGTGTCAAATAAATCGGTTCAGAAACTAAGCTCGTCCCGATTTGAGGATATAAGATATATTGACGCTTTATGGCATCATAATGTACATCGTATTTTATTTGATTATCTAAAAACAATCCACCTTTTTGATCTCGTATCGGAAACTTTAGTGTATCATTTTCCTGAGCCATAACATCGCCCATATTTCCTATTGCAAATAGAAAACATAAAGCAGCTATAGTAGAGCCTTTACGAATAGATTTTGGTTCGCTGTGAATCTTCATTAAATTTTCTTCAAGGTTTCTTTTACTAAGAATTCCACGTCTGCATCTGGTTGATCTTGTAAGATTTTATCCATTATTTTCTCTGCAGATTTTTTAGGAATTCCTAAAACTTCTAAAGCAGATAACGCTTCATTTTTAGATTTATTTTTAACCGAAGTAGAATTAATGTCTAATATTAAATTTTGATCCAATTTATCCTTCAAATCGATAATGATTCTTTGAGCCGTTTTAGCTCCAATTCCTTTTACACTTTGTAATAATTTGGCATCTTCTCCTGCAATAGCTGTTGCGATTTCTTTTGAAGACAAAGTAGAGATAATCATCATTCCTGATGCCGGACCTACACCATTAACACTAATTAATTTCTGAAAAATTTCTCTTTCCAGCTTTGTAGCGAAGCCATACAGGATATGTGCATCTTCGCGGACAATTAAATGTGTAAAAATTGTAACAAGTTCCTCCTGCTCTAACGTTGAATATGTATTAAGTGAAATATTGACCCAATATCCGACACCATTACAATCTATTACAGCATTTGTTGGGTAAATTTCGATTAATTTACCTCTTAGTTGTGTTATCATTCTGAAGTTTATTTAGTTACACTACATATAGTGATAACGTCAAAAATACAATTTATTTTGTAAGGATAAAAGTTGGACATGACTTAAACCCACAACACCTTTTATGTTAACATAAAAGGTGTTGTGAGATTTACATTGAATATAATCAATTATTTAATTTTTGTTTTCTCGATTTTCTCAATCATTTTTTCCGCATTCCCATTGGTTCCGCCAAGGCTGATTGCTTTGTTGTACCATTCTAAAGCCAAATCATATTGCTTGTTCGTAAGGTAAGCTTCGCCTAAACTATCGGCAACACTTGCGTTATTTGGGAACTCTTTTACAACCAATTGAAATATTTTGATGGACTCGTTGATTTTGCCCGCTCGTAGTAATTCGTAGCCCAACGTGTTGAGTTCGCTTGGATTGTCAAAACTGTATTCCTTCTCTGACGTTTTTTTCAGTTGATAATAATTTTCAATCGCTTTATTCACATTGGTTTTCGCCTCTTTTCTTAAGGCTTGATAAACGGATTTTTTAGGAATTTGGTAGGTTTTTCCCAGCGTAATGTAGCGAATGGTATGACCTAAATCCCAAACTTTATTCCGATTGTTGGATGCCAGAATTACAATGACATCATTTTTCATATCATTTAATAGAATAGATTCAAATTTATATGAAATACCGTTGTGACGCTGCAATTCATCTTCTTCATAATATCTACCAAGAGAAGCACCTTCTTCTTTTGCATACGGATTATTCAACAATGTGTCAAAGGATTTTCTGGAAATCAAACGATTATGATTCATCGCATCAATCCATTTGTACATATCATTGATATCCAACCAAACCCAACCGCTGATAAACTCCATTTCCAGGCAACGGACATTGTCCATATCATAACAAGACGTTCGGTTTTTATACCCTGATTTTGCGTCAAAAACGGAATTGGTCATTTTCAACGGTTTGATAATGTTTTTAGTAACAAAATCTTGGAAAGTCATTCCTGTTATCTTTTCAATAATTCTTCTTTGCAAAAAAACATTGCCATTATCGTATCTATAACCCTTTCCAGGCTCAAATAACAACGTATCCGTTTTTCTCAAAATCTTCCAAGCTTCTTCATCATTTTTCGGAACGATCATTTTATTTTCAATCCGAGGAATTCCGCTGGCGTAATTAATCAAATGTCTTGTCGTCACCTTTTCGGACCATTTTGGTAATCCCAAATCAAATTTGGAAATCGGATCGTCAAGATGTAGTTGACCACGTTCTACTAACATCATAATAGCAACTGCATTAAACTGCTTTGCAATAGAGCCAAAATTTAAAATTGAATTTTTCGTTAAGGGCGTTTGTTTTGTTTCATCAGTAAAACCAAATGATTTTTGATAGATGATTTTTCCTTTTTTGGCAACCAAAACATTTCCGTTGAACAAATCTCTTTCGTAGGATTTTGTCATTAAGAAATCAATTTCAGCGGTATAAGTTGTGCTTTTTTCGGTTATACTATTTCTGGTGCTGCAACTGAATATCATCAATAAAACGAATAGATAGCCGATGCTTTTTGCGAGATGATATATTTTCATAAATGTTTAATTTCTTTATTTTTTTAAAATATTTTCGATTTTTAAAAGCATTTCTTTTGCATTTTGATTCGTAGGCTCCAGCTCTACTACTTTTTGATAATCAGCTTTCGATGCTGCATAATCTTTTTTATTAAAATAGGCTTCGCCACGGCTGTCATACGCATTTGCCACATCTGGAAATTCATTAATATTCAATGTAAAAATCTTAATGGCGTCATCTATTTTGTTATTCTTTAAAAATTCGTAACCCAGCGTATTCAATTCACTTTTATCCGAAAAATTATAATCGTTTGGTTTTGTTAGTTTTAATTTTTTGTAAAGCTCAATACCTTTATCGATGTTTTGATTTGCTACTTTTTTAATCGTTAAAGAAATCGATTCTTTTATGGGTTCAAAAGGATAATTTTTCCATTGATTTAGATTGGCTATGCTCGAAACAATTTCATTTACCAGTTGCATATTTCTACCGTTGGTCATCACAACAACGCCGTTACCATCCTCCAAACTTCCAATGTAATGGCAGACAAATCCCTCATTTCCGCCACTGTGACCAAAGTATTTTGTCCCGTTATAATTTTGAACAAATACGCCAAAATTATTTTCAAGTCTTTTTATTGACATTTCTTTTGAAAGAACTTTGTTGGATTTCCCTTGTAATGACAATTGGGTTTCGATGATGTATTTTGCCAAATCTGTCGGGTTTGTCCATAAACCAGCTGCGGCTTGTTCAGGATAAATATGATATTTACCAACAACTTGAACCTTTCCATTGTAACCCGTTGCTAAAAGATTTTTCTTGTCCGCAGAAGGTGGTTGATTGAAAGAACTTTGCGCCATCCCTAAAGGTTGCAACACATTTTTCAGCATATAATCTGCGTATTTTTCGCCAGTTGTATCTTCCAAAATTAATTGAGAAACTGTCGTTCCGCCACCTGAATATTGGAACTTCAAACCGGGTTCAAAAATCGAACGAACCGCATTAGAATTTGCAGGTTTTACACCATCCAGAATTTGAGTGATACTCGGCAAAGCTTGTCCTTTTTCGTAACCGCCAAAACCACCAACAGAAAGTCCAGCCGTGTGATTTAACAATTGCGCAATGTTGATTTTTTTCCCTTTTGAAATGGAATCATAAGGGAATTTCCACGTTTTTAAAAAGATATTAATATCCTGATCTAAATTTAGTTTTTGTGCCTCAACCAGCCTTAGAATTCCCAAACTGTTAAACGATTTACTAATCGAAGCCGCCTGAAAAAGCGTTTCCGTGGTTGTCGGTCTTTTCTCGGACACATCAGCAAAACCGTAGGCTTTTACCCATTCTATTTTGTAATCTTTAACGACAGCAATACTTACGGCATTCACTTCGTAAAAATCCATTCGCTCCTTTAAGGTCGATTTTTTATGTTTAGTCTTGTCCCAAGCGTTTAAATTATGCTCAAAAGATTTGATTTTTTCGTTGATATTTTGAGCAAAAGTGAAACTTGAAAAAATCAGGAAAAAGAAAAAGATAGCATTTTTCATTTGCGAAACTGTTGGATTATAATTCATATTCGATATTCATTATTTTGTTGCAAAAATGCGTCAAAACGCTTTAATATACGACCGACTAAAAAAAATCGAACTCATTTTTCGAAAAATAATACGATTTTATAAGGGTTCTTTTCGAAAATCGGTTGGCGTTTTTCCCGTATATTTTTTGAAGGAAGTATTAAACGAAGATTTAGAATTAAATCCAACTTGATACAAAATTTCCAAAACGGTCAACTCTTTTTGAGAAGGATCTTTTAGAATTTGCATGGCTTTTTCAATTCGGTATTCATTTACGAAATCGAAAAAATGTTTGTCCATGTACAAATTAATTAAAGTAGATAAATCCTTCACAGGCATTTCAACTTGTTCCGCCAAATCCTGAATCGTTAATGATGAATCGAGATAAGGTTCGTTTTTAACCATAAAATCTTTTAAAGATTCGATTTCTTTATTTTTCTCCTCGTTAATTTCGGAAATAGATTTTTCTTTAGAAACCACTTTTTTAATAGGTTTTAATTCCGAATTCACACCTCGGAAAAAATCAGGATTATTTAACGCGACAAATAGATACCAACAGGTACAAAATAAAAAAGCGAGCCCATCAAGACATACAATCCAATCGCGGAGCTCAACCTTTCCCCATCCAAAAATAAAGGTAACCAGCCATCTCATCAGGACGATAAAATGCAAAACGTAATAGAGTGTTGTTATTTTGTAAAGGGCATTGAGTGCAGAAATATTCGGATTGGTGTAATTTTCGAGATAGACTTTTTTAGCCTTTCTAATTACTAAAAACGAGGCAATAAAATAGACTTGAAACAGCACTTCAAAAAGGATGAGAAAAAATTGCCAAAGCGACATATCGCCCATGCTGTTTATAAATTTTATTTTCGCAGGTCGATCTACAAAAATAATTCCCCACATTATAAATACATTAAACGCTAAAAACGGAATTGCATGCAGTAAATGCTTCGCTTTTAACCGAAAATTGGTGTAACAAACAGATAACACGTAAAGGTAAAACGCAGCCGAAAACAAATAGACAAAACTCCAACGAAATGCCTCGAGGTTGATATAATTAACCGGAAATCCGCGTTGCAAAAACTTGATGGCATCAACCGCATTGGTGAAAAGAAAAAATGCCAGCAGACAGTTTGATAGTTTGTGCTTGGTCTTTACAGTAACCAAAAACAGGGCAAGCAAAAACACCATAAAAATCCCTATGGCGGAAACGAGCTGCTGAAAAGTATACTTGTCCATTTTCTTTTAATGCAAGGTCAAATGTAACATTTTTTTCACTTTTTGAAAAAATACATTTCTTGTAAAAGAAAAATTAAAACCATATTCTTCATTTGTCATCTCAGATCATAATATTAATGGAATAGAATTATATCAACATCCACACAATTAACTAAAAGTCAATTGATAAATAAACTACATGCAATGATTATCCATCCCGTTAAGTTGCAATGCATCTTCTGATGGTGAAATAAATGGTATATTAAGTTCTAACCCGCGAAGAATAAATAAAACGCCAAGAATTAGTGTAATAATAGGTAAGATTCTTAAGATGGTCTGACGTTGTTTTACTGATAAAAAGTTACCAAATAAAACGGTTGCAAACATCAAAGGCAACGTTCCTAGTCCGAAGAAGAACATAAATAGTGCACTTTTATAAACTGATCCCAAACCAATGGCAGCCGTTAACGAAGCATATACCATTCCACAAGGTAAAAGGCCGTTTAAAAGACCAACTATATAAAGAGAAGAAGAATCTTTTTTGATCAAAAATTTACCAAGAGTGATTTTCACTTTTACCATCAAGGCATTTACAGGGCGAAGTTGAGTTGCTCCGTTTTCATAAAATTTGGGAATCATCACCATAATAATCATTAAAACTCCAATAAGGATACTCAAATAATTTTGTAATCCTACAAATGAAAATGACTCTCCTATTAAACCTAAAATGGTTCCTAAAATAGTATACGTCGTCACCCTCCCTATTTGATATGTTAAGTTACGAAGCGTAAACTTTAATTTATCTTGAGATTCTAAGCCTAATGATAAAGCAATAGGCCCACACATCCCTACGCAATGCAAGGATGAAGTAAGACCTATTGATAAAGCTATAAATATTATTGTGAAATCCATCGGATGGACTTTTTAATCAAGTATGCTTGATTATTCTCTTTCCAGCTTAAGGTTAATTCATATTCTCCATCAACCAATTTAACAGATGGAACCAAGAAATTTTTCTTGTCATTTAAACGAATTGGTGTTCTGATGTCTTTCGTTTCATCCTCATTTCTCAATAAAAAGATTTCTCCTTTAAAGTTGTCTGCCGTAGATGTTGGAAACTGAACCAAGAAACCATTTGCCTGAATCAATATTTCTGGTTTCTCTGCTAATTCATTTGCTTTTTTTTCAGCATTGATCTCATCTTGAAAATGAATCTCTTTTTCGTAATAATTGTCGGTTACCATTCCTCCTGTATCACCCGCCATAAATAGTAATGATAGAATGAAAATCATAAAACATCCCAATGCTATTGCTACACCATGTCCCCAATTTAATTTCATATTTTCTAATATTTAAAAGGAGCTGAAAAGCTCGTTTCGTATTTGTCTATTACTTTTCCTTTTTGATTTACTAAACCAATTACCACTTTTTCTTTGTAAGATTTTACCTCGTTCATCGGAATTTTCAAGAAAAATTTACCTTGAACAATTTGTCCTTTTTCCATGTTCAATTTGTTCACTCCTTCAAACATTTCTACTTTAGAATTTTTATGAGATAACAATTTAAGTGTAACGATTTGATCTGCATTTGTTTTATTATACAATGTATATTCAAATTGATTCACATAGTACTGCCCTTCTACTTTATAATCTGTACCGGGAACTTTAAGGTATTTTGATTCTACATCTGAACGGGAGAAAAGGAAAGCCGTCATTGCTCCGATTAATATTAAAAGTGCAAATGTATAAGCTGCCAATCGTTTTGTAAACTTAAATTTCTCTCCACGCTTAATATCATCTTCAGAAGCATAACGAATCAATCCTGTTGGAAAACCAACTTTCTCCATTACTTCATCACATGCATCAATACAAGCTGTACAGTTTACACATTCTAACTGAATTCCGTTTCGAATATCAATTCCTGTAGGACAAACAACTACACACTGACCACAGTCAATACAATCTCCTTTACCTGCAGCTTCACGGTCTTCATTCTTTTTGAATTTTGCGCGACCAGCTGTTGACTCTCCACGTTTAAAATCATATGTTACATTGATTGTATGCGAATCAATCAAAACTCCTTGAAAACGTCCATAAGGACAAACTAGTGTACAAGCTTGTTCGCGAAACCATGCGAATACGAAATAAAACATTGCAGAAAAGAATCCTAAACCGATTAATGTTCCAACATTATCTGCCGGTCCTTCTTTAATTACATCATACAAAGCATCTGCACCAATAATATAAGCTAAGAATACATTGGCGATAATGAATGAAATAATAGCAAAAATGGTCCATTTCAATAATTTTTTACGAATTTTTTCTTCGTCCCATTCTTGTTTATCGAGTCTTATTTGTTTTGCTCTATCGCCTTCTATTGCATATTCTATTTTTCGAAAAACCATTTCCAAAAAAATTGTTTGCGGACAAACCCATCCACAAAACAAACGACCATAAGCCATTGTAAATAATACGATGAAGATAATAGATGTAATCATTCCCAGTGCTAAGAGGAAGAAATCTGATGTAAAGAAAGGGAAACCAAATAAGATAAACTGGCTATGCAAGACATCAAATTTGAACAACGGGTTTCCATTGGGTAATTTGAAAAATGGTGTTAAGATTAATAAAGCTAATAAAACATAACTTACATAACTCCTATAGTTTGTAAACTTCCCTTTTGGTTTTTTAGGATAAACCCATTTACGCTCTCCTGTTCTTTCCATTGTACCAATGGAACTACGAACATCTTCATTCATTTGGCTATTTTCTTCCAAATAACTATCTAAGTTAAATTCATCTTTTGGATCAGAATTTTGAACACTCATTTTAGTGAATTTTAAATGTATACAAATTTACGACTAAAAAAGAAAAGAGAGCTTATAAATAAGCTCTCTTTCAATATGATATTTGTTGTAATTGTTTTAACGAATTACTTTTGTTTCCATGCATCCATCAAATCACCTTGTGGAGCAGCTGCACCTTCAGCAACTGTCTTAGTCGGTTCTTTTTGGTTGATGTAATATACATAAGAAGCAATTTTTTCGATTGCTAAACCTGATAATTCTTTACGTTGTCCAAAAGCACGCATCTGAGGGTTTTTAGGAGATCCGTCATAAACAATATGATAGATGTTCTTAAATAAACTATCTTCTACATGATTCACCCAGTAATCATCCGTTAAGTTTGGTCCAATACCTCCTTTACCACCTTCCATATGACATTGAGTACAATGTTGGTTAAATAATTTTTGACCTTGCTCTACTATTGCCGGATCATTTGATTTATTTATAGCTCCGGTGATATCAATATCATTCGCTACGGCCCAGATACTATCTTGTGCATCTTTATAAACCATTTCTTCTTCGTACTCTTTATCACTGTGTGCAAAGTCTGTAAAACTGTATGCCATCACATAAACGACCATAAATACAACTCCGAAATAGAATAATGATAACCACCATTGAGGTAAAGCATTGTCCAACTCTTTAATACCATCAAAACCATGGTCTAAGATGATTGCTTCTTCTTCTTTATCAGACTGTTTTTTAGAAGCACTACCGAATAAACGTTTGAAGTAACCGATTTTACCATCTTCTAAATATTTCGCTTGTTCTTCTTCCGATAATCTTTTAAATTTTTCTGCTTCAATAACTTTATTTAAAGCATTAATAATTAAAAGCATCACAATTGCAACTGCTAATACTGCCCAGAAGATTCCTTGTGTAAACACATGTTTCAAATGTTCCAATAAATTGTGGATCATTCCTTGGAAACCTGGTTCAGGCACCACATCTACTGGCGTCACCATTGTAAACGCTAAGATTACTGCTAATAGCGTTAATGGGATAAATATATAAGCCGGGGTACGTTGTCTCATTTTGTATTATTTTTTTCGTTCTCTTCTGGTTCTAAATCTAAAGCTGCTGACTCATTGTCTTTGTAATAACCTTTCGGTCTTTTTATTACTTTTATAAATATCGTTACAAATACAAGGATAAATCCAATTAAGGTTAAGGTCTGCAACAAAGATGCATACTCATACTGAGAAAAGAATTCTTTATAATATTTTAACATTAGTTACTTGCTGTCTCAATTTGATCCGCTTTGATATCGATACCTAAACGTTGTAAGTAAGCGATTAAAGCTGTTATCTCACGATCTCTCAATGGTACAAATTCTTTTCCTTCGGCCTTAGCTTCAGTAGCTTTCTTCGCATACAATTCTTTCAAATCGGCTGCATCTTTAAAGATACTTGTTTCAATTGCCAAAGCTTGTTTATCCATAGAAACTTGCATACTGTCGAAATCTTCTTGCGCATATGGTACTCCTAAAGCAACCATCGATTTCATTTTATCACGCGTCAATTCACGATCCAATTTGTTTTCAATTAACCATGGGTAACGAGGCATGATAGAACCGTCTGATGTAGAACGTGGATTCCACATATGTTTGTAGTGCCAAGCATCTGGATTTTTACCTCCTTCACGATGTAAGTCCGGACCTGTTCTCTTAGAACCCCATAAGAATGGATGATCATAAACAAATTCACCTGCTTTAGAATATTCTCCATAACGTTTTACTTCATCACGGAATGGACGAATCATTTGTGTATGACAAGCATTACAACCTTCTCTAATATACAAATCACGACCTTCCAATTCTAATGGCGTGTAAGGTTTTACACTTGCTATTGTTGGTACATTTGATTTCACAACAATTGTAGGAACAATTTCTACCAATCCTCCAACTGCTAAAGTTAATACAGCTCCGATTGTTAAAACAATTGGTGTTCTTTCAATCCAAGAGTGTACGCCTTCTCCTTGAGTACGTGCCGCTGTTTTTGGAGCTAATGCAGGAGCTTCTGCCTCTTCATTTGCTACAAAATATCCTGTTTTAACTGTCTTAATCACATTTATGATCATCATAAACGTACCAATTAAGTACAATGTTCCTCCGAACGCGCGTAATGGGTATAACCATTGTTTAAGGATCGTAACCGTTTGTAAGAAGTTACCATACTCTAATGTTCCGTCTGCAGCGAATTGTTTCCACATTAAACCTTGTGTCCACCCTGCTACATACATTGGGATAACCCAAAATAAGATACCGAAAGTAGCAATCCAGAAATGTGCATTCGCCATTTTTACAGATGCTAATTTTGTATTGAAAAGTTTTGGCACTAAGTAATAGATCATACCAAATGCGATAAATCCATTCCATCCTAATGTACCAACGTGAACGTGTGCAGGTACCCAGTCTGTAAAGTGTCCAATTTTATTTAATGTTTTTGTTGCTAATAAAGGTCCTTCAAATGTTGCCATACCATAACATGTTAAGGCTACAACAAAGAATTTCAAAATAGGATTTTCTCTTACTTTATCCCAAGCACCGCGTAATGTCAACAATCCATTCAACATTCCTCCCCAAGACGGAGCAATCAACATGATTGAGAAACCTGTTCCTACTGCCTGTGCCCAACCTGGCAAAGAAGTATAAATCAAGTGGTGAGGCCCAGCCCAGATATAAATGAAGATTAATGACCAGAAGTGGATGATAGACAATTTGTATGAGAACACAGGTCTATTAGCCGCTTTAGGCACGAAATAATACATCAAACCTAAGATTGGAGTTGTAAGGAAGAATGCAACTGCATTGTGTCCATACCACCATTGTACCAATGCATCTTGAACCCCTGAGTATAAAGAATACGATTTAGGAGCAGTCAAGCTGAAAGTTACCGGAATTTCTAAGTTATTGAATACATGTAACATTGTAATCGCCGCCCATGTTCCGATATAGAACCAAATGGCCACATATAAGTGTCTAACACGACGTTTTGAAATTGTCAAGAACATTTGTGTTCCAAACAATACCCAAATCAATGCGATTAAAATATCAATTGGCCACTCATGCTCAGCATACTCTTTTGAAGTATTGTATCCTAACATAAATGTCACAAATGATAATACAATAAACAATTGCCATCCCCAGAATATGATCCAGCTTAAAACATCGCTGTACATTCTGGTTTTCAACAATCGTTGTAATGAATAATAAGCTCCGGTAAAGAAAGAGTTTCCAACGAATGCGAACACCGCAAATGTTGTATGAATCATTCTTAATCTACCAAAACCTAGCTTTCCCTGCGAATTGATTAATCCTTGAATGTTTCCTCCAATTGTCCCATCATCCGATCCGAAGATGTATTCTGGTAAAGTAGGAAAAAACAACAAAGTTGCAACCAATACTCCAAAGAAAAATGCCATAACTGCCCAAAACAATGTGGCATAAAGAAAATACTTTACGATCTTATTGTCGTAACTAAAAGTCTGCATTTGCATTATGAGTCGATTTTATCTTGTGTTTTTTTATCATCTTTTAACATTCTCACTGCAGGAGATTCGTCTTCATCAAATTGCCCTTTCTTATATCCTAAGAAGAATAAAAGCAAGAAAATAGCCCCCAACGAGACACTAACCAATATCATTAATAATAATATTCCCATAGCTCCACAAAATTACAAAGCCCTAAGTTCTTATCACAATGATTTTGATCAGAGCAGTATTTATAACTCTAATTTAAAATCAATCTAAATTCCATTTTATTAATTTATCTGCTATTCGCGTACTAGCGGTTGCAAAAATTAACACTGAAATAGAACTTATTGGCATCAAAATAGCCGCTACAACAGGTTGCAAATAACCTGAAACAGCAAAACTAAGTCCAACAATATTATACAAGAAACTAATGAAAAATGCAATTTTCACAAATTTCATTGTTGTCTTAGATAACTTCAGGAAGTTTGGAATTGCTTTAAAGCTTTTGGCATCCAAAATTCCATCACAGGAAGGCGAAAAACTATTGATGTCTTCTGAAATCGATATCCCTACCGTACTTTGTTTCAAAGCTCCGGCATCATTCAATCCATCTCCAAGCATCATCACTTTTTTACCTTCTTGTTCCAATTGTTTGATATATTCTAACTTATCAGCTGGCGATTGATTAAAAATCAATTTTGCATTCTTAGGAAAAATGGTTTCTAAATATTCTTTTTCAGAATCATTATCTCCTGATAATATATGCAACTGATAAGCATCCAATTCTTTCAATAAACGATCTAAACCCTTTCGATATCGATTGGTATAGACAAATTTACCAAAAACTTCGTCATCGATAGCTATAAAAACCTGGGATTGATTTAATCTATTTTCATTAAAAATTGCATGGACAAAACGACGTGAACCTACTTTAATTTGATGTCCATCTACTTCTCCTTGTTGTCCTTTTCCTACAACCTCTTCATAATTCTGAATCGGCAACTGATCATCTACATTCAGTTTCTTATATAGTGTACGACTCAATGGATGATTCGAATTACGAATTAATGCTTTTACCATTTGCTTTTGATAGTCAGAAAGTTCTTTTCCTTCATATACCACTTGAGCTTCATCACTTTCTGTAATAGTTCCTGTTTTATCGAAAACAACATCCGTGATTTTTTCCATCCGTTCAATTGTCGATGTATTTTTTACATAAAACTTTTTGTTTCCAAAAATTCGCATCATGTGACCTAAGATAAACGGAGAAGATAATCCTAATGCACACGGACAAGCAATAATTAAGATAGAAGTAACTACTTCTAAAATTTTCGTCGAATCATGGAAATACCAATAAACTGCAGAAATTGCTGTAATAATCAAAATGATCAATGTAAAATAATGACTAATCTTATTGGTTAAAGCATTCAGTTCTGATTCTTCCTTTTGAAAAGCATCATTGTTCCAAAGTTGTGTTAAATAACTTTGATTAACATCTGAAATAATCTCCAATTCAATGGCATGTCCGGATTGTTTTCCTCCGGCAAAAATTTTATCTCCTGCTTTTTTCGGAATCAATCGAGATTCACCGGTTACAAAAGAGTTGTCAATCATTGCTTCACCCTTCATTAGAATGGCATCGGCCGGAATAATTTCTTCATTTCTAATTAATATTCGATCTCCTTTCTTTAATTCCGACAACAAAATAGGCTGTTCATGCCCCTTTTCTAATTTCGCTACAGCAATGGGATAGAATGATTTGTAATCTCTATCAAATGCCAATGCTTGCATTGTCTGTTGTTGAAACCATTTACCGGTCAACATCAAAAACAATAACATCGCTAAGGTATCAAAGTATCCCGGTGAAATATCAAAAATAATATCATACGTCGATTTGAACATAATCACGATGATTCCCAACGCAATTGGAACATCAATATTAATGTATTTATTTTTGAGACCTTGCCAAGCTGAAACAAAATAATCTGTAGAAGAATAAAAGAAAACCGGCAAGGCCAATGCAAACATCGTCCAACGGAAATATCCTTTGTTTTGATCCAACCATTGTTCCTTTACATCTCCAAAGACTTCTACATATTCAGGAAAAGATAGAAGCATAATATTTCCAAAGCAGAAACCGGCAATTACCAATTTACTCACTAAAGAACGATCGACTTTTCTTTTCTTCTTTTTATCTAAGGTCTTTAAATTAACAGAAGGTTTATATCCTAAATTTGTAATAAACCGAGCCAAATCCCCTAATTTTAATTCAGCATCTCGATAGGTAATTTGAACTGTTTTTTGTGTAAAGTTCACATTAGAGGATATGATATTAGGATTGATTGTATTCAAACTTTCTAGCAACCAAACACACGAAGTACAGTGCATTACAGGCACATAAAAGGAGACAACAGTAACGCCGTCATCAGAAAAATCGACAACTTTATCAAAGATTTCTTTTGTGTTTAAGAAATCAAATTGATGATTACTTTTTCCATCAGGACGCAGACCCGCATTACGATTCAGATCGTAATAGTCTTTTAAGTTATTTACGTTTAAAATCTCGTAAACCGTTTTACAACCCTGACAACAAAAATCCTTTTCATCGAACTGAATAACCTCTTCTTCAATCCGTTGACCACAGTGAAAACAATTCTCTTCCATACTATTTTGCAAAATTACTTTCCTTTTATCAGAAATAACGTTAACTTTGTATGAATTAAGTCATAACAACAAGATATGTCAGAGTTTAATGAGAATGTAGTATCGATTAAAGCGATGTTTGATAACCCAGAGTCTTTTGGGGTTTTTAGTAAAGAGGAATTATTGGAGTTTGAGCAAGAAAAGAAGATCTTCAATCTAAAAAAAGGAGACGAAATTATCCAGGAAGGGAATACACCGAAAGGTATTTATTGCGTCATGAAAGGAACTGCCAAGTTATTCAAAATTGGTTTTAATGGAAAAGAACAAATTCTACGTTTTATCAACGAAGGTGACATTATCGGTTATCGCTCAATTTTAAGTCAAGAAGTTTTCGGAGCATCTGCTACAGCAATGACTCCATTAGAAATTTATTATATCCCAGAAAAATTCTTCTTGAAATTATTAGAAGTTAATCCAAAATTAGCATTTAATATTTTGCAACGAATTGCAAAAGATTTAGGGGAATATGCGAGAACTATCACTTATTTAGCTCAGAAAACTGTTCGCGAACGTTTGGCCGAAGTTTTACTTTTATTGGAAGGAAAATTAGGAACAGACAAAGATGGATTTATCCATATTTCGTTGACACGTGAAGAAATGGCAAATTTGATAGGAACGGCAACCGAATCTGCTATCCGATTAATTTCTGAATTCAAAACAGACGAATTAATTGAAGTTGAGGGAAGAAAAATAAAAATCCTTGATCATCAAAAGTTGACGAAATTAGGTCACGTTATTTTGTAAGAAATTATTCTTCATATCAATTAAAAGTCGCTCAAAGAGCGACTTTTTTCTTTGTTCCTGTTTTCTTTAGAATCTTAATCGTTCACTTCTATTTCAACTTCATGTAATAATCTTTCAGGACAGGATCTATTTTTTCCACAGCATATCTCAATGTCGTTCTTGGCATCTGCAACGTATACTCGTCCAGAAATTGAATTAATTTCTGATCATCTTTTTTTCCCATTTCACGAAGCATCCAGCCATTTGCTTTATGCATCAAATCATGCGAATGATTCAAATTGTTCAAAACAATTTCAGGAACAATTTCAAGAGAATTTTGTTTGATGTAATACATCGTTGAAACAACCGCAATTCGCTTCTCCCATAAATTATCAGAATCAGCTAAATCATAAAGTAAATCTTCACGCTTTTGATGAAAACAATAATGTCCTAAAATCTTGTAACAACTTGTGTCTACCAAATCCCAATTGTTAATTCGGGAAGTTTGCGAAAGATAAAATTCTATCATCTTTTTCTGAAAATCAATTTCCTTTTTAGATTTTTCGTACTGCAAAACCATGATCAATAAAGCAACCAATCTATATTCATGAATATCTTCTGAAAGCAAATTTCTCAACGCATCAAAATTCAATTTATTCCAATATTCCTTTGCTATTATTCGCTGCTGGGGAACAGTTAAGCCTAAAAAAGTATCTCCTTCTCCGTATTCACCTTTCTTTGTTTTAAAATACCCGCTCAGAATTTCAGCTTTTCTCTGATTTTTCAACTCGTTAAGAATTATTTTTAACTCATCACTACTCATGCCTTATTTTTTGAATATGAAAATACAAATAATCTTATTACTAGATTAGTTCGTCCATTGTAACTTTTGTTACATTATTACTGATGATAAAGATTTATTTTTCGAAAAAAGTAATCTAGTAAAAAATGAAGAAAATAGCATTTATTGCCGCTTTAGCAGTAACCTTCACAATGCAAGCAAAAGAAAGAAAATCTGAAATAAGCCAAATTGAACATTCTCAGCCATTGAAAAAGAAAGGCAAATATGCGATCATGGTTCAGACTAAAATGATGCTGATGTCATCGATTATGACCGGACAAGAAATATTAAAAAATAACCCCAAAGCAACATTCGAGATTGTAATGATAGCTGGTGTGGTGAAAGATATTGCTGAAGAACAGGATTTGAAAGAAATCATGATAAAAGCAAATGAAGCCGGAATCAGATTTGTTTCATGTGAATTTGCTATGAATAAATTAGGGGTTTCTAAAAATCAATACTTAGATTTTGTTCAGACAACTCCTAATGCATTTATTTATCTTTTTGAATTACAAGAAAAAGGATTTCATCAAATCATTTTATAAATCAAAAAAGATGGATTTAAAAAAATCCATCTTTTAGGTTATTTTTATTCTTCTGAATCATTTTCTTCCTCTTCATCATAATATTGAAAAAGAAAATTATTGTAAGGAAAACGTTTCGTATGAATTTCTTTTACTTCTTCGTAAACAGTTTTTCGCAATTCCTCTAAATTATCTTTTTCTGTTGCCGAAATAAACAATGTGGGGTAATCTGTTTTTGCCATCCATGTGCGTTTCCAGTCTTCGAGCGAATAATTCTCAAATTTCTTTTCAGACAAATCATCTTCATCCTGTTTAACGTAAGAAAAATTATCTATTTTATTAAAAACCATTATAGTAGGCTTTTCTTTCGACTCAATTTCAGCTAAAATTTGATTCACAGAATTCACATGATCTTCAAAGCTAGCATGAGAAATATCTGCAACGTGTACCAACAAATCAGCTTCACGAACCTCATCCAATGTCGATTTGAACGACTCTACCAATTGCGTTGGCAACTTACGAATAAACCCAACTGTATCCGTTAATAGGAAAGGTAAATTCCCAATTACAACTTTACGAACCGTTGTATCTAAAGTGGCAAACAATTTATTTTCTGCAAAAACTTCTGACTTTGACAGAACGTTCATCAAGGTCGATTTTCCTACATTGGTATACCCAACTAAAGCGACACGAACCAAAGCTCCACGATTTTTCCGTTGAGTAGCCATTTGTTTATCAATTCCTTTTAGTTTTTCCTTTAGCAATGTTATTCGATCGCGAATGATACGTCTATCTGTCTCAATTTCAGTTTCCCCTGGACCACGCATACCTATTCCTCCCCGCTGACGCTCTAAGTGTGTCCACATACGCGTTAATCGAGGCAATAGATATTGATATTGTGCCAATTCCACTTGTGTTCTCGCATAGGATGTTTGAGCACGTTGCGCAAAAATATCTAAAATTAATTGTGTCCTATCGATGATTTTTTTATTCACTACTTTCTCAATATTTTTTAACTGAGATGGTGTTAATTCGTCATCAAAAATAACTGTATCAATATCATATTCTTCAACAAATGCTGCTATTTCATCCAGTTTTCCGCTTCCTACAAAAAATTTAGAATCCGGGCGATCCATTTTCTGTGTAAAACGTTCTCCAACTGTTGCTCCTGCTGTGTAAGCCAGAAACTCCAATTCGTCCATATATTCAGTCAGCTTTTCTTCAGATTGTTCTCGTGTAATCAATCCAACTAAAACGACTTTTTCGTATTGTACTTCTTTCTTTTCTAACATAAATTAGTACAAAAATAAAGTAAAGTTTTTGATGTTCAAGAACTTTACAAAAAATCTTGTCATTTATTAAAAATCAGCAAATAGTTTATTCTATTTCATTATCTATAGAATAACATAACGTTTTTAAATTTATTATAGCTTTTTTTTCTAATTAGTAAAAAAAATATTGTCAATTAAAATTTCCTTTATAAATTTGCCCTAACAAAAAGAAATAATGTACACAAATCAATTACATCACCATCACCATCATACTTGCACTCAAGCGAGCAGATAGTGATATGTAATGATTTTATCAAAATATCTAAATCCCGTTTGAGTAGATCGAACGGGATTTTTGTTTCTTCATAAAGTCATTCCGCTTTTTGTGATTTACTCAAACTTTTTAAAATAAATATAAAATATTAAAAATGAGTAAATTAAAAATAGCCATTCAGAAAAGTGGTCGATTAAGTGAAAAATCCCTTGAATTATTGAAAGATTGTGGAATTAAAATCTCAACAAGCAACCGAAAATTAAGAACCGAATCTCCAAATTTTCCTATCGAAATTTTATTCTTACGTGACGATGATATTCCACAATATGTAGAGCAAGGCGTGGCTGATATCGGAATCTTAGGTGAAAATGAGGTTTGGGAAAAAGACAAAAATATCACTCCAATTCGCCAGTTAGGATTCGCAGTGTGCAAATTGTGTTTGGCAATTCCGAAAGATGAAGTTTATACGGATTTAAGCTATTTTCAAGACAAAAAAATCGCCACTTCTTACCCCAAAATTCTTCAAAAATTCTTCAACGAAAAAGGAATCAATGTAAAAGTTGAAGAAATTGGTGGAAGTGTAGAAATTGCACCAAGTATTGGTCTTTCGAATGCTATTTTTGATATCGTTTCTACTGGCTCTACTCTTCTTACAAATGGTTTGAAACAAGTGGAAACTGTGGTTGAATCACAAGCTGTTTTAATTTCTAATCAAAATTTAGACGAAAAAAAACAAGCCATTTTAAACCGATTATTATTCCGTATAGAAGCGGTAAAACAATCTTCCGAAAACAAATATATTTTATTAAATGCTCCCAACGAAAAACTAAACGAAATCATCGCTTTATTGCCCGGGATGAAATCTCCAACAGTTTTGCCACTTGCAGAAAAAGGCTGGTCATCCGTTCACACTGTGATAAAAGAAGATGCATTTTGGGACATCATCGAACAACTAAAAAGCTTAGGCGCTGAAGGGATTTTAGTATTAGAAATAGAAAAAATGATTTTGTAATGATGAAAACATTTATCAAACCTCAACTTTCAGATTGGTCAATTTTAACATCCCGACCAACAAAAGAAGCACAAGATTTACAAAAAATCATTTTGGATGTTTTTGAAAAAATTCAAGTAGATAAAGATGAAGCGTTGATTGACTTTACAGAACAATTTGATCAAGTTCGATTAACTACTTTAGAAATTTCTGTTGAAGAAATTGAAGAAGCAAAAAATTTAATTGCTCAAGATTTAAAACAAGCGATTCAATTAGCAGCTTCTAATATTGAAAAATTTCATATTTCACAACGTGAAGAAATCAAAATAATTGAAACAACAAAAGGGGTGAATTGCTGGAGAGAAAACCGTGGGATAGAAAATGTAGGAATTTATATTCCGGGAGGAACAGCTCCTTTGTTTTCAACGACTTTGATGTTAGGTATTCCTGCAAAATTGGCCGAATGCAAAAATATTATTCTATGTACACCTCCCAATAAAGAAGGTAAAATTCATCCGGCTATTTTATATACCGCAAACTTAATTGGAATTGAAAAAATTTACAAAGTTGGAGGAATTCAAGCTATTGGAGCTTTGACTTTTGGGACAGAAACAATTCAGAAAGTCGATAAAATTTTCGGACCAGGCAATCAATATGTGACAGCGGCTAAACAAGTTGCTCAAAATTTTGGAGTCGCGATTGATATGCCTGCCGGTCCAAGCGAAGTTTTAGTCATTGCAGATGAAACGTCAATTCCAAAATATGTAGCAGCCGATTTATTATCACAGGCGGAGCACGGAATCGATTCTCAGGTTATTTTATTGACCAATACTGAAAAGATATTAAATGAAACCATTTTTGAATTAAATGCACAGTTAGCACTTCTTCCAAGGAAGGATTTTGCTGCAAAAGCTTTACAACAATCAAGAGGAATTGTTTTAAATTCGATTGAAGAATGTGTCTCTTTTTCGAATATTTATGCACCAGAGCATTTAATTTTTGCTTGTGAAAACGCCGAAAATTATATCTCGAAGATTAGTAACGCCGGTTCTGTTTTCTTAGGAAATTATTCGTGCGAAAGTGCTGGTGATTATGCATCAGGAACAAATCATACACTTCCTACAAATGGTTATGCAAAGAATTATTCAGGTGTTTCTTTGGATAGTTTTGTCAAAAAAATGACATTCCAGAAATTGACTGCTCAAGGAATTCAGAATATTGGCCCAACAATCGAATTAATGGCAGAAGCCGAAGAATTATTTGCGCACAAGAATGCGGTTACTTTACGCTTAAACGATTTAAAATAATGAACAATTTCAACTTAGATAGTATTATTCGTCCTAACGTAAAAGCCATGAAAGCCTATTCATCGGCTCGTGACGAATTTCAAGAAATTAATGATGATTTCATTTTCTTAGATGCAAATGAAAATCCGTTCAACAATGGGCTAAATCGTTATCCGGATCCTTTGCAACGGAATGTAAAATCGATTTTAAGCAAACTTAAAAACGTTGCTGCAGAACAAATCTTATTAGGAAACGGAAGCGATGAAGTTTTGGATTTAATTTTTCGTGCTTTTTGCGAACCCAATCAAGATAATGTCATCGCAATTTCTCCTTCCTACGGAATGTATCATGTTTTAGCGAATTTAAACGCTGTTGAATACCGTAAATCCTTATTAAGTGAAGCAGATTTTCAACCGAAGATTGAAGATGTCTTCTCGAAAGTCGATGACCATACGAAAATGATTTTCTTATGTTCTCCTAACAATCCAACAGGAGAAATCATTAAGAAAGAATCTATTCTAAAAATTGTCAATCGCTTCAATGGTTTAGTGATTATCGACGAAGCATACATTGATTTCGCGACAGAACCTTCTTGGATTGGGGAAATAAAAAATTATCCCAACGTAATTGTTACTCAAACTTTGTCAAAAGCAGTTGGTTTAGCGGGAATTCGTTTAGGTATTTTATATGCGTCGCAAGAAATTGTGGATGTTTTAAATAAAATAAAACCACCTTATAACATCAATCAATTAACTCAATTAAAAGCGATTGAAATTTTAAACAATTATAGAAAGGTTATTGAAACTACGAATACGATTCTTCAACAGAAGCAAGCTTTAGAAAATGCTTTAACTGAAATTTCATTCGTGGAAAAAATCTACCCAAGCGATGCCAATTTTATTTTAATCAAAGTGGATAATGCGAACAAACGTTACAATCAATTGGTAGAAAAAGGAATCGTAATCCGCAACCGCAACAATGATGATTTATGTAAAAATTGTTTGAGAATAACAGTTGGAACGGAAGTTGAAAATCAAAAATTAATACAAACATTTAAAACAATTTAACTTTGAAACGCTTACTTTTTATAGATCGAGACGGGACATTAATTCTGGAACCTGAGAATTATCAAGTAGATAATTTTGAAAAATTAGAATTTTACCCGAATGTATTTACTTATTTGGGAAAAATTGCGAAAGAATTGGATTACGAATTAGTTATAGTAACAAATCAGGATGGTTTAGGAACTAAATCACATCCGGAAGAGTCCTTTTGGCCAATTCAGAATTTCGTGGTCAAAGCTTTCGAAAACGAAGGTGTTAAATTCGAGGATATTTACATCGATAAAACGTTTGCACACGAAAATGCACCCACACGTAAACCAGGAACAGCTTTATTAACAAAATACATTAATAATCCTGAATATGATTTAACGAATTCTTTCGTAATTGGTGATCGAATTACCGATGTAAAACTGGCTCAAAACTTAGGTTCGAAAGGAATTTTCATTGCCAATGATGAAACTTTAGGAGTAGACGAAATCAAAGACAACGAAGGTTTAAATGATGCTATTACTTTAAAAACGACATCTTGGAAAGAAATTTACGAATTCTTAAAATTACAAAATCGTACAGCATCCATTGTCCGCAACACGAACGAAACAAAGATCAAAATCGATTTAAATTTAGACGGAACAGGAAAATCAGCTATTTCAACCGGTTTACATTTTTTTGATCATATGTTAGAACAAATTGCGCGTCACGGACAAATGGATTTAGTGATTAAAGTAGATGGTGATTTAGAAGTGGATGAACATCACACGATTGAGGATACAGCAATTGCCTTGGGTGAAGCTTTCTCTAAAGCTCTAGAAAATAAATTAGGCATCGAACGTTATGGATTTACTTTACCTATGGACGATTGTTTAGCACAAGTGGCAATTGATTTTGGAGGAAGAAATTGGTTGGTTTGGGAAGCTGATTTTAAGCGTGAGATGATTGGTCAAATGCCGACAGAAATGTTTTATCATTTTTTCAAATCGTTTACTGATGGCGCAAAAGCCAATTTGAATATCAAAGCCGAGGGGACAAATGAACACCATAAAATTGAAGCAATTTTCAAAGCATTTGCAAAAGCCGTGAAAGCAGCTGTAAAACGTGACCCTGATAAAATGATTTTGCCTTCGACGAAAGGACTTTTGTAATCGTAAGTTTTAAGTCTTACATAAAACCAAAAACTTATAACTAAAAATGATCGCTATAATAAAATATAACGCAGGAAATGTAAAATCTGTTTACAATGCCGTAACTCGTTTAGGTTATGAAGCAGTAATTACAGACAATTTTGACACCTTAAAGAATGCGGATAAAGTAATTTTCCCAGGAGTTGGAGAAGCTCGTTCAGCAATGAGCTATCTTAAAGAGAAAGGGTTGGATATCGTCATCAAGAACTTAAAACAGCCCACTCTAGGAATTTGTCTTGGGCAGCAATTAATGTGCACATATTCAGAGGAAGGAAATACAGATTGTTTAGGTATTTTTCCAATTCAAGTGAAATTATTTCCGCCAACAGAAATTGTTCCACATATGGGATGGAATACGATTTACGGTTTATCCTCAAAATTATTTGAAAATATTGAAGAAAACTCTGACATCTATTACGTTCACAGCTATTATTGCGAGCTATCAAATTTTTCAATTGCGAAAACGGATTATATTCTTGAATATTCGGCAGCATTAAATAAAAATAATTTTTACGCCACTCAGTTTCACCCTGAAAAATCCGCAGGAATAGGTGAACAAATCTTAAAAAACTTTCTAAGTTTATAGTATTATAAATTCACACACATGAAAAAAATAGTATTTACTTTACTTAGTGCTTTTACAATTTCGCAGATTTCTGCACAGGAGAAAGTGTATTTCACCTCGACTCCTTCTTTAAGTCCGGATGCCAAAACCGTCTACTTTAGTTACGATGGAGACATTTGGTCCGCAGATGTAAATGGTGGGAACGCAGCTAGAATAACCGCTTTAGAAGGTGAAGAGATCAATCCTCGTGTTTCACCAGATGGAAAATGGCTGGCATTCAGTTCTAATCAATACGGAAATTATGATGTTTATGTTATGCCAATAAACGGTGGTCAAATCAAGCAATTAACTTTTCACCAAGCCAAAGACGAAATCGAGAGCTGGAGCTGGGATAGTAAATCAATTTATTTTACATCAAATCAAAACAACGGATTTGGAAGTTTTAAGATTGATTTAGATGGAAAAACACCTCAGGCTCTTTTCACAAATTATTTTAACACCACAAATGGTTTGGTTGAAACGCCTCAAGGTGAATATATTTTCACCAATTCATCTGAAAGCGCAAGTCAAGTTACTCGAAAAAGATACAAAGGAGAAAATAATCCGGATTTGTTAGGGTATAATCCGGCAACAAAAAGTTATAAACAATATACCGATTACAATGGAAAAGATTTTAATCCGACAATTGATCAAAATGGAATCATCTATTTTATTTCAGATGAAAATAATGGCGAATACAATTTATACAAATTAACAAACGGTAAAAAAGAAGCGCTGACAAAATTTGACACTTCTATCAAAAAACCTTTTGTTTCTGCAGATGGATCGAAAGTTGTTTTTGAAAAGGACTATCAATTGTTTGTTTACGATGTTCATTCAAAATCCTCGAAGCCAATTTCAATCAATGTCAACTCGAACAAATCATTAGAAAAAGAACAAAATTTTGAAGTTGATAATAACATCGATTATTTTGATATGTCTCCTGATGGGAAAAAAATAGCTTTTGTGAGCAGAGGAATTATTTTTGTTTCAGATCATGAAGGAAAATTTATTCATCAGATTTCTGATGGAAAAGAACGTGTCCTAGAAGTTAAATGGTTAAAAGACAATAAAAATTTAATTTTTAATCAAACATACAAAGGCTATCAGAATTGGTTCAAAATTTCGGCAGATGGAAAAGGAAAAGTGGAACAGCTGACTTCGGATTTACGAAATAACAGAGACATTACATTCAACCACGATTTATCTCAAGCGGTTTATTTAAGTGGTCGTGATGAGGTCAGATTATTGGATCTTAAATCTTTGAAATCATCAACTATTGTGAGAGATGAAATTTGGGCTTTCCAAAATTCAAAACCATCTTTTTCTCCTAACGACGAATATGTCCTTTTTTCTGCGAAACGTAATTTTGAATTAGATATTTTCATTCATAACATCAAGAAAAACACAACTATTAATTTAACCAATACAGGTGTTTCAGAAGCAGATCCGACATGGTCTCCTGATGGAAAATATATTTATTTTTCGAGCGACCGTACAAATCCATCATATCCTTTAGGCATGCAGCGTTCCAATATTTACCGCGCTTCGTTGGATTGGTTTGACCAAGCTTACAAATCAGAGAAGTTTGACAACCTATTTGTAGAAGAAAAGAAAGTTGAAAAAAAGGAGAAAAAAGAGGAAAAGAAAGATTTTAAAGAATTAACGGTTAATCCTGAAGGATTCTTAGAGCGAATCGAATTGGTAACAGATCGTTTCGGTTACCAAACCAATCCTTTTGTTTTTTCAGACGAAAAAAAACAATTTTTATTTTACAATACCAATCAGGAAAACGGTAAATTTCAATTATACAGAAAAACAACGACTGATTTTGAAGAAGAAAAAACCGATAAAATATTCAACAAAGGAGCTGATTTTATTCTGAAAAATGAGAAAAATCTCTTTGCTTTAATCGACAATTCTGTTTACAAATTTGGTATTAACTCTACAACCCCTGAAAAAATCAATATCAAATACAATTTTGATAAGAATTTAGCTTCTGAATTTAATCAAATGTATGAAGAGGCATGGGCCGGAGTAGAAGAAAATTTCTACGATGAAAATTTCCATGGAATTGACTGGAAAGCAAAAAAGGAACAGTATGCACAGTTTTTACCTTATGTAAATAATCGTAATGACTTAAGAATTCTTTTGAATGATATGTTGGGTGAATTAAATTCTTCACATTTAGGTTTTTCTTCCTTTGGGAAAGAAGAGAGCAGGAGATTGAATTATTTCACAAACGAAACCGGAATTATTTTCAAGAAAGATCAACCTTTTACAGTTGAAAAAATCTTACGAAAATCACCGGCTTTTCTTAAAAATGTTGATATTCAGGAAGGCGATATCTTATTAAGTGTGAATGGACAAAAAATTGACCAAAACCAAAATCGTGAAACTTATTTTACAACACCTAAAAAATTGGATGAAGTAACATTGGAACTTGACCGCAAAGGAAAAACTATTTCGACTAAGATTCATCCTATTTCGAATGGAGAATTGAAATCTCTTTTATACGATGAGTGGATTTTCGAAAATCGTCAACGTGTGAAAATTTTAAGCAACGATAGAATTGCCTATTCTTATATGAAAAACATGTCGACTTCTGAATTAGATGCTTTTTTATTGGATATGGTCGAACAAGAAAACAGAAAAGATGGTGTCATTTTAGATCTACGTTTTAATACAGGTGGAAATGTCCATGACAAAGTGTTAAACTTTTTAGCCCAAAGACCGTATTTAAAATGGAAATACCGTGAAGGACAATTAACTGTTCAGCCAAACTTCGCTCCTTCCGGAAAACCAATTGTTTTATTAATCAATGAATATTCTTTGAGTGATGCTGAGATGACAGCTGCCGGATTCAAAGCTTTAAAATTAGGAAAAATCATTGGTCAAGAAACCTATCGTTGGATCATTTTTACATCAGGAAAAAGTTTGGTTGACGGTTCATTCTATCGTTTACCAAGTTGGGGAACCTATACTTTGGACGGGCAAAATTTAGAAAAAACTGGAGTGAAACCTGATATCTATATTAAAAACACGTTCTTAGACCGATTAGAAAATAAAGACCCTCAATTGGAACGGGCAATCCAAGAAGTGATGAAAGAATTAAAATAATTTAAGTTCTAAGTTTTAAGTTCTTGGAATCTTAAAGAACTTAAAACTTAGAACAAACAACTTAGATAAAATATGAGAATTATTCCTGCCATAGATATTATCGACGGAAAATGCGTCCGATTATCACAAGGCGATTACGGTACAAAAAAAATATACAACGAAAATCCGTTGGAAGTTGCGAAGGAATTCGAAGATTATGGCATCGAATATTTGCATTTAGTAGATTTAGACGGTGCAAAATCAAAGCAAATTATCAATTATAAAACCTTAGAATTCATTGCTTCGAAAACCAATCTAAAAATAGATTTTGGAGGAGGAATTAAAACGAATGATGATATCAGAATTGCTTTCGAATGTGGTGCCAATCAAATTACCGGAGGAAGTGTTGCCGTTCAAAACCCAACCTTATTTCAAGAATGGATTTCCCGTTATGGAAGTGAAAAAATAATTTTAGGAGCCGATGCAAAAGATCGAAAAATTGCCACTCATGGTTGGTTAGAAACTTCTGAATTAGATGTCATCGACTTCATCACAACATACACAGAAAAAGGAATTGATTATGTCATTTGCACCGATATTTCAAAAGACGGAATGTTACAAGGAACTTCAAACGAGCTGTACACAGAAATTTTAGCATCTGCTAATGTTAAATTAATTGCTTCGGGCGGCGTTTCTTCTATTGCCGATTTAATTAAAATCAAAGAATTAGGCTGTGAAGGTGTGATTTTGGGTAAAGCAATTTATGAAGGGAAAATTTCACTTCATGATTTACGAGAGGTAATTTAATTATTTACGATCTGATAGTAATACATTACAACTAATATGTTAAAAAAAAGAATCATTCCATGTCTGGACATCAAAGATGGGAGAACGGTAAAAGGTATTAATTTTATTGGGCTTCGCGATGCAGGAGATCCGGTAGAATTAGCAAAGAAGTATGTTGAAGAAGGAGCTGATGAATTAGTTTTTTTAGATATCACAGCAACAATTGAGAAACGAAAAACACTAGTTGAAATGGTTGAAAAAATTGCAGGAGCAATTAATATTCCGTTTACAGTTGGAGGAGGAATCAATTCAGTAGAAGATGCTTCTTTAGTTATTCTAGCCGGAGCTGATAAAGTTTCAGTCAATTCATCTGCTGTAAAGAATCCTCACTTAATCACAGATTTAGCAACTCAATTTGGTTCTCAATGTGTAGTAGTTGCTGTGGATACCCGTAGTGTAAATGGAATACAAAAAGTTTTTGTGAATGGAGGAAAAACAGAAACGGAATGGAAAACACTGGATTGGGTAAAAAAAGTAGAAAAATTAGGCGCAGGAGAAATTCTATTGACTTCAATGGATGGCGACGGAACAAAATCCGGTTTTAAAATTGAGATTACAAAAGAAGTTTCAGCATCTGTTAATATTCCCGTGATCGCTTCCGGAGGAGCTGGAGAAATAAAACATTTTACAGAAATATTCACCCAAACGAAAGCCAGTGGAGGATTAGCTGCAAGTATTTTCCATTTTGGGGAGATTCCAATTCCAACACTCAAAACTTATTTAAAAGAACAAAATATTCCAATACGATGATAATTGATTTTAAGAAAAGTCATGACGGATTAATTCCTGTTATTATTCAACATGATTTAAACAACCAAGTGCTCATGTTGGGCTACATGAACAAAGAGGCTTTTAATAAAACCCAAGAAATTGGAAAAGTCACCTTTTTTTCTCGTTCCAAAAACAGATTATGGACGAAAGGTGAAGAGTCCGGTAATTTTTTAGAAGTAAAATCTATTGCGGTTGATTGTGATCAAGATACTCTTTTGATTAAAGTTAAACCTTATGGTCCTACTTGTCATACCGGTTCCACAACTTGTTTTAATGAAATTTCAACTCATGGTTTTCTCTATGAATTAGAGCACACCATAAATGAACGCATCGATTTGGATAACGATCCTGATTCTTATACAAACAAATTATACAAAAGAGGTATAAATAAAGTTGCCCAAAAAGTAGGAGAAGAAGCAATAGAATTGGTCATTGAAGCCAAAGACAGCAACAATGATTTATTCTTAAATGAGGCTGCAGATCTGATGTATCATTATTTAATTTTATTAAAAACAAAAGGGTTCAAATTAGACGATGTCGAGAAGATCTTAAAGTCGAGAGAAAACGGTCCTCGAAGAGAAGAATAAAAGCGAATTACTATTCGCTTTTTAATTTCAATATTCTTGTGGCACAATCTGAAGCCACAATTAAACCTCCTGTCAACATGATGATATCTTTGATCACTAGTCTTCCTGCTGCAGATAAATAGGGAAATCCATGTTGAGGAGTTGGAAAATCTCCTCCTAAATCAGGCACAAATGTTTCGGGTGTTGTGATAAGAAATGAAAGCGTTACAAGTGACATCCCGACCGTTAAAATTCCGCCCCAAAAACCAATTTTTGGAAACCAGATTCCTAATAAAACCAAAATTCCAATACTCACAATTGCAGTACCTAAACCATAAGAAAACACATAGGTCCCGTTGGTTCTGTGCCATTCAATATTTTTTAAAACCGTTTGTCCTTCCGGATTTTTAAATTGTGTGTATTCAGCAACCATTTTTCCTTCTTCCGAAACCACTTGATGATGGCTGTTATTGTAGAAAAAATTCATAAACGGACTATTGCTTACAAAAGGAACAATTCCGTCTGCTTCGTACTGAAAAGCTTTTAAACCACCAATCCAAGCCATTACAATAAAAATTGAAAGCCGAAGCGAGTGAATAAACCAAGGTTGATGTTTTGAAAAAAAATGTACTATAGAGTTCATCGCAATTTATTTTTTATATCTAAGACAAAATTAACGACATCAAGCATCTCAAAAAATGGATAAAAAAGGGCGTTGCATAGATTATTTTGCAACAATAGAGATTCCTACATTGTCTCTGAATTTTTTTGGAGAGATATGTACATGTTTTTTAAAAAAACGACTAAAATAGAATTCGTCTGCAAAACCAAGCTCATTGGATATCTCTTTTACACTTTTATGTGTTAAATGAAGTTTCTTTTTTGCTTCTAAAATCATACGTTCTTGTATCAAAACAGAAGGGGTTTTTCCAAATTTGTTTTTCATTTTTTTGCTAAATGCATCAACAGATAAATTAAAATAATCGGCATAGAAGGAGACGGACTTTTCCTTTATAAAATGCGTTTCTAACACATGTTGAAAATCGGATAAATGATCTAGCATTTCAGAATTTGTTTCACTTATTCCTTGTGAAATTTGTTTTTCTCTGCTTGATAAAGCGAGAATTAATTGCAAATATGATTTTAAAACGGATTGATTATAACTTTCCGTTCGGTACGCCAACGCTTCAATTTTTTGAAACAATACACTAACTTCATCAAAAAGCTGATCAGAAAGCATAATATAAGGCTCGGTATAGATGTTATTGAACAGAATCCCATTACAGGCGACTTCTTTTTTATGGTACTCTATGCAGTAAAAGTCCCCGTGAAAACGCAAATAATAAAGTGAGTTCATCGTTGTTTCCTTCCATTCCAAAATTTGGTAAGGTGTTAAAAAAATCATGCACTTTCCGGTACACGTATAATAATTATCATCTATTGTAAAGACCGCATGACCTTCAAAAAGTACAAGGTTATAAAAAGGTTCATTTATCTTCTCTAAATCATGAAAAGCAGTAGGTGTAATGACACGAATAAAAGGTTGCAATGAATTTTTCATTTTAATAAAACTAAAATACAAAAATATGCTGAATGTTTATTTCTGCGTTAGGGATTGAAATGAAAAGCCTTTGTCAACCTCAAAATAAATACTATACTTATTAGGTAAAGATTGCAACGAAAAGCCCGTCCGAAAGGAACGCTCAAATTGTATACACTAGGAAATAACCAAACTTTATAGGAGAATGATTTTTAACACGTTTTCATAATTTTATCTCAAACTTTAAAATAGTTCTAAATAAAGTTTTAGCTTTGCACTACTTAAATTTGGTCTAAATAATAATTGATTTAACAAAACTCTATTTTATGAAAAAAATATTCTTTACCGCAGCGATATTATTAACATCATTTTTGCAAGCACAAACAAATACGATGTTAAATGGTGATTTTTGGAAGAAAAATCCGGATATCTCGGTTGTGAAAGGAGAAATAGCGAAAGGCAATAACCCTGCCGAAGCGAATAGAGGAAACCACGATGTGGTAAGTATGGCAATCAATAATGGTGCTGATTTTGAAACCATTAAGTTTTTAATTGATCAACCGGGAAATAGTGTTACAAAAAACACGCATGATGGTCGTCAATATATCCATTGGGCTGCAAACAAAGGAAATCTAGCATTAGTCAACTACTTGATTCAGAAAGGATCTGATCTTAACCGTACGGATGACAAAGGAGCTACTCCCCTAGCCTTTGCTGCCGGATTGGGACAAACAAATCCAGAGATTTATAACGCTTTTTTTGCTGCAGGAATTCAGCCAAAACAAAAATACAGCAATGGTGAAACGATTCTGTTGATGGCAATTGGAAGTGATAAAGACCTGAAATTGACAGAATATTTAACGACAAAAGGTTTATCATTAAAAGATGTTGATGCATCCGGACGTACTGCCTTTGATTATGCTGCAAAGAACGGAAATATCGAGTTATTAAAAACATTAATTTCCAAAGGTGTGAAGCCAACAAATGCTGCTTTAATTTTTGCATCAAAAGGAACACGTTTTGCATCGACTAATTTAGACACCTATAAATATTTGATTGAAGAAGTAAAACTTTCTCCGATCTCTAAAGGTGAAAATGGCGAAACTGTTTTACACAATATCATCAACAAAAAAGACCAAAAAGAGATCATTAACTATTTCATCGAAAAAGGTGTTGATGTCAATACAGTTGATAAAGATGGCAACAATGTTTTGATGATTGCTGCAGGTTCAGCTAATTTAGATGCTGTTAAACAAATTGCTGCAAAAACAAAAGACATTAATACCGTGAACGCAAAAGGCGAAACAGCATTATTTACAGCTGTACAAAAAGGTTCTCCGGAAGTCGTTTCGTATTTAATTGAGAAAGGTGCTAAAACAAATGTAAAAGCGAAAGACGGTAACTTAGGGGTTTACCTTATTCATTCTTACAAAAAAGAAAATGCAAATGAATTTTCTGAAAAACTTTCTATCTTAAGTAAAAATGGGGTAAATCTATCAGCTCCTCAGGCAGACGGAAGTACACTATATCATACTGCGGTTACAAAAAATGATCTTGGTTTATTGAAAAGTTTGGTTGCTTTAAACATCGATGTTAACGCACAAAACGAAGATAATATGACCGCTTTACACCGTGCAGCTTTAGTTGCAAAAGATGATGTTATTCTAAAATATTTACTATCAATCGGTGCAAAAAAAGAGTTAAAAACGGAGTTTGATGAAACAGCTTATGATTTAGCTTCAGAAAACGAAACTTTAACAGAAAATAATATTTCAATCGACTTTTTAAAATAATCGTTGTAAAATTAAAAAATACAAAAAATGAAATCTTTAATAAAAATCACATTTGTAACACTTTTCTTAGGTTTATCAACTTTTTCATTTGCGCAAAATGCAAAATATAAATGCATGCTGCAAATGTCAAATTACAAAGGATTAGAGGCTTATGTTGTGGTATCATTAATCAATCCAAATGGTCAATACGAAAAAACATTGTATATGATGGGACCGGATAAACAATGGTACAACGGTTTCAAACAATGGGATAAATTCAATAAAAAGAAAAAAGAGAAATTGAGTGGAATTACCGGTGCTTCTGTAGCAGCAGGAGATCGTAGCATTACCACATTTTCAATTGATCAATCTAAAATGAACAAGGGATACAAATTACGTTTTGAATCTGCTGTTGAAGATGGTCAATATCATGTTTCAGATGTCGAAATTCCATTAACAACTGCAGGTATTACACAAAAGGTAGACGGAAAAGGATATATAAGATACGTGAAATTAAGCAAAGCGCAATAAGACTTAAATAATGACTTTATCGATTTGGCGTTATGCCCATCTTGCTTTAGCAATTTTATCGTTTCTATTTCTAACAATGGCTTCTATTACAGGAGTCATTTTAGCTATTGATCCTGTTGTCGAAAAAACTCAACCTTACAAAGCAGATCATTTTAATGAAATTTCTTTAGCAGAAACCATACCTGTCTTACAAGAAAAATATGCTGAAATTTTAGAATTGAGTATCGATTACAATCAATTTGTAACATTAGAAGGTTTTGACGAAGATGGAAATGATTTCAAACAATACATTGATCCTGCAACAGGAGAAAAATTAGGTAACCCAATCAAAAAAAGTGAGTTTATCGAGTGGGTAACGTCCTTGCATCGTTCACTTTTCTTACACGAAACAGGACGATTTATTGTTGGCGTCATGTCTTTTTTATTATTCCTGATCGCCTTTTCCGGGACAATTTTAATCATCAAACGTCAACAAGGCATTCGCCACTTCTTTGCCAAAATCAATAAAGATTTCTTTGCACTGTATTTTCATGTTGTTGGCGGAAGATTATTGTTAATTCCGATTATCATTATTTCCTTAACGGGAACTTATTTATTTATGCTGCGTTTCGAAATGATTCCCAATCCGAAAGTAGAAGCAGCAGAAATTACTTCATCAGCTGATGAAAATACCACGAAAATTGAACTGAAAGATTTCGTTATTTTCAAGGAAACTAAACTAGCTGATATTCAGAAAATAGAATTTCCATTTGATCCGGAAGATCCGAATGAATTCTATACAATCAAATTAAACGACCGCGAAATCACTGTCAATCAAATCAACGGAAAAGTAGAGAACGAGACTTTTTATCCAAAGGCTCAGGTTTTCGAAAAGTTGAGTTTAGATTTGCATACAGGACGCACAAATATGATTTGGGCAATTATTTTAGGGATTGCTTCTCTTCACATTCTTTTCTTTATTTATTCAGGTTTCGTGATTACGTTCAAACGTACACGTACAAAGATTGGAAAGAATAAATTCTCTGCAAACGAAGCCGAAATTATCCTTTTAGTGGGCTCAGAAAATGGTTCAACTCTAGGTTTTGCAACTAAAATTCAGGAACAAATTTTAGCAAGTGGAAAAAAATCATACATGGCTCAAATGAATCAATACGAAATTTTTCCGAATGCAAAACAGCTTATCATTTTTACTTCAACTTACGGTATTGGTGATGCTCCAACAAATGCGAAAAAATTTGAATCTTTGGTGCAAAAATTTCCTCAACAACAAGAAATAAAATTCTCTGTTATCGGTTTTGGCTCTCGTGCCTATTCGGAGTTTTGCGGTTATGCTATTAAAGTTGAAGAGTTGTTAAATCATCAGGAATGGGCAACTCGTCTGATTGATTTAAAAACAATTAACGATAAATCCCCTGAAGAATTTACACATTGGGTCACTTCATTTAAAGAAGCAACCGATATTCCGTTGGCGGCAATTCCTTCAATGTATATTGGTAGAGCTCCGAAACTCAAAAATGTTAACGTAATTTCTACGACTAAAACGACTGAACAGGATGCTACGTTTTCTGTTCTACTGGACACAAAAGAGAAATTCAAATCCGGAGATTTATTGGCTATTTATCCCGAAAGTGATCATAAAGAACGATTATATTCCGTTGGAAAAGTTGACAATAAACTTCAATTAATCGTCAAACTACACGAATTTGGATTAGGTTCTCAATACCTCTATCATTTAGTTCCTCATTCGACCATTAAAGCGAGAATTGTAAAAAATAAAGCGTTTAGATTTCCGAAAGCTTCCAAAGTTGTCATGATTGCAAACGGAACAGGAATTGCACCTTTTCTTGGTATGATAGACGAAAATAAGAAGAAGGTAGAAACGCATTTGTATACTGGCTTTCGTCATCTGAATCCTACCACTAAAGGGTATCAAGTTTTTGCAAAAGAACAGATTGAGAAGAATCATTTAACAAAGTTTAATATTGCTTTTTCTCGCGAAGAACATAAACAATATGTCATGGATTTGGTGAATCGTGATGCACAATTATTTGCCGAAGCTTTGCAAAACAAAGGAGTTATTATGGTTTGTGGTGCTTTGGCGATGCAACATGATGTAGAAAAAGTGTTGGAAAAAATTTGTCAAGAACAGTTGAATAAATCGTTTGAAGAATTTAAACGCAACGGGCAATTTTTAACCGATTGTTATTAAAATCTTTTCAGAAAATGAACAATTCAATTCTAAAAAATATATTCACTTTTATACTATTGTATACTCTAATTCCGGCGAATGCTCAAACAGTCGGAGTTAGAGATACAATTTTAATGGGAAGCCGTTTCCGAATTACGCTGGTTGACAGCGATTCTATTTCTGCAGAAAAAAACATCAACAAAGCCATTGATGAAATGATTCGGATTGAGAAATTGATCTCCGATTGGAAGCCAGACTCACAAGTTTCATTGGTGAATCAAAATGCAGGAATTCAGCCTATAAAAGTTGACCGAGAAGTACTTGAATTGACAAAACGCGCCATTTATTTTTCAAAGGTTACGAATGGTGCATTTGACATCAGTTTTGCTGCAATGGACAGAATTTGGAAATTTGATGGTTCTATGGAGGAAATTCCAACTCAGGAAGCAATTCAAAAAGCCATTGAAAAAATTGGTTATCAAAATATTCTTCTGGATGAAGAAAACGCAACAATCTTCTTGAAAAAAGCCGGAATGAAAATCGGTTTTGGATCTACAGGAAAAGGTTATGCTGCACAAAAAGCACGTACCTATATGCAAAGTCTGGGCATAAAAGCCGGAATTATTGATGCTTCGGGCGATATGACAATTTGGGGAACTCAGCCAAATGGAGCTCCTTGGCGAGTTGGAATTACACATCCATTCAAGCGCTATAAAATGGCCGACATTTTATCGATGGGAAATGCTGCTGTCACAACTTCCGGTGATTATGAAAAGTTTATTCTGATTGATGGTATTCGTTATTCACATATCATTAACCCAAAAACCGGTTATCCTTCAACAGGATTGACAGGGGTTACAGTTATTGGTCCGGATGCTGAAATGTGCAATGGCTTTAGTACTTCTATAATGGTTTTAGGAAAAAAAGAAGGATTAGAGTTAATCAACCAACAAAAGGATTATGCCGCTTTACTGATTACTGATAAAGGCAAGATTATCCGTTCTAAAAACTACAAGAAAATAAAACGAAATCTTTCGAAATAAAGCTTATTTTTATTCTTCTGAAGAATTTGAGATAAATAAAATTATCCTTCGAATAATCTTGTTTTTTGTATCGGCTTATTTAATAATCGTTACATCGGTTTACTTTTTCCAAGAAAAACTCATATTTGATCAAAGTTAATTAGATCCAAATTATTCTTTCCTGTTTCAACATAAATTTGACGAAACAAACTTAAAAACTCCAAATCAGGAAACCCTAAATTGTTTGCTTTTTTATGCCGAAAAACCAAAAGGTGTTATTTATTTTCTACATGGAAATTTAAGCGGTTGATCCTTATTATTGGATTCGATTCTATAACCGTTTTTTTCTCATCTTCATTCCTAAATTTTAAACTATATTTCCCATCTCTTCCTTTTTTATTCTCGTTAATAAATTCATTTACAATATAGTTTTATTTATCATTCCATTCAAATTAAGTACTTATAATTTATTATACAATATAAAAGTTTTTATCTTTACACTTTACTAAACAACAATCAGTATGAGAAAAAATATACTTTCTTTATTATGTACCCTATCAATTTATTCTGCACATGCTCAACAAGTATTTAATCAGAATGTGGGCATAAAAACTTCTACTCCTCAGGTGGCTTTGGATATACAAAATCAAATTTTAATTGATTACAGTTCTCCGGCTTCTGGTATTAAAATACTTTCAGCATCTACCGGAGGTTGGGCAAGAGGTTATTTTTTTGGATCTAAAGTTACGCCTTCATTGACCTATGGTGGGTTTGGAGCTCTAGGAAGTGGAGCAACAGATTCATTAAATTATCTTTTTATAGGGAATACTTACAACACACCAGCGATAAAGATCTTCCCTGAAACTAAATTAACTACATTTCATGGTAACGTGGGGATTGGAACAAATAATCCTGATGCTAGGTTAGCTGTTAAAGGAAATATTCATGCACAAGAAGTTAAAGTAGATTTGGCTGTTCCTGCGGATTATGTTTTTCAAAAATATTATACCGGAAGTTCATTATTAAACCCTTCTTATCAGTTCAAATCTTTAGAAGAAATAAAAGCATTTACGGCAAAAAATCATCATCTACCTGATTTACCATCGGCAAAAGAGATTCAAGAAAATGGATTAAAAGTGGGTGAAATGAATAACCTTCTTCTTCAAAAAATTGAGGAATTAACGCTTCATTTAATTGAACAGAATGAGAAAATTGAAGAATTAACAAAACAAGTAGAACAACTTAAACAAAAGTAATATGAGAAAAACGTTATTTATTTGTTTTTTTATTCTCTCTTGTTATACATCTTTTGCTCAGATTATAGCTCCTGATTATAAAAGTGTAGCATTTTCATATGATGAGGCAGGAAATCAAATTTCACGGATAGCACATTCTCTTGAGATTTCTTCAAATTCTTCCGGAAATAAAACAACAATGTATGTTAGTGATTCTACTTCTGAAGATTTATTCTTCGAATATATTCAACTTTTTCCGGTTCCTGTTCAGAACGATTTAACAATTAAATGGGATAACAATGTTGATGGTGAGATTTTCTCTATAGGAATCTATAATCATAGTCAACTTAATTTTTTCTATAAAGAAAATGTACAAAGCTTATCTGGACAGCTAGAAATTAATATGTCTACTTATAATCCGGGAATTTACATCATTCAATTTACATTGAATGATGGACGTGTTTATGCTAAATCTATTATCAAAAAGTAAACTTTGAAAGTATGAAAAAATTATACTTATTTCTTCTACTATTTCTAACCTCTTATTTTGTTCATCTAAATGCTCAAACTATTTTAGATAAAAATGAGAGTACATCCAGAACTGTACAAGATCCTACTACTATTATTCTTACAAATGGTTTTCAAGCTTCTGCCACAACTTCTGGGACTTTTCATGCAAAAGTAGGAGATGCAACTGTAGGTTCTGGCGGACCAACTTCCTCAGATGCCGGAAGTACGAATCCTTCAGGAACAACTCCTAATAGCTCAAATCTTCATGACACTTCGGGAAGTCTAAACGTAGATGGAGGTGGGCAATTACAATACACTTTAGCCATTGCATTACCTCCTGGTGTTAAGTCGGTTGCACCTCAAGTAAACCTAGTTTACTCAAGTCATTCTACAAATGGAATAGCTGGATATGGGTGGGCTCTTTCCGGAATTACAAATATTTCAAGAGCAGGAAAAAATCTTGAAAAAGACGGAGTCACAAAAGGATTGGATTTAAATTACAATGATTTCTTTCAGTTTAATGGTCAACGTTTAGTATTAGTAAATGGTGAATACGGAAAAGATGGTGCAACTTATAAAACCGAAAAATTTTCTAATATCAAAATCAAATCTGTTGGTTCTATCTCAGGAAAAAATTGGAGTGGACCAAGTTATTTCGAAGTCACATTTGAAGATGGTTCCCAAGCTTGGTATGGAAATACTACAAGCTCTGATAATCCTGCTGTAACTCCTGTAGAATATAATATTGTGAAATGGAAAGATGCACAGGGAAATTATATTACATATACATATACGCAATCAGAGAATGTTTCATTGATTAGTAAAATTAGTTGGGGAGGAAATGAAACACTTAATAAAGCCCATTTCAATTCCATGGTTTTTACTTATAAAAACAGAAGTTTAATTGAAACCTCTTATTTAAATGGAAATAATAAAGGAATTCGATTTATACAATCCAAGTTATTAAGTAATATTACGGTCAATGCAAATGGTTCTTTATTCAAAAAATATACTTTAACTCACTCCACTTCACATGGAAGCAATTATGAGGTTGTAAATTCTATCACAGAGCAGAATTCCGTTAATGAATCTGCTAATCCTGTCACGTTCACTTATGAAGGATCTGCTATTAAACCTTGGACAGAGAGCAAAATTGTAGATCCTGTTCATGACAATAAAGAAAAAAATTTATATGGAGATTTCGATGGTGATGGAGAAATAGATTTAATTGTAAATGAAGGAAAAAGCTTATACATTTATAAAAAAGTTTTTTTCCCTGATTCTCCAAAAACTTTAATCGGAACTCTGTCAAATTTACCTTCAATAAATCTAAATACTGCTACAACATTTACAATTAAAAACAGTAATAATCAGCTTATACCTCGTACTGGATTTATCCTTTTAAACCAAGCTACTGAAAATGGGTACAACAAACGTGATTTAACAGTAAGAGGATACACCTTAAACCCTTCTACCAATCAATTAAATTTAGAGTTCGAAAGGGTTTTAGCAGGCGAAAAATATGATGAAACTTATTCTTCAGGTCCAATGGAACCTTTAGGTCCAGGAGAAATGGGTATACAAGTTGAAAGATCAACTGCACTAAAAAGTTCTGGTGTTATTGATATTGAAGGTGATGGGCTTGATGAATTGCTTATATCTACAACTACTTATACTTGTGAGACTTTGTATGGGACAAGATACAATGAAAATCATCAATTAGAATTTATTGAACCCGAAACAACTTGTAATAATTATACACAAGCTTATTTATTATTTCCATATAATTCTGATATAAATAGTGTTGTTGGTTCAGGTTTTGGAAATTTACTGACAGATTATATTCAAGGTGATTTTGACGGAGATGGAAAAACAGATTACTTTATGTTAAAAAAACAACGAGGTAATTACATTGTTTCTTTTGTTAAACATGAATCCACTGGTCAAACTTATTACACTACAGTTGCGACAACTTTCAATGAAAATGGAAATGACTTGCAAGGTATGATTGAAGGTGCTGTTACAGGCGATTTTAACGGAGACGGGAAAATGGATATCATGATTCCTAAAGCAGATAAATCGTATGATTGGTTCTTATACCTTTCGAATGGAAAAGGTTTTGAAGCTCCCGAAACAAAAACAAATCTAGCTTACTATTCAAAAGATCCTATTCAAACAACGGGAAGTATTCATAATAATATTGGAGAAAGTGGATGTATTCGTACTACAAATGAATATTATAATAGTTTTTATGCAGAAGATTTAGACAATGATGGTCGTGCAGAATTTATTGCTACTAAATTAACTATTCGTAATCATGAATGGAGTGCACATTGGGATGATGAGTATACAACTATAGAAACAAAAGTTTTCACAACTGCTCGTTCTACTAATTCTTCATTAACGTTTACACTATTAAATTCAAATAGTAAACGTTATGACAATATGGTCATTCCATTTGGAATAACCTCTATTTATCGTGATGGGAACAATACAGTTCTAATGGGAAAACCCGATGACTGTAAAAAAACGTCATGCGATACATTTATTTTTCTTACTATTGGAGGAAGCCAAGACATAGCTCCTATGAGACGAATGAATTCTATTTCTCAAGGAGGACTTACAACTTCTGTAACTTACAAAGAATTAGATCCTGTTTTAAACCCTAAATTTTATTCTGGAAGTTTACTAACCTATCCTTTTGTGGGTTCAGAACGTTTACCCGGTTCTTATGCTGTGGCTCAATTACAGCAGGACAATAGAAAACAAGATTTCTTCTATCGTGGAATGAGTATGCATTTGTTAGGAAAAGGGATGTTAGGTTTCCAACAACAAGCACGTTCATCTTGGTATGCTAGTGGATTTGAAAATACAAAAGTGTGGGCTGCATCTCAAATAGACCCTTATAATGAAGGCGTTACTAATAAAGAATGGTCAGTTCGTGTAAGTAATAATGATACGAATCGTATTTTCACAACTAATTTTACAGCATCTAATAAAGATCTAATTTCTTATTCAGAAACTGAATATTTATATGATTATTTGACTCCTTCCGGACTAAAATACGCAAAAAAACCAACAACCACTGTCCCTAATTTAATTACGGCTGTAGTTCCAAATAAAGTGACAACATTTGATGCGTTAAAAAATATTCGTTCGGTTGAGACTGTTGCATATAATAAGTATTATTTACCTGAATCTACTATTGCTAACATTAACAATGGTTTTGGTATTACTACTACTACTTTAACGTATTTAGATAATGAAAATGGTAATGGAAAAGATTATTACATTGGCAGGCCATCATCTAAAAAGATAATTAATCAAGCTTACGGACAAAGTATTACGTCTTATGAGTCATATTACTATGAAAACAACTTGGTTTCAAATAAAACTGTATATGATAGAGATCGTTCTGAAAATATTAATGAATATTATAAATACGATGGTTTTGGAAATATTATTGAAAAAACCATCGATAGTTCCGAAGATGGAATTCTTGGTACGATAAAGACAACTTATGATGCTCAAGGTAAATTTGTTTTAAACAAAACTGATAAGCTTGGATTAATTACTTCTATGACCTATAACAAATGGGGACAATTATTAACTGAAATAGATCCATTCGGAAATATAACAACCAACACCTACGATGCCTGGGGAAAAATCTTAACATCAAATGATAATCTTTCCGGTACAAACACTTATACCTATGAAAAAGATTCAAACGGAAATATTAAAACAACTGAGTATTCTCCTACAGGAAATTATGGAATTAAGTATGTTAATAGATTAGGGCAAGAATACAAAACGTCAACAAAAGGATTTAATCAAGGACGTATCATTTCAAAAGAAATTCAATATGATGCTATTGGTCGTAAAATAAAAGAAAGTGAACCTTATTTTGAAGGAGACGTACAAAAATGGAATACGTTAACTTATAATGACGCTGTTTTTCCTCCTGAAATTTCAGCAACTTCATTTACTAATAAAAAAATGACGACTAAAGTTGTGGGAATGGTTACAACTGTAAAAGAAGATAACGGTTATGGTCGAACAACTTCACAAGAAACAGATGCTTTAGGAAATGTTATTCGTAGTACAGATGCTGGCGGATCTATTACATTTGCTTATAATCCTGCTGGTCAACAACTCTCTGCTGGGTATGGTGCAAATGTTGTAACAACAAAGTATGATCATTGGGGAAGAAAATCTGAGTTTCACGATCCTTCTAATGGTACATATAGATATACTTATGATGTCCTAGGAAATCCTATTTATTTTGACAGCCCTAAAGGAAGAAAAAGTTATTCCTACAATATAAAAGGACAATTAATCAAACAAATTGAAACAGCGAATGACGGGAGTACTGCAAAAGATATTACCTTAACATATAATGCGAAAGGGCAATTAACAAAAAGAACCGGAACTGCTAAAAATATAAAAGGAGTTCTTGATACTTATTCTTCTACTGCTACTTATGATGCACAAGGGCGTTTAGTCGAATCAAGTGAAATAAGTAACGGACGTTATTTCATGCAAAAAGGAATTACCTACGATGATAAAGGACGTATCACTTCTTATGAAAAAAGTTTATATTCTGGTGGTCAATACACAAAAGCATTAATTGAAAATGTCTATGATGCCTGGAGTGGAGCATTGTATCAATTGAAAGATAAAAATTCTGGTGCTATTCTATGGCAATTAGAGGAGACTTTAGCAGGTGGACAAGTTACAAAATCGAAATTAGGGAAAGCAGCCGTTGTAAATAATTATGATTATAATACTATGCTAAGTAGTATTAAACATACTTCTTCCGTTACACCTACTATTGTTGATATCAACTACTCTTTTGATGCCATTAAAAATGAATTAACTTCTCGTATTACTTCCGGTGATATCTCTATTATTGAAGGATTTAACTATGACAATAATAATCGCTTAACTGAGTGGACAAATCCTGTCACAGGGGATATGCATAAAAATGTCTATGATACACAAGGAAGAATTACGGAAAATAATCAGGTTGGAAAAATTAATTTCGGAACAAACGGTTCCATTTACCGTCCTTCTTCTATTGATTTAAACGCATTTGGTAAAGCACATTATGCCAATGATAATATTCAACGAATAAAATACAATGAAAATAATGACCCTACATTTATTGATGGTATAGCAGGAGATGCTGCGTTCTCATATGGTTTATCGAATATGAGACAAGTCGTAAGTTATGGTGGTAATTTTGAAGTAAACTCCCAAGGTCAATTTACGAAATATTATAGCGAGGATGCAAGTTTTGAAGTGACGGTTGATCATACAACAGGAAAAGAAAAACACATCTTGTACATTGGCGGATCACCATATGATGCAAATATTTTGTATTTAAAAGACTTTAATCAATCACAAGCTACCTATCATTATTTACACAAAGATTATTTAGGAAGTATTTTAGCAATTACTGATAGTAATGGTAAGAAAGTAGAACAGCGCCATTATGATGCTTGGGGGAATTTAACACACCTTAAAATTGGTACTGCTACTGTTATTACAGATCAGATTTTAATCAAACAAACACAATTATTACTTGATCGTGGATACACATCGCACGAACATTTCCAAGAATTAGGAATTATCCATATGAATGGTCGTTTATACGATCCTATCTTAAGAAGATTCTTAAATGCAGATGAAAATATTCAAGATCCTTATAATACTCAGAACTACAACAAGTATGGGTATGTGCTGAACAATCCTCTAATGTTTAATGATCCAAGTGGGGAGATTGCTTTTGTAGCTGGCTTTTTCTTAACGTATGTTGCGCCAGTTATTTGGGGTGCTATTATTGGTGCTGGTGCTGGATTAGCTATATACACTGTAGGAACTTTAATTAATGGACAAAAATGGAATATAAAAGGAGCATTGAAAGCTACTATGCAAGGAGCTATATCTGGTGCTATGGCAGGAGTTTATAGCCCTTCAATATTTTCTGCTTCTTATGGAACTTTAAAATATATTGCTAATCAAGTTGCTTCAACTATATTACCATCATTTGATTTTAATATTGGTAGTTTTAGCTTTAATATATCTCCAAGTATAGCTATAGGTAAAGGATGGGGAGTTGGTGCAAACTTTAGCGCTACTTTTCATGCTGGGGATTTTAGTTTATCCGCTGGTTTTGGTATAGTGAATTATGGTGCACATCCAGGAACAGAAACAAGTGGTTGGGAATATAGAAAATCAGCAATGCTCTCTTATGACAATGGAAAGTTTGGTATGAGTCTTGGTACAAATATATGGAGTGGGTTAAATATAAATGAACAACAAACAGGTATTGTAAAATTAAAATATGGTAATTTTGGATTATCATATGAAAATGATGGTAAACCATTTAGTGGAACTTTAGGTGATGGAGGTGATAGTTATCGTACTGCAGCTGCATCTATATCATATAATGATATTTCTTTAGGAATGAATCTATTTACAGGATTAAGAAATTCTTCAAGCTATAATATTGAAAATGGAGGTTTCCATGATGGAGTTAGAGGAGATTTAGGTCCTGAAACACAAAAAAATGGTATTACTTATAAATATGGATTAGTAAGAGAATTCGGCAATAAATATAGAATGGGAGCTCTATATATTGGATATAAAAATTATAGATTTGGTATAGATTCTGATAGACATATAAGACATACTATTCAAAATAGATGGATACATAACTCTAAATTTGCTGCACAAAGAGCTTTTGAAGTTATTGATTTTTCTACTAAACCTTATTTACAATACCAAACAATAAATAAATTTACATCATGGTAAAAATATTTTTTTCTATTTTTTTTATATTATTTTCATGTATTCCTGTTATTAAGGAAAAAGAAAATTTAATACCAAAGAGTGAAATAGGTATATTTAATTCAAATATAAGAACAGATGGGTATTATTATTATGAAAGAACAATTGAATTAAATGATAATGAAATAGCGAATGGTATTTTATATTATGTTTTTAACAAGGAAGGATTTTTTATATTTAAATCAACAATATTTAATTATGATACGATTATTCCCTTTGAAAGATTACATGAACAAATACAAAATGACCTGAAGCTAGATGGTATAAATAGTAAGACTTTGCTTAATAATGGAGTCTATATAGCTATGGATAATGATGTAATGTTGAGGTCATTTTCTAGCTATCATACTAATTTTACTTATGGATATAAAATAATTAAGGGTAATGCCAAATTAGATTCTCTTGGTAGACTTACAATTGATAATATTGTATATAACTTTAAGCAAGCACAAATTTCAAACTTTGATAGTGTTTTGAAAAGAAAAAAATGGTAAAATTGGAAAATCAGTAAATAAAAATGGATTAGTATATGAAAATGAAGACGTACCTAGATACCGCTTAGGAGCTTTGTATTTTGGTTATAAAGGTTATAGATTAGGCATTGATTCTGATAGACATGTAAGGCATACCATTCAGAATAGATGGATACATAACTCTTCTTTTGCAGGTCAAAGAGGATTTGAAGTTCTTGACTTTTCAACGAAACCATACTTACAATATCAAACAACAAATAAATTCACATCATGGTAAGAATACTGAATAATATAACACTATTTATTATCTGTGTTGCATTTATAACATGTAAATCACTTGATAGAAATAATAACTACCACAACGAAAGTATTGAGCTAAATATTTATTCAAAAATAGATACCAATACTATTTACAAAAAAGTTTCTGTTGACTATTATAATGCTACAGGACAATTAAATTGTGAATTTATAAAATTTAAACCTGATTATAAAGTAGCAGTTTATCCATGTAATAGATTACAAATTAGTAAAAAGAAAATAAATAAGAACAATGGCGTATTTTATCTTATTAATCCAGATAGAATAGGAGTTAATTATACAGTCAATACTTGGCATGGAAAACAGAAACATAACGACACTTTCCTAATCCTAAAAGATAGCTTAATAAAACTTCAAAATTTTACTGAACAAAAAGCGATTATTAAAGAGGTTTATATTAAAATATTAGATCTGGAAAAATAAGGGGTAATGTTTTCAGACGCACCACTACATTACAACATGCTTATTACAAACAACTTAACAACAAAATAATCAAGCCCGATAATGGAGTAATATCCATTATTGGGTATTTTTATGCTATTAATACAGCAGGATGAAATTTCTTTAACGTCTACATTCGATGCTCATTTTGATAAAATCGAATGTTTCACCATCGATCACAAAACACCTTTCGATACTCTTCAGAATTTTATTTTCTGTAGTTTCAAACACCGGTAATCAAAAACGAAAAGCGCTACTTTTCGTTTTGTTGGTTAACTGTTTTCATGAACTGCTTCTATATGTAGATGTGCAAAATAAGCTTTCGTTTCCGCCTCATCCAAGTCTTTTAAATCTAAAACAAAGAAAAAATAACTATCTGCCCACGAATTATAATGCATCAAAACTTTCCCCTTTTGTGCTAAATAATTCTGAATATAAGGAAAAAGATCTGCCGAATACGTCTCTTCAGGTACATCAATAGTGACCGTTTCACCCAGACAACTTGCTAAGAAATCTTCCATATCTTCTATATCAAATTTCCAATCCGAATGCCATGAATCTTCCACAACCAAATCAGCATTGTCTCCTTCGTCAGGCTTTCCTTTAACAATTAATTTTTCATAGAGTTTCTTAGCTCTTTTATTTACTTTGGTTTCTTCCAAATCCGGATTTATCAGCTTTAATAAATCCGCATACAACTGTACATCTGCTTCGTATACAACCTTTTTGTCCGGAGCAGGAAATAACATTTCAAGACCATCAATCTCCATTATTTTACAAAAGCCCAAAAGCACATCATCCATGACCTCTAAAGCGGATGCATGCGCATCATTGAGAGGCAAATGCAGAGAACACCATTCAGATTTCCGCCAAAAATCAATAAAATCAGCATCAAACTTATCTGAATATAACACTTCATAAATATTTACTTCATCTGAATTATTCATTCCTATAAAAATCAAAAAATCATGGGGAATATCTCTCCATCGGTTATTGGACTCTTTTGTTCGAAAACTAAGATGTAAGAAATCGATAGTCGAGTCGTTAAAGTAACCTTCGGGAACTTCACTAAAATTAATTTTAGGCGTTATAATATGATACAATTCTTCGAAAGAATGAATTCCATTCGGTTTTAATTGATTTTCTAAATCGAACGCATATGGAATCAAATAATAATTTAATTCACATTCTTCTACCGTTCCTTTAACTTTGGTTTTATAGGTCGATTTTTCAGAGCTGTTGAATTTATCTGTAATTGCTACAGCTATTTTCAGATAATCAGCCCCATTCATATCAGAAGAATTCAACTTCTTTTTAAAAAAATTAGAAAACATTATTCCCTTGATTTTGGAAGTCGTTTATGAAGTTCTTTATTTCCATTTTTTATTTCGTTTAAGATCCAGTTTAACTCCACATCAAATCGTTTAATTTTATTTTCTAATGTTGGTTTTATCTCTTTATCCGGATAAACGCCGTGCCCAAGTTCTTCTCGTTTTTCAACAGGAGAAAGATATACTGTGCCAACTGACATTTTCAATTTAGAGTGTGGCAAAGTAAATTTTGGCATCAAACCCGCAACTGTTCCATTAAAATCGCCACCGGTTTCTTCTCCAACAAAAAAAGCACGGTTTTTCGCTTGAAGATTAGCCGAAATTAAAGACGAAGCAGAATAAGACCCACCATTAATCATGACATATAAATTATGGGGATAAACCAAATCTTTATCTACTTTAACAAATGAAAATGGCAGGTGCAATTCGTATTCTTTCTCTGTATTTTTTGTGGTCGAAAAATACGTATAACCGGACCCGACCCAAAGGATTGGATAAGAATAAACAGGGAAAAGATTATACAATGATTTTCCGAACGACGTTTTGTTCGCTACAATTTTTTTACCCAAAAACGGTTGAAAGTCATCGACTAAATAAGCGTACAAATAATGTGCATCTTTTATAAATCCTCCGCCATTATTTCGAAGATCTAAAATCAGGTTTTGTACATGATGATTCTTGATATCTGTAAATACTTCTTTATATAGCTCACGTATCTTTCCTTTTCTAAAATCTGTTACTTTCAGTACCGCAATCGTGCTGTCATTCGTGGGAAAAGACAAGTCTTTGGAATAAGATTTAGAATCTTTGTTGTATCCGTATCGCTTTTGCTTTATCCTGACTTTTCGGTCAACCTCTTTTTCTTGTTTTGTTATTTTTGAAGCAACAGCAATCGTTTGTTCTTTCGGTTTAGAAAAGCTTCGGAAAGTTTTTTTGCTTATAATTGTATTCCCCATTAAAAAGGTAAGCTCAACCGAATCTTTAACACCTTGTTCCAGCGTAATAAAATTCAAAAATGTACGATTGAATACATTATCCGAGAAAGTCGTATTTTTTCCATCACCATAAATACTTTCTTTGTATTTATCATATACATATTTTGTGGGAATATCGTCGATGTAAAGCAAAACTGAACCGGAATTGATCGGATTCGTTTTATTGTTATCATTCACCAAAAAAACAGAGTCATTTTTCCAAAAAAAACTATAATCATGAAACGCTGATTTTGATTCTTTATATTTTTTAATTTCCTTTTTTTCTAATCGTTTAAAAATTGGATAAAGATCTGTATGACCATGCGCTAAACTTTCAAAAACCGGAAAAAATTTTACATAAAAATCATTTGGTTTTAAAGGTTGTTCAATTGATTTCTTTACACTGTCAAATTTAAAATCAATTTTATCTTGAGCTAGATACATATCCAGTTTCGGATGATATCTTTTCAATTTTTTGTATGCAAAATCAATGTCTTTCTTTAGCTTATCCACAGGTATTTCTTTGTCGATATGTGCATTATACTTCTCTACAGAAACACAGCTGCATATTGACAAAAGAAAAAAATAAACCAGAATTGACTTTAATTTCATTTTACTATTTGCTTTTTATATCATTCAAAATCCAATCAAGTTGTGGGTCTTTTTTGTTGATAATATCATCAAAGGACATTTCGACTGGAACAGTTGGAATAATACCTCTTCCTTTTAATTCCCGAGAAGTATTAGGTCTGAAATCCATCATCCCATAGTATATTTTTAATTTCGAATTTTTCAATTTGAAATCATTAAAACTTCCGGCAACAGTCCCATTATAATCTCCTCCCGTTTCCTCTCCTACAAATATCGCTTTTCCTTCGTTTTGTAAAGCTGCCGTCAGAATAGATGTTGCAGAATAAGACATTCCGTTTGTTAAGACATATAAATTTCCTGTAAATTTTTCAGGTTGATTCAGTAAATCTTTCTTTCCTCTTACTTTATAGTAATACCCGTCTTTCTCCTTCTTCGTTTTGAAAACAGATTGTGAATATTTGTAAACAGCTAATGGTAAACCTAATGTATTTCCGATTATTCCAAAACTTTGAAAATAATTCTTCATTAAACCAAATTTAGAATTCACTTTCATTTTATCGCCCATAACCGCTTGTGGTTGATTTCGCGTTGTTAGAAATGAATACAAATAATTTGCGTCTCTTACATAACCTCCCCCATTGTTGCGAACATCTAAAATTAAATTTTTGACATTCAATTTTTTTATTGAATCAAAAATAAAAGGATATGCTTTTTTACTATTTTCTAATGAAAATGTTTTGATGCTTAATATAACTGTTGTCGAATCATTTTTATCCGGAAAACGAAGTTCTCTCTGGTATTCATTTCTCGATTTAGAGTAAGCAAAATATTTTTTTACTTTCTTCTTATGATCTAATCGTTCTTTTCGTTTTAACTTTTCTTCTTTAGAGATTTTTGTGAACACCTTCTCTTCATTTGTTTTTTTTTGAATGCTGTCCGAAGTATTTTTCTTCAAAGATTTTTCTTCTTTTTTTTGATACTCTCTTTTTACAATTTGGGTAATGATTGAATCATTTTTTTGAAAGGTAAGTACAACCGAATCTTGTATCCCAATTTCATTCGAGACAAATCTTGGATAGGAACTCCCGTACATATATTTACTAAATGTCGTTGTATATCCGTCTCCTTTTCGATAGTTATGATATAAGTTATAGAAATCCTGGAATTTAATTCCATTAATTGCCAAAATATCCGTTTGCAGCAGTAATGTTGAATCTTTCGAATTATTTTTATCTAAATACACGTGATTATCCAAAGATTTAAACTCGAGTAAACTCAATGGACCTTTGGAATTTTTATATTTTTTTTTCTCCAGTTTTGTTGCTCGTTTTCCAAAAGACGTCACGACAGTATGTCCATGACCAAAACCTGAAACAACTTTTGACAATTCTCTCGAAAAATCATTGGGTTTCATTGGTTGTTGAATTGTATTCCTAAAACTATCCAGTCGACTTGCAATGACTTCTTTTGAATAATACATATCGATGTCAACTTGTTTTGTCAATAACTTCTTCTTTGCCCGGTCAACATCTCTTTGCAATTCATCTGCATCTATTTTTTTGTCTATATGCGCATTGTATTTTTCGACAGACACACAAGAGCTAAAAAAAGAAAGCAACAAAAGCGTAATAAGTTTATTCATAATCAAGGTTTAGTTCTATAGACGGTAGAATCGTGAATAAGTTACAATTTTATTGTATTCATATGATAATTATTCTCAGAAATCATTACAATTTTCATCCTGTTATTTCACTTCTTGATAAAACTCTTCGATGAATTTTTCCATGTACCGGTGACGAGAAAGTGCAATTTCTTTCGCTGTTTTCGTATTCATCAAATCTTTTAATTTAAACAACTTATCATAAAAATGCTGCACACTCGACGCATCTTTCGAATTGTCATATGGATTATACAAGATATTCCCTACACTTCCTCCGTACGCAAAACAACGAGCAATTCCCACTGCTCCTATTGCATCCAGACGATCGGCATCCTGTACAATTTCAGCCTCAATAGTCGTTGGTTTATTTCCTTTGCTAAAAGACACTTGTGACACAATTTCTAAAACGTTCTCTATCGATTCGTCTTCCACATGAATTGATTCCAAAAATTTTCTTATCAACTCTTCAGATTTATCTACACCGTTATGTAATTTATAATCGCCTATATCATGCGTCCATGCAGCTAATTCCACTAAAAAAGGATCTGCATTCTCCGTTTCTAGAATCTTTTTTGCATTGGTGACAACACGTTCTATATGAAAATAATCGTGTCCTGTTCCTTCATCCAAGAAGGTTTTCTTAATATAAGCCTGTGTCTGAGTAAGTATTTCTTGTCTGTTCATTTTCATTTTATTTCTGAGTTTAAAAATACACCAGAAAGTCTTTTGAAAAAACTTGGTTTTTCAGAATTAATTTAATAATCATTTTAAAAATAATTATTTACCAAAAATATTGTATATTTGCACCTCAAATTTGTAAAACGGGACGAGTTCCCCAAATAATTAGTTATACTATGGCTACAAGAATTAGATTACAAAGACATGGTCGTAAAGGAAAACCATTCTTTCACATCGTAGTTGCTGACTCAAGAGCAAAACGTGATGGTCGTTTCATCGAAAAATTAGGTACTTACAACCCAATTACTAACCCTGCAACTGTAGAATTAAATGTTGATTCTGCTGTACAATGGTTACAAACTGGTGCTGAGCCATCTAACACAGCGAAAGCTTTATTATCTTACAAAGGTGCTTACATGAAAAAACACTTATTAGGTGGTGTTGCAAAAGGAGCATTTTCTCAAGAAGAAGCTGAAAAACGTTTTGAAGCTTGGTTAGAAGCGAAAGGTGCAAAAGTTCAAGCTAAAAAAGACGGTTTAACTTCAGGTGCTGCTGCTGCTAAAGCTGCTGCATTAGAAGCTGAAAAAGCTGTTAATGAAGCTCGTGTAAAAGCTGCTCAGGAAGCTGAAGCTGCTGCACAAGTTGAAGAAACTCCTGCTGAAGAAGCAGAAGGTACAACTGAAGAAGTTGCTACAGAAGAATAATTTTTAAGTTCAGAGACGTTCCAAATGACAAAAAATGATTGCTACTATTTAGGTAAAGTTACAAAGAGACATGGTTTCAAAGGTAATTTAATCATTCACTTGGATACAGATGAACCAGAATTATACGATACTTTGGAAGCAGTGTTCATCGAGCAAGATGGTACACTGGTTCCATTTTTTTTCGAAACTTCTCAGCCTTATCAAGGCACAAAATTATTAGTAAAGTTTGAAGATGTTGAAGACGAAGATGTCGACAAATTAATCAATCGCGAACTTTATTTACCTCTAAAATCGTTACCAGAACTTTCCGGAACAGATTTTTATTACCACGAAATTGTTGGTTTCACTATTTATGACCAATCCAATACAGAAGTCGGAACAATAAAATCTGTCAACGATTCTGCTGCTCAAGCATATTTCGAAGTTGACGCGAACGGAAAAGAAATCTTAATTCCGATGATTGACGAATGGATTCTTGAAGTTAATCGCGAAGAAAAAGCAATGCTAATTCAAATTCCTGACGGATTATTAGATATTTATTTAGGGTAATTTATCCATTATAAATCACTTATTTACTTCTATTTTTTGATTGAATTTTTCTAATTGTAAAATCCGAAATTTTCGACATTATATTTATTGTCAATTTCGTACCTTTGCAAACTCAATCGTAATAAAAATGGAAGAAGAAAAAAAATCATTGAATTTTATTGAGCAAATCATTGAAGATGATTTAGCCAACGGAATGCCGAAAGAAAATTTACGCTTTCGTTTCCCACCGGAACCAAATGGTTATTTACACATCGGGCATGCAAAAGCAATCTGTTTAAACTTTGGTTTAGGGCAGAAATACAATGCTCCTGTCAACTTACGTTTTGATGACACGAACCCTGACAAAGAAGAACAAGAATTCGTAGATTCTATCCGCGAAGATGTGAAATGGTTAGGTTTCGAGTGGTCTGAAGAACGCTATGCTTCTGATTATTTCCAGCAGCTTTACGATTGGGCTGTTCAATTAATCAAAGAAGGAAAAGCGTACATCGATGATCAATCTTCGGAAGTGATTAATGAACAACGTAAAACACCTTTTGAACCCGGAATCGAATCTCCTTTCAGAAACCGTTCTGTTGAAGAAAATTTAGAAATCTTCGAACGAATGAAAGCAGGAGAATTTGAAGAAGGAACACATGTTTTACGTGCAAAAATTGACATGACTTCTCCTAATATGAACATGCGCGACCCTGTTATGTATCGTATTTTGAAACGTCCACATCACCGCACCGGAGACACATGGAAAATATATCCGATGTACGATTGGACACACGGAGAATCTGATTATATTGAAGGAATTTCTCACTCATTGTGTTCATTAGAGTTCAAAAACCACCGCGATTTATATGAATGGTACGCGAATAACGTAGAACTGCCAAATCAGCCTCAAAAACCTAAACAACGTGAATTTGCCCGTGGTAATGTTTCGTACATGATTACAAGTAAACGTAAATTAATGAAGCTGGTTCAAGAAGGTGTTGTAACAGGTTGGGATGATCCGCGTATGCCGACCATTTCAGGTTTACGTCGTCGTGGTTATACACCAGAATCTATCAAGAATTTTTGGAATACTGCCGGTGTTGCAAAACGTGATAATGTATTGGATATTTCGTTATTAGAATTTTCTGTTCGTGATCATTTGAATAAAATTGCTCCTCGTGTTTTTGCTGTGATTGATCCAGTAAAAGTTGTCATCGAAAATTATCCGGAAGGACAAGTGGAAGAGTTAGAAATTGAGAATAATCCGGAAGATGAAACAGCTGGAACTCGTATCGTTCCTTTTACAAGAGAAATCTACATTGAGCGTGAAGATTTTATGGAAGAAGCACCTAAAAAGTTTTTCCGTTTATCTTTAGGAAATGAGGTTCGCTTGAAAGGTGCCTATTTCATCAAAGCAGAAAGAGTTGAAAAAGATGCTGAAGGAAATATCACAACAATTTATGCAACATACGATCCTGAAACGAAATCCGGAAGTGGAACAGAAGCTTCTAAACGAAAAGTAAAAGGAACGTTACATTGGGTTTCTGCAACAGAAAATATTCCGATCGAAGTGCGCGAATACGATCGTTTATTTACAGTTGAATCTCCTGATGCGGAGAAAGATGTAGACTTTTTACAATTCGTGAATCCAAATTCTTTAACTATAAAAGAAGGATTTGCAGAACCTGCATTGAAAGATGCTAAAGTTGAAGATAAATTCCAATTTCAACGCATTGGATATTTTGCTTTAGACCGAGATTCTTCTGCTGAAAAATTAATTTTTAACAGGACGGTTACCTTAAAAGACACTTGGGCAAAAGTGAATAAATAAAAAATCTATTTCTTTAAATACCAGGCTCGAACAAATTTGTTCGGGCTTTTTTTATTATATTTAATTAAAATTCCGAAATATGAAAAGCAACATCACTTGCCTAATATTTACAGCTCTTATTGTTTTATCAAGTTGCACCTCTACAAAAGCCACAACAGATGATCAGGCTAAACCTATGGAAAAAACTCATCAAGAAGCATCCATTATCGGAAGATGGTTATTGGTAAAACTTTCGGGCGGAATTATGGGACGTGAACAAGATCCTCCAATGGGACAAACGATAGTCGTTGAATTTACACCAACCGAAATGATCACCATGATCAATGGAAAAGAGACATCTCGGGTCATTTATACATTAGGCAAAGGAAAAAGTATTCATAGTACAAATCAAATTCCAATGATTTTTACAAGCGGAAATGATTCTATGGGAAAAAGTTATCATTTGGAAAATGATAAACTTGGTATTAGTGAAGAAGTTCACGACGGTTTTTATTACAGCTATATAAAAATTGGCAAAGACGATGACGGAATACCCAGAAAATAAAAACTCGATTAAGAATTGGAACGAGGATGATCGTCCACGTGAAAAACTAGCATTGAAAGGCCGTTCTTCTTTATCTGATGCCGAATTGCTTGCCATTATTATGGGAAGTGGAAATCGAGAAGAGTCTGCTGTAGAATTAGCGAAACGAATTTTGAAAAACGCTAATCATAATTGGAACGAATTGGCGAAATGTTCAATTGAAGATTTATGTAAATTTAAAGGTGTTGGAGAAGCAAAAGCCATTTCAATGATTACAGCTCTTGAAATTGGAAGAAGACGAAATTCACAAGAAGTTCTTGAACGAGACAAAATATCATCGAGTAAAGATGCAGCCATCATCTTTCAACAGCAGATTGGCGATTTGCCCAATGAAGAATTCTGGGTTATGTTTCTTAATCAAGGCAATCGAATCATCAAAACAGAACAAATTTCTCGTGGAGGAATTACCCAAACTGCAGTTGATGTTCGGGTTATATTTAAACGTGCTTTAGAATTAATGGCCACTGCACTCATTCTTTCACACAATCATCCTTCCGGAAATCTTACTCCAAGCCAATCCGACCAAACGATTACACAAAAAATAAAACAAGGCGCTGCATTATTGGATATACAAGTTCTGGATCATATGATTGTTTCTCAAAAAGATTTTTATTCATTTGCAGATGAAGGGTTAATTTAATTTACATTTTACTTATCTTTAAACATTATATGTTTTTTTGTTTTGAATCCTAAAATCATCCTATTTACAGAAAAAATAACAAATCGAATTCAATACATTTTTGATTTTATCCTACATGACTTTTCCGGAATTGATTATAAAATGACAACGGATTTTGAGGAATACATTCAATCTGAATTGCCAAAAATCAATTTTTCAAATCAATTTATAGAGAATGGGTTTAACTTACATGTAGATGAAATTTTATTAGAAAATGATATTCACGAAACTATTGACTATCATTCATTACATGAAATAGGAAAATGCTTCTATTGGTTATCCCGTTATGAAGAATATAAAGCCAGACCTCATCAATTTGATGAGCATAATCGATTTTTAGGCTCGGAATTAGATTACTCTAAACCAATTGTTGATGAGATTTGTTTGGATTTTCAACAACACTTAAAAAAGAAATTTCCCTCCATTTCTTTTAAACAAAGACTGTTTAAGCAGATAAATACCCATGATGTTGACTATGCATGGAAATACCTCCATCATTCCTCAGAAATAAAATACGGTTCATTCATAAAGAAATTGATAAAGGGAGAATTCGTAGAGGCCAGAAAACAAATTAAGGTTTTATGCCATCAAGAAAATGATCCTTATGACACATTTGATTACCTGAAAGTATTGGCTGAAAAACACCAGGTTGACACGATATTCTTTTGGTTATTGGGTGATTATTCCACTTTCGATAAAAATCACAGTTGGAAAAATAAAACCCAGCAAAATCTAATTAATAAATTATCAGGCTGGGCTAAAATAGGTATTCATCCTTCGTATCAATCGAACTTTGAAGATAATCGATTAACAAATGAAATCTACCGTTTAAAAGAAATTGTAACAACTGAAGTTAAATCTTCGCGACAGCATTTCATTAAACTTAACTTTCCTCCTACTTATCAACAATTGTTGAAAAATGATATTTTAGAAGATTATACGATGGGATTTCCGCATAAAACAGGCTTTAGAGCAGGAACATCTACTCCTTACAAATGGTTCGATTTAACAACTAATCAACAAACATTGTTAACAATATATCCTTTTACAGTGATGGATGTTACGTTAAGGAATTATTTAAAACTTTCACCTTACCAGTCCATAGAAGAAATAAAAAGAATCAAACAAGCAATTAAAGCGGTGAATGGGACGTTTATAACTTTGTTCCATCAATCAAACTTAAATGGAGATTGGGTGGAATGGCGAAAAGTTTATGAAAGTATATTTGAATGATAAAACGAATTTCACGAAAAAAATTAGATGTAGATAAGTACACCGAATGTTTAAGTAAATCGGTAAATTACCGTATTTATGCGGAAGTATGGTATTTGGATACTTTGGTTGAAAACAATTGGGATTGTTATGTCTTAAATGATTATGAAGCCATCATGCCCTTACCTTTTGTGAAAAAATTTGGCATTAAATTTATCACTCAACCTATTTATTGTCAGCAATTAGGTGTTTTCCATCAAAAAAATTTAAGCAAAGAAATTTTTAAGAAATTTGAAAAAAAATTGCATCGAAATTTAGTAAGAGCTTATTCTTTTAATGAAGAAAATACTGAAATGTTTGAGCCAAAGGGAAAGCTAAAAGTAAATTATATTTTGGATTTGAATCAATCCTATGAAAAAATTTTTAATAACTATTCTTCTAATCGAAGAAAAGAATTAAGAAGAACTTCAAGAATGGAACTTATAATAAATGAAATTAATAATTTAAAAAATTTTCAAACCTTAAAAAACGCATATGCATATATAAATATTCACAAATTAGAGGACAAATACAGCTTAATTTTTGAATATTTAATTAATAGAGAGCAATTAAAAATATATGATATATATACTAAAGAAAAAGTTTTATTAGGCTCTCAAGCTATATTATTTTCTAAAAACAGAATTATTTGTTTCTCTTTCGCAAGAAATAAAAAAGAGGAAAAACACAATACTTCTGCTTATATTCTTGACCATATTATTAAGAAAAATAATAATACTTCTCTTATTTTTGATTTCGAAGGATCAATGATCCCTTCAATTGGAAAATTCATGGAAGGATACTCCCCAAAAAAGAAGTTTTATTCTCTTTATTCCAATATTAATTTTAAATGAAAAAACAAATGAAGATATTGAATGGATGAAAGAGTCTGCACAACAATTAATTGACATAAAATCTAAAACAATGACAGCAGAAGAAATAAAGAAGTTGTAACTTACACTTACCAAATCATTTATTCATGAGAGCGTTAATTAGTTTTGTAATATTTCTTTCTTTTTATTCTTGTTCGGTTCAAAAAAATGGATTGACTTATCCTAATCAAACAACTTTTATATCAAGTGTTGTTAGCTCTACAAATCGTGCTACAATTGATGATTTTGTTATAACTGATGATTTACATCTCATCACTTTACAAATTAACGTTATTATCTTAAAACGTGATGATGGAACCGGAAATTATAATTTAGAAAATCCTGAAGAAAAAAAAGCTTTAGAAAACTTCATGAATGCAAATAATTATACTTGGAGTACTTTTACACAACCTATTGATTTAACAGGATGTTATACTGGGAAAGATTTTTATTCTGATTCTAAAATTCGTTTTAAATTTAATTATATTGAAATTAAAGACAGCTATGCATGGAACTATAGAAATAGTGGTGCTGATCTAGAAAAGAAAAAATATAGTGGCATGACACCTCATGAAAACTGGTATTTAGCATATTTAGATCAAAAAATTGCAGAGAATCCATCCATTCCCAAAGGGATTAATATCTATTTAACAATGGATGCTGACAATTATGATAGATTATACAATTCTAAAGGAGAAAATTTTGATTTGAATGAAGTGGCAGCAGGACAACTGCCTACTTCTACTAATCTATTTAGATCTTCTAGTACCCATTTGCCTAATAAATATTTAAAATACTTAGCTCATCGTTATTTTCACCCTAAAAAGTTTAATACTACTGTTGAAGAAACGATGAAATGGGATATTAATGACGGTAGAATATTTGCGCACGAATTAGGCCACGTTCTGGGACTTAATCATAGCAATCAATATCATACAACCAATGCTTGTAAATATACGATCATGTCTCAGAAATGGAATGATCCTAAAAATTATCTTCAGCCAACAGAAATTTTAAAAGTTCATAAAAATTTGAGAGAAACTAATTTAATTCAATTTGCAACAGAAGATTCTTTTTTAGGCAACACTTTTCTCATTAACCAAAATACAAAATGGGAAAAAACCCAACGTTTCTATTCAAATTTAAAAATTGAAAATAACATCATCTTAACAATCACAGAACCTACAATTATATCTCCACAAGCTAAAATCATATTTGGTAACAATTCGAAAATTATATTCGAAAAAAATGGAAAGTTTATTTACCCGAACGGAAAAGATTTTACGAACTATGTAGATAAAATGTCAAGTTCAATTGTTAAGATGGATTAAATAACGACGAAAAATAATAGACGAAACAATCCCCATTGTAACAAAAGTTATTGCTAAAGAAATTGCAGCTCCCAATGTATTCAGTTTAGGAATTAATAGTATACTTAAACCAGTCATTAGTATTATTGATGCAATAGATACAATCGAATTTTTACCCGCTAATCCTACCGCAGACAATAAATTTCCATATAAATTTCTAAAGCACATATTACAACAAACTGCAAATAGTATTATAAAGAATATCCATCCATTACCTTGGTATTCTTCCCCAAAAACAAATGGCAAGGCAACATCTTTCAACAAAAACCCTAACACAATTATCACAATTGAGATGGGAATAAATAGTTTATAATAATTTGAAATATAAAATTTTAAATACGATTTATTTTTTGAATTTGAAATAATTTTCGGCAAGTCTGTTTGTATGAAAATCATAGGGATAAACATCAAATTCATAGGTAAAATAATTGCTACTTTGTAATTTGCAACAGCAGTTTCATTCAACAATAATCCGATCATAAAAATATCGATCATAAACAATAGTTCCGAAAAAAAATAAGTAATTGAAGAATTCATGGAATAGTTCCAGAATTCTCTTAAATTAAAATTTTGAAAGGTGCTATTCATAGAACGAAGAATCTCCTTTTTGTAGTAAAACAAACAAAACCAAGGTGTAATTGCTAATCCGAACAAGTATCCATATTTTCCATAGAAAAACGTAAGCAAAATTGATACGACTAATCCTAAACTATTTATGACAATTGATATAAAAGAAAATTTTTCATTCATACCATGAATTCGATAATAAGATTGTATAAAACTATAGAAGTAACTTCCCAGCATTCGTCCTGCGAAAAAACAAATTACCATCCAGATTGTTTGGTATTTGAATTCATAGAAAAGCGCAACAAAACAAAATAAAAATGTTAATAACAGTTGTTTTTGTAATCCTAATCTGAAAATATAACTTGATAAATTATTTTTTTCTTGTGTAGACTCAAGCAAGGATCCATAACGCATAAGTCCTTGTATCGTTCCGAATCCATTTAGCGTAATAAACACTCCGAAAATAGAAGCGATAAGGGTGATAGATCCGTAATCTTCATCAGAAATCATACGAACCACAAAAATCATATTTATTAAGGCAATTATCTTTTCGATCATAATGGACGAAAAAACCATATGACCTTTGTTCTTATAGAAATCTTTTAGAAATACGATTAAATCATTCACTAAAATAATGTTTAACAATTGATAAAACAGTCAATACAGTTGTTTTCTCTACAAAACTTCCTTCATTATATTGCAGATACAAATCTTGTTTTAAAGTAGTTGATTTTACAGCATGAATATAACGTTCAAAATATTCATCCATTTTTTCTCTATGTTTAGGCTCCTGTTTATAATAATATTCGTAAGCCGTCATTTTTCCAATATATTGTTTTTGAAAAACCTTATTCAAAAATCCATTGTACATTCTTTTCACTATCTTATCTCCAAGTATTGTATTTCGTTTAGAAGTTGGTTTCAATAAAGTTCTTTCCCAAATATAATTGGTTGCCTCTTTATGGTACTTGTTGATCCATTCGATGTATAATTCTTGATTATATTTCCATTCTTCCGGTAAACTATGAGCAAATTTCAAGAAGTGAGAATACATAAATGGTGAAGTTTGATACGAAAACTCCTCAGCTAAATAAGATCCCAAAACTGTTCTATTGTACCCTACATTTCTTGTCAAGAAAATTTCTTCGCGATCATAGTTAGAAGCAATTTCATTAAAATCACTTTCCAATCGATGAAACAACCTATCATGGACAATTATTTTTGCTTTAGAAGGAGGTGTTTTATATCTATTTTTATTAAACATCCCTAATACACCATCTCCTAACTGTCCACTATGTACTAATCCAAATTTCTCCTTATCAATAAATTTGTATGCAAAATTTGTATGTAAAGCACTGGAATATGCTCCAAGTCCCTCCGAAATTTGAAAAATCTCATCTATTTCAGTAATATATTCACCTCCATTAAGCGCTACAAAATGAAAGGGAATTCCATACTCATTGGCGATTTGCTTAGCGATTGTTTCATCCCAATATTTTTTTTGAGAAAAACAAAACGTTTCATCAATCTGATAGCCATTTTTTAATGCCACCAACAATGTCATTCTTGAATCTAATCCTCCGCTTAACAGCGCAAAAGTTTCTTTCTTCAATTCTTTGTCTTTCTCAAATTCAAGGCAAACGGCTTCATTAAACAATCTATCAATTTCTTCTAATGCCTCCTGTTTATCTCCGTTAAATCTATCTTTGAAAGTATAATAAGAATCAATTTTCGTCTGCAAATTTGTAACATTTATTTGTAGCAATTCTGCATCTCTTAATTTCTTTACTTCTTTTATTGGCGTATAATCTTCTAATGTATTCCCACAAACCAATAACTGATACATTGCAGATTCATCCAATGAATAAAATTTAGTTGCTTTTTTTAATGCTTTGACTAATGAAATTAAACTGGTTTCTATTATAATTTCATTTCCATAATTATAGTAGAAAAGTTTACGTGTTGCTGTAAAATTTGTAAAAGTATATACCTTATTTTCTAACTTATTGTATACAAAACCTACAAACTCTCCTTCTAATTGTTGAATAAATTCGAGTTGATGGAGAATATACAGCTGATGGAGGTAATTCTCGTTTAAATTATTAGTTTTTATTAATTGGTTTTTATTAAGAAGAACGCCCTCAATAGCAATAACAATATTATTCTGTTCAATAAAATAATTATCAAACCGTTTCTTTTGAAAACGAATTTCATATTCTACAATTCCATCCTTAATATATAATTGAAATCCTTTCATTTCAAAACACTATTATATACATTATCAAACTGTTGTGCAATTTTTTGAGTCGAAAAATGATCTTCTGCAAACTGATGAAGTTCAGCTCTTGATTTTAATTTAATCTTATTTTCAATAAAATTCTTCATCGCTTCATACAATTGATTTTCATTTTGTTTTTCTATCAAAACTCCAAACCCTTCAGGAAAAAATTCAGAAATCCCTCCCACATTAGAAGCTATAACGGGTATACCTGAAGAAAATGCTTCTATTTGTACACAAGGCTGATTTTCATAATTACTAAATAAGACAAAACAAGTCGCGTTTTTCATTTTCTGATTCACCTCATCATACTCTAATCGCCCAAAAGATTGTATAACATTTGACAAATTATTTTCCTTTATAAACTCATCTATCATAGACAAATCTCCATTTCCTCCAATTTGAAATTGAAAATCAAACCCCTCCTCTACTAATCTTTTTGCAACATTTAACATTCCTGTAATATTCTTGTGTTCATCTCCTAAATGTGAAAGGTGAAGAAAAATTTTCTGATTCTTTTCATTTTCCTCATTTATCGAAAAGTTATCAAGGTTTACAACATTTGGAATAATTTTCGATGGCTTTACAGAAAAAACACGGCTAATTTTATCATCTAAATCCTTAGAAACAGCACATAAATAATCAACCTTAGATAGGATATTTTTAATTAATATCTTTTGATAAAGAGAAAGTTCTGTCAACCTTTCTGGAGAAAAAATTGTCCAATGTTCTGTATATACTATTGGTGTACGAAATCTATACTTAAGATAGACTGCTATTAAACCTGCAGGATAAACAACATTTAGATGAATCAAATCAACTTTTTTGACGAAAGAAGTTCCTTTCAGAAAAGCGCGAAATTGATTAATCAAGTTAAATGGTCTAAAAAAAGAAGGTTTAAAATAAACAATTATCTCTCGTACATTTTGATTCATTGAATCTACAACCTCAAAGTCTGATTTCAATTTTTCATCTTTTATCGCATGTACAAGCGTCACATCATTTAACGTTGAGATTGCACGTAAATGACGCTGAATAAAATCTCCATTATCTAAAAAAACTCGACTTGGATACCAAGAAGCTAAAGCTAAAATATGTTTTCTAGAATTTTTCACCTTACTTTTTATAACGTTTCAACTCTTTCATCACAAAATAAAGCTGAACTAAATAGCCCATTCCTGCAAAGAAAGAATATAGTGATAACGTCAAAAGTATATTTTTATTTAATCCTCCTACTATACATGTAATAAAAGTGATCAAAACCAGGTAAATATTAAAATATAAAGCGTAATGATTTTTCTTAATTACCACTACAATCTGTTGAATAGGATTCATTGCTGAACGGCACAAAATCCAAAAAGAAAGAATCCATGTCATCATATGCAAACCTTTCCATTCCGGTCCAAGAATCCATTCGAGAATAAAAATCCCTATAAAGTTCATCAACAAAAGAAAAACAGCAATTGCGGCTACATTATATACCACCACTTTTTTAGACAAATCATACAATTCATGTGCTCTATGATCAATCATTCCCGCCGATTTTTGAAAGAAGACTTTTGACATCGAGTTTGAAAGCAAAGTCAAAGGAACAACCAATACTTTAGACGCATTCCCTACGAAACCAACATCTTCTTTCAAAAAATAGAATGCGATCATAATTGGCATCAAATTATTCGCTACCGCATTCAACGACTCTGATGGTAAAGTATATTTAATGATTTCTCTGTTATTGAAAATTGTTTTTCGGGCTAATCCAAAATCAATCGAAGTAAATCTTCCTTTTGTAATCGAAAAATAGTAGGCACATGATAAAACTGTTCCGAAAATTGTTCCATAAATCAACCCAGTCTCTTTGTATCCCATCCAATAAAAAATAAATTGAAACAAGACCGAAAACAATGCATTGATCACAAATCCTGTGGATATACTTTTGAATAATTTATATTTTGTAAACAGTGAATTCTGTACATTATTCCAAGCTGTAAATAACCCTGCGATACAACTTAAGAAAACAACTAATATAGATGTTTTAAACGTAAATATTTTTTCTAAAAGAGCATATCCTAAAAAGAAAAAAATAGTAACAAGGCTACTTATTAACAATAGTGTTGTAAATAAATTCCGAATAGCTTTTGATGATTTCGAAATCACAAAAATATTCTCTAAACGAAATGTGGTCAAAATCGAAAGAATTGCGACAAAACTCAAAAAAGCATTGTATGTCCCCGATGCTTCCGGTCCATATATTCTCGCCAATATCAATCCTCCCACAAGCATAATCACTTGAGCAATCGTATTTCCTGCCAACAAAGACAAGACACCTTTAGCATTCTTCGTTTTAAATTTTTGTAACTTTGTTTTCAATTGAAATTTTCTTCCTCAGCAAATCTACATAAAATCCTTAGCTTTGCATTTATGAACACAATAAAACACGTTTTTTTCGACCTGGATAATACGCTTTGGGATTTTCGAAAAAATGCAAAATTTGCTTTAAAAGAACTTTATATAAAGTACGATGTCGAAAACCGTTATGGTTTTACATTTGATGAATTTCATCCATTTTATCACGATAGTAACGAAGGTCTTTGGGCATTGATTCGTGATAAAAAAATCACGAAAGAAGAGTTGAGAGCAAGACGTTTCAAAGATGCATTTGATCAATTGGGGATTGATAATGATGCTTTAGCAAAGATATTTGAGGAAGAATATATGGAAACCATTACCAATTACAATGAAGTCGTGGATGGTGCAATGGAATTATTGGATTATCTGAAACCAAATTACACCTTGCATATCATTACAAATGGGTTTATCGAAGTATCGAAACGAAAAATTGAAACATCTGAACTGAAAGGTTATTTTGATACGGTAACCTATGCGGACGAAATCAAAATCCTGAAACCGGATCCTCGTATTTTTTCGTTAGCCATGGAAAAATCTGAAGCAAAAAAAGAAGAATCTATTTACATTGGAGACGATTGGATTGCTGACGCTGTTGGGGCAAAAGCCTACGGAATGTCTGCCATTTTCTTTGATCGATTGGATGAGAATTTTTCAATGGATAATGTTCCTACGATTAAACATTTGGATGAAGTCAGAAATTATTTATAAGATATTTGAGAATTAACTCGGCAAAATGAATTTAAACAATCTCAAATTTCCTCTTGACATTAAGTTTCACATTGCAACTTTTTCGAATGATTTTACTGTAACTGATGCCAGCAATCACTCCTTATTTTATGTTCGGGAGAAAGTATTTTCATGGCGGGATAGTATAAAAGTATACCGTGATTCAACTAAAAAAGAAGAACTTTATCATTTACGTTCCAATAAATTAATTGATTTTCAACAAACATTCACCATTACAGATGCGAATGGAAATGTTGTTGGCAAAGCACGCAGAAAAACGTTTAAATCTTTTTGGACAGCGACTTTTCATATCTATGATGCAAACGATAATCATTTATACACCATAAAAGAACGAAGTGGATTTGTACGAATGATGGACGGAATGGTTGGAGAAATCCCTGTAATCGGTTTTTTCTCCGGTTATATTTTCAATCCTAAATATGTTTTAACAGATTTGAATGGAGCCGAATACATGGAAGTCTCAAAAGAACCTTCATTTTTTGGACGAAAATTTAAGCTAAATCAGTTTAAACCATCGCAAGACGATTCTCTTTTTATTTTAAGTTTTATGATGATGTTAATCAGTGACCGAGATAGAGGATAACTTTTTTTAATATTTATTTGTAAAATAAAAAATAGTCTTTATATTTGCAATCCCAAATAAGAACAATAATTTTTTGTTTGGAAATGGCCGAGTGGCGCAACTGAATAGCGCACTTGATTACGGCTCAAGAGGTTACAGGTTTGAATCCTGTCTCGGTCACAATTAAAAAAGCTCATCAAAATTTGATGAGCTTTTTTAGTTTAATTTATTTCGATTTCTTCTTCTTTCGGAATATCTTCTATTTTCTGCATTTTTTTTGTCATAAAGAATATACAATTTCCAAACCATGTCAACCAAAAAATATAGAAACCAATATGAAATGTCTTTTTCAGTAATCGGTGCGAAGTTTCTGTAAAATCATAATAGGTGTAAATAAACCCTATGATTCCTATAAAAAGGAAAATCAAAGGCAATAACAGTCTTTTAAAACGTTTTACTGTATTCGCATCCCAAATAGACAAAGCAATAAAAATAACAGCCTGAATAGTAAACAATAAGAAAGCGGTTTTCCACCACGATTTCAGAATAGTATATTCATTGTAAATAATGGTGATTCCTATCTTCCCAATCAATGACATTTTTGAAATCATAATTCCTGACAGTAACGAGGAAAAAGCTAATATAAGTAGATGTATAATTTTGTTTTTCATATCAATTAAATAAATATAATAGACCAAATATCAATCCAATAAAAATTGGTATTCCTATAAGAAAATTATAAAAATCATTTGACCCAGATTCTGAATTTAAAAATTCATCAAATTGTAATGATGGTTTGAAAATCTTAAAAATAACGAATCTCACTGTTGCTCCTAAGACCACACCAACAAATTCAAATACAATCCAAGCTAATATTTCTAAAATAACACCCATCAATGATATTTTCTTACTCTAAGATAAATAAAAAAGCCTTGCTTACGCAAGGCTTTAAATATTTTGATTAATAATCTCTTATAAATTAATTGAGAAATCCATTAATTCGTGGAATTTTCTTAGACGATGAATTAATCCTTCTCTGTCTAAATCTTGTAATGATTCTGTTCCGAATTTTTCACATGTTACAGATGCTAATGCAGATCCGTAAACAATTGCACGTTTCATATTCTCAAAAGAGAAGTCATTTGTTTTCGCTAAATATCCAGAGAACCCTCCTGCAAATGTGTCGCCTGCTCCTGTTGGATCAAACACATCTTCTAATGGTAAAGCTGGTGCGAAAAATACTTGCTCTCCTTGAAATAATAATGCTCCGTGTTCACCTTTTTTAATGATTACAGTTTTTGGTCCTAATGTCATAATTTTTTTAGCCGCTTTCACTAAACTATATTCACCAGACATTTGGCGTGCTTCTTCATCGTTAATAGAAATGACATCCACCTCTTTGATAACATCCATTAACTCATTCCAAGCACAATCCATCCAAAAATTCATCGTATCTAAAACAACTAATCCCGGACGTTGATCTAACTGTGTCAACACCCCTTTTTGTACTAATGGATGTAAGTTTCCTAACATTAAAACGTTTGGAGATTTACGATCTTGAGGAACAACAGGATTAAAAGTCTCTAAAACATTCAACTCTGTTGCCAATGTATCGCGTGTATTCAAATCGTTGTGGTACTTTCCTTCCCAAAAGAACGTCTTACCTTCCTTCACGATTTCCATTCCATCTAAATTAATTCCTTTCGAAAGTAATAAGTCGATGTACTCTTGAGGAAAATCTCCACCAACAACTGAAACAATTGCAGTATCAACGCCTAATAAAGAAGACGCCATACCGATATATGTAGCGGCACCACCTAAGATTTTATCTGTTTTCCCGAAAGGAGATTCTAATTTATCAAAGGCAACTGTACCAACTGTTAATAAACTCATTTTATATTCTTAATTAAATAGTTTGCAAATATATTGAATAGATTTGAATTAAGTCATATTAAGACAATGCATTAGCTAAATCAGCAAAAGCAACTTCAGTTTGTTCTCCTGAAATCATATCTTTTACAGTCGCTTTTTGTTCAGTAATTTCTTTTTCTCCCAAAAGAATTACTTTCTTAATTCCTTTTTTATCAGCATATCCCATTTGCTTTTTCATTTTTGCATCATCAGGATAAACCTCTGTATTAATTCCGTTTTGACGTAATTGTTTCACTAATTTCATCGCTTCTGCTGCTTCTCTTGTTCCGAAATTAATGAACAATGCCTGAATATTAGTCAAATCTTCTAAAGCTGGAAATAAATTATTTTCTTCTAAAACTAAATACGTACGATCTAATCCGAAAGAAATCCCCACCCCAGAAATATCTTTCAATCCAAAAATTCCTGTCAAATCATCGTAGCGACCTCCTCCACCAATAGATGAAGAGAATTCTCCGATTTTTGCTTTTACTTCGAAAATTGCACCTGTATAATAATCTAAACCACGTGCTAATGTTAAGTTTAAAACTAATTCAGCCGATTGTAAACCAATATTTGTTGTACTTTCAAAAACAAACTCTAATTCTTCAATTCCTTTTAATCCAGTTTCTGAAGATTTTAAAATTTCTTTTAATTGAGCAAATTGTGTATTGTAATCTCCATTCATTGAGAATAATGGTGATAAAATTTCAATCGCAGAATTAGAAATTCCTTTTCCAAGCATTTCTTCTTTTACAGCTTCTTCCCCAATTTTATCCAACTTATCTAACGCTACTGTAAAATCAATCAATTGAGCCGAAATATCTGCAACTTCTGCCAAACCAGACAAAATTTTACGGTTGTTAATATGAATTTCAACCGGTGTTTTTAATTCTGTAAAAACTGAATCATATAATTGTACAAAATCAACTTCCTGCAACAACGAATTAGAACCTACCACATCTGCATCACATTGAAAAAATTCACGAAAACGTCCTTTTTGAGGACGATCTGCACGCCATACCGGTTGAATTTGATAACGTTTAAACGGAAAGGTAATCTCATTTTGATGTTGTACCACATAACGTGCGAAAGGCACAGTTAAATCGTAACGCAATGCTTTTTCAGAAATGTGTGAAATTACTTTTTGGCTATTTCTAGTTGTTAATAATTCTTCATCTACTTTTGCTAAATAATCTCCTGAATTTAATATTTTAAAAATTAATCGGTCTCCTTCTTCTCCATATTTACCGGTTAAAGTTGATAAATTTTCGAATGAAGGTGTTTCGATTGGAGAAAACCCAAATAATACGAATTGTTTTTTTATCGTGTTGATAATATATTGACGACGATTCACTTCTAAAGGAGAGAAATCTCTTGTTCCTTTTGGAATCGATGGTTTTTGAATTGCCATTTTTCTAAATGTTTCTTTTTAAAGATACAAAAATACATCATTTTGATTTTTAACCCGACATTTTGTTTAGAAATCATTGTTTTAGAACTGAGAGAATGAAAAGAACAAAAAAAATTCTTGACAAGTTCTACATGAAACAAATCGATTGATCCAAAATCATAAATCAACCTTCATCCATCATAAATCGTAAATTAAATTGTAATTTTGCTCTATGTATTTAAAAGAACTTAAAGCACGGCAATTCAAAAATTTTGATGAAAACAATTTCGAGTTTTCTGCAAAAATTAATGCATTTGTGGGACAAAATGGGAAAGGTAAAACCAATGTATTGGATGCTATTCATTATTTGGCTTTAAGTAAATCGTATCTCAATCACTCGGATATGATGAATATACAATTTGATTGTGATTTTTTTACATTAGAAGGAACGTTTGATAAAAACGAAACAGACGATGTTATTTTCTGTTTGGTTCGTTCCGGTCAACCGAAGCAATTGAAGCGAAATTCGAAATCGTATGATCGTATTTCGGATCATATCGGGCAATATCCTTTGGTGATGATTTCACCTTATGACAATGACTTAATTAAAGAAGGAAGTGAAGTCCGCCGAAAGTTTTTAGATAATATCATTTCACAATCAAACAAGCAATATTTAGCCGATTTGATTCGCTACAATAAAGTTTTAATTCAGCGAAATGCTTTATTAAAGTATTTTGCTGCAAACAATACTTTTGATGCTTCTTCTTTAGAAATTTATGATGAAGAGTTGATTCATTTAGGCAAAAAAATACATGAAATCAGAAAAGAGTTTATTCAAACTTTTTTAGACGCTTTCTTGAAATATTACAATGAAATTTCGGAAGGGCGAGAGAACGTAAATATTGAATATATTTCTCAGCTAAATGATGCACCATTCGAAACTGTTTTGAAAGAGGCCTTGTACAAAGACCGCTTGGCACAATATTCAACTGCCGGAATTCACAAGGATGATCTACTATTTACGATTACCAATTACCCCATCAAAAAATTTGGTTCACAAGGCCAGCAAAAATCTTATCTAATTGCCTTAAAATTAGCACAATTAGAAGTAATCAAAAATTCGTTAAACATCACTCCTTTATTGCTTTTGGATGATATCTTTGATAAATTGGATGAACATCGTGTCACTCAGTTAGTCAAATTAGTGAACGAGGAACGCTTTGGACAAATTTTTATCACGGATACACACCCTGAAAGAACAGAGCAAATCATCAAACAAATCAACTCTGAAAGTAAAGTTTTCCGGTTATGAAAAAGTATGAAAAACGAAGTAATCAGCAAACGCTTGGTCAAGCTTTGGAACATTTCATTAAACAAAATGGAAAGGAAGAATTGATTTGGGAAGTGAAAGCTGAAGAAGCATGGCGAACAGTGATGGGAAAATTTTTCGAAAAATACACGGATCGTGTTGAAGTAAGACAACGTATTTTATATGTTAAGATTAATTCTCCTGCAATGCGCCAGGAATTAATGATGGGAAAATCGAAAATTATTGCAAACATCAACGAAGAAATCAAAAAAGAATTTTTGATTGATGTCAAAATCTATTAGAAATGCCTTATATAGAACATTCAAGTTATCCGAAACCTAATTTCCTGAATCGAAATGCGCATTACTCAACAATCTACCCTGCAAAATTTAAGAAATATCCCATTCCGACTTATGCACGAGAAAAAATTACAACTGATGACGGTGATTTTTTAAATTTGGATTGGCGTTTTCAAGAAAATAAAGACAAATTAATCATCCTTTTTCATGGTCTTGAAGGCGATTCGAAACGAACTTACCTCAATTCCTGTTCGGATTTTTTTTACAACAAAGGATTTAATATTTTGGCATGGAACCACAGAAGCTGCGGCGGTGAAATGAACGAAACTTGCCGTTTGTATCACCATGGTTCTATAGACGATGTACATCGCATAGTGGAAAAAGCAATAACAGAAGACTACCATCAAATTTATTTGATTGGATATTCGATGGGAGGTGCTTTAGTTTTAAATTATTTGGGAAGTTATGAGGTGAACAAACGAATAAAATGCGGGATTACCTTCTCTTCTCCAATTTCTTTAAAATCCTGTGCCGATACGTTGAAAGAGTTCCCGAATACTGTTTATTTTAATAATTTTAAACGAACACTTGTTCCTAAATTTAAAGAAAAAGCAAAACAATTTCCCGGTGTGTTGAACGAAAAAATGATAGACAATATCAAAACTTTTGATGAAGTTGATGAATATTTCACGGCTGCTTTACATGGTTATTCTTCTAAGGAAGACTATTATCATAAGGCGTCACCTGCAACTGTTTTAGACAATATCAAAACACCTTGCTTAATTGTAAATGCTGCAAACGATCCTTTTTTAGGCCGTGATTGTTACCCAATTGAACGCTTCAAAGAGCATCAATTTTGTTCGTTCGAAATGCCTGAATATGGCGGACATTGTGGTTTTCCTTTAAAAGACACGCCTCATTCTTGGGCGGAATTTAGAGCATGGGAATTTATGGAGAAAATAAAAGGATAATTCTAAAAAGATCATCCTTTCTTAAAGATATAATTATAATTGGTTTATATACTGAGTCAGTTTTATCAAATCCGTTTCATTGGTTGATGATATTTTTTCTTTTTTTATATAATTTTTCACATGCTCATCTTTAAAAATAGACATTAATTCTTTCCTTTTATTTGGAATAAGAACTATACTATTATCTATAGTAAAATAATAAATAGGTTTATCAGCTTCATATAACTGAATTTTTGTTCCTGAAGTATCTAATAAATCACTTTTTTCCATTCTATCTGCTAAGATTACAATCTCCTTTTTGTACAAGGTCGTATTCTTTCCTTTGTTAAGGATTTGCATATATCCACCAGATTTTCCATTATTTTCCTGATACTGTAGATAAATAAATTTTTTATTACTTCTTTTGAATGTAATAATCATATTTGGAATTTTATTCAAATCATATGACACATTTTCATCTAAATATTCCATTTGATCTGAATAATGATTATACCGCAATAATGGTATATTTTCTACTTTAGCCCCTTCTATATCATATTTAGAAAAACCATCTTCCAAATATGGATTCCCTTTTATTTCGATATCACTTGTATTCGATGCTACTCCATGAAGTGCTTTATTATAGTAAACTTGTTGAGCATCTACTTGTTGCATAGGACCAAAACCCAAAATAGATACAATAAAAAATGTAAAGTAATTTGTTCTCATGTAGATTATTTTTTACAAAATTTATATATATAAAAACCCCTCAAAATGAGGGGTTAATTATTTATTATTAAATCGATTAATACCCGTCTGTTTGACCAATATTTTTATCTAAATTTAATATACTTTGCCTAACAGGTAACTGCCATTTAACTGAACTTGCAGGCAATTGCTGTGTCGCAGAAGGAGATCCTGTACCATCTGCATAGTGACCGTTTCCTGAACGTTGAATACCTTGCGCATACTTAACAGGTATCCCTGGAACCCCTAATAAACGTTTTAAAGTAAAGAAACGATCTCCTACTTCAAAAGCTAATTCTTTACGGCGCTCTGTGATAATAGCCTCAAATAAAGCATCTCCAGTTTCTCCTCCAGTATAAGCTGTATAACGAGCATCTCTTAATTTATTTAATGTCGTTAACGCTCCTGATTGATTCCCTGACATATATTGAGCTTCAGCTAACATTAAAATTACATCTTCTACACGTAAATAACGTCCGTCATTAACTCCTGCGTTATACCCTGTTCTAGAATACATATATTTCTTAACAGCATAAACCGGTCCTGCACCATCATATTGATTTTGGACCATTTCAACTATACTAGCATTATAACGTTCTGGTTCTGTCGCTTGATCAAATGTTCCTACAAAAGCTTTATCTACTGTAAATTCAACTCTTAAGGTATTTGCCGATAAACCTTGGCTATAATTAGTTCCAAGTTGAATATCATTTGTTCTTGCGAAAGGCAATACGAACAATGCTCCTTGATTTGTTTCTGTTTTCCAAAATTTATCTAAATCTGCTTTGTCTGTTGGTTTTATAGCATCTACAACAGGTGTTGCATATTCAATCACTTTAGGATAATCTCCTTTATACAAATACACTTTTGCTAATAATCCTCTTACAGATAATTTATTTAATCGGTAAATCGTATTTCCTGTTGGATTTGCTGCATAACCTCCATTAGGTAAACCTCCTGCCAATGCATCTTCTAAATCTTTGATAATTTTATCATAAACAATTCCAATATTCGCCTCACGTTTAGGTTCATCTTTGAAGTTCAGTTCAGAGATATATGCAATACCTTGAGAGTTAGCCGCTCCACTTCCTTGAGTAGGTATTTTCGCAAATAATTTCGCTACTTCAAAATGAGCCAACGCTCTCAAAGCTAATGCTTCTGCTTTCACCTTAGGTTTAACTGTACTTGACTCAGGTAAATTATTAATTACCGATAAAATTTTATTCGCATCAGAAATTGCTCTATAAGCATTTTCATACAATTCTGTTACATTCGAGTTTCCTTGGTATCTCCATTCAGAAGCTGTAAAACCTCCTCCTCTACCAAAAGGACTAAAGATTAAGTTATCTGACATTAAGTCCCCTAAAATAACAATATCTCTTGCTTGTCCTGTGTTTCCAAATAAACCGTTTGTTCTGAAGTCATTGTAAACACCTCTAATCGCTGTTTCAAAATCCTCTTCTGTTTTATAAAAATTATCTTGTGTAATATCATTCGGAGAATCTATCTGAAGATCATCTTCACTACAGCTTGTTAATGCTCCCGTGAAAGCGAAAGACATTGCAACTAATGATAATAAATATATTTTCTTTTTCATTTTTTCTAGTTTTTAAAATGTTACGTTAACCCCTAAAGAGAATGTTCTTGTCATTGGATATCCAAATCCAGAGAATGAATTTGATACATAACCTGCTTGTTGAACAGTAACTGTTTCCGAAGAACCTGTTCCTTGTACCGGATTTCCATGGTAGTTTGTAAATACACCTAAATTTTGTATTTGTGCATATACACGGAACGATTTCACTGGAGTAGATTTTAATAGTTTATCATCAAATGTATACCCTACTGATAAACTTCTAAATAAGATATAGTCATTTTTCTCTAAGAATAATGTAGACTCCATTGTTCCATCTGGTGTCGGTTTTCCGAATCTTGTATTATCTCCTGGATTTTTCCAATAATCTAAAGCAGAAACATCTTGATTTTGAGTTCTAAATGTCGGATCTACCATCCATTGGTAAACATTATTGTAAGAATATGCTCCTGCAGAATAAGTGAAATCTGCATTAATATCAAAACCGTATGCTTTAGCATTTAATCCAAAACCTCCAAATACTTTAGGAAGTGGTGTTTTACCTGTCGCTACAGCATCTCCTGATGAATATACATTTGTTACATTACCATCTTTGTCATAGTATAAATAATCTCCCGTTTGAGTATCTATACCTGCATAACGTACCATGTAATATTGATATGGTGATTTTCCTACTTGATGAATTAAGTTGTTTGATCCATTAGCAGTTAATAATTCATCTGTTCCATTTAATCTATCAATTTTGTAATTTACGTTTGTAATATTACCATAAACAGATAAATCAAAATTCTTAGACTTCAATACATCATAATTTAAATCAATTTCGATTCCGTCAGTTGTCATATCTCCTGCATTCAGAGTTGTTCTATAACCTCCTGCTGTTGGCGAATAATTTAAATCAAATAAGAAGTCAGTACGCTTATCTTGGAAGTATGCAAATGATCCTGAAAGAGAATTTTTAAGTAAACTAAAATCAAGACCTAAATTCAATTTTTTATTTACCTCCCAGCTTGTTGTTGGTGTAGCATAATTTCTACTAGGTACTCCTGAAAACTGTCCGTTATAAAAACCTAAATTAATTAAGTTGATATTTGAATATAAGAAGTTACCTCCTGCATACTTTTCTAAAGCTGAATCATCTCCAACTTCACCATAAGATGCTTTAAGAACTAAGCTGTTAACAACTTTATTTCCTTTTAAGAATTGTTCTCTGGCAATATCCCAACCAAGAGAAGCTCCCCAGAATGTTCCGAACATATTGTCCCATCCTGCTAAAGAAGTTCCATCACGTCTTACATAAACATCTAACATATATCTACGATCGTAATCATACGAAGCAGCCCCAATGTATCCAAATCGTACAATTTTTGTTCTATTTGTATATGAATTTCCTTCTCCTAAAATTTGTTGTGCTAAACCTTGTGTTATCAAATCATTATTAGGAAAGGTACGACCCGCTAAAAGTATTCTGTAACGATTGTCTTTTTGATACTCAGATGCAACAGTAAGTCTTAAGTTATGTTTATCCCATTTATTTACATAATTCAACTCATTACGCCAGTTGTAATTTAGGTTATCTCTTGAGTTATCTGTTTTAGATGCAGGAGATCCTAATAATTGCGCTAAATATGTATTACTTCTGTTAAAAGTTTCGTTTTGTAAACGAACATACGTTGCTCCAAAAGTAGAACGCGCTGTTAAATTTTTAACAATTTCTAATTCTAAAAATCCAGAACCATATAATTTAAACTGTCTTGTAATGTTATATGCTTTATGCATTTCATCTAACACCGGATAACCAGCTCCATTATCAACATTATAGATAGGGTATCCCCATTCGTCGTACTGAACGTTTCCATTCGCATCCAAATCATACACTGTTCTATATGGTGCTGCTTGTAAAGCAACGTTAAAAGGAGATTGTCCATTGAAACGATCACGAGGAGAATCTAATGTCTGATAAGCTCCATTTACATTTGCTCCATATCTTAATCTATCACTTGCTTTACCATTGAAGCTATAAGAAGATGTAATACGCTCAAATCCTTTGTAGAAGTTTACAGCTCCATTATCTTTATCATAACCGATACTGAAATTTTGACTTAAATCACCTTGATTATTTGAAATAGAGAAATAATTAGAAGTTACTACACCATTACGGTAAATAGCATCTTGCCAATCTGTATTAATTTTAGACAGCTCTGTTATTTGTTCAGCAGTCCATGGTCTACCAATACCAGTACTAATTTTATATAAATCATTTTGATGATTTAATAACTGATTAGAATTCATTAAGTCGATATTAGGCAAATCCATCATTGAAGTAAATCCAACACGACCCGAATAACTAATTGTTACTCCTCCTTTTTTAGCAGACTTTGTTTTAACAATTACAACACCATTTGCTCCTCGCGCACCATAAACGGCCAACTGAGATGCTTCTTTCAATACTTTGATATCATCAATATCTCCTGGGTTTATACTGTTTACATCAGCAGCTGTCAACGGAGATTTAACCCCTCCGTTTAACCCTAAAGCTCCACGAATTGTAACATTCGCTGTACTTCCAGGTGCTCCATTTTGAGCTTGAGAAACTAAACCAGACACTTTACCACCTAACATTTGGTCAACTGACAAACTAGGATTAAAATCTTTAATTTGATCAGCTTTTACAATTGTTTGACCTGCTTTTTGTGGTGCTTCGAAGATACTCGTTACCACTACTTCATCTAGGCTTACGTCTTCACTTGTATATTTTAAAGCTCCTAAGTTATTAGAAGTTACTTTAAATTCTTTTCCATTGATCACTAACGTATCTCCTACCTTAGCATCAATGTTGAAATTTCCATTTTCATCTGTATACGTAACTTTGTCAGTACCTTTTACAGTAACTTCTACGTCAGACTCTGGGAAATTGTTCGCATCGTTAACTACACCTGTTACTTGGGCAAAAGCCATAGTTCCTAACCCTAGGAAAGCTAATAGACCCAAAGATGTTAATCTTCTCCTCATAGTTTAATTTTTATAACATTTAAGACAAAACTCTAACTTTTTTTTAAGACTTCCAAAAAGTTGAGTATTTTTTTTTATTTATCAAGTATTTAAATTTTTACTCTATTAAATACATATATCAACAGTAAAAACGCTCATAAACATCAATACAAGCATAATTAAACATAAAACACATGAAGTATAATGAATCTAAATAAGATCTCAACTTAATGATGAATCATATAAATGTGTTAAAAAAATATAAAATCAAAAAAAAACGGATTGTTATACAACTGTATCTTTTTAATCTTATTTATAAATAGGAAAGTAAATTTGCGAATTATAACGCAGTAAAAGGATGAAAGATACAATTAATTGTATCTTTATTAAATTAAATATTAAAATATTTTTTTTATCATATTTTTTCCATTTAAAGCATAAAACAACTAAATAATTTAATTTTCAACATTCTATTAATCAAATTACAACCTAAACAACATTATTTTTAAATAAAATATAAAATCAATACATGTTTTAATCAAATTTAAATATACGATTTCATTGCATTTTTATACCAATAACCGTTAAAATATTGATTAAAATTTTCATTTCCTTAACAATCTTCCTTTATAAAAATAAAAAAGACGGCTAAAAATTAGCCGTCTTTTTTATTTTTATTTGATTAATTAAATTAATCGATTTTGATATCATCTATTTGAATATCGTATACTCCATCTCTACCAACTTTTATTGATAAAAATCCGTTTACTAAATTTTGAAGATCTAACTTTGGTAAACCTTTAATGTTCAATTTAACATTGATCCATTTACCTTTTGTATCAATCGACCCTCTATAATCATTTCCTTGAACATAATCCAATATTACATCAGTATCTTTTACATCTAATAAATTAAATACATAATACTTTTGTGGTCCGGCTCCAGTCGTTACATCCTCTGTGGCATTTACATTAATTGATAAAGTTTTCCCTGTAGAAGTTCCTTTCAACTTGAAATAAATCGCTTGTGGATCTTTAGGAATTGATGCCCCGGCTTTCGCAGTAACTACATAGTCATTACCAGTTGGCGTTCCTTTAATTTGTAAAGAATTCGTATTATTAAATCCATTACCGATACCCTGAGTAGCATATGGTTTAATCCCATTAGCTGTAATATTATCTAAAAAAGTTTGCCAATTTTCAAAATCAGCTCCTTCAAATAAATAAATTGCATTTGAAGATGGTTCTCCATCGCCTCCTGGATTTTCTCCACCCCCAATTTCAAAACGGTCTTGATCAAATTTTACATCATTCGTATCACGGATATATACCTGATAAGAAGAATTAAAAATACTTACAACAACAGTGATAGAGCCACTTTTTGTAGGCAATGCTTCGTTGTACCATTTTGCAAAACCAGAATTACGTAAATCTACTGTTTTTCCAGACTTATCAATCAATACTCGGTTTACAGTAGCTCCTTGTACACCATAAGTTTTATCAACCTCAGGCTCTTTAAATTGAATATTATTAATCGTAACTAATGTATTTAAGTTCTCTGCTTTTAAAGCTTCCGTTAAATTATTAACCACTTTAGGCTCAATAGTCTGTTTTTCATCACAAGTTTTGAAAATATACTTCTTCATTACTGCTGATGGAATACGACCTACTGCAAAACTTGGGTCTACAGAACCAATTTTCATAATTCCTCTATCTTTGGCCACAACTAATCCTTTTAAGCTCACTTGTATTCTTGCTCCTAATGGATATTCATTATATAAATTAGTCCCGTCAATTTCGATTTGAATTCCTGCTGTCGCCTCTTTCGGTTTATCTTGTAATGAAATTGTTTTATAGAAATTTCCTGTTTCATCGCTAGAGATGACATAAGCATCTATAATTAAATCTTCAGCAATTGCTCCGTTTGAATCTAACTGAATCGTTCCGGAAGTTACTTTTGATGTTAATTCTCCAATTGTAATATTCGCCGTTAATTTATCCGCGCATTCTATTGGTGGTGTTGCGTAATCGTCATCTTTCACACAAGACTGAGTTATAAATAAGCCTAAGCTTAAAACACCTGCTATTGTTAATTTTGATATTGTATTCATATTGAATTTTATTCGTTGTTATTAAAAATTAGAATCTAAAGTAAATGTTTGCAAAATAAGTTGTTCCCATTCCATAGAACATTCTAGGACCAAACAATGTTCTATAATTACTATCCTTAGCATTATTGTAGTTACCGATTCTCAATTGCTCAAAACCTCCGGTTACATAGTTTTTGTTATTTAAAACATTGTTAATTGTCCCTGAAATTCCTGCTGAGTATTTACCAATACGGAATGTTTTTCCCATATTAATATTCAACATAAACTCATTGCTTAATTTTTCCTGTTTTAAAATATCTTTCAAATCTTCCTGATTGACATCAACCAAATCCCCGTTTTCAAGTGTGAAAAAGTTAACTGTTCTACGAAATGCAGCTGGATCTATATAATTATTTGCCAATAAATTCCCTGACACTCCAATCCACCAAAATTTAGGATCACGATATTCTGCCCCAAGTGAAAATCCTGATTGAGGGCCACTTCCTACTTTATAATTATGAAGATAAGTTGTTCCAAAGTTTTTATAAGGCAAAACCTCGTTACTATAATCATCAGAATACAAATTGTAATTAGGATTATCTTTGTACACATATTGACCAATAGACGCCACGGCAGATACTGTAAGAACTGGTAAAACTTGTGCCTCTACAGCCAACTCTGTTCCCAGATATTCTTTCCCAACCCCTGTCATAATTTCTGACACGAATAAACGTTCTTCTGTACTTACTCCATCAATATATCCAAAAGCCTTTTTTATTTCATCTTTTGTACGTGTATAAAACGCAGTCGCGCGGGCTTTGATTCGTGGTGCTCTTAAAATATACGATAAATCACTTGAGAAAACCTTTGCACTCTCTACTCCATCAACAGTCACATTTGTTACACGTGCATTTGGAAAAATTTCATCTGATGTTGGTGCTTCTGTTTGATACATTACATTAGCTTGGATAAAATTACGTCCGTCTAATTTTACCAAGAAATTTGACTTCACCCCAAAATCTAAGAAATCGTACGTCTTACTTTTTCCATAAGAACTTGATTGGTATAACTCATGCATCCATTTACCTTCACGGTAAAATTTAGTCATAGCCGCTTTCATTCCGATTGTAACATCTAAAAACTTCGATTTGATTTTAGTCTGCGCAAATATATCTGCATAATCACGGTTGATTTCATAATTATACCCCTGTCTTTGACCTTTTGTTGGAGTATAATTAGGATCTAAAAGATTGAATGAAACTCCTGTAAAGTTATCTCTGTTCAAGACGTATTCTCCTCCTAATAAATCCTGAACTTCTCTATACAGTTCAGATTTTGTATTTTGATAAGATGCAGCGATTGTTAAATCAATATTTGGAGCCAATTCTGTCTGAAAATTTGTGTAAGCTGTAGCTGTTTTATCTTCGTTCACATCTGCGGTTAACCAATAAACAGATCTTGGTCCATTATTTCTATTAGCTCTGTAAAGACTTGTCCAGTCTAATTGAGAAATCTGACCGCTTTTCCAAAGATTGGCCTGGGCATCAATTACGCTTTGATCAGCTCCTCTATACGCAAAATAAGAAGGTAGATTGCGGTAATAAAGAGGAGAAGGATTGTTCCCTGCAAACCAATCTAAACGAGAACCACTTTCTTTTCCAAATTGGTAAGAAATAGTCGTTGTTAATTTCGATTTATTATTGATGTTCCAATGGTGTGTCAACATGTTGACAGGTTCAAAAGTTTTCTTCACGCGTTCGTTACGTTTTTCACCATCTTGCCACCCCCAATAAGCATTGTAATAAATCCCCATCATATCGACAACTTCCTGTGTATTTGGAGATCCGGTAGAACGACGTGTAGGCGCTCCAAAACTTGTGAAGTTTAACGTATGATTTTCATTAAACTTTTTCTCTACACCTATATAATAAGCATAAGCGTCATAAAACGTACCTTCTATAATTCCTTCATCAGCCCATCGTCTACTTCCAGAAACCATAAAGGCCCAGCCATTGTCCATCAAACCTGTGTTGTATGTTGCCATTACACGATTTCTGTACGAACGATTGGTACTAGAATAAGCCAAACTGATTCCTTTACGCATCGTAGAAGGACGAGTATCAAAGTTTGTTACACCCCCCAAATCTCCAAAAGCATATTTAGAAGGTTCTATTCCGTATGTCAATTCATCCGGACGGCGAGTAATATCGTTTAATCCTCCCCAGTTATTAAAAGTTGCACGTCCATTATCCATTTTGTTCATACGAACTCCATTGAAATGAATGTCATTATATTTATTATCTAAACCTCTTGGTTTAAACCAATACGAACCTAGTTCGTATGCTGAAACGCGAGCAAAAACGTCGCGAGAAGATTGTAAAAGTCCTGAATTTGAAGCTGTTGAACTTTCATCATCAGATAATTCATCATCTGTTAATGTGATAATTCCAACTTCTGCTGTATTTGGATTAAATGTTAATTTAATATCACCTAAGTCTAGCTCTTTTTGCCCTGCTACAGTGATTTCTTTTTCATAAGGATCATATCCTACGCCATAAATTTGTAATTTGTAAGTTCCATCAGGAATATCTACAAACTGAAAATAACCTATACGATCGGTGATCGCAGCATCGTTTGCCACGCCTCCGTTCAAACGTACAGTGAGGTTATACACCTCTTCACCTGTAGCAGCATTTTTTGCCACCCCAGTAATCTTTGTCTGCGCTTGTGCCATAGCAACAGTTGCAGCAAAGACTGAAATACTTAACAATAATTTGTTCATTCAAACGAATTTTTATTTATAAATTAGCTATCTTAAAAAAATAGGACAACAAAATTAATAAATTCATAATTAATAACATATGTTTAAAATTAATAAATCTTTAACTTTATTCATCATTTTTACTTTCGTTTTAACATTAAACGTTAAGGGTCAGGCCAAATACGCAAGTGCTACAGTGGCTTTTTATAATGTCGAAAATATTTTTGACACCATAAAATCAGTAGGATATATTGATGGAACTTTACCATATAATGATAAAAATTATCATATTCAGATTGCAGAATCTGACATTTCTAAGTATCAAACGGAAGAATTTAACCAAAGTTATACTTACGAAAACATAAAAGGAAAGAAAATAATCCGTCCATTAATTCTTCAAGATGAGTTTTTACCAAATGGAAATAAACGATGGAACACTCAAAAATATTTTCAAAAAATCAATAATATTTCAAAAGTTATTAGCGAGTTAGGGGCTGATGTTACAGGTTCTGCTCCTGTTGTTGTTGGAATATGTGAAATTGAAACAAGAGAAATATTAGAAGATTTAGCCAACAGCTCTGCATTAAAGAAATATGGTTATGACGTTGTTCACTTCAATTCATTTGATGCCAGAGGTGTTGATACTGGTTTATTGTATCAAAAATCTCGTTTTAAAGTAATTGAAGCAAAACCTCATCCTATTTTTAATTACGATTCGGAGGGAAAACGCAGATACACACGTGATATTTTACAAGTAACCGGATTATTAGATGGAGAAGAAATTACATTTTTGGTAAACCACTGGCCTTCTCGTAGTGGAGGAGAAAAAGCTTCTATGCCAGCTCGTTTAGAAGCTGCCAAAGTAATGAAAGGTATTTTTGATGATTTAAAATCTAAAAATCCAAATGCTAAAGTAATTGCAATGGGAGATTTTAATGACGATCCTATTTCGCCAAGTATTAAAAATACATTCAATCCGGCCGGAGAAATTTCTAAAGTAACGGAAGACGGTTACTACAACCCAATGTTACCTTTATACAAAAAAGGAGTTGGAACATTGGCTTACCGTGATGCATGGAATTTATTCGACCAGTTTATCTCAACTTCATCATTGGTTACAAAGAATAAAGATTATTCTTCTTATAAAATATTCAAAACAGAAGTGTTTAATAAAGATTACTTAATTGCAACAGAAGGTGCATACAAAGGCTTCCCTAATCGTATGTGGAGTGGAGATACATATCGTGCAAACGGATACTCTGACCACTTCCCTGTTTATACAATCTTATTAAAACAAGTCAAATAACATGAATAAATTAGAGCAATTATTTAGTCAAAAAAATAATCAACTCATTACAATATACACAACTGCCGGATATCCAAATTTATCGGATACTCCTGTTATTTTAAAAGAATTAGATCAAAACAATGTTGACATCATCGAAGTAGGAATTCCTTACTCTGATCCTTTAGCCGACGGACCTACAATACAAGCTACAAGTGAAAAAGCATTAGCAAACGGGATGACATTAGATGTTTTATTTGAACAATTGAATTCAGTAAAAAATGAAATCTCTGCTCCTATTGTTTTGATGGGCTACTACAATCAAGTCATGACTTTTGGATTAGAAAAATTCTTACAGAATTGTCAAGAAAGCGGTGTTTCTGGATTGATTTTACCAGACATGCCTTATGAAATTTATTTAGCCGAACACAAATCATTATTTGAAAAATATGACCAAAAAGTGACATTTTTAATCACTCCTTTAACCACTGAAAAACGTATTAAGGAAATTAATGACGCGACTTCAGGTTTTGTTTATATCGTATCAAATTCTGCTACAACAGGTGCAACAACTTCTAATTATAATGAAGATTTTTTATCTGGTATAAAAAGTTTAGGTTTAACAAAACCTCATCAAATTGGATTTGGGATTTCGACAAAAGAAGACGTAGAGAAGGCATGGAGTTTTGCCAATGGCGCAATTATAGGAAGTGCTTTTCTAAGAGTTTTAGAAAAGTCTGAAGGTAATCTTTCTTCCGCAATAAAAGAATATATTCAGTCTTTAAACTGATCTTTAAAAATAAAAAGCCCTCAAAAATGAGGGCTTTTTTATTCTAATTCTGTTTATTCTACAATTAAGATAAAATAGTTCTTTTTTCCTTTTTGTAACAACACATATTTATCAGCGATTAAATTTTCTGTTGTTAAAACAAAATCTTCTCCAATTTTTTCTTTGTTCACCGAAATAGCATTCGCTTTAAGTTCACGGCGTGCTTCTGAATTAGATTTCAAGAAGCCTGTTTTATCTGCCAATACAGCAACAATATCCAAACCGGCTTCTAGATCTGTTTTTGCAACAGCTGCCTGTGGAACCCCTTCAAAAACAGATAAGAACGTTTCTCCATCTAATTCTTTTAAATCTTCTGAAGTTGATTTTCCAAATAAAACCTGTGAAGCTTTTTCTGCTTTTCTCAATTCTTCTACACCATGCACCAAAATGGTAATTTCAGTCGCTAATTTACGCTGTAATTCACGTAAATGCGGTTCTTGACGGTGACGCTCGATTAAATCGTCAATTGCTTCTTTTTCTAAGAAGGTATAAATTTTAATGTAACGCTCTGCATCAGCATCAGCTTGATTTAACCAGAATTGATAGAATTTGTAAGGCGATGTTCTTTTCTTGTCTAACCAAATATTTTCTCCTCCTTCAGATTTCCCAAATTTAGTTCCGTCTGCTTTCGTTGTTAGCGGGCAAGTGAATGCGAAAGCTTCTCCTTGAACCGTACGACGAATTAATTCTGTTCCTGTTGTAATATTTCCCCATTGATCAGAACCTCCCATTTGCAATTTAGCACCTAACTCTTTGTATAAATGCAAATAATCGTATCCTTGAATCAATTGATAGGTAAACTCTGTAAAAGACATTCCTACATTTGATTCTGAAGAAAGTCTGGATTTAACAGAATCTTTTGCCATCATATAATTAACTGTAATGTGCTTCCCGACATTACGAGCAAAATCGATGAATGAAAAGTTCTTCATCCAATCATAATTATTCACCAATAAAGCTGAATTACCATTATTTGTATCAAAATCCAGGAAACGAGACAATTGAGCTTTAATTCCAGCCACATACTTGTTCAATGTTTCTTCATCCAATAAGCTTCTTTCCGCAGCTTTTCCTGTAGGGTCTCCGATAAAACCTGTTGCTCCGCCAACCAATGCAATTGGGCGATGTCCGTGACGTTGCAAATGAACCAATAAGAATATAGGAACCAAACTTCCTACATGAAGAGAATCTGCTGTAGGATCAAATCCGACATAACCAGAAGTCATTTCTTTATTTAGTTGTTCTTCTGTCCCTGGCATTATATTGTGAACCAGCCCTCTCCAAGTCAATTCTTCAATTAATGGATTCATAGTCTATTTAATGTATTTTTTTATCTAATTTTTACGAGCTACAAAGTTATACTTTTTCAGTAGATATTAATAGTGATTTTTGGAGATAAAAAAATCAAGGTTTTCCATACGGAAAACCTTGATTTGAACACATAATTACTATGAGGAGAAATTATATTAAAATATTATCACGAAGGATTTTGAATTATTTCGGGATTAGCATCTATTTCAGCTTGTGGAATTAACCATTCCCATTTAGAGCTAGAAGCTTCAACAGTATACACATTATTAATTACTGTTGCATTATGATTAGCCCCTGTGCGGTCAAGTTTTTGATTTAAACGTTTTAAGTCAAAAAACCTAAATCCTTCACCCCATAATTCTAATCGTCTATTTAAGAGTATTTGTTCATAATACTCGTTTCCAGCCGTTGTAAAAGAAGAGAATGATAAATCCCTAGCTTTAACCAGAGTTGTTAACACTTCTTTAGATTCAACTTCTTTTCCCTGTTTATATAATGCCTCTGCCTCAATTAGGTACATTTCAGCCACACGCATAAACGGAACGTCTCCTAAAGATTCTGATTGACTCACAGCCAAAAACTTTTGAGAAGTGTAAGGATATTTCGAGTAATTATTTGGAAGGGATAATGCTGTATGCTGCCCAGTAGGATCCACAACCTGCACTCTCGCGTCTGTAGAAGGAAAGGCATTATATAATTTTATATTCATTACTTTAGGAGCTGTTCGAATTTGTGTTGAATTAAAATTTCTTGACATAAATGCATGAAAATTTCCAAAGAAATCTGACTGATCCGCTTGTATTCTAACACCCCACATCCATTCAACATTTGTATAATCATTAAATCCTGCTCTATAAGATGACTGAGACATTAGAGGAATACCCATTTTAGCTTCATTAGCAAATTGTGCCGCTTTCGCATAATCTTGCTGAACTAACGCTACACGAGCTTTAAGCCCTTTTACATTTGCTAATGAAAAATGCGATCTATTCCCAGCAGCTTTACCTGTCAACAACTCTTGTGCTTTATCCAAATCTTTCCAAATTAAAACATATGCTTCCTCTACTGTAGATCGTTTTCTAGGAGCAATATCGGAAGGGTCTTCTCTCAGGACTATACCAAGATTAGAATTATCCCCTCCGGCTATATATCTTTTACCATAAATTTGAACTAATTGAAAATTTGAAAACGCTCTGTAAGCATAAGCTTCTCCAATTGCCTTATCTTTTAAGTCTATATCTCCTGTCGCTAAAGGTCCGTAAGTAATAATATTATTGGCATTCCTAATCATAGCAGACCAATATGTCCATGGATAAGACACCGTCCCTGATGTTACTTGATTTTGAGCAAGCCATCTTAGCTGCGAAACAAACCACCCATTACCAGTTGAAGGAAAAACTACATCTTCGCCCATAACATCTGATATAATTAATTGTCCCGTATACCCATTCTGTCCTTGAGAACTATTTTGTCTTGTATACATATTTCTATGCATTCCGTTAATAGCTGCCATCAAATTATCTGCAGTTGAATATACAGTTGGAGCATCAACAGATGAGGTCGGTTTTGTATCTAGGAAGTCATCATTACAAGATGTCAATAATGATGATGTGATTACCAAAGCTGATATTAATAATTTTATATTTTTCATTTTAGTCATTTTTTAGAATGAGACATTTAATCCTAAGCTAATTGTTCTAGATGGAGTATATCTGGAAGAAGACGTTCCATTAAAAGATTGAACAGGCTCCAATCCTTCCCTTGCTGTCCATGCATATAAATTTTCTCCAGACGCATAAACCCTAAGATTTGTTAACCCTGCTACTTCTATCGTTTTTTTATTAAAATTATAGCCAATTTGCACATTTCTTATTGATAAATAATCAGCTTTTGTTAACCAACGAGAATTTAACGAAACCCCTGTCGCATTTACATTTTGCGTACTCATAATAGGCACATCAGTTATATCTCCCGGATTTTTCCAAGCTTTCAACATATCAGTATGTAACGCCTGTCCTTGTGGGTAGGTTCCCATTAGTGAAGCATAATTACTATCATAAACCTTTCCCCCTAACTGATATGTTAACATGAATGACGCATCAAAATTTCCTAATTTGAAACTATTTATTATACTACCAAACACATCCGGAATTGATGAACCTGAATAATCCATTAGTGCATTATTCTGATTTGTAGTCACTTTTACTCCATTAACAACCCTTGTAGAGGCATCATCTTCTTTATCAGAATCTTGAATAAACAATGCAGCCCCATCTCTTGGATCTACTCCATACCATTGACGTAAATAAAATTCATATAAAGAACGTCCCTCTGCTATTCTTTTTGTACCGTTAATAATAGCATCTTCTTTACCTTTAGGCATTCTAATCATCTCATTTTTAATTGTAGACGCTAAAACGCTAAGATCCCAAGAGAATTTCTCCCCTCTTACAACCCCTAAATTTAATGTCACCTCGATTCCTTGATTTCTCATTTTACCCAAATTCCTATAAATTGAGTTATCAGGTACTCCTGCCGAATTAGGGACTGGCACTGCAAAAATCATATTATCTACATCCTGTAAATAATATTCTACTGACCCTGATATTCTTCTTTTAAATAATGAAAAATCAACACCAATATCAAGTTGATTCTTTGATTCCCATGTTAAATCTGAATTCCCTAATTGACTCAAAAAAACTCCTGACTCTCCTGCATTGTTATAACCTAGAGAATACAAATCAAGATCTACTTGATAACCTGGATTTTCAGAAATACCACCATCATTTCCAACTTGTCCGTAGGATGCTCTTAACTTTAACTCGTTAACAACTGAAGATCCTTTTAAGAAATCTTCTTTATGAAGATTCCAACCAACACCAGCCGACCAAAATATTCCTTTATTATTTTGAGGTGAAAAACGTGATGAAATGTCTTGTCTAATCGACGTTGATAATAAATATTTATTAGAAAAATCATAGTTTAAACGAGCAAAATATCCCTCTTTTCTAATTACATCATTATACCCTGTAGCAGATGTAGGTGTTAGAAAATTTGACAGTTCATATATTCCCGAAACTGTTTCTCCAGTTTTTCTAACGCGCAAATAATCAGTTTTATAATCAAACGATTCATGACCTACGATCACATTAAAATTGTGTTGTCCAAAAGTTTTTTGATAATTTAAGATTTGATTCCAAGTTATACCTTGATATCTATAATTTATTATATCCAATGCTGCTGTTCCGGCAGCATCTCCAATAACCTTATTCCCATAAAATTTAAAATTATAATTTCTAACATCATATCCTAAATTAGTGGTAAATGTTAACCCCGAAAACAGCTTAAATTCTGCATTAAATCTTGAATTTATTGAGTTTGTTGTTTGAAATTGATTATTCAACAACGTCTCTTGTAAAACATTACGCCCACTACTTGCATTTGCTCCACGACCTCTTGAAACATTTCCATCATAAACTGGATTACCTTGCTCATCATAAACCCTTTGTCCATTTGCATCATATAAGAATGGTGAATAAATAGGCCCCATAGCCCTTGTAAAGAAGAACGGATTTACATAAGAAGATCCTCCACTACTATTCGCTTGATTCGACTTCACCAAACTACCTTGTAAATTTGCTCCTAATTTTAACCAATCAACTACCTGAGTATCTACACTTGTTCTTGCTGAATATCTTTCAAAATCAGATTTGATTACATAACCAGTTTCTTTATTATACCCAAAACCAGCAAAATAAGATGTATTATCAGTAGCCCCTGAATAATCTAAATCATACTTCTGAAAGGTTCCTGTACGAGAAATATAATCTTGCCAATCAAAATCATTGTAAAGCATTGGCAAATTGGTCAATCTACCATCAACCACAACCTGATTATCTGCAATATCGTAAATATTATTCTTTAGATTATCTGTAATTAAAGCTGTAGAAGCATAAATATTTGCTTCTTCCAAAGTAGCTCCTGCAACAGAAGACAAATACCCATTCCTCATAGATTCCCAAGTTGCAACATAGTATTCACCTGCTCCAACCCTATTATATTCAGGTATTCCTCTAGTTACAACCCCTGTATTTGATGAAAATCTAAAAGAAGGTTTTCCTTTTTTTCCTTTTTTTGTCGTTATCATCACAACTCCATTCGAAGCTGAAGAACCATATAAAGACGTTGATGCTGCATCTTTCAATACCGTCAACGATTCTATGTCATTAGGATTTAAATCTTGTAAATTCCCTGTAAAGATTACGCCATCAACCACATACAAGGGTGTACTAGAAAGGTTAAAAGAAGATACCCCTCTAATTTGTACATTTAAACCTGATCCAGGCTGTCCAGAACCAGTTGACACTAATACCCCCGCAACAGTACCATCTAATGCTTTTTGAACATTTGTTAAAGGTCTATTTTCAATATCTTTTGCTTTAATAGTACCGACAGAACCAACAACAGTTTCCTTTTTTTGAACACCAAATGCAGTTACAACAGTTTCTTCCAATTCAACCATTTCTGACTTTTTAGGTCTTAGGACACCTAAATCATGACTAACTACAATAAATTCAACTCCGTTAATTTCTAAAACATCTCCTATTTTAGCATCAATATCAAAATTACCGTTTTCATCCGTAAATACTATTTTGTTCGTACCTTTTATCGTAACCCCAACATCAGCTTCCGGAAAACCATTCTCGTCATTTATTATTCCTTTTGTTTGACCAAGTGCAACTGCACCTAAACCAAGATAAGCTAGTAGGCTTAAAGATGTTAATTTTTTTTTCATGTGTTAATTTTTTTCTCACGTGTTATTTTTTTACATAAAACAATGATAACCAAACAGATGAAAATAAATGAAGTTTTTAACTTTTATTTATGTTTTTTATGACATTTTTAACTTTTTATTTAACATTATTATCATTAATACAACGAAATAAGCATTTATTTACACTTATTATAAATTTTAAGGTTTTTTATTAATTTTACGCCAAACAAAATAATCCTTTTACACTTTTTTTAAAAATGTGAAAACATATACAAAAAATCTTAAAAAATACAAACGAAACAACAAGAAACGGATATCATTTGCTTTAAGCCATAAAAGAAGAAAATATAAAAGCGGCATATCTAAAAGACTAAAAACTTTTAGTTTATACTTTTTCAGTAGATAGTAATAGCGATTTATGGATATAAAAAAATCAAGGTTTTCCGTACGGAAAACCTTGATTTGAATATATGATTAAATAAAATTTATATTTAAAAATATTAAGATGGGTTTTGTTCACACAAAGGATTAGCATTGATCTCATCCTGAGGGATTAACCATTGCCATCTAGAATCAGTTGCTTCAATTACCATCACATCGTTTGTTACTGCTGAAACGTGATTAGCACCTCTTCTGTCTAATTTTCTACCTTGACGTTTTAAATCAAAGAAACGGAAACCTTCACCCCATAACTCAGCACGACGTTGAACATAGATATCTTCTAAGTAATCAGCTCCTGATTTTGTAAACTGATCGAACTTGCTATCTCTCATTTTAGCTAACTCAGTTAATACGGCTTTAGACCCTGCTTCATCTCCTAAGAAATATTTTGCTTCTGCTTCGATTAAATACATCTCAGATGCTCTCATAAAAACAATATCTCCACGGCTATCTCCTGTAGAAACTGCCAAGAATTTTTGAGACGTATACGGAACTTTAGCATAATTAGAAGGTAATCCTAAATCTGTATGTTTTCCTGTTGGATCTACCAATTGCTTACGAACGTCTGTATCTGCTAATTTAGCATATAAAGCAGAGTTGAACGCTTTAGGATTTGAACGGATATTAGATGAATTATAGTTACGAGACATATAAGCCATAAAGTTTCCGAAATAATCTGTTTGGTCATCTACAATTGTAATACCCCACATCCACTCATCTGTTTTATAATCGTTAAATCCAGATTTGTAAATTCTTTCATCCATTAATGGGTGACCTTCTTTAGCCAATTGAGCATATTTAGAAGCATTCGCATAATCTTGTTGAACTAATGCTACTCTTGCTTTCAATCCATAAACATTGCTAATAGAAAAATGAGAATTATTGATTACTTTTTTGTTCTTTAATAACTCTTCTGCTTTATCTAAGTTTCTCCATATTTCTTGGTAAACTTCTTCTACAGATACTCGGGCTTTTGGAGCAACATCTTCCGGATCATTTCTTAAAATAATCCCTTTACTTGTATTATCTCCACCTTTCACATATCTTTTTCCGTACAACTGAACTAATTGGAAATAACTAAATGCTTTGTATGCATACGCTTCCCCAAAAGCTCTTTCTTTTGTTGCATTGTCTCCTGTAGCATTTGCTCCTTTAACAATAATTTTGTTCGCATTCTTATTCATTGAATACCAAAAATTCCATGTATAAGAGTTAGAAGAACCATTTGCATTTGCTGTATCCAACCATCTTAACTGAGCAACAAACCAGTTACCTGTAGTAGCAGGAAATACTAAATCATCTCCCATTACTTCAGAAATAATCATCTGAGCAGTATACCCATTCTGTCCTTGAGAACTATTTTGTCTTGAATACATATTTCTATGCATTCCATTAACCGCTGCTAATAATCCGTCAGCAGTTGCAAACACCTGAGATTCCTCTACAGACTCAGACGCTTTTGTATCTAAGAAATCATCGCTACAAGATGTTGTAAACATTGTAGATGCTACAAGTAATGTCGCGGCTAATATTTTTATTTTTTTCATAATTTTTTATTAAAATGATAGATTAACTCCGAAACTAACAATTCTTGATGGTGTATAACGATAAGTCGTTGTTCCGTTGAATGATTGAACCGGTTCTAAACCTTTCTTTGCTGTTACAGCAAATAAGTTCTCTCCACTAATGAAAAGTTTTAAATTTGTTAATCCTAAACTCTCGATTTCTTTTTTATTAAATGTATACCCTAATGTTGCATTTTTCAACATGAAATAATCTGCTTTTTCTAAAAAGCGAGATGATGCAGCTGCAACAGCAGTATAATTTTGTGAACTCAAGACAGGAACATCTGTAATGTCTCCTGGATTTTTCCAAGCATTTAAAATATCTTTATGTAAAGCTTGTCCTTGTGGATAACTTGTCATCAAAGTAGCATAGTTACTATCGTAAACTTTACCACCTATTTGGTAAGTAAATAACGTTGTTAAAGATAAATTTTTGTACTTGAATTCATTGTTGATAGATCCGTATAAATCCGGAAGAGCTGAACCTACATACGCATAATTTGCATTATTTTGATTCGTTGTATATTTTTTTCCATCAATAACACGAGTTGCAGAAGTATCTGCTTTAGTTGGATCTTGAACAAATAACCCAGCTCCATCAGTAGGATCAACACCGTACCATTCTCTTAACCAAAAATCATACAATGAGTGTCCTTTTGCAATACGTTTAGAACCATTGATTAAAGCTTCCTGACCTTCCGGCATTTTAACAACTTCATTTTTAAATGTTGTTGCAGTAACCCCTAAATTCCAAGTAAAATCTTCTGAACGAACAATTCCAAAGTTTAATCCAAACTCCCAACCAGTATTACGCATTGTTCCGATATTTTCAAAAACACTATTACCTGGATCTCCAGCAGAACCTGGTAATGGTTTAGGGAAAATCATGTTCTTTGTTTCTCTACGGAAATACTCAACACTACCAGAAATTCTGTTTTTGAATAAACCAAATTCAATTCCAGCATCTAACTGAGCATTTGTTTCCCATGTTAAATTTTTATTTCCTGTTTGCATCAAGTAAACACCTGGCTCATCTGCATTGAAATAATCTCCTAAGTTATACATTGTTAAATCTGCAAAATAACCTGGATTTGCTCCAATACCACCATCATTTCCTACTTCTCCATAAGACCCTCTTAATCTCAATAAATTAACTACGTTAGAATCTTTTAAAAAGTTTTCTTTGTTAATGTTCCATCCTGCACCAGCTGACCAGAAAACTCCTTTGTTATTACTTGGGTCAAAACGTGATGATTGATCTTGACGGATAGATCCTGACAAGATATATTTACCTGCAAAATCATAGTTTAAACGAGCAAAATATGATTCTTTTGTCAATGGTAAATTATAACTTATATTACTTCTATTCTTTAAGAAATTATTGAATTCGTAAATCCCTTCAATTACTTCTTTAGTTTTGTAACGGTAAGAATAATCAATTTGTCTTTCAAATGATTCATGACCTACTAAAACATCAAAATTATGTTGTCCGAATGATTTCGTATAGTTCAATAATTGATTGAAAGTTATCGATTGTGTTCTTCTAGATTCTTCAGAAAGACCTCCTTCACCTGCAGCATCACCAATGTATTTGTTACGGTAATTTCTGAAAGAAAAGTTTCTTACATCATAACTCAAGTTTGTTGTGAACGTCAATCCTTTCGCTAATTTAAATTCAGCAAAACCACGAGAGTTAATTGTATTCGTATTTTGAACTTGGTTATTCAATAAAATTTCTTCTATAACATTTCGTCCACCAGAAGCCTGAGCTCCACGTCCTCTTGAATCTATCCCATCGTAAACTGCATTACCTAACTCATCGTAAACTCTCTTCCCTTCACTATCATATAAGAAAGGAGAATAGATAGGCCCCATAATACGGCTTGTATAGAAAGGATTTATTAAAGATGCTCCACCTCCGTCATCTGCTTGATTAGATTTTGTTAAGTTCGCATTTAAATTCATTCCTAACTTTAACCAATCTGTTACCTGGCTGTCTCCGGAAACACGAGCAGTGTATCTTTCGAAATCAGATTTAATTACATATCCTTCTTCCTTGTTATAACCAAAAGATGCGTAAAATGTCGAACGATCAGTCGCGTCACTGAAACTTAAGTTATAGTTTTCTGTGCTTCCAACTCTATTTAAATATTTATCCCAGTCAAAATCATTGTATAATTTCTGAGCAAGAGGATTTAATTTCCCATCAATAACAACTTGGTTATTTGGAACATTGTAAATGTTGTTTTGTAAGTTTGCGATAAGGTTGTTCGTTGCATAAGTATTTGCACCTTGTAATCCTCCAGAAGGATTTGAAACTAAACGACCATTACGCATAGACTCCCATGCTGCAACATAATATTGATCAGCATTTACACGATCATATTGAGGAATACTTCTCGTTACAACACCTGTATTTGCAGTAAAATTAAATGTTCCTTTTTTTGATTTAGAACCTTTCTTCGTTGTAATCATTACAACTCCATTCGCTGCAGAAGAACCATATAAAGATGTAGAAGCTGCATCTTTTAAAATGTTAAGAGAAGCAATATCATTTGGATTTAAATCCGAAGGGTCTCCAGTATAAATAGCGCCATCTACAATATATAAAGGACTGTTAGACAGATTATAAGAAGACATCCCTCGAATCTGAACATTAATACCACTACCTGGCTGTCCAGATCCTGTAGAAACTAAAACTCCTGGTGCCGCTCCATCTAAAGCTTTAACAACATTAGATAATGAACGATCTTCAAATGCTTCTGATTTGATCACGGCATTAGAACCTACAACTGTTTCTTTTTTCTGTGATCCGTAGGCTACTGTAATTACTGTTTCTTCTAAAGCAACCTCAGAAGAATTTGTTAATTTTAAGCTACCTAAATCATTACTTGTTACAGTAAATTCTTTTCCATCTATTACTAAAACATCTCCAACTTTTGCGTCAATGTTAAAGTTTCCATTTTCGTCTGTGTACACAACCTTGTCAGTTCCTTTTACAGTAACTTCAACGTCAGACTCAGGAAATCCATTTGCATCATTCACCGTACCTTTTGTTTGAGCCAATACTGCTGTACTTAACCCAAGAAAAGCTAACAATGATAAAGAAGTGATTTTCTTTCTCATGTATTTTTATAATTTTAAAAGTTGCAATATTAACATTTTTTAACATCAAACTAAAAAAAATTATTTTTTTTAACATCAAATAAGAGATAAAATATTTTTAGCCATCATTTTTAGGAACTTATTAAACCTTACAGATGAAATTTTAATTATCTGTAATACAACAACATTACATCATAACACCGGTATCATAAGTCATTCAAAAAATAATTATAAAAAAATAGCTCATCTCTACTTTTTGACATCACATGATTTAATGTTAATTTTAAATTTAATTAACTAGTCCATACTTCTAATATTTAAAATTATCAACTTATAATGCAGATCATTTTCGAAAACGAAAAATTCAAATGGATTAATTTACAAAATCCTTCCAAAACCGAACTAGATGAAGTCGCAACAAAATACTGTTTTCAGAAGTTAACCATCGAAGATAGTTTAGAACCCGGTCATTTACCAAAATACGAATCGGATGATCAACATGTTTCATTTTTATTGATTCGATTCTTTGATAAAGAACATCGCATGTTAAAAAATATTATTCGGGAGTTTAGCCACAAAATCAGTATTTACATTGGTTCTGATTTTATTGTAACAGTACATCAAAAAGAAACGGATATTTTTAATATTATTCAAAAAAAATACCTCTCAAACTTAGAGGTATCAAAGGTGACCGTTAAAGGACTTCTATACCGAATAATTTCCGAATCCATTAAAACGTATGAACAACCTGCCTATAAAATGGATGAAGGAATTGATCAACTCGAGCAGATGATGTTTACAGAAGATTTCCGAAAAATAAAACTTCAAAATCTATATAAAATAAAACGAGAAGCTACTGCGTGTAAAAAAATATTAGACTATACATTAGAAGCTCTTAAAGAGTACCGATTGGACAATAAACGCACAAGCTCTTCCCAAGATCTATTAGAAGAAAACGTAAAAATGCTGCATTTACATAGTCAGATAGTAGATGACGTACAAAGTTTACTCACCATTTATCTTTCGCTAAATAGTCAAAAATCAAATGAAATCATGCAGACGTTGACCGTTTTTTCTGCATTTTTCCTTCCCCTAACATTTATCGTTGGAATTTATGGAATGAATTTCGACTTTATGCCCGAACTAAATTACAAATTAGGCTATCCAATTTGTTTATTTATCATGTTATTAGTGGTAATTTTTATTTACTTTTGGTTCAGAAAAAAGAGATATTTATAATTCAGTATGATTTTCGTAACAGGAGGAACAGGTTTGGTTGGTGCGCATTTGTTGGTAGAATTAACAAAAAAGCAACAACCTATTCGAGCTTTAAAACGAAAAACATCCAATATAAAAACTATCGAAAATTTCTTTGCTCAACAAAACTCTTCTCAACTCTATCACTATATTCAATGGATAGATGGCGATTTGTTAGATGTCACAGCTCTTCCGGATATATTAGAAGGAATTGAAACTATTTATCATGTGGCAGCTTTTGTTTCATTTGATGAACGTCAGGAAGAAGAAATCTTCAACACAAATATTTTAGGAACAGAAACTCTGGTCAACGAAGCGATTGATTCTGGTGTAAAAGAATTTTTCTTTGTCAGCTCTATTGCCTCAATGGATGATTTAAATCCTGTTACAAAAAAGATTGACGAACTTTCTCCTTGGAACAATAGCTTAACACATTCGTCTTATGCCATTTCAAAATTTAGAGCAGAAATGGAAGTTTGGCGTGCTTCTCAAGAAGGAATTAAAGTTTTAATTATTAATCCTGGTGTAATCATTGGAACACTAGACACAAAACGAGCAAGTGAAAGTTTATTTCAACAGAATTCTACAAACACGACTTATGCCCCATCAGGAGGAACAGCCTTTGTTGATGTACGTGATGTAATTAAAACGTTTTTAGAACTGATTGACAAACAACTTTTCAATCAAAAATTCATTGTTATTGCAGAGAATAAAACGTATAAAGAAGTTTTTGACTTAGTATCGATTCACAGTAAACGCTCTGTAAAAAGCGTATCAAATACCACATTAAAAATCATTAAAAGTCTATCTATTTTTAGTCGAATATTTGGAGGAAAATACATGACGAAAGCCAATTATTATTCCCTTACATCGGTTACTGCTTATGACAATACAAAAGTCAAAAACGCGTTAGCTTACGAATTTATTCCGATAAAAGAGGCAATTGATTATCATTATGCCCGTTTTCAAAAACTAAATTCTACAAAATAGTTTACTTTTGTTTTATGGAACAACAATTCATTTCAAAACTTTCGACAGACGAATTTTCTGCAAAAGCAGGAAGCGTAAATGCCAAAAGCCCGTCTAATATTGCATTGATAAAATATTGGGGGAAAAAGAAAAATCAAATTCCAACCAATAGCTCAATTAGTTACACGTTAACAAACAGTTACACTGAAACTGAATTGAAATTTTCTTCTAAAACATCTGACAATTTTGAGGTAGAAGTTTATCTGGAAGGTGAATTAAAAGAAAGCTTTGCTCCAAAAATTATTACCTTTTTTGAGCGAGTATTAACCTATATTCCATTCTTAACCTCTTACAAATTCGAAGTTCATACACACAATTCTTTTCCCCACAGCTCAGGAATAGCTTCTTCAGCTTCGGGAATGTCTGCAATGGCATTGTGTCTCGTTCAGATTGAAAATATACTAGGCGCAAACTTATCTGAAGAAGAGTCATTGAAGAAAGCTTCTTTTTTAGCCCGATTAGGTTCAGGAAGTGCTTGTCGTTCGGTTTACAAAGGTTTGGTAGAATGGGGAGAAAATGATTTTATTGAAGGCAGTTCCGATTTATTTGGAACAAAATATCCTGATACGGAAGTACATGATATTTTCAAAACATTTCACGACACGATTTTATTGATTCACGAAGGCCAAAAATCAGTTTCTTCTACTGTTGGGCACAACCTGATGAATGGTCACCCTTATGCGGAACGACGCTTTGTGGAAGCGAATGACAATCTGAAAGCATTACTGCCAATTCTAAAATCTGGTGACATCAAAGCGTTTGGTGAATTGATAGAACACGAAGCATTGACATTACATGCGATGATGATGATGTCCAATCCTGCATTCATTTTAATGAAACCAGCTACTGTTGCTGCTTTAGAAAAATTATGGGAATTCCGCCGGACAACAGGAAAACATCTTTATTTCACATTAGACGCCGGCGCAAATGTACATTTATTGTATCCTGCACAAGATGCCGAAGCCATTGAGGTTTTTATTGAAAATGAATTGAAACAGTTTTGTCAAAACGGAAATTACATTAAAGATAAAGTGAGTTTTTAAAACGACACCTATAAAAAAAGGTTATCAAACAAAGGTAGCCTTTTTTGATTTATTTTTTTAATAATTTATCTTTCACTCCAAGAACAATTAAACTCAAAAAGATACTCATTCCGACGACTACAATTATGTTTCCTAAAACAACTTTAACAGGGAAAATAACCAATCTTATCAGAGAAATCAAGAATGTATAACCAAAAAGTTGCAACCAAAAAGAAGAATCAAATTCTGTTTTTTGAATGCCCTCTTTTGGCATAAAATGTATCCAGTTCAAAATAAAAACACCACCTATAAAGGTACTAAAATGCTGCAAGAACTTATATCCTTTTACTTCAACCGGATGAGTAAACCAAACCTCTTGCAAAGCAGGAATCTGTTTAGCAAAATATCCCCATTCATGCGTAAAAGCATCCCATAGTAAATGGGAATAACCTCCTATTATAACGGAGGCAATCACAATTAGCCAATTTCTTCTGAAATAACTTATCCAATCAAATTTTAAAAATTGCACAAATCGTTGTTGAAAATAATTTGGTAAATGATGAAGAATACAATTTCGAACAAGCATATGAAAAACAAAACAATAAACAAGAGCAAGTGGTAAGTCAAAATAAAGTACCCCCAAAAACAAGTGGCTATGCGTCGCTTCAATTTTCATTCGAGAAAAATATTCCAAATCCGGTGACATCGAACCGATGATCAGTCCTGTCATGGAGAATCAATTTGGATTTATTTTTTTGAGAGGCAATACAATTGCAGGATGGCAGAAAGTTAATGGCATCTAAATTTTTATTCTGATACAAAGTAAATCAAAATATGTCATCAATTCCCAAAACGTTTAATGTTCACTTTCCTTTCTTTTATTTTTAAAATCAAAGGTTCATATGTTATGTTCTGCTCTTTTTCTACCGTCACTTTATTCAAATATTTTTTGACATAAACATGCTCAGGTAAACTATTTTCTACAATGTGAAAAGTATAGTTTCCCACAGGTAAAAATGCAGTATATTCTCCACGGTCATTTGTTTTGACAGAAAATACTTGTCCGCTTTCATGATTAAATACCAAAGTAAAACCAACTAAATTTGCTGAAACCTGATACTCTAATTTCGATGACAATTCGTATTCTATTTTCCCCCGTACTACACCTGTTTGCTGCATCGGAATAGAGATAGATGTTGTCTTTGTATTCAAGTTTACATGATAATTCTGTGCAAACCATTTCTGTCCGGGAAGTGTAATTAAGTAATTTCCATATGGCACTTTTTTGTACTTAATGTTTCCTTCTAAATCAGTAATAAAGTTGGTCTCATTTATCTTTACATTTCTATTATCAGCCACTTTATCACCTTCATCAAATATTCCGTTTGCATTATAATCATAAAACACAAATAAATTCAGCATTCCATCTTTCACATCTGTTGCAATTCGTTTTGCAGGTAAATTATACTGTACACCAACTTGTAAATAAGTCTGTTTACTGTACAATGTCTTGGAATCGTATTGACTAAAATTTGCTTGTGCATTTACCACAAAATGATCCGTGGGTTGATAATCTACAGATGCACCAAAAGTTAACGTATTTCCAAAGTTTTTGTCAACATTATAATAAGCTGTTACAGCTGTATTTAATCTTTTTTTGAAGAAACTTTGTCGATAACTCACCGAAGAATTAAACCGTTCCAATTGATGATTCAAATCATTGGTAGAATATACTTCCGCAATCATCATACTTCCGCGCTGATAAGTTGTGTTCAACTGAAAGTTTTTCACATTCCATGTTAATTGTCCATAAATAATAGGATCAACCTTTTCCAAGTCATTCAATTCCGAAAAGCCTCCCAATGCATTGAAGACTACTTGATGAACACGTGAATTAGACAACCATGTAAACGCACTGTTTACATAAGCAGACCTAAAACTCATTGGTGTATAAGTAAAGGTTTCATAATTCAATACATTTGATTTTTCGAGATTAAACTTTGGCGAAATCGAGAAGTTGAAATGATTTGCTATTTTGAAAGCAATCCCAGTTTCAAAGCGTAAGGCTTTTGACTCATTCGCCCGCGTATAATTGATAAGATATGGATCGATCGATTTTGGATTATTATTCGTTAACGTAAAGGAAGACCACATCGAAAATTTAGAAAATGTACGTTGTAAACGTTGATTTAAATACAATGCTCCTTTTCTTGTTCCGGGATAATAGCCTGAACTAAAATAATTGGAACTATAAAAATCAAATTTCCCTATTGTTCCGGAAACATTTGCAGATGCTGACAACGAGTTCTCGACATTATTATCTGCCCTGAACTTTGATAGACCATAGCCAAATTTTACAGAGTGGCTCCATTTATTAGGTGTTATCCATCTGTATCCGTTAGTTAAAATAAAATTCGATGTCGAATAATTTTTATCAAATAATACTGTCGTTTCTAATTCATTGTCACCATTTATTAAAAATCGGCTGTTTGCAAAAGTTGTATGACTATTTCTGAAAATCTCTTTGTCCCAATCATCTAATAAATTATAATTCTTCTCAACAGTTCCTACAACAATTCTATTGTTATTTTTGTCGTAATTATTAAACAACATCATTCCTCTCCCATTAATAGGGATATCAAAATCGTTGTTATTAATAGAACCTACTAGAATTCCTTTATTTTTTCGCTGGTATTTTACCCAAGAATCTGCCAATACCATATCCTGATCGCCTTCCCATGATGTTCCGTTGATATTGTAAGCAAACTCATTCAATCCAACAGAAAACTCCTGATGCGCCATCAAATTGTAATTCGCATTGAGCGAATTAATATCCCGAGCTGTTAAGCGCACATAGTTCGACGAGTGATTTGTCCAATTCTGATTTAACATACTCGGATCCACATATACCCGATTGGAACTAGCATTCTGAATTGTAAAGAATACATTTCCAACAAAATCTCCGTCACTTGAATATCCGGAAACATTCACTTGGAATGCTTCAATTTTCATCATTTCTCTGTCAACATACCTTGAAAATCGAATTATTTTTTCCTGAAAAGCTTCTACATGGATTCGCTTATTCTCTGAGGTGAAATTTCCCCTAAAATCCGGAAAAACATTTGTTAACAATACACTTTCCGGCTGGTTCCCCATATTTATTGCTTTCAATTCGTAATGAATTGAATCGCCTTCCTGGCGATAGAAAATGTTGGTTTGAACCGGAAATATTTTTATGTTTCTTTTTTGCTGAACAACAATTGACGTAACTGAATTTCCTATTTCTTTTTTTGTTTTAAAATCAACAATACTAAATTCCAACGATAATTTCCCTGCCATTTGCGATTTATTAACCGTAAATTTCATTGGAATAAATGCTTTTTTACGTGGATTTATTTTTATCTTGAGATCGTCTTGAGAGTACGATCTGACTGAAGAAGGAATTTTCAATCCTAAACGAGCATTAATCGTATCATTGGACGTATTTTCTAACTGCATAATGACTGTAAAATTATTGTCATCTTCCAATACAATTTCTTTTACAGTCGTAAAAATCAATTCTTTATTTAAATTTTGAGCAGGTAAATTTTGTCCACTACCGATAAAAAGCAGAATAAAAAAAATGCTCCGAAAATAATTAATTGAAAACGGCATCTTATTTTACAAAGGAGTAATCGTATACATCAACGATGTTGAATAATTTCCAGGCTTGCTGTTCAATATCTTACTATCTGACGGAGTTGTAGAATAGATAATATTGTATTTTTTTGAAGTAGTTTTTGAGCTATTCGTAATAAGGGATTGATTGTAATTTGACAATTTAATTTCGTTCGAAAGTCTATTGGTTTCAGTATCTTTCAATTGAACTTTTATCGAATTTAATTGCAGATTTTCTGAATCGCCTGATTGTAAATACTGATTCAATGAAGAAACTTGTATATCATAAGCAGTATCCGAAGAAACACTCAATCCATTTTGGTATTCTTTTCGAACACCGTTTCTATAATCTTGAATGGTATTAAAAACCAATTCACCATTTACTGCAGATCCATCAACTGAAATAGAAAATGTAGGTGTTGGCTCATAATCTCCATTCGGACTAATTTGCATATCAATAGAGAACGGACTTGTTCCTACTACATTTCCAAATTCATTTAGCAATGAAAACTCTAATTGAATGGTATAATTATTCCAGGATTTTAACCGGTTTAAATAAGTTCCCGGATCAATAATAATATTATAATTCAACTGAATACTCCCATATTTACCACTTGGAGTTGTAATGGCCAAAGGTGAATTACGAACAAAATAAACAGGCGAATAATTCATCGTAATGTTACTTTGAATGGCTCCTATTTGATTTATTGTGGGATAATTTTCTGAATAATATTGTGAAGTTGAATAATTATTGAATTTTAATTTCAACTTATCTACAGGAAACTCTTTTTTCTGAGAATTAACAATAGGGGAAACGACACGACCAACCAAAGACCAATTTTTATAATTTAATGGTCCATTCATATGTAGCTGCACAACAACAACGTTGTTTACTGTAACTCCACTACTTCCATTTACCTGTACCCAACCTGCATTATGAGCATTTATCACAAATTGAGCGGGAGATGTAACTGAAATGAACAGAATTATTGTTGAAATAATTTGGTATAAGAATTTTTTATTTATCATTTGAGAATGTCAATTCAGCAATTTTCAATTGATCATCTTTTTCAAAACTCAATGTAGAGGTCGCTATATAAGAGCCTTTTGGTAAATCCTTAGGCAATGGAATGTACACAATTCGTTTATCATTTGGTAAACTATAAAAAACTACATCTTGCAATTTTATCTGTTCTCCATTTTCTTGATTAATTAGCTCGTTCCTAATCGTTCCTTCACTCCAGACATTTCCTTCATTCGTAATATTAAGAACTAAACGGTTTTCTACTTTATCGTAAACAAAGTTTGTAAACTCAACATTTGTTTCTCTACCAATATTTAATCTTTGATAAATCTTAACACCTGTACGAATCGAAATTTTAATATTTTCTCCACTTTTACTTTGTCCAGCTACAGGATTTGTCTGCGTAATGTACATCATTGTTGTATGCACACTTTCTGTACTTATCTTTTCCGGAACCTGCATAAGAACTTCTATTTCTTTTGATTCTTTAGGTAAAAGAGTAAATGTATTATTGGGTAAGATTGTAATCCAGTTGGCATTACTGGTTGGTAAAGTACCTGGCTCTGAAACAAGATTGGCTCCATAGTCATCGTACTTCCAATCTTTAAAAGATACTGCTAACTCTAATGTATTGACATCACTTACATTTGTTACCAAAATCTTTTTACGCTCAGATTCACCGGGGTTCAATGTAAAATAAGTCCGGGGAGGACTCACTGAAATACCTGATTGTGCATTGATTTTACTTGAAAAAAATAATGCTAGAAAAGAAACGAGTGTTAATAAACGAAAAGCTTTCATAAGAAAAAATAGAAGTAATGTTGTACAACATTACTTCTTATTTTATTTATATTATTGTGCTTCTATTGTATAAGTAACAGTTGTTGTATACACGTTAGGATTCTCAACATTGTAATATTTATTTACATAATCGTTGTTTCCTTTTCCGTTATACGCAACATTAAATTTTAAATCTGTCCCACCAACGGTACTAGAAATCAAGTTTTTATCAGATTTATCTAACACAACATTGCTAAATGTAGAAGAATTTAATATATTTCCTGTTCCTAAAGTTGCTTGTAAGTTAATTGTATTTGCAGCAATTTTATCAGTTGTCCCATCCTTTGTAAAAACTAAGTTTTCGTTTTCAGATTTTACTTTTACCGCAAAACCTCCTGTACTATAAACAACAAGGTGATCATTCATGTTTGCTGTAACACCTTTCGAATAATCTTCTTTTGTTTTATATTCTAAATTAACTGTGTTTTCACCACCAATTACTATAGTTTGAATTGGGTATAGTTTTACGTTTAATGTTGCTTGGGCAGTTTGAGCGAAAGCTAATCCTGAAACTAATGTGCAAAAAATCGTTAAAATAAATGCTGCTTTTTTCATCATTTTATAAATTGTTAAAAGTTTTGGTAAAATAATTTGTTAAATCGTCAGGTAGTTTCTATATTTAAGATTAATTATTCTCAAATGCGAGTGCAAATGTAGAAGTTGTTTTCCGTCTTAAAAGATTAAAAAACACCAAAAGATGATGAAAAACGACATTTCTAACTATTTAATTCGGAGCACTTTGTCTGAATTTAGTCGGTGAAACACCTGTATTTCTTTTAAAGAATGCTGTAAAATTGGTCTCTTGAAGAAAATTGAGTTCCAATGCGATATCTTTTATTGACATTTTAGAGTTTGCCAATAAAATCTTGGCATTTTTTATCAATTCGTTTGTAATCATTTCTTTTGCTGACTTTCTGAAAACGATTTGCGTTGCTTTATCCAATCTTCTTTTTGTTATAAAAAGTTTATCAATATAAAAAGAAACCTGCTTATATTCATTCACATTTTTCTGCAATAATTTCTTGAATTTGGTTGCAATTTCTACATCATAATCATCTTGAACAAATTTATTCTGAACATCTAGCGTCTCAATTTGTCCGTTGATAATAATGCGCTCCAATAGGTTATGAGCTAATTTGATTTCTAATTCATTCTCAAAAGAATTAAAAAAATACTTGAGGTAATTTGATTCAAAAATAGGAGCAGAACATATATTATTTTCGACAATATTGATTAAATCTCTCGAAAAAAGCGTACTATTCTCTAATTTCAGATTTTCTTCTATTGACTTAGAATAAAATTCTTGCTTAAACACAATGTAATAAGCATCTGAGACTGAAGGTTGTCTTAAAAAAAATTGAGTAATATTAGGTGCGATAAACAGAAAATGATTTTTAGGGATAACAATTTCATTTCCATTTATTGAATGAATGATTTTTTTTGAGCCTGACCAAATAATACCAAAATAATCATTTCTAGAAAATTGTCTCTTCCATGATTCAGATTCGATACAATTTCTCAATTCAAATGCAGCAAAACCTGCTTCCACGCTTACATCATTAAAAACATTATGTTCATTAATTATCATAAAGCTTAAATTTTAAATATAATGTTCGGAACAAAATTAAGAATGTTTTTTTCTAAACACATTGATACAAATCAATTTAGAAAAAAAGGACAACAAACATAAACAGTTTTTTTGTGAAGTACAACTAACAATTGAAACAACTCTTGTTATTTTTAATGAATAAAAAAAAGTCCCAAATAAATTTGGGACTTGCTGATATAAAAAAGATTACTCTTAATAATTACCTGAAGCCTCTTTACCTTGTACAATTGCTAAAGCTGAGGATGTACCGATTCGCTTAACACCTAAATCAATCATTTTTTTTGCTTCTTCTGTTGTTCGAACACCTCCAGAAGCTTTGACAGGCAATGAGCCTGCATTCTCTAACATCAACTTAATGACATGTTCATTCGCACCATTTGGAGCATCATTCTCAGTTTTATAAAAACCTGTTGAAGATTTAATAAATACTTTTGCAGCATTTTCTTCTCCTATTTTTTCTAAAACAATATCACGAATTAACTGCGTAATTTCTATGATTTGTTCATCTGTTAAAGCAGCAGTTTCAATAATCCATTTCACAACCTTACCTTCTCTCAATACGATAGAAGTTGCTGTTTCAATTTCCTCCTTTACTTTATCAATGTCTCCTTTTTTGAATGCTTCATAGTTAACTACAAAATCTAATTCATCTGCTCCGTCAGATATTGCTTTTTGCGCTTCTCTCAACTTTTCATTCAAATCGTATATGCCCTCTGGAAAACCTATTACAGTTCCCAAAACAACATTCGATTTTTTTTCATCCAATAATTCTCGAACTGATCTTACATAATCAGGACGAATCATTACAGCATAAATTCCATTATCGATGGCTTCTTGTGTTAACTTATGCACCATATCCAATGTATCAGAATTCGAAATACCTGCTTGCTCAGGTGTTTTAAGATACGTCGAGTCTAAATATTGATTAATATTCATCTTTGTATATTAAAGTTTTATTTGTCTATCTATTGGCTGCTCCAATGATATTATAGTTTCAGTACGTGTAACTCCATCTATTTGTTGAATTTTTTTATTCAATACATTCATTAGATGTAAATTATCACGGCTCAAAATTTTTAAAAAAATACCATAATTACCTGTTGTAAAATGAGCTTCCACTACTTCAGAAATTTCTTCTAAAGCTTTTATCACTAGTTTATAAGAAGAAGGTTTATCCATAAAAACTCCGACAAATGACATAGTAGAATACCCCAAAACAGCAGGATTAACGATGACTTTCGTTGAGTCAATGACACCGGAATTTTCCAACTTCTTGATACGCTGATGAACTGCAGTATTCGAAATCCCTAATTCTTTCGCTAATTGAGAAACCGGAATATTTGCATTGTCCATAAAAGCATTCAGAATCAATTTATCGATTCCATCAATCTCTATTTGACCATTTTCGTGAATTCTCACCTTTTTCTAAAATTAAACCGCTACAAATTTAATATTTTAAAATGGTATATACAGGAAAATGATCACTATATCCTCCGAAATATTTTCCGCCTACAAATGTCCTGAATGGCAAACCAGTTGATTTCCCGTCCGAATTCTTTAAAAAACTTGCATCAAAAATATCTGTTTTTATATATTCTAAATTTGAATCATCCACTAAAAATCCTTTCGAGAATAATTGTTGATCAAATAACATCCATTGTTTTTTAAAAATTAAAGATCCTCTTTTATATGACTGTAGCCCAACCATCGGATTAAATAACTCTTTTCCCTTTATCTCATCTTGTTTTGGTCTTGTATTTAATTCCAAACGTAAATCTTCATTCGTTGGCGAATCATTAAAATCACCCATAACAATAATTTTTTCCGAAAATTTTTCGGTTAACAAATCGTTAATTCTTTTCCGGATGATTTTAAAAATATGTTGCCGCTTTAATTGGTTAACTTCTTTATCAATTTTTGAAGGAAGATGAACTATAAAAAGGTGTATCATTTCTCCAAACAACTTTCCTTTTACATATAAAATATCACGTGTAAATGATTTATTCTCATTTTGATCTTTAAACACAAATCGGACCGGCTCACTTTCTATAATTTCAAAAAATTGTTGACGATAAAGCAATCCTACATTTATTCTTCGTTCGTCTAAAGATTCATACAACAATACATTATAGTTTCCACTTTTCAAAAAAGGACTATCCGTCAAATCATTTAAAACCTCTTCATTTTCAATCTCTGCCAACCCAACCAAATAAGGCAATTCATTCGTCTCAAATTGGCCAATTTTAGAAATACAAAAAGCAATCTTATCCACTTTTACATCATATCGATGATCTTTCCATTTACTAACATTACCTGGTAAAAAAGAGTCATCAGAGGTTTTAGAATAAAAATTTTCGACATTATAAAATGCGATCGTCGCGAAATTTTGTTTCAAAAGAATTGTTTTTGCTAAAATAAGAAAGAAAGTAGGTTTATAAAAATCAGATGTATGTTTACAAACTCAATTCAGAATATTTTTAAATGTCATTTTGCCATGAAGTTGAAAAAAAAAACACTTAAAAATTATCAACTTGAACAATTTTTATTCAATAAATTATCAACTTGAACACCTATCAAAAATCATATTACTTATTCCTTTAAAATTCATGTAAATGATTGATTTATGGTCAATTTAATCTGTTAAAAATTGTATATTTGCAAAGTTTGCATTATCTGCATTCAAAATTGAAAAAATGTATTTTTAATTGACTATTCTCTAATAGTCTCAAAAAAATTTAAAACATAATGTCAAAAATTCATTACACACTTACGGATGAAGCTCCGATGTTGGCAACACATTCATTTTTGCCAATTGTTCAAGGATTCACGAAAACAGCTGATATTACAATCGAAGTTCCAGATATTTCTTTAGCTGGACGTATTTTAGCTAACTTTCCTGAATTCTTAAAAGAAGAACAAAGAATTCCTGATGCTTTAGCAGAATTAGGAGCTTTGGCGACTACTCCGGAAGCAAATATCATCAAGTTACCTAATATTTCAGCTTCTGTTCCTCAGCTAGACGAAGCGATTGCTGAATTACAAGCCAAAGGTTTTGCCGTACCAAATTATCCTGCAGAACCAAAAAATGAAGATGAAAAAGCAATTAAAACAAGATATGGAAAAGTTTTAGGTTCTGCTGTAAATCCAGTTTTACGTGAAGGAAATTCTGATCGTCGTGCTCCAAAAGCTGTTAAAAACTATGCAAAAGCTAACCCTCACAAAATGGGAACTTGGGCAAAAAACAGTAAAACAGAAGTTGCTTACATGAAATCTGGTGATTTCTATGGTACTGAAAATTCAACTACTTTAGAAAATGCTACTGACTATACAATCAAATTTTACGGAGAAGATGGTTCTGTTCAAGAACTGAAAGCTGCAGCACATTTAAAAGCTGGTGAAGTAATTGATTCTTCTGTCATGAACTTAAATTCTTTGAAATCATTTGTTCAAGAAGCAATCGAAGAAGCAAAAGATAAAAACGTTTTGTTATCAGCTCACTTAAAAGCAACAATGATGAAAATTTCTGATCCAGTTATTTTTGGAGCGATCGTTGAAACTTTCTTTAAGGACGTTTTCGTAAAATATGCAGAGACTTTCAAATCATTAGATATTAATCCAAACAATGGTTTAGCAGATTTATTCGAAAAAATAAAAGGTCATGCACAAGAAGCAGAAATCAAAGCTGCTATTGAAGCTGATTTAGCAAACGGACCTCGTGTAGCAATGGTGAATTCTGATAAAGGGATTACAAACTTCCATGTTCCTTCTGACATTATTGTTGATGCATCTATGGCTGCATTAGTAAGAAACGGCGGTAAAATGTGGAACAAAGATGGTGCTGAAGAAGATACTGTAGCAATCATCCCTGACCGTTCTTACGCTGGTTTCTACGAAGCTGTTGTAGACGATATGAAAGAGAATGGAACATTAGATCCTACAACAATGGGGTCTGTACCAAACGTTGGTTTAATGGCTCAAAAAGCGGAAGAATATGGTTCTCACGACAAAACTTTCCAAGCTCCAGCAAATGGAACTATTAAAGTTGAAGATGCAAACGGAAACACATTATTAGAGCAAAAAGTTGAAACTTCTGATATTTTCAGAATGTCTCAAACAAAAGATGCCCCTATCCAAGACTGGGTTAAATTAGCTGTTAACAGATCTCGTTTATCTGATACTCCAGCAATTTTCTGGTTAGATAAAGGAAGAGCTCACGATCAACAAATCATCAAAAAAGTAGAAAAATACTTAGCTGATCACGATACAACTGGTTTAGATATTCGTATCATGGACGTTAAAGACGCAATGAAAGAAACTTTAAGCCGTGCGAGAGAAGGAAAGGACACGATTTCTGTTTCTGGTAACGTTTTACGTGACTACTTGACAGATTTATTCCCAATTTTGGAATTAGGAACTTCTGCTAAAATGTTATCTATCGTTCCATTAATGAACGGAGGAGGATTATTTGAAACGGGTGCAGGAGGATCTGCTCCAAAACATATCGAGCAATTCATAGAAGAAGGATACTTACGTTGGGATTCTTTAGGTGAATTCTTAGCTTTACAAGCTTCTTTAGAACACTTGTCACAAACACAAGGAAATGCGAAAGCACAAACTTTAGCTGACGCTTTAGATGAAGCAAATGCTAAATTCTTAGCAACTGATAAATCTCCAGGTCGTAAATTAGGAACTATCGATAACCGTGGTTCTCATTTCTATTTAGCCATGTATTGGGCTGAAGCATTAGCAAATCAAACAAAAGATGCTGATTTAGCGGCTAAGTTCGCTCCAATCGCAAAAGCAATGCAAGAAAACGAAGCAAAAATCAACGAAGAGTTAATTGGTGCACAAGGTCAACCACAAGATATTGGTGGTTACTATAAAGCAGATTTTGTAAAAACAACTGCTGCTATGCGTCCATCTGCAACATTAAATGCAATTGTTGACGGAATTTAATTTCGAAAACAACTCAAGATAAAAAAAGCCTCGCATATGCGAGGCTTTTTTTCAACCTTTTTTCTTCTTAGTATTGCTCTAAGAGATACTTCACTAAATCTGTCGTGGTTACAATTCCAACCACTTCGTTGTTATCCACAACAGGCAGAGAATGAAAACTTTGTTCTGATAAAATCTCTGCAACATCTTTAATATTTGTTTCAGAAGAAACAGTTACAGGTTCTTTCACCATCACATCTTTCAATTCATATGTATCATACATCGTATTCAACGCATTCTGATCTATTTCCCCAACTCCATAACCTAATTTAGAAACATCATTTTTACTGATAACACCAACTAATTTTGTTCCTTCTGTCACTGGAATATGTCGAATATTGTATTCCTTAAACAGTTCATTTACTTCGCTTATTTTCTTATTTGCAGGCACAGCTATTAGAACTTTTGCCATAATCTGAGCTACCGGTACTCTTTGTTTCATTTGATTTTATTTTAATTTGATTGATTAACTTTTCTAGTATAAAATTGAGCATTAATTCATTCATTTAAAATGACATGCGATAGCAAAAAAGAAAATAAAATTTCGTAACTTAAATAGTTTCCTTCTTCAGAAAAAGAAACAAACTTCTAAACATATTAATGGAACAATTACAGATTGAGGTCTTCTTACACCAAATACCGGAATGAAAAAGGTCGTATATTTTAAATGAAATGCAATTGCTTTTTATACCAGAAGAGGAAATATGGAAGATAACAATCTTCCAAAATCACTTAATGCTTTATCAATAAAAGGATATAAAAAGAGATGAAACACTTTATTGGAATCCTAATTTAATTAGAAAACCAAATAAAGAGAGTATTATCGAGTATCTCAACAATAACAATCCTAAAGACTTTCAATTAAAAGTTATGATAAACTTTAAGAAAAAGTTTGAATGAAATCGGCTAAATAATGATAATTTTAAGAATTCAAATTGATTCTACTTGATTAATCATTCTCGCATGAAATATATTTATTTACTCGCATTGTACTTTTGCTCGATTACAACTTTTGCTCAATCAAAATTAGAAACGGCTATAAAAAGCCTGGAGACAAATTATGCGCAAGAAAAAGTCTATTTATTATTTGATAAGGAAGATTACATTGCTGGCGACAATATTTGGTTCAAAGCTTATACATTAAATGGGTACAAACCGAGTTTAATCTCTACGAATCTTATTGTAGAATTATACGATAAAGACAAGAAATTAATCGACCGAAAATTGGTTCCTATTGTTAACGGAGAAAGCGACGGAACACTGAACACCAAAAACGAAAACGATGAAGGAATTTACTTTGTAAGAGCTTACACAACCTACATGACTTTCTTCTCGGAAGAGTTTCAGCATATCAATCAAATTAAAATTCATAATCCAAATTCAAAATTAAAACTTGTTGCTAATCCAAATTTAAAATGGAATGCAAAAGCTTTTCCGGAAGGTGGAAATTTTATTCAAAATCAAACGACTAAATTTGTGATAAGATTAAAATCGGACGGAGAATTACCAAAAAAATGGAATGGTTTTGTGTTCGAGAAAAATAATCCTACCAATAAAATGACAACGTTTAATAATTTAGATGAAAACGTCGCGACTTTTGCGTTGCGAGCAGAAGAAGGAAAATCGTATCAAGTACAATTGAATGATGAAAAAGGAAATCATCAAATTATTGATTTACCCAAAGCTAAAAAAGATGGAGTTTTATTGAAAGTTGTTCGAAATAGTAAAGACATTGTGATACAATTAAAAAGTATCAATCAAGAAAACCCTTTGTTGAATCATAAAATTATTGGAACAATTAATAACGAACTTGTAATGAGTTCTCAAATTGTAAAAAGTGTTGAATCGATATCGACTTATGTTCCAAAAGAGGTGTTAGAGAATGAAAAAGGGATTTTGAATATTGCAATTTTTGATGCAAATGATATTCAGGTTGCCAATCGTTTGATTTTTATCAATCCAAAAGAATTGTACAAAAAACCTGAAATTTCTTTCGAAACAACAACTAATCCACGAGAATTAAATACAATTAAGCTAAAATATCCTGAAGAAATTAATTTTTCAACCGTCATTAAAGATCAAAAAAATAATGATGAAGATAATTTAATTTCAGCGATGTTGTTAACACGAGATTTTAGTTCAAAAATTAATCATCCTACACAATATTTTAAAAATAATGAGTATTCAGAAAATCTAGATGCTCTCCTGATAACAGAAAAATGGAGAAGATTTAATTGGGAAGATTTAATAGTTGGAAATATCGTAAAACCGACTATTGACAACGATCGTAGATATCTTTCGTACACAGTAAAAGCATATAATAACGGAAGAGAACTGAGTAATGCTTCTTTAAGTATTATTTACAAAATACAGAATAATGGGAAACAATTTGCAACGCTTGATACAGATTATGAAGGTAATTTCGAAATGAATAATTTATTCTATTATGGTCCTATGGCGATGAATTATTTCTTGAATTCAGAAAATGGAAAACAAGCCAATAACGGAACTTTAACGTTGTCTGTCGTACCAAATTACAAAAGCACAAGTTATAAATCTAAATTACCTGCAACACCTTATTTATTAGAAGAAATAACAAATAAAGAAGAAGTCGAAAAGCAGAATACCTATAAACAGAATATCAAAATCATCAATGACAAAAGCATTCGCTTGAAAGAGGTTGTTGTAAAAGCAGATAAAAAATCCAAAACAGAGAAGCTGAATAATGAATTAAGTAGTGGAATGTTTCAAAGTATGAATGAAACCATTATTGATTTTGTTAACGAATCTCAGCCCATAGAAAGCTATACGAATATTGTTGATTTTTTAGCTGGAAGAGTTTCTGGGTTAACAGTTTCTAATGGAGTTCCAAAAATCAGAAACTCTGAAGTTTCAATTTATTGGAACGAAATGAAAGTTTCTTCAGATCATCTAACCAGCATCAATGTGAGAGATATTGCAATGGTAAAGGTTTTTAAAGGTGCTGGTTTGCTTGGAAATGCAATTGCGATTTACTCGAAGCGGGGAAGTGAGGCACAAATTGACAACACCCCAATGCTTCCAAATAACTTAATTCAAATTGGTGGTTATAATCAGTCCCTACCATATTTTAGTTTAGATGATTACGAATCGCTTTACAACGATGTTCCAAATGATATAAGAAGTACTTTATTTTGGAATCCAAATTTGTATTTGGAGTCAGGAGAAAACACAGAAATAGAATATTTCAACAATGATAAACCAAAAGACTATCAATTAACCATAATTGGATTCGACGGAAAAGGAAATCCTGTTTATCATGAAGGAAAAATAAATTAAACAAAAAAACTCAAGAGATTCTTGAGTTTTTTTTTGGTTAATCAATTCGTCGATAATCTATCGGGGTTCGTCGATAACATATATAAAATACAGCCAACTCTCCGAATATTTGTTTAAAATTAATACAAGATGAAAACATTTATTCAACTCTCTTTCTTATTATGTTCAGTTATTTTATCTGCACAGACTTACGAATTAAAAGGTGAATTTTTCGAAAACAACCAGGCAGTTCCTTATTTAGACATTAGTCTTTCTAATCAAGACACAATCATTAATCTTACAACAAATGAAGTTGGTCAATTCAGTATTGAAACAAAATCAGACACCTATCGATTAGAAGTTATCTATTTTGAGCAAGTTGTTTTTCAGAAAGAAATCATTTTGCAACAACCAATAGATCTAGGAAAAATTGAGATAAAAACTTCAACGAATTTAAAAGAAGTGGTGGTTGATGCACAGAAAAAAGTAATGGAACGTAAAATTGATCGGTTTGTTTTCAATGTTGAAAATTCTACTTCAGCAGCCGGAGGAACTGCGATGGACGTTTTACGAGTAACTCCCGGACTTAATGTAGCAGGTGATGCGATTGCAATTTCAGGAAAAAATTCTGTTATGGTTTTGATTGACGATAAACCAACTTATATGTCACAAACCGATTTGGCAAATTATTTAGAAAGCATGAGTGCAAGTGATATTTCGAAAATAGAAGTGATTACAACTCCACCTGCAAAATATGAAGCCGAAGGAAATAGTGGAATTCTCAATATTGTAACGAAACGAATCAAAAAAGACAGTTGGAATGCAAATATCGGAGGTTCTTATCAACGTTCTTTGCGCAACACAGAAAGATTGAACGCTGCATACAATCTTCAAAAAAAGAAGTGGACCATTCAAAGTTCGATGAATATTGGCGATCGTCGATTTTTGAGAACTTGGGATAACGAATTATTTTTTACTGATAGTCGTCGTCACAGTGTTTCGAATACAGATTATATTTACAAATACATTGGCGGAAATTTGGCTGTTGATTATAAATTAACGGATAAATGGTCTGTTGGAACTAAACTTTCTATCAATAACGGTAAATCTGATTCTGAAAATCCACAACAATTATTCTTCAAAAATAATTTGAATCAAATCATTAAAACAAATCGTGGAAGTTCTTTCTCAAATCAAAAAACGAATCAAATTTTGGTTAATTTATTTTCAGAATATAAAATTGATTCGCTGGGAAAAAAGATTTCTTTTGACGCAGATTATGCAAATTATACTTCTCCAATGAATCGTAATTTTTCTTCAAAAGAATTTGATAATAATGGTCATGAGATAAACAATACTTTCTTCGGAGGGAAAAGTAATTTGGATAACAGGATTGAAAATTTATCTGGTAAAATAGATGTTGAATTTCCTATGAAGACCATTAATTTGAGTTTTGGAGCGAGAATTTCGCAGACAAAATCAAACAATCTGATTGAAGCTTTTGAAGCTAATGAAAACTTAGATTATACATTTGACGCTGATTTATCAAATCTTTTCAAATACAAAGAAAACAACGAAGCGGTTTATGTTTCCGGAAACAAAAAGTTTGGAGAAAAATGGCAGATGCAAGCCGGTTTACGTTTGGAAGCGACACAAACAGAAGGTTTTTCGAGAGAGAAAAATCAAACCAATAAAACTGATTATATAAAATTATTTCCAAGTTTCTATTTGTTACACACATTTAATGACAAAACTTCGCTTGGGTTTAATTATTCGCGTCGAATCAATCGTCCAAATTATGAAAGTTTAAACCCTTTCAGAATGATTGAAAACGAATACACTTACAACGAAGGAAATCCTTTTTTACAACCGGCTTTTACACATAATTTTGAGTTGACTTTTACGTATAAAAAATTGGATACACGAGTGTACCTTTCAAGTTTGAGAAACGGTGTTAATCAAGCTTCTATTATTGATCCTACTACACAAAACAATGCTTTTATTTGGATGAATTTTGTAGATTCCGATGAAATTGGCGTGACGCAAAGTTTAACATTCAATCCTACAAAATGGTGGACAAGTACCTCTACGTTTCAAGTAAGTTATTCAAGTTCTAATGTTGCAATTTCCACACAGCGTTTCAAAGGCTGGTCGAGTTCTTTGTTTACATCAAATGATTTTACGTTGAACGAGAAGAAAACGTTATTTGTCAACTTGCTTTATTTTCAAAATTTTGGTGAAACATTTCAGAATTATTCACTAAAACCTTATGCAAGATTTAATCTTTCATTCAAATACTTGATGTTGGACAAAAAATTAGAATTAAGCTTCAATGCAACAGATATTTTCAAAGCACAAGAATACTTGTCTCAAAATAATAATGGAGTAATACAAAAATTTGCAAATGTATGGGATATGCAAAGTATTCGAATTGGAATTAATTATAAATTCGGAAGCAACAAATTATCTGTTAAAAACCGTGAAACAGGAAACTCTGACGAAGTAAACAGAATGTAAAGATTGTTATTTTACAAAAAACAACCTATCTTAATCAAAATTAATTAAGTTGAAGATGAAATTTAAAATTGTATGGTTGTTTGTTTGTATATGTATACAACTTAATGCTCAGACAAAACTTGATGCAGCGATAAAGAACCTTGAGGAGAATTATAGCCAAGAAAAAATTTACATCTTATTCAATAAGGAAAGTTACATTGCCGGCGAAACAATATGGTTTAAAGCGTTTATTCTTAACGGATATAAACCGAGTTCTATTTCGACTAACCTTTTTGTTGAATTATACGATAAAGACAAAAAGAAAATTGACAAGAAATTGCTTCCTGTTTTTAAAGGACAAAGTGATGGAAGTTTTTCATTAAAAGATGATCTACAAGAAGATATTTATTTTGTGAGAGCTTACACCACGTATATGACATCTTTTTCTGAAGATTTTCAATACATTCAACCAATTGCAATTTATAATCCTACATCAACACTAAAATTAACCAAGAATGATGAAATTAAATGGCGTGCATCTATTCATCCGGAAAGCGGAACATTCATAGAAAATCAAACGACAAAATTTACCGTAAGATTACGAACTATTGGAGAGCTACCTAAAAAATGGTCAGGGGTTATTTTCGAAAAAAATAACCCTGTTAATAAAATCTTGACTTTTAACAGCCTTGATGAGAATGTTGCTTCTTTCTATTTGAAAGCCCAACCAAATAAGTCTTATCAATTACAACTAAACGATGAGACCGGTTATCAACAAATTGTAGATTTACCCTTCGCTAAAAAAGAAGGTGTTTTATTTAAAGTTATTCATCATGGAGAAATTGCATACCAATTAAAATCAATCAATCGTCAGAAAAAATTATTACATTATAAAATCGTCGGAACTGTTAATCATAAAGTAGTTTATAAGGCAACAATTAAAAAAGATATTGAAGTTATTTCTCAAACTATTCCTGCTGAATCTCTTCAGAAAAACAAAGGAATTTTGAACCTTAGTGTATTTGATGAAAATGACCATCTTATTGCCCAACGTTTAGTTAATAATTTTTCAGACCAATCAATAGCAATTCCTACACCCGAACTTATTTTCGATACAAATAAAAATCCCAGGGAAATAAATACAATCGAACTGAAATCGAAAGAATCAATTCCCTATACAGTTCGTATAAATAATTCTAAAAAAAATCTGAGTGATAATTTACTGTCTGCGCTTTATCTAACAAGTGACTTTAATGACAAAATAAGTAATCCTGCTCAATATTTAGAACATTCTAATTCTGAAGCATTAGATGCTTTGCTTATTTCGGAAGAATTCAAAAAAATGAATTGGAACAACGCCTTTAATATAAATCGTCAACAGAAAAAAAATACAAATCATTATTTGTCCTACAAAGGAAAAGCAATTCTAAATAACGAACCATTAACCAACACAACTCTTAATCTATTTACTGAGAGTCCGAATAATGAAAAACAATTATTCCAAGTAGAAACAGATGCAAATGGAAACTTTGAACTAAATAATCTTATCTCTTACAATCCGGTTACTATTTATTATTATCGAAATACCAAACAATCGAAATCTAAAAATGATGATTATTTAAACTTATCATTTGTTCCCATCGATAATTTTAGTCCTTTAAAAAAGGGGCTACCTCCTACCCAATATTATCTCGTAGAACGAAAATCAGAACAAAATCTTGATACAGAGAAACAAGTTGTTGAACAGCAGAAAATCAACAAAATTGTAAATGACAAAAGTATCCGACTAAAAGAAGTAATCGTGAGAGCTGAAAAAGAGTCTAATACAAAGAAATTAAATGATGAATTAAGTAGCGGAATCTTCAAAAATAACTTTCATGAAACTGTTTTAGATTTTATTCATGGTGATTACAATGTTATGTCATATACGAATATCATTGATTTTTTAACTGGAAGAGTAGCGGGGCTAACTGTTCAATATCAAAGAGGTGTACCTACTCCTATCATACGAAATACTATAGCTAATGTTTATTTAGACGAAAGGCTGATAGACGCTTCAACATTAGCTGGTATCAACCCAAATGATATCGCTATGGTAAAAATTTACAAAGGAGGCATCATAGGTTACGCAATTGCCGTTTATTTGAAAAAAGGACATACAAGAGCTGCAAGTACTATTTCTTCTCCCAAAAATAGTATCAATTTAACGGGTTACGATAAACCTGCTCCATTTCTTAGTAACGACGAATACGAAACACTTTATAAAGATATTCCAAATGATAAGAGAGAAACACTCTATTGGAATCCAAATCTACTTAACCAATCAAATATTGAATATTTTAACAATGATAATCCCAAAGGCTACACTTTAACTATTCTTGGTTTTGATGAAGAAGGAAATCCGTTGTATTACGAAGAGAAAATAAACTAATTTAAAACATGAAAGGCGTTTTAATCAAATGCCTTTCATGTTTTAAAATCTTGCCTGTACCTGTACACTTCCGGTATGTATTGGCTTATTTTGTTCTGTTTTTCGTCCGTCATATGAGATATTCAATTGCAAAAAACTTGTAATTTGTCGCTGCAGTTGCAATTGCCAAACAAAATTATTTCCGGCACGCAAACCTTCCATCATCTGATTTCCGACTACAGATTCCTGGTTTCCTGTAAATTTATTATTGATAAAACTAAAGCTTCCCAGCAGACTCATTTTATCCGAACTATTCCACTGGATTTCTGTTCCTAAATCGGATTGATGTAATTGTTCTTCTCCCGAAACATTTTTTTTATTCTGATAATTATAAAACAACGACGTAACAATTGATTTTTCCGTCTGATATGTGATTTTTGGAGACAAACGTATAGTATTCAATTTATATTGACGACTTAAAAACAATTCCGAATCGCTATTGATCACCATATATTCAGTGTCCAAACTCGCAATTAAATCCTGCAAAATTTTATACCGTGTCTGCAACAAATAACTATCTGAATCCCGGTATTCAGAACCTGTATAAACATATGTTTGAGATTGTTGTTGATTGTAAATAAAGTTTGAAGACCATTTATATTGCGTTCCTTGATTAAAAAAAACAGAAGAGCGAATACTTCTTGTTTTACCCAAAATTTGAGATGAATTCGTAAAAGGATTCCATTCCAATGTAGAACCTTCTTTCCGAAGAGAATTACTTGCCGAAATAGTTTGCTGAAACATCCAGCGGTTCCAAAACTCATTTTCAGTATTGAAAACCTGCTTTGGTCGAAAACGCAAGGTAAAATTGAACTGATTCTTATTTGTTTTTAGGTATTCAATCGTATTGGTATAGACACGAATATAATTCGCTTGATCAATAAATTCGGCCACTTCAAATTCATCAATTTGCTCGATCCCATCACCATTATAATCCGTCCATTTATAAATTCCCATTCCATCCGAGACCTTCACATATTGAAATTCCCGTTGCGGTTCCACTCCACTTCCAACCTCATAGTCAACATTTAATTGTAACCCCTGATTAAAAAAAGCTTTATACCATTTCACATTTCCGGTCATAAAGTCTTCATTTGAAGTTTCTAAAAACTGATAATTTACTCTTCTGTAATGGAAATTCAAACTCAATTGATGATTTGGTTTTTGAATTAAAGTAGAATTAAAAATAGCTCCTTTACTTTGTTGAATATTTTGCCAGGCTCCTAAACGAACCGAATCATCTTGTCTCTGATAAACTGTCAGATCAATTTTATGTCCAATAGAATCTGCAAAACCTCCTTTCACCTGAAATTCATTCCACTTAAAACTCAAGTTCGATTTTTGATTCAATGTCAAATCATCCATCTCATTATTTTCACCCCAAACACGAGCACCAACCCAGAATTTAGTTCCGATTTTACGTTTTCCATCTACCATATAACGTGAAAAATTGGTGTTCTGAAGCGTTGCTTTCGTGGATAAAATATTCGCTTGAGCAATAATTTCATCTTTCGATGTTTTATAATTGGCATCAAGTTGATTTCTTACTCCTTTATACAAACCTGCATTTTCAAGATAATCCAACTTATATTGTGCCGTAAATTTTTCTTTCCAAGCCGAATGAATTTTTGCTGTCATAAAATTCTGATTGACTCCGCTTAATTCTTGTTCTAAATTAAAATCACGTGCAAATTCAACAGCACGCAGACGTTCAGCACTTTTATAATTTTTATGAATATAATTCCATTCTGCGTAAGGCGTAATTTTCCAGTCCTTAAAAGAAAACGTTTTTTCTCCATATACCCGTGTCGCTAAGCCGGAATTGTTCGCATCATCAATCGAAGAAAATAAATTCTGATCATAATTACTCAATCCTAAATTAAAACCAATATTTCCATTATTTTTTAATTGATATTGACCATTCAATGTATAAATCTGTAATTTTTTAGGGGAAATCAATTGTTTAATTGGTTCATAATCTCCTTGCAAAACACCTGCAATTGGTTCATTGTATTGAAAAACTTTTCCGTTTTGATTTGCATTTATTTGCCGGTAATTTCCCTGATTTGCTCCAACATATGTAAAAGCAACCTGATACAATTCGTCAGTTGGATCAGTCGAATATTCAAAAATATCGAAGCCGTTTAAACTTAGTTTTCGGTATAAAATTTTGTTTGAATCATACGTTGTTTTTTCAGCAGAAACAGTATACATCTTGTCCGGATCGTTTCCGGCATTTGCCAAGATTTGTTTTTCCTGATCTGTTAAATCATTTCCAAGCGAATTATTTTTAGAATCTCCTTGAGAAAAGAAAAAACCTGATAACTTTAATCGTTCCGATTCATATTCAGCACCTCCGTAAAGCAAAACCTGGGAATAATTGCGAGAATTATATAAGTATTCAACATTAATACGGGTATTGGCTGTAATCAATCGACTTGAAGTGAAGGAAATTTCTCCTGTATTGTAATTTATCACATAATCATTCTGCTCTCCACGTTCCAGTAAAACACCATCTATATATACTTTTTCACTTCCTGAAATAATGATTACATATAGTTCATTATTCTTTCCTGAAAGTCGGTAAGGTCCTTGATTTCCGTCTTGTCCAACAAAATTAACCCGCATAAATTCGCCTCGCGTAATACTTCCTGAAGCAAAAATATTCGTTGAAGACTGCTCTCCTTTTAGTTGTGTAGACAATTGCAGTCCTGTAACCTTTTGATTGAATGGATTAAAAAAATCTCGTTCTTGTGATGTATTAATATCAATATGACCGGCACGAATTTTAGAATTTTTATTGGCTAATTCGATGTATACTTTATCAAATTCCTGTAGATTTTGTGTATAACCATCAGATTCTATCGGTACATTATTATCCGCAATGGCTGCGCTCACTGTAATATCATCGGACAATTTCCCTGATAATTCTAAATCCAACGAAGACTGGACGGAAGCACTTTGATTATTTCCAAAACGAATGCCTCGTACCATCGAACCTTTACTGTTCAGCCCATCAAAAACATCTTTCGTTGATTGTTTTGAATTTGGTTCTATTTGATGAAAAATATCAACAGGTTTTGCATCATGAACAATGATGTTCGGATTTTTTGCATAAAAAACTGATTCAGCTAATTTAGGGTTCACGAAATACTGAATCTTTACCATTTGCTTTGCTAAAGAAGAGTCGAAATAGATTTCATTTCGTTCAACATTAATGGTATAAAAGTCTTTCGGAATTAAATTTCCGGCAGAATCTAAAACCTGAAATTTTTCGGCAAGAATTCCTTTGTTTAGTAGTTGTATGGTATCTGAAATCTGAACAGAATCTTGTCTATAATTTGGATTTTTCCACCCAAAGTTTTGCGCCGAGACAAAACTGTTCGCTAACCATACACTCAGGAAGAATAGAACTCGAAACTGCAAAAGATTTTTATAGAATAACGAAAAAAAATAATTAAAATTTTAAGGAAGCTTTTTTACAATATTATCTCTAGGGCTTCCATTACTCCTTCTTGGTTATCATCTTTTGCTAAGACAACTGCATTTCCTTCTCCATAAGGCTTATACCTTTGCATAAAATCTTCTGATTTGAATAAACCAATTGTCTTAGAAGGCGCTGCACTACTAAGGTGCATCATTCCTGAATCTGCTGCAATTACAACTTCACAATTAAACATAACAGATGCAATTTCACGAACATCTTTACTATAATATTCCGGTAATTTATGTGTTAACATCGAAATATTTTCAACCGGAAGTATTTCAATTAAATTATATTCTTCAGCATATTTAGGGTAAAATAAATTGTAAAACTCTGTCCACCATTCTTCATTGTAACATTTTGCACCAGTTGCAAAAGTGAAAAAAGCGATTGTTTTCTTAGAAGAGTTTTCAGTAATTTCTTCCAACATTTTTTTGCCTTTTTCTATTTCTCTTTCACTTAACTGTATATTTTGTTGAGGAACTGCCTCTTTTCGCTCTTTCCCATCAAATAACTCCAAAAACTTTCTGAATTGATAAACAGGATATTGCGCTTGATGCAACTGATTTTCTTGTGTTGTATCGGCAATAAACTCATCTCCAAAAAGCTTATATTTAGAATTAGCAAAAGAAGTAGAAAGACGTCCGGATGAAGATTGTTTGTCTACGTTAATCACCAAATCATATTTCTTCCTTTTTATCTTCAACCAAACTTTGATGTAGCTTGCTAAGTCCTTAAAAGGTTTTTTGGGTAATTCAATAATTTGATCGATTTGAGGATAATTTTCGAAAACAATAGGAGCTACCTTTCCTTTTACAAACAAATCTATTTTTACCTTTGGATTAAACTGTATAATTTCCTGAACAAGAGGAGTTATCAACAAGGTATTTCCCAAACGTTGATTAGGCCGGTTAATTAGAACTCGTTCGATTTTTATTGACTCACTCTTGTTAATATTTTCAAGCGAACCTTTCCCAATACCACCTGTTAAACCACGCATAATTTTGCGTCTATACACGTTTATTTTTTGTTTAAAACTCATTGTTATTTATTAAAAATAATATCCAAAAACAGACTAATTTTCAGATTACTAATCTATGTATTCTAGCGATGAAAATAAAATCTTTTTTCAACAAAAAAAGACCTCTAAATGAGGTCTTTATATTACTTCGTCTTTGTGGGACGTACTTCTATTTTACTTGGTAAAACGTTTGGGTTCATTTTCAATAAATCAACGACCATCTGCCCTAAATCTTCTGGTTGAATTTTCCAGGCATCTTCTTCATTTGGAACATGACCATTAAAATGAGAAGTCACAGAGCCAGGCATAATCGTAGTACATTTGATATCGTAATTCCGTAAATCAAGCATAGCTGCTTGTGTAAAACCTACTACTCCAAACTTTGACGCATTGTATCCTGCTCCATTCGCAAAGAAATTTGTTCCCGCCAAAGACGCAATCGAAATATAATACCCTTTTGATACTTTTAACGCTTCAACAGATGCTTTCATTGTATGAAAAACGCCTGTCAAATTCGTGTCAATCATAGCATGCCAATCCTCTAAAGATAATTCATCAACAGGTGCAAATTTTCCCAATCCGGCATTTGCTATTACCACATCCAGATGTCCGAACGCAGCAATAATCTGTTCCACTGCATTTTGTTCATCTTCAAAATGTCTTACATCCGACTGAATAGCTAAAACATTTTGATTTCCTAAGTAATGACGCGCTTTTTCTACATCATCAATATTTCGTCCGGAAATAGCAACTTTAATTCCATTTTCTAATAAAGCTTTCGCAATTCCTAACCCGATTCCTTTTGTTCCGCCTGTTATATAAGCGACTTTACTTTCTATATTTTGCATAGTATTTATTCATTATTCTTGTTGTAACCAATTCCATTTATTATTCTTCCAGAAGATAAATCCTCCTCCGCAAGCTTCCGATTCATGGATGTAAAACGCATCATAATTTAATTTGACAATTTCATTTTTCGGAACATCTTTAAATGCTCTGAAATCCTCTTCATAATTTGACCAAAGTGGTGTTCCTTTTGAAACTTTATATAAAATAGGCAAACTATAATCTTCGATTTCAAAAGGATCTTTTGTTCCTCCTAATCCATAAATCTGACTTCCATTTTTTTGATGATTAAGAATCATGATTCTAACATTCCCTTTTGGATCTATCATTCGGAATAAATCATCTTCTATCGTATCTCCAAAAAAATCACCCTTTATCGCAAAAACATCAAAAGAAGTTGCTAAATAGTAATCTTTAAGCGCTGGGTATTTCGCGATTATTCTTTCATTTTGATGAATAAATTCCTCCTTTGAAGTTAAAAAACCGTCAAAAGCATAATATTTATTTGTATCAATCGGAAAAGTTAAATCATCATCTACAAGCACTTGAAAATTATTTCCTGCAATTTTCACCCAATTCCCTTCAATATTTTTTCCATTATCCACAACTGAATAAGGTGCCAATTTATTTTCTACTTTTACAGAAGATCCATATGGAATTTTTCCTATTCGTTTTCCATTTGGTTTATCTCTGACGATTAAACCACTCGGAGCTGTCACATAATAATCTGTTTGTGAGAAGACATAAGAAGAAAAGACGATAAAACACAAGAACAAACTTTTTTTCATAGATTAATTTTGGTTATTTTTGGTTGAGCCAGTTCCATTTACCGTCTTTTCGGTAAATAAAACCACCTTCTTTTGCATTATCCTGATGCACATAAATCGCATCATAGTCTAAAGTTACAATTTCATTTTTAGAAACACCATTTAAATTTCGTTTTACTCCATCTTTATAATTCGAATAAAGAGGTGTTCCTTTTGGGATCATCATCAAGGTTCCGAAATCATAATTTGTAATTTTAAACGGATCTTTCGCTCCTCCCAGACCATAAATCTGACTTCCTTTTTTCTGATTATTTACAATAAACAAACGGACATTTCCCTTTGTATCAATCATTCTGTATAGATAATCAACTACTCCATCACCAAAAAAATCACCTTTTATCGCAAAACATTTGTAAGCTGTCGCCAAATAGAATTCGTTAAAAGCAGGATGTGTAGAAATTTCTTTTTCGAATTGATTGATAAAATTTTGCTGCGTAATCAGATAACCGCTGAACGAGTACAAATCGTTTTGTAAAATAGAATCATTAATCCCTTCGTCAAGAACTAATTTTGATGAATTTACATCTAACTTCATCCAATTTCCATTTTTTGCTTTCCCATTATCTAAAATAGAAAAAGCTTCTCCTTTTTCTTTTATTTTTACAGGGTAGCCATACGGAATTTTTCCTACTCTTTTTCCGTTCGGACTTGTTCTAACGGTTAACCCTTCCGGAGCTATAACTTGATAAATTTCTTGCGAAAACACAACAGAACTCATCATTAAAATGAATCCAAAAAACATTTTTTTCATACTGTAAAATTAAAAAGCTTCAAGATATCCTGAAGCTTTTTATAAACATTTATTTTTAAGACCAATTACTTAAAGTTCGGTTTTCTTTTCTCCACAAAAGCAGTAGTTCCTTCTCTGAAATCTTCTTCATCGAATAAATTTCCAAAACTTTCAATTTCAATCTCAAAGCCATTGTCTCTGTCTGATGCATTAATCGCTTTGATTGCGTGACGAATTGCAACAGATGAATTTTTAGAAATTTTAGAAGCGATTTCTTTTGCCCGGTTAATCAATTCTGATTGCTCTACCACTTCATTTACCAAACCTATTTCATAAGCACGCTCTGCTGTAAACATATCTGCTGTCATAATTGCCTGCATCGCTCGACCTTTGCCTATCAATTTTGGTAAACGCTGCGTTCCTCCATATCCCGGGATCAATCCTAATGTAACTTCCGGCAAACCTAATTTAGCATTCGTAGAAGCAATACGGAAATGAGATGCCATTGCCAACTCTAATCCTCCTCCCAATGCAAAACCATTAATAGCCGCAATAACAGGTTTTTTGAAATCTTCAATTTTATCAAAGACATTTTCTTGGCCTTTAGCAGCCAATTGTTCTCCCTGGCGGCCATCAAAGTCTGCAAATTCCTTGATATCTGCACCTGCAACAAAAGATTTTTCTCCGGCACCTGTTAAGATGACCACTCGAATATTCGAATCAAAATCAGCATCTGTTAAGAAGTTTGAAATGTCATCTAACAAATCTTTATTCAGGGCATTCAACGCTTGAGGACGGTTTAAAGTCACTAAAGCAATTTTATTTTCTACTTCAACAATAAGATTGTTATAATTATATTCCATTTTGTTTGTGTTTTATTACTACCCAAATTTACTAAATACTTTCAATTCTTTAAATTATATTTGTTCTATCAAGAACACAATATTACTTATGAAAAAAATTTTACTCGTTTTTACTCTATTTATTATTTCGAATGGTTTTGCGCAAATAGATTCACAAACAGATAAGGAAGCAATAAAAGAACTTTACAAAAAACTGGGTCGTTATGAGGAAGGCTATTTTAATTCACCTCTTAATCTTATTTATGGTATTACAACAGAAGAATTTGAAGGAGTAAACCGTGTAACAAAAATAAATCTACCTGAAAGTCATTCATTTACAAATAACTTTAATTCATTTCTTTTATCCGGTGATATAGATTTGAGTATAGAATTAAACAAATTAGAAAAATTAAAAGAAGTATCATTGTCTAAAGATAGAAAAGTAAATTTGACTCAAAGATTGAATTACATTATAGATTTTGATAAATTATCTAATTTAGTTGATCTCGAAGTATTAAAATTTACGGATGCTACTAACAATACTAGTAAATACTTGTTATCTTTAATTACGAACAATATAAAGAATGCAGATAATTTGGTTCATTTGAAAGAATTAAGTTTGAGTCAGTTTAATTCGAGGTATGGAGATCAGAAAATTGAGATTCCAAACTTTAAGTCCCTTAAAAAGTTGGAAATTTTCAATGGGTTTGTCTATTCAGATAAATTTATATTTAATTCTAATATAGAGTCATTAAGACTGGATATTGCGGGAGATTATAGTCAAAATTATTTTGATAACTTAAAAAATTTAAAGTCGCTTTATCTTAAAGGTGATTATACTTATTTACCAAATTCTTTAGGAAACCTAACTTCATTAGAAAGTTTAAGTTTAAATAATAATATAATTCCAAAACTTCCGGCTACTATAACAAATCTTCAGAATTTAAAATCAATATTTTATTCGAATTTTGTAAACGTATACCTAAACAATGAATTAGTAGATATAAAATCATTGAGAGAAATTGGGATGGGTAATAGTTATTCTAACACAGCTGGCGCATCTCTCAGTATTTATAACAAAGAAATTATCAATAATCTTACCCAACTTGAAACTATTAAAATATTACTAACTACTGATCATCAGTCCGATCTTTCTAGTTTTGACTTTGCTAAATTAAATAATCTAAAAAACTTAGAATACAATATTGATTGGTATAGTATTTATGATGAAAATGATTATCAAAATTATGTTCTTCCTAAAAATATTGACAAATTAATTAATCTGGAGCACCTATATTTAACAATTGGAAACGAACCTCAAGATATAAGTACGTTAAACAAATTAAGGAATTTACAAGATCCATTTCTATTTATTCCATAAATTATTGATTCACTATTAAATAAGGCGTAACTATCTGAAAATTAATTATCTATAGAGAGTTATTTGTCATCAGTTATTAACATAAGTCATCATTATTTATCATATATCATCACAAGATGGGTTCCCCCTTTGGGTTCCCCTTTTTTTTCTTTCATGATTTTGGAATTAAAAAAATTATCCGGTAGTATTGTTAGAAATGTTATATGATTACGTATTTATTAAAAAATAAGATTGAAGGAAAGGAAAGTAGTGTACAGGTTATTATCGCAAATATCTTTAATGAAGATAAGCGTTTAAAAATTGGGTTGGGTATTTCTATAAGACCAGAAGAGTTTGGAGTTAAAGGCAAACTAGATCCAAAAACGAATAAATTAATAGGCAACTATGTTTATAATAGGGATTTCCTTAATAAATCTCGTAAACCTAATGCCTCTAAACTTAAGACTTGTATAGCAATATTTGAATCATGTGTACAAGAGTCAATTCTGTATTTTCAAAATTTGGGAAAATTACCATCTGCGGAAGACTTCAGAATCAAATTAGATGAATTAAGAGTCGGCAAAGGAATATTATCACCTACAAAATTTAAGAATCAAGAAGTAAAGGAGAAAATCAATAAGAATGTGGTTTCGGAGTTTATAGACTACTATATTAATGATTGTAAGTTTCAGTTTGATAATAATACGCCCATTGTTGGAATCGAGACTATTAAAAGTTATATCAAAACGTATAAGCATTGGTTAAACTATGAACAGTATAAAAAGAGGAAATTTATTTTTTCAGAACTAGATGAGGAGGTAATTGTGGAGTTTCAACACGTTACCAACAAGATCAAAACTGGTAGAATAAATCTTAAATCTAATAATCTTAAAAACAAAAAACCAACATTTAGCGAAGAGGGATACGCTAAACAATCTATTGATAATTTGTCTGATTCTTTTTTATCACTTGTTAATAAAGCTTCAGGTGAAGGTTTAAGAAATAATATCAATTTTAAATCTCCAAAGATTAAAATCAAAAACGCTGGTAAAAAGAAAAAGTTTTATATAAATGAGGATATTTTAGTTAAAATTCTAGAGTACCAGCCAAAATCAAAATTATTGCAGAACGCAAAAGATTATATAATACTTGGAGCAACAACTGGGATGAGATATCAAAGTATAAAGGAATTGAAAAATCATAAAATAACATTTATTAATATAGATGGTAAAGAATTGCCAATTGCTAGAAACATTGCGAGGAAAACTAACGATGATACATTTTCACCAGTTTTTAAGCCAGCCATGGATATCTATTTAAGAAACGGTAATAGTTTTCCACATATCTATTCATTAGCATATATAAACGATGGAATTAGAAAGCTTTTGAAAGCTTTAAAAATTAAGGATAAATTCAACTTGGAGTATAATGTATTTGGTCTCCAAAAAGAAAGTACAGAAGAGTTGATTTCGGATTATATAAGTAGCCACGAAATGCGATCTACGTTTATTACAAACTTAGTAAATTATGGAGTAAACCATGATATAGTCAAAGCATTGACTCATGAACATGATACCGGAGATGCATTTAGTCTTTATGTAAAAACAACATCACTCGATCAAGTCCGAAATTTCTACTATGCAACTAAAAATCTAAATTCAAAAATCTATAAGTATTAATATAGGAATGACTATATATAAACCCACCTTCTGTAATTGGAATGTGGGTTTCTTTATTAAAGTATAATCAGCATATTTGAACTTATTAAATAATATAAATTTTGTTAAAAATTATCTCATATAATTCACTATTTTTACCTCGTTCGATTAAAAATTCTAAATGAATAGGATCAAGGAAATTATAGATAAGAAAGGTATAAAACAGACTTGGCTAGCAGACCAGTTAGGCAAAAGTTATAATATGGTTAATGGTTACGTAAGTAATCGTCACCAACCATCAATTGAAACTTTGTACAAGATTGCCAGTATTCTTTCGGTTGAAGTAGATGAGTTATTAGTAAGTGTTGAAGAATATAAATACAATAATGGGAAAGTATAGTAAAGACTACAAATTCTCGTTAACCGCCGGAGCTTTATTGTTAGATGAAATGATTCTGGTTAATCAGTGGTTATTGGATAATGAAGTGTCTATTGATAAGTTCCAATTAGAGGTATTAGGTAAGGATCGATTAAAAACAAGTAAACGTGAATTTGCTGAGATCAAAATTAGAATAAATAGTTTATCAGAAGTAGAACGACTTTTTCTTTCAGAAACAACAATGGAAAATAAGAAATTAATTTGTTACCTTTCCTGCATTAGATCTTATCGAATATTCCGAGAATTTATTGATGATATTTTGATAGACAAATTATCGATTTTTGATTTCAATGTTACAGATTACGATTACCAAAAATTTTTCAATGATAAAGCGGATCAAAATGCTAAAATTGAACAGTTAGCTCAATCTACTAAAGATAAAGTGAAACAAGTTACGTTTAGAATTTTGACACAAGCGGGATTATTAGATGATCAAAAAAACAGAACGATCATTAAACCATTTTTGGACTTTTCAATACAAGGTCTATTAAGTGCGGATGATTTAAAATACCTATTACAGTAAAATGATAGACGAATTACAAATTAAACAAGATTTTGATACCATATTCAAAATAACTTCTTCTGAAGGGTTTCTTAAGATGGAAGCTCTTAATGGTGAAATACCTTTTTGGATCGCACCATACGAAGTAAAGTTACACAATGAGTACGAGAAGCAGATTGAAAATCTGAGAAAGAAATTAAAGACTAACTCTATTCAAGCATTGGTAATAGATTTATTCCAATTAGCTTCAGAAATTATATTTGAAGATTTTACTGTGGAACAAATTGAGAAACTTGAAAAAAGAAAATCTAAAGAACAGTTTAAAAGAGCTTTACAGGCTACTTTAAACATACACGATATATTCATACCAAAAATAAAAGAATGCCTAGAATCTAACGATTACAACCTTCTAATCTTAAAGAATGTTGGTAGTTTATATCCTTTCATGCGTTCACATACAATATTGAATAATTTGCAAAGTGCCATTAAAACCAAACCTGTTTTAATCTTTTATCCCGGAGCTTATACTGGGCAATCATTAAACTTATTTGGAGAACTAATCGACGACAATTATTATAGAGCAAACAACATACTTAAACATAAAAAATTCATTCATGAGTAACTTTAAACAGCTTTTTAAAGATGATTACAGCAGACCAATAGAAACTGTTGTAAAAGCTGACGACAAAGAACATATATATACAGAGGTAAAAGAATACGTTGTCACGAACGAAATCCAAAAACGTATTACCAACTTCTTCGAATCCTATAATGATCAAGCTACAACAAATGGAGTTTGGATCAGTGGTTTCTTTGGTTCTGGTAAATCCCATTTGCTGAAAATTTTAAGTTATGTTCTGGAAAATAAAATTGAAAATGGTGAAGCACTTGGACAAATTTTCGCAAATAAAATTGTAGATGATCCTAAGTTAAAAGCTGATATTGAAACATCTTTATCTAAATATCAATCGGAGAGTATCCTTTTTAATATTGATCAACACGCACAGATTACATCTAAGAAAGATAATGATGCTATTCTTCAAGTGTTCTATAAAGTGTTTTATGATCACCAAGGCTTTTTTGGTTTTGCACCTCACGTTGCGGAGATGGAATCATTCTTAGTAGATGAGGGTGTCTATGAACAATTTAAGCTGGAGTTTGAAAATGAATTCGGTAAATCATGGATTGATTCTAGAAATAAATATTCGCATCCTTTGGTGGAAGAAGCAATTGCTATTGCATGTGCGAAAGCATTTAACAAACCAGAAGATCAATTTGAAGGGTATTTAGATAAATTAGAAAACCAACTTAAATTTTCTATAGAAGATTTCGCAGATAGAGTACAGAAATACATCAACGAAAAAGGAAAAAACTTTAGATTAAATTTCTTTGTTGATGAGGTAGGGCAGTACATTGCAGATAATGTAAGTTTGATGTTAAATCTTCAAACGATTACAGAATCATTAGATACTAAATGTAATGGAAGATCTTGGGTTATCGTAACTTCTCAACAAGATTTAGAAGCCGTAATTGGAGATGAAACGATTAAACAAAATCAAGATTTCTCGAAGATCCAAGGTCGTTTCGCGATTAAAATTCCTTTAACCTCATCAAATGTTGATGAAGTAATTGAGAAGCGTTTATTAGAAAAAAGTGATACTGGAAAAGTACAACTATCAGATTTCTATTCCAAAGAACATCAAAACTTAAAGACACTTTTGAGTTTTTCAGAACATGGTGTACAGTTCGTTGGATATGACGATTCCGAAGATTTTGTCAATAAATTTCCATTCGTTCCTTATCAATTCGATTTATTTCAACAATGTATCAAATTCTTATCAAAGCACAATGTTTTTCAAGGGCAAAATGCTTCAGTAGGTGAACGTTCTATGCTAGGAGTTTTCCAAGAGGTATTAAAATATATTCTGGAATCTACATCAATTAATCATTTGGTTTCATTTGATCAATTATTTAATGGATTAGAGACAGCTTTAATATCAAATGCGTACAATTCTATTTTATTAGCCAATAATCAATTAAAGCATAATCCGCTTGCAATCCGCATATTGAAAGCTTTATTCTTAGTGAAATACTACGATAGTTTTAAGGTAACACTACGCGATGTAATGGTTTTACTTTTGGATGACGCTACAGTTGATTTGTCTAAATATACAACTGAGGTAGAACAAGCTTTAACGCTATTAGAAGAGCAATCATACATCCAACGCAAGGGTGATTTTTATGAGTATTTAACAGATGAAGAAAAGGATGTTGAGGAAGAAATTAAGTCAACAGAATTAGATCCGTTAGCCATTGCTAAAAGTATTAATGAATATGTTTTTGATGGAATCATAAAAGATTCTAAATTGAAATATCATTTAAATAAACAAGAGTTTGAATATTCTCGTTATGTGGATGGGGCGTTAATGAATAACAGAGAACGCGAAATTAAAATTCATATTATTTCACCAGATTTTACTCAATACGACCAAGATAATTATTTTACGGGGAATACGGTTGCGGAGAATGGTTTACTATTTATCAAACTTCCAGAAGATAAACGATTGTTGAATGAGATTCGAATGATTAATAAAACGGAATCTTATATTCGTAAAGCCAATACGAATGCGTCAAGTGAATCAGTCCGCCGAATTCTGATGGATAAAGGAAATCAATTAACAGAGCGTAAAGCTGGTGTTATTCGTTTATTAGAGCAATTAATCCCAAGATCTACATTTTATTTAAATGGACAAGCTTATTTTGGTTCAACCTCTAACGATCCAAAAACTAAAATACTTGACGCATTCCAAATCTTAGTGGAAGTTGCGTACTCTGATCTTAAATTAATTGGTACAGCTAATTATGATGAGAACCAATTAGCGGTAATCATGAACCGATCGTCAGTAGAATTATTTGGAGATGATGACACATCATTAAACGATGCCGAGAAACGTGTATTATTATATTTGGAACGTAGAAAGCAGGGACAAGAATTAACAACACTTACTAGCTTGCGTGATAAATTTCAGATGAAGCCTTATGGGTGGAAGCCTATGGCAACTTTCTGTATAGTTGCATCATTGTTTAAACGTGGGAAAATTGAAGCGAAGAAAGATTATACCATTTTAGATGATAAGGCATTCTTAAAAAGTTTAGATAACAATACTACTTGGAACTCAACGACTGTAGAAATTCAAGTAGAAATTGATCCACGTAAACTAACGGAGTTAAAAACATTACATAACGATTTATTTAACGAATCTAATGTAGGTATTGATCCACGTACCATTGCACAGAACTTCAAACAGAAATTAAGTGAAGAGTTGATTGCAGTAAAAGGTTATATTAACCAAACTTCAACCTATCCTTTCTTAAGTATTTTAAATTCTTTTAAGGATGATCTGGATAAAGTACATCAATACGATCAAAACAAACTATTTGAAGAGCTTAAAAACTACGAGGATAAACTGTTAGATTTTAAAGAAGATATTTATGATGCGATTCAAGAATTCATGTCTGGAGAGCAAAAGAATATTTTTGATAGTGTTCGACAATATTTAAACGGGAATACATCCAATTTTAAATTTGTTGACCAACAAAAGATTGATCGTTTAAAAGCATTTTATGAAGATCCTAATCCGTATGCACAAAACAAAATGCGTGATGCGAAAACTTTGATGGAGGAAATCCAGAAAGAAGTAATTGAGATCATCGATAAAGAACGTCAATTAACAATTCATGCTTACCAAGAAACGATGACTAATTTGGAGCAGGATTCTTATTTTGCTCAATTGAAAGATAATCAAAAAGATTTGATTCTGATTGATTACCGTGATAAATTGAATGCGTTCTCCAAAGAACGTTATATCGAATCTTTACAATTGGCTCGTAAAACATTGGAAGATCTATTTACACAATCGATGAATAAGATTGTTGATTTTATCGAAAAGAACAATCCACAACCATATCCGGAAGAATCAACTATTTCTGATAATGGAAGTACTTCAACTCCAGTAGTAAATGAACCTGTTATAAAACCAAAAAGTTTTATCAATAAAACCGAAGTTTTAAAATTGGTGAAGTTTACTAAAGTTCGTTTAGAAAATTCGGATGATGTAGAAGCCTACATTGAAGCTTTAAAGAACAAAATGATTGAACAAATTAACCAAGACAAAAACATTACATTATAGCCATGAATACAGGACAACTAAAATCATTTGCTCAACAAGCACGTCTTAAATTGATTGAACAGGTAGGTGCAAAACTACATTTTGTATTAAATGAAGATACTGCCAGTATTCGTGGAAAAGAAAAAGCATTAAATAAATTAAAATCAGAAATATCTGAAATTGGCGAGCAAGCCTTAATAGAGAAAGTTGCTTATATGTGGTTCAATCGTTTGGTGGCTATTCGTTTTATGGATACCAATGCTTTCCAACCGTTTAATGTTTCCATTATTTCTCCTGTAGAAGGTTCTCAATCTTCTTTAGCAGAAGTAGTAGAATTGATCCAAGGTGGTAATATTCCGGAAGAGTTTGATTTAGATCGTGGGTTAATCAACGATTTATTGGATGGAAAAGCCGTTTCTAGTAACCCAAACAACGAAATTATGCGTATGGTGTTGGTAGAAGCGTGCAACTATTACCATAGTTTGTTTCCGTTTTTATTTGAGAAAATCAACGATTATACGGAACTTTTGTTACCAGACGATTTGGTTTCTCCCATCTCTATTTTAGCAGATGTGGTAAAAGGCATGTCGAAAGAAGATTGTACAGAAGTTGAAATCATCGGATGGTTGTACCAGTTTTATATTTCTGAAAAGAAAGACGAAGTTTTTGCTTCTACAGGTAAAGTTAAGAAGGAAGATATTCCAGCGGCGACTCAGTTGTTTACACCACGTTGGATTGTAGAATATATGGTGCAAAATACTGTAGGTAAATTATGGTTATTAAACAAACCCAATTCTTCTTTAAAACAGCACATGCCTTATTATATAGAAACAGAAAATACTTCTGATTTCTTAAGCATCAATTCCGTAGAAGAAATAAAACTATTGGATCAGGCTTGTGGTAGTGGACATATTTTGGTGTATGGGTTTGAATTATTAGCAAAAATTTACGAAGAAGAAGGATACCAATCTTCAGAAATTCCTGCTAAAATCATCGCGAACAATTTACATGGTTTTGAAATTGACGAACGTGCCTCTCAGTTAGCATCGTTTGCTATTGTGATGAAAGCACGACAATATTACCGTCGTTTCTTTAGAAAACCTGTAGCTCCAAATATCTTAACTTACAAAGACGAGAAGTTTACGGAACATGAATTACAAACGATCTTCTCAGCATTACAGGTAACCAAAAAAGATGCACTTACCTATGACATTCGTTTGATAGAACAAGCAACTAATTTTGGTTCTTTGATGCAACCGCATACGGATTTAGATACTTTAGTATCATTACAAAGGAAAACAACCGAGTTATTAGTAACGGCGGATTTGTTCTCCCAAGATTTGTATACACGTTTTAATTCAGCTCTGAAACAGTTACTACCATTAGCACAAAAGTACCATTGTGTGGTAGATAATCCTCCATATATGGGTGGTGGTAATATGAATGTACCATTAGCAGAATTTGTGAAGAAAAATTACCCAAAATCGAAAGCTGATTTAATGGCTTGTTTTATGGAAGCTGGTTTGTCTGCTTTACATGAAAAAGGTCTTTTAGGTATGATTAACCAACATTCTTGGATGTTTTTATCTTCATATGAAGTATTAAGAAAAGTGTTAATAGATAGTGTTCAGTTTGATACCTTATTACATTTAGGTCCAAGAACATTTCCAGAAATTGGAGGTGAAGTAGTACAAAATACATCATTTACATTCATTAAAACTGAACCAAAATATGATGGGGTGTATCTAAGATTAGTAGATTTGGATTCATCAGATTTGAAACGTAAAAAAAGTTTAGAAATTATAAAAACTAATGACCGTGAATATTTTTATAATTCTGTTCAATGTTCATTTAATAAAATTTCAGGTTCACCAATAGCATATTGGATAACTAAAAATTATATAGAAAAATTTAATACAAATGAACTTGTAGATAATAATATCATAGTCAAACAAGGTTTAGCTACAGGAAACAATGATGAATTTTTAAGATTATGGTTTGAAATTGAAAATTCTAATATTGGCTACAATTTTAATAATATTGATCAAGCTTTAAATTCTCGTAAAAAGTGGTTTCCATATAATAAGGGAGGTGGGTTTAAAAAATGGTATGGTAATCAATATTATGTAATTAAATTTGATAAAAATTCATTTGATAAATTAAGTAAACAAGGTAATCATTTACCTTCTAAGCAATTATATTTTAAACAATCGATTACTTGGTCTGATGTTGCAACTGGAAAATTTGCTTGTAGATTTTCACCAGTTGGATTTATATTTGATGTTAAAGGTTCGTCAGGTTTTTCTGAAAACGTATTATATGATATTGGATTATTGAATAGTGTATTTTCAGTTTCGACTTTATTTGTTTTAAATCCTACAATGAGCTATCAAGTAGGAAACATAAAAAGCATTCCTTACATATATTTTGAACCTAATAAAATTGAAATAGAAAGTTTATCTAATTCCTCAATAACTATAACAAAAAATGAATGGGATTCTAAAGAAACAAATTGGGATTTTCAACAAAGTGAATTAGTTCGTTTAAAAGCAGAAAATCTATTAGATTCTCTTAATCAATATAAAAACTATTGGAAAGAGCAATTTTTCCAATTGCACCATAACGAAGAAGAGCTTAACCGTCAATTTATCGAAATCTATGGTTTACAAGATGAATTAACTCCGGATGTACCTTTAGCGGAGATTACCATCTTAAAAGAAGAAACAGAAATAGTCAACGGAGAATTGGTGTTCAAAGAAAAAGAAATTATTGCTCAGTTTATTTCGTATGCTGTGGGTTGTATTTTTGGTCGTTATGCTTTAGACAAAGAAGGTTTAATTTTAGCCAATCAAGGCGAAACGTTCCAAGACTTTTTAGCCAAAGTAGGTAAGGCAGAAGAGCAATTACAATTTACACCTGATGCCGATAATATTGTTCCAATCTTAGAAGACGAATGGTTCTACGATGATATTGTAACGCGTGTAAAAGATTTTGTAAAAGTAGTTTGGGGTGAAACATCATATAACGAAAATATAGCAACCATCGAAAACGCACTAAGCAAAGATTTACGCAAATATTTGGTAAAAGACTTTTACAAAGATCACATCAAGCGTTACAAAAAACGTCCAATTTATTGGCAGTTCAGTTCTCCAAAAGGAGCATTCAATGTGTTAATCTACATGCACCGTTACACCAAAGATACCTTAAGTGAAATCTTAAATGGGTATTTACGTGAATTCATAGGAAAATTAGAAAACCACATCCAACATTTAGAAACCGTAGTGGTGACTGGTTCTGCTGTAGAACAAGCCAAAGCTCGCAAAGAAATCGATAAACTAAAAAATCAAATCGATGAGTGCAAAGCCTACGAAGTAGAATTGTTTAAAATGGCTGGAGAACGCATCGAAATCGATTTGGATGAAGGCGTTTTAGTCAACTACAACAAATTTGGTCATGTGATCGCTCCAGTTGTTGGGTTAAACGATAAGAAAACAAAAGATAAAGTGAAAAAATTCGATTGGATCGATACAACACAAATCCGATGAATAAATTAGAAGAAACATTACTTCAGCTTTTTCAGAAGCATCGTATCATTGTTTGGTACGATGCCGAGAAAGAGTATGAAGACGAAATACAACAAGCCAACTTGCCTTCGATCGAGATCATTCGTGTCGATGGCAATGAGTTTACAGTAAAATACCGTGTGTTACAAGTAGAACCTCAACAGCAGTTTTTATTGTACATACCAACAGTTCGTCCGGAGAACGAAGACAATTGGTTATTGGATATCGAATTATCGCACCAATTATTTCACACCGATCAGGAATCGATGTTGTTGCAAGAACTTGATTTACCTATTCAGTATAAAGAATGGGCAAAAACACGTACGGCTTACTTTAAAAATAAAGAGCGTAAAAAGAAGTTTTTGGAACTTGCAGAAAAGACAGATACTCCGGAAGTTTTAGATCTAAAATTGTTACAAATCATTTTCGGTACGTTGACCACTTCAACAGATGATTTTATTCAAAGCTATGTTAAAGCGTTTGTAGAAGAGAAAGAAGCTCAACTAACGAAAGATTTAGAACGCTATCAATTAAAATCTGTATTCTGGAATTTGGTTGCAGAGCAATACCAATACATCCATGATGAACCTACGATTTACGATTTTGTATTAGAGGTATTTTATGCGAATGCTTCGTTTATTGAGAACCGTAAGAAAATCAGTCGCAATGCAATGGTGTTGTACCAGAAATGGAAAGATATCAGTTCCTTTAAACCTGTTTTAGATATTTTAGCAGATCGTATTGCTTCTGACATTAATGTAGTGGATAAAATTGATGAAACTTCATCTGAAGCGTTATTATTTGATGATGTATTTAGAGAAGTAGATCAACGTGTTATTCGCGATTTACGAGATCTTATCTTGAATCAGTCCATTACTGCTGAAACATTCGAAAAAATAAGTAAAGACAGAGAAGCGAGCAGATGGTACAAAGAATACCAAGATTTTTACGAAACCTTACGTTACGCTTCACGTTTACAAGATTTCTTACAATCGGTAGCAATTCCGTCGTTCTCATCTTATGAAGATGGGTTTGCATTTTATACCAAAGAAGGGTATAAAGCGGATATGTATTACCGTAAATTTATGTTCCATTACCGATTAACCAACAACAATGGATTCCGTATTTTATACGAGGAAGTCCATAAATGGTATTCTAATTCTTGGATGTTCAAATTGTCGGAAAACTGGCAATCGTTAATCAACAAAACCCAAGAATGGTATGTGGGCGATCAATCGATTCAAAATTTCTTTAAACGAAATGTAAAAAGGCGTTACATCGATCGTAACACAAAAGTTGCAGTAATCATATCGGATGCATTCCGCTACGAAATTGGGCAGGAATTAATGGAGCGCATCAACAAAGAAAACCGTTTTGATGCGACATTAGATTTCCAAATCGCAAATCTACCTTCTTATACACAATTGGGGATGGCAAGCCTATTGCCACACCAAGAAATTGAGATCAAAGAAGATGGTAGTGCTTTAATTAATGGTTTATCTACTTTAGGATTAGAACCACGTAAAAAGGTTTTAAATACAATTGGTGGTGTACGAGCTGAAGCAATTTCAGCCGAGGATGTAAGTACATATAAAACCAAAAGTGAACAAGCGATCCGTTTAGTACAAGACCATGATGTCATCTACATTTATCATAATCGTATTGATAAAATTGGAGATGATAAAACATCGGAGGTAAAAGTAATCGAAGCGGTAGAAGACGAAATCAAATTTATCATAGGTTTGGTTCGTTCGCTAACGAACTTCAATTTAAATCATATTTTGGTGACTGCGGATCATGGGTTTATTTACCAAGATCAGGAGCTTAACGAAATGGATTTTGTACAAGATACTTTCGAAGGAGATGCATTCAAAGTCAATCGTCGCTTTATTCTTGGAAAAGGAATCAAAGGAAATTCAGCATTAACTTCGTATCATTCTGATCAATTAAAATTAAAGGGTGATTTTGATGTGTTGATTCCAAACGGTTCCAATAGAATGCGAGTACGTGGTGCTGGTAGTCGTTTTGTACACGGTGGACACACATTACAAGAAGTTGTAATACCAATTGTAGCGATTTCTAAAAAGCGTACAGATACAATAAAAACAGTTTCGATTGATGTATTGAACAAAGGAAATAATCGCATCACTACGAATATACATACCGTAAAATTATACCAAGAAGAACCAGTAACTGCAAACGTAAGAGAGCGAAATGTAAAAGTGTATTTTGTGAATAGAGTTGATGGTTCCGATGAATTAATCAGTGATGTATTTACCTATAATTTCGATTTTACATCAGAACGTGCAGAGGATCGAGAAAAAGTGATTCAATTAACGATCATGTCTAAAATTTACCGATCAAATAATGTATATTTAAAAGTAGATACGGATGTGGAAGGAAGCAATACATGGGTAAACTTATTAGAGCTTCATTACAATTTAAATATTTCAATGGAAAACGATTTTGACTTTTAGCTATGAAACCACTTGATGAGAAAATAAACCAGATATTTGAAGGAAAAGTAGTTCGAAAGGATTTAACTTCAAAAATAAAAGGTAATGCCATTGTACCAACGTATGTGTTAGAATATTTGTTGGGACAATACTGTGCTACAGATAATGAAGATACGATAGTTGATGGAATTGGTAAGGTAAAAACCATTATTGAACAACATTTCGTACACCGTGACGAAGCTGAAGAAATCAAATCAAAGATTAGAGAAAAAGGTAATCACCGAATCATTGATAAGATTTCTGTAAAGTTAAATGATAGTGCGGATCGATACGAAGCTCAGTTTGCTAATTTAGGATTGAAGAAGATTCCTATCAATGATGCATTCATTAAGCAACATCCAAAACTATTATCTGAAGGAGTATGGGCATTAACTACATTGGGTTATGAATTCGTAGAGGAAAAGAAAACTTTACCTTGGGTTATAGAGGCTGTAAAACCGATCCAGATTGTTCGTGTTGATTTAGAAGAATACTTCGAGCTTAGGAATAAGATGGCTACAGACGAATGGATCAATTTGTTGATGCAATCAATCGGTTTAAACTTTGAAGAATTCTCTGAACGTAGCAAATTAATTCAACTATCTCGTTTAATTCCATTTTGTGAGAATAACTTTAATCTGATCGAACTTGGACCAAAGGGTACAGGTAAGTCACATATTTACAGTGAATTATCACCACATGGTATCTTAATTTCTGGTGGTGAAGTTTCCAAAGCAAAACTCTTCGTAAATAATTCAACTGGAGATATTGGTTTAGTAGGTTATTGGGATGTGGTTGCTTATGATGAATTTGCAGGAAAAGGTAAAACCATCGATCGAGGATTAGTGGACATCCTTAAAAACTATATGGCGAATAAATCGTTTTCGCGTGGTACGAATGTTTACCAAGCTGAAGCATCTATGGTTTTCGTAGGTAACACGAATCATTCGGTTCAGTACATGGAAAAACATAGTAACCTTTTCGAGGCATTACCAAAAGAATATTATGATACTGCATTCTTAGACCGTATTCATTTGTATCTACCGGGATGGGAAGTTTCAAAGCTACGTAACGAATTGTTTACACATGATTTCGGATTCATTGTAGATTATTTAGCAGAGGTTCTAAAACATTTACGTAAAAAAGATTATAGTAAAGCCTATCAACAATATTTTAGATTATCTGATACCATTACCACTCGAGATAAAACAGGAATTGAAAAAACATTTTCAGGTTTGGTAAAAATCCTTTTTCCAGATGGTAATTTTACGAAGGAAGAATGTAAACGAATCTTAGATTTCGCAATTGAAGGAAGGAAACGAGTTAAACTTCAACTCCAGAAAATGGATGAAACTTTTAACGATGAGATTGTTAAATTTGAATATCTCGATAACGAAACTGGAACTGTATTTAAAGTTGACACACTTGAAGAATTAGAATTTGGAGATTTTAGATTAGATAGTGATGACGAAAAAAATAATAATCAGAAAATAGAACCTGAGATTGAAATAATTAATACGAATATCAATTCTGTTGAAGAAGCGAAACAAGTTATTCCATTAACTGGTTTTAGTAAATCTATTCGAGACAATCAGACTAATATTACTTATGATCGATTATTTGGATATTATTTAGAAGGTGCAAATGAATTTACAATTCAAGATCCATTCATTCGTATGCCACATCAGTTTCGTAATTTCATGGAATTATGTGCATTAATCTTAAAGAAGAATGAATCTGAAGATATGATCAAAATTCATCTGATCACTTCTAATGTTCCAGAGTACATCGATAATGCGATAGCTTCATTTCGTGAGATGCAGTTATCTTTAGAAGATATCGGAGTCGAATTTACTTTTGAGATGAGTGAAACAGCACACGATCGTAGTATTGTTTGTAACAACGGCTGGAAAATTATCCTTGGTCGAGGTTTAGACATATGGCAGAAGACAAGTCGATATGATTTGGCAGAGATTCTCCAAGAAAAGAGAAAGTGTAAAGAATTTGACGTAGTTGTAATTGACAATTAAATATTAAGGCAGGATTTACTTCCTGCTTTTTTTATACCCCTAGCTATGGAGGGCTACCTCCGTATCCTGCTAAATACCCCCTACCTAGTTGTTCAATATTTGAACAACCAACTATATTATTACTAAATTTCATTTTTTAGATCATAAGAATGTATTAGGACATAATTTAATATTATGTGAATCCTTATAATTTTTAATAATTATTAATTAAAATAAATAAAAAAAATATGCTAATGTAGTTTCTGATTACCAACTTGTTATAAAATGTTTCCAAATTTTTTTTATTAAGACATTTACTTTTTCACTAAGTCCTGCTATTTATATTAAAGACATGAGTCAACATGGGCACCATGTGTTATTGTGTGAACGAAGTTCGCGCCAGTTTAATATAAAAAGAATATGAAAATTTATAAACCAATAAAATATTTTTTAGATAATGGATTATCAAATTTAGGAGAAAGACAATTAAGAAGAAGAGCACACGAAGCATTTACTAATAGAGAAGATTATGTTGAAATTGGAACTACAAGAAATGGTAAACAGATGTGGTTAATAGAAGTATCTTCAATTGAATTATTAGCATATCGTATCCGGAAACCAAAAAAGAAAATTAAAAAAGAAAGCTATTTTAATATTGAAGTTAGTGTTAATTTTGATGATAACACTGATTATGCATACTATTCAGAAATAGTTTCATTATTCCGCCATTACACAGAATATGATCTTGTTTATAAGATTGAGAGCGGTGGAAAATATGATAATCATCTACATATGGGAATTCATGGTAGTTATAGAATAGTTAGAAAATACATTAATTTTATAATAAATCATCATCTCCAGAGAAAATGTAATAAGTTTTACGATTCTTCAACCGGAGAACATAAATCTTCAGTAAGAATAAGAAAAATTATTGATGAGGAAGCGTTTGTAGATTATATTAGTAAGGGATATGATCGTTTAGGAGGTGACTTGCCAGTATTCTTATTTGATTAAAAAAACAGCATAATTCTTAAAAGTATATTAATTTTTGAAATATATAATTAATATTTTCTGTTATAATATTAAATACTAATGGCTTATTTTTTTTTAAAACAAATGATAACTACATTATATGTAGGGATAATTATATCTAAATGCATATTAAGTGTTGTTATGGATAGGCATAACAACATGTTTATCTCACTTAAAGAATTTTTTAAAAAAAACTTCATTTTTTTTGGAGGGAGAAAAATTATCAGGTACTATTGTTATAAGTTACCTCCTGTGAGGTCTTCCTTTATGGAAGTAATCCGTTTATAGGATTAATCACAATAACATTTTACTGAGTGATGTAAGTGTTTTTTAATAATCTTAAAGATGTTAAAGAGAAAATTGTATCCAGACGAAATAAAAAGTTACCTAGGTATTAATAGTGATACGACGCTTCGAAAGCGTGAAAAAGCAGGATTAAAACTGAGAAGAGATGAAGGCTCTACTCATAGATACTGTTTTGAAGAAGACCTTATTAAATTTACGGAGCAAGCATAAATTTCGCTGTTAAAATCTACTTAGACAACTAAGTAGATTTTTTTATTTTAGAAGCTCTAAAATGGATTTAAATTGTCATGTTTTTCTATATTTGTAAAAACATGTTAGTTAAAAGATGGGTTCCCCTTTTGGTTCCCCCTTTTGAAATGAGTGATAAATAAATATTGATAATCAATATATTAAAAAATTTAAGATGGATTTACAAGTTACATACAATTACAAAAAACATCTTCCTAAAGTAGATTTTTCTAAAAATGTAAATTTGGAAAATTTAGTTTTTATGAATTATGATGATCCCGAAAGCACAAATTCTCTAAAATTTAAAGAAAATGATTTTAAAGATTTAAATAAGTTAAGTTATTTAGATTTTAATAATATTCCTATTGATTTTACTTTAACGAATAAGTTAAACAAACCTTCTTTAAAGGTTTTAAGTTTTGGAGATTGGAATTCACGAATTAAAAATAATTTTGAAGGAATTCTTAATCTTTGTAATACAGACTTAGAATATCTTGGATTTATTGGAACAATGCCAGAAGTCATTGATATTAGAAATAACCAACTTACTCCAGATTTTTTATTTTTACAATCCCGTAACAACTTCTCTCCACAATTTATTGTAGATGATATCAATAAATTTAAACAACTGTATGGAAATACATATTACGATTATCTACAAGAAAAAGAGATTCCTTTTAATCTTACAACCTCAACAGAGCCTTGTGAAAGAAGTTTAACAACAGTAAACATCAATAAAACAGGTGTTAAAATTTACCCTAATCCAGTTGTAGATATTTTGAATATAGAAACAGATGTCAACAAAAATTCAATCAAAATAATCGACTTAACCGGGAAGACCATTGAATCTTATACTATAAATGAAAAGAAGATTTCTGTACAGGTTAATCATTTGCCAAAAGGTATTTATATCGTAGAGGTTGAAAATGAGAATGGAAAGACAAATTCAAAATTTATCAAAAAATAATTTGTACAATTCAAAATCCTTTCTAAATTTGTCCTCAATGAAAACATTATTCACAAATAACTGGTGGTGGTTTATCGAACAGCAAAACGTTGGTTCGTAAGACCTCTATGTAGTTATATGTAGAAAAGGCTTGTCGGAACCGACAAGCCTTTTTTTTGTGCTCTAAACCTAAATATTTAACAAATGAATTTAACTTTTAACATACAAAAAGAAACTGTTTTAGCAGATTTAACGACTCCGGTTCAACTGTATTTAAAGCTGAGGGATATTTACCCAAATGCCTTATTATTAGAAAGTTCTGATTATCATTCAAACACAGATGCAAACTCTTTTATTTGCCTTAACCCTATTGCAACATTCAGTGTAACAAACGGAATTGTGGATGAAATATACGCAAATGGTGAAACAAAAGAATACGCTTTAAATGGGCAAGAATTGACAGAAAAGTTCAAAGAATTTACAACACAATTTTTCATCAAAAATGGGGAAGATTTACCTGTAAATGGTTTATTTGGCTACATTGCCTGGGATGCCATTCCACATTTCGAAACCATTAAATTTTCGTCAGAAGGTAACGAAGCTACAATTCCGGAATTCTCCTATTCGTTTTATCAAAATATTGTGGTATTCAATCATTTTCACAATGAGATTCAATTTATCGAATACCAAAATAACGAAACAACGTCTAAATTTTCTGAGATCAAAAGTGTCGTTTATAACAAGTCAATCATCGAATATCCTTTTAATGTTGAAAGTGAAATACAATCCAATTTAACAGACGAAGAATTCAAAGAAATGGTGACAAAATGTAAGCAGTCTTGTTTCAGAGGAGATGTTTTCCAGATTGTTCCTTCAAGACAATTTAAGCAGAAATTTTCTGGAGATGAGTTTAATGTGTACCGCATTTTACGCTCTGTGAATCCTTCTCCTTATTTGTTTTATTTTGATTACGGAAATTATAAAATTTTTGGTTCATCACCGGAAGCTCAAATTATCATCAAGCATAATCATACCGAAATTCATCCAATCGCTGGAACTGTTCGCAGAACAGGTAGCCCTTCCTTGGATAGAGAATTGACTGAAAAATTAATTGCAGATCCTAAAGAAAACGAGGAACATGTCATGTTAGTCGACTTGGCTCGAAATGATTTGAGTAGAAACTCTTCTGACGTAAAAGTTGCCCAATACAAAGAAATTCAATATTTCTCTCATGTTATTCACATGGTTTCAAAAGTTACGGCTCAATTAGATCCTAATGTTAATACAATGAAAGTTTTTGCAGACTCTTTTCCGGCCGGCACTCTTTCTGGCGCACCAAAATTCAAAGCAATGGAATTGTTAGACACTTACGAAAATCAAAACCGTGGAGTGTATGGAGGAGGAATTGGTTATTTAGGATTTAATGGTGACATCAATATGGCAATTGCGATTCGTACATTCGTAAGCAAACAAAACACCTTGTATTTTCAGGCTGGTGCAGGTGTTGTTTCAAAATCTGTCGAGGAAAATGAATTACAAGAAGTCAATCATAAATTAGGAGCACTTCGTCGCTCAATAGAAATCGCTCAAAATCTATAAATTATGAAAATTTTAGTTATCGATAATTACGATTCGTTCACTTATAATTTAGTGCATTCATTAAAAAAATATGCGCATGACATTACTGTTGTTCGAAACGATGGAATTTCGTTGGAAGAAGTTAATCTATATGATAAAATATTACTTTCTCCCGGCCCTGGAGTCCCGGATGAGGCTAACTTGTTAAAACCAATCATCGAAAAATACGCCCCTACAAAATCAATATTCGGAGTATGTTTGGGGCAGCAAGCAATTGGAGAAGTCTTTGGAGGAACTTTATTGAATACACAAGAAGTGTTTCACGGTGTAAAATCTGATATTGAAATCATTAAAGACGAAATATTATTCAAAAATTTACCTCAAAATTTAGAAGTAGGGCGCTATCATTCCTGGGTCGTTTCAAATGAGAATTTTCCTGAAGAATTAGAAATTACAGCTGTGGGTCCAAAAGGAGAAATAATGGCTTTGCGTCATAAAATTTTTGATGTAAGAGGTGTTCAATTTCATCCTGAGTCAATTTTGACACCATTTGGAGACGAAATGATTAAGAACTGGTTAGGCGCTTAAAACGATGAAAAAATTATTAAATTTATTATTCGAAAATTATACGTTGAGCGAAGAAGAAGCCTACCAAATTATGGTAGAAATTTCAGAAGAAAAGTATTCAACTATTGAATTAGCTTCATTTCTAACTATTTTTAATATGCGCAACATAACCTTAGACGAATTAAAAGGTTATCGCCGGGCATTATTAGATTTATGCATTAAAATAGATTTACCCAAACAAGCAATTGATATTGTGGGTACAGGCGGTGATGGAAAAGATACATTCAATATTTCGACGTTAAGTGCTTTCGTATTGGCTGGTGCTGGTGAAAAAATTATCAAACAAGGAAATTATGGTGCTTCATCCATAAGCGGTTCTTCAAATATGCTGGATTATTTTGGCTACAAATTTTCTACTCATCAAGAGCAATTAAAACGTGAATACGAAAAAGTAGGAATTACTTTTTTACATGCACCACTTTTTCATCCTGCATTAGCTAAAGTAGCACCGATTAGAAAAGGCTTAGCAGTCAAAACATTTTTCAATTTGATGGGACCTTTGGTGAATCCTGTGCAACCTCAATTTCAAAATTTAGGAACTTATGATATAAAAACCGCTCGTTTATATCATTATGTCATGCAAAATTCAGGCATTAATTACTCTATTTCAACAGCTTTGGCTGGTTATGATGAGATTTCATTAACGTCACCAACAAAAGTATACAACAATTCAGGAGAATTTATTTTAGAAAGTAAAGATTTCGGATTGAGTACTCTTCAGCCAGATGAAATAGAAGGAGGAAAATCGATTGAAGAGAATGCAAAAATATTTTTAAGTGTTTTAGAGGAAACTTCAACAAAAGCTCAAAAAGAAGTGGTTTTAGCAAATGCAGCTTTAGCCTTAAAAACTATTTATCCAACCAAAGATTTAATCGAGTGCGTAGCAATCGCAAACGAAAGTTTAGAAAGTAAAAAGGCATTAAACTCCTTCCAAAAATTAATGAAACTATGAAAAATAAATTAGATGAAATCGTTGCACAAAAACGCAAAGAAATTTTAGAAAAGCAAAAAACTCATTCAATTGAAGATTTTAGAAATTCAGAAAATTTTATTCTGCCTGTTAAATCTGCCAAAGCTTCTATTCTAGATGGAACAAAATCCGGAATTATCGCTGAGTTTAAACGTAAATCTCCTTCAAAAGGGGTGATTAATGAAGAGGCAAGTGTAAAAAGTGTCGTTTCGGGTTATGAAAAATTTGGAGCTTCTGTTGTTTCCGTTTTGACTGATGAACAATTTTTTGGAGGAAGTTTTGATGATCTGCAACAAGCAAAAGAGGTTTTAAACATTCCTGTTCTTCGAAAGGATTTTATTGTAGATGAATTCCAAGTGTACGAAACCAAAGCAATTGGTGCCGATTTGATGTTGTTAATTGCAGAATGTTTGACGAAAAATGAAGTGTATAATTTAGCCAAAACAGCAAAAGAAATTGGTTTAGAAGTTTTGTTGGAATTGCATTCGGAAGATCAATTGGAAAAAATAAATGAGTTTATCGATTTAATTGGAATTAATAATCGGAATTTAAAAAACTTTGAAGTTGATCTTGAGAAATCAAAACAAATTTTGAAACAATTACCAACAGATTTAATCAAAGTTGCTGAAAGTGGAATTTCTGATCCAAAAACAGTAAAAGAATTACGACAAGCAGGATTTCAAGCCTTTTTGATTGGAGAAAATTTTATGAAAGCTGAACATCCAACCGAAGCTTTTGAACAATTTGTAAAAGAATCGAAATGAAACGTTTTCAAGTAAAAGTTTGCGGAAATAATAACCTAGAAAATTTTAAAGAAATTGCAGCAATCGAACCTGATTATGTTGGCTTTATTTTCTATCCAGAATCAAAGCGTTTTGTTGAAGATGAATCTATTTTTGAAGTTTTTCCAAACGCTGAAAAAGTTGGCGTTTTTGTGAATGAATCGATCGAAAATATTCTCGAAAAAGTTGAACAATATAAATTAGATATTGTGCAATTACACGGTGATGAAACAGCAGATTTTTGTGAAGAATTAATCAATCGAAAACATCAACGATTATTGACAGATGAAAATTTTTTGGATTTTAAAATTTGGAAAGCGATTGGGATTCAAAATGAAAAAGATTTTCAACAATTAACCACTTATCAACAAGTTGTTGATAGTTTTGTATTTGATACAAAATCTGCTAATTACGGCGGAACAGGATATAAATTCGATTGGAAATTGTTAATAAACTATCAGTTATCAACACCTTTTTTATTAAGTGGCGGAATAAAACTTGAAGACGCTTTTCTTCTAAAAAATTTTCAACATCCAAGATGTATCGGATTTGATATTAACAGTGGTTTCGAGTCTGAACCGGGTATAAAAAAAATTGACGAAATAAAACAGTTTATCGATACAATTGATGGACGATTTGAACAAAATTAAAAGACAAACAAAATGAAATACGAAGTTGACGAAAGAGGTTTTTATGGTGAATTTGGAGGTGCTTTTATCCCTGAATTATTGCACCATAATTGTGAAGAATTGTCGCAAGCTTTAAAACAATATGCAGATACAAAAGCCTTTAAAGATGAATTTAATCTATTGTTAAAAGATTATGTAGGTCGTCCAAGCCCATTATATTTCGCTCCAAATCTTTCTAAAAAGTACAAAACAAACATCCTGCTAAAACGTGAAGATTTAAACCATACAGGCGCACATAAAATCAACAATGCAATTGGCCAAGCACTTTTGGCAAAACGCATGGGAAAAACAAAGATTATTGCGGAAACCGGTGCAGGACAACATGGTGTTGCAACCGCTACAGTCTGTGCATTAATGGGATTAGAATGTATTGTCTTTATGGGTGAAATTGACATTGCACGCCAGGCTCCAAATGTAGCCCGCATGAAAATGTTAGGTGCTGAAGTTGTTCCTGCAACATCAGGAAGTAAAACGTTGAAGGATGCAACCAATGAAGCCATTCGTTACTGGATCAATCATCCTGAAACCTTTTATATCATTGGTTCGGTTGTAGGTCCTCATCCTTACCCGGCGATGGTCACAAAATTCCAAGCCATTATTTCAGAAGAAATTAAAACTCAGATGAAAGAAAAATATGGAAAAGAAAATCCTGATTATGTCATTGCTTGTGTAGGTGGCGGAAGTAATGCCGCAGGGGCTTTTTATCATTTTTTAGAGGAGGAAAATGTGAAATTAATTACAGTAGAAGCTGCCGGATTAGGTGTAGAATCAGGCGAAACAGCAGCAACAACCATTAAAGGAACAGAAGGCATCATTCACGGAAGCCGTACATTATTGATGCAAGATAAAGATGGTCAAATTGTTGAGCCCTATTCTATTTCTGCTGGTCTAGATTATCCCGGAGTTGGTCCTTTACATGCTCATTTGTTCAAAACAAGAAGAGCCAAATTCTTAAATGCAACAGATGACGAAGCCTTAAAAGCAGCATTTATGCTAACAAAAGAGGAAGGAATTATTCCAGCATTAGAATCTTCTCATGCTTTAGCCGCTTTAGAAAAAATAGATTTTAAACCGCAAGATATTGTAATTCTGAACCTTTCGGGTCGAGGAGATAAAGATTTAGAAACATATATGAAAGTTTCAGAAAAATATTCTTAAAAATATTTGGATATCTCCCAAATGTAGCCTTAAATTTGCACCCACGATAATGAAATCTATCGGGGTGTAGCGTAGCCCGGTCATCGCGCCTGCTTTGGGAGCAGGAGGTCGCAGGTTCGAATCCTGCCACCCCGACAAAATTTTCATCCGAAAAGATTTTAATTATCAAAAAGAAGACCGAATCGGGGTGTAGCGTAGCCCGGTCATCGCGCCTGCTTTGGGAGCAGGAGGTCGCAGGTTCGAATCCTGCCACCCCGACAAAATTCATTGAATTTTTGGATCGGTCCAGTAGCTCAGCTGGATAGAGCAACTGCCTTCTAAGCAGTAGGTCTCAGGTTCGAATCCTGACTGGATCACAAGTTTTTATTAAAACCAGGAGAGGTGCCAGAGCGGTAATGGAGCAGATTGCTAATCTGTCATCGGGAAACCGATGCCAGGGTTCGAGTCCCTGTCTCTCCGCTTTTTTAAATGACCGAATCGGGGTGTAGCGTAGCCCGGTCATCGCGCCTGCTTTGGGAGCAGGAGGTCGCAGGTTCGAATCCTGCCACCCCGACAAAAGCCACTGATAATCAGTGGCTTTTTCTTTTTTCGGACACATTTCGGACAAATTATATCTGAATATTGATTATTCAATAACCTAAGCAAAGTTAAGTTAAGCTAGAAGAATAACCCTTCTTAAAGAATGATTGGAACATAATGCTTGTTTCTATAGAGCGTGAAAAGTTCATCTTATTCTTATAAAAAATCAAGAGGGCTAGGAGTCTTTTGCTTGTCTATGTCAGTGATATGAGTGTAGATCATAGTCGTTTTTATATTTTCATGACCCAATAACTCTTTTACAATTCGGATATCGATACCTGATTGGATTAAATGTGTGGCATAAGAATGTCGCAATGTATGTACAGAGCCTTCCGACTGAACATTTGCTTTGATCAATGCTTTTTTCAGAATCAACTGTACACTTCGTTCGCTATACTTGCCACCCTTCTCACCTTCGAAGAGGTACTCCTTTGGCTTGAATGCTTGATAATAATGTCTCAAAGTCGCCAGCAATTTGTCTGGTAATGATACAATCCGATCTTTATTACCTTTGCTTTGATGGATTCTGATAATTCCATCGGAAGATTTTATGTCTTTGATTTTGAGATTCAACAGTTCGCTAAGACGTAGTCCACAACTATAGATTGTCATCAGAATAGCCTTGTGTTTTAGATTTTGAGTGTTATCGAGAATATTTCTTACTTCTTCTTTTGAAAAGAATTTAGGTAATTTAGAAAATGAGCGTTTCGGGTATAAGTAATCCAGTTGGATTTTTTTGTCCAATATCAGTTCGTACATCTTCTTGATTGCGCCCACTAATCCTTTTTGATAGGAAACACTAATTTTCCCATTTTGAACTTTTTCGTTTATAAACGCCTCAATATCTGACAGTGGAATTTCTTCAAGGGAGGGATATTTGCTAACATGTTTAAGAAATATACTAGCGTAATCCTTGTACGATCTAATGGTATTGCCAGCATATCTCTGCATCAGCAATCTCTTTTCGAAGGTTTCAAGTATGATTTCGCTATTCATATCAGGGAAATAGTATTTTATAATATTTTGTTTCGCTATTTGTGCGGTTTTATTTTTTAAATACAAATATATCAATATCTTATGTAGAAAGAAAAGTCAAATAACGAAACACGTATATAGGGTTGGTTAAGCGAAATTTTCCGTATATTCGTTTCGTTAAAACAGATGTTAGCGGTAATTTTGCGACCACGACATAGACAAAATAAAAATGGCGGATCCTAAAAGCCAAACGAGTAGTATAACATCATAAATTAAATAAAATGACAAAACAAATTTTCATCCTTGCATCAATTACAGTTGCAACTTTTCTGGCTTCTTGCAATCAGCAACAAAAACAAGAAAATACTGAGGGGGTAAAAACCGAAGTAACTGCTAAGTCTTCTGACGACATCGTTACCCAATCGCTAACAGACAATGCGGGCAATAAACTTGATATGACTTTCGACAACTCCAAAGACATTGTAACAATAACATTTAAAGGGGAAACAGCAGAACTTACAGCCCAAAAAGCAGCATCTGGCATTTGGTATAAAAACGACCACCTCGAGTTGATAGGTAAAGGAAACGACATCACACTTAGTAAAGACGACCAAGTAATTTTTAAACATCAAGACGATAAGGTTGCCATTGAAGCGAAGAGCGACAAAGGTGATGTTTTAAATATGACATTCAACAATACAGAAGGAACGGTTAAAGCATACTTGAACGGAGGCGAACAAATTGACCTTGTTGAACAAAAATCCGCATCAGGCATTTGGTATAAGAACGACCACTACGAACTTACTGGCAAGGGTGACAAATACGAGCTACAAAAAGATGGAAAAACAGTATTCAAGAATTAAAACTACCGCTAACATAGTATTGCCAAAAGCGGGTTAAAGGGCTTCGATTGGAGATTTGTACAAAGTTTATCATTCTTCCTTCGATTGAACTTTAGTGCTAAAAATCCCCGCCTTCGGCAATACTCAAACCGTTGGCGGTAATTTGAATAAAAACAAAAGCAGAAGTAACAGGTTATACAAAAAAAGAAAGACTAAATAATTTAAAATGAATAACAAAATGAAAAACCAGATTCTGACAATTGGAATAGTAGCAATGACATTATTTATGGCCTGCAACCAAAACAAAAAAAATGACAAGGCTGAAAAGGCGAACACCGAAAAAGTGGAAAGTGCAAATGATAACCTTGTAAACCAATCGCTTACCGACAAAAATGGTAATGAGCTCAAGATGAAATTCAACAATGCCAAAAACATTGTTACCATTGAGTATGGGGGAGAAAAAGCGGAACTTGCTGGGAAAAGAGCTGCATCGGGCATTTGGTATGCCAACGACCAATATGAGTTACGTGGGAAAGGAAACAATATTACGCTTAAAAAAGACGGAGAAACCATCTTTGAACATCAAGACAATATCATAGCAATACAATCCAAAAACGGAAAAGGTGATGTGTTGAATATGACCTTTAACAACACCCAGGGAACTGTAAAAGCTTATTTGAACGGAGGTGAAGAAATAAATATGCAACAACAGAAATCGGCTTCGGGATTTTGGTACAAAAACGAAAACTACGAATTGAGAGGAAAAGGCAATGACATCACATTGAAAAATAACGGTAAGGTAATTTTTGAACACCGCGACAAGAAAGTTGCCATCGAGGCAAAAAACGACAGTGGAGATGTGTTGAATATGACGTTCAACAACAGCCAAGGCACAGTTAAAGCCTATTTGAACGGTGGTGAGCAAATCGACTTGAAAGAAAAAAAAGCAGCTTCAGGAATTTGGTACGCCAACGACCACTACGAACTATCGGGCAAAGGAAATCATTACGAACTGAAAAAAGACGGAAAAATAATCTTTAAGAATTAAAAACTACCGCCAACATTGTATAAGCGTAATGCGGGCTAAACGGCTAAATTTGAGCATTTTTGCTCTTAATAAATTTTGCTGTGGGCGAACAATGAATTGCTCCGAAATCCCGCACTACGCTTATACTTGACCGTTAGCCACAAGCTGAAAAAACAAATGGATAAAGAAAAACCAAGACTTGCAAGATTGACAGCTATCCTAACCCAATTACAATCGAAAAGGATTGTAACCGCAAAGGATATTGCCGAAAAACATAATGTAAGTATCAGAACGGTTTATCGGGACATCCGAACTCTTGAGAAGTCGGGAATTCCAATCGTGACGGAAGAAGGAAAAGGTTATTCCATTATGGAAGGTTATAAACTTCCGCCAGTTATGTTTACCCAAGGCGAAGCGAACGCCTTAATAACAGCAGAACAACTAATCAGAAAGAATAAAGACCAATCTTTGACCGAACAATACGAAAGTGCTGTAATAAAAATCAAGTCAGTCTTAAACTACGCCCAAAAAGAAAAAGCGGAATTGCTGACTAACAGAATACAGGTACGCAATAATCGTGAGAATGAAAAAACAAGCAAATATCTGATACAACTTCAATCGACTATATCAAATTATCAAACAATAAAAATTGATTACCTGTCATTGGAAAACAAGCAAAGTCAAAGAAAAATTGAACCGTTTGCACTTTACACTACACAGGACAATTGGATACTTATCGCCTTTTGTAAATTAAGAAATGACTTTAGAGCGTTTCGTCTTGATTGTATCCAAAAAATAGAAATCTTGGGTAGTCATTTTGAACCACATAAAATGACTTTGCAAGAATACCTTGAAAAATGTAGTGAAAAATATAAGGACACCCCTGACACACCTTTGGCACAAGGTCAATCTACTTTTGCATTAAATCATAAAATTTAAAAAATGCAAACAGTAAAAATTGAACCTTTTAACATTATCGGAATCTCGATTAGAACGACAAACGAGAACGGACAGGCAAGTAAAGAAATTGCTGAACTTTGGGGTAAGTTTATGTCCGAGAGTATTTTGGAAAAAATCCCAAATAAAGTTGATAATGAAATTTATTCACTTTATACGGACTACGAAAGTGACCACACAAAACCGTATACGGCAATACTTGGTTGCAAAGTTGAAAATTTGGACAACATTCCCAGCGGAATGGTCGGTCAATCATTTAGTGGAGGAACATACACCAAGACAACTGCAAAAGGAGACTTAATGCAAGGATTGGTCGTTAACCAATGGTCTAAAATATTTGAAATGGAATTGGACAGAGCCTATGATGCCGATTTTGAGATTTTCGGGGAAAAAGCACAAAATCCTTCTGATGCGGAAGTAGATTTCTATGTAGGTATAAAACAAGAAACGAATGGGTAAACTAACCTTAAAGACAGACCCAAGAGTAAATGATGTTTTTGCAAATTATCCCGACTTTGTTCGGGATAAATTGCAACATCTTCGGGAATTGGTAATAGAAACAGCGGAAGAAACCGAAGGTGTAACTGTTTTGGAAGAAACTTTGAAATGGGGAGAGCCCAGTTTTGTTACCAAAAACGGAAGCACTTTGCGAATGGATTGGAAAGAAAAAACACCTGACCAATATGCAATGTATTTCCAATGCACGAGTAGATTAGTTGATACTTTCAGGTTAGTCTTTGACCACAAATTTCAATTCGAGGGAAAACGAGCAATCGTCTTTAAATTAAACGAAAAAATTCCTGAATTGGAATTAAAGGAATGTATAAGAGCATCTTTGATTTATCACAATGTAAAAGAACAGATTACATTAGGAATATGAAACTAAATAAAGAAAGCCAGTGGCTAACAATGTATATAAAAAATAGGCGAAATAGTAGTAAATTCAAGGCTTTTGGCTTGTATCAAAGTTTGTGCTTAACCGAAAGTTTCGTGCTTCGAAATCGCCTACTTTTCATATACTAACCGTTGGCAATAATACAAGAAATGATTTGAAACACGGATTTTACATAAAATCAAATAAGGAACAAAATCAGATTCAATTTTTGATTGGATTTTTTGCATTAATAATAATCCTGACTTCCTTATATATTTCCTGGAAATCAGGAATGTATTTATTTGTGATTTTAACTTTCCCAATAACTCTATCTATAATTGCACCTTTCTTTGATACACCTTCCTTAAAAAAAAGCGGAGGTTTAATTTATTATTCACCACTCTTTCTATCTGAAAAACGCAAAAGGGGAATGATTAAAATACACGGAGGAACCTTATTTGATTATGTTTTTGTAATTGACCAAAAGATGAATGGAAAACAAAGAACAAATTTTATAATTCAGCAATATTTAGAAGGACTTTTAAACCTTATTGAAGAGAATGAAAATAATAAGTCTGAAAATATTAAAATTCGTGGTACTAGTTACATAATCAATGAAAGGACAGCTCAACGAATTGGATTTAAGATTGCCAAAACTGATAATATTCAAAAATTAATATTGTTATACAATTGCTTCAATGTATTAATAACATATTCAATTGCAAAAGGTAAATTATCATTTCCGAATTTGAAAGAAACAAAAACATTCGAAACCAACCTAAAAGAACTTGATAAACGAAAAGATTTTATAAGGAGCTTAAATGATAAACTAAAAAGTACTATTGCCAACAATGTATAAGCGTAATGCGGGCGAAAGTGCTAAATTTAAACGAATTGAATATTAACAAACATATGGTTAAACCGAAAGTGAAGTGCTTCTAAACCCGCACTACGCTTATACTTGACCGTTGGCGGTAATGCAGAAATACACTTATGATGAAACTAAGTAGAAAAAAAATAATAGCAAGAGAATTTTTGATTCTATTGACTTGTGTACTCGCTTCAACGATAGCGTTTCTTGGGACATATCCTTACAATGGAGCAATCGACTTTAGGATTACCAAAATGGAAAAGGAAATAGAACCACTTAAGAGTAAAGCTGATAGTTTAACTGATAAAATCTCAGAAAAGCAAGAAAAACAAGAATGGTTTTTCAATGAAAATGTCGATAGATACGGTCCAGATATCGGATATGCAACCTATACCGACTTGTGGAATCGATTGGAAGAAGTCCAAAAAGGCATCATCTGACCGAAATAACTGGCACAAATCGAACCGTAGTATCCAACTATTTATATTTATACAGAAATCTGAGGAAGATTAAAAAGTAAACATTTAACTAAGGTTGCGTATGGAGTGGAAAATAAGAAATGGATAAAACATAGTGAGCGACAATAGAAAACAACGATCCGCTAACAGCACCTACACGCAAGCAGGGGTTTCGTGCTTGGTAGGACTGGAAAGTGCTAAATTTGAAGTGCAGTTCTTCGTAAGAAGTTCAGTGCTAAAAATCCCTGCATGCGTGTAGCTGCAAACCGTTACCCACAATTTGAAGAAACTCGAAATCAATGAAAATAAGTCTATTAATCGGAATTTTATTTTGCTCAACATTATTTGCGTACGGAAATAAAAACGAAGAACGATTTATTTTTTTCCTACACAACCGATTTATAGAAACACACGATTTAAACGAATTACACCCTGAATTTGGACGGACTGAATATCGTGAAATCATAACTGAATTTGAAAATAACGGATTTACAGTCATAAGCGAAAAAAGAAACGGAAATGTAAATGCGAGAAATTACGCAATTGAAGTAATTGAACAAATTGACAGCCTAATAAAACACGGAACTAAACCCAATAAAATCACGGTAATCGGAACTTCAAAAGGTGGATATATTGCTCAATACGTTTCAACTTTGGCAAATAATCCCAATTTAAATTTTATATTTATTGCCAGTTTTAGAAATTCTGATATTCAAAACATACCAGAAATCAATTATTGCGGGAACATTTTGACAATTTACGAAAAAACAGACCCATTTGGAGTTTCAGCCGTGGAACGAAAAGAAAATTCCACTTGTAAAATTGAGAACTTTAAAGAAATAGAACTCAATACGGGATTGGAACACGGATTTATATTCAAAGCTCTAAAAGAATGGATTGAACCGAGTATAAAATGGGCGAATGGAAATTACAACACGGAATAAAAAACTGTGGGTAACAGCGGCTATGCGCCAGGCGGGAAATCCGTCTTCGGTTGACAGATGACGGATGCGGGAAATGCCGTTTTCAAAAGAACTAATTTAGTAAAAAGCCCCGCCCGGCGCATAGCCGCGGAACGTTATTCAGGACTGTTTAAGTTTTTGATCTCCTGACGTTTTTGGTCTATACTGTTTAATAGTTTATTTTCTTCCTCTCTTTTAATCACCAAATTATGGAATTTCTTAGGGTTAAGAGAATAAGTAGAATCGATATGCGATGTTACATGCGGTAGCTCCAATTCTATCATTCGGTAACGCATTTCATACGATTTTCTATCGTCTAATTGTTTGTTCTTCTCGTATAGAACACCGAGACCTAGCGAAATAATGGTAGATAATGCTATCATAACAATGATCAGAGGTGTTGATTTGAGATCAATGCCGTAATGATGTTTTACAATGACCTGATCAGGAATTTCAGCTATCTTTGAAACAATGTCTTTTTCTTTGATTGTTAATACAGCTAATTCCTGTCTAGTTATTGTGGAGATTTCATTAGCTACATCCTGAAGTGTCCCATAATCGTTAATGATCTTAGATAGTACATCGTTTTCTCTTTTAATAAATTGCTTGATCTGTTGTAGTAGTTCCTGATCCTTTGCTCGCATTTCATGAAATTCCTGCATTTTCTTTTCATTTTCAGAAAGTAGGGAGACAATTGTAGGCATTATTCGTACAATATCCTGCGTGATCAAGTCTGTGTTTTCCTGCAATGCGCTTACCTGTTGCTGTATATTTTCTAATTCTGTGTTCATGGTATTAACGTTTTAGTCCGTAATTCTCTTTCTTTTTTCTTTTCTTGATCAACGGATCATCTTGCTCTGGTGTAATTTCAGGGTTCGAAAATAAAGCTGATGTTATGTGACCAAGTGTTTCTCCGATATTTCTGTCTATAGAATGATCCTTCGAAACATAGCTTCCAGTAATTTGATTTAGTTCAATAGAATTATCTATGCTATTTAAAGCCTTGTCGATCTGTCCGAAGCTCAATGAGCGGTCTATGGCAGAACCCCGAAATGTCTGTTCATCTTTGATGAACGAAATACCTTGAACCTCATCCGACCCCAATCTATATTTAAACTGCATTTCCACACCTCTGTAACGGATATAATTTTGTAGTTCCTTCCAGTTTTTACTGTGTCGTATGCCTGCCTTGACGGTGTCGTAAATTTGGTATTTCGTTAGATCATTACCTTTCAGTCTACCTCTGTTGACATTTCGTTTTCCTTCGGACTGCTTAAAGCCATATAATGCATTTAATTCTTTACAAGCTTTAAAGCTCTTATACCGCTGATTGCTATTGGAGATAGTTTTGCCATGATCGTTTACCCGATTAAAAATAATATGGATATGATCATGTTGGCGGTCGTGGTGGCGCACCATTAAGCATTGGGTATCCCTAATATCTAATTTTGATAAATAACGCTTAGCTGCGGATAGCATGATGTCATTATTCAGCTTGTTTTTATCTTCTGTATTCCACGAAAGAATAATGTGTCCGACTGCCTTGCCCAATCTTGGATTCAGCATCCGCTGAAAATTAAAGTCCTGTGTGATGATCTTTGCCGAATCCGTCCGTAATCCATTTACATGGATAATCTCACTATCTTTTTTCAGGGCGTATCCAACGCATCCGCCGAAAGATCGGCCCTCAATTATCTTCGCTATCATGGTGCAGTAGTTTATTGATACAATGGTTAATGTGATGGATCGTATTTTTGCATTCCTGTGCCACCTCAATCAGTCCAGACTGGTGTGCTTTTTTAGTTAGCTGATTTAGATTGTTCGAAGCCCCAGTAATCGCCCTAAAAGCTTTCAATTGTTCTTCGGTAAACCTAGGTGTAATTTTTCGTAGGATCGCAGATTTGCGTACCCATTCCGATTTGCTCATACCTGCAATTTTTGCATTATGCAAAACTCTGTTATGTTCGCTTTCATCGAAACGGACATTGATCCTGAACTGTTTTTTATTTTCGAGTGCGGGTCTTCCGCCTTTTTTCTTGTTATTTTTCATCTTGTTTCTTTTTAGCTGTGACCATCGGGAGCCAATTGGTTTTGGGGTCACCAAAACACAACCTTGCTTCCTACCTATTCGATAGCTTTCTTCCCGATTGGGTGCTATGAATTTGTTCTTTGTGTGATCTGAATATCAGGTAGTCATTGACATCCTTGATCCTGTTGTCTTGCCTCTGCAGTTCTTCCATTCCATTTTTTACGGTGTGCGTTTTCTTAAAATGGCTTCGCAAGCTGTGGTACGATTTTAAACCACTGCTATCTGTGTCCAGATAGCTTGTTATTCTGTTATGTCGCTCTAAGAATGGATATGCTTTTTGCAGATTGGCGGTCGTATTCAGGATACAGAAGTTCGTATTTAGATACGGCTTACCTGCATTCTTTTTTAACGTCATAAAGGACAGCAGATCTGTGAAGCCCTCAAACAGTACAACATCTTTGCTACCGTTACCGATCGTAGTGATCCCCTTTGTCAATAGGGAGCGTTTGTCATAGCTGTTGCGCAGTTCGTATCCACCTGCATCATTCTTAAAACAGACGGCAAAGTACGTCTGTCCATTTGCCGTCCTGTAATAGATTTCCTGACAGTATGCTCTGGCAATTTCAATATCTATTTTGCGTACGTCGGTCAGATAGTCCGTCAGAGCTTTATTCCCGAGAGGCTTAACGGAAAGGATGGTGTACCCCCGTTCATTTTCATGTTGCATGATCGGTACTTTATCCAATACGGTCTGCTGGTGAAAAGAAAGGATATTTTTTCTTTCATCAGCCCAATCCAAAACAGTTGATAGATTTTCCGTATCCAAAAACTTCATCAGGAAGTCAATGTTGTTACCTCCCAAACCATCCGAATGCGAATACCAGATATTTCTGTGTATATCCACCTTTGTCGAAGCGGTTCTTTCGTTTCCTCCATTGAACGGATTTCTAAGCCATGCTTCACGGCTGTTCATTCTGGCACACGGAATCTGCAGGTAATTTAATATGGATATGAGCGGTATGCGCTTAAGTTCATCACATGTCATAATCGTAATCTTTTAAGTAGGTTTAGTTTAGTCTAATACTATATAGGGGCGGACTAAACTAAACCTGTTTTTTTAGTAATAGAATTCAGGATTAAACCGGTAGGTCTTATCGTTCTTGATGACCATCCGTTTGTTTTCCAGAAACGTCTTTAGCTGTTTGGCTTTATTGATGCCGAAATTGAAGCCTTTTGCTAGATAAGCGTCCTTTAATCTTCGGACAAAGTCATCATAACTGCAGGTTATTTCGCTATCGTTAAACATTTCCTGTAACACTTCCCGATGGTTCTCTTTGGAAAGCTCCTGATAGTCGAACCCTTTTCTCGATGCAGTGCCTGACAGGTCAAAGTTCTCGTCCAGTACGGGCAAACCATCATCTATATAAAAGGTAAATGGCTCAAACTCGATATCCCTGATGAACTTTGGGGCCACGGTGCTGTAGTTTGCATCCAGATCGCTTTTGGTGACCTGTAAGATGGATTCTGCCTTATTGTTCAATTCAGTCCCCAAATGGCCTCTTGTGTTGTCATCTCCCTTGTTTAAGTGTAGCACGGTATGGATATGGATATTTAGTTCCTGTGACCATTTCATCAGCTTGCCGGTAATTTCAGTCGCTTCCGTTGCATTATTGATGTCGTAAACAAGATCCCTGATCCCGTCTATGATCACCAGACCTATCCTGCCCGCATATTTGGACAGGGCATATTCGATGATACTAATGCGCTCTTTGGTGGGGTATTCCCTCAAGGATATGAATTTTAGGTTTTCATGGACTTCCGTTGTCGGGTAATTTATGAGCTTGTAGACCCTTGAAAGCAACCTGTGGCAATGGAACTTGCTCTGCTCTGTATCGCAGTACAGCACCAATGGACGGTTTATGGGAACTTTGACCTTGTATTGTAATATCTGTTTTCCGCTCAATGCAGCAGCCACCAATGAAATCACATTGAATGTTTTCCTGCTCTTCGCCTTTCCCGTGGATGCGCTGAAATTCCCTAATGTACCGATAACGGAATCGGAATTGCTGATTGTTATCATGATAGGAGGTTCTAAAAATTCATCTGTTATTTTTACTATAGCCCTGTCCAGTGCCGTGGCTGTGTCCTGGTTAAACGAGATCATTATTTACCTCCTTTGTTCCGGTTGAAGCCGGCCATTGAAGCCACTACCTCCTGTTTTTTGAAATAGATCCGCTTTCCCATACGCATGTAGGGGATACGTCCCTGCTTCATCCACTCGGTCAGGCTGACGAGTGAAATGTCAAGTTCGTCCGCCATTTCCTTTTTGGTCAATAGTTTCTCGGAAGACCGGGTTTCGGTGTTGCTCGATGTGTGTTGCACATCTGAAATAAAAAGGTGAAGTTCTTCCCTTACAGCATCCTTGATGCAATCTTTAAGGGCTTTTTGGTCAAATTGAATCATACTTTGCTCATGTTTATATGTTTAATGATCCGAAGTCGTGGCCACTTTCTTCGAGTGAATTAACATGAGCAAAGTTGGCTTTATGGCCATTTTATAATGCCTTTCGGGGGGTGAAAGGCAAAAATAAATGCTAAACAACTGTCATTCAGCTATTCTTTGGTTTCCGTTTGGATACTTTAATTTCGAAAATTCGATCTTTTTCCCTTAGTGAAGTGGTACTGTCAAAGTAGTTCAGTGCGGTTCCCAATGGTATTTCTTCATCATTGATTTTGAAATGATTTGAAACTAACTTAGCCCATGTTCTGTACGGAAGCTCGGAAAACATAGTTTCTTGATCGGTAGGTTCTAAAGAAGTGTTCGGAATTGCACCAATAGCTTCAAACAGGCTAAACAGATGGTTTTTATCGGCACACCTTACTTTAATCTTATGTTTAGGAGCTACCACAAAATCTTCCAGTTGTTGTTTTAGGATTTTGATCTCTTGTATCAATCTCTGGTTTCGCTCACTTTCGGTACCGATAATTCCCCAAACGTCACGTGATTTCAGCCTGTCAATAAAGTTTTCAACCTTTTCGATATATCCTTCGTATTTTTTCTTATCGTCCCAGAAATACGATCTGTTTTTTGCCTTTGATCTGAAATGTTCTATCTCATCTTCACATACAGTGATCACTTTTTTGAAGAATTTTTCTTCGTTTTTACTTTTACTCTGTTTGAAAAAGTAATCTAAATGATATTCATAATAGGGCGTGAATCTTTCTGGATGCAGTAATAGCACTTTGTTCACAAAGTGTTTGTCTGACATTGATCTGGGCTGTAAAAAGCTCAATAAGGGGAGACCGATATCGAAATAATGGTTTGAAGAGTTGAAAGCCTGTTTGTATTTAAAAAATCTGTCTGCCATAATTTTAAAATTTATTGAGTGCGTCAATTAACGAATCTGTGCTTGCCGATTCATATTTCATTAAAGTCCGTATGTCGGAATGTGCAGTTAGTTTCTGCACAAGGGTGATCGGTACGTTCCTGCTTAGCAGGTTCGTTACCATTGATCGCCTGCCGACATGGCTCGATAGAAAGTCGTACTTCCTTTTTTCTATCACCAGCTTTTGCTTGCCCGAATACCTCGTTATCTTGATGGTCTCGTCCAGTCCGGCAAGTTTTCCGACTGTCTTTATATATTCATTGAACTTCTGGTTGGAAATCTTGGGTACGTTGTAACCGATACGTTCCAAAATATCCTTTGCAGGGGCTATGTACCCCTCAAAAGGTACGATTACCCTTTTCTTGACCTTTACCGAAATAAAGTCCCAAGCATTGTTTTTTATATCCTTTGGATCGAAGTTGATCAGATCCTCAAATCGTTGCCCTGTGTAGCACAATAGACAGAACAGATCCCGTACTCTTTCCAGACTGGGTCTGTCCGAAAGATCATGGTTCATCAGTTTCTCTATTTCGGCTTCGGACAGGGCAATGATCTCATTGTAGGCTTTCTTCTTGAAATTTGTTTTTTGCGTTTTGAAAACATCGGGATGCACCAGATAATCATTGTCGTTGCACCACTTTAGGAATACCTTTAGCGTGGATATGTATTTGTGTATGGTGTCATTTAGCAAACCTTCCTTTTCTTCATCGTTCGTATTCCTCTTCTTGCTTAGGAATACCTCAAACTGGTCAAGAAATTTGCTGTCCAGTTCCCTAAGGACAAGATTTATACCTTTCTGTTTTTCAAAGTCTTCCAGACCTTTAAATACCGTCCTGTATTCTTTTAATGTGCCTTCTTTGACAAAATTGGATTTATAGGACAGGAACTGTATTTTTAGACGGGAAATGGATATTTCGTTGCTTACCGCATTGTCCCTGTCGATACAGCCCTGTATGATCTGTTTATAATCCTCCTTGGATAGAAACTGGTTTTTGTCTTTTTTGCCCATTGCTTCCCGGATGCAGAGATTGGCAAGGTTGTTCAGCTCGACATTGAATTCCAACGCTCCGCTGGCACTTGGTTTAAGCCTTTCCTTTTCAAAATCCCAACTTTTGGGCAATATCTTATAGTTTGTCCTGTATTTTATCCTACAGGATTTATCCGGTGAAAAGAAGAGGTACAGCGCAGTGGGCGATGGATTCCAGAACTTCTGTGCAAGGTTTTTCTTTTTCCCTCCAATCTTTGCCAGTTCCTGTTTGACCTTTTCAGGCGCAATATCGGGGTTATAGGGCTTGTCTAAATAAAAATTTACTTTCATATTTCTCGGACATATTTCGGACAAAAATGCTTAATATTACCATATTTCACCTTTGCATGGTTAGGTAAAGATAAGTAATAGAATGTGTAAACACCTAATAATCAGATTAAAATAAGAAAAGTAAAAGTAGAGTATGATAACGGTTCGAATCCTGCCACCCCGACAAAACCTTTGTAATATTTACAAAGGTTTTTTTTATACATTTACCTCATGAAATCTATCTTAGGTAATAAAGAATCTGTCATCTCTTATTCAGTTGCTTCTCTTTTTATTTTAATTATGATTGCAACGGCAGTTGTTTATAAAGATAAAGAAATTATTTTACCGGAAGTCGCAGCTTTATCTATCGGAATTTTGACATTTCGTGAAAATAAATGGCTACAAAGACCTTTTCATATTTTCCTCCTTCCATCCATTACAGCTATTTTAGGTTTTGGAATTAATTTTCTACCTATTCTATTTTCTTTCAAATTAGCCCTTGTTTTAATAGCCATGTTAATCGTATTACGATTATTTAAAAGTCAGCTCGCTCCTGCATTAGCAACAGGCTTATTACCTATTGTAACAAATGCTCATTCTTTCCTGTTTTTATTTGCGCTATTTTTATTTGTCTTTCTTCTTTTTTGTTGTATAAAAGGATTCAAAATCAAACCTACCGAAAACTCAGTTCCAATGATTTATATAAGCCACAACAGATGGTTAATTGGCTTGTGTATGATTTGGTTCACCGCATGTTATTTTAGCGGTTTTAAACAATATTCGGCTATTCCTCCTGTTATTGTAATCGCTTTCGAGTCTTTAAATAACCCAACATTAAAACTATCTGTAAGACTAAAACGTATTTTTACCATGTCCTTTCTAGCACTGATTGGTTGTTTAACAATGCATTATCTAGACAACTGGATAATTATCGGACTCGTCAATTTAATCGCTGCTACAATTACATTAAAATTAACTGACCTACGTTTACCGCCAGCTTATGCAATGGTCATTTTACCTATGATTATGCCGGTAGAATCGCTCAAACTTTTACCTTTAGCAACATTGATGATGAGCATCTTTTTTATGTTAGGAATTTACATTATTCAAAAAATTACTTCCCCTGAAGCAATTGATTTTAAATAAAAAAAGTCATTCTATTCAGAATGACTTTAGAAAAACATCAATACGTTTCTTCAATTGATTTTACCATATTATAAATCAATTCATTGTAAGGTGTCGGAATGTTATATTGTTTTCCCAACTGAATAATTTCTCCCGAAAATTCATCCACTTCAGAATAACGTTTTGCTTCGCGATCCTGTAACATAGAAGTTTTTCCTTTTTCATCAATCACTTTCATTGTCGACTTCATACGATTTACCTCTTCCTGTCCTATCGCAACACCATGTGCATTTCCCACTGCCAGAACTTCATTGGAGATTAAATCTATTAATCTTTCAAGGTGCTGATTTGTTCGGAATTCGCCATAAGGAAATTCTAACAGGAAAGTCAACTGGTTTCCTACAACATTCACTAAATACTTTGCCCATTGCGCTTTCTGAATATCATCGGATAATTGATTTGGTATTTCCGCCTCATTCATCAACTGATGTAAATCGATTAATTTATCACGGTTAACCTCTTCCATTTTTCCGAAAATAATTTTCCCTATACTCGAAAAAGTTACTTGATTCTCCTTTTTTACAGCATCCATATAAGCAACAGCATTCACAACACAATTCCAACCAAAATGTGCTGCTAAAATTCGCTCCGACGAAATTCCATTCATTAAACTTATAATCATCGTATTCTCACCAACAAAGAGTTTCATATCCTCTATTGCAGTTGGTAACTGTGAACTTTTTACCACTAAAAAAATATAATCCGGAAAATTACCTTCCTCAACCTTGGTGACATAATTGAAATTATATCCCTTCCCATTGACAAAGATTCCTTCATTTTGATAGCGATTTTTTCGCTCCTCGTTTACAATTACACGGACAATTTCAGGATTATAATCATAAAAACTGGCTGCATATTTTGCACCTAAAGCTCCTAAGCCCAAAAAATAAATTGACTTCATCTTTTATTATTTGAATGAAAGATAAATTTAGAATAAAATCAACAAGATTTAAGAATTTAGGTCTTTAAAATATCAAATGAAATATTTTAAGGAAAGTTTTGATAAATTTTTGACAGGTCTTTTGGATTGAGATATAAATAATAAATTAAATCCCTCAAACTATCAAGACCTTCATTTGAATCGGTGTTGTTATCCTGAACAAAGTCTTTCTTAAAAACATCATACAGTTGATTTGTTTTTCTCCAATCCTCTTTTGAAGCAATTTTCTCAACTGATTTTTTCATATTTAATTTAGCTAATTCTTCAGGCTTTTTATGAAGCGATTCATAAAGAACACTCAAATTATTAATATGATTTACATAGTTATATGTCTCATTTACCATAAAGTAACTCAATAAAACTTTTTCATCTTCCGAAAATTTCAAACTCGAAATTAATTTCATTTCATTCCCCAACCACTCAAAAGCTGATAAACCTATTTGAGAGGCATTTCGTGTGACTACCATCAACGGAACCGGTTCTGCATTCGCTATTTTGTTTAAAACTAAGTCTGCTTTTTGATTAATCCCATACAATACATTACTTTTTGGAGCGAGACATTTCAGATCATAACCACAGTTATACCCTAAAGTGATCACCTCTTCCATTTCAGAAAAAATGCCTGTAGGAGCATCATCATTTAAACTTTCAAAATTTTGCCAACAACTATCTTGATATTTTTCTTTAAAATCATTCATATACTCATAAGTACGCTTATCTATATTCCAAATGAGATCAAAATTAAAAGCAAAAACATTGATAAATTGCATTGTTCTACTTTGTGGATTTTCATCAACAAATTTTTGATACACCTCAACTTTTGGTGATTCTGTATCATAATCATTCATCAATGCAAGTAAAAATCGTTCGTTGATCGGAATTTTAGATCCATATTTTTTTTCTACCGATTTTTTGAATTTCTCTTTGTACTCAACAAAATAAGATTTCTGAGTATCATTCAGGACAAAATAAACTTCCAGTTCGGAAATCAAGCCAACTTTTTTTCCCAACTCGTTTTTATTGTCAAACAAATATTTTTCAAAAGCTACATAATCAATTCCTTTCTCTTTCGTTTGAACTAAAATAGTTTCTTCAGGATAAACTCTTGAATCGAAAGGCAGGGAATACAAAAAAGGACCATCTGCAAAAAGTTGAACAGGCAATAGAATAGCCAATAAAAAAGTGAAAAATAGTTTTTTCATAGCATTGATTTATATAAATCTAAAAATTAATTTTCATCAAATCTCTGGTTTTCTTTCAATTTAACATTAAAACAATCAAAATAAAACATTTCTAAACTATTAATCCAGATAAGACAATTCTTCAAATTGTTCTTTTTAAAAATACTTTTTACATATATTTAACAAATTAATACATCACACGTGAGTCAAATAAAAAATACTGAAGAAAAAGAATTGAAAAGAGGTTTAACGAACCGACATATTCAATTAATTGCTTTAGGCGGAGCCATCGGAACAGGTTTATTTTTAGGAATTGGACCTGCTGCTGTTTTAGCAGGACCATCAGTTATTTTAGGATATGCAATTGCCGGAATTATTGCTTTCTTCATTATGCGTCAATTAGGCGAAATGGTTGTTAACGAACCTGTATCTGGAAGTTTTAGTCATTTTGCTTATAAATATTGGGGATCTTTTGCAGGATTTGCTTCCGGATGGAATTATTGGATTCTGTATATTTTAGTCAGTATGTCCGAATTGACAGCCATTGGAATTTATGTTCAGTTTTGGTGGCCTGAAATTCCGCTTTGGGTTTCCAGTCTTTTTTTCTTTTTGATGATCAACGCATTAAACCTGGCCTCTGTAAAAGTATATGGAGAAGCTGAATTTTGGTTTTCAATCATCAAAGTGGTTGCCATTTTAGCCATGATTGTTTTTGGTATTTATTTACTATTCAGCGGAACAGGAGGAGAACAAGCGACGATTCAGAATTTATGGAACAACGGAGGCTTCTTTCCAAAAGGAATCCTTTCAGGAAATAATCAACAAGGTTTTCAAGGACTATTGGCCGCTATGGCTTTGATTATGTTTTCATTTGGAGGTTTAGAGTTGATCGGGATTACAGCTGCTGAGGCTGAAAATCCGGAGAAGAACATTCCGAAAGCGACCAATCAAGTTATTTATCGAATCTTAATTTTCTATGTTGGGGCATTAATTATTCTTTTTTCTTTATCTCCTTGGGAAAATATCACAGACAAAAGTAGTCCATTCGTTATGGTTTTTGAGAACTTAAATAGTTTGAACGTTGATCTTTTTGGACAACATATTGCTTTCTCTAAACTAATCGCCAATGCACTTAACCTTATTGTCTTAACAGCTGCCCTATCTGTTTACAACAGTTCTGTCTACAGTAATAGCCGTATGCTATACGGATTAGCGGAACAAGGTAATGCTCCAAAATTCTTGAAAAAGCTCAACAAAAACCATGTTCCTGTAATGGCGATTTTAGTTTCATCTTTTTTTGCTGCAATTTGTATCATTATCAATAAACTTGTGCCGGAATCAGCTTTTGAAATTTTAATGTCTTTGGTTGTTTCAGCATTAATTATAAATTGGATGATGATTTCGATTACACATCTGAAATACCGTAAACAAAAAGCCATCGATCATCAAAAGACTTTATTTCCTTCATTTTTATATCCGGTAAGTAATTATGTCTGTATTGTTTTCTTATTGGGAATTTTAGTGATTATGTGGTTCACAGGACTTAAAATATCGGTAGAATTAATTCCGATTTGGATGTTATTTTTATACATTTCTTATTTATTTGTCAAAGCAAATAAAAAGAACAAAACCTTATAAAATCAAAAAAAATCCGCTCAATGAGCGGATTTTTTAATCGACCTTGGTTGCAATTGCCAACCTATTTTAAATATATTTTTTAACGATCTCAACCAATTGTTCTTTTGGTCTTGCTCCACTTTCTTTCCAAAGTAATTCACCGTTTTTAAAAACAGCAAATGTTGGAACTCCTTGTACCTGATAACGCGCAGCTAAATCCTGGTATTTATCAACATCTACTTTTAAGATTTTGACATCATCTCCTAATTCTTCTTTTACCTGCTGCAATATAGGTCCCATCATCTGACAAGGTCCACACCATGTGGCAAAAAAATCTAAAAGAACTGGTTTATCGGAACTAATTATTTCTTCGAAAGTCATTGTTTTTGATTCTTGAGTTTGAGTTGAGTTTTTTTTATTTCTATTGAATAAATATTTGAACATCTTTATTTTTTCTTCTATAAATATACTTAAAAAAGCACTTCCGAAGAAGTGCTTCATAATTAGTTTTACTAATTATTAACCTAACCTATGAAAAATTTATTCTACTGTTAGTGCTACTAACATTTAGATTTAATCAAAACAAATACCAAGCTTAAAATACTGACAGTCTGATTCTTACATTTAACATAATTTAAGAAATATGTCCACGTAAAATCTTATTTTTTTTAAAAATCGCTATAATTCACAGACAAATTTTGGATTAACTGACTTTATTTCAGCTATCACTGCCATTATTTCTTCTTTTGTCGAATTATCTTCTAATCTTTTCAATTGTTCTGAATTTAACCCAATCATTTGCATAAAAATCACCTTTCCATGTGGTGTATCAATTTCATCTAAATCACCATCTTTGATAAAAGCTAGACCTACAATATCCGTTTTTGCATCTGTACGTATTGGACCTCCTAATGGTAAGAATTGGTATTCATCAAACCATACTTTTGTTTCATTTACAAAACGACCCAGATTATTCATCAATTGTACAACCCAAAACGGATCTTCTCCATTATCATCCTGAACAGGTTTAACTCGAAAAGAAAACTCGAATCCCCATTTACTAAAATCTGCGCCTACACTTTCTTCTGAATAATACAAATGTGACATTCCATAACTTACCAAATGATAATAACCGTTTACATCAAAAACCGCAACACCATCGATTGGATCATCTCCTCCTTGAAAAGACATCACTTGAGGCGAATAAAAACGTGGCTCTAAAGTTCCATAAACCTCTTTTAAACGATTTTCAATCGCAATAGCTCCTACTGCCTGATCCGATTTATATTGCTTTTTATACTCTTCTAAATTCATGACACAAAAATAGTTTATCCAATTCAATTCCTAAAGTTAAGGCATAAAAAAAGAGAGTTTCTAATAAGAAACTCTCTTTGTAGTAGCGAGGACCGGACTCGAACCGATGACCTTCGGGTTATGAGCCCGACGAGCTACCTACTGCTCCACCTCGCGATTTAGTAGCGAGAACAGGACTCGAACCTGTGACCTTCGGGTTATGAGCCCGACGAGCTACCTACTGCTCCATCTCGCGTTATTGGACTGCAAATATACAAACTATTTTTAAAATACAAAATATTTTATACTTTTTTTTCATTCCGGTCTTACATAACCTTTATCGGAGGATGTTTTTCAATAAAATCAATTGCCAAATCAGCACTATCCGTTAAGAACAATAACTCCTTGTACGGACGGCCTGTGGCTAATTGATGCAATACCGAATAAATACCTGTATCCTCTACATATCTCTTTTTACTCAAAAAAATCATTGGGCTATAATATCCTGACGTCCCATAATGATTTTGAGCTGCCTCCTGAAAAATTTCTTGTGTAGTTCCTGCACTTCCCGGCGCATAAACCAACCCAAACAAACTAATAGTCAACAACATATCTTCTCTGATACTATTTGAAAAATACTTTGCTATATTCGTTGCAAATAAATTACTGGGTTCATGCCCATAAAACCAAGTAGGAATTGCCAAACTTTCTGCTCCATTCGGATAAAGTTCTAAAACTTCTTGAGCATTTGTCATGTAATTTCTAGCCAAATATTCAGTTTTATTGTCATCAATAAAATCTAAATCAGCCAAAATATTAATTGCATTGATTAAATCTTGATCAGAATAATTTGCCATATAGGCACCTAAGTTTGCAGCCTCCATAATTCCAGGTCCTCCACCGGAAACGACATAATATCCTTTTTCTGTTGCTAATTTTGCAGCCTTGGCTGTTTCATTATAAAATTCTGAATTTCGGGGAGTAGAATGCCCTCCCATAAAACCAACAACTTTTTTCTTCGTCATTCCATTTTCATCGTATTCCAAAATTCTGCGCAACCCATCATCTATTGACAAATCATGTAATCGTTGTGCCAACGCCTCTGAAACAGAAGGATTATATTTATGTTTTTTGAAATGCTTGTAAATATTCAAATCGATACTTTGATCATTATTCGGGTGATAACCTTGCATCAGTTCTTGCCAAGTATATAGCCTTCCTCGATACGGATTATATGGGATTGCTTCAAATTTTGGATAGATAAAAGCTCCTCGCTCAATTAAATGAATCGCTTCATTTTGTTTAAACTTACATCCCAGAAAGGATGTATTACATAAATTATACTCTTCCCAGTTTGTGTGCTGACGAAGAAAATTAACATCTTGAATAACTTTATTGGTTAAATCATTTGTCTGGTCAACTAATTCATTCCATTCAGTTAGATTATGAATTAAATCTTTGATTGGTTTTATTTTCATTTCTTCAATTTCTTGCTTCATTTAAATTTTGGAAATTGAATTTACACGAATTATTCCAAACCAACGAATTCAGCACAATAAATCTCAAAATTTCATTTTTCTAATCTATATTTGCAGCATGTTCGTACTCAAATTATTGGGGAATCATGTGTAAATCATGAGCTGTCGCGCAACTGTAAGTCATCTTATTTGATAAGTCAGAATGCCAATCTTTGAGTTTTTAATTGTAAATAAGCTTTCGCGAAAAAAGTAAAAAATTATGTTCTATGAAATCATCAAACCACCACAAAAAACATTATCACAAAAAATTAATTGAATAAAAAAGTAACGTGTAAATATATGATAATGGAAGTGGAAAAAACACCAAGAGAAGAATTAATTGAACAACGTATTGTTAATTCTGAAACTCGTATTTTCAAAGCTGTTTTTCCTGGAGATACAAACCACCACAATACCATGTTTGGGGGCTCAGTAATGTATTTAATGGATGAAATTGCTTTTATGACAGCAACTCGTTTTTGTCGCAAACCTATTGTTACAGTAAGTAGTGATAAAATTGATTTTAAACATTCGATTCCTGCAGGAACTATTGTAGAAATGGTAGGAAGGGTTGTACGCGTAGGGCGCACAAGTTTGGATGTTCAAATTGACGTTTACATCGAAAGCATGTACAGAGATGGACGTGATAAGGCTATCTCCGGAACTTTTACGTTAGTTGCTATTAACGAAAATAAAAGACCTGTTCCTGTTATTGATTAACAACGAGCTATAAAAAATAAAAATCCTCTATCAAAAAGACAGGGGATTTTTTTATGAATTTAATTTATGAATTGATAATATCCTAAAGGTTTCTTAGTTTTACATTAAACACAAAAAAAATGGAATTACCTTTTGCCGAACCATTTCGTATAAAGATGGTCGAAGAAATTTACCAATCCACAAAACAAGATCGTGAAAAATGGATTGAAGAAAAAGATTACAACCTATTTAACTTAGAAAGCCATAAAGTATTTATTGATTTATTAACCGATTCCGGAACCGGTGCAATGTCTGACAAGCAGTGGTCAGAAATGATGACCGGAGACGAAAGTTATGCCGGCTCTCAATCGTTCTTAAAACTGAAAGAAACAATTAATACCATTACAGGTTTTAAATTTCTTTTACCTACTCACCAAGGGCGTGCAGCGGAAAATGTGCTATTTTCTGCACTTGTAAAAGAGGGACATGTTGTTCCCGGAAATTCACACTTTGACACAACAAAAGGTCATATCGAATTTAGAAAAGCACATGCGATTGATTGTACAATTGATGAAGCTTTTGACAGTGAGTTGATTCATCCCTTTAAAGGAAATATTGATTTACAAAAATTAGAAAATGTTTATCAACAATATGGAAAAGAAAAAATTCCATTTACTTTAATCACAGTCACTTGTAATTCTTCCGGTGGGCAACCTGTTTCAATTGAAAACATACGTCAAGTCCGTGATTTATCAAATCAATACGAAATTCCTGTATTCTTTGATGGTGCCCGTTTTGCTGAAAATGCATATTTCATCAAAGAAAGAGAAACAGCGTTTAAAGACAAAACTATCAAAGAAATTGTTTTAGAAATGTTTTCATACGGAGACGGAATGACAATGTCTGCGAAGAAAGATGGTTTGGTAAATATTGGTGGCTTCATCGCATTGAATAATGAGGAGCTATATAAAATATGCGGAAATTTCGGAATTATTTATGAAGGTTATTTAAGTTACGGAGGTTTAGCCGGTCGTGATTTAGCTGCTTTAGCACAAGGGCTACAAGAGTCTACAGAATATACGTATTTACAATCCCGCATCAAACAAATTGAATATTTAGGAAATAAATTGATTGAATTCGGAATCCCTATTCAACAACCAATTGGAGGGCATGCTATTTTTGTGGATGCAGTAAAATTTTTACCTCATGTTCCAAGAGAAGAATTTCCGGCACAAACCTTAGGAATAGAATTATATAAAGAAGCCGGAATTCGTGGCGTTGAAATCGGAACTATTTTGGCGGATCGTGATCCGGAAACACGTGAAAATCGTTATCCAAAATTAGAATTATTACGTTTGGCCATTCCAAGGCGAACTTATTTCCAAAGCCATATGGACTATATTGCTGTTGCATTAAAAAATATCTTTGATCGCCGCGATGAAATCAAATCAGGTTATGAGATTTCATGGGAATCCGAAATTTTAAGGCATTTTACCGTAAAATTAAAAAAGAAATAAACAAAAAACCTTCAGAAATTCTGAAGGTTTTTTGTTTTATAATTTACCATCTCCAATCTCCGGAAATTCGAAGCGGAGTTTCTAAATTTCCTTTCATTAAAGCTTCTTTTATTTCTTGTTCCTTCCATCGTTTTGAAGGAATTTCTTTTAAATTACTCAATTGGTACAATAAATATGTTTCTAAAATAACATTGTTTTTTAGTCCCATTTCCTCCACATAATCAAACGTATCACAGTTTGCATGATAACAATTCAACGCTCCTTTTGCGAATTGGCTGTCAGATAAACCAATAATCGGCACACCTTGTAGCATAAATGGCTGATGATCCGAATGTAAATCTACACTTGCAAAAGTTTTCAATTTAAAATCCGGAATTACTTTTTGTACATCTTGTGCATAATCAGTTAAGATTGGCAAATTACTTTCCATTGTTGAATAATAGGATTTTGGATTAGTTGTCATGTCCATATTCGACATTGCTTTTATTTGATCGATTGAACCATCGTTCAACGCCTGGTTCACATAATGTTTAGAACCAACTAATCCCACTTCTTCTCCCATAAACAAAACAAATTCTATTGTTCTTTCATTTGAAAGATTTAGTTTTTTAAACGTACGAGCTATATCAATCACAGAAAAACTTCCTACACCATTGTCAATTGCTCCTGTAGCTAAATCCCAACTGTCTAGGTGTCCTCCCAAAACTATTTTTTCATTTGGAAATTTCGAACCAATTTTTTTCGCAATAATGTTACGACCTTTCATTTGTCCAACATCATTTTTCATGTCAATCTTCGCGACTTCTTTGCCTTTTTTTAATAACTCTTTAATCTTCAATCCATCTTCCAGACTAATATTAAGAGCAGGAATTTTGATGATTTCTCCCGTAACTGATGCTGTTCCTGTTAATAAAATTTCTCCTGCCGGACGATTAAATAAAATAATTCCTTTAGCACCATATTTTTCTGCTAAAGCCGTTTTTTCGGAACGATGTAGATTTTCGGTATCTTTCGGCGTTTCTTCTAACAAACCAAGTGCTGCAAAAACGATTTTACCTTTTACATTAGTTCCAATTCTTTTGTAATCTTCTTCCAAACCATTTCCCAAATCAATCAATTCTCCCGAAAGTTTAACATTTGCAGGTGAATGTGCTAAAGCTACGGCCTTGATAGGCTGATTGTTAATTTTTAAATCTAAACTTTTGCGATTCCATCCGCTAAAAGAGAACGTTTGAAATGAAACATCATAACCATAAGAACGCAATAAACTTGCCGCATATTCTTCTGCTTTCCTTCCATTTTCAGTTCCTGTAGCACGATGACCAATTGTTTCGGTTGCTTTTTTTAATTGCTGGTAAGCCTCAGAATTTTGTTGTACTTCCTGATGAATCAACTCTAAGACTTGTTGATTAGTTTGCGCAGATAAATTCATGGTAGTAGAGATTAAACCAAGTGTTAATAAAAATTTCGATTTCATGTGTGAGTATTTCTTTAAACTTAGGAAGGATTTTGGAAATATGAAATAAAAATAACAGGAAATTTTACTCTAATTAAGAATATTACCAAAAAAGCATAAATAAATAATTACCATAACATTATAATCAGCCTTTTAAATCTTTCCTAGAAAATAACAACTCTTCTGAGTTACAATTAAACGGCAAAATCTATACGGTAATTTTCAGATTTTCCGAATTATTTTATTTCCAGAGCAATTTCAATTCAACCTTATATTTTCCGGCATAAGGTTTTGGATTAGTAGGTTTCTCCGAAATCGAAAATTGATACATTCCCCGAGCTGGCAAATCAAAAATAGTTTCTTTCCCAAAAGGACCTCCTTTTATCGAATCAGCAGGACCTTTGATATGATTAATACGAATATTAGCTGTCGAATCCTCCGCAGAGATTTTAAGCCACACTTTTTTTGCAGAATCGGCATTAAATGTAAACGTATTAGTCTGTCCGGCTACTTTTACAGGCTCTGACTTTGCTTTTGCGTAACTAACTTCTAAATTTTCAGTAGTATTATTGGCACTTAATGGAACAATCTTATCTGAATTTGAAACGACTTTTTGAGGAACTTTTTTGATATCTTTTTTTGTCGAATTTATTGTTTTTCTCTCCTCTTTCATCACATCTTCCGTGATGGGTTGATCTTTTTTAACCAAACTTTTATAAGCTGAGTCCACTCCTATTTTACTTGGGTAGATTGTCGGGGTAGATTTATCCTCGCAACTGTAAAAAGTTAAAAATGTAATAAAAGCAATAAAAGTCCATTTCATAACAGAAAAATTCTGTTGTAAAAGTAGTTATTTTAACTGCAATTTCAATGTATATTTTCCTTCAAATGGATCACCTTGCATCAAACTTTCACCAATTCGGATTTGATACAAACCTTTTTCAGTCAATTCATAATTCAATTCTTTCCCAAATGGACCATCAGTTTCATTATTTGGCGAAATAATTTGGTTAATTCTAACGTTGGTAAGCCTATTCTGAGGAATAATTTGAATCGAAACAGATGTTGAAGAGTCGTTTCGGAAACTGAATGTTTGCTGTTCTTTCGCAAGCTTAACTATTTCAAATTCGCCTTTACCATTGATAAGATTTAGCTCTGAATGAGTACTAATCTTAGGTGAAGAGTCCGCAATTTCACGCATAGGAGAATGATTTACAACAGATTTCTGTCTAACTTCTCCTTCTCCTATTGTAATGGTTTGACTTTTTGTGATACAATAGATGAAGATAGCGCCAATAGCTATTGATAAAATAATAATGGGTCTATATTTTTTCATTATTGTAAATTTGTGTCTTAATGAAATACAAATTCTGAACCAAACTAATATGTTATTTTACAAAAATATTGGAGAAGGAAAGCCTTTGGTCTTTTTACATGGCTTTTTAGAGAATCATAAAATATGGAATCGTATCAAAAATGATTTGAAAGACCGTTTTCAAATTATTACAATCGATTTACCGGGTCACGGAAATTCAACCAATCATCGTGATGTAAATACCATGGAAGAAATGGCGGAAGATGTTATGGTTGTCCTTGACGAATTGAAGGTTGATAAAGCGACTTTTATAGGTCATTCGATGGGAGGCTATGTAACCTGCGCATTAACAGAACTTTTCCCGGATCGGGTAGAAAAAATCGTTTTAATAAACTCATCAACCTTACCCGATGATGAAGCAAAGAAAAATCAACGATTGAAAGCTTGTGAAACTGCCCGTCGAAATTTTAATGCATTGGTAAGTTTCAGTATGCCGACATTATTTGCAGCTCATCACCGTGGTGATTTTAAAGAAGAATTACAATATGTAAAAGAAATCGCCTTAACCACTCCAATTGAAGGTGTTTGTGCAGCATTAAAAGGAATGCGTGAACGCCCGAACCGCTCTTCAATTTTGTATGATTTTAAAGGAGATATTCATATTATTGTTGGACTGAATGATGAAACTGTTAATCCGGAATTATTTTTAACTCTGATTCCGGATTCCCCAAATATTCACCTTCATAAATTCAATAGTGGACATATGGCTTTTATGGAAAACTATGATGAAGTATTGACTATTCTGCAATCGCTTTAACGTTTGCGAAGAAAGAATTCTTTCATCAATTGGCTACATTCATTTTCCATTATTCCTGAAATAATCTCGGTTTTTGGGTGCAGCTCTCCGATTTTAGCTTTGAAACCTCGTTTTTCATCAGAAGCACCGTAAACAACTTTTGATATTTGGCTCCAATACAAAGCACCGCCGCACATTACGCAAGGCTCTAAGGTTACATACAACGTACAATCTTGCAGGTATTTTCCGCCCAAATAGTTTGCGGCAGATGTAATGGCCTGCATTTCAGCATGAGCGGTAACATCAGTTAATGTTTCGGTTAAATTATGTGCTTTCGCAATAATTTTGTTATTACAAACGATGACAGCTCCTACAGGAATTTCATCTCGTTCAAAAGCAGTCACAGCTTCATTGAAAGCTATCCGCATAAAATACTCGTCTGTAAAAAGGTTTTCCATTTCAAAAATTTAAAGCAAAAATAATCATTTCCAAATTGGATATTCGATACATTTGCACAAATTGATGCCTAAAATATGAATCAATCAAGATATATCATCGCGGCTGTTATCACCTACTTCATATGGGGATTCTTTAGTTTCGGACTCAAACCGATTGCAGGTTATCCTCCATTGGATATTTTATTTTTCAGGCTGTATGTTTCTGTTTTCTTTTTGATTGTAATCAATGTTGGCTTTCGACGAAAAAAAATGAAAGCTGATTGGGATTTATTCAACTCTTTTGACAAAAATATACAGAAGAAACTGGGAAGTTTAATTGTTGGTGGCTCATTGATTTTAATGACCAACTGGTTGATGTTTATCATTGTCATGAATCATATTAGCGTACAGGCTGCATCGCTTTCATATTTGGTTTGTCCGATTATAACAACCGTTTTGGCTTTCTTAATTCTAAAAGAACATTTAACCAAAATAAAATGGTTTGCTGTAGGAATTAGTCTTTTAGCATGTTTGGTTCTTTCTATAGGTCATCTCATCGATTTGGTTTACAGCTTGATTGTAGCTTGTTCCTTTGCCTTATATATTATCATTCAAAGAAGTTTAAATGTTTTTGACAGCTTTAATCTTCTGATGACGCAATTATTAATTGTTGCCGTCTTAATGTTGCCTTTGGTTTTTATATTTTCAGGCCCAATTCCAACCGAAACTATTTTTTACCAATGTGTATTGATGATTGTTGTTTTGTTTACAATTATTCCAATGTTCTTAAATAATTTTGCATTAAAGGGAATCGATTCGTCAACTGTTGGAATTTTAATTTATTTGAATCCGATTATGAATTTCATTCTTGCGATTTTTTATTACAAGGAAGCTGTTTCTCCAATGCAAATGATTGGTTATAGTTTGATTCTTTTAGCCATTCTCGTCTTTAATTCAAAAACGATATTTAACTTAAAAAAGTTAAAAAAATCCGAAGTTTAAACTTCGGATTTTTTTTAATAAATAGATATTTTAGATTATTTTTTGACTAAAACTGCATTTGGCCCAATACCTGTTGTGATTGCAGGATATTGAAGAGCTCCTTGTATGTTGTAAATATATAAATTCCCATTTGAAGTAAAATCTACTGCATCCAACACATAGAATTTGTTATCTTCTACATCAAACCCGTATACATTTTTAGCACTTGTGATAAAATCTGCTTTCGTAGGTAATGTCGTTGCATTTAATGCCATTGAATAAACAGAATTATTCAGAACATAAAAAAGTTTGTTATTTTCTTCAACCATAAAGCCAGGATGCTCACCATCCTTAAAGTTTAATTCTAATTTATCCTCTGTTGATAAATTGTAACGAACCAACTTTCCTTTTGTTTCAGCCCCCCAAGAAACTCCTTGTGACAACACATATAAGTTTCCATTTTCTACTGTTAAATCTGTTGGAACATCTCCTACATTGACCGTTTTTTTATCTTTGGTTTTTGTATCAAGAACCGTAACGGTTTTTCCAACACCGTAACCACCTTTTTGAGCTATATACAGTTTTCCATTCTCCAATACCATCTTTTCCGGTCCTTCATCTACTTTATATTTTTCAACGAAAGATAAATCGCTGATTTTATATTTTGCAATAAAATCATCAGTTGTCACATTCGGATTCCCCCAGTTAGAGATATACAAAAAATCGTTATCAGAAACAATATAACGAGGATTATTCATATTTTCACCTGCAGAAATAGTGGCAATTTTTTTGAATGTCGTATTGTCAACAACTTCTACTTTATTCGATGCATTTACCACAACATACAGCTTATTCCCTTTTTCATAAAAACTTTGTGCTACAGAACCCAATTGAGCACCAGCATTCGCCGTCTTGTAAATGTTTTGAATAGGATTTGTTTGACTGATATCTTTCGTCGGATCAAAATAGGTAATATCAGCATTTGCAGAATTAAAATTTCCTTCATTTAAAATAAAAACCCCTTTTGAATAAGTTCCGTTTTCCGGATCATTATTTGGTCCGTCATCATCATTTGAACAAGATTGTAAAAATAATCCTGCCAAAACTACTAAAGCAATTGATTTAAATTTCGTCATCGTTTTAAAATTTTATTTGTATTTGTATCATATAATTTGTTCCGGGTTGCCAACGGTTTTCTTGTGTTTGATATTTCTGATTAAATAAATTATTCACTTTCATAGAAACGCTATAAAGTGGTGAAATCTTATAATTCAATCCTAAATTTGTAAGCCAGAAATCATCTAATTTAGCCGATTCATCTGCTAAGGTAAACACTTTACTTGTATAAATATTTTGTACAAAAGCAGATAAGCGTTTGTAAGTATATTGTATACTCGCCGTCCATTTATGATTTGGAGAATATATCAATTCCTTATTTTTCAATTTATCTTTCGTTTTCGTAAAGCCATAGGTAGTGTTAAAGTTGAACGCATTCCATTTGTAATTTCCAATCACCTCAACACCATACGTTTCCACTTTGTTTACATTTCGCGGAACCCAATAAGAAGAATTCATTGGAATCCATTGAATCATATTTTTGATATTATTGTAAAAAACATTCGTCTGAATTGTTAAATTTTTACAGATAAAATCATTTCCAATTTCGAATTGATCAGCTGACTCCGATTTTAAATCCGGATTTCCTCCTGTTTTCCAAAACAAATCATTGTATGTTGGATTTCGGAAGTTTTTCGAAACATTTCCTCTCAATTGATATGCGTGAGTTGGACGATAATTAAACCCAAAAGAATAAATAAAAGGATTATTGTAAGTATTCGAAAAATCTTGGCGAATACTCGCTTCGTAGTTCAAAACATCCGATAATTTATGCTTCGCAAGCAATGCAAGATTGAATGAGTTTTGATCACTTTTACTCAAATTATTTCCACTTCCTTCATTATAAAAGGCTTCAGATAGAACAGCTAATTCGAAATTTTCTGTGAATTGATGATTCAAATAATATTTCAACACATAATTGTCTACTTTTAAATCATCCGTATAATCAGAATGAATATTGGGATAAAAGCTACTTTCCTCTCTGATATACGCTAACTTTAGTTGTGATTTCCATTTATCATTCGGATTAAAATTCCATTCCGTCAAAACACGGTAATCTTGATTAGCATAACCCGAAGGAGTTGAACCAATATCAGCCAAAGGAAATTCACGATGTCCAAAATTGAACATTGAATAGACTTTCAATTCATTTTTCGGATTAATCTTGTACCCCAAATTGGCATTAAGTGTATTGAAGTAATATTTTCCGTTCAGGTTCCTCTTCATGTAATTCGGTATCTTATAATCGTTATCAGATTGATTTCGCTCATAATCTATCGAAGTACTAAAATTAGCTGCACTATACTTCAATTGGTATTTGCCTATCCATGTATCAAAACTTCCGTAACCTAAATTTATTTTTTGCTGCCACCCTTTGTTATAATCAAATTTGTTCAGTAAATGGATTGTTCCGCCAATTGCTCCTGTTCCGTATGCAATACTTCCTCCTCCGGGTTTTACAAGAATTCCGTCAAAAGAATTGCTTCCAAACAAATTAAAATCAGTTTGTCCCGTTGTTTGAGAATTCACATTGATTCCGTTCCAAACAACTGCCGTATGCGAAGCCAATGTTCCTCGAAACGAAGGAGAAGAAACCATACCACGCCCATTTTCTTTAAAATAAATTGGTGTTTGCGCTTGCAAAACTTGCGTCAGTTGAGCGGGATTTTGTTCCAGAACACTATCATTTAATTTGATAATACTTTGAGATTTGTAATGATTTTGGAGAAATGCATCGTTTAAAACCAAAGGTTCCAAACCTATAGTATCTGTCTGCGCAAAAGCTATTTCTGATATAAAAATAAAGTAAAGAAAACGTTTTTTCATATTAAAATTTGTTCTTCCTCCGAAAACATTTCCTATTTAAATAGTTAATCATGGCAGGTTTTCTGACTTATTCTACTCTTTCTTTCCATTTTTACACAGAAAAGATTATTTGGAATTAACAGTTGCGGGGACAGTTTTGGACTTTAACCAAATTCTCTTTTAACTCACTCTTTGAGCACCATTTTGTGCAAATGTAAAGAAAAGCGTTTTAAATTATAACACATAGACTGTTAAATCGTTAACATTTAATTAATAACAAATTTGTTTTATTTGTACAGTCCTCAAAATCATTATATCTAGTGATTTTTTGCAGAGGAGAGAGAATTAAATTTGTACCAATAAAAAACGATTATCAATAAACTTTAAAAACTATGGAAAATAATCAACCATACAGATCAGAAAAGAAATTAGTTGCCGGAATTTTAGGAATATTAGTTGGATATTTAGGCATTCATAAATTTTATTTAGGCTATACAAAAGAAGGTATTATTCAAATTGTTGCAACATTTATCACATTCGGTTTAGCAGGAATCATAGGTTTCGTAGAAGGAATTATTTACTTAATAAAACCTGATCAAGAATTTGATAAAACATACGTAGAAGGACGCAAAGGTTGGTTCTAAATCAGTTCTTATCTTTTAAAATAGGATGTCTCCCAAAACAGTTTAGTGCCGTTTTGGGATTTTTTTGTACTTAATTCGTATTTAATAATTACCAAGTTTTTTACTACATTTGCTTTTAGGAAAAAATATAATAAAGAACGAAATCGCATAAAATGGCTATAAAAACATTTAGAGAAGTAATCGCGGAGGCAATGAGTGAAGAAATGCGTCGCGATGAATCTATATTTTTAATTGGAGAAGAAGTAGCAGAATACAATGGAGCATACAAAGCTTCGAAAGGAATGTTAGATGAATTTGGTCCGGAACGTGTAATTGATGCACCTATTGCTGAAGCTGGTTTTTCTGGTATTGCTATTGGTTCTACAATGACTGGTTGTCGTCCAATTGTAGAATACATGACATTCAACTTCTCATTAGTGTCTATTGACCAAATTATCAATAACGCTGCAAAAATTTATCAAATGTCAGGAGGACAATTCAATTGTCCAATTGTATTTAGAGGACCAACTGCTTCTGCAGGACAGTTAGGAGCAACTCACTCACAAGCTTTTGAAAACTGGTATGCAAATGTACCTGGCCTTAAAGTAATTGTTCCATCGAATCCTTATGATGCAAAAGGGTTATTAAAATCCGCAATTCGTGATAACGATCCTGTTATTTTCATGGAGTCTGAACAGATGTATGGAGATAAAATGGAAATGCCGGACGAAGAATATACAATCGAAATCGGTAAAGCTGAAATTAAACGTGAAGGAACTGATGTTACATTAGTTTCATTCGGTAAAATTATCAAACAAGCTTACATTGCTGCAGATGAATTAGCAAAAGAAGGAATCAGTGTAGAAGTAATCGATTTACGTACAGTTCGCCCATTAGATTATGATACAATCTTCAAATCTGTGAAGAAAACAAATCGTTTGGTTGTTTTAGAAGAAGCTTGGCCTTTTGCTTCTGTTGCTTCAGAAATTACTTATATGGTTCAACAAAAAGCTTTCGACTATTTAGATGCGCCAATCAAACGTATTACAACGAAAGATACATCAGCACCTTACGCTCCAAACTTATATGAAACTTGGATTCCAAATGCAAAAGATGTAATTGAAGCTGTAAAATCAGTTATGTATAAATAATATAAGATTTATCAACTATATTTGTAAAGTCTAGCACATATTTTGCTAGGCTTTATTTTTTTAACCAAATCTTATTGATGAAAAGTTATATAACAGCTGTTTTTTTAGTTGTTTTGACGTCTTTGCACGCTCAAGTAAAAATTCAGGGAAAAGTGATCGATTCTGAAACATTGAAACCGATTCCTTATGCAGATATACGTTTACCGGAGTTAAAAGTTAGTGCTACATCCAACTCAGATGGAACTTTTTATATCGAATCTGCTTCAAATACAAATAAAATTGTTGTTTCTAAAAGTGGTTATGAGACTGCTGATTATATCATTGAAAATAAAATCGATTATAATTTTATTGCTCAACTATTTCTAGCTGAAAATGATACAGAAACAGACGATGATCAATCTGTAGAATTGAAAGAAGCCGTCGTTTCTGCAAAGAAAAAACGTGTCAAGAAAAAAGAAAATCCTGCTTATGCAATTTTACGTGAAGTTTGGAAACGAAAAAAGAAAAACGGATTGAAACTGACTCCTCATTATCAGTACGACGAATATGAAAAATTGCAATTTGATATCAGTAATATCGATTCCACTTTCATGAAACGTAAGATTTTCAAAGGGATGGAGTTTGTTTTTGAGAAAGTAGATACTTCTTCAATCAACGGGAAAACGTATTTACCCGCTTTCTTAAACGAATCGATCTATAAAATAGCAGGAATCAATAAACCTTCTACAAAAGAGCGCCGTGAATTAATTGCAAACAAAACCTCAGGTTTCGAGAAAAATGAAGTCGTTGCTGCGACAGTAAAAAACTTATTCCGGGATATTGACATTTACGATAATCGTGTTAATATTTTAGACATTAAATTTGTAAGTCCTATCGCTACCGATGGTTTTGCGGTTTATGATTACGAACTAAAAGATACGATTGATGTCGATGGAGTAGAATCTTATCGAATCAAATATTATCCTCGCCGTGAAGGTGAATTAACTTTCAAAGGAGAATTATTTATTTCGAAAGATGCTTATGCTGTGAAAGAAGTTGTAATGGAGACAACGAAAGAAATCAATGTAAATTTTATCCGTAATATTTTTATGAATTTACAATATGATATTCCTAACGATTCTATTTTCTATCCGAAAAAAGAATATGCAATGTTAGATATGTCATTATTGAGTAAAAAAGAAAATTCGAAAGGTATTTTTGCTCATAAAACGGTAAATTATTACAATTACGATTTTGACACAACCCATCCGGAAACTTATTATTATGAAAAATTAGATCCTGCCAAAGCTGCTTTAAATGAAAAAGATAATCAGTTTTGGGCGGAAAACCGTCCCGAAGTTTTAACAAAAGATCAAGAAGGTATTTACGAAACTTTAGAACAATTAAATAAAATCCCAAAGTTCAATAACATTGTAAAAGCAATTGAAATTTTTGGATCAGGTTACTACAATGTAGGAAAGGCAATCGATATCGGTAATTTGTATTCGTCATTTGGATACAACCAAATTGAAGGTATCCGTTTGAGAGCCGGAGCCCGTACTTATTTTTCGCAGAATGACATGTGGCGTGCACAAGGTTTCTTAGCTTATGGTTTTAAAGACAATAAATTCAAATACGGTGCAGATTTCCGTTATATGTTTAATCGCTACAACCGCTTTCAGGTCGGAATTGGAACAAAGCGTGATGTAGAACAATTGGCAGCAACTTTAACGGCTTCAGATGGAATTATGACACGTAGTTTTGCTTCCTCATCCATTATTAATCAAGGCGATAATACTTTTTTAAGTAACAATCATTTGACGAATGTTTACACTTCGATAGAACCTTGGAAAAATGTAACGTTTCGAGTAGATGGAAATTACCAATTAATCAAACCTGCCGATGCAGAACATTTTTCAATTGCCTATGAAAAGGACGGAAAAATAAAAGAAACCTTAACAAATTCTAGTGTAAGTGTATCAATTATAGCTCGTCCCGGAGCCAAATACTCACAATATGGGATTGACCGTTATGAAATGACAACACTTGCTCCAACATTAATGTTACGTTATACAAAAGGATTGAAAGGAGTCATCAATTCAGATTTTGAATACGATAAACTTCAATTCTTATACACTCAGCCAATTTTGATCGGCTCATTCGGAAAAACACTTTTAACTGTAGAAGCAGGAAAAACTTTTCAAGGAGTTCCTTTGTCTTTAATGAGTGCAATACCGGGTAACGAAAGTTATGGACAAGTATACGGGACATTTTCTCAGTTAGATTATTACGAATTTGTAACAGACCAATACGCCACATTAAATTGGGAACACCATTTTAATGGATGGATTTTAAACAAAGTCCCATTCATCAAAAAATTAAAACTAAGAGAAGTTGGTTTCTTAAGAGCCGCTTATGGTGATATTTCTGAAAAAAGTAAAGCGATTAATCATTCGACAATCCAGTATTTCGCTCCTAATCAACAAATCTATTATGAATACGGTTTTGGAATAGAAAACATTGGTTTTGGAAACATTAGACCGATTCGAGTTGATTTTAATTGGCGCGGAAATTATAATAATTTGCCAGATGTTCGTAAATTTGGCGTGACAATCGGATTAGATTGGAATTTTTAAATAAAAAATAAATTAAATACATAGTTAACAATGACTTTTGATGCTATTATCGAAATCCCAAGAGGATCTCGCAACAAATATGAAATGGATCACGAAACAGGAAGAATCCGTTTTGACCGTGTTTTATATTCACCGATGTTCTACCCTGCTGATTACGGTTTTGTAGAAAATACTTTAGCTTTAGACGGAGATCCAATCGACGTTTTAGTGTTCTTAACTGAACCAACAGTTCCTGGATGTGTAATTGAAGTAAAAACAATTGGGGTTTTGAACATGTCTGACGACAAAGGTCGTGATGAAAAATTAATTTGTGTACCTGTTGCTGATCCAACATGGAATCAATTGGAAAGCTTAGAGGACATGAACCCTCATACTTTAAAAGCAGTTGAACATTTCTTCAAAACATACAAAGATTTGGAAAACAAAACGTGTGAAATTGAAGGTTTCGGAGATAAAGCACAAGCTGAAAAATTGTTGCAAGAAGCGAGAGATCGTTTTGTTCCAGCACACTAAACAATAACATATTATCGTTTTATATAAATAGTCTTCATTTCTTTGAAGACTATTTTTTTATGGTCTTTTTAATTGAAATCCTTTTGTTTATTGAATTGAAGTTATTAATTTCAAATCTAATTAATACTTAGTTTCAATTATGAAGAAAACACTTACACTTTCCTTAGCATTGCTAGGGCAGCTTATTTTTGCACAATACACAACGCCAAATGAAGGCAAAACCTATCGTATTGCAGACCTTGATGCTTTAACGGATATCCTTACATTTGATGAAGCATCTAATACTTATTTATTAACGGATGATTTAACCATTTCGGCAAATGATACATTTTTAGCCGATTCTGATTATACCTTAGTTATTTCTGAAGCTAAGCTTATAACAATTGCAGGTAAAATAGACATTAATGCTCCTAAAGAGATTTTATTTACGTCCGATTCTCCAGGTTCAAGTTATTTTAAAGGAATACGATTAGAAGAAGGTGCTATTGCAAGTTTCAATCATTTCAAAATGATTTATGGAGGAGGAATCCGTTCTTTAAATGAAGCTTTTACAATGAATAATTCTGAAATTTCTTATCAATATGGGGGAACTTCTACTGGAGGAGCAATTAATTTTTCACGAGGAAATCCTATTATTAAAAATTCTATTTTCAAATTTAATAAAACTCCAGCTGTTGGTTCAGGAGCCAATCAAGCAGTTGCTTTAACTTTTGAAAATAATCATTTAGAAGGAAATAATCAAGAAAACTCAAATCGCCCTCAAATTAATATGGGGCCAAGTGGAAACAACCCTACTACTATTCGTGGAAATACAATTATCGGAGATCGTACATTGACAAGAGTCGGTGGAATTTCAGTTTCGAGTCTACTGGGTGTTCCCAACGAAGCGATAATAGAAAATAATACGATTCGTGATAACCGTTATGGTATTACAATTTCCGGAAGTAATTCAAAAGGAAAAATAATCGGAAATATTCTTGAAAATAATAACACAGAAACAAATCCTTCGAATGGAGGAAGCGGTATTTCTATTTATCTAGCTTCAAATCCGGCTACAAATTTTATTGATATTTTTGACAATCAAATCCGTGGAAGTCTTTGGGGAATCACCAATATTGAGAAAGGCGCATTTATCAATTTGGGTACTGCAAGTCGTCCCGGAAATAATATTTTCTCAAATAACGGAAACGGAGGGATAGTATATGCCTTATACAATAACTCTGTCAACCCTGTTTCTGCAATAGGAAATTGTTGGATTGAAGATCAAAAATCTTCGGAAGAGCAAGTAGAGAACGTCATCGTTCATCAAAAAGATAATGCAGCTTTAGGTGTAGTCGATTATTCTAACTTCTTGTGCAATAATTTAGAAACATCAGAGGTCAACTCAAAAAGATTTGCTTTGTATCCCAATCCAAATCATGGGACATTTACGGTGGATACAAAAGAAAAATCTTCTTTTCAGATTTTTGATGTTAATGGTCGTTTAGTACACCAAGGAGAATTAAAAGTTGGTCAAAACGCTGTTCAAACCAATCTACCGAAAGGAGTATATATTTTAAAAACTTCTCAATCTTCTTCAAAAATTGTTGTGAAATAAGTTCAGACAATTATATCAAACAATTAAAAAAGGTTATCATTCATTCATGATAACCTTTAGCTTCTCCAAGCTATTTGTAATACAATTTATAATTGATTGAATAATTTTTTAGTATGTTTTGCTTTCGCATTTCCGAATGTATTTCATAATACAAATCAACAGATTGTTTTGTTCGAATCAAATCAAAATAACCATTCTCTTCAGGACAAAAAGGATTTTCATAAGACGTTTCTAAACCAATAAAATAGTTTTTAGCTTCGGCGACTTTTAATTTTAGATGAACCGGAAAAATGTATTTCCCCTGATAATTTTTGTCCACTTCAAACCATTTATCATCGATTAAATTGGTTTTATTAGTTATTGATTTTAGAATAATTGGTTTAAAGTAATAATATTCGTTACAATAATTTTTCTTCTTCACTTTTGATTCAAACAAAATTTCAATCGCAACAATCTCGATTTCTTTTTCATTAGGGAGCAGTAAAGTCGAGAATATTTTCAACCCAAAACTTGTGTTATCGGTCAATCTTTCTACTTGTTTATACTTTGGCCGAAATTGTTTGTAATTGGAATAATTCATTACCTCAACTTGATTGAGATTAATGGTATCCAACTTTTGAGCAAAACTAATCACAGAAAACAGGAAGGGAATCAGAAGTTTCATTGTATAAATATAAAAAGTCTGAACAATAAGTTCAGACTTTTTATATTTATTTTATCTTATCAAGATTAAATCAAGTTCAAAACTTGTTCTAAATCTTCTAATAAATCATCAATATCCTCGATACCAACAGATAGACGAATCAAATCATCTGTAATCCCAATTTCAGCACGTTTTTCAGCTGGAATAGATGCATGTGTCATTGTCGCCGGGTGATTTGCTAACGATTCAACTCCACCTAAAGATTCAGCCAAAGTGAACACTTTTAAATTTTCTAAAATTTTGAACGCATCTTCTTTTTTACCAGAAGTTAATGTAAATGTTACCATTCCTCCGAAATCTTTCATTTGCTTTTTCGCAATTTCGTGTTGTGGATGATTTTCCAAACCTGGATAATAGGTATGAGCAACTTTTGGATGAGCTTCTAAAAATTGTGCGATTTTCATTCCATTTGAACAGTGACGATCCATACGAACAGCCAACGTTTTGATTCCGCGTAAAACTAAATAAGAATCTTGTGGTCCTAAAATTCCTCCTGTTGCAAATAAATTGAAGTGAACATCTGTTGCCAATTGATCAGAGTTAACTATGATAGCTCCTGCAACCAAATCCGAGTGACCTCCTAAATATTTCGTTGCCGAATGCATCACGATATCTGCTCCCAATTCGATTGGACGTTGTAAATATGGCGACGCAAATGTGTTGTCAACCGCGACTAAAATATCAGCTTTTTTTGCTTTTGCCGCATCATTTACTGCTTTGATGTCAACCACTTTCATCAATGGATTTGTAGGTGTTTCAACCCAAACCATTTTTGTATTTTCGTTGATTAAAGCTACAACAGCCTCAACATTTGTCATATCTACGAAATGGAATTTCAATCCAAATTTTTCATAAACACGAGTAAATAAACGGTATGATCCTCCGTACAAATCATCCATCGCAATGATTTCATCACCGGGTTTGAATAATTTTAACACACCATCGATTGCTGCTAATCCAGAACCAAATGCAAAACCTGCAACTCCTCCTTCGATAGATGCTAAAGCATTTTCTAATGCCGAACGCGTTGGATTTGCTCCACGAGAATATTCGTATCCTTTGTAATCTCCTGGCGATTTTTGAGCAAATGTAGATGTTTGGTAAATGGGAGTCATTACTGCTCCTGTAGAAGGGTCGTGATGTTGCCCTCCGTGTATAGCTTTTGTATTGAATTTCATTTTGAATGCTTTAAACTATAGCAAATATATGGAGTTTTATTTATTCTTGGATTTAAAGATTTGTTAGAATTTATTTCGGAATATTTTTGGATTCAATAAGAACATTTTCTACAATGTAAATATTAAAAATAGAAGGTTTAACTTTTATAATTGCATGATTTTTTGTCAAGCTGATTGTTTCAAGTTGCTGATATAAATCCTTATTCAAATCTAACTTTTCGACTTCATCTCTAAAATTAATTTTTAAGTTATAATAATCTCCTCCTCTTCTATATCTACCTTTCTTTATTTCTAAAATTTCACAATTTTCTCTGATTGCTGATTCTGTAGCAAAATCATTAACCAAGTATTTTAGTCCAAAATTACATAGAATTGAAATAAAAAAGGATAAAACAAACGAGACTAGAATATTGACAGTCCAATGATCAAAACTTGCTATTTTTCGTTTAATTATTGGAATGTTTAAAATCAAATAAATCAGAAAACTGATGAATAAATAGATAATTAAGTAATACCACCACTTCACATTCAATAGAATTATCTCATCATTTCTATATAACAGATATAGAACAACAAAATAAATAAGGTAAATTATAGTTGTATATCTATTTATTTTCTTATCCTCTTTTTCATTTCTAGTTCTTTCTTTTTTACCTATAGAATTATTCACCTTTCCTCCCATTAGCTAAACAATTCATGTAAAACTTGTAACGATTTTGGCTTTTTGAAATTATTGGTGTGAATTTGGTAGTATTTCACCAAGATTTCAAGTAATAAAGAACGTTGCGGTTGATTAAATGTATTTTTTGAATTTTCTGTAAAATTGATTTCTAACAATTTTTTGAATAAGGCTGTTTCATCTGCTTTCAGCATATTAATAGATGAATTGGAATTCGTAAAAAAACCATTCTCTAAATCGAACAAGCTCCCATCCATTTCTAAGTTGGGATAAAATCCAAGGAAATGGGATAGTTGAATCAAAAAAATCAAATGAAAATCGGCAAAATCTTCTTTCTTCTGATCAAATTCTTTCAACGAATGTTCAATATAAAAATACAAATCGGAATTATCCGTTTCTTCTTTTAGAACTAAGTTTAAAATCTCTGCCAGGAAAAAAACGATGGCAGATTTAATTGGATGGAAATGCAAGGTTTCGTAATAATAAGAAGTTTGGGCCGATCTAAGAAACACCAACTGCTGTTCATTTGATTTAGGCTGAAAACTTAACTCTAGCTCAGTAAGCGGAAAATACAACGATGTATTTCGTTTCTTTTTAGAGAAAACACCTTTTGCGATAAATGACTTTAATCCAAAATCTTGTGTATAGCAACGAATAATTAAACTCGTTTCACCATATTTTAAACTTGAAAGCACAACTGCTTTGGTTTCTAAAATCTTCATTAACGAACAACTGCAATTTTCAGCGTTTTGGTTTCAGTTCCATCTGCATTTGTCATCAAAACTAAATAAATTCCTGAAGCTACAGGCTTTCCTTTTGCATTATTTGTATTCCATTCTACAACTCCTCCATCAGCTTTTTTCTCAAAAATTAAATTACCAACAACATCTGTAATCTTAACCAACGCTCTATTTGGAAGGTTTTTTATCGTAATGTTTCCTTTATATTCTGGTCTATATGGATTAGGGTATACAATTGCATTATTAAAATTAGTTGACTCTATCGAAACATCTCCATTGTAAGAAACAACTCCTTTTTCAGTAGCAAAATATACTTTCCCTGTCGATTCATCAATCGAAACATCATACACAATATCTGATGGCAAAGGAGAATTCTTTGTTGTAAAATGTAGTTTTGTCTCTTCTCCGTTATCCGAAACATAATACACTCCTGCTCCATTGGTTGTCATCCATTTTCTATTCGCATTATCAACTTTTATCGCATAAATACCTACATCAGTTAACAATGCCTCCGGAATTCCATCTTGAATGATGACAATTGGCTCAGCAGAAAAATTACTATTATCAACAGCAGATTCAATTCCATATGTAACAGCTAAACCTTGGTCCGTTCCTATCCATAAATTTCCATTTTTATCTAAAGCCGTTGACCAAATGTTATTAGTTGGTAATGATTGTTCTCCTGTTCTCACTATATTTCCTAAAACTTCGTATGTGTCTTTTCTCAAAACCGCTACACCTCCAGAACGAGCTTGTGGAATATAAATATATTTATTGTCTATAATTGGAGATAAGGCGTTCGAAGAATTTTGATTTATTCGTTGTTTTGAAACCCAACCTCCATTTTTAGTTTTAACTGCTAATGAGTTTACATTATCTTTTAAAGCCGAATAATTCGGTGTTCCACTTGCCATACATGCTGCATCACAATACCAACTTTGAGAAAGATAAAAATTCCCTAAACCATCAAAACTTCCTCCTCCAAAACGATATATCTGAGGTAAAGGTGATTTGATATGATTGGGTTTATTTACACTATTATTAAATTCGAAAATTCCTATAAAAGATCCTCCCCAATTTGTTACTTCTGCATATGGAATCACCATAAAATGGTTTTCATCTGTTGGATCTACTGCAACTTTAATAATATCTTTTGCGCCTTCTAAATCTTTCTCTGAACTAAAATGATTCCAATTTTTACTGTCAAAATAAGAGAACCCGTCCGCATTAAACATTAGATTATTAAAACTTTCCATTGCTCCCGGAGCAATCCAAACTTTATTCTTTTGAGCTGTAACTGAATACGATTTATTGCTATATGGCCCCTGTGGTTTATAAAAAAGGTTATCCGAGCTTAAATTAATTAATCCATTTTTTGTTGAACCTCCGTAATAAATATTATTAATAAGGATTCCTGTATTAAAATTTATTGCTTGATTTTCTTCGTCTGTTTTAGAGAAATCTTTACCACTTAATGTTGAAATTTTATCATTCTGAGCTATGATCAATTCGTTATTCGTCGCTTTTAAATCTTCTATCAAATTATAGGAACGTAAACTTCCAGAAATAGTGTTCAGATTATTTCCCTCTGAATAATAAATTTCATTGTTAAAAAGCTCAATATTCGAAATGTTTTGACCAGAAGTAATTGCCGTCCATGAGTTAATATTCGGATTATTTAATTTATTTTGGAGTGTGCTTGAATAAATTCCATTTGTGGTCGCAATATATAGGACATTTTCGCTAATTGTTGCATCATTAACAACCATCGAATTTGTACGAGTCGTTTCTTTGAATTCTTCATCTTTCAAATCGTACGAAACAATTCCAAAAGTGCCAGAAATAAATGCGATGCCTTCGTTAATATAAATATGATTTATTTTTTTATCTCCATTGAAACCATTCCATTTAATATCCAACACCATCGTCGATTCTCCAGAGCGCAACAAATCTAATCCTCCATTCTCATAACCTACTAAAAAAGAATCTGAAGCTAAGTCATAAGCCATTGCGGAAATACCAACATGATTCAAAAAATTGGTCTTGTTTAACTTAATCCAATCACTTGTTGGATTTTGAAAATTAAATAAGAAAATTCCGTTTTCAGTTCCACAATAAATCACTCCGTTCACTTCCTCCAACAATTTTACATTATTATAAGAGAAAAGGTCATTCCAACGCGCTTTATCATTTTGAGCGTTTAAACCTGTGAAAATCATGGCTATGATAATGAAAAGTGTTGTCTTCATAATGCACAAAAATACTGTAAATTATAACAAGAAATCTTACTAAAAATTGTATCTATCATTACAATAAATCATAAAACTTACCAGGAAGTGTTGAAATAATCTGTTTCAACTCTAAATCTAGTAACAAAGGCATTAATTCATACGATTTTAAATCTAGGTCAAATGATATTTTATCAATATGCTGTTTTCCATTGATAGTTAGATAATCTACAAGTACTTTTTCTTCTTCCGAAAAGTCTACAAATAAATTCATTTGTTTCGCTTTCTTTTTTGAATTAAAATTGAAATAATCAATAATATCTTTCGAATTTTCGACCAAGTAAGCCTGATGAGATTTAATCAAATAATTACATCCAATACTTAAAATGTCTGTCGATTTTCCTGGCAAAGCAAATACTTCACGATTATATTCATTCGCAAATTTTGCAGTGACTAAACTCCCTCCTTTAAACGCAGACTCCACAACAATTGTAATATCAGACAAACCGGCTATCAGTCTATTGCGTTGTAAGAAAGCTTCTGGTAAAACGCTTTTAAAGCTAGGTTGTTCTGTGATCCAGCCACCTTTATGTAATATTTCCATTGCTATTTTTTTATGGGATGCCGGATAAATTCGTTCTAAATTTGTTCCCATAACTGCCCAAGTTTCAAGTTCTTTTTTCACTGCATGATTGTGCGCTTCGACATCACAACCATAAGCCAAACCACTTACAATTGTCACATCAAAATCAGACAAACCTTCTATCAATTCTGTTATAAAAATTCGTCCGTAATTGGTCATTTTTCTTGTACCGACAATAGCAATCTTTTTATTATTGAATTGATTAAAATTCAAGTTGCCTTTACAAAAAATGACCAAAGGTGCATCTATACATTCTCTTAACAGTAGAGGATAATCTTGGTCATAAAATGTTAGGACATTGATTTGATTATTTTTACAAAATTCAATTTCAGTTAAAGCTAAATCCAACCATTTTTTATTTCCAAAATCTTTGCTCATTTGCCAACCAATTCCCGAAATTTGCATCAAATCTTTTGGTTTACAATTCCAGGCAGTTTCTGCCGAACCAAAAAACTGGATAATTTTTCGAGCTGTAACATCGCCAATTCCTTTCTGAAAAGAAAGTGCTAAGATATAAGGTAAATCGGTTTGCATAATGTTAAATTATTAATATTAAACCAACTAAGCAGAATTTTAAGTATTTATTTTTTGCTAAATCTAAAAAAAATGTTAATTTCGTAATATGAGGTTAGAAGAGCATATTAGTCAATTATTATTTGAGCACGATTGTGTAATCGTTCCCAACTTTGGTGCATTCATTTCAAATACTGCAAATGTGGTGTTTGATGAGCAAACAAACACATTTATTCCACCACGAAAAGAACTTTCTTTCAATTCTACTTTAACAAAAAGTGATGGTGTTTTGGTGAATAAAATTGTGCATGATGAACCCATGTCTTTCGAAAATGCCCAAACATTTTTGAATGAACACGTTTATTTTTGGCAAGAACATTTGAAAAATGGAAAAATTTTAACCTTACACAATATTGGCTCATTACAATTTAATGAAGCCGGAAAAATTGACTTCAAACCAGAAAATGCTCAAAATTATTTCATTGCCGCTTACGGTCTTTCAAATTTACAAGCCAATTACATTTTAGATTCATCTAAAACTAAAACCTCTAGTAAACACATGTCTAAATTTTTAGCCGCAGCCTCATTAATTCCCATTATTGTTGGTGGCTTCTTATATTTTAATACACCGCAACCCGTACAAAAATTTGTAACAGAACAATGGAGCGGTTTAGTTTTGCCAATTATTGGTAACGATAAGACAAAGGAAGCTGAAAAAGCGATACAATATGATGTATATAATATGCCGCAAACGATTGCTGAACCTTCTTTGGTTGAATATCAAATTGCAGAAACAGTAACTAAAACAGATACAATTGAAACACCTAAAAAAGTTGAAATTACAGTTGTAAAAGAAACTAAACTGAATGAAACTGACAAGGAAATAACTGCAATTGTAAAAGAAAAACCTTCAACAAAAGAGATTGTAAAAACAGAAACGAAAAAATTAACAAAAGTAGAAGCTCCTAAAAAGAAAGAGGATACTAAAGTTGTTGATAAAAAAGAAGCAGCTCTTACAAAATCTACGAATAAAAAATACCAAGTAATTGCCGCTTCATTAAAACGTCAAGAAGATGCTGATCGTTTAGTTGGTGAATTGAAAAAACAAGGTTACAAAGATGCCGGAATTTCTTATGTTAAAGGTCGCTATTACTATGTCACATATAGCACTTTCAATAATATGGATGATGCACAAAAATATATGAATGATGTAAATAAAAAATCACCCGGAACTTGGGTTAGAACCGATAATTAATACATCTTTTTAATAGTATAAATCGAAATAAGCTGCCTTTTGGGCAGCTTATTTCTTTGTTAGAATGAATATGAAAACTACTTCCAGCCTCCGCCTAAACTTTTGTAAATAGCGACAACTGTACTTAATTGTTTTTCTTTTGTTTCAATTAATTCCATTTTGGCATCCAATAAATCACGCTGAGTTGTTAAAACCTCCAAATAATCAGCACGATTATTTTTAAACAATTGATTTGCAATATCAATCGATTCTACAAGTGCTTTCGCTTGTTTATCTTTGTAAGAATAACTTTGTTCTAAATTATTAATCTTCGACATTTGATTTGACACTTCTAAATAAGCATTCAAAATCGTTTTATCATATTCGTACAAAGCTTGTATTTGACGAGCATTCGCCGTATTAAATTCTGCTTTAATTGCACTTTTATTAATGATAGGTGCTGCTAATTCACCGGCCAACGAATACAAAATAGACTCAGGCATTTTGATTAAATATGAAGGTTTGAACGCATTTAATCCTAAAGCAGCAGAAATATTAAGTGACGGATAAAATTCTGCACGAGCCACTTTTACATCTAAAGCAGAAGCTTTCAATTCTAATTCTGCTTGTTTGATATCAGGACGATTTGACAACAATTCTGATGGAATTCCAGCATGCATTGTTTGTGGAATCAAATCCATAAAAGATGAACCTTCACGTTTTATCGTTTGTGGGTATCTTCCTAATAACGCATTGATTCTATTTTCTGTCTCCGTAATATCTTGTTTAATATTAAATTCTTCACTCTCTGATTTTAATAATTCAGCATCAAATTTCTTCACTGCTAATTCTGTTTCTCGTGCAGCTTCTTTTTGAATTTTTACAACGCGAAGTGACTCTTTCTGCAACTCAATATTTCGATGAATTAAATCTAATTGACTATCCAATGATAACAATTCGTAATAAGATGAAGCTATTTCAGAAATCAAATTTGTCAAGACAAAATTCTTTCCTTCAACCGTTGATAAATATCGTGCAATCGAAGCATCTTTCGAATTACGCAGTTTCTTCCAAATATCAACTTCCCAATCAGCACTCAACCCAATTGCATAATCCATCAAAGGATCAGGCATTTCTTTCCCAGGTTTTATTTCTGTCGAAGCATCTCCGGCACCCTGACTTGTGTAACGACCAACTTTCTCCACTCCAATTCCAGCAGTTGCTGCAACAGTCGGAGATAATTTTCCATTCTTGTACATCACTTCATTTTTAGAAATCTCAATTTCTTGAAGTGTAATCATCAATTCTTGGTTATTTTTCAACGCTTCTTCAATCAAAACTTCCAAATTAGGATCGGTAAAAAATTGTTTCCAAGGCGTTAATCCAGAACTTGGTAAATCTTCATTTTGAATATTTTGATAAGTCTCCGGAATTTTTGGTGTTTGATGATTTTCTATCTCTTTACTAACTGCAGGAGCTTTACAGCTCCAAACCATTGTTCCAAAAAGACCAATTGTTATTATATTTTTAAAACTATTTTTATTCATCTTCAGTGATTTCTTCAGTTAAAGGGTTCTCGTCTTCGTATTTCACCAATTGCATTTTATCCGCCAAAGCGCCAAAAGCAACATATAAACCGGGTACAATAAACAATCCGAAAATAGTTCCGAACAACATTCCGCCAGCAGCTGCAGTACCAATTGTTCTATTTCCTACAGCTCCAGGTCCCGAAGCAATAACCAAGGGAATAAGTCCTGCAATGAACGCAAAAGACGTCATCAAAATTGGACGAAAACGAACTCCGGCACCTTCAATTGCAGCTTTTACAATAGAATAGCCTTCGTTGTGTTTCTGTACCGCAAATTCAATAATTAACACCGCATTTTTGCCGAGAAGTCCAATCAACATCACCATTGCTACTTGTGCATAGATGTTATTTTCTAATCCTAATAATTTCAAGAAGAAAAATGCTCCAAAAATTCCTGTTGGTAACGAAATGATAACAGGTAAAGGCAAAATAAAACTTTCGTATTGTGCAGCTAAAATCATGTAAACGAATATTAAGCAGATAGCGAAAATAATGACTGCTTCATTTCCTCGAGAAACCTCATCTTTCGATATTCCTGCCCAATCAATTCCAAACCCGCGAGGTAATGTATTTTTAGCCACTTCATTAATCGCCGCAATTGCTTGTCCACTACTGTAACCTTGCGCTGGCGTTCCGCTAATTTCTGCTGCATTGTACATGTTGTGACGAGTAATTTCGGATAACCCATATACTTTTTCAATTTTCATAAAAGCTGCATACGGAACCATTTCACCTTGATCATTTTTGACATACAACTTCAACAAATCCTCTGGTAAAGCACGATATTCTGGCGAAGCCTGAACCATTACTTTATAAGGTCGATCAAATTTGATAAAACTTGTTTCGTAATTAGAACCAACCAAAGTTGATAAATTATCCATCGCATTTTCAATAGAAACCCCTTTTTGTTCGGCAATATCATTGTCAATTTTTAAAACATATTGAGGAAACGAAGCGCTATAAAATGTAAATACAGAACTCAATTCCGGACGACGACTCAATTCTTTTACAAAATCCCGGCTCACTTCTTCCATTTTATGATAATCGCCACTACCTGCTTTATCCAACAATCTCAACTCAAAACCTCCGGCAGCTCCATAGCCTGGAACAGAAGGAGGCTGAAAATATTCAATATTAGCTCCGTTAATATTTCCTGCTTTTTCTTCTAATTCTTTGATAATTTCTTCGGCAGATTTTGATCGGTCTTCCCAACTTTTCAGGTTAATTAAACAAGTTCCTGAATTGGCCCCGGTTCCTTCCGTTAAAATTTCGTAACCAGCCAAAGATGAAACCGATGAAACACCATCTATTCCTTCAGCAATTTTTTGTAATTTTTGAGAGACTTCATTTGTTCTTTCTAATGTTGAACCCGGAGGAGTTTGAATAATCGCATAAAACATTCCTTGGTCTTCATTTGGAATAAATCCTGAAGGCAAATTATTATTCAGAAAGAAAACTCCGGCACAAAACGCTAATAATATCCCGAAAGTAACTGTTCGTTTATTTACTGTTTTAGTTAAAACTTTTTCATATTTAAAAGATCCCTTGTTGAACAAATTATTAAACTTCAATAAAAACCGATTTAATATTGTTTTCTTTCTCGATTGATGATGATTATTCTTCAAAATCATCGCGCATAAAGCAGGAGTTAACGTTAAGGCAACAACACCCGAAAGAATAATAGACGTTGCCATTGTAATCGAGAATTGTCTATAGAAAATTCCTACCGGACCAGACATAAAAGCAACAGGAATAAACACAGCTGCCATTACAAATGTAATCGCAATAATTGCCCCGCTAATTTCGCGCATAGCTTCTTCCGTCGCTCGCAAAGGAGACAGATTTTTCTCTTCCATCTTAGCATGTACTGCTTCAATCACCACAATTGCATCATCAACAACAACTCCAATGGCCATTACAAGCGCGAACAAGGAAATTAGATTCAATGTAATTCCAAAGAAATTCATCAATGCAAATGTTCCTACCAATGAAACAGGAACTGCTAAAGCAGGAATCAACGTAGAACGCCAATCGCCCAAAAATAAAAATACCACAATACCAACTAAAATAAAGGCTTCAAAAAGCGTATGAACAACTTTTTCCATTGAAGCATCTAAGAATTTAGAAACATCATATGAGATCTCATAATCCATTCCTTTAGGTAAATTATTTTCTTTCAAATCTGCCATCAATGATTTGATGTTTTTGATGACTTCACTCGCATTGCTTCCATAGGATTGTTTAATCACAATTGCTGCAGAAGGTTTGCCATTTAACGTAGAGTAAATATCATACATCGAACTTCCAAATTCAATGCCCGCAACATCTTTCAACCGCAAGATTTCACCGTTAGTATTCGCTCTTAAAATGATATTTCCATATTGCTCTTTTGTATTGTACCGACCTGAATATTTCAATACATATTCAAATGCTTCAGAACGTTTTCCTGAGCTTTCACCAGTTTTTCCCGGTGAAGCTTCAATACTTTGTTCGTCTAATGCTTTCATCACATCATCCGCAGAAATATTATACGCTTGCATACGATCAGGTTTCAACCATACACGCATCGCATATTCTCTGTTACCTAAAATATCAGCATCTCCAACTCCATTAATACGTTTTAACTCAGATAAAATATTGATATCTGCATAATTGTATAAAAATTGTTGATCTGCTTTTGGGTCGTTACTGTACAAGTTAATGTACATCAACATATTCGATTCTTCACGCGTAATCTTCACTCCTTCTCGGACAACCAACGGCGGAAGTTTATTCACAACCGAAGAAACACGGTTTTGCACATTTACCGCTGCAATATTGGGATCTGTCCCCAAATCAAAAATAACCTGAATAGAAGCTTCTCCATCGTTCCCTGCATCAGATGTAATATATTTCATCCCGGGAACACCATTTAATGCACGTTCCAATGGAATGACAACTGATTTTATCAATAACTCGTTATTCGCACCAGGATATTCCGCTGTAATATTCACCTTTGGTGGAGAAATCGAAGGAAATTGCGTGACAGGTAATTTGACTAATGACAGAATTCCTAAGAAAACTATAATCAACGAAATGACAATCGAAAGAACGGGTCTTCGAATAAATTTATCAAACATAACTTTGAATTTTTAGATTAGTTTGATTTTAATTTTAACGATGAAAGAACTTTTTTAGGTGCAATAAATTTCGTTTTGATTTTATCATCCTCTTTCACTTTCTGAACACCTTCCAACAAAATATTATCTTTCTCCGAAAGTCCACTTTCTACCACATAAAGATCTGGCATTTCTAGACCAATCGTGATATTTCTCGATTTCACAACACCATTTTTATCTACTATAAAAACATAGGTTTTATCTTGAATTTCGTAGGTTGCTTTTTGTGGAATTAATAGAGCATCATGTAACGGAACTGTCATTTTAACTTTCCCTGTTTCGCCATTTCTTAACAAATGATTCGGGTTGGCAAAACGCGCACGAAACGCAATATTTCCTGTTTCGTTGTTAAATTCTCCTTCTATCGTTTCCACCATCCCTTTCTCAGGCAAAGGTTTATTATTCGCCATAATCAACGAAACTTGTTTGCTTGCTCTATCTTGAATATTGGTTTGATAATCTAAATACTCAGGCTCAGAAACGTTGAAATAAGCAAACATTGATGAATTGTCAGACAAATTTGTCAATAACATTCCTTCATCAATTAAGCTTCCTAATTTCATTGGAATTCTATCAATCACTCCGGAAAATGGCGCACGAATATCTGTAAACGATAAATGTAATTGAGCCAATTGCATTTCTGCTCTCGATTTTTCTAGTCGAGCTTGTGCAATCGCTTTTTCGTTCTTAGAAACGACATTGTTATCTGCCAAAGTTGTTGAGTTTTGTAATTCAATTTGCGCTTCTTTTACCTCAGCTTTCGATTTTAAATATTCAGCTTGATACATCGAAGGCATAATGCGAAACAGCAATTGTCCAGCATGCACATATTGACCTTCATCCACAAAAATCTTTTGCAAATAACCTTTTTCTTGCGCACGAATTTCGATATTTCGTACCGATTGAATTTGGGCTACATAATCCTTATCCACAATTGTATCCATTTTGATTGGCATCGTGATTGGATAATCTTTCACTTCTTCTTTTTCCTGTTTTTTTGACGAACAACTTGTTGTCAACCATACAGTACTCAGAGCAACAAATAATGCGACTCTTTTCATAATTCTTCTAACTATTAAATGTAAAATTTGATTAAATGGATTTCTTGGTAGAAGTAGTTTTACCAAAAAATATTACATACAAAAATTTGCTAATCCTCAGCTATTCATGGACTGAACATTAATTTTTGGTGTCATTTTAAAAATTTAAGAAATCAATCAAATTCTGATTGTACGTAACAGAATGTACTTACAACTGGAAAATTTGATGGTTTTATTGTAGAAGATGCGCTTTTTTCTTAAACCTTGAATAATAAAATTTAAGACCAAAACAACGCTTAATAGTTTGATACAAGTTTCTAAATCGATTTTATTTGACGTCTGAAAATCATCATCAATCGTTTCGATACCTGGATTAAATTCTTGAAATTGGATAGAATTTGAAGTTTGAGAAAATTTAGTTTCAATCACTTTACTTGCGTGATAAACATGTGTATTATCGTTGACAACGGTTTGTGAACTTAAATTTCCTTGAGAATGTTGCGTACCTGCAAATACTTTGGTTTCCGCAAAAAACAGCAGAAACAAAGCCGATAGCAAGTATGTAATAAACATTTTCATAATTCTGTTCAAATGTAAGACTAGAAATAATACAATAATCTATATTAACATTTTTTAACGTCCATTTTTTTCAATACAGATATTGGACTACAAGTCAACTCATTAAAATTTTATTCATCTCTTCCCTTTACTCATTTTAAAAACTCATTTTTTTTATTGAAATTTGCCCTTCAACAAACAAAAGTATATGGCGAAAGCAAAAAAAGCAATCGATTCGTTAGCAATAATGACGAATTTGGTTTTACCAAATGAAACAAATAATTTGGGCAATATGTTTGGAGGTGAACTTCTTGCAGCAATGGATCGAATTTCTTCTATTTCAGCTAAAATGCATGGAGGAAGTTTCTTGGTTGTGACCGCAAGTGTAAATCATGTGGCTTTCAATATCCCAATTCCAATGGGTAGCACAATCAAATTAGAATCTAAAGTAACCCGTGCATTTAATTCTTCGATGGAAGTCTATGTAGATGTGTTTGTTTATGATTACGAAAACTGCGTATACAACCAAACAAATAGTGGTATTTATACGTTTGTTGCAGTAGATAACGACAATAAACCTGTCGCTGTCCCTGAATTGATTCCTGAATCACCTCAAGAAATAGAGCGATTCAATGCAGCCTTAAGACGTAAACAATTAAGTTTGATTTTGGCGGGACGCATGCAACCTTCAGAAGCTCATGAATTGAAATCATTATTTATAGAATAATTTTAAGAACTAAAAAAGTCGAAACAATGTTTCGACTTTTTTAGTTTATCCTTTGTTAATCTTTATTTGCTAAACGATCCACAACATACTCTATTTGAGTTTTCCCGTGTGGCTTTGGTTTTCCATTTTCATCCAGATTAACCATTGTGATTCTATCTACCGTAATAATGGTTTCATGTGTCATTTTATTACGAACTTCACATTGCAGTATCAACGAGGTTGTTCCAAACTTCACCACTTCAATTCCAATCTCAACGATATCTCCTTCACGAGCCGAGGCCATAAAGTTAATCTCAGACATGTGTTTAGTTACAACATGTGAATTTTCAAGTTGTACAATACTATACAAAGCTGCTTCTTCATCAATCCAAGCCAAAAGTTTTCCTCCAAAAAGTGTCTTATTTGGATTTAGATCTTCTGGTTTTACCCATTTACGAGTGTGAAATTTCATAGTTTTCTATTTTAAGTTCTTGTTTATTTTCATTTGCTAAGCGATTCGCTTCTGAAATAAACTTCACTAAATTTACAGCATATTTTCCTTCCAGCAAAGATTCATTATCCCGAATTAATGCCTCCGAAATCTCAGTAATTGCATTTGGATGAAAATTCTTTTGTTCAGTAGACATTTTGTTCGAACAACACACATTTTTCAGATCTGAATAAAGCATCTGGTTAAGGTACTGATCCCCAATTTTTATTGTTCCTTTTTCTGCAATAATGGTGATATTACTTTCAAAATTTTTATTAAAAACAGACGTAGTATAAATCATATGTCCGATTGCTCCATCAACTGTAAAATCAACACAACCCGAATCATCAAATTCCGTGATATCATGATGTGTAAAGTTGAAACTTTTTGAATTTGTACAAACGACTTCATCAAACCAAAAGTTCATAATATCAACAAAATGAGAAAATTGTGTAAATAACACGCCTCCGTCCATCTCCTGATTTCCGTGCCATTCGCGCAATTTATAGTAATTCTTATTACGGTTCCAATAACAATTGATATTCACCATAAAAATTTTACCCAACGAATGATTGTCAATCAAATTTTTTACATACTGTACAACAGGAGAGAAACGAAGTTGCATAGATGTAAAAACTCTTCGTTTTTTCTCTTCCGCTACCTTCAGAATCTCATTTGCATCTTCTACAGTTAATGCAATTGGTTTTTCGATCAAGACATTTTTTCCTGCTTTTAGGCAACGAATGGCGTGTTCACGGTGTAAACCATTAGGAGTTGCAATCACTACAACATCCGTTTCTTGATCTTCGTTCAAAAAACTTTCGAGTGTAGAATATCCTTTAATCGTTAAATCTTCAGGCAAATTGAAATCAATCACCGAAATTAATTGTGCATTTTCAGCTTCTTCTATCGCTTGTTGATGTACACGTCCAATATGTCCATAGCCTAAAATGGAAAAATTCTTCATTGAATTTATTTAATAATTTTCTCTAATATCTTTTGCGTAATCAGATAAGTTGGTTTTACACCTGTTAATCCTAAACCACCAGAAGCCAATGTACTTCCTGTTTCTAAAGGATTATCTGATGCGTAGTATGCATACATTACTTTAACATCTTTGTCGATGTGATGTCTGATTTTTGAAGCAACCTGAATTGCTTTTTGATAATGTGCTCCTTCCATTTCTAATCCAATTGCTTGGAAAGACGAATTTTTGAAATACTCCAAAACGTCTTTGTTTTGTAATGATGTTCCTAAAACCGAAATCATAGGTCCTTCATATACTCCTAATCCTTGGCCTTCGAAATCTGCTGCAGATAATTCGTTATCAAAAACATAGTTATCTGTTGTTCCTTCGAATACATGTGCTGTTGCAATCATAATATCACCTTTCACCCCTTCTAAGATTCCGGCTTTCCCCATAATCGCTACAGATTTTACATTCATTTTAAAACGAACATCCCCCACTTTATATGGTTTTAATAATTCGTCCATTGCTTCAAATGCCTGTTCTCCAAACGCATAGTCCATTACAATAATTACTTCATTGTTCTTATCCTTTGCATAAGAAAATGCCGAATTTGTAATATTTAATTTCTCTAAATCAATAATTTGAACATCGATATTTGTTCCTGACTGATCTTTGATGTAAACTAAACCATTTTGCTGCGTATATTCATTTAACGACTCACGTAGCATTTTGTTATTTGCAGCACTTAAATCTTCATAAATTTCTACACCGTCATTTTTAAATTTTCTTTTCAAACCGTCATATGCATACAACATATTCGATACGCTGTGCATGTTTGCTGAGATGATATGAATATTTTTATCTTGAAGATTCTTTTCGAATAATACGCGTTTGATTTCATTCGCCCACTTTTCTCCAATCATATGATGACCAATCGATTCGCGTAGCGTTGATGTAAATGTAATTTCACGCTTCTTTGTTCCGATACGGTCTTGTTGGCTTGTATATCCCATCCAATAAACAATTCGGAAAAAACGATCTTTATCCTCAGATGAGCCAAAATAATCATGAATTTCTTGTGTTTCCTCGAATGTTCTTCCTAAAACAGTTGATAAATGCATTAAGGCTACTTCACGTTCTTTACGCGAAATCTCAACCTCATTGAACACTACATTTTCGATAAATTCCCACGCTCTACTTTTAGAAAGTGTTTCGTTACTAAATGCTCTATTTCTAATTTTATCTGCTTCGTTGTACAAAAATGTTAAGTGCGTCAAAACATCATAAATATCAGAACGCCCGCGGGAAATCTCAATATTCATTTGATCTTCATCAATCCTATAACAGAAACGACGACGCTTTGCCGGAATAATTGGTGTAAAAATAGAACGATCATATCCTTCGTCAGAAGTGAAAGACACATAAGGTGTTTCTACAATTCCTTCCGGTAAACGATCTAAAACATACATCAATCCACTTAATTCTACTTTATTCGGATCAGTCATTGATCCATAAATTTCCGGATTGATTTCAAATAATAAGTTTCTTAACATTTTTCCAGGTGCACCAGATGGACGGTATACACCTCTATGAAATAAATGACGCATTGAGATGTATAATCTTTCAATAGCGTCAGTAGATCTTCTTGCTCTTGTTATTGACATAATAATTTTTTACTTTTTTTGGTTGTTTAATTCTTGTTGAATGGCCATTAATTCATCGTACCATTCTTGTCCAAATTTGCGGACCAATGAATCCTTTGCGAATGTTGCTACATTTACTTTCAATTCTTTTCCTAAGGTACAAGCATCTGCACAAATATCCCATACGTGATAATTAACAGATGTAAAATTTGAATATTCCTTAACACGAACGGGGTATAAATGACATGAAATAGGTTTCTTATAATCCACTTTTCCTTCTTCGAATGCCTTTTCTATTCCACATTTCGAAAAGCCGTTTTCTTCAAAAACCAAATAGGCACATTCACGATTATTGACTAATGGTGTTACCCAATCGCCGTCAGAATCCATTGTGTATTTACCTTCCTGCTCAATCACCGCAATTCCTTCGGGACGCAAATAAGGCTTTACATCTTCATAAATATCATCTAATACAGTTAATTCGTCTTCATCCAAAGGCGCTCCAGCGTCGCCTTCTACACAACAAATCCCTTTACATTTGTTCAGATTACAAACAAAATCTTCATTTAGCAGTTCTTCAGATACAAGGGTCTTTCCTATTTGGAACATATGTTACATTAAATTTTGTAACATGCAAAGGTACGGATAATTCCTCAGAAAAATGTAATTTTGTAAAAGAATAATGGATAATCTACTTTCAAAAATCAATCATCCTAAGGAACTTAGGTCTATTGAAGTGTCTCAATTAAACCAATTGGCTTATGAGATGCGAGAATTTATTTTGGATACATTGAGTATAAAACCTGGTCATCTAGGTGCGAGTTTAGGTGTTATCGAGTTGACAATTGCCTTGCATTATCATTACAATACACCACAGGATTTATTGATTTGGGATGTTGGTCATCAATGTTATCCACATAAGATTTTGACCGGTCGTCAGAAAATTTTCGATTCTTTGCGTCAAAAGAATGGAATTTCCGGATTCCCTACTCGTATAGAGACCGAGTTTGACACCTTTGGAACCGGACACTCTTCTACATCCATTTCTGCAATTATCGGAATGGCCACTGCGGATAAAATCAATCAAATCAAGCGCAAACATATTGCAATTATTGGTGATGCTTCAATCACATCCGGAATGAGTTTGGAAGCATTGAATCATCTTGGCTCAACAGATTTGGATGTTTTGGTAATTTTGAATGACAATGATATCGGTATTGATCCTTCGGTCGGCGGATTAAAGAAACATTTTAAATCATTAGAAAATCAAGCTGAAAATATCTTTACCAATTTCGGTTTAAATTTTATCGGAACCATTGACGGACACAATTTTGATGAATTACTGAATGCTTTCAATAAAGCTGATTCTATCAAAGGTCCAAAAGTTTTACACATCAAAACAATAAAAGGAAAAGGTTACGAACAAGCCGAAATCGATCAAGTAAAATGGCATGCTCCAGGCTTGTTCGATAGAGAAACTGGCGAAATAAAATCCAAAAGAAAAGAAACTTCGTACCAAGATGTTTTTGGTGAAACCATGCATCAGTTGTTCGAAAATAATTCGCAAATCGTTGCGATAACACCAGCGATGATAACAGGAAGTAATTTAGTGAAATGTTACCAAGATTTCCCCGAACGTGTCTTTGATGTTGGCATTTCGGAACAACATGCGGTAACGTTTGCAGCTGGTTTGGCGACGCAAAATACCATTCCGTATTGTGTGATTTATTCGACATTTTTACAACGTTCCTACGACCAAGTGATACACGATGTCGCACTACAGAATTTGCCTGTTGTGTTTTGTATCGATCGCGCAGGATTTGTAGGAACAGACGGCGCGACGCATCATGGCTATTTTGACATTGCTTATTTACGCGAAATTCCAAATATGATTGTGACTTCGCCACGAAATGAGAAAGATTTCAAAAATCTATTGTACACAGCTCAGTTTACAACTCAACCTTTTGCGATTCGCTATCCAAAAAATAATATCCAAACTAATAATTCTAAAGTCGAAAAAATAGAAATCGGTAAATCTGAAATTATTTTTGAAGGAAATCAATTGGCAATTCTTTCAACTGGATTAATTGGTTCGAGAATTGAAGAGATTATTATTCAACATCATTTACAAGACAAAGTTGCATTAATCGATTTTCCGTTTATCAAACCTATTGATGAATCCCGATTAAAAGCTATATCGTTAAAATATTCTACCATATTAACCTTCGAAGATGGAATCAAAAAAGGAGGTTTTGGAAGCGGAATTTTAGAGTTTTTCAATACTCTTCATTACAAAGGAAATATCACCATCAATGGTTATCCGGATGAATTTATTGAACATGCTTCAATTTCTGAATTAGAACAAATGGTTGGTTTAGATGATTCTTCCATATTGGAAATGATAAAAAGTTATTTGTAATGGAACACGAATATTTTAAGAATGCTTTAGATCTTTTTTTATTTGGTTTAGGAACTTTTATTTTTTCAATCTTATTCCACAATCCATTTAAAAAGAAAAAAATAAACCCGGATTTTCGTTTTGGTTTAGAACAAAAAGAAAAATTAGAATATAGTAATGAACAATTAAGAAGAATAAATGAGACAAGAATTAAAGGATTATATATTATTGGATTTCTCCTTATAATTTCTTCTATTGTCTATTTGATTTTAGGAATTATTGAATATTTTTAAACTCAATAATTTTCGGTACGAGAGTTGTTATAGCTTTCTCTAATTTATAAACACAACAACAATGAAAAAAATAATCGGTTTATCTTTTATAGCAGTATTGTTAACATTGCAATCTTGCGGCACAACAAGCAACATGCAAGAATTCTATACAAAATATGACAATCAATCTACTGTAATTCCTTTACCTTCTTTTGCGTTGAAATTAGCTGGAAAAGCCGGTGGAACAGATTTATTTAATTATTTAAAATCGGCTAAAGTTTTTGTTGTTTTAGATGCTGGACAAGGGAAGCAAAAAAGAATCATGAATGATTTACAATCGTCAATGCGTGGTGAAAAGTACGAAAACTTAGTGAAATTCAAAGCCAAAGACAGCCGTTTGAATATTTCATTACAAGAAGATAGTGGACGTGTTAAGAAAATGATTTTTGGAATTAACGGTTTACGAAATGTATTGGTAATCGATTCGAAATTAGACATTCCACGAGCTGACTTAGACAAAGTTTTAGATAATGTTTCAGCGGAAGACATTGCAGATTTAGCAGATATTTTGAAATAATAATAAAGCCAGCTATTTAGTTGGCTTTATTTCATAAACTACTTTATATCTCTTATCATTCACTAAATATTCTCTATAATAAACTGTTGATGGATTTTGCCACAACCATGTTTTATTCTTTGTGAAATTCTTGTAGTTAAAATCATCATCTCTTATTATATAACATTCATCTTTTATATAGATTGATGATGTAATTTCTTCTCTTTTTACATGAATTTTCTTCGCCAAAAATAAGCTTCGTCATTTTTCATCATAAATAAGATTAGCGTTATACATTAAAGATAGATAAATTTTATCTCAAAACAATTCTTCTTAACTTTGCCACATGAGTGGAAAATTATATTTGGTTCCGACACCAATCGGAAATTTGGGAGATATGACATTTAGAGCAGTTGAAGTGCTAAAAGAATCGGATGTGATTTTGGCAGAAGACACGCGAAATAGTGGTATTTTACTGAAACATTTCGAAATTTCTACTCCAATGCGTAGCTATCATATGCACAATGAGCATCAAGCAACTGAGGATATTATTCGTCAGTTAAAAGATGGTCAAATCATTTCGATTATTACAGATGCCGGAACTCCGGGTATTTCCGATCCGGGTTATTTATTGGCAAAAGAATGTGTCGCAAATGATATTATCATCGAGTGCTTGCCAGGAGCAACAGCTTTTGTTCCTGCTTTAGTGGTTTCTGGATTACCCAATAATGAATTCACTTTTGTCGGATTTTTACCTGTAAAAAAAGGTCGAAAAAGCAAATTAGATTCTTTGGTAGAGGAAAAAAAGACTATGATTTTCTATGAATCACCGCACAAGATTGGGCGTACTTTAAAAGATTTTGCTGAATCTTTCGGAGCTGAAAGAAAGGCTAGTCTATCGCGTGAAATCTCGAAGAAATTCGAAGAAACACTGCGTGGAACTTTAACAGAATTAGCCGAAATTGCTGAAAAACGAAATTTAAAAGGAGAAATGGTTTTAATTGTTGAAGGAGCTCCTCACTAGTCGTTGAAACGAATATCTTTGATATTCAATTGCCAGGTTCCTTTTCCTTGCCAATAGTTCATCCCAATAGTATATACCATATCAAACGATTGTCCTTTCTCTAACTTTGGACCAAACTTTCCAAGTTTGAAACCAATCGAAGGAAATGTAATACGGGTATCACGCTGATGAACATATAAACGTGCATGTTCTTTTCCTACCAAACGAAAATCAGTGGCCAATAAATCCTTCGAAAGAAATACAGGATTCATATTCTCTGGTCCAAACGGTGCCATTCGCATAATAGACTCTAAAAAAGATCGTGTCATATCGTTAAACGAAATCTCTTTATCAATCAGAATAGAAGGTGTAAAATGAGTTCCATTTGACATCTCTTTTACTGTTTGATCAAACCTGATTTTGAACTCCTCAAAATTTTCTTCTTTCATTGCCAAACCAGCGGCGGCCATATGCCCTCCAAACTGTGTTAACAAATCTTTGTTTTTCTCAATAGCTGTATAGATATCAAATTCTTGAATAGAGCGCGCAGAGCCTACAATTTCACCCTCATTATTTTTCGTAAAAACAATGGTTGGTTTATAGTACAGATCAACTAAACGAGAGGCAACGATACCAATTACACCTTTGTTCCAAGATGAATTGTAAACAATTGTTGAATATTTCTCATTCGTATTAATTTGATTTAACTGCTCAAGCGCATCTTGTGTCATATCAATGTCTAATGTCTTGCGCTCATTGTTCAAAGAATTGATGTCATTTAAATATTTACGACATTCTTCTTCATCTGTACTCAACATAAAACGAACAGCTTCCGAACCAAGTTTTATTCGTCCTGCAGCATTAATTTTTGGCGCAATTGAGAAAACAACATTCGAGATATTGACATTATTTTTAATGTTCGTTGGGATCAATTGTTGAAAAGCCAAACGAGGTTCAGAGTTAAGACGTTGCAAACCTTCATAAGCCAACACACGGTTTTCACCTGTAATGGGTACAATATCGGCTGCAATACTCACCGCAACTAAATCTAAAAACGGAAAAAGAGTTTTTTTGGGAAGGTTAAACTTTTCGGTATAAGCCTGTACTAATTTGAATCCCACTCCACAACCGCTTAATTCTTTGTACGGGTAACGACAACCTTTTTGTTTGGGATCTAAAACGGCATAAGCTTTTGGCACAGAATGATCAGGTAAATGGTGGTCACAAATAATATAATCTATCCCCTTTGATTGCGCATAGTTGATTTGTTCGTGTGCTTTTATTCCACAATCTAAAGCTACAACAAGTGTGATATTATTTTGAATGGCAAACTCTATGCTTTGCATAGAAATTCCATAACCTTCATTATTTCGATCGGGGATATAAAAAAAGACTTTCGAGTAGATGGAAGTCAGAAATTCGTAAAATAATGTTACGGCTGTTGTTCCATCTACATCGTAGTCTCCAAATATTAAGATCTTTTCATCATCATCAATTGCATTCTTGATACGGGAAACCGCATCGGACATTCCTTTCATCAAAAAAGGATCATGCAATTCATCCAAAGATGGATTAAAATACGATTTAGCTTGACTAAAATTCGTGATTCCACGTTGGGCTAATAAAATAGCAAGAACCTCAGAAATATTAAGTGACTCTCTTAAATCCTTAACTATTTCAGTACTGGGTTGTTCTTTTATTTCCCATGTTTTTTCCATCTCCTTAATTTACATTTTTTTAATTAGAGAGAAGGGTAAGAGCGAATATTATTTTGATTTATTTGCTTCTTTAACGTATTTGTCTAATGCCATTGTCATTGACGGCGTCTGTGGTGTTGGCACCTCAATATCTACACGTAATCCCATCTCTTTTGCTTGATCAACTGTTGATTTTCCGAAAACCGCAATCCTTGTATTTTCTTGTACAAAATCCGGGAAATTTTCAAATAATGATTTAATTCCGGAAGGTGTAAAGAAAACGAGAATATCATATTTTACATCAGATAAATCTGATAAATCACTTGATACAGTTCTAAACAAAGTTGCTTTTTGCCAAGTTAATCCTAAACTATCTAACAACGTAGGAACATTTGGTTTTAAAACATCAGATGCCGGTAATAAAAAGTTTTCATCTTTGTGCTTCTTGAATAAAGGCACCATGTCGGCAAAAACTTTTTCTCCAATGTAGATTTTACGTTTTCTGTACACAATATACTTTTGCAAATAGAAAGCAATCGCTTCAGATTCACAAAAATATTTCATTGAATCAGGAACAGTAAATCGCATTTCTTCAGCTAAACGAAAAAAATGATCAATCGCGTTTCTGCTTGTAAAAATAACAGCAGTCACTTTACTAAAATCAATCTTTTGTTGTCTAACTTCTTTAGCGTCTATCCCAACAACTTGGATAAATGGTCTAAAATCAATTTTGATTTTATTTCTTTTTTCAATCTCGTAGTATGGCGAGTTTTCTGCCTGAGGCTTAGGTTGTGATACTAATATTGATTTAACTTTCATAGTAATTTTAGATTACTTTACCTACAATTAATAGCTTTGCTAAAACCATTATAGGTAAAATTTCTAGGGTGCAAAGGTACAAAATATTATAATACCAAATCGATTTATGGTCACTTATTTGTTTGGCATAAATATTATAAATTTCAAATATTCTATTCAAAAACAACAAAATAAAACCAACAATCATCAAATAATCTTTGTTAATTTGTGTATAAAAAAATAAAAAACAAATAACTAATAAGAGTAAAACATTCTTCGCATTTACAAAACTCGAACTTTTCATAAAATATGAGACGGAGCTCGATTCGTAAAAAACACGGTAAAATGTCACTTCTATCAACAGCCTGAAAAGCATAATAATACTTATCACTCCGAACGTAATTCCCACACGCGACAGATAATAAAACTTAAAATTAGGAACATGATTATAATTGATGTCAAAGTAAGAAACCAACAATAGACTAATCAACAAAACTGTCACAGCATTGACAATAAAACTAAACAGCGTCGTATTATCATCTGTAAAACTCATGTATTCGGTTTTATTATCGAGTGTCTTAAAATTTTTTGCAAACAGGTACTTGGCTGCACAAACCAATAATAAACACACTGTGAGAGCAATAAGCACCGTATCATTGCCAAGTGTATTTTTTCCTATCGAGATTAAATCGTTTGTTTTCATAATTTTTCCAAAAATACAAAACACTAACAATCTTATAACTATCTTTATGCCCACAAAATTATATTTATGTCGGACAAATTAGTGATCATCCCGACCTACAACGAAAAAGAAAACATAGAAGCCATTATTCGTGCAGCTTTAGCTGTTGACGGAGATTTTAATGTGTTGATTGTTGATGACAGTTCTCCTGACGGAACCAATGCTATTGTACAGCAATTGATTCCTCAATTTCAAGGACGTTTGCATTTGGAAATTCGAACAGTGAAGGATGGCTTGGGACGTGCATATGTACATGGTTTTAAATGGGCTTTGGCGAATCATTACGATTATATTTTTGAAATGGATGCTGACTTCTCCCATAATCCTAATGATTTACCCCGTTTGTACGATGCTTTAGCTGATGGTGCCGATGTAGCTATTGGTTCGCGCTATTCTAACGGTGTAAATGTCGTGAACTGGCCCATGAACAGAGTTTTGTTATCTTATTTTGCTTCAAAATATGTACGCATTATTACACGTCTGCCTGTACACGATGCAACTGCCGGATTTGTTGGTTACCGTTCCGCTGTTTTAAAGACTTTAGATTTAGATAAAATTAAGTTCAAAGGGTATGGATTTCAGATCGAAATGAAATACAAATCATGGATCAAGAAATTCAAACTGAAAGAAGTTCCTATTATTTTTACAGATAGAACTTTAGGCGAATCAAAAATTAGCTCTGATATTATTGGGGAAGCTGTTTTTGGTGTAATTTCGTTACGATTAAGAAATATATTCGGTCAATTATGAAATATGTGTATGTAACAATCGTTTTGTTTTCCGCCATTTTTAGTTGTACACCTAAAAATTATGAAAAACCCGAGGATCTTATCAGTAAATCGGATATGATCGAAATTATAACTGATTTAACGATCAGTCAGCAAGGTTTACAAATGTTTCCTGTTCAAAATGAAGATCAGAGTTTACTTTTGGCCAAAGATGCTGTAGACATTATGAAATCTTATGATGTAACGTTTCACACTTTTGAAGAGAGTTATAAATACTACATGATGCAGCCCGAAAGCTTCAAGAAGATGTTAGATAAAGTGAAAAAAAATCTTGAAGATAAATTATCAGAGGAAGAAAAAGAGCGTCAAAAGAATCAGAAAAATTCCCTCGAAATGAATAAAAATTAAAAAAACGCAAGTCTCAATCGACTTGCGTTTTTTTTATAAATAAATATTTTAACGTACAACTTGAATTTTACACTTTCAAAAGCTTCTCAATACTGATTGTGAGACTTTTTGTTTATATTAAACCAATATTTAATCCTTATCAAAAGTACTATCTGACACAGAATTGAAATCAAATTAATTCGTTTATTTACATACACTTACCATTAATTTAAATAATAAGAGCAAGGCGATTTCTCTAAAGGAATAAAAAAATAACCTTTACAAGAGTATTCTGGTTTTATTGAAAAATTACTATATAAAAAAAGCTCTAATCAAATTGATTAGAGCTTTGAGGTTCCTAGCGGATTCGAACCGCTGTGGACGGTTTTGCAGACCGCTACCTAGCCTCTCGGTCAAGGAACCATTCCCGTTCTTTTGGATTGCAAATATAGCAATAATTTCAGAAAAAAAAACTTTAATAGCTTTTTTCTAAAATTATACTCACTTTTTCTACATGCCCGCCAATAGGAGGATTCAGCTTAGATAATTTCACTTTTGCATACGTAACATTTGTAAGTTCCTGTCCTATACGATCTAAGACTCTTTTACATACATGTTCTAATAATTTTGAACGAATACCAACCTCCTCTTTTACAATTTTATTCAACGAAACATAATCCAAGGCATCAACTAATTCGTCCGAATGGCACGCTTCTGAAAAATCAGCATGCGCTTCCAAATCAACCAGATAATCAGATCCTATACGTGCTTCTTCATCTAAACAACCATGATTTGAATAGATTTTTATATTTTCTAAGATAATTATTCCCATGCATCAAAGATAAAAAAAGACTTGTGTATTTCTACACAAGTCTTCTATAGTTTAATTTTTTAACCTTCTTATTTTGCAGATGCAAATCTTTCTGCTACTTTATCCCAGTTAATTACACTAAAGAAAGCTTCAATGTAATCAGGACGACGGTTTTGGTAATTTAAGTAATAAGCATGTTCCCAAACATCTAATCCTAAAATTGGGAATCCTTGTACATCAGCAACCGGCATTAATGTAGAATCTTGGTTTGGTGTTGATGTCACAACTAATTTACCATCTTTTACAATTAACCAAGCCCATCCAGAACCAAAACGTGTTGCCGCAGCTTTAGAAAACTCATCTTTAAACGCTTCAAAAGATCCAAAAGCAGCATCAATCGCCTCTGCAACTTCTGCAGTTGGCTGGTTGCTTCCTCCCGGAGTTAAAATTTCCCAAAATAAATTGTGGTTATAGAAACCACCTCCATTGTTACGAACAGCCGGTTTATCTGTTCCTTTTGCTAAAATTTCTTCGATTGTTGCATTTGCTAAATCAGTTCCTTCAATTGCAGCATTCAGGTTATTTGTATACGCAGCATGGTGTTTATCATGGTGGATTTCCATTGTTTTTGCGTCAATATGAGGTTCTAATGCATCAAATGCATAAGGTAATTTTGCTAATTCGAAAGCCATAATATTAATTTTTTAGATTTAATTTTATTTGTATAAAGATATACAATAACTCAACAAATATAATTCCGAAACGATAGAATTTTAACATTATTTAATAGTAAAAGCTTATTTTAGTAAAAGATTTTAAATTTTTAAAATGAAAATACTTTGGAAAATAATAAAATGGTTCATTATTATTATTTGCATTTTAATTCTAACCCTTTATGCAACAGGCAATGATTACATTTTTCGTGGTGTAAAATTAACCTATATGAAAGGTGAAAAAACAGCAAACATTGATGATTATAAAGATTTTGATAATAATATAATTTTAGCAAGTTCTCCACGTGTTTGGCTTCAACATTTAGATTACAATCAATTTCCATTGTCAGCTAATTTCGAAAAAGAGATGAAAGATTTCGGAACAGCCGGATTTGTCATCATCAAAGATAATCAACTATTGAGTGAGTATTATTTTAACGGTTACGCTCAGAATGATCTCACAAATTCTTTTTCAATGGCAAAAACATTTACAACCATGCTGCTAGGAAAAGCTATTGAACAAGGATACATCAAAAGTTTAGATCAAAAGATTACCGATTTTATTCCTGAATTTAATGATGATAAATTCGGCACTCAATGTACTGTAGGCGATTTATCTGCCATGACTTCCGGTTATGACTGGGACGAAGATTACTATTTCCCTCTTAATCCTACTGCTAAAGCATATTACGGTGATGATATTGTAAAACAAATGCTGAACAGAAAATTTGTTGCTCAACCCGGAGGACATTTCAAATACCAATCAAGTGATACACAATTATTAGGAATTGTGATTGAACGCGCTTTAAAAAACAAATCATTATCACAATACTTTCAAGAAGAATTCTGGCAGCCAATGGGCATGGAATTGGACGCACAATGGTCGAAAGATAACCCAAAAGGAATGGAAAAAACCTATTGCTGCTTCAATGCAACAGCAAGAGATTTTGCAAAGCTGGGACAATTATTACTGAATAATGGAAATTGGTACGGAAAACAAATCTTAGCGTCGACTTTTGTTCAAAAAATGGTTCTTCCAAATACAAAAGCATTCAATCCGAATGAGCCAAAGATTTATGGCTATTCTGTTTGGATGGATTATGATTATAAAACACCCTTTTATACAATGCTTGGACATTTAGGTCAGCGTGTCATTGTGGTTCCTTCAGAGAAATTGGTTATAGTAAGAACAGGTAAAACACATCATGACCAACCAAACAATCGTCCGATTGCTGACGGAGATGTTTACAGATTGGTTGACGAAGCAATGCGTATTAATGAAAAAGTAAAAGAAAATGATACAACGAATTCCTTACACTAAAATATTGTTTTTAGACATCGAAACGGTTCCACAAACCGATGATTGGAATCTTCTATCAGAGAGAACAAAAGCTTTATGGGAAAAGAAAACTGTTTTTCAACGTAACCATGATGAGGTTTCTCCTGAAGAATTTTATCACGAACGCGCCGGAATAATGGCTGAATTCGGAAAAATCGTTTGTATCTCAGTCGGAATTGTCGTGAAAGATTCTTTTATACACATCAAAAGTTTTTATGGACATGATGAAAAAAAACTGCTCGAGGATTTTAACGCCATGCTTATTGAGAATTTTTTCAAACCTGATCATCTTTTATGCGCACACAACGGTAAAGAATTCGATTTCCCCTACATTGCCCGACGAATGATGATTCATCAGATCGAAATTCCCGCAATTCTACAATTGTTCGGAAAAAAACCATGGGAAGTACAGCATTTAGATACCATGGAATTATGGAAGTTCGGCGATTACAAAAATTTCACTTCACTGGATTTATTAGCGAATGTATTCGAAATACCTACACCAAAGGATGATATCGATGGTTCACAAGTTGCGCGCGTATATTATGACGAAAATAATATTGAACGCATCAAAGATTACTGCGAAAAAGATGTTGTTACCTTAATCAACGTTTTCAGAAAAATGAGGTACGATGAGCCTTTGCATAGAAAAGAAGACTTATAATATTTTATACAGCTTGCCCGAAAGTAAGTAGATTATGATCCGGGTCAAGAATAGAAAATTCTATTTGTCCCCACGGTTTTACTTGCAACTTTCCATTGGGATGAATTTGGATTTTATTTTTTACAAATGTTTCGTAAAGCAATTCAATGTCAGCAACACGGATATAAACTTGTCCATAATTTTCTTCCGGAACCAACTCTTCAAACTTGAAAAAATGAATTTCTATTCCATCTTTTCTCACCATAAAATAATCTTCCAAATCATTTAAAAATGGGACAAACCCTAAGTGGTCAACATAATATTTAAATGTAATTTCTTTACTTCTCATAGGAAGTTTGGGATGAATTTCTAAGAACATACTACACGAATTTGCATTAAAAATAAAAAAATCCGCCTAATAAGCGGATCTTTTTATCTCTCTATTTTAAAGATTAATTTTCATCGTCTTCTGCCGAATCTGGTTCATCGCGAAAGTTTTCAATCAATTCTTCTTTTACTTTCAATTGAACTTGCTCTACCGAATTTCGGTACATTTTTATAATTGTACCTGTGTATTCTTCTAAGTCAACCAAATCTCCTTCTGCCAATTCTTTATCGGGATAACATTCCGAAATCAATCCGGCCAAAGTATCATAATGTTCGCTTTCCTCAAATCGAAACGGAACCAAACGATTAATATCACTTATCGCATTATGTGCATTGACATTATAAACTCCTTCCGATACACGAGAAACAATAGGATCTTCATTATCATATTCATCCTGAATTTCTCCTACCAATTCTTCCAGAATATCTTCCATCGATACAATTCCGGCAACTTCTCCAACTTCATTCGTTACGATAGCAATCTGCATATGCTTTTTCTGAAATTGTTTCATTACATTTTTAATCAATGCATTCTCTGAAATAAAGATTGGTTCGCGCAATAAACCTTCAATCTCAGTCTGATTAGGATTTTCTAACAATTGTTTGATTAAATCTTTTGCGTAAATAATCCCTTTAATATTATCAAATTCTTCTTCGTAAACCGGGTAACGCGAATATCCTTCATTGATCGCATAATCCAACGCATCTTTAACAGATGTATTAATATTAATGGCAGAAACATTTTTACGTAATGTTTGAATATTCATCACTCGACGGTCATCAAATTCAAAAACATTCTGAATCAAATTTCTCTCTGATTCTTCAATTGCTCCTCCTTCAGTACTTTCAGAAATAATCATTTTCAACTCTTCTTCAGTATGAATTTCACCTCCATGAATAGGGTGAATTCCAACCGCTCGAAGTATCACATTTGCCAATCCATTCATTAATACAATAAGTGGTTTGAACACAAAATAAAATGCGCGAAGTGGCCAAGCAACCGTAAAAGTTGTTTTTGTCGGATACTGAATTGCAATAGATTTCGGTGCTAATTCACCAAAAACAATGTGTAAAATTGTAATGATCACAAAAGCTGCCGGAAATGCAACATTATGTGCAATTGTCGTCCAAGATGGTGATGTTAAACCTAAAACTTCAAATAATTTCACAATAACCGGCGTCAGAGAACTCTCTCCTACCCAACCCAAACCAAGTGAAGCTAAAGTAATCCCTAATTGTGTCGCTGCAAGATAAGAATCTAAATGTGTAACAATTCGCTTTGCAGCGTTAGAAGTTCTTTCATTAATATCCTGATTAACTTCAATTTGAGACGAACGTACTTTTACAATTGCAAACTCAGCCGCAACGAAAAAACCATTTAATAAAACAAGGAAAATTGTAAGCAAAAGTTTTGCTATAGAAATTTCATCGGTGACATTGTGATTAGCAACTAAAAACAATGTCGAAATCTGGGAGTATGTATCCATTCTTCGAATTTAAAAAACTGACTTGTGATAAGTTTTTATAAGTCAGTAAATCAATACATCTAAATTAATAAAAAAAATTAAAAATCGCAACGCTTTGATTCGTAGCAAAACTACAAAATTTATAAATACAAAATCTTAGAATTTGTAGATATGAAAAAATGACAAAAAAATCACTAAATTTCCACTTCATTTACTAAGCAACTGATTGCAATGCAAAAGCAAGATTTACATTATATCATTGAGGTCAAAAATTTATCGATTTCCTTTGGAAACAAACAAGTTTTGAATAATATTAATTTCAAAGTGGAACAAGGTGATACCTTGGGAATCGTTGGAGAATCAGGCTCTGGAAAATCTTTAACTTCATTGGCAATTATGGGATTGTTATCTCCGGCAGCAACTATTCATCCTGAAAGCGAAATTCTTTTTGCTCAAAATGGTGAAATGATCGACTTGCTACAATTTTCACCTAAAGAATTAGAAAAAATAAGAGGAAATGAGATAGGGATGATTTTTCAAGAACCTATGACCTCACTTAATCCGAGCTTACGTTGTGGAGAACAAGTGGAAGAAGCTATTCGTTTGCATCAAAATGTATCAAAAGAAGAAGCGAAGAACAAAGTTCTTCACCTGTTTCAACAAGTGAAGTTACCTAATCCAGAACGCATCTATAAAGCTTATCCACACGAATTATCTGGAGGACAAAAACAACGTGTAATGATTGCAATGGCAATTTCATGCGAGCCTAAATTATTGATTGCTGATGAACCGACAACAGCTTTGGATGTAACAGTACAAAAAGCAACATTAGATTTATTAAAGGAATTACAAGAGATAAATAACATGAGTATGTTATTTATTTCGCATGATTTGGGAGTGATTTCAAATGTATGCGAAGAAGTTTTAGTCATGTTTCGTGGTAATGTTGTAGAACAAGGTAATGTCGAAACCATTTTTCATCATCCAAAAGAAAATTATACAAAAGGATTAATCGCTTGTCGTCCTCGATTGGAGGAACGCGCAAAGCGCTTGCCTACAGTAAAAGATTTTTTAGAAAATCCTGAATTTAAAACAGAAACGTATACGGAAAGTGAACGTGAAAATTTTCACGAAAAGATTTATGCCAATCCTCCTATTTTAGAAGTTAAAAACCTGAAGAAATATTTTTATCCTTCTACTCTATTTGGGAATGCTAAAATTCCGAATGTAAAAGCGGTTGATGATATTTCTTTTAAAGTATATCCTGGAGAAACCATGGGATTGGTTGGAGAATCCGGCTCCGGAAAAACGACATTAAGTAGAACAGTCTTATTATTAGAAAAACCAACAGAAGGTGAAATCTATTTCAATGGAGTTGACATTACAAAACTTAAAAAGGAAGAAATTAGAAAATTAAGGCGAGAAATTCAGATTATTTTTCAAGATCCTTACTCAAGTTTAAACCCTCGTCAAACAGTTGCGCAAATTATTACCGAGCCTATGCAAGTTCATAAAATCGGTCTTCATAGAACAGAGCGACTGCAAACAGCTTCTTCTCTTTTACAAAAAGTTGGTCTATCCGAACAAGACTTGAATAAGTATCCACATGAATTTTCAGGTGGTCAACGCCAACGCATCGGAATTGCACGAGCATTAGCGCTTAATCCGAAATTTATCATTTGTGATGAATCCGTTTCTGCTTTAGATGTCTCGGTACAAGCACAGGTGTTGAATTTATTAAATGATTTAAAAACAGAATTTGGTTTTACGTATATTTTTATTTCTCACGATTTGGCAGTTGTAAAGTACATGAGCGATCAATTGCTGGTTATGCAACATGGAGAGATGAAAGAATTGGATGATGCTGATAAAGTATATACACATCCTACAACAAACTATACGAAAGAATTGATCGCAGCTATCCCGAAGTTATAAAATGATTGCATAAAAAGTTATAAAAGCGTTTGAGGTTTATTTCCTCAAACGCTTTTTTTTGATCATAGTATCATTTGAAATATTCAAAATAAAGTATTTTATATACTCAGCAAACAACGCAATAATTCGTATGCCATATAACATTTTCTACTTGGCACCATTCTTGTAAAATTAAACAGATTAATAATAAAAATCAATTCTTTTTACTAAAAACTACCATCTTCCACTAAATAAAACTACCATTTTATCACCTAAATCAAAAATTAAACTAATGAAAACAAAAAATAACTTTTGTAATGCATTTTTATTGAAGTTTAAAGAAATTAATCTTTTAACATTTATACTAGCTTTATCCTCTTCAACATACGCACAAGTAGGCATAAACACTCAATCTCCACAAGCTATGTTCCATCTCAAAAATACAGAAACCAATGTTCAGAGTTCTGCATTAAAAGTTGAAGGAGAAATTAAAAAAAATATATCTGATGTCACTTCTAGTGACAGGGAGATATATTTAGACAACCAAGGAAACTTATTTTCTACACCCCCAAAGCAGCTTGCTTTGAACCTAGTCGTAAGTTTAAGCCCTTCTACAGATGCAGGTACAACTTGTCTAAGCGGAGACTTAGGAGCAAACATTCGTAGAGTCATATATAACCGCATCGTATATAGCTCTGTTAACCCATCTGCAACTATTTTTAATACAACAACAGGAGTATTCACGGCTCCAAAAACAGGGTATTATCAAATAGACTTAAATTTAGGATTAGTAAACAATAGAACAACCTCTAATAATAATGGTGTAAATGCTGAACCCGGGCAGGTAATGTTAAGACTTGGCGCTTCTGTTGGAAACCAAGAAAACTTTACTTCCGGCAATGCCAGTTTTAGTTTTTTAAATCAAAAATTAAATGCCAGCGGAACCTTTAATGGCGTTAGACACCCAGAAATTTTAACAGCGAAAGGTGTTATCTATCTTACAGAAGGACAAAAAATGTCAGCCGGAACGCGTTTTATTACTCCAGAAAACTCTTCAAACGGTTTTACTTGTAATGTTGAAACATTGAATTACAGACGAGAGAACGTAAGTACGATGATTATTACATATTTATCAGAGTAAAAATAAAATTTACCTATAACTTATATACTTTAAAAATAGGAATGATGGTATCATAAAGTATAATAAGATTAAAAGCTTGGATAAATAATCCGAGCTTTTTTATTTGACGAGAAATATTATTTAATCTTCAAATAAACATTTACTCGTGATTAATTACGATAACTAATAGCTTTTAAACCCTTCAAAATTCTTGACACAAAAAAATAATTGCGTATTAATATGAAGTTTATTACTTATTCAATTAATAGAATTCCGAAGCAAATGAAATAATCACTCTTTTAATTTTTTTGATCATCATTCGCATTAATAAATAAAAGTGAAATTAGTCAAACACTTCTTATGCCTGACTTATACTTTATCGAATACTTACCGATATCTAATCAAGGAAAAGCGAATGAAGTAAATTAAAATTTAATCGTAAAGGTAACCCAACCTTTAAACCAACTATTTTATCAGAAAAATAATGGAACCATCTAAAATAAAAAAAGCATCCAAAATTGGATGCTTTTTTGTAGTCCCTAGGGGAATCGAACCCCTCTTTCTAGAATGAAAATCTAGTGTCCTAACCGATAGACGAAGGGACCTCCTTTCGTATTATTGTGGTGCAAAAATAAACGTTTATTTTTTATTACCAAACAATTTTCGAAAAAATTTATTTTTTAAAAAAGTTAAGTCAAATTTGTAGTCCCTAGGGGAATCGAACCCCTCTTTCTAGAATGAAAATCTAGTGTCCTAACCGATAGACGAAGGGACCACTTTAATATGAATTAACTAATTCGAATATTCTTTTTTAATGAACGTCAATTTGTGTTGGGATGTGTAGAAAAGTCGATGTATAATTCTAATAATTTGAACCAAGTTGAATTATACAGCGACATTTTCATTCCCGATTAATCATCTAAACAATATGATTAACCTTTACAAACAAAACACAAAAAACAATTTCCTTTACACAGTATTCTACTGGTTGTTTAATAAAACATCAACAACTATGAACAAGGAAAAAAAAGATTGCAATAATGCAATCCATCTATTAATTTGTAGTCCCTAGGGGAATCGAACCCCTCTTTCTAGAATGAAAATCTAGTGTCCTAACCGATAGACGAAGGGACCACTTTATTTTTTTAAGCTAATCCCGCGATATGTTTCGCTAACTTTGATTTTAAGTTTGAAGCTTTATTCTTGTGAATAATGTTTCTTTTTGCTAACTTATCAATCATTGAAGAAACTTTTGGAAAAACAGTTTCTGCTTCATTTTTATCCGTTTCAGTTCTTAAAGCTTTAATCGCTGTACGAGCTGATTTGTGATAGTATTTATTGCGATCGCGTCTTACCGCTGATTGTCTAATTCTTTTTAATGCTGACTTATGATTTGCCATAACTTAAATCTCTTTCTATTTTAGTTCGGCAAAGATATAAACAAAAATTCTATCTCGCCAAATTAATTTAATAATTTTCTAAAACACTTTTATGTAGCCCATAGGAGAATCGAACTCCTGTTTCCAGGATGAAAACCTGATGTCCTAACCACTAGACGAATGGGCCGCATGACGGCTTAAACACTTCTTGTGAAAAGCGAGTGCAAATGTAGAACTATTTTTTTTACTTCCAAATTTATTTAAAAGTTTTTTTGAAAATATTTATGTTAAAAAATGTTAAGGAAGTTAATTTTTTGTCAAAACAACTCTTATATATAATGAGTTATATTTTTAACAATTACTTTAGCGGTGCTATTAAAAAATTATACAACGAAAACTCAACATATGAAGGCATCAATATTAGGTGTAGCTGCAGTGGTTTGTACGATGTTTATCACATCGTGTTCATCTTTGACCCCTGTGAATGAAGCTACAGAATATTCTTCGAGAAGTTTCATTCTGAAACCAAGAGCTGTAGAAGCTCAAGCTAAAATAATCAACAAGCATGCCAATTTGGATGTTACACCAATAGAAATTAACGACGAAGCGAAATCTATGGTTGTATTAAACAGTGTTTTAGAAGAGACGAACGAATTGTTTTCTGGATTTTTATTAAAAGAAGCTGAAACATATATTGGTACTCCATACCGATACGGAGGCACAACAAGAAATGGAATTGATTGTTCTGCCTTTGTTAGAAATGTTTTCGAAACTTTCAATAAAAATTTACCTCGCGTATCAGCAGATCAGGCAAGAGAAGGATTTACGGTTAGTACCGCTGAAGCAAAAGAAGGGGATTTAGTTTTCTTTGCAACAAGAGGTCGTGGTAGAGTTTCACATGTCGGAATTGTACACGGAAGAAATAAAGATGGTGTATTAGAGTTTATCCATTCATCTACTTCCCAAGGTGTAATTGTTTCTTCCTTAAACGACAGATACTGGGGACCAAAATTCTTATACGTTAAAAGAGTATTATAATTCGATATAATCATTTCATTATCATAAAAAAAGCTTCAAATTAAATTTGAAGCTTTTTTTATACAATTTATTCCTAGTTATTTTCGATGTTCTTTCAAAATCATTACAAATAAAACCACTAACGGAAGTATCATTCCTAAAATATAATAGGTGTTAATTTGTAAAATGGTTGGATAAAATATTACCGCAGATAACATCCCGACAATTGCTCCTCCTAAATGGGCTGAATGTCCTATATTACCCAGATTCGTTTTCATTCCATAAACCGAATATCCTAAATATAGAATGGCAAAAATCCATGCCGGAATAGGAATGGCAAAAAACAATCTCAACTCCATCTCCGGAAATGCTGCAATTGCTGCAAATAAAATTCCTGTCACCCCTCCTGAAGCTCCTACAGCAGAATACCAATTTTCTTTTTTGTGAATCAACAACGACAAAAGATTTCCACCGACAACAGCCGCTAAAAATATCAACAAGAACATGCCGTAGCCAATATTTAATTTAGCATTGGAAAAATCACCAAATAAAAATCCTTCAGGACTGGCAAAGAATCCAATAACAGGGTTCGCAAAAAAGTACAAGGTTAACATATTAAATAACAAGTGTGTGAAATCTACATGTAAAAAACCCGAACTTAAAATTCTGTAGTATTCTTTATGATGTGTGATTGATCCAACCTGAAATTTATACTTATCAAAAAAAGTATAATCATTAAATCCTTTCCAACTTACCAAAACATTTAGTCCAATTACGGCCAATGCTACAAGTGAGATTCCTCCCATTATTCCTCTATATTTTTTTCTTGATTATTACTCTCTTCAATTGTATCAAACAACGTTGGTTGTTGCTCTTCTTCCATCATCTCTTCCTCTTCTTCAGGTTCTTCAAATGGAAGTGGCGTTAAAACATTAATTTGCTTCAGTTTATATGCTGTCAACTGATTTCCTTGCGCTTTAATTCCTTTAACTGCAATAAATTCTTCTAAATTAATGACTTCTGATTCTTTTTCTATTCCTTTCACTTTTGGAAAAACCAATTCGATAACAGGTAAATAATCCGTCGAAACCACTTTGATTGAAGACTTATTATCTTCCAAAGAATAAAAAATTTGAGGTGAAAAAGTATCTTCTAAGGTAAATCGTTTGACAAAATAACGGTCTTTTTCTGCATCAAAATACACACAAGAAATCGGTTTGTTCGGTTTCCATTTCTCAATAATTTCTAAATCTTCATCAAAACGATTACTTAAATCGAACGAAACTAATTTAGCTTCTCCTTTTTTATTAATTGTTAAAATCTTATCATCTCCTTTGAAAGAACCAAGTAAAATACCCAATCCATCAGCGTTTAAACGTTTTGTATCCGTATCAAACCAAATTTGACGAGGTGCCAAAGTCGAAACACCTTCTTCTTTCAATTCTACTTTTTTAATCGGATACTTTGTAACTAAATTCCCTTTCGATGCGCGTCCTTTAATCGCTAAATCTGCAAAATTAATATCAAATTTCAGTTTTTTAATGCGCTGGTGTGTTTTCAAGATGATTGAAACGACTTCTGCTTCACCGTTAGGATTCGCAGAAAAATACAACACTTCCGAGCCTTTATTTCCTGCCGTCAAATCGTACGCTTTATCACGTGTAATCCCTGTAACTGCAAATCTTTTTTGATAAGCCGGTCCATTTTTCCCATCACGGTAAATTAAATTATAAATGGTGCGTTTATCGTTTTTATGCCAAATTCCGACATGAATAATTCCTTTTCCCACAAAAGTTTTTGCATCAACTTTCGTTACAATCATCGAACCATCCTGTTTGAATACAACAATATCATCAATATCTGAACACTCAAATAAATATTCGTCTTTTTTCAATGAGGTTCCAATAAAACCTTCGGTTCTATCTACATAAAAACGAGTATTTGCAACGGCAACTTTTGTCGCATCAATTGTATCAAATGTTCTGATTTCAGTTTTACGCTCCTTGTCTTTTCCGTATTTCGTTTTTAAATTTTTAAAATAATCAATTGCATAATCAATCAAATTAGCTAAATGATATTTTACATTTTCGATTTTTTCTTCTAAAGATTCAATAAATTGCTGTGCTTTATCCAAATCGAATTTTGAAATACGTTTGATTCGTATTTCAGTCAAGCGCGTTATATCTTCTTCTGTAACTGAACGAATCAAATGCGAAATATATGGTTTCAATCCTTTATCAATAGCCCCAATAACTCCTTCCCATGTTTCTTCTTCTTCAATGTCATGGTAAATTCTATTTTCGATAAAAATTCGCTCCAACGAAGAAAAATGCCATTGTTCTTGTAATTCATCCAACTCAATTTCCAACTCTTTTTTCAACAACTCAACGGTATTGTTTGTGTTATGAATAAGAATTTCAGAGACCGTTAGAAACTCAGGTGTTTGCTCATTAATCACACATGCATTTGGCGAAATGGAAATTTCACAATCTGTAAATGCATACAGCGCATCTATTGTTTTATCCGGGCTACTTCCAGGAACAAGATGAATCAGGATTTCGACTTCGGCAGCTGTATTGTCTTCAATTTTCTTGATTTTGATTTTACCTTTATCGTTGGCTTTCAAAACCGAATCAATCAAAGAACCTGTTGTTGTTCCGTAAGGAATTTCTGTAATTTTAAGTGTTGTTTTATCCTCTTGTATAATTTTTGCACGAATACGGACTTTACCTCCACGTAATCCATCATTATAATCAGAAACATCAATCAAGCCTGATGTTAAAAAATCAGGAAAAACTTGGAATTTCTTTCCCTTAAGATGTAAAATTGAAGCATCGATTAATTCATTAAAATTATGTGGTAAGATCTTGGTAGACAATCCCACTGCAATACCTTCCACTCCTTGTGCCAAAAGCAACGGAAACTTAATTGGAAGATCGATTGGTTCTTTATTTCGACCATCGTAAGAAGGCTGCCATTTTGTAGTTTTTGGATTATAAACAACTTCTAAAGCAAATTTCGTCAATCTCGCTTCAATATAACGAGAAGCTGCAGCTCGGTCACCAGTATAGACATTCCCCCAGTTTCCCTGCATATCGATCAATAATTCTTTTTGACCAATCTGCACCATTGCATCGGAAATCGCCATATCACCATGTGGGTGATATTTCATTGTATTTCCTACAATATTTGCGACTTTATTATATCGTCCATCTTCCAATTCACGCATGGAATGTAAAATTCTACGCTGAACCGGCTTCAATCCATCGTAGATAGACGGAATTGCTCGTTCTAAAATTACATAAGAAGCATAATCAAGAAACCATTCCTGGTACATACCAGAAACCTTCTTGATGCTCTCTTGATTGTCTTGCATCATGTTATATAGCTACTTCTACATTGTTCCTGACCTCATCATTAGACTTTACTATTTTGTCTAATTCGGTCAAAATACTATTAATATTTCGATTAGAAATAAATGCTAAACGAAATTTTACTTTTGTTAAATTGTTTGGATTCTTCTTACTATTAATATAAAGAACAAGATTTTTAGATAGAATGCCATTGTGGAACTCATACTTGATCAATTTATATTTTGGTAAATCTATTTTGTTAATTTTTGAATCTATAAAGGATAAAAATCCAACATTTTTAGTCTCAAAAGTTATCGTTTCACCTTTTGTATCCATTACAAAAAATTGATTTCCACTTTTATAACTAATATAAATTAACAAACAAATAAAAATGGTTACAACATAAGGTGACACAATATGATACTTGTGTGGTAAAACACCTGTATACATTATAAGGTTTAGAATGATTAAAATAACGATTGCGATATTCAGTACTTTGAATAACTGAATCACATTTTTATTATTTTTTTTCATAATTAAAATAGGTATTTGGTTAGGTAGGAAGTAAGTTTTGTGGTATATAAATTAGTTTTTTATGGCTTCTATCGCCAAATTGTTAATAATAAATTCTTGTCTTGTCGGAGTATTTTTTCCCATATAAAATTCTAAAAGACTATCAATTGTTTGATCTTTTCCAATCATAACCGGTTCCAATCGAATATCTTTCCCTATAAAGTGCTTAAACTCGTCCGGAGAAATTTCTCCTAATCCTTTGAATCGTGTAATTTCAGGATTTTTGATTTCTTCCAATGCTTTTATTCTTTCAGCTTCAGAATAACAATAACGTGTCTCCTTTTTGTTTCTTACACGGAAAAGTGGTGTTTGCAAAATATACAAATGCCCTTCTTTTATCAATTCCGGAAAAAATTGTAAGAAAAACGTAATAATCAATAAACGAATGTGCATCCCGTCTACATCGGCATCAGTTGCAATCACCACATTATTGTAACGCAAATCCTCCAATCCTTCTTCAATATTTAGAGCCGCCTGCAAAAGGTTAAATTCTTCATTTTCGTACACGATTTTCTTTGTTAAACCATACGAATTCAAAGGCTTTCCTCTCAAACTAAATACCGCTTGCGTTTCGACACTTCTACTTTTTGTGATCGATCCACTGGCAGAATCTCCCTCGGTAATAAAAATTGTAGTATCCAAGCGCAATTCAGCTTTTGGATCATTGTAATGTTGACGACAATCACGCAGCTTCTTATTGTGTAAACTCACTTTTTTCGCACGATCACGTGCTAATTTTCGTATCCCGGAAAGCTCTTTCCTTTCTGTTTCAGATTGCTTTATCTTACGTTCCAGAGCTTGTGCAACCTCTGTATTTTTATGTAAAAAGTTATCGAGGTTGGTTTTGATAAAATCGTTTACAAACGTACGAACCGTTGTCATCCCCGGTCCAATTTCGTTGGAACCAAGTTTTGTTTTTGTTTGAGATTCGAAAACAGGTTCAATCACTTTAATTGAAATTGCACCAATGATTGATTTTCTAATATCCGCAGGATCATAATTTTTATTATAAAATTCGCGAACAGTTTTCACTACTGCCTCTTTAAAAGCTGTTAAATGTGTCCCTCCCTGCGTTGTATTTTGTCCATTCACAAAAGAATAATAGGTTTCCGAATAGGATTTAGAACTATGTGTCATCGCAATTTCGATGTCCTCTCCTTTCAAATGGATAATGTCGTAAATCGTTTCTTCCTCTATATTATCTTTCAATAAATCTTTTAATCCGTCTTTTGAAAAGAATTCTTCTCCATTGAAAATGATTTTTAATCCCGGATTTAAGTAAACATAGTTTTTCAACATTTTGTCTACATATTCTTTTCTGAATTTAAAATTTAAGAAAATTGATTTATCCGGAACAAATGTAATTTTAGTTCCTTTTCTCAAAGAAGTTTCTTTTTCATCTTCTTGGGCTTTTAAAATTCCTTGCTCAAATTCAGCTATACGCGTTTTTCCATCTCGGATTGATTGCACCCGAAAAGAAGTTGACAATGCGTTCACTGCTTTGGTACCAACCCCATTCAGTCCAACTGATTTTTTGAACGCCTGTGAATCGTATTTACCCCCCGTATTCATCTTAGAAACAGCGTCTACCATTTTCCCTAGTGGAATACCACGACCATAATCGCGAACCGTCACTTCATCTTCGCGCAGATTTATTTCGATTGTTTTCCCTGCACCCATTACAAATTCATCGATACAGTTATCCACAATCTCTTTCAACAAAATATAAATCCCATCATCCTGAGACGAACCATCTCCCAGCTTCCCAATATACATCCCTGGTCGCATGCGAATATGTTCGCGCCAATCAAGTGTTTTGATATTGTCTTCTGTATAATTTACCTGTTGATCTATTTCTGACATTTGAGTTGTTGAGTGTTAAACGAGTTTTACAAAAATAAGAAAAAAATTCATAAAAATATGAAGGTTCATTGTTTTGATTTTGAGTAAAATCAACCTAATTTACGGCTATGATTAAATCAAAATTACCACATGTTTCGACGACCATTTTTTCGGTAATGAGTCAACTGGCAACTGAACATCAAGCAATAAATTTAGCGCAAGGTTTTCCTGATTTTGATGCAGATCCTGAATTGATTAACCGTTTAAATTTTTATTCTTCTCAAAATTACAATCAATACGCGCCAATGTCCGGCGTCGAAAAATTACGTGTACTACTTTCAGAAAAATATTCTCATTTGTATCAGTCTGAGTACGATTTTCAGCATGAAATTAATATAACCAGCGGTGCAAGCCAAGCCATTTTTAATGTCATTTCTACATTAATTCATCCAAATGATGAAGTCATCATTTTTGAACCTGCTTACGATTTGTATCAACCAACAGTTGAGTTATTTGGCGGAAAAATAGTTCCGATTCAATTAACATACCCTGATTATTCAATTGATTTTACAATATTAAAACAAAAAATAACGGATAAAACAAAACTAATCATCGTCAACAATCCGAATAATCCAACAGGACGAATTTTAGCTGAAGATGATTTAAAACAATTTGAACAAATTTTAAAAGACACCAATTGTTATTTACTGGCGGATGAAGTGTACGAACACATTACATTTGACGGAAAACCCCACCATAGTTTTGCTCTACTGAATGCAGTGAAAGATAAAATTTTTATCGTCGGTTCTTTTGGAAAATTGTTTCATATTACCGGCTGGAAAATTGGTTACATTTTAGCTGAAAAGGAATTGATGAAAGAATTTAGAAAATGTCATCAATTCAATACGTTTTCTACACACACTCCTTCCCAATATGCCATTGCCGATTATTTAGAATACCCTGAACATTACTTACAGCTAAATGATTTTTTCCAGCAAAAAAGAGATTTTTTTATACATGGTTTAAAGTCGACAAGTTTTGATGTTTTACCTTGTGAAGGAACGTATTTTATCAGTGCAAATTATGCTAAAATAAGTGATCTGCCAGACAATGAATTTGCGAAACAATTGACTGAACAACATAAAGTAGCGACCATCCCGATTTCGGCATTTTATCACAATAAAAAAGATGACCATGTGATTCGGTTTTGTTTCGCTAAAAAAGATGAAACCTTATTAAACGCATTGGATAATTTGAATAAAGTTTAAAAAGAGTTGCATTTCTACAACTCTTTTTTCTTGCGCTTATTTTTTTACAATTTTTCTTGAAACAACATGATCGCCTGTATAAAAATTAACGATATAAATTCCTTTTGGCAAAGAAGAAATATTGGCTTCTGATTGGTGAACTTCCATTACAAATTTTCCCGTTACATCGAAAATCTTCATTCTTTTTACATCTGTTAAACCTGAAACTTTTACCAATCCGTTTTTTTCATCTTGGTAAACTACAACTTTTAATTTGTTAACATCTGAAATAGATAATTTCGTTTCTTCTAAAACCTGAACATTGTCCATAATTAAAACCATGACATTCGAAGAATTATAATGTCTAAAAATGAATTGCACATCTTGTCCTGCATATTCACTAACATCAATATCGATATGTTTAGCTTCTGTTGCATAACCTTTATCCAAAGTTTCTTCGAAAACAGCCTCTTCCGAACCTATAAATTCAACATTAGCAGGAATAACATAGACAGCATAATGTTCTTCAAATAATTCTTCATCATCCATCGTACCTACATCAAATTTCAAGCTTAGTTTTTTATCTGAATTCTTTGGTAGAGAGATTACAGGACTTATTAATAAATTATCAGGAGTCAAAGCTTCCAGAAACCAAGACCAAGATGTTACCGTATAACCAGTAAAAGCATCTAATGGAGAATTGTCATACTCCCAACTTGTACCATCACCATCTCTGTCAATCAATGTCCAAAGATCTCTACGTTCCTTAGATTCGAAATCTTCATTAAAAATAACGGTTTGAGAAAAACCTTCTAGGCTTACAAAAAATAAAGCTATAAAAAATAAATTTTTAATCATATGTGTTAATTTTACAATGAATTTAATAAAAAAAAGATATTAATACTAATTTTCAACCACTTCCTTGATGCATTTACATTTTAATAGTATAATAAATTCTCTAAGTATATAATCTAAATACTTTAAAACAAAAAAAGAGTTCAATCAAAATGATTGAACTCTTTTTTATATGGAATAGCTATTTATCTAAACATTAAATAAGAAATGCATAATATCACCATCTTGTACGATATATGCTTTTCCTTCTACATTTAATTTTCCTGCCTCACGACATTTAGATTCAGAACCATACGTAATGAAATCTTCAAATTTAATTACCTCAGCACGGATAAATCCTTTCTCAAAATCGGTATGAATTACTCCTGCTGCTTGTGGCCCTGTTGATCCTTTTTTGATTGTCCAAGCACGGACCTCTTTAACACCTGCAGTAAAGTATGTTTCTAAATCCAATAATGAATAGGCAGAACGAATCAAACGATTAACACCCGGCTCCTCTAATCCTAATTCCTCCAAGAAAATCTGGCGCTCGTCATAAGTCTCTAACTCGTTAATATCTGCTTCAATTTGCGCAGCTAAAATCAAGACTTCAGCATGCTCATCTTTTACAGCCTCTTTTACTTGTGCGACAAATTCGTTTCCATCTTTTGCAGCAGACTCATCAACATTACATAAATATAGAACCGGTTTTGCCGTAATCAATTGCAAAGAATCTACAATTTCTTGCTCTTTTTCATCCAATTCCATTTCACGAACATTTTTCAACTCTTCTAAATGAGCTGTAACGGCAGTTAAAACTTCTACTACCTTTTGTTCATCTTTATTTCCTGCTTTTGCTGCTTTCTTCGATTTATCAATACGTTTTGAAACCGTATCCAAATCTTTTAATTGCAACTCTATATCAATTGTTTCTTTATCACGGATAGGATTAATTGTTCCATCAACGTGTGTAATATTTTCATTTTCGAAACAACGTAAAACGTGAATAATTGCATTACATTCACGAATATTACCCAAAAATTGATTTCCTAACCCCTCTCCTTTACTTGCTCCTTTTACTAAACCTGCAATATCTACAATCTCTACCACTGCAGGCACAACACGCTCAGGATTTACAATTTCTTCCAATTGATTTAATCGAGTATCCGGAACAGAAACAGTTCCTACATTCGGTTCAATTGTACAGAAAGGATAATTCGCCGATTGCGCTTTGGCATTCGACAAACAGTTAAATAAAGTAGATTTACCAACATTAGGCAATCCAACAATTCCACATTTCATATATGTTGTCTCTTTTTTTAATGATTGAAGATTAGAACGATATTCTAATAAATTTGTGCAAAGATAATGATTTCCATTAAATTTATTTAACCGAAGAAAGCCTGTTGAATTTTATTGTTAAGACATTACCGGAATACGATTTTATTTCTCCTAAAAAACAATCACAGGCTGATGCATAATTCAAATCATAATAGTTGGATGTTTTATCCAGGTTGATCTTTCTAAATTTGAGTTGAGGAAAATTAAACATCACCGAATCTGTTAAATCTTTATCATCTCCATCTTGAAAATCAAATTCGATGTTCAGTTTTGATTGATTCGTCGAAATATCCATGATCACTTCACTTTGTGAAAGAGGAACATCTAGTTTCTTCACTTTATAATCCACGAACTCTTGTTGCCATTTTCCTGTTATCGTTTTCAACTTATTGGAGGCACAACTTGTAAGAAAAATCAAAAATCCAATTCCTAAAAAGTATTTCATCTGTGTTAATTTTGATTGAAAATACAATTATTTTTTTACATTTACTTAAATACTTATTGTAATGAAATTAAAAGTCTTAATCGTTAGTTTTATGATTACCTTAACGGGAATTGTAAACGCGCAAACTGCGACAGAAATATTAACAAAAGCTCAAAACCAAGCAAAAGTCGAAAACAAAAATGTCTTTTTGATTTTCCACGCGTCATGGTGCGGTTGGTGTAAAAAAATGGAAAAAAACATGGACGATCCTGCTGTAAAATCATATTTTGATGCCAATTATGTCAAAACTTTTATCACTGTACAGGAACGTGCGGAAAAGAAAAATTTAGAAACTCCCGGCGGTGATATTGTTAACGAAAAATTAGGTGGAAAGGACCAAGGATTGCCTTTTTGGGTAATTTTAGATGCGAATGGAAAAGTACTGGAAGATTCCCGTGTAAATGGGCAAAACATTGGTGGTCCGGCTTCGGAAGAGGAAGTCAATAACCTAATTGCTAAATTGGAAACGACTTCTCAAAACGAAAAAGTAAATGCTGAAAAAATAAAAGAAGTTTTTATTTTAAAAAAGAAATAGAGTCATAAAAAGTCCGCTCAGTGAGCGGACTTTTTATTTTGTCAAAACATGAAAAGCTTCCTCCAGGCTTTTATATTGTCCTTTAAATTCTTCTATTGATTGATCAGCAACAATCTTTCCTTTATTCAAAAGAATGACACGCGAACAAAGTGCTTCGACCTCCTGCATAATATGCGTCGAAAGAATCACCGTTTTTTGTTTTCCAATTTCACGAATAACCTCTCTTATTTCAATAATTTGATTCGGATCCAGACCGTTTGTAGGTTCATCCAAAATCAATATTTCCGGACTAGATATGATGGCTTGTGCCAAGCCAACACGTTGTTTATAACCTTTTGATAATTGATGAATTTTCTTGTGTTTTTCGGGTGTTAATCCTACTTTTTCAATTACTTCTTCAATTTTAGAGGGAGGTACATTTCGAATATTTGTCACAAATTCTAAATATTCTTTCACATACATGTCCATATACAATGGATTATTCTCTTGCAAAAAACCAATCATTTTTTTTGACGCAATAGGTTGTGTCGAAACATTCAACTCATTCACCAAAATTTCACCGGAATCGGTATGTATAGCATTGGTAATACTTTTCATCAAAGTTGATTTTCCTGCTCCGTTTGGACCTAATAACCCAACAACTTCCCCATTATTTATAGAAAATGAAACGTTGTTTAAAGCCAACTGTTCACCGTATTTTTTTACTAAATCTTTAATAATTATTCCCATTTGATGAAAAAATTTCGATAAAATTAGCAAAAAAGATTTGCATAACTGGAAATTTATTTTTTAGATTTGTACCATAATTCGAGAACAAGAATGACAACATTCAATTATTTTAACGCATTTTTCTTTTACTTTTTTGGGTATTATCCAGAAGAGCAGGGACTGCGTTGTCATAATTGATTGTAACATCATAATTAAGATAATATAAAGTCCCGCATTTTGTGGGACTTTTTTTGTGGAAAAAAATGAAAGAGAGAGTTGCAATACAAGGTTATATTGGTTCATATCATCACGAAGCAGCCAATAATTATTTAGGAAATGAGATCGAAATTGTGGAATGTGATACATTCAAAACTTTAGCAAAGTCTCTTGCAAAGGGGAAAGTTGACAAAGCAATTATGGCAATAGAAAATACAATTGCAGGAGCTATTTTACCAAATTATGCTTTGTTAACAAAATATAATTTAAAAGTTGTCGGTGAAATCTATTTATCCATTCAACATCAATTGATGGTCAAAAAAGGACAAATTTTAGAGGACATAAAAGAAGTTCGTTCGCATCAAATGGCCTTATTGCAATGTGATAAGTTCCTTGAAAAACATCCGGCTTGGCGAGTGGTAAATGATATAGATACAGCATTAACCGCAAAAGATATTGTTGAACAAGAGTTGAATGGCGTCGCTGCAATTGCTTCGAGAAAAGCAGCAGAAGTTTATGGATTGGACATTTTAGCGGCAAGCATTCAAACATTTCAGGATAATTTTACTCGCTTTTTTGTATTGCAACGCGAACACAATGATTACGAAAATTTCAACAAAGTTTCGATGCGATTTTCAGTTCCACATAAATCAGGCGCTTTGGTTGATGTATTGAATCAAATTGCGGAGTGCAGAATTAATATGGATAAAATTCAATCTGTTCCGATTATTGAAAAACCTTGGGAATACTCTTTTCACATAGATATTACCTTCGAGCAAAAAGAACAATATTATGAATTGCTTGGGAAAATTGCACGAAAATTAACTGATTTAGAAATATTAGGCGAATATAAACTGGGAAAAAAATGATAGCAGAGGCCCAACGATTACAAAGTGTTCAGGAATACTATTTCTCTAAAAAATTACAAGAAATAGCGAACATGAAAACAGATATTCCAATTATTTCACTCGGAATTGGAAGTCCGGATTTACAACCTCATCCGGAAGTGATACAGGAATTAATCAAAAATTCACAAAGTGGAATAAATGGTTATCAAAGTTATCGTGGAATTCCGGAAATGCGAGAAGCAATGGCTATTTTTTACAAAAATAAATTTGGAGTAGAAGTCAATGCAGCGACAGAAGTTTTGCCGTTAATGGGTTCTAAAGAAGGAATTATGCACATCTCGATGGCTTTTTTGAATGAAGGAGATAAAGTTTTGATTCCGGACCCTGGTTATCCTACCTATACATCTGTAACAGAACTGGTTCAGGCAGAACCTTTGTTCTATGATTTAAAAGATGAAAACGATTGGCTTCCTGATTTTGAACAATTAGAAAAGCTCGCTGAACAAAAACCAAAAATAATGTGGATAAACTATCCGCATATGCCAACCGGAGCAAAAGCTCCGAAAGATGTTCTTAGAAAATTAGTCGCATTTGCAACTCGTCATAATATTTTAATTGTAAATGATAATCCATACAGTTTCATCTTAAATGATGACCCTACAAGTATATTAGCAATTGAAGGCGCCAAAGAAGTTTGTATCGAACTGAATTCTTTGAGCAAAACATTTAATATTGCAGGTTGGCGAATAGGAATGGTAATAGGAAAAGAACAATTCATTAATTCCATTCTGAAAATAAAATCGAACATGGATTCGGGAATGAATTTTGCGATACAAAAAGCTGCTACGAAAGCACTTTTGGCAGAGGATTCCTGGTACAACGAATTAACAAAAATCTATCTTGAACGAAGAAAAATAATTTGGGAAATAGCAGATATCCTAAAAGTGAACTATAATCCGAATGCAGCAGGAATGTTTATTTGGGCAAAACTTCCGGAAGGAAAAGATGATAAAGAGTTTATAGATGATATTTTATACAACAAAAAAATATTTATCACTCCCGGAAGTATATTCGGGAGCAATGGTGAAGGATTTATTCGGTTCTCACTTTGCGCACCCGTTGAGAAGTTAATTGAAGTCAAAAAAAGATTAGAAGCATGAAAACAATTTCTGTCATTGGATTAGGACTAATCGGAGGTTCGTTTGCTTTAGCTTTAAAAAAAGTTGGTATTGCTGAAAAAATCATCGGTGTTGATAAAAATGTTCAACATCAAATAGAAGCAATCGAATTGGGAATTGTGGATGAAGTTGCCGAATTAGATAAAGCGCTTTCTCAATCGGATTTAGTTGTACTTGCTGTTCCTATTAACTCTATTCAGAACGTTTTGCCTGAGATTTTAGATCAAATTAATGATAAAACAATCGTGATGGATATGGGGTCGACAAAAGCGGGTATTTGTAAGAAAGTTTTGAATCATCCCAAAAGAACGCAATTTGTAGCAACGCACCCCATTGCAGGAACTGAAAACTCTGGTCCGAAAGCCGCTTTTCCTGAGTTGTTCTTAAACAAAGTGGCCATTTTATGTGATGTTGAGGAAAGCGAAAAAGAAGCCGTAAAAAAAGTGAGAAAGATGTATCAGTCACTTTGGATGAATGTCAAAACAATGACTTCAGAGGCTCATGATGCTCATATTGCTTATGTTTCTCACCTTTCTCATATTACATCTTTTGCTTTAGGACAAACGGTTTTGGAGGAAGAAAAAAACGAAGAAGCAATTTTTGATATGGCAGGTTCCGGTTTCGAATCGACAGTGCGTTTAGCAAAAAGTTCACCGGATATGTGGACGCCTATCCTGATTCAAAACCGGGAAAATTTACTCGATGCAATTGATGCTTATCAAACACAAATTTCAAAAATCAGGAAAATGATTGAAGAAAAAAATACGGAAGATATTCGTCAATATCTAAAAAACACAAACGACATACGTCGAATATTAAATAAATAAGTAATAAATAATTTACTCTCAAATAAAATAAATATTAAACCTTAAATTTGTAAGCGTTATGGAAAATAATAACTGGATTAAAGAATACGATAAACCAATGATCATCGCTGGACCTTGTAGTGCAGAAAGTGAAAAACAAATGATGACAATTGCCGAAGATCTGGACAAAGATTATGTGCAGGTATTTCGTGCAGGAATTTGGAAACCTCGTACAAAACCAAACTGTTTTGAAGGAGTTGGAGCAATCGGATTAAACTGGTTAAAAAAAGTAAAAGATGAGTTCGGAATGAAAATTGCGACTGAAATTGCCAATGCAAATCATGCAAAATTAGCATTGGAATATGATGTTGACGTTCTATGGATTGGAGCTCGTTCTACAGTAAACCCTTTTACAGTACAGGAAATTGCAGAAGCTCTACGCGGTACAGACAAAACTGTTTTGGTTAAAAACCCTGTAAATCCAGATTTAGATTTATGGATTGGTGCTTTGGAACGTTTAGAAGGTCAAGGAATCAAAAATTTAGGTGCTATTCACCGTGGATTTTCAACTTACAAAAAAACAAAATACCGTAATAATCCACAATGGCAAATCGCTTTAGATTTCAAAAATAAATTGCCTAATGTTCCTATTATTTGTGACCCTTCACATATTTGTGGTAACAGAACCGGTTTATTTGATGTCGCGCAGCAAGCCTTCAACTTCGAATACAATGGATTAATGATTGAAACTCATAACAATCCTGACGAAGCATGGTCCGATGCAGCTCAACAAATTACACCGGCACGTTTATTGGAGATTTTGAAAGATTTAGAAATTCGTCAATCGGATGATCCGGATGCAATTTACAAAACCGGAATCGAAAATTTACGTCATCAAATTGATGAACTGGACAATTCTATTTTAGATACAATTGCACAACGCATGAAAGTTGCAAATTCTATTGGAGAATTAAAAAAAGAACACAATGTTGCTGTTTTTCAACCGGATCGTTGGAAACAAATCAAAGATAATTCTGTAAAAGCAGGAATTTCTTTAGGTTTATCTGAGGATTTTATTGATAAATTATTGCAAGCAATTCACCAGGAATCTGTTGCTCAACAAAACCAAATTATGGTTAAAAAAGAAGAAAAAATTTAAACAATATTGAAAGGAATTGTCATAAAATCTACTGGTAGTTGGTACCATCTTCTTACGGAAGATGGTACTACTTATCAGGCTAGAATCAGAGGGAAATTTAGAATAGCGAACATCAAGCACACCAATCCAATTGCGGTTGGAGATGAGGTTGATTTTGAGATTGATAAAGATGGTACCGCGGTCATTACAACTATTCATGATCGGAAAAATTATATCATCAGAAAATCTGTTAATCTCTCTAAAAAAACACATATTATTGCCTCAAACATTGATGTTGCTTTTTTGGTTGTTACACTTTCTAATCCTAAGACTTCTTTTGGTTTTATTGACCGTTTTTTAATTACTGCCGAAGCTTATCATATTCCTGTGGTTATTCTATTCAACAAAATGGATTCGTACACTGAAGAGGAAAAAGCTGAGTTGGAAATCTACAAATCGATTTACAACTCTATTGGATATGAAAGTTTAGATATTTCTGCTGAAACAGGCTTGAATCTGAATTTGGTAAAAGAACAGATGAAGGACAAAGTAAGTTTGGTTTCGGGGCATTCGGGAGTTGGTAAGTCTACATTATTAAATGCTTTAAACCCTGATTTAAACTTAAAAACACACGAAATTTCAGATTTCAATAGTAAAGGACAGCATACCACAACTTTTGCCCAGATGTACGAATGGCCTTTTGGAGGTTTCATTATCGATACTCCGGGAATCAAAGAATTTGGTTTAGTACACATTGATAAATCTGAATTGCAAGGTTACTTTCCTGAAATTTTAGAATTGAAACACAATTGCAAATTCGATAATTGTATTCATGTCAACGAACCAAAATGTGCCGTTCGAGATGCTGTTGAAAACGGAGATATTGCAATTTCTCGTTATGAAAATTATCTCACGTTCTTAGAAGAAGATATTTATACTGATAAATAAATTGGCTTGTTTCCAACTTATTTTATATAAAATAACATAATTATTAAAAAGCCATTTCAATTGAAATGGCTTTTTATTTTTTAAAATTACGGTTTCACGTAAAAAAAAATCATCAGCTCATTTTATTTTTGTTAAAACTAATCGGATGAACAACTTATCTATACAAATTGCATTTGATTTTGTAGAATGTACAAAAGAACAAAAAGAAAAATTCCTAACACATTTAGAGGATTTAAATTGGAAACCCTTGAACCCGAATAAATTGTGGATTGCAGAGTTTGTAGATGTTGAAAACAAAGAAGATAAATTAATCAATATTGAACAAGAGTTAATTTTCGCAAAAGAAATCTCTAATTTATATGAATTAGATTACGCTATCATTGCTGATGACGAAATCTATTTTAATCAATTAACTTAAACACAAAGCGATTGCTTGCTTAACCTAAACTACAACAAGGCGTTACAACACATACATTATGAGCTGTAACGCTTTTTCTTTCAATAAAATCCCTTTCAAAATAATTCATAATTTTTTCTTAAATTTCTAGTGATTTTTAAATCATATTAAACAATACATATGCGAGTGATTTTACAGCGTGTTAAACATGCTTCTGTAATGATTGATGGGGAAATATCCGGTAAAATTGAAAACGGAATTTTAGCTTTAGTTGGTTTTGAGCCCGAAGACACAAAAGAAGACTTTGAATGGATGGCAAAAAAAATCATTCAATTGCGAATCTTTAATGATGAAAATGGTGTGATGAATTTAGATGTACAACAAATTGATGGTGATATTTTAGTTGTCTCACAATTCACTTTACATGCTTCTACCAAAAAAGGAAACCGCCCTTCTTACATCAAAGCTTCAAAACCTAATTTAGCTACCGAACAATATCACTCGTTTTTGAATGTTATAGAACGTAATTTCAAGCCTGTAGAAAAAGGTATCTTTGGAGCAGACATGAAAGTTGAATTATTAAACGATGGTCCAGTCACTATCTTTATTGATTCAAAAAATAAAGAATAATCTAATGAATAACTTATATTGAATGAAACACACTCTACTTTTTACAACTTTTTTAATTGGTTCATTTTCTTTTGCTCAAAATTATGCCGTAGATCAAATTCCTGCTGATTTGCTAAAAGATGCTTATGCTGTTGTTCGAAAAAATGACGAAAAAATTGAATTACTGAAAGTTGATGAACTCAAATACACCGAAGATGCTGTCGTTACCGTTTTGAGTAAAGCCGGTGATAATTACGTCGGTACACAAGTACATTATAATCCGAATATCAAAATTGATGTACTTGAAGCAACTTTATATGATGCAAATGGAAAAGAATTAAAAAAATTCAAATCAAAAGATTTCAGTGATCAAAGTTATGTCAGTAATGGACAAATGTATACAGATGACCGTATAAAATACCTCAATTTTACACCTACACAATATCCGTATACAATTCATTATAAGATTGCGAAGACGAGTAAAAATACAATTGGAATTCCGAAATGGTTTCCTGTTAAAGCCTCAAATTTATCTGTAGAAAAATCATCTTATATTTTTACAAATAAAACCAATTCCGTTATTCGTCTGAAAGAAAATAATTTTACAGGATTTAATATTCAGAAAGAAGGAGACACAAATAACCTGAAATATACATTCGATAACATTCCTGCTTTCAATGAAGAAGAGAGGATGATTAGCCCAAAAAATATTTTCCCGAATGCAATTCTAGCTTCTAATCAAATCAGTATTGACGGTGTAAAAGGGACATTCGACAATTGGAATGATTATGGAAAATGGACATTTGAAAGCTTAGTCGGAGGAAAACAGGATTTTAGTCCGACTCAAAAAGAGTTCTTCCGAAATTTAGTAAAAGATGCAAAATCGGATCGGGAAAAAGTTCAAATTCTTTACAAACATTTACAACATAAAGTCCGTTACATTGGTGTACAACTTGGTATCGGAGGACTTTCTCCTTTTCCTGCTTCTTATGTTGAAAGTAAAAGTTATGGCGATTGTAAAGCACTGACAAACTATACCATGTCCATGTTAGATGCTGTAGGCATCAAATCCTATTATACAGAAGTTCATTCCGGTTCTTCTCCTCAGGACATGACAGAAGATATGATGTACTTACAAGGTGATCATGTTATCTTATATGTTCCGTTAAAAGACGAAGATATTTGGCTGGAAACAACAAGTCAAACTTCTGCTTTCAATTATTTAGGTGATTTTACCGCGAATAGAAAAGTTTTTATTCTGGATGAAAATGGAGGAAAAATTATTTCTTCTCAAAAATTTCTTCCGGAAGACAATCAATTACTGGTTCATGGAGCAGCTACAATCGCTCCTGACGGAACGTTGAGTTTACAGTTCACTGAAACCTCAAAAGGATTGATATACGAAAACTTCGCAAGATTTAATCAACTGAATGATAAGGAGCTTGATTTACGATTAAAAAATCGTTTTTCTTCGTTACAAGGTATTCATTTCAAGAAAAAAGAATTTGAAAATGATTGGGAAAATGCCATTTTCACTTCAAATTTTGATTTTACCGTTCCTAATTATGCAAAAGTTCAGGGAAATAATATCATCATCAATATGATTCCCATCAACCGAGAAGAAACGTCATTAAAAAAAGTAAAAGAGCGAAAATTTGATTTTAAAATTGAATCGGGATACGTAGACGAAGTATCATATACACTTACGCTTCCTGTGGGGTATAAATTGCCTCAAAAATTTGATGCTGTGACAGCTAAATCTTCCTTTGGTGAATATCTTTTAGAAATTACCCCAAAAGACCAATCCAATTTAGAAATCAAACGTATCTACAAACAATTTCCTGGCAATTTTCCAAAAGAAAAGTTCAACGACTACGTTGAATTTCGCAGACAAATTGCCGGATATGATAACACGAAACTACTTTTAGAAAAATTATAACACACTAATTACTCATATGAAGACCTTATTTACAATCGTAGCATCTGTTGCTACAATTTCCGGTTTTGCTCAAGAAGTCAAATTTGGAAAGATTTCGAAAAAAGATTTCGAAAAAACAACAAGTACCATTCAAGCAGATGCTCCGGCTGAAGTTTTATATGCAGATGGTAATTACAAAATTAATTTTAATACATCTCAAGGAGGTATTGAACAAACAAAAAAAGTTTTTTATCGAATTATTGTTTTCGATAAAGATAAAACACCAGACGATGTTTTGAAAGTTGAAATTCCTTTGTATAAAAGTTCAGGATCAGATCAAGATAAATTATTATCCCTAAAAGCTATTACTTACAACCTTGACGGAGGAAAAATAACGGAACAAAAAGTTGAGAAAAAAGATATTTTCTTAGACAAAGTGCATCGCTTTATGGATAAGCAAACTTTTACATTCCCTAATGTAAAGAACGGATCAATCTTAGAATACTCTTATGAAATCGTCTCTCCTTTTTATGGACAAACTGATACATGGTATTTCCAGCAGTCTGTTCCTGTTGTTGCAAGTAACTTCACGTTACAAAACCAAGAATATTTTAACTATCAACAAGATTTAAGAGGTGGATTTGCTCCTAAAATAACTAATAACAGTAAAAAAGAAACCGGAACATATAAACAAGGTGGATTTAATATCAACGAATTTCACCATAAACAGCTGTCCCAAGGTTCTTATGAGTTAACCATTAATGAAAAAAAGTATTCTTTGTCAGATCTTCCTTCCTATTCTCGTGAAGCATATGTTCTTAATCCAAGAAACATGTTGGCAAGTATTCAGTTTGAATTAGCTTCTTATCAAGCTCCTGGTCGTACTATCGAAAATTTTTCAACAACTTGGGAACGCATTGGTAAAGATTTGATGGATCACGAGAATTTTGGTCGTCAGTTAAATGGAAACGGTTTTTTAGATGAAACGGTAAATTCTACAATTACAGGGAAAACAACGAATATTCAAAAAACGCAAGCTATATTTGATTATGTCAAAACAGCGGTTACCTGGAATGATTATCTAGGCGAATATACAGACAAAGGAATTCGAAAAACATTCAATGAAAAATCCGGAAATTCTGCAGATATTAACCTGATGCTAACTGCTATGTTGCGCAAAGCCGGAATTGATGCAAATCCTATCGTACTAAGCACTTTACAGAATGGACTTATTAATTATTCGTTTCCTTCTCGCAGTAAATTAAATTATGTCATTGTAGGTGCTGCTGTGGACGGTGAATTTTATTTAATGGATGCAACAGATAAAAATGCACAAATTAATTTATTACCAATTCGAGCAATTAATGATCGAGGATTTCTGGTTAATGATAAAGGAATTAAAGAAATTCCTTTGCGAAATTCTATCATGACCAACAATAAAATATCTATCACTGCTGATCTGATTGCCGATGGCACATTAAAAGGTACTTTCTCCAATGTTCGTGACAATTATTTTTACATGTTCGACAAAAGTGAAATTGCAAATGATCCAAAAGCATTTGAAAAAGAATATATAGAGGATTATAATTTTGAGATTTCCGATTTCAAAACGCAAGACAATCAACAAAACGTTATTCGCCATCAATTCAAATTTGATGATGTAAAAGCTGATGTAGCCGGAAATAAAATATTATTCAATCCGTTTCTTTTTGTTGCAAATACTAAACATCATCTGAACTTAGAACAACGCAATTATAATATAGAATTCGGGGCGCCTACAACAAACACAAACACAGTGAAAATTAAAATCCCGGAAGGTTATAAAGTGGAATCATTGCCAACAGAAAAGCAATTTACAATGCCTGATCAAGCCGGAGGATATGTCTGTAAAGTGATTGAAAAAGACGGTTTCATTATTGCTCAAGCACAAAAAGTGATCCCTTACAGTACTTTACCTGCTCAATACTATAAACCTTTGAAAGATTTTTTAACAAATATCATTCATGCAGAAAGTCAGCAAGTGATTTTAGTGAAACAATAAAAAATATTCTAAACGATTAATAAAGCCAACACCAACCTCGTGTTGGCTTTTTATTTTTGTACCTTTATCTTTTTAAAATTTTAAATAAATGAGCCTTAAACAAGCACAATTAGATGTCGATAACTGGATTAAAGAGCATGGTGTTCGCTATTTTAACGAATTAACAAACATGGCACAACTTACGGAAGAAGTTGGAGAGGTTGCTCGTATTATTGCTCGTCGTTACGGTGAACAATCAGAAAAAGAATCAGATAAAAATAAGGATCTTGGAGAAGAATTGGCAGACGTTATTTTTGTTGCACTTTGTTTAGCCAATCAGACTGGCGTAGACTTAGAATCTGCTTTCTACAAAAAATTAGATTACAAAACAAAACGAGACCACAACCGCCATCAAAACAACGACAAACTAAAATAAATATGATTGAAATTTCAGCACTCCAATCTCCCATACATTCTCAATTAGCAATAACAGGTTCTAAAAGTGAAAGTAATCGTTTGTTATTATTGAATCAATTATTTGAAAATGCTTTAACATTAGAAAACGTTTCGAATTCTGAAGATTCACAATTAATGCAAAAAGCTTTAGCAAATAAAACGGATGTAATTGACATTCATCATGCCGGAACTGCAATGCGTTTCTTAACAGCTTATTTTTCTATTCAAGAAGGAAGAAAGGTTACGTTAACAGGTTCTGAGAGAATGAAACAACGACCGATTAAAATTTTGGTGGACGCATTGAATGAATTGGGTGCAGAAATTTCGTATCAGGAAAATGAAGGTTATCCACCTTTGACAATCATTGGAACCAAATTAAAGAAAAATTCCATTACCATTCCCTCTAATATTAGTTCGCAATACATTACTGCGTTGTGCTTAATTGGGACGAAATTAGAGAATGGATTAACAATAAATCTTGATGGGAAAGTCATTTCAGTTCCTTACATCCAAATGACAATCCAATTGTTAAATAAAGTTGGAATTAAAGCCGCTTTTAAAGGAAATACTATTCAGATTCCTTTTACAGAAGTTATTCAACCTCAAACTTTACAAGTAGAATCTGATTGGAGTTCAGCTTCTTATTACTATAGTTTAATCGCTTTATCAAAAAATTCTGAAATTAAAATTTCAACTTATTTCGAAAATTCCTTACAAGGGGATTCAGCTCTACAAGTTATTTATGCTGAAAACTTTGGTGTAATTTCAACTTTTGAGAATGGCGTTTTAAGTCTAAAACACAATCCCGAATTTCAATTGCAACAAGCTATTGAATTAAACTTAATCAATACTCCGGATATTGCACAAACTATTGCAGCTACTTGTGTAGGTCTAAAAGTAAATTGTGTTTTAACCGGTTTGGAGACTTTAAAAATTAAAGAAACAGATCGCTTGGTTGCACTCAAAACTGAATTGGAAAAATTTGGTGCAATTATTACTATAACAGAGGATTCCTTATCGATTGATGGCTATCAAGATGATAACGAAATTCCTACTTTGGAGACGTATAATGATCATAGAATGGCGATGTGTATGGCGCCTTTGGCTCAACTACAACCAATTCGTATTAACAATGAAATGGTGGTTGAAAAATCATATCCAACTTTCTGGGAAGATTGGAAAAAATTAGGATTCGAAATCAAATCAATATAAAATAGATGAATAAAAAAAGCTTCACATTTGAAGCTTTTTTTAGTTTAGTCTGAAATGAAAACATTATTCACTAAAGCTCTGCATATTCACTAAATTCGCATAAACGCCTTTTTTCTCGATAAGCGATTGATGATTTCCTTCTTCAATTATTTTTCCGGCTTCCATCACAACAATCTTATCAGCATTCTGAATCGTTGACAAACGATGTGCAATAACCAAAGAAGTTCTGTTTTGCATCATATTATTTAAGGCTTCTTGTACCAGTTTTTCAGATCTCGTGTCCAATGCTGATGTTGCTTCATCCAAAACCATTATTGGTGGATTTTTATAAACCGCACGCGCAATACTTAATCGTTGTTTCTGTCCTCCTGAAAGTTTATTTCCTCCTTCACCTACTGATTCTTGGTATTTCTCTGGCATTTTAACAATAAATTCTTCCGCATTTGCAACTTTAGCAGCGTGCTCTACTCTTTCTTGATTAGGCAATTTATCTCCCAAAGAAATATTATTAAAAATTGAATCATTAAATAGAATTGAATCTTGCGTTACTAATCCAAACAACATGCGATAATCTTGCAATTTTATATGTTTAATATCGATTCCGTCAATTAAGATTTGTCCTGATTTTACATCCCAAAACCGTGTAATCAAATTTGCCAAAGTCGATTTTCCTGAACCTGATTGCCCCACCAAAGCTACCGTTTCTCCTTTCTTAATGGTGAGATTAAAATCTTTAATGACATCATGTTTACCATATGCAAATGTTACATTCTTAAATTCGATTTTGTCCTCAAATACCTCAATGCTTTTCGCATCAGGCAAATCCTGAATTGAAACTTCTGCATCTAAAATTTCAAAAATACGTTGAGCAGAAACCTCTCCTTTCTGAACATCTGATAAAGCTTTTGAAAAACGTTTAATAGGATCCAATAAAGTGTAAAAAGTCGCTATATAAAATATGAATTGAGAACCTGTCAATCCATTTCCTTCTAAAGATAATTTTCCTCCAAAAAATACGATCAGTCCAATCGTAATTGCTCCTAAAAATTCGCTTGTAGGCGATGCTAAAGCTCTTTTCTTCATTACTTTTTGAAGATATTTTCTGTACCGGTTAATTGATTTATCAAAACGGCCTTTTACTTGATTTTCAGCATTGAAAATCTTAATAATCTTTAACGAAGTCAAGGTTTCATCAACATACGTTATTATGTTTGACAATTCATCTTGTGCATGTTCTGCTGCTTTCTTAAGACTCTTTCCTATCAAAGAAATGATTGTTCCCATTATTGGGAAAACCAAAATTGCAAAAATTGTCAATTGATAACTTACGGTAAATAATACGCCTACAAAAACAATAATCATAATTGGTGAACGTACAATCTCTACAATAGAATTTAAAATATTCGACTCTACTTCATTTACATCACTCGAAATACGGTTAATCATATCCCCTTTTCGTTTTTCAGTAAAATATGCAACAGGCAAATCGATAATTTTATTGTGAATATCAACTCGCAAATCGCGTGTAACCCCTGAACGTAAATCAACTAAACAGGTTTCTGAAAGAAAACTAAAAATATTTCGAAACAAAAATGCTGCAATAAAAATTACACAAGAAATCGCCAATACATAAACGGGACCCTCAGTTTGCGAAACTTCGTTCATGTAGTAAGCCGAATAATCTGAAAAAAACTGTTTCAAGTCACCTAAACTTCCTGAATATATTGGTTTAGAAATAACAGCTGTATTTTTTTCGCCAAAAAGAACACCTAAAATAGGCATCATAAAGGCCAAAGCAATTACATTAAAAAGTGCGTAAAGTAAATTGAATATAATCGCTGTTACAAACGAAGATCTATATGGTTTGGCGTAAGCAAACGCTCTTTTAGTTAAACTCATTCAAATATTTTAGTCGTTTCAAAAAATAAATTTTGAAACCACAAATTTACACAAAAAAATAATGACTATTCTTTTTTAAGAAATAGTCATTATAGAGTAAAATTTTGTGGGTTTGATTACTCAGAGTAACCTTTTCGTTTTTGTTTTGATTTTTATTTAACTCTGTGCCAAGTTTGCGTTCTTCCAACAAGTGAAATTCCAATAAAACCTCTGACATCAAGTTTGTCATTGCCATTTAATGACATTTTTGCTTTGTATTCTTTTCCGTTATTAGGATCTAGGATTCTTCCTCCTGTCCATTCTTTTCCATCTTTTTTAAGACCGGAAAGAATTTGCATTCCTAAAATTGGTTTATTTTTTAATGCCCCTGAACAATCTGTACATTTAGCATCTTCTTTTCCTTTTGTCAAAATCTTAGTGACTTTACCATAAAGTTTCCCATCCTTCTCGAAGATTTCTACGTAAGACTTCGCCTGTTTCGTTTCGTCATCAATTGTTTTCCAAGTTCCAATTGGCGATTGCGCATACATTAAAGATGTCAACATAAAGAATAATCCAAATAAAATTGATTTTTTCATATTTTTATCCTTTAAAATTTATTTTACTAAAATAACTCTTTTTTAGTGTAAATAAAACACTATGCTTTATTTTTTATAAAATTAATCCTATTTCAACAACATAAAAGTCGCAAAAAACTTATAATCAACACATTAATTCATTTATTATTTTTAAATAAATCACATTTATTTTTATTAATAAAAGTCAAAACAGTGTGTTATTATGCCAACATAATAATATTTTGAATGTATACTTTTTCCTAAAAAAATAGATTTTCAGCTTAATTTATTAGGCGAAATAAAAAAAAACAATATATTTGTCTACTAATCCAGTAGAGTTTTATAAATTAAAAATGAGCCAACAATCAAAATACAGTTTGCCTTTTAAAAAACAGGAATTAGAACCTTTAATTGATTCCATTATTTATGATGAGATTTTTCAGCAACCAAATCCTTCTTATAAGAAAGAAAATTTGTTGAATCGGTTCAATTCTATTTTATTAAAAATTGTGCCTGAAGAAAAATCAAATAAAATTAGTCTTTATTTCTTTGAACAATTTGCAAAACTTAAACAAGAATTGGAAGAATTGATTTTCGTATTTTATTCTAATGACCCTGCTTCTAAATCGGAAATTGAAATCATTTTAGCTTATCCAGGTTTTTTTGCAATTGCCATTCATCGTTTGGCGAATATTCTATATAAACTTGAAACGCCTATTCTTCCCCGATTTTTTTCTGAATATGCTCATTCAAAAACCGGAATCGATATTCATCCAGGCGCAACAATTGGTAAAAATTTTTATATCGATCATGGAACTGGGATTGTGATTGGAGAGACAACAATTATTGGAGATCATGTTAAAATATACCAAGGCGTTACATTAGGTGCATTTTATGTTTCCAAAAATTTGGCAGACAAGAAGCGTCATCCAACCATCGAAAATAATGTGACAATCTATGCGGGGGCAACTATCCTAGGAGGCACGACTATTATTGGAGAAAACTCTGTTATCGGTGGAAATGTTTGGATAACTGAAAGTATTGAAAAAAATTCTATTGTTTACCAAGAACATCAACTGCAAATCAAAAAACAAAAAGTAGAACAACATCACAATTATATCATCTAAAAACCTATTCACAATGATTTATAACAATGTATTAGAAACCATCGGAAATACACCAATTATTAAACTAAATAAATTATTTCCTAATCATAATGTTTACATTAAAGTAGAAAAACAAAACCCGGGCGGATCAATAAAGGATCGTATTGCTTTGGCAATGATTGAAGATGCTGAAAAAGCAGGAATCTTAAAACCTGGAGGAACAATAATAGAACCTACTTCTGGAAATACAGGTATTGGATTATCATTTGTAGCTGCTGTAAAAGGATACAAAATGATTATTACAATGCCCGAGTCCATGTCAATAGAACGTCGTAAAATAATGGAAGCTTATGGAGCTGAATTTGTTTTGACTCCAAAAGAACTAGGAATGAAAGGTGCCATTGCAAAAGCACAAGAATTAGCTGATACAATAGAAGGAGCTTGGGTTCCCCAACAATTCGAGAATAACTCAAATCCAGCTGTCCATTATAATACAACTGCAAAAGAAATTCTTCTCGATTTTCCACAAGGAGTTGATTACCTTATTACAGGAGTTGGAACCGGAGGACATCTTTCGGGAATTGGAAAAGCTTTAAAAGAAATTAACGCAACGACAAATGTTATTGCTGTTGAACCGGCAGATTCTCCTGTTATTTCGGGAGGAAATCCCGGACCACATGCCATTCAAGGAATTGGTGCAGGGTTTATTCCAGCAAATTTAGATACAACAATTGTTGATTCCTCTATTCAAATTACAAAAGAAGAAGCTTTTGAATTCGCCAAGAAAGTAGCAAAAGAAGAAGGATTGTTTGTTGGAATTTCAACAGGTGCTTCATTAGCTGCTGTTGCTAAGAAACTAAATGAAATCGAAAAAAACGCAAAAATATTAACGGTAAACTATGATACAGGTGAACGTTACTTATCTGTAGAAGGTTTATTTTAACTTTCCATACGCATAAAATAAAAAAAGGAGATATTGTCAAAATGTCTCCTTTTTTTATTCAACAAAGCCAAAAAGTCAGTTTTTTAGTTCCAATCTTACTTTGGAATTTTTTTTGATGAAATAAGAGCGTACAAAACCAATATAAAAAACTAAGAACCAATGGATTTTAATCAATTTACAATAAAGGGTCGCGAAGCGATCCAGTCTGCACAACAGATTGCTGTTGAGCATAAAAATCAAGCCATAGAACCGGCCCATCTTTTAGGAGGAATGATAGATGTAGATGAGAATGTTTTATCGTTAATCCTCGAAAAACAAGGTGTAAAAATGGATTTATTGAAACCTGAACTGGATTTAGAAATCAACAAATATCCAAAAATAGAGGGGCAACAAGGAAATCATCTTTCCAATTCATCTAATCAAATTTTGCAATCTGCAAAAGAGATTGCAAAGGACATGAACGATGATTTTATCACCTTAGAACATTTACTATTAGCAATCATTAAAAATGTATCACCTGTAAGCCAATTATTAAAAAATAGGGGTGTAACATTTGAAAACACAAAAAAATTAGTAACAGAATTGAGAAACGGAGAAAGAGTAACTTCTGAAAATGCAGAAGGAACATATAATTCATTAAATAAATACGCTAAAAATTTAACAGATTTAGCAAAAGAAGGGAAATTAGATCCTGTAATCGGGCGAGATGAAGAAATTCGTCGTGTCTTGCAAATTCTATCACGCCGCACCAAAAACAATCCTATCTTGATTGGTGAACCCGGTGTAGGTAAAACTGCTATTGCAGAAGGTTTAGCACACCGTATCATCAACGGAGACGTTCCTGAAAATCTTTTGAATAAACAGATTTTTTCATTGGACATGGGAGCCTTGGTTGCCGGAGCAAAATACAAAGGTGAATTTGAAGAACGTTTGAAAGCAGTTGTAAAAGAAGTAACAGCCTCTAACGGGGAAATTATCTTATTTATTGACGAAATTCACACATTAGTAGGTGCTGGTGGTGGTGGCGAAGGAGCAATGGATGCAGCCAATATTTTGAAACCGGCTTTAGCTCGCGGAGAACTTCGTTCAATTGGAGCAACTACGCTGAATGAATATCAAAAATATTTTGAAAAAGATAAAGCTTTAGAACGTCGTTTTCAGAAAGTAATGGTGGAAGAACCGGATGAAGAATCTGCCATTTCCATCTTACGCGGTATTAAAGATAAATATGAGCAACACCATAAAATTGGTATAAAAGATGAGGCCATTATTGCTGCGGTTAAATTATCAACACGGTATATTACAGATCGTTTTTTACCGGACAAAGCGATTGACTTGATGGATGAAGCTGCTTCTAAATTGAGAATGGAGATGAATTCAAAACCTGAAGATTTGGATAAATTAGACCGTAAAATCATTCAGTTGGAAATCGAAATTGAAGCTATAAAACGTGAAAATGACGAAAAGAAATTGAATCTTTTGAAAGAAGAACTATCGAATCTTCAAGACGAAAGAAATCAATTGAATTCGAAATGGGAAGCGGAAAGAAATCGAGCAGATGAAGTACAAGATTTAAGAAAAAGTATCGAAAATATAAAATTCGAAATTGAACGTGCAAAGCGTGATTACGATTATGCAAAAGCTTCAAAATTAGAATTTGAAGATTTAGTAAATGCAAAGAGAGATTTGGAAGATGCTGAAAAAAATCTGGAAGAAAATAAACAAAATAAACTGGTAAAAGAGTTTGTTGACGCGGATGATATTGCTGAAGTTGTATCAAAATGGACTGGTGTTCCTGCACAAAAAATGATGCAATCTGATCGCGAAAAGTTATTGAATTTAGAAAGTGAATTACACAAACGTGTCTTAGGACAAGAAGAAGCAATTACAGCTGTTTCTGATGCTATTCGTCGTTCTCGTGCGGGCCTAAGTGACGAAGGAAAGCCAATCGGTTCATTCTTGTTCTTAGGTTCTACAGGAGTTGGTAAAACAGAATTAGCAAAAGCGTTGGCTGAATTTTTATTCGATGATGAGAATGCAATGACACGTATCGATATGTCTGAATATCAAGAACGTCACGCCGTTTCTCGCTTGGTTGGGGCACCTCCGGGCTATGTTGGCTATGATGAAGGAGGACAATTGACAGAGGCTGTTCGCCGCCGTCCTTATTCTGTCATCTTGTTAGATGAGATTGAGAAAGCTCATCCGGACGTTTTCAATATTTTGTTACAAGTTTTAGACGATGGTCGTTTGACAGATAACAAAGGTCGTGTGGTGAATTTTAAAAATACGATTATCATCATGACATCGAATTTTGGTTCACATACAATTTTGGATAAGTTCTCTGATATTGACGAAAATAATGTCGCACAAATTTACAACGAAACAAAAGATGTTGTTTTTGAAGAGTTGAAACAAAATTTCAGGCCAGAGTTTTTGAATCGTATTGATGAAATTATCTTATTCCGTCCATTGAGCGAAAATCAAATTTCCGGAATTGTAAATATCTATCTGAATGGTGTTTCTAAAAAACTAGCGCAACGCGATATTACATTAGATATCACACCGGAAGCTGTTGATTATTTGGCTAGAAAAGGCTATGATCCTCAGTTTGGAGCAAGACCATTAAAACGAGTTATTCAACAAGATGTATTGAATGAACTTTCGAAAGAAATTTTGAAAGGTACGATCAATGATAATGATGCGGTTTTAATCGATTATTTCGAAGAAAAACCTGGAGATAATAAATTAGTTTTCAGAACAAATCAATAATATTATGACGATTTATTAATGTGCAAAAAAATCCGCTCATGGAGCGGATTTTTTTATTTCTTCTTTTTATACAAAGGTACCGTACTACATGCTTCTCCAAACATTAAGGAACTGGCAATTGGCTGTAATCGTTCGATTAATTGAATATATGCCGAATCCGGGACAGGTTTATGTGAACATCCTTTGACAATTATTTTTCCATCAACATATTCATCATATGGCAAATGATCTACAATTTCTGTATACAAAATAGTATCTAAATCTTGTAAACTTCCATGCACAACACGCTTTGCAACCGGCGACAAATAAGTCGCAACCAGTAAATAAGCCCAAGACGGTACAATAGCATCCGCTGTGCATGTAATTCCTACATACTTATCTTGGTATTGTGTCCAATCATGATTTTTCAGATTTTCTCTGAAATCCTTTTCCTTAAGAATCAATTCTTCATATAACCAATCCTTCAAGTCAAAAACTAAACGTTCCCCATCCGGATAATAATCTTGCAAGTCTATTGTAACTAAACTACTATTGGCAACTTTATTTATAATTTCGTCTGACATTTTTCTTTGTTTGAACGAGTAAATTTACGGAATAAAAAACATTGAAATCCCATCCGCTTATAGATTTCTCCTATCTTTGTAAGAAGAAAAATTATTTCCATTGAAATACTATATCATTGCAGGTGAAGCTTCAGGCGATTTACACGCCTCGAACTTAATGAAAGAATTAAAAAAGAAAGATCCACAGGCTGAATTCAGGTTTTGGGGAGGTGATTTGATGCAAACACAAGGTGGAACATTGGTAAAACATTACAGAGATTTAGCCTTTATGGGGTTTGCGGAGGTTCTCATGAATTTGAGAACAATTTTAGGAAATATTTCTGTTGCAAAAAATGATATAGAAGCTTATCAACCAGATGCTGTAATTTTGGTTGATTATCCTGGATTCAATTTAAGAATTGCTGAATTTGTAAAAAATCTCGGCATAAAAGTTTATTATTATATTTCGCCTCAAATATGGGCTTGGAAAACAGGCCGCGTTCATAAAATCAAAAAAGTTGTCGATAAAATGTTTGTTATTCTTCCATTTGAGGAAGAATTTTATCAGCGCTATGATTACAAGGTTGACTTTGTTGGAAATCCTTTGTTAGATTCTTTAAATCATCTACCTCCAATTGATGAACAACAATTCAGAAAAGATCATAATTTAGACGAAAGGCCCATTATTGCAGTACTTCCCGGAAGTAGAACACAAGAAATAAAAGTCAAATTACCTTTGATGCTTTCTGTTGAAAGAGATTTTCCGGATTATCAATTTGTTGTTGCAGGTGCTCCATCTCAACCCGTTGAAAATTATAAAAAAATTATAGGAAATCAACTGAAAATTGTGGAGAACAAAACATATGATTTATTACGTATTTCCTACGCAGCCTTGGTTACATCCGGTACCGCAACGTTAGAAACTGCTTTATTAAAAGTTCCGGAAGTTGTTTGTTACAAAGGAAATCCCATTTCTTATGAGATAGGAAAACGCGTGGTCAAAAATATACGGTTCATTTCATTAGTTAACTTAATTATGGATGAAGAAGTCGTAAAAGAACTGATTCAATACGATTTAACCTATGAAAATATTAAGCGCGAATTAAATTTAATCCTGAACTCTCCAAAACGGGAAAAGATTCTCCAAGACTATGAAAAATTATACCACAAACTTGGAGGAATAGGAGCTTCCGAAAGAACTGCAAATCTAATTGTTGAGGATTTAAAAAAATAAACTAAAAAAAGATAGAAGCTTAACGCAACCTTTTATTGGTTTTAAACTCTAGTAAAGAATAGATGTCATTCAGATTCTAATTATTAAAATGTTTCGGATTAATCTGACTAAAGTTTACAACCTTTTCTAACAAATAAATCCTCCTGATAATCAGGAGGATTTTTATTTTTTATGTTAAATTTTAAATTTTCACGCAACCTTTCCTAAAATCTAAATCTTACTTTTATAACAAATTAAAACTCATACCATGAAATTAATGAAACGATTAAGCCTGTTTGCTTTAACAGGATTTTTAGGATTAACAGCATTTAGCTGTTTAAATGACGATAATTCAGATTTCACAAACTATGGTTACTTTGCAACAAAAGGAGTAATTGTCAACCAAGATTCTATTCAACCTGTAAATCAAACGACAAATATTAAAGTTAGTTTTTCTAAAACAAATTCTTGTCAAGAATTTGCTCAATTTAGCTTGTTACAAGGTAGTAATGATTCTGTTCATTATATCGGAGTGTTAGGTATTCAAAAAAATGGTCAAAATTGTTTACCTTCAACAAGTATTGAATCTAAAACTTTAAAGTTTACACCTAAGAGAGTAGGAAAATATAAATTGAAGTTTTGGACAGGAAAAGATGAAAATAACAAAGACACATTTAACGATTCTATCGTTTTAGATATCAAAAAATAGCTTCTAAAATAATTATATAATATGGAAATAATCAAACGATTAAGCACTTTAGCTTTTGTAGGAATGTTAGGTTTTACAGCATTTAGTTGTTTAAATACTGATGATAGCGATAATTCATACACAATCGATGGTTTCTTTGTTGGAACCAAAATAGATGTCAATCAAGATTCTATTCAACCGGTTGGGCAACAAACAAATGTTCACGTTACTTTTACAACAAATAATTCTTGTCAAAAATTTGTTACTTTCCAAACCTTGAAAGGTGGTAATGATTCTATACAAAACATTGGCGCATATGGGACACAATCTAGTGGAAGTACATGTGTTGATGAAAAGAAATCAGTAACCAAAACATACAAGTTCACACCTAAAAAAGCAGGAAGAAACACCATCAGAGTTTGGGCAGGTAAAGACGCAATCGATCCAACAAAAGATATTTATATTGAAGAAGTTCTAGAAATTAAAGCGAACTAAAATAAAGTCTAATAAATTTGAATAACGACTCTCTTGAATACTTAATCAAGCAATGTCAAGAACAAAACAGAAAAGCTCAAGAAGAAATTTACGCTGAGTTTTCCTCTGTTTTATTCTCGATATGTCTTCGTTATGCTGAAAATTACGAAGATGCTCAGGATGTTTTTCAAGAGGGTTTCATTCTTATTTTCAATAAAATAAATCAATTCAAATTTGAAGGTTCTTTTGAAGGATGGATGAAACGGATTATGGTAAATCTCAACTTAGAGAAACTTAAAAAGAAAAATCCTCTCCCATTTGAAAATTACGAAAACCTCATTGCAACACATGAAGACGACGATGAACTTGAACAAGATTTTGATTATCAACAATTGCTAGAAGCTGTTCATAATCTTCCTCCACAATACAGGCAAGTTTTTAACCTCTACGTTTTTGAAGAATACTCCCACCAAGAAATTGCAGAAATGCTAACCATTTCAGTAGGCACTTCAAAATCAAACTTATCAAGAGCTAGAAATTTATTAAAACAAAAACTTAATTTTTTAAAAACTGTCACAGAAGATGAAGAAATTTGATCAACATATTAAAGAGAAACTATCTCAACCTCAACTTCCTCCGATGGATGCTTGGAAAAATATCCAAGAAAAATTGGATGAAAAGGAAAAGAAAAAACGACTCCTTCCTATTTTTTATTGGATTGGCTCTACAGCTGCATGTTTAGTTGCCGGAATTGGTATTTATTATTTTAATCAGAATAAATCTATCGACATCAACAACATTCCCTCGAATGAAGTTGTAAACAATAAGACAACTTCTTCTGAAAACCCTTTGCCTTCTATAAAAAATAGTGAAGAACAAAACTCTGTTGAAAACGTCAATAAGCCTGTTCATCAGCAAATTAATCATTCCAAAAAATTAGGCAACAATTCATTTCAATATTTAAATCATCGTATTGAACAAGCCCATTTATTTTCCACAAATAAGGAGAATGAACAAAAGGAAAGTTTAACCCCTGGTTTAGCTTTAAATAATTCTATTCAGCATGAATTATCTATTCAAACAAAGAATTCGGCATTACAAAATAATGAAACTGAGAAAAAAGAATTTAGTACAAATGCTAAAGACGAAAAACCTTTAGAATTAGTTCTTGAAGAAGAAAAAAAGAAACAAGACGAAAAAATTGAGATCAAAAAGATGTCTCCTATTTTAGCTGTTTCTTCTTATATAAACCCTACAATGATGTTAGAATCAAAGTCTATTTTAGCCAATGAATTTAATGATCATACCATTAAAAATAATATGACTGTAGCTTATGGAGCAAAAGTTTCTGTACGTTTGAATGATAAATTGAATATACGCTCCGGAATTGCCAAAGTTGAATTAGAGCAGCAGACGAATAATATAAATTCTGGGATTAATACTGGTGTTTATGCTATTTCTTCAAATAATATAAATCTCAATTCTTCAACTAACATTACTTACAATAGCAATATTAGGGTAATTGCCAACACGCCTGGTCATCAAAACCCTGCAACAACTATGTTGACTTCTCAATCGAGTAATATGGAGCAAAAAATTCATTATATCGAAGTCCCGTTAGAGATGGAATATAGATTAGCTAGTTTTGATAAGTTTAACCTTTTGGCTACTGCAGGAGGAAGTTATTATGTCGTGACTAAAAATTCCATTTCATTGACAGATGCCAATTCAAGATCTCAGTATACATTAGGTAAAGCAAACAACTTAAACACTATGAGTTATAGTGCGAATGCCGGTGTAAAATTAGAGTACATATTATCCAACAAATCGAGTTTAAATCTTGAACCGAATTACCGATATATGTTAAATCCTCTTCAAAATGTAGATGCTAAAAATCCTTCATTGTTAGGACTAAATATAGGTTTTTCAATTAAGTTTTAGCAAAAAAGACGAAGTTATTCTTCGCCTTTATTGTTATTTAATTTAATCAAAATTGTATTATTTTCTTCTGTCATTTCCACTTTTGCTTCTTCAAAAGTAGGTTCACGCAAAATAGGATCTAGATTTTTAGAAAACCCATAAGGTTCTTTCCGGACTCCCAAGAAGCTTTTATCCAGTTTTTTATTGTTGTTCGTATCCAAAAATACTTTCACCGCATAAAATGTTGGTTCAATATCTTTGAAAACCGTCTCATACTTGTCTATATCAGCAACAGGAACATATAATTTTTTGAACGCATTTTGACCTTTTGTATAATTTTCTACATTTCTATAAAATTCTATTGCCAAATTCCCTTTCATTTTCTTAAGATTTGTGATAGACAATTTTACATCAATCTGTGCCATGACTATTTGAGTAAAAAATAACACAACTATTATAAAAATTTTCTTCATTTCTTAATTTTTTAATCAACTTATTTACAAATACTTAAAACCTACTATCTGTAAATATTATTCTAAATTATTAGGATGAAAAAGTACCTCTTTTTTACCTTAACAATCTGTTTCTCAATTGGAATAATTATTTCTGAATTATTAATTCCTGCAACAAATTTACGAATTATATTTTTCCTATTAATTATTCTACTTTTTATCTCTTTGTTAAAAAATAATAATCGTCAAAATATCATTCCTTTTTTAGGTATTTCCATTATTTTAGGCTACTATATTCATCAAAACTATAATCAACATCAGAATATTGACTTAAATACAGATTCCGAAATTCATTTCTTAAAAATCATTTATAAGTTTGATTCTTCTGAAAAATATGTAAAATATGCCGCGAAAGATATCGAAACACACCAACAAATTTTACTCTATTTACAACCTCAACAGCCAATAGTATATCCTAATGATGAGATTATTGTTCATGGAAAGATGAATGAAATTGAACAACCTCTGAATCCATATCAATTTAATTACAAACGTTTCTTAAATAGAAAAAGAATTTATTCACAAATATTTTCAAACGAAATTATTTCTATCCACAAAGAAGGAAATGGTTTTGGGAATTGGGCAGCAAAATCGAAAGTAAAAATACGAAATACGCTTTTAAAACAAGGTTACACACTTGAAAGCAGGGCTATTATTTCTTCGATACTTCTAGGAGATAGAACAGAGCTTCCAAATGAATTAAATGAAAGTTACATTACCGCCGGAGTCGTTCACATCCTATGCATTTCCGGACTACATGTCATGATGATTTATATGATTTTACAAGTTGTTTTACAACCTTTATTCACACTAAAAAATGGTAGAAAAATAAGAATTATTATCAGTTTACTCTGTATCTGGCTTTTTGCCTATTATGTTGACTTACAACCTCCTGTTTTTCGTTCTGCTTTGATGATTTCGATTTATTATATCAGTGAGTTGCTCCATCGTCCTAAAAATATTTTCCATACACTCTCCCTTTCTGCCTTTATCATTCTGATTTTTCAACCAAACTTCTTGTTTGACGTTGGATTTCAGCTGAGTTTTTCGGCTGTATTTTTCATTGTTTGGCTCAACCCGATATTAGAGTATTACTGGAAAATAAAAAACAGTTTTTTCAGAAAAATAAAAGTGATGATTGAAACAAGTATTTCAGCTCAATTAGGAACTCTACCTGTTTCACTCTATTATTTTAATCAATTTTCAGGCTTATTCTTATTCGGAAATTTAGTCTTAATCCCTGCTTCTTTTTTGATGATTTGTGGTGGAATTATAAGTATTATTCTGGTTATTTTTGATTTTAACATTCCGGTTTATACCTGGACCTTCAATCAACTTATTTATTGTTCTAATCAATATATTTACTGGTTGTCCAGTTTTAAATTTGTTTCTAAAGATGTTCACATCAGCTTGTTTACATCTGTTTTGATTGGTGTAATACTGTATTCTTTAAAGCCTCTATTACTTAAAAAATCTAAAAAGGCGCTATTTGTTTGTGTTATAAGTTTATTCCTTTTGGAAGTTGATCGGTTTTATCAGGTTTTTCACTTAAATAATTCAAATGAATTAATCATTTTTAATCAGTACAAAAATAGCATCATTGGAATCAGAAATCAACGAAATTTATCCATTCTAAGTAGAGAGCCACTTGATCAAATAACCTATGATTATACGATTAAACCTTATAAAATTCATCAACGAATCAAGAACATTACATTTTATTCTTATGACTCAAGTTTTACTCATCCGAATTTTATCAAACATCCAAATTCTATCGAAACTGATTCTTTTAAATTATTAATCAATGAAGAGCCAACTGATACTCCTTTTTATGTATTAATCCATCAATCGAGAATGTATAATTTTGGAAACACGGACAAATTAAAAAGGGTAATTGCTGATGCCAGCAATTACCCTTCAATTGTTACAGAACTCGAAAAAACGTCTGATTCTGTTTTATGGAAAACCTCAGAAAGAGGTTATTTCTTGATTAAATTTTGATATCATTTATGAAATCAGAAGAACTTCGAAAACCTAAAACGACTTTATTAACATCTCCTTTTCCATTCATCAGAACAGTCGCAGGATAGCTTAATTGCCCGTTCGTAAAGGCGTAGGCCATGTAATTCGCTTTCGCCGGTGCAATGTACGTATACTGGATTCCTAAAAATTTTACCATATCCTTCGTTTCAGCATCAAATTTTACCGGAATGTAATTTTTATTTACATATTCCGTCACCTTCTTATCTGTAAAAGTTTCTTTGTCCAAACGCTTACAGAATCCACACCAAGTTGTATAAAAATTAATCAATACAGGTTTTTCCGGATGTGCCTTTATTTCTTTTGTTGCTTCTTCTAATGACAACCATTTAATTTCTTGTCCGAAAAGAAATGATGATAAAATTAGGGCAGCGATTGCTAAGCTTGATTTCATAAATTTCAATCTATATTATTTAACTCCATGCATCAATTTCTTCATCACCGGATTTAATGCAATAACAATTAAACCGGCCACAATTGGTACAATTGTAAAAATTAAGAAGAAAGTTGATAATGAATATTCTTTTGTAATATTTTCGATTTGGCCTCCTAAAATGGCTGCCAATTTATTTCCAATTGCAATTGCAAGGTACCACATTCCGAACATAAATGCAATCATACGAGCTGGAACTAATTTCGAAACATACGAAAGCCCTACCGGCGACAAGCAAAGTTCTCCTAATGTATGGAACAGATAAGCTAAAACTAACCAAATAATTGAAACACGAACTCCTTCTGAAATTCCGTAAGAACCAAAAGCTAAGAATCCGAATCCAACTGCCATAATGATTAATCCTAATCCATATTTAACAGAAGCTGAAGGATTGTATTTAGAATCCCAAACGCGAGATACTAATGATGCTAATGCAATAATAAAGAAAGAGTTTAATGTAGAAAACCATGAAACTGTAATTTCTACCTGACTATCTTTAATTTCTGCAACTCTAGCAGGCACTACTTCTGAAGGTTTGTTTTGATTTTTATATTCAGCATCTAATTTCACTAAGCTTTCCGGAGAAACCAATACAAATTTGTCTCCTTCTTTGTGAATGTTAATTTCAGATCCTTTTGGCAAAGCATCTTGAGAGGCTAAATTAATGACATTATCAACAATAACATCTGTAGGTTTTGCAACATAAGAAGCTGTTACAGGTTCTAAATTAAATGTAGGTAATCCTTTGTCATCTAAAACCGGTTTCCCTGCTTCATCTACTTTAGCAGTTTTCACTGCTTTATAAGAAATATCATATGAATGAGAAGACCAGTTATAATTTAACATCCAAATTGCAGCAGCCCAAATACCTAAAAACGTAAAGGCTAATACAATATTCGATAATGCAGCCTTTTTGAACGTTTGTTTTGCCAATAAAATCAATACATAAGAGATAAACAATAACGGAACTACTGTCAGCAATGTATTGAATATATTAAATGCCATTGCAGCACCACCAATTAAATTACGCTCTGTATTGTCTCTCGCAAAAATAACCAGCGATGTTGCTCCTTGTTCAAAAGACATCCAGAAGAAGATCACGAAGAAAGCAAAGATGATCACTGCAATCATACGATCACGAACAATTTTTGTATAATTGGCCAAACGGCGAATTACAACAACTAAGAACAAGAAAAGAGCAACTAAAATCACAATATTTTGTCCTGATAATCCCCCGATAGAGAACGGGAATAAGTTAATTCCTCCGATTGCATTTAATGGATCATTGAACGCATATCCTAAACCTAAAAGGGTCATGATTACAATCAAGATTTGATCTAAAACTGTAAAAGGATTTGGTTTTTCTCCCGGTTCATATTTAGGAGTCTCATCATCTGCCGTCAATTGATTTCCGGATTTTGAAGGGACTTCTCCAATATGTCCAAATAATGGTTTTGCCAACCAGAATTGTAATGTACCCAATAACATAAAGATTCCGGCTAATCCGAATCCCCAATGCCATCCTACTTTTTCTGCTAAGAATCCACATAGCATCATTCCGAAAAATGCACCGGCGTTTACTCCCATGTAGAAGATGGTATAAGCTCCATCTTTTTTCTCTGGGAAATCTTTGTACATTTCTGATAAGATAGAAGTCATGTTTGGTTTAAAGAAACCTGTTCCAATTACTAAACACGCTAATCCTAAATATAAAAATAAAGGTGTATCAAAGGCCATAAATGCATGTCCTAATGTCATAATAATTGCACCTATTACAACTGCCCAGCGATAACCTATAAACTTATCGGCAATAATACCTCCGAAAATAGGCGTAATGTATAATAACATTGCGTATGTTCCATACAAAGCCGTTGCTTTTTCTATGGACCATTCCCAACCTGGATTTAATCCAATAACTGCAGCTGTTAAAAACTGAATTAATAAAACGCGCATTCCGTAAAACGAGAATCGCTCCCACATTTCTGTAAAGAAAAGTACAAATAATCCCGAAGGATGTCCTAGCACTTTTGAATCAAAGAAATTTTCCGATTTTGAACTCATGTTTGTTTGTTAAAAAGTATATATCTTAAAAGTTATTTTACGTCTTGCATTAGTTTACGAATCAATGGTGAAACTAATATTAAAATCACACCTGCAACTACAGCGTACAATGCAATTTCTTTGTACCCCTGAGCATAAGAAAAAAGACGTTCTAAATTAGTTGCATTTTCATTTGTAGAATTCGACATTCCTGCACCTATCATTCCTGCTACATACTGCCCATAAGCTGACGCTAAGAACCACATTCCCATCATCATTCCTTGTAAGTTATGTGTAGAAAGTTTTGTCATAATAGATAAACCTATTGGTGATAAACACAGTTCTCCAAATGTAATGACCAATAAAGCTAATGTAAAGAAGTTTAATGAAGTAATTCCCTCTGCATTCGCAAAGAATTTAGTGGCAAATAGAACATAATATCCTAATCCTAAAAGAATAAATCCTAAACCAAATTTTACAACTGTATTGGGTTCGATCTTTCTTTTTGCTAACCATAACCATAATAATCCTAATAACGGTGCAATCAAAATAATGAAAAATGCTCCACCTGAATTATTTACTCCATTTGGATCTAAATGAACGCCTAATAAATTTGAATCAAGGTTTTTGGCAGCGTAAATACTTAATGATCCTCCAGCTTGCTCATATATCCCCCAAAATAAGATAGAGAATAAAATAAAAATCAAGGCTGCATACAATTTTTTTCGTTCATTCGCTGTCACTTTTGTCATTTCATAAAATAGATATAACAACGTAATTGGCCCAACTGTATACATAAAGTAGTCTGTATAATCCGTATTTTTTACCATTGCCATGATTAATGGAATAGATAAAAGTGTACATACATAAACTGCTATTTCTTTCCATAATGGCATTCTCTGACTTTCACCAGAAGGCAAAATTTTGCGAGGTTGCAAGCCTATTGGCCCTAAGTGTTTTTCTGTAAAAAAGAAGTTAATTAAACTGACTAACATGACAAAAGCAGCCAAACCAAAAGCCACATTCCATCTGTGTGCCGCATCGATAAAGTCTGTGAATAAGTGCCCTTTCCCAATTGCAATACAAAGATATCCTCCAAGAAAAGCTCCTAAATTAATTCCTGCATAGAAAAGTGAAAAACCTGCATCTGTTCTCTCGTCCCCTTTTTTATACAATTCTCCTACCATTGTAGAGATATTTGGTTTAAAGAAACCTGTTCCTACAACAGTGAAAGACATTCCCAAGAAAAATAATGAGTGTGGATCTGAAGCCAATAAAATACTTCCTAAAATCATTAAGGATCCTCCCCAAAACAATGATTTCCTGAATCCTAAAATTTTATCTGCAAATAAACCACCTACAAATGTAAAAGCATAAACAAAGGCCTGTATTGCAGCATATTGTAATTGCGACTGTGCTTCTTCAAACTTCAATTGATCAATCATGAAGAATACTAACATTCCTCTCATTCCGTAGAAGCAGAACCTCTCCCACATTTCAGAAAAGAAAAGACTCCAGATCTGTTTTGGATACTTTCCTTTAAAATTCTGAATTTCCTCTAAAGTTAATTCTTTACTCATAATTTCTTTAACTAAGTGCTAATATATCTTTTAGATTTTATTAGCAATCAACGAAAATAAAAAAAACCTCTGACAATGCAGAGGTTTTTTTTATTTAATGTATGATTTTTGTCAAATTGAATTATGAATCAGCCTATTCTTTGGCTTATTATAATAAATACAGATTGTTTATTATAAATTCTTCTTGATAAAATTCGTCATCTTACGATAAAGCTGAATTCTGGTATTACCACCATATATTCCGTGATCTTTATCTGTATAAATGGCCATATCAAAATCTTTGTTTGCTTGTACCAAAGCTTCTGATAATTCGAATGTATTTTGCGGATGAACATTGTCATCTGCTGAGCCAGAAATTAATAAGAAATTACCTTTCAAATCTCCTGCATAGTTAATTGGTGAGTTATCATCATATCCCGAAGCATTTTCTTCAGGTGTGCGCATAAAACGTTCAGTATAAACAGAATCATAATAACGCCAATTTGTTACCGGAGCAACGGCAATCGCTGCTTTGAAGATATCATTTCCTTTAAATAATACGTTCGAAGCCATAAAACCTCCATAAGACCATCCCCAAATTCCAATACGAGATTTATCTACATAAGGTAATTTCCCAATTTCTTTTGCTGCTGCAATCTGATCTTCCACTTCATATTTACCCAATTGTAAATACGTTTGTTTTTTGAAGGCTTCTCCTTTATATCCCGTTCCACGACCATCAACACAGAAAACAATATAACCTTCTTGTGCCAACATCATGTGCCAATAATCATTTGAGTTGAAATAAGCATTGTTCACATTTTGAGAACCCGGTCCTGAATATTGATACATCAATACAGGATATTTTTTAGTTGGGTCAAAGTTTTTTGGCTTGATGACGTAAGCATTCAATTCATTGCCTGCAGCTGTTTTTAAAACAAATAATTCTTTTGTTCCGATGTTATCCGCATTTAATTTTTCCTTTAATTGAGTATTTTCTACAATCACACCCAAATCTTTTCCAGATTTAGATTCAACTAAACTAATTGTTTTTGGCGTTGAAATTGACGAAAAAGTATTAATGAAATAGGTGAAATTCTTACTGAAAGCAGCCGAATTCGTTCCATTATTCTTTGTCAGCATTGTGGTCTTCTTACCATCTAAGCTAACCGATGAAATCTGTCTTTCTGTAGAAATACGTTTTCCGTTGTTAGAATTTGATTGATAATAAACCGTTTTATTTGCCGGGTTATATCCATAATAATTTGTTACCTCCCAATCTCCTATCGTCACTTGATTGATTAGTTTTCCGTTATCTGCATAGTGATAAATATGATTGTTTCCATCTCGTTCAGAGGTCCATAAGAACGAATTATCCGCTAAAAATTCTACTGTTAAATTGTCTGTTTCAATCCATGCTTTATTCGTTTCTGTAAATAATTTATTTACTTTTTTAGAGCTGATATCATAAAATGATACATCCACATTATTTTGATGACGATTAGACGTCACAACTGTTAATAAATTCGTTTTTTTAGAAAACTTAATTTTCGGAATGTAATAATTTTGTACACCACTTAAGTCAACATTTGTCGTCGAATTATTTTTTGTATCAAAAACATGCAGCGTCACCACTGAATTATCTTGCCCTGCTTTTGGATACTTATATCTTAGCTCTTTTGGATAAAGATTGTTATGGTAAATCGGAATATTAATTTCTTTCACCTTTGATTCGTCGAAACGTACATAAGCCAAAGAAGTTCCATCTGCATTCCAATCAAAATTTCTTACAAAGCCAAATTCTTCTTCATATACCCAGTCATTAATTCCATTGATGATACTATTCTTTTTACCGTCAGTCGTAACTTGTGTTACTTTATTTGTTTTTAAGTCTTGAATATAGATGTTATTCTCAAACGAAAAAGCTACTTTTGAAGCATCAGGAGAGAATAAAGGCTCTTGAATGCCTTTCCCTTCAAATACCAATACTTTAGATTTCGTCTGCGTATCGTAAACTTCAAATTTTGCAGTAAAAGAGTGACGATAAATTTGGTCAGAGTCTGTTTGCAACAAGACATAACGTTCATCAGAGCTAAATTCATATCCTTCGAATTTTCCGGGAACTACCACTACATCCGACGATTGTCCTTTCTTTAAAGTTGACTCGTAAGAACGTTTTACCAGTCCGTCTCTTGTCAAAATAGTATAATTTTCACCATCGTTCAATGAATTTACACCATATAAGGATGTATCACGATATTTTCCGCCGTAGATTCCTTCAAGTGTAATCTGCTGCGCATACGAATATACACCCGTCACCAAAACAGCTAAACTTAAAATAAATTTCTTCATAGTTTTCTTAAAATGTGAGTTCAAACTCTCAAATATAATCAATTCTGTTTTATACTTAAAACAATTATCAGCTGATTATAATTCATCATTTTATCAAAAACATATATTATTCAATAAAAACAAGGTGAATTCATCAAACAATTGTAATATAACTATTTAAACAATACAACTGATACTTCTTACAATATGTGTCCATAAATATTCAGTTTTGTCCACATTTGTCCTCTTCTGTCCTTAAAATTTTTGTAAATAAATAGATTAAAAAAATTCAACCTCCTCTATAGACCTTTGTTTATATAGGTTTCCATGCTGATCGAAGAACAATCAAAGAAAACACAAATAAACCCTGAAAAAATTTATAAAAAAATAAAAACGTTGTAGTAAAAAATCAGCATCCAATTTTAAACTAAATCAATATGAAAGAGAAATAATTTTGTCTGATATGAATATCTATATTTAACTCAAAAATGTTATCTACAACGTGTTTTTTTACTTAAATACGTTATTCAAAGCGGTACTTGCTTAAATTCAATACTTTAAATTAAAATTCATTGGTAGATAGTAACAATTATCTTAAGTAGCTTTTTTTAGAGAATAAATAATATTTAATTAGAGACAACCTATCCGTTAAGACATCTAAAACCATAATATTGTTTAATATAGCAATATTAAGGTTTTAGATCGAATAGCTTATTTTATTAAATTAATACCTCTTTTATCTTTTTTAATATTTATTTTTTTTCTTTTAATATTTATTGATTAATATTGAATCTTATATTCATCTTTTAACAAAAAAACAATATTAAATGAAAAAAACGAGCATATAAATAGATATCATAGTAAATATTCTGCTGATGTTATTTTAAAATACTACAGCTCTAGAAGTAAAATGCCTGTGATAGCTTCTCCTTATATAAGCATAGGTTTAACAAAAAATAAATTCAAACCAGGAAGACCAAATGTTTTACTCTCATCTGAAAATATTATTAAACAAAATACATTATTTCAAACGGCTACTTTAATAGAAAAACAAACTATTTTAAGAGAAAGCACATCAAAATCAGGTAGTTATTTCATTGAATACAAGTTAATACCTGATGATAAATTTAATTATATCCCTTTAAATTAATTATGAGAAAGTTATTATTAATACTTAGTTTATTCATTATCTTTTCGTGCAATAATGATGACGATTCAGCACCAATAAACCCAAATCCTGAACCTAATAAGGAAGAATTTTATAAATTCTCTACTAATTATACAATCCTTGATCAAAAGTATTATAAAGGTCCTGGTGGAAACGAATATGCACTGGAGGCTGATGCTTTTTTCAAAAAACAATGGTCTTTTTATAATGATCCATCTATAAAAACCATTCAGCTAAAAAAAGATTCAGTTATTATTAACGAGAATCTTTCTATTCAAAAATATAAGTTTACAAAAGATGGAAATAATATTCTGATAGAAGAAGGTGGTAAAAAAATTATTTTAGGTTCTGTAGATCAAATAAATAAATCCCTAAGTGTATACAAAAATTATCAAACATCCTTAATTATTAAGAATAAAGAAACCAACGAAACTTTATATAATAAGGGAAGTAAATATGGGAAGATTACATATAATGATATTTTTCCCTCAGTAGTATCATCTCCAAAACAGTTAACATCTAAAAATGAATTTGTTTTTTGGAGTAATATTGAATACACTTTCAATCAATAATCTATTAGAAAAAAAAACTATAACACCTTTTATGTAATATACAAACCTCCAATTGGAGGTTTTTTTATGATTAAAAAACCTCTATTTTAGACATGATTAGTTTTTTTGTAATCTTCTAACCTATTTTATTTTTTTATAAATTATTACAATACAATTCTTTTCTCAAAGAAAGGTCGAAAAAAACTAATCGTAAGAAGAGGTAATTGGTACACAAAAAAGGTAATAATGCAATTAATAGCACCCTATTCATTGTATTTAGATAAATCTATTGTTCTACTAAATCGTTAAAAATTAATCAAAAAACAGAAGAAGTATCTTAAAACATTCAAAACGTTTGTACTTTTGTCTTATAAAAAATATCCAATATGAAGCATCAAGCAGTAGAAGGTTTTTCGAAATTGTCGAAAGAAGGAAAAATTGAATGGGTCGTAAACGAATATTTGAATGGCGATGATTCTGCCATCAAAATATTAAAACAATATTGGAACGACGATGCAGAGTTGCAAAAACTGCACGACGAATTTTCAGAAAATACAATTTCTAATTTCTATATGCCGTTTGGCTTAGCTCCAAATTTTTTGATCAACAACGAATTGTACGCCATTCCAATGGCTGTTGAAGAATCTTCTGTTGTTGCGGCCGCTTCTAAAGCTGCTAAATTTTGGCAAACTCGTGGAGGATTCAAAACAACGATTCTATCCACAACAAAACTTGGTCACGTGCATTTTATGTACGAAGGTGACAAAGAAAAGTTGAAAACAGCGTTTGATTCAACAATTAAAAACCAATTGATTGAAACAACAAATGACATCACAAAAAATATGCGAGCTCGTGGTGGTGGTATTTTAAATCTAGAATTAATCGATAAAACGGCTGATTTGGATCACTATTTCCAAATCAAAGCTTCTTTCGAAACAATGGATTCGATGGGAGCCAACTTCATCAACTCTTGTTTAGAACAATTTGCAAAAACTTTAAAAGCTGCAATCGAAACTGATACAAATTTTACAGATCCGGAAAAAGATTCTGTTCAAATTGTGATGTGTATTTTATCCAATTATACACCGGATTGTATTGTTCGCGCTGAAGTTTCATGTCCTATAGAACAACTGGCAGAAGGAAATGTAACGTCAGCGGAATTTATAGAGAAATTTTCTCGTGCTGTTCGCATCGCTGAAATAGAGCCTTACCGTGCAACCACACATAATAAAGGAATTATGAATGGTATTGATGCTGTTGTAATTGCAACAGGAAACGATTTTCGTGCTGTTGAAGCTTGTGCACACACTTATGCCGCAAAAGATGGTCAGTATTCATCGTTAACCCATTGCGAAGTAAAAGATGGTATTTTCCGTTTCTGGATTGATTTACCTACTGCACTTGGAACAATTGGCGGTTTAACGGCTTTACATCCATTGGTAAAATTAGCATTAGGAATTCTTGGAAAACCAAATGCAAAAGAATTGATGGGATTTGTTGCTGTAGCAGGATTAGCTCAGAACTTTGGAGCTTTACGTTCTTTGGTTACAACAGGAATTCAGAAAGGTCATATGAAAATGCACTTGATGAATATCTTGAATCAATTGGAAGCGACGGAAGAAGAGAAAAAATATTTTGTCAATTATTTCAAAGATAAAACCGTTTCACATCACAATGTAATCGAAGAATTTTGCAAAGTACGTGGTGTAAAGAATGTAGAAGAAATCAAAAAAGAGAAATAAATCTTTTGTAACAATCCAACTGAATTCAGAATTCATCCATTTATAAAAGAAGTTAGCACAACGAGATTCTGAACAATTGAAATAATTGATTGCGTTAGAATCTTTGTCGTAAAAGAAGGAGAAGTAGAAAAATGGGAGATCATTTCTTAGAAGAATATTTTGCAAAAGCAAAGCAAAAGCAGCAAGAGCATAAAAAGTTTTTGGATAAGTTAAAGAAAAAACCACCCAAAAATCTGGATCAGAAAATGGAAGAAATTCATGAAGATGTGTTCAATCGTGTGGATTGTCTTTCATGTGCAAATTGCTGCAAAACAACCGGTCCTCTTTTTACACAAAAAGACATTGAGCGATTGGCGCATGTTTTTCGCATAAAACCAAGTCAGTTTATCGATAAATATTTGCGCATTGACGAGGACAATGATTATGTTTTACAGCAATTACCTTGTCCGTTTTTAGACAACGAAAACTATTGTTTAGTGTACGAAGATCGCCCGAAGGCATGTCGTGAATACCCGCATACAGATCGGAAAAAGTTTTATCAAATCAATCATTTAACCTTAAAAAATACATTGATTTGTCCGGCAACTTATGAAGTTGTGGAACAAATGCAGAAAGAAATAAAAATATAAATGGATACACTTTTAAAAATAATTGCATTTATCATGTTGATTTTTCCAACTATTTATCAAGGAATTGCTGGTTTTAGAACAAAAGATTCCACTGTCGTTAAAAAGATTGCGTGGCGCGCTGTTATCATGCAGGTAATGGGAACTCTGCTCGCTTATTTTATTTTTATTAAAATCGGGCAAGACAAACAGGTTGCCATTTATGTTGGCTTTATGTTTTTTACATCACTTGCAATTTTAGTTTTGATACAAAATATTCTAATTTATTTAAAAAACAATAGTAATAACTAAAAAAAGCCGCTTATTGAGCGGCCTTTTTTATAACAGATTTTTGATAAAAATATTAAATTTACTATTATTCTAGCCAAATTCATTAAGCCAATAAATTGACATATTGTTCTGCTTTTTCAGTCAATTTTGATTTGACCTTATCGTAATTTGAATCAAAGAAACTGCGTAATCTAAATTTTGATTTTTTGGTTTGTATCGTTAAGATTTGGTTTCGATTGAGGCGCAAAATATCTTCTTCTTCGTACAAATAATAAATCGCCCGATAAGGAATTTCGTCTTTCTTGAAAATTGTTCGAATTTCAAAGGTTTCTTCTTTTAATGTAAATAAGGTCAAATTAAATGTCAAATCGTATAAAATTGACATCGATGCAAGTAAGGAAATCATGAAAATACCTATTTGCAGGAAAGGTTCTTTGATCCAAAAACTTCCTCCAAACCAAAATGTTTTCACAAACATAAAGTTCATCACCATTAAACATAGAAAAATGACAGTAGGAATAAGGGTTTGCCAACTAAGTTTCGATTTTACCATTGTTTTTTTGGTTTTTACTAATTTACACTTTTTTGAGATTTGATCTAGAAAATTTTTCTACTAATAAAAAACCCCAGAAAAATCCGGGGTTGATTATATTAAAAATGTGATGTTATAAAATTTCAATGATAAAACTATGATTGAGATATAGATTATAATCCAAGATTTATGCCAAATTGAATCATTTTGCGATTATCAAACGTATTATCTTTAAAATACGTATTAAAATCCTTTCGGACAAATACATCTATCAATCCTAAACCTATCGTAACTTCAGCACCATAAATAAAATTATTCACATTATAGTTTCCGCGTTGTTTATTACGAACTCCGTCTCCTTTGTAAATATTATTTGAAGATAATAATGTCCCTCCATATACATAAGCTGCGATATAATGTTTTGCTTGTGGGCGATAAGCAAAATCTTCTGTTATATTTTTCACCTTAGAGAAATTGTATTTAAACCCAACCGGAACCATAAAGTAAGCCGAACGCAACTTCGATTTATCCAATGATTTTTCACTTTTTATGACGCCTATGTTCCCGTTTTCATCCCGATTAAAACGCATATCATCATCTAAACGATAAGTTCTCCATGAAAACAAAGCTCCTGTTAAGAAATTTAAAGGACTTGTCAACGACAATTGCCTTTCATAGATCATCCCGGCAGTAAGGTTACTCGAAAATTTTTCATGCTGATTCAATTCTTCGTTTTTTTTCCCTGTAAACGCCATGTAACCGAATGATCCATATCCGTTGATTTGATTAACAATTCTGTAACGCTTTGTCACATCTTGTTTTGTTTTTGGCGTTACCGGATCTCCATTCATAATAGAAAAAGCAACCTGTTGTTTGATGATGTCATCAAGATTAAAATTTACTTCCTGAATTCGATCATTTATCGTTTCTGAATACACATTTGCAATTTCTTCTTTCCTAGCAGTTGCTTCTGAAGCCGTTAATTTTCCCTCTGCCAATTCTTTATCAACCGCTATAATCTTCTTCTCCATTGCTCCTTTTTCTTCTTGAACAATTTGACGAATTACCAAAGTGAATTCGCTGATGCGATCCCGAACAATCGGACTGATCTTTTCATCGTTTTTATCATTCAAATCAAATGTAAATTTTTGAGCGTATAGAGATGTAGCGGACAGACATACTAATCCTGCCACGATAAGTTTTTTTATCATAATCTTATTTTTAATAGATGGGGTATTATTTGAAGCCTATAGAAACCACGCGCGATTGGTTAGACTCTTTCAGGTTCTCTTTATTTTCGATAGAATACAGCAACATATTCGGATCTACAAAGTACTTCTTCTTTTTATTCTTTTTTATAGAATCTTGTGCTATGTTCGCGACAAGGTTTTTCTTTTGTTGCAATTCCGTTTTTAGTTCGTCCTTCTTCTCAGGCAATATTTCTTTTTTAATGGGCAATGAAATCTCCACTTGCTGAGATTCTTCATTTATAGCAATTTGTACTTTTCCTTTTTGTATTGCCTTTTTTTCTTCTTTTATCGGAATCTCAACTTCTTCTTTGGACGAATCTATTGTTTCATTATCTGCTAGAACAGACTCGGATGAACTAGAATTGGAAATAGAATTCATCTCAATACCAGTTCCCTTACTTTGCTCTTTGTGATTGACCAATTCTTCGTGGTTATTTTCTATTTCAGTTTGATTTATATAAAAGTAAATTGATATTGAAACTGTAAATAAAGCTACTACCGCAACAGAAAGCCACCATTTAAAATTTGATTTTCGTGCAATAGGAGCTACATCCATACGAGCCTGAATCCTATCCCATGCATCATGCGAAGGTTTCAATTCACGATTTTCTAAATCGTTTTTTATATAGTTTGATATTTTATCGTTATTTTTCATTTGTCATTTTCTTTTTACTCAGTACAATCTCTTTCAGTTTTGCTTTTGCTCTAAACAATTGCGTTTTACTCGTCGATACCGAAATATTTAACATTTCAGCAATTTCCTGGTGTGAATAATCTTCGAGAATATGAAGATTAAAAACCAAGCGATAAGGTTCGGAAAGCTGATCTAAAACTTCTTGTACATTAAAGTTTAACCATGTATCTTCTATATCATCATCTATTTCATCATAATTCGCTACTCTTACATCATCCACATAAATTAGTGTTTTATTTGCCCTCAAAAAAGTTAAACATTCATTGACCATTATTCTGCGCATCCATCCCTCGAAACTTCCTTTGCCTTGAAATTTTTGAATATGATTGAAAACTTTACAAAAACCGTTAATCATACAATCTTCTGCATAATGCATATCTTCGATGTAACTCCTGCAGATACTCAACATTTTCTTTGAGCTTTGTTCGTAGAGTTCTTTTTGCGCCAAAGTATCATTCTTTTTTAGTCGTTCGACTAAAATTTCCTCTTTGCTTTTTCGATTTAGTACAAATAAATTCACGTGTGTTAATTGCTTTCTTATTTAATAGACTCAAGGTTTGTAAAAAGGTTACAAAATTTAGAAACTTTTTATAATTTTTTGTTGAAAAATCGTTACTAATAGTATAAAAAACAATAATGGAACTTAAAAAACTAGATTTTTATCTGATACTACTTACCCTTTCTCTTATAATCTTCATCCCCTTTCTTTTATCAAACGGAGGTATTGGTGGAGATTTTATGGCATATGTGAAAGTCGCAAACAAACTTCCTATATTTGACGATAATTTATTTCCTATCGGTTTTCCACTATTTTTAAGACTGATAAAAACCTTTACCGGAGAATATTATTACAGCTCAATACTTTTAAAGAGTATTTGCTATTTATTTATCATTTGCTTTTCATACAAATATAAATTCTATTTCAGAGAAACTTTACTTGCAATGTGTTTTAAGTCTGTTATATGGATTTTTGTCTATCAAAGTTCAGAGTACATTGGTTTACCTTTTTTGTATATGTTTTTGTATTATTCTTATCTGCTTTTTAATGATAGGATAAACTTTAAGAAATATTTTATTACGTGTACAATATTAGGTTTCATACTTTGTACAATACGATATGCCAATGTATTTATTTTTATTTCCTCTCTTGTATTTATATTCTTTATTAAAAATAATTCAAGAAAAATAAAGCTTACATTGTTCAGTACAATTGTATCAATCGGTTTCTTCCTTTTTCTATATTTATTATTTAATTACTTCACAATCGGCTCATTTGCTTCGGAAAATAATAGGATAAATGATGAGACTGATTCTTTTTGGCTTGATACTTATATTGATTTTATTGGGTTAATTAATCTTTCTAACCCTTTCTTTTATCTCAAAACATTTGATTATTCATCTAAAATAAAGCTCATTGTTTCGATTATTCTCATCTCTATTGATATTATTTTTTGGTATTTTAGTATTCGTATTTTAAAAAACAATAAAAATATATTTGTAAAATTTTTAGTTGTAGTTGCCATTCTAAATGGAATTATCACTTTTTTTTCGGCTATGGCTCAAGGTATTGAACCTCTGGGTATACGACTTCTTTTTAATTCTTCTTATTTCTTTTGTTTTGCATTATTAATCAGTATTCGAGAAAATAATTTTATCTCTGATAAATGTTTATATGTAATCTGTTTTATAAGTCTGTTATATAACGCATGCTTTATTATAAAGATTCCAACAAATTTTATTTTTTACAAAAATGCTGTAGAAAATCTTGTAAAAAATAAAAAAGAACTCCCTGTATATTATTATGATGATGAGAAAAAAATTGTGCCTACGGAATATCAAATTCCTTTTACCAATAAATCATTCAATTACATCCATGAGAATAAGCAACCTGATTATATCTACAAATCAATCTTAAGATTAAATAATCCTTCAATCGAATTTTTAGATAAAAAACCAACAGAGAATACTCAACTGATTATTTATAGTTCAGAGATAAACCATTTTATTGAAAAACAAAAAATCCGCTAATTAGCGGATTTTTTGTTTTATTTCTCAAAAGAATCTTTATTTAATTCATATAGAATTTTCAACCCTTTTATCGTGTGTAAGCGATCATCAACATGTACTTTATTTGTCAATGTCTTATATACTCCGCCCACTCCGCCTGTCGAAATAACAAAAGATTCTTCTCCGACTTCTGCATTTATACGATCAATCATTCCTTCGACCATACTCAAGAATCCATAAACCATCCCCGATTGCATACAAGCTTCCGTATTTGTTCCAAGAATACTTTCCGGAGTTCGTAACTCTACTGTTGGTAGTTGAGACGTTTCACCGACCAAGGAATTGAGTGCTGTTATAATCCCTGGAGCTATTACAACTCCACGCACTTTACCATCTTCATTAATCCCTAAAAAGGTTAGAGCAGTTCCAAAATCAATGACAATTTTTTTCCCTTTGTAATCTTGATAATGTGCCGCAACGGCATTGGCATACAAATCTGTTCCCATTTGATTCGATGTATGGACAATTCCCGAAGGTGTATTGCGGTCCACAACCATTGGTTTGAACTTATGTATGCGTTGCAATGCAATTTTAACACTAGTTGTAAGTGGTGGAACGACTGAGCCGATAACGATATCCGTAATATCATCTTTCGAAATTCCAAAAGGCTCGTACATATTCGAGAATTTAGCAAAAAACTCATATTCTGTACGATAAGGCTTAGAATTTATTGTCCATGTAATAATCTCCGTTTCACTTTTGAAAACGGCAAAACGGAGATTTGTATTTCCAATATTTACTGCTAATAACATTATTTTGTAAATACATTATTTGTATAATCTACATCAGCTAAACGCTTTGTCGGATCAATTGTAATTTGTTTAACCTCTTTTGAAGTTTTCACTTCATAAACTGGATTTGTCCAAAAAGCATCTGTCAAAACAGTACGTTTTACGCCTTTGTATTCAATTAAATTTTCTGCCGGTTTTTCTCCACGCATTTCTCTCAGCGGAATGTAAAATAACTCTTTCGTCCCATCTGTATATTCGACTAAGACATCCAGTGGCATTGCAAAATCAGATTTGTTTGCAACTGCAAAAGAATTTGATTGCACATTTTCCACCGCATAATCAATTTTACGCGTTGTATTGATGAATAAATTGAAATACCATTTTAAGTTGATTCCGGAAACTTCTTCAGCTACACGCTTAAAGTCATTTGGTGTTGGATGTTTAAATTTCCATTGTTTATAAAACTCTAAAAATGTTTTATCTAAATTATCTTGTCCAATAATATATCCCAATTGAATTGCCAATACTTGACCTTTGTAATAAGCTTCTAAAGAATAAGCATAGTTCGTATTGTAATAATCAGCTAACAAGCTTGCCGGCTCTTCTTTCCCTGATAAGGCTAAATTGATATATCCTTTAGATGCATCCAAATTAGGATTAGAAGGTAAAGTTGTTTGTTTTTCGAAAACCTGTAACGAAGCTAAATTCTCTATATAAGATGTAAAACCTTCATCAAACCATTCATCAACAGTTTCATTAATTCCAAATAAATGTTGGTACCAAGAGTGAGCCGCTTCATGATAGATAACACCAACTAGAGACGCCAAGTTTCTTTCTCCTGTAATCAGTGTTGCGGTTCCGTATTCCATCCCTCCGTCACCTCCTTGTACTACTGTATAAGTTGGCCATGGGTAAGCACCGAATTTTTGAGCTGCATAATCAAAAAAAGCTGTTGTATAAGGCATTGCTTCTTTCCAGACTTTTGTTGTTTTTTCTCCTGGCTTATAAACCAGATAAACTTTTACACCTCCTTTTGATGTCCCTTCGTCTACTACAAAATCTTTGTCCGCTGCCCAAGCAAAATCATGAATATTTGTCGCTTTGAAATTCCAAGAAACACGTCCGTTCTTCTCTACAATTTTCGCATTTTTATCATATCCTTTTACATCTTTTGGATTCTGTAAAACACCTGAAGAACCGATTACATAATCTTTTCCGATATTGATTGTGACATCAAAATTACCGAAAGGAGCAATAAATTCACGTCCGACATATTCGTCTAAATGCCATCCAAAATCATCAAATTGAGCCATTTTAGGATACCATTGCGTCATCGAATAGGCCACTCCTTCTTTTGAGTTACGTCCAGATCGACGAATTTGTTCAGGAACTTGTGCTTCCCACACCATCTCAAAAGTTGTTGATTTTCCTGGTTTTATAGGTGTTGCTAATGTCACCTCTAAGATCGTTCCATCAACTTTATAAGACGTAGATTTTCCGTTCTGAGTTAGCGCTATAATCTTTTGATACCCTATATTATCATTTCCTAAAGTTGCGATACGTGATTGCATTTTAGGATTTTCTTTTGTGCCAATGTTACTCACCATTCGTTTATCCGGATCTGCAATATTTGCTAAACGATAATCCATCATCGATTTTGGTTGAAAAGCATTGAAATATAAGTGGAAATAAACTTTATTCAGACTTTGACCTGAATTATTTGTATACTTTAATTTCATTTTTCCATCGTATTGATATAAATCGTCTTTTATATCAATTGTCATTTTATAATCTACCTTTTGTTGCCAATAACCTTTACGTTGAGCAAAAGCCAATTGCACTAAAAAAAGGCAAATTAATAATGTAAATTTTCTCATTTCTAACTAATCATTAAACTTTAATCTCTCAAAAATACAAAAAAGCTTGAAACAACGGGATTTTGTTTCAAGCATTTGATGGTTTGTATAATTTACAAATATTACTTTATCGTTAAATCAACATATTCATTATCTAATTATAAGTACAGCCAACCGTTGTTACTATTCAACTATAATTTTTCTTTTTAATACTGTCAACAATATACAAAAAGCTCGTATCAACTAATTTGACACGAGCTTTTTAAATAATAAATAATAAAAAACTATATGATCATCATTTTGCAATTACCACATTGGTGTTTGCAAAAATGAAGATAATATTCCCGGAAAAATTCCCATCACAATCAAGATAACCATTCCTATAATTAATAGGAAACTCGTCAATCCGTCTTGTGTTTTTAATTTGTTCTTTCCTTTTTTGAAATACATGTAGTTGATCACTTTGAAGTAATAATACATACTCAAAACGGCCATCACTAATGCTATGACAATCAAAAATAAATTTTTATCGTTTGTCCCTCCAATGCTTAACGCCATAAATTTCGCGAAGAATCCTCCCGTTAATGGAATACCTGCTAATGAAATCAAAGAGATTGTCATTGCTGCAGCCAATACAGGATTTGCTTTTCCTAAACCAATGAAACTATCAAATTTTGGATTTTTGAATTGATCAATTGTATAGAAAATAATGAAATTCGCAATCGAATAAGCAATTGTATAGAACATCAATGCTTCTTTCGACGCTGAATTGATGTTGAACAAAACAAATAACATAAAACCTGCTTGTGCAATTGATGAATAAGCCATCAAACGTTTGACAGATTTTTGAGAAACGGCACCAAAATTCCCCACGAATAATGTCAAAATAATGATTGACGCGAATAATAAACGGTAATATTCGGCATATGCTACATTCGTTGGAAATGATTTTAAGATTAAAATAAATCCTAAAAATGATCCTCCTTTGATAATTGTAGACATAAACGATGTAAACACTGTTGGTGTTCCGTCGTAAACATCCGGTGTCCATGCATGAAATGGAGCTGCTGAAACTTTGAAACAAAATGCGAAGATGATTAAACACCATCCTAAATAATAAATTGTTTCGAAGTCTTTGTTATAGTTCACCAACTGGTCTACCATAAATGTTCCTGTTGCACCGTACAAAAATGTAACACCTAGCATCAAAATTCCTGTTGAAAAAGCTCCCATTAAGAAATACTTTACAGAAGCTTCTGTGCTCTTTAGGCTTTCTTTATTTGTACCTGCTATAATGTACATTGGAATTGACATTAATTCGATCCCTAAGAACATAATAACCAAGTTGTGGAACTGTGCTAAAACAGCAATCCCGGTAAAAGAGAAGAAGATTAAGGCATAATATTCTGCCACATGCTTTCCTACTTTTCCAAACGAATCTTTGTTCAACAATAAGTAAAAAATTGCCAATCCCGCCAAAGCGATAAAGAAGGAAACGCCGTATAGCGATTGTCCAATCATATTATCGAATTTTCCGGCGAACATTGAGCAACCCTTCAAATCAAAAATTCCTCCTACAATCATTCCGAAAAACAGAACAACAGAAAGTATATTTAAGGCACGATTATTTTTGATGTAGAATCCACTAAACATCAAAATAATACCTGAAAGTGCTGATAAAATAATCGTATTCATATCTATTTATTCAAAAATGATTAATGTGCTAATAAATTAAAAATTGGTGTTGGATAAACGCCTAAAATGATAATTAAGATGGCAATAACAGATAAAACTGCAATTGGTCCAAAACCTCCTTTTTGAGCATCTTTTCGTTTGATATTTTTAACTTCACCAAACAACAATGCACTTGACAATCTTAACGTGTAAACGGCTGATAAAATTACCCCCAAACAAGCTATTACACACAAAACCGGGTTATGTGTAAACAATGCTGAAAGCATCATAAATTCTCCGATGAAAGCACTTGTTAATGGTAATGCAACGTTTGCCAAACCAAATACCATAAATAAAATAGACAACGTCGGGTCTATTTTCGCTAAACCTCCAATCGATTTGATGTCTGTCAAATCATATTTTCTTTCCATCACATCAATACATAACCATAAGCCTAACACAACTAAACCATGTGAAAACATTTGGAAATAAGCACCTGTTACACCATTTGCTAATTCAGAAAATATTGAAACGAAAATTAAAGCCAAATGCGCAATCGAGCTATAAGCGATAATTTTCTTTACATTTTTTGCACTCAGTGCTATTAACGATGCGTAAACCAATCCGAAAATTGCGATGTACGTAATGTAACTGAACAATTCGGAAATTGTTGGGAACATCCCTAAATACCATGTAACCACTGCAAATAATCCCATTTTTGCCATCAAAGCAGAAAGAACAACTGTTAATGGCGTTGGAGATGTTTTGTAGATTGTTGGTTGCCATGTATGGAAAGGAAAGATTGGAATTTTAATCACAAAAGCGATTAAGAACAACAATGCCAATGCTGTGTTTGTTGAATAATGCGGTCCTGTAACCTGTACAATATCTGTTAATAAAAATGATGATGGTTGTAAGAAAAATCCAATGTAAACGATTCCTCCCAGCATAAACATCGATCCTAAAATGGTGTACAAGAAGAACGTCATATTGGCACGAATTTTATCTTTTCCAATTCCGAATAATCCAATTAGGAAATAAACCGGAATTAAGACAACTTCCCAGAAGAAGTAAAATAAGATTAAATCTGCTGCTAAGAAAACACCATTCAGACCTGCTAAAGTGATTAACAATAATCCGTAGAATGTATTGTTGTATTTTTGTTTTGTTGTTGATAAATAAACAAAAAGAGCTAGATAAGTAAGGTTGGATAAAAGTAACATCAGTCCTCCCAAACCTTGAGCATTTAACGCAAAATAAGTTTTAACGCTATTGAAATTGAACCATTGTGTTTGAAACGTTAACTCATTATTTCCACCTTTACAAGTGATAAAAAAGTACAACGCCAACAATGCTCCCCCAACGAATGCTCCTAACCATCTTTGTGGTTTTTGACCTTGCATTAATAGCATAAAAACTCCTACTATTAATGGTAAAATGATAAATAAAGATAAAAGCATTACTAACCTATTTTGAAATTAAATACCCCATAAAAAAGATTACTATTCCTGCTACGATTCCACAAACCATTAGCATAATATAGAATCCTACATTTCCGTTTTGTAGCTGACGAACATTTTTAGATGCACGGCCAGAAACAGTTCCAACTCCTAAAACAAAAGCTGCAATACCTGCCTTTTCTACATATTTTTTCAAGACATCTCCTAATTCGAACAATGGTTTTACAATTGCATTGTCGTATAATTCGTCGATGTACCATTTGTCTTCAAAGAATTTTGCAACTCCTGTTGCTTCTCCGTCCACATAGTTCGTGTATTTCTTGATGGCAAAATAAATTGCTCCAAGAACACCAATCAATAAAGCTCCCATCATCAACCATTCAGTTGAATGCGAGATGTGATGAACTTCTCCTATAGCAACTACTCCACTTAAAAATGTTTGAAGTTTGTGTCCATCCTCCATAAACAATGCTGGAATTCCAACATAACCTGCAATAACAGAAAGAACCGCTAAGATGATTAATGGAATTGTCATTGCTGCCGGGCTTTCGTGAGGATGAGCATCTTTGCTGCGTAAATCTCCCAAGAAAGTCATAGCATATAAGCGGAACATATAAAACACTGTCATCACAGAAACGATGAATCCTATTCCATATACAACCGGATTAGAAATAAACATTCCTAGTAACATTTCATCTTTCGAGAAAAATCCTGATAAACCTGGAATACCGGCAATTGCCATACACCCTATCAAGAACGTGATATGTGTGATTTTCATGTATTTTTTCAAACCTCCCATTTTGCGCATGTCTTGCTCGTGGTGCATTCCATGAATCACAGATCCTGCTCCTAAGAACAATAACGCTTTGAAAAAAGCATGTGTCATTACGTGGAAAACTGCAGCAATATAAGCTCCGGATCCAATTGCAGCAAACATTAATCCTAACTGTGAAACAGTAGAATAAGCCAATACTTTTTTGATGTCGTTTTGACGCATTGCAATTGTAGCTGTAATAAATGCAGTTGCAATTCCGATATATTGGATAACTTGTAACGTAATCGGCGCTGCAGAAAACAACTCGTTACAACGTGTAATCATAAAGATACCTGCTGTAACCATTGTCGCAGCGTGAATTAAAGCTGAAACAGGTGTTGGTCCTGCCATCGCATCCGGTAACCATGTGAATAATGGCAACTGAGCCGATTTACCCGTAGCTGCTAAGAATAACAATAATGTGATTCCTGTCAATACAAAACCTGTAAATGCAGATGGATCAATCGCTAATTGGTTGAATACTTTTACATATTCTAACGTTCCAAATTCTTTGAAAATCCAGAACATCGCCAATAAAAACCCTACATCACCAATACGGTTCATGATGAAAGCTTTCTTCGCCGCTTTGATATATTCCGGATTTGTAAACCAGAAACCAATTAATAAGAATGAACATAATCCAACTCCTTCCCATCCGATAAACATCATCACAAAGTTGTTTCCCATTACAAGAATCAACATGAAGAAGATGAATAAATTTAAGTAAGAAAAGAATTTTGCAAATCCTTTGTCTTCGCTCATGTAAGCCGAGCTATACACGTGAATTAAAAATCCAACTCCTGTAATAATTAACAAAAACAAACTCGTTAATGCATCAATTTGAAATGCAAACGGAACTTGTAAAGTTGGAATATTGATAATATCAAATGCCTTAAAAATTAATGGTTGTGCATCTGCTCCTGATGGAACGGCGATGAACACCATTATTGATAAAATGAAACTTACCAAAACTGCTCCACTTCCAATGAAAGTAACTAAGCTTTTAGAAAGTACATTTCGTCCTAAACCGTTAATCAAAAATCCGATGAATGGAATCAAAGGAATTAACCATATATACTGTTCCATTCTTAACCTTTTAAACGATTTAACACATTAATATCTACTGAGTATACTTTGCGGAACAATAAAATTATCACCGATAATCCTACAGCAACCTCAGCAGCAGCAACAACCATAATAAAGAATACTAAAAGTTGTGCATCTGTCCCTTTTTCTAATGCTGGATTTGCATGATAGTGCATTTTTGAGAACGCTACTAACAACAAATTCACAGAATTTAACATCAATTCTATACACATAAAAATGACAATTGCATTACGACGAATCATTACGCCTGCCATCCCTATTCCGAATAGGATTAATGATAAAGTAATATAATAACTGATTGGTAACATCTTTTACTTTTTATATTTAATCCAATAATTCTTCGTCCTTTTTCGATAACATCACTGCTCCAATCATTGCAGAAATAAACAAAATACTGCTCAACTCGAATGGCAAAACATATTCTGAATACAACAATGAACCTAAGTTATGAATCAACCCTAAATCACCTGTTCCTACTTCTACAGCTGTTTGCTGTGTTGCAGAGCTTTGAGAGAAGATTCCGACTGTCAATGCAATAAACAACAACGAAACTAAACTCGCTGCTAAAATTTTTGCCGGGCGACCAAACGAATATTTTTCACTATTCAGGTTCATCAACATCACGACAAATAAGAACAATACCATAATTGCCCCGGCATAAACGATTACATTTACAATTGCTAAAAACTGGGCATTTAGCAAAACATAATGTCCACTGATGCAGAAGAAGGTTACGATTAAATATAAAATGGAATGAACAGGATTTTTACTGAACACCATTAATAGCGCACTTAACACCGTTAAGCTCGACAATACATAAAATAAAATTAGAGGTAATTCCATTAGTTTGCAGCTTTTTTCGGGATTAATAAATCTTCTTTCGAATAGATAAAGTTCTTACGTTGGAAACTCGCCGGAGGAACTGTTTGTGATAAATAAACAGCATCTTTCGGACAAGCTTCTTCGCAGAATCCACAGAAGATACAACGTAACATATTAATCTCATATTTCGCTGCATATTTTTCTTCACGATACAGGTTTTCTTCACCAGGAAGTCTTTCTGCCGCTTCCATTGTAATTGCTTCTGCCGGACAAGCCAAAGCACAAAGTCCACAAGCCGTACAATTTTCACGATCCTCTTCGTCTCTATTCAAAACGTGTAATCCTCTAAATACAGGACTAAACGGTCTTTGTTTTTCCGGATAACTAATTGTCGCTTTCTTCGAAAAGAAATGCTTCAATGTAATCATCAACCCTTTTGCGATAGAAATCAAATAGATACTTTCCCAAAAAGTAAGGGGTTTACGTTCTACTTGTTTTACTCTATTTGTAATTGGTTTCATACTTTTAATGATTTTGATGATTCTACTTGTTTAATAATAAAATCACTAAGCCTGTGATTAACATATTGATTAATGCTAAAGGCAATAATTTTTTCCACCCTAAATCCATTAATTGATCGTATCTGAAACGAGGAATCGTCCAACGCACCCACATGTAGAAAAAGATGAAGAAACAAGCTTTACCGAATAATGAAAGGAAATTAAGAATTGCCGTTCCATTCACTCCGATAGAGTTTACTAATGTTGCATCGTCTACAAACGGGATATCGTATCCGCCAAAATAGATGGTAGAAATTACCACAGAACTGATAAACATGTTGATGTATTCTGCAAATAAGAAGAATCCCATCTTCATCGAAGAATATTCTGAGTGATAACCTCCAATTAACTCATTTTCTGCTTCTGGTAAATCGAACGGAGTACGGTTAGTTTCTGCGAATGAACACACCAAGAAAATAATAAATCCTAATGGTTGTAATAAGATGAACCACGCATGCTCTTGTTGATAATGCACAATATCACTCAATTTCAAAGAACCTGTCATCATCAAAATTGTGATTAACACGATTCCCATCGGTAACTCGTACGAAATAATCTGCGAAGCTGCACGCAAACCTCCCATTAATGAGTATTTGTTGTTCGATGCCCAAGCACCAATCATAATTCCATAAACACCTAAGCTTAATACACCTAAAATGTATAAAAATCCGATGTTAACATCTGCAATTTGAGGAACAACAACACGATCTCCTATCTCGAAAGCTGTTGACCATGGAATAACTGCGCCTGTCATACACGCAACAATCATTGCCAATGATGGACCTAAGATGAATAAAAATTTATTCGAATCTTTTGGAGTGATTTCTTCTTTCGAAAATAATTTTAAACCATCGGCAAGTGGTTGTAATAAACCAAAAATACCTGCACGGTTTGGTCCGATACGATCTTGCAAAAATGCTGCAACTTTACGTTCAGCCCAAGTAGAGTACATGGCAACAACTAATGCAAAACCAATCATTACGCCTACTAAAGCTAACTTTTCTAATGCATCAGCAATAAATTCTTCTGTCATTTTTGTTAATTTAATTTACGAATGATTAATCTTTAAAATCTTTACTTGTTGCCGGTCCATCTATTTTAGATAAATCACGGTTGGGTTCATTTACTTCTGAAACCGAGTGAATATCTAATAAAATCTTCGGATCACGTTTAATTACTTTCGGAAGTGTTTCTTTCGGCTCCACTTTATTCTCAAAATAATGACCTTGACGAACAACTGAATCTTTAGAAATCTCAGATGGTTTTTCTAATACCCAATCGTTGATATCTTTTTTATCAAAACGACATGTATTGCAAATCCAATCTTCTACTTCATTAAATTCATCTTTACGGGCTGTTACACGGAACACTTCGTTCCCACGGAACCACACTTGCGCTTTACCGGAACATGTTGGACAATCGCGGTGTGCATCAACCGGCTTCAAGAACCAAACACGGTTTTTGAAACGGAATGTTTTATCTGTTAATGCACCAACCGGGCAAACATCAATAATATTTCCGATGAATTCGTTGTCTAGGCTTTTGTGAATATGTGTCGAAATTTCAGCGTGATCTCCACGATTCATTACGCCATGCTCACGGCAACCTGTGATTTGATCCGCAGTTTTTACACAACGATAACATAAAATGCATCGGTTCATGTTCAACTGAATATTTGGACCTAAATCTTCTTTTGGGAATGTACGTCGATCAAATTCGTAACGCGTTGCTTCTGCTCCGTGTTCATAACTTAAATCCTGTAACTTACATTCTCCCGCCTGATCACATACCGGACAATCTAAAGGGTGGTTGATTAATAATAATTCAACAATACCTTTACGTGCCTCAACTGTACGCTCAGATGTTTTATTGCCTACAACCATTCCATCCATCACCGTTGTACGGCAAGACGGAACCAATTTTGGCATTGGACGAGGATCCGCCTCACTTCCTTTTGATACTTCGACCAAACAAGTTCGACAGTTTCCTCCTGTATTTTCTAATTTACCGTAGTAACACATCGCCGGAGGTGCTACTTCTTTACCAATCATACGAGCGGCTTGAAGGATCGTTGTTCCCGCAGGCACTTCAATCGTTTCGTTATCGATGGTAACTTTAAATAATGGTGTTTCTTCTGCCATCTTCGTATTAATTTGCGGTTTCTTTAATCTCCAATGGATCAGCATAATGCGCTAAACCATAATTACGAACTAAACATTCTTCCGGATTGTTAATGTGCCATTCAAACTCATCACGGAAATGACGAATTGCTGCTGCAACCGGCCAAGCCGCTGCATCACCTAATGGACAAATTGTATTTCCTTCAATCTTACGTTGCACATCCCATAACAATTCGATATCAGACATTTTTCCTTTTCCTTCATCAATTCGTTTTAAGATTTTTTCCATCCAACCTGTTCCTTCACGGCATGGAGAACACTGTCCACATGATTCGTGACGATAGAAACGAGCCAGTGTATAGGTATGATAAACAACATCTTGATCTTCGTCTAATACGATAAACCCTCCAGATCCCATCATCGTTCCTGTTTGAAACCCTCCTTCTGATAAACTTTCGTAGTTCATGTAGCGAGGTTTACCCTCAGCTGTTTTTAACAATAAGTTTGCAGGAACAATTGGAACAGAACTTCCTCCAGGAATACATGCTTTCAGACGTTTTCCATTTGGAATACCTCCACAATATTCATCCGAATAAATAAATTCTTCAACCGTAATCGTCATATCGATTTCATAAACTCCCGGTTTATTAATATTACCGCAAGCTGAAATTAATTTTGTCCCTGTAGAGCGTCCTACTCCAATTTTAGAATACGCCTCACCTCCAATTTCAATAATTGGAACAACCGCTGCAATTGTTTCTACATTGTTCACAACTGTTGGTCTTCCCCATAAACCTTTAACAGCCGGGAAAGGTGGTTTTAGACGTGGATTTCCACGTTTACCTTCTAACGATTCTAACAATGCCGTTTCTTCACCACAGATGTAAGCTCCACCTCCACGTTGAACATAAATTTCTAAATCAAACCCAGTTCCCTGAATGTTTTTACCTAACCATCCTGCCGCTTTTGCTTCGTCGATTGCTTCCTCTAAAATTTCTGCAACCCATGCATATTCTCCACGGATATAGATAAATGAAGTATTTGAACCTAAACAATATGACGAAATAAGAACTCCCTCAATTAATATATGAGGAATATATTCCATCAAGAAACGGTCTTTGAACGTTCCTGGTTCAGATTCGTCTGCGTTTACCACTAAGTGTCTTGGAACACCTTCTGGCTTTGCCAAAAAGCTCCATTTCATTCCAGTTGGAAAACCTGCACCACCACGACCTCTTAACCCGGAAGTTTTTACTTCTTCTAAGATTTCGTCCGTTGTCATTTTAAATGCTTTCTCAGCATTTGCATAACCACCGTTTTCGCGGTAAGCTTGGTAATGACGAATACCTGGAACATCAATATTTTTTAACAGTAATTTTTGTCCCATTATGCTAATTTTTTCAATTCCTCGATTAATTCGTCTACTTTCTCGATCGTTAAATTCTCACGATACGTTTTTCCTAACTGCATCATCGGCGCATAACCACATGCTCCTAAACATTCGGCTGGTTTTAAGGTAAATAACCCATCTGCCGAAGTTCCACCAGCTTCAATATTTAATTTTGTCTTGATGTGCTCGATAATTTTGTCTGAACCTCTTAACATACAAGGTCCTGTTTGACAAACTTCTAACACAAATTTCCCTACAGGATTTAAGTTAAACATCGAATAAAATGAAGCTACTTCGTAAACTTCTACTGGTAAAATATTCAATACTTCTGCAACATAATCCAAATGAGGTGTGTCTAACCAACCACCAAACTCAGCTTGTGCCACATGAAGTAAAGGAATCAAAGCACTTTGTTTTTTATCTTCCGGATAACGTGCAATGATTTTATCTACTTTTTGTTGTGTTTCTTCTGAAAATTGAACTGCCATTTTTAATAATTTTTATTAAGCATCTAATTCTCCAGCAATCAAATTCAAACTACTCATTGTGATAATGGCATCTGAAATCATTGATCCTTCGATCAATTCTGGATAAGCTTGATAATAAATGAAACAAGGTCTACGGAAATGTAAACGGTATGGCGAACGCCCACCATCAGACACGAAATAATAACCCAACTCACCATTTGCGGCTTCAATTGAATTATAAATTTCTCCTTTTGGCATATCTACCTCTCCCATAATAATTTTGAAATGATAGATTAACGCTTCCATTTTTGTATAAACATCTTTCTTTAACGGTAAATAGAAATCCGGCGCATCAGCATGATATAGCGTTGCTTCCTCTCCTTCTAACGCATCAATTTTAGCAATTGCCTGCTTGATGATGCTTAAACTTTGCCACATTTCTTGACCACGAACTAAGAATCTATCATAACAATCCCCTGTTGTTCCAACTGGAATATCAAATTCAAATTCTTCGTAACGAGAGTAAGGTTTAGCGACACGAACATCATAGTCTACACCAGCTGCACGCAAGTTTGGACCTGTGAAACCATAGTTTACGGCACGTTCAGCAGAAATCCCACCAACACCTTGTGTACGGTCCATGAAGATCCTGTTACGCAAAAACAAGTTTTCAAACTCTGTTAGTACATCCGGAAACTCTCTAATGAAACGGTGAATTTTAGCCCAGGCTGTTTCTGAAAAGTCACGTTCAAAACCACCAATACGACCAATATTTGTCGTTAAACGAGAACCGCAAATTTCTTCATAGATTTCGTAAATCAACTCACGGTATTTCATCATGTAAAGGAATCCTGTAAATGCTCCTGTGTCAACACCCATAATCGAATTACAAACGATATGATCTGCTACACGAGCCAATTCCATAATAATGACACGCAAATAAGAAACTCTTTTAGGAACTTCTATTCCAACAAATTTCTCAACAGTCATGTGCCAACCCAAGTTATTTAACGGCGCCGAACAATAGTTCAAACGATCTGTTAAAGGTGTTATTTGGTACAATGGTTTACGTTCCGCAATTTTTTCAAAGGCACGGTGAATATACCCAACAGTAGGAACCGCAGATTTGATGATTTCACCATCAATCTCTAAGATATTTTGAAATACCCCATGTGTTGCCGGGTGCGTTGGTCCTAAATTTAAAGTAATTGTACTCTTTTCTAACGAACCATCCGGAAGATCAAGATGTTTTGATTTTTTAATTTTCTCTTTTCCCATGGTTAATTGACTTTTACATTAAAACCACCATAATTGAAATCACCACCGCGACCAAACATATCGTCATCTTTATCTTTACGTGTTTGATCTTCTAATGGAAATTCTTTACGCAATGGATAATAATCCATTTCCGGAACATTCATGACACGAATTAAATTTGGATGTCCTACAAAGTCAACACCAAAGAAATCATACGCTTCACGCTCTAACCAGTTGGCTGTTTCGAATATTTTAGTTGCTGTAAAAATCGAAGGCTTTTCGATTGGTAAAGCAAATTTTAATCGAACCGCAACATTTTCATACATATTATAAACCAAATAGGTCACGACAAGTTCTTGTCCAACATTATTTGGATAGTGAATAGCTGTTAAGTCTTTCAAAAATTTGAAAGCCAATTGCTCATCATCGTATAAATATTGTAGAATTTTTAAATTGAAATCTTTGTTTGCATGAAGTGTAAGTACACCAAAATGTTCTTCGTATCCGTATATATTTTCTTGAAACTTCTGAACCAAACGGTCTTGTATAAATGAATTGTCCATTATTTCAGTTTATTTAATTCCATAACTTGCTAAAAGTTGTTGATACTCCTCGCTACTTCTACGACGAACACTTTCTGTTTCTACCAACTCCTGAATTCGCATTACACCATCAATAATTGCTTCCGGACGAGGCGGACAACCTGGTACATATACATCTACAGGAATTACTTCATCAATTCCTTGTAAAACCGAATATGTATCGAAAATACCACCTGAACTTGCACAAGCTCCAACTGCAATTACCCAACGAGGTTCTGCCATTTGAATGTAAACTTGTTTCAGAACCGGAGCCATTTTCTTAGAAATTGTACCCATTACCATCAACAAATCACACTGACGCGGCGTAAATGCCAAACGCTCAGATCCAAAACGTGCCAAATCGTATGTCGAACCCATTGTTGCCATAAACTCGATTCCACAGCAACTTGTCGCAAATGGTAAAGGCCAAATTGAGTTTTTACGAGCCAATCCAACTACTTTAGATAGTTGCATCGCCATAAAACCTTCACCTTCAAAACCACCTGGAGACTCTACGATCTTCACATTGGTATTGTGTGTTACTGGTCTTTTATTATGAATCATTATACTATTATTTTAGATATTTAATCACTCTATTTTTCCCAATTAAGAGCTCCTTTCTTACGTACATATATGTACATCACGAAAAACAATCCAACGAATGTTGCAACCGCTGCAAATCCTTCCCAACCTAATTCTTTAAAATTCGCTGCATAAGGATAGAAGAAAATAACCTCTACATCAAATAATACGAACAAAATGGCTACAAGGAAATACTTAATTGCGAAAGGTTGTCTTGCATTTCCTACTTTTTCAATTCCCGATTCGAAATTCTCTAATTTTTCATCTGTTTTGCGTGACGGACCAAGTAAATGTGTTGCCACAATAGTACCTGCTACAAATGCAAAAGCTACAATAAAAAGGATTAGAATAGGAATATAACTTGATGCTGTTTCCATAATCACTTTACTATTTTTTCCAACAAAATTTTATCGATAAAAATAATAATAAAATATTAGATTGCTTATTTAAATTCTGGCTCAGCAAGTTGAAACTCCTTATATAATAAATTTATATAATATTTATTCAATCAGGAATATTTGTTCTAAAATGCAAAAAGAAGAATTAACAATTTCGTCAATTCTTCTTTTTTATTTTATTAGATTGGTAATTTTAAGTTGAAATAACTATCGAATTAATAAATTCTCAAGATTTTGCAAGGCTTCATGAACAGTTTTCACATGTTCGAAACGCAGCAACAATGTTGGGTATTCTTCTCCCTTTTTGGGTGATTTTTCCTTAAAACTGATGTTTTTAGGGTTATTTTGTACGTAATTTAAAATTAATCTAAATTCATCTGATTGGTAAAACTCACTTTGCGGTTTGTTGATAAAGTAAGCCAAAAGAATACCTTTCTTCATCACCAAACGTTCAAACCCTAATTTTTTACTTACCCATTTCAATTGAATAGATTCTAATAAATTTTCAGCTTCTTCCGGTAATTTTCCAAAACGGTCAATCAAATTATTTTTAAACGTTTGTAACTCTATTTCTGTTTCAATATCCGCCAGTTCTTTATACAACAGTAAACGTTCTTCCGAACTTTCAATGTACTCATCAGGAAACATAATTTGTAAGTCCGAATCTATTTGTACATCAGAAACATACGACTTCTCATTACCGGATTTCTGGTCTTCAAATAAATCTTTGAAATCTGTTTCTTTCAGCTCTTCAATGGCTTCATTTAAGATTTTTTGATATGTTTCGAATCCAATGTCCATCATAAAACCTGTTTGCTCTGCCCCCAAGAGATTTCCTGCCCCGCGAATCTCTAAATCTTTCATCGCGATATTAAACCCAGAACCTAAATCTGAAAATTGTTCAATTGCTTGCAAACGTTTACGTGCCTCATCTGTTAAAACAGAAATCGGAGGTGCTACTAAATAACAAAATGCTTTTCTATTGCTACGTCCTACCCTACCCCGCATTTGATGTAAATCCGCCAAACCGAAATTCTGCGCATCATTAATTAAAATTGTATTCGCATTAGGAACATCTAAACCTGATTCGATAATTGTTGTGGACACAAACACATCATAACGACCATCAATAAAATCCAATAGAACAGCTTCTAATTGCTTCCCGTCCATTTGCCCATGTCCAATCGCAACGCGTGCATCTGGAACCAAACGCTGTACCATTCCTGCAATATCTTTTAGCGATTGTACACGATTGTGAATGATGTAAACCTGCCCTCCACGTTGCATTTCATACATAATAGCATCACGAAAAATCTCTTCATTAAACCCAACCAATTGCGTATCCACAGGTTGACGGTTTGGCGGAGGAGTTTTAATCACCGATAAATCCCGTGCAGCCATTAATGAGAATTGAAGTGTTCGTGGAATTGGTGTTGCAGTTAGTGTTAATGTATCAATATTTTCACGTAGTGTTTTCAATTTATCTTTTACGCCAACACCAAATTTATGTTCTTCATCAACAATTAATAACCCTAAATCTTTGTATTCAATTTTTGGATTAACCAATTGATGCGTTCCTATCACAATATCAACTTGTCCGGATTTCAATCCATCTAAAACCGCTTTCTTCTTTACACCTGTCACAAAACGATTAAGATAAGCCACCTTTACAGGCAGGTCTTTTAATCGCTCTGAGAACGTTTTAAAATGTTGAAAAGCTAAAATAGTGGTCGGAACCAAAACAGCAACTTGTTTTCCATCTACAGCCGCTTTCATTGCCGAACGAATCGCAACTTCTGTCTTTCCAAAACCTACATCACCGCAAACTAAACGATCCATAGGACGTTCAGATTCCATATCACTTTTCACGTCCTGTGTTGCTTTGTATTGGTCTGGGGTATCTTCATAAATAAAAGACGCCTCGAGCTCATTTTGCAAATATGTATCCGGCGAATACGCAAAACCTTTTCTGGCACGACGTTTTGCATATAATTTAATCAAATCGAAAGCAATTTCTTTTACTTTCGCCTTGGTTTTATTCTTTAGGTTTTTCCATGCTGGCGAACCAAGTTTTGAAATTTTTGGTTCTTGTCCGTCTTTCCCTCTGAACTTCGCAATTTTATGCAACGAATGAATGTTGACATACAGGATATCATTATTTTGATAAATCAATTTAATCGATTCTTGTGTCACACCGTTGTTATTTAGTCTGACCAAACCAGCAAATTTTCCAATTCCATAATCGATATGCGTTACAAAATCACCGATTTGCAAAGAATTGATCTCCTTTAATGTAATGGCTTCTTTTTTAGAGAATGAATTACGAAGATTGAATTTATGATAACGTCCAAAAATCTGGTGATCCGTATAACACGTTAATTTTATTTCCTCATCAATAAAACCTTGGTAAATAGAGCCTAAAACCGGAATATAAGCAACTTCTTTTCCTATATCCTCAAAAATTTCTTCAAATCGTTTGATTTGGTTTTCGTTCGAACAAATCAATGCATTTTTATACCCGTTCGTTTTATGCTCGTTCAAATCATCAATCAGTAATTCAAATTGCTTATTGAAAGTTGGTTGAGGTTTAAAAGGCGATTCAATTTCTTCAACCGTTTCAAAATAAGATTTCATCGAACATTCAATGACTCCAAAGGTTGAAATTTGTTGGAGAAAAGCATTTTCATTTAAAAATAAACGGTTGGGCTCGGCTTGTCTAATTTCTCCTTTTAATTCTGAATAAGCCGATTCCGCTTGCTCAAAATTCTTTGTAATCTGTTTTGCTAAAACAGAAATATTCTTAGCAATGATTAAACTATCTTTTGAAATATATTCGAGAAAACTTTCTCGCTTTTCATCAATCGATTTACTTTCGAGATTCGGGATAATCGTAATTTCTTTTGTTGTTGCAATCGACAATTGATTTTCAATATCAAACGTTCTGATTGTTTCTACCTCATCACCAAACAATGAAATACGGTAAGGATGTTCGTTCGAAAACGAGAAAACATCCACAATTCCACCGCGAATCGAGAATTCACCTGGTTCAGAAACAAAGTCTACACGGTGAAAATTATAAGAAGACAGAACTTCTGTCAAAAAATCAATCCCTAAGTCATTTCCTACTTTTACTTTTAATGTATTGGTCGTTAATGCTTTTTTCGTTACCACTTTTTCGGATAAAGCTTCCGCATACGTCACAATTATTTTCGGACGTTTTGAATGAGATAAGGCATTCAACACCTCTGTACGTATAACAACATTAGCATTGTTCACCTCTTCTACTTCATAAGGACGTTTGTAAGAGGAAGGAAAAAACAGGATTTGTTCTTTATCAAATAATGTTTCCAAATCATTCAATACATAGGCTGCTTCTTCTTTGTCATCAAAAATCAGAATCGTCGGACGTGCAACTCGATCATATAAATGCCCTGTTAAAATGCTCAATCCAGAACCTAAAAAACCTTTGATATTGACTTTATAATGCGGATTATTTTTAAAATTGACAATAAGCTTCTGTACGAAATCTGAAGAATCGTATAAGCTAAAAACGTTGTGAATAGTTTTCTGTTCCAAAGTTTTGCAAATGTAAAATTAAATAACCTTATTTTTAATTAATCTTTAAAAAAAGGAAATGATAAATGTGAATTTTTAATCATAATTATTTTTTTCAAAAATTTTATGAAAAAAATTTGATTCATTAAAAAAAATAATTCTAGCTTTGATTAATCAAAAGTAAAAAATGAAATTCGTTCACAACATTATTAACGTAATTATTTTAGTCATTCTTATTCCTAGGAGTGGTAATTAGTTGTGTACATACAAGATATCAATTAAAGCCACTTCTTAAAGAAGTGGCTTTTTTTTATTTTAAAAACAAATTAAAAGTAGTAGAAAATAGCATTATGCAACATTCATTTGTCATTATTATCATCATTATTTTCGTCTTAATCTCGGGTTAGGAAGGGTGGTATATTGACATTTTTTTTGAAGATTTCTTATGAAGCCACCTTTTATTAAGGTGGCTTTTTTTTATGATTTAATATAAAACCTTTAGCAAGTAAATAATGATGAACAACAACAAAGAAACACTTAACAAACACAGTCGAACCATAACACAAGATGATACTTTACCTGCATCACAAGCGATGTTACACGGGATTGGCCTAACGAATGAAGACCTACAAAAGCCTTTAATCGGAATTGCAAGTATGGGATACGATGGAAATACCTGTAACATGCACCTGAACCAATTGGCTCAATTGGTTCAGGATGGAATGAAAAAAGAAGATTTGATTGGATTAAAGTTTAATACAATCGGAATCAGTGACGGTATTACAAACGGTACTTCAGGCATGCGCTACTCTTTGGTGAGCAGAGAAATTATCGCCGATTCTATAGAAGCTGTTTGCGCAGCACATTTTTATGATGGTGTCATTACTATTCCCGGCTGTGATAAAAATATGCCCGGTTCTATTATGGCAATGGGTCGGTTAAACCGTCCGTCTATTATGATTTATGGAGGAACAATTGCTCCGGGACACTATAAAGATGAAGAGTTAAACATTGTTTCCGCTTTCGAAGCTTTAGGAAAAAAACTAAATGGCAATCTCGATGACAAAGATTATTGCGGAATTATTCAAAATGCCTGTCCCGGTCCTGGTGCATGTGGCGGAATGTACACGGCAAATACGATGGCTGCTGCGATTGAAGCTTTAGGAATGAGTTTACCTTATTCCTCTTCATATCCTGCCATGAGTCAAGAGAAGAAAAATGAATGCCTTAGTGCTGCTCATTACCTGAAAATTTTATTAGAAAAAGAGATTAAACCTAGTGACATTATCACTAAAGATTCGATAGAAAATGCCATAAAAGTAATTGTCGTTTTAGGAGGAAGTACCAATGCTGTGCTTCATTTATTAGCGATTGCTGCTACGATGGAGATCGAATTATCTTTAGATGACATTCAAGCAATTAATGACAAGACCCCTGTATTAGCTGATTTGAAACCAAGCGGAAAATACTTAATGGAACATTTGAGTAAAATTGGCGGAATCCCGGCTGTGATGAAATATATGATGAATGAAAATATGCTCGACGGAAAGTGCCTGACTGTTACCGGAAAAACTATTGCTCAAAATTTAGAAAATGTTGCTGAATTAGATTTCTCAAAGCAAAATATTATTCACCCATTAAGCAGCCCTATCAAAGAAACAGGTCACCTCCAAATGCTGTACGGAAATCTTGCTCCGGAAGGGTCTGTTTCTAAAATATCGGGAAAAGAAGGTTTCTATTTCAAAGGAAAGGCGCAAGTTTTTGACAGCGAAGTTGAGGTATTAAAAGCAATTGAAGAGTTCCAAATTCATGCAGGAAGTGTACTTGTTATTCGAAATGAAGGTCCTAAAGGTGGTCCGGGAATGCCTGAAATGCTCAAACCTACTTCAGCCATTATTGGTGCCGGACTCGGGGATAAAGTAGCATTGATAACAGACGGAAGATTTAGTGGTGGTACTCATGGTTTTGTCGTCGGTCATATTACACCAGAAGCTTTCGAAGGAGGACCTATCGGTTTAGTTGAAAATGGTGACCTCATTGAAATTGACATCAACAGAAAACAACTGAATTTATTGGTTGATGAAAACACGTTAACAAAACGAAAAAATAATTGGAAACAACCCGAATTAAAAGTAAAAAATGGAATCCTATACAAATACGCAAAACAAGTTAGAAACGCTTCCGAAGGATGTCTTACTGACCGATAATTTCAAAAAAAATACCGGCTCGTATGCTGTATTAGAAAGCTTAATGAACGAAAATGTAGAATACATTTTTGGATATCCAGGAGGGGCTATTATGCCAATTTATGACGCCTTATTTGATTATTCTCATGCTATCGAACATATTTTAGTTCGCCATGAGCAAGGCGCAACACATGCGGCGGAAGGCTATGCAAGAACAACAGGAAAAACAGGAGTAGTTTTCGCGACTTCTGGTCCGGGTGCAACAAATTTGGTTACAGGATTAGCTGATGCATTTATGGATAGTGTTCCAATGGTTTGTATAGTTGGCCAGGTTCCATCTGTACTTTTGGGAACAGATGCTTTTCAGGAATCCAATGTCATGAGTCTAACGAAATCAGTTACGAAATGGAATTATCAAATTGTCGATGCAAATGAAATTCCGGAAATTATTGCAAAAGCTTTTCATGTCGCAAAAACAGGTAAGCCAGGTCCTGTTGTCATTGAGATAACGAAGGATGCGCAAGTCGCAGAAAGGACTCAGAATTTTTATTATCCACGTTTCAAAGAATTAAAAAATACAGTTTTTACTTCAAAATTTGATTCCTTCAAACTTGAATTACAGAAAGCTGCAGCTCTATTGAATCAGGCGAAACAGCCTTTGTTAATCGTTGGAAATGGCGTTGGAATTTCAAAAGCTGAAGCTGAAGTTCTGGAATTAGTTGAGAAACAAAACATTCCAACGGCTTGTACCTTACATGGATTAAGTAATTTTCTTTCAAATCATCCCCTGTTTACCGGAATGGTAGGAATGCATGGGAATTATGCGCCTAATAAATTAACAAATGAATCCGATGTCATACTCGCTATTGGAATGCGTTTCGATGATCGTGTAACCGGAAACATCAATACGTATGCAAAACAGGCCAAAATCATTCACATTGAAATTGATCCTTCAGAAGTGAATAAGGTTGTTGAGGCTGAGGTTGTTTTATTGGGAGATGCAAAAAAAGTGGTACAAGAGCTTCTTCCATTATTAATAAACAAATCAAATCCAAAGTGGTTAGAACAGTTTAAAAAATTGGATGAAGAAGAGAGTTTATATGTTCGCAATGAAGCTGTAATGGCAAAACAAGATGGTTTAACCATGTCATACGTTATTCATCAACTATCTGCAAAAACAAAAGGAACAGCTGTAATTGTTGCAGATGTTGGTCAACATCAAATGATGGCTGCCCGCTATTACCAGTTCAATCATCCAAATAGTTATTATACTTCCGGAGGTTTAGGAACAATGGGGTTTGCTTTACCTGCAGCAATGGGAGCAAAATTAGGACAACCAAAACGAGAAGTAATCGCCATTATTGGAGACGGTTGCTTTCAAATGACAATTCAGGAGCTGGCAACAATTTTTCAATACCATGTTGCAGTAAAAATTATCGTCTTGAACAATCATTACTTAGGAATGGTTCGACAATGGCAAAGCATGTTTTTTGACAAGCGTTATTCATTCGTCGAAATGACAAATCCTGATTTCAGTAAGGTTGCTCAATCTTTTGGTATAAAAGGAGAAAATATTTCAGAAACAGAAGAGCTAGATGATGCCTTGGAGAGAATGCTGAACGCTGAAGAAAGTTATTTATTAAATATCCATGTAAAAAGAGAGGAATATGTTTTTCCTATGATTACAGCTGGCAGCTCTGTAAGTGATATACGACTATTCTAAAAAGAGAACATTATGGAAACAATACATCTTACCGTAGAAAATCAAGTTGGTGCATTAGAGCGGATCATCACAGTTTTTACACGAAACCGGATCAACATCAATCACCTGGAAGTCGTACAGCAGCAAAACAATTTGGCCAATGTAGAAATTACCTATCACCCAACACATTTAACAAAAGATAAACTGGTTTTACAGTTTTATCGCATCATTGAAATTAAACATATTAACAGCAACAAATTATAAAAAAAAGAAACATTATGGCAATCATTAATTTTGGAGGAACACAAGAAGAAGTAATCACTAGAAAGGAATTTACTTTGGATAAAGCGAAAAAAGTTTTAGCAAATGAAACCATCGCGGTTTTAGGATATGGAATTCAAGGTCCTGGTCAAGCTTTAAACTTAAAAGACAATGGATTTAATGTGATTGTTGGTCAACGCAAAAACAGTCAATCATGGGAAAATGCAAAGAGGGACGGTTGGGTAGAAAACGAAACATTATTTGATATTGAAGAAGCTTCTTCCAGAGGAACAGTTTTAATGAATCTCTTATCAGATGCCGGACAAATTGCTGCTTGGGAGCAAATAGAACCACATCTTACAGCAGGAAAGTCTTTGTATTTTTCGCATGGATTTGGTGTAACATTTCATTCACAAACCGGGATTATTCCACCAAAAGAAATTGATGTTTTCTTAGCTGCACCAAAAGGCTCTGGAACATCTTTACGACGATTATTTTTAGAAGGAAAAGGTCTTAATTCAAGTTATGCTGTTTTTCAAGACGCAACAGGTAAAGCAAAAGAAAAAGCTTTGGCAATTGGCATTGGCATCGGATCCGGTTACCTATTCGAAACAACATTCGAAAAAGAAGTTTACAGCGATTTAACAGGAGAGCGCGGAGTTTTAATGGGGGCAATTGCTGGAATTTTTGAAGCACAATATGAAGTTCTACGCTCTAAAGGGCATACCCCAAGTGAAGCTTTCAACGAAACCGTTGAAGAATTAACACAAAGTTTAATGCCTTTAGTCGCTGAAAACGGAATGGATTGGATGTTTGCCAACTGTTCTACAACTGCGCAACGTGGCGCATTAGATTGGAAAAATAAATTCAAAAATGCCAATAAACCTGTATTAGAAGATTTATACGAAAGTGTTGCTACAGGAAATGAAGCTGCAATTACCATCAACGCAAATAGTCAACCGGATTATCGTAAAAAATTAACTGAAGAATTAACCGAACTAAGAAATAGTGAATTATGGCAAACAGGTTTAGAAGTGAGAAAACTGCGACCTTAGGTGTGTCTATAGACGAAATCAATTGTGCACAAATTAATTTGAAAGGAATTGCCCGAAAGACTCCTCTCGACTTTAATGCTAATTTAAGCCGTCAGTTTGAAGCAAATATTTCATTAAAAAGGGAAGATTTACAAATTGTACGTTCGTACAAATTGAGAGGTGCTTACAATAAAATCGTTCAACTAGCTGAACAAGAGAAACAAAACGGAGTTATATGTGCTAGCGCAGGAAATCATGCACAAGGTGTTGCTTATTCATGCCAACAATTGAACATCAAAGGTAAAATTGTGATGCCTACCACTACACCGCAACAAAAAATAAAACAGGTGAAATGGTTTGGAAAAGAGCACATCGAAATTATCTTACATGGGGATACATTTGATGATGCCTCTGCTTACGCTCATCAGCTATCCATAGAAAATCATCTCACATTTATTCATCCCTTTGATGATGAAAAAGTTATTGCCGGACAAGGAACCGTTGGACTGGAAATTTTGGAAGAAAACAATGCTCCTATTGATTATATTTTTGTTCCAATAGGTGGTGGTGGTTTAGCTTCTGGGATTATTTCTGTGTTAAAATCATTTAGTCCCAATACAAAAATTATAGGTATAGAACCAAGCGGTGCGTCAAGTATGGCGGAAGCAATCAAACATAACAAAACTACTGCTCTGAAAAAAATAGATCCTTTTGTGGATGGAGCTGCAGTAAAAAAGGTTGGCGAAAAAACATTCGAAATCTGTTCAAATGGACTTACATCAACCTATGCTGTACCAGAAGGAAAAGTTTGTTCAACTATTTTGCGTTTATACAATGAAGATGCAATTGTAGTAGAGCCAGCCGGGGCTCTAAGTGTAGCTGCTTTAGACTTTTTCAAAGAAGAGATAAAAGGTAAAAATGTTGTTTGCATTTTGAGTGGCAGCAATAATGATATCACACGAATGGAAGAAATAAAGGAACGCAGTCTGCAATATGAGGGGTTAAAACATTATTTTATCATAAGTTTCCCACAACGGGCCGGAGCTTTAAAAGAATTGGTGAATGATGTTTTAGGCAAGAATGATGACATCACTTACTTTCAGTACATTCAGAAAAATAACAAAGAGACCGGACCTGCTGTAGTTGGCGTTGAATTAGATAAAAAAGAAGATTTTGAGAATTTGATTTATCGATTAGAAAACCATCATTTTGATTATCAATATTTGAATACAGATAATACGTTATTTTCTTTGATAATTGGCTAAAATCGTCTTTCTTTTTACACCATCTACTTACCCCGCTAATTTTCTACCAAAAAAGTAAAGGATTAGCGGGGTTCTTATTTATTCTCATCTCCTCTATTCTTCTCCTCTACAAATTGATTTGTAAACTATTTCTGTTTATCATTCTATTAAATAAGTACTTATAATTTGTAATACAATATAAAAGTTCTTATCTTGACTTTAATTAACAACATCTAATATGAAGAAAACTCTACTTGCTGTTTTCTCCTTATTTTCCTTTTATGTTAACGCTCAGCACGATATTTTATGGGAAAAATCTATTGGAGGAAATCAGGCTGAATACCTGTACAATGCAATTCCAACACCTGATTATGGCTTCTTGATTTTAGGAAGTTCAGATTCCGATCCTTCGGGAAATAAAACCAAACAAAACCGGGGTGGATTGGATTATTTCATCTGGAAAATGGACGAAAATGGGCGCGAGGAATGGCAAAATTCTTTTGGCGGCGACAGTGATGATTTGTTGAAAACCGTGACACTTTCCAATGATGGCGGTTTTTTACTGGTGGGTTCTTCCGCTTCTTCCCTATCTGGTGATAAAACAGAAAAAAACTTTGGAATGACGGACATCTGGATCATTAAATTGGATCCCACAGGTGCTATTCAATGGCAAAAAACAATTGGAGGTTTAGGAAATGACGAAGCTGTGACGGTAATAAAAACTGCTGATAACGGTTACCTGATTGGAGCCAATTCGGATTCTCCTCAGTCGGTTACGAAACAACAGAATGGGTTTGGAGCAACTGATTTTTGGGTGATTAAACTCGATGATCTGGGAAATATCAAGTGGGAAAAAACAATAGGAGGCAAACGTGAAGAAACTTTAAAAACAATCATCGAAACAAAAAACGGGTATTTGATTGGTGGTGTGTCCAATTCGAAAATAACTCCTATAAAATCTCAGGACAG